>NZ_CABVGP010000001.1:0-1200000 GCF_902497555.1 Amycolatopsis camponoti | reverse complement strand
GTTTCAGGACCTCACGGACAGATCTGTGTCAGGACTTCCCGGACAGTTTGGTGTTGGTGAGGCGTTGGTAGCGTATCGCGCGGTCTAGCGTGAGCTGGCGGGCGACGGTGTCGCCGATCATGACGGTGACCCGGTCGCCTTGCCAGTAGACGGTGGCGATGCCGCCGGCCCAGGCACGTCCGAGAACGATGGAACATCCGGCGAAGGCAACCACTCCGGTAGCGGAGACCGGCCGGGTGGTCACGCCGCTCGGGCAGCGAGGACCAGCAGCTGGAACGGCTTTCGGGCGAGCGTCGTAGCGCTGCTGGGGTGTCTGCCCATCGAGGCTCTGGTGGCGACGATGGTTGTAGATCGTGCGGTATTGCTCGAGTAGTTCTTGCAGGTCGGTGAGGGTGGCCGCGGGTGGTCGTGCGGCGAGCCATTTCTGCAGGGTCTGGTGGACGCGTTCGTCCTTGCCGCAGGTCTGGGGGTGGTGTGGGGTGGCGGCGATGGTGGTGACCCCGAGTGCGGCGAGGTGGCGTTCCAGCTCGACCATCCAGCCGCGGTGTTTGCCGGTGAAGGCCAGTCCGTTGTCCGACAGCAGCTTCACGGGCAGGCCGTAGCCGGCGAAGGCGTGTTGCAGCGCGGCCCAGGTGTCGGCGGTGGTCTCGCCGGTTGCGGCGTAGGTGCCGACGTCGAGGCGGGAGTGGTCGTCGAGGATCTGGATGATGCAGACCTTGGTGCCGTCGGCGAGGTAGTGCTCCATGCCGTCGATCTGCCAGCAGCCGTTGGGGTCGGCGTATTCGAACCGTCGCCGCGTTTTCGGTTTCTTGCGGGGTTGGGGGGTGATCTGGCCGTGGGCGCGCAGGATCCGGTAGATCGAGGACGGGGACGGCGCGGGCAGCCGGCCGGTGTCTTCCAGGTGCCAGCGGATGGAGATCGGGCCGTTGTCCAGACCCTGGTCGGCGAGTTCTTTGCGGGTCCGCAGCACCGCCTCGGCCACCTGCGGTCCGAACGTGGTCGGCTGCTGGTGCGGGGCGGTGCTGCGGCGGGTGAACCCGTTGGCGCCTTCGGCCCGGAAGCGGGTCACGTACTTGTAGAAGGTGTCCCGGGACAGCCGGCGCTCGCGGCAGAACCGTGCCACGTTGATCTTCTCGCCGTGGGCGGCCCGGGCGACCGCGGCGACGAACTCAGGATCCATCGAAAACCCTGCTCTGCCCATCGACGCATGGTCACCATTGACGCTCTGGTCACCAGGTTGACAGGCCGGTCAGTGTCCGCGATGTCCTGAAACATCAACTGTCGGCGATGTCCTGAAACTCGACACAGTGTTCTAACCCTGTTTCTCACTCACGACCAGCTGCGGGAGACCCCTAGAAGTCCGTCGCGATGATCTTTTCGATGTTCCGTTCGGCCAGCGCCGTAATGGTGACGAACGGGTTGACGCTCGTGTTGCCCGGGATCAGGGACCCGTCGATCGCGTACAGGCCCTGGTACCCGGCCAGCCTGCCGTAGTTGTCGGTCGCCTTGCCGAGCACCGCGCCGCCGAGCGGGTGGTACGTCAGGTGGTCGCCCCAGATCTTGTACACGCCGAAGAGATCCGTGCGGTAGATCGTCCCCTCCTTCGCGTTGATCTTGTCGAAGATGGACTTCGCCATGTCGATCCCCGGCTGCTTCCACGCCGTCTGCCAGTTGAGGTCGACGTTCTGCGTCGCCGGGTTGTAGGTGAACTGCGCGCGGTTCGGGTTCTTCGTGATCGACAGGTAGAACGACGCCCACGTCTCGATCCCGGTCGGCAGCGGCGCCACTTCGGCGAACGCGCCGCCCGCGGCCCAGTTGTCGATGCCGCCGCAGGGGATCGACGACTGGAGGCTGCCGGTCGGGTCCCAGATCTGGTTGGCCCGCCCGACCATCACGTTCCCGTTGTCGCCCCAGCCCTTCCCGACCTCGCCGTTCAGGTTCGGCAGCGCGCCGGTGGACTTCAGCTTCACCAGCAGCTTGCTCGTGCCGACGCTGCCCGCGGCGAAGAACACCTTGTCCGCCGTGACGGACTTCGTCGCCGTCACCCCGCCGGTGGTGTTCAGCTGGTCCATGACGACCGTGTAGCCGCCGCCGGACGCGGGCGTCACGGACGTCACGCGGTGCAGCGGCGAGATGGTGACGCGGCCGGTCGCCTTGATCCTCGGGAGGTAGGTCTTCTGCAGGGACTTCTTGCCGTAGTTGTTGCCGTACAGGATTTCCCCGGCCAGCGCCGAGCGCGGCACGGTGTTGGCCTGTTCCTGCTTCATGTAGTTCCAGTCGTACACGTCCGGCACGAACACGAACGGGAACCCGGACCGCTGCGCCTGCTTCCGGCCGACGCGCGCGTACTGGTAGCACTCGGCGGAGTCGAACCAGGCCGGGTCGATCAGGCCGACGCCGAGCCCGGAGTTGGCGCGCGGGTAGTAGGTGCCGTACATCTCGTCGGCGTTGACCGTCGGGAGGATCGCGCCGAAGTTCTCCCGCTTCGGCGTGACGGCCATGCCGCCGTTGACGAGCGAGCCGCCGCCGACGCCGCGGCCCTGGTACACGGTGATCCCGCTGAACTCCTCGGCGTCGAGGATGCCCGTGTACTTGGGGATGTCCTTGTCGATCGGGAACCCGAGGAAGTTGGACAGCGGCTGCTTCGTCCTGGTGCGCAACCAGAACGAGCGCTGGTCCGGGGTGGTCGTGTTGGCGAAGATCTTGCCGTCGGAGCCGGGCGTGTCCCAGGCCATGCCCATTTCGACCATCTGCACGTCGATGCCGGCTTCGGCGAGCCGCAGCGCGGTGACCTGGCCGCCGTAGCCCGAGCCGATCACGAGGGCGGGCACGCGCGCCGCGTCGGCGATCGTGGCGGACGCGGCTCTGGCGGCGGCCTGGCTCCCCACTGCTGCGGCCGCCAAGATAGAACCAGTTCCAGCGATGAAAAGACGACGGGAAACTGCCCCAGATGCTGTTCTCCACACGGTTTCGTCACGCATGTGATAGTCCTCACCGTTGAGGTATATTAGAACAGGTTATAACTCAGTGGTGCAGACAAGTCGACATATACCCGCGAGTAACCTCCCGGGGTTGCGCGAGGATTCCGCTGAATGGGCCATGATGGACGACTGTGGAGTCGACCCGAGTGGACCGCTGGCTTTGGGCGGTCCGGCTGACCAAGACCCGCCCGGACGCCGCGGCGGCGTGCCGGGGCGGTCACGTGCGCGTCAACGACAAGCCGGCGAAGCCCGCGACGACCGTCGTGCCGGGCGACGAAGTCCGCCTGCGCATCGCCGGGACGACCAGGATCCTCGACGTGGTACGGGTGATCCAGAAACGCGTGGGCGCGGCGGACGCGGCGACGTGCTTCGTGGACCGGACGCCGAAGCCGCCTCCGGAGACCGCGATCCCGGTCGCCCGGCGCGACCGCGGCGCCGGCCGGCCGACCAAAAGGGAGCGTCGCGTGCTGGACGCGTTCCGGCAGCAGGACCTCTGATTCGGCACGACCGGCTCATTCACCGTGAAATGAGTCGGTCGTCTCATCACTGCGGTTTCAGGCCGTCCAGGACCAGCGTCAGCAAATGCGCCGTGCGCGCTTCCCGATCGGCCCCGAAATCGGTGCGCCAGAGGAAACCCACGAGCTGCAGGATATCTTCGGCATCGACGTCCGGCCGCAGTGTCCCGGCCCGCTTCCCCGCGTCCAGCAGGAGCGTGATCGCCGCGCACGTCGGCGCGTAGTACTCCCCCGAGAGATCGGCGCGCGTCGCGGCTTCGACCGCTTCGCCGACGCCGTGCTTGATCCGGCCGTACGCCGCGAGCCGCTCGAACCACTGTCGCAGCGCTTCGGCCGGCGGGTGCTCGGCCAGCAGCGCCGGGGCCACGTCGATCAGTTCCTCGACGTCGTGGCGGTAGACGGCCAGCAGCAGCGCTTCACGCGTGGGGAAGTGCCGGTAGAGCGTGCCCTGGCCGACGCCCGCCGCCTTCGCGATCGACTGCAGCGAGGCCGCGCTCGACGCCTTGAGCGCGACGCGCGCGACCTCGAGGATCCGCTCACGGTTCTGCTCGGCGTCGGCTCGCATCGGGGTCACGTCGCCAGCGTAACCAAGCGGACAAGTGTCCGGGGTTGACCCCGCCGCGGCGGTGTTCGGCCACCACCGCACGATCACGCCGGCGTCAGGAACTCCAGCCGGTTGCCGAGCGGGTCGTGGGTGTAGAAGCGGCGGTGGCCGGGGAAGCCGTCGTCCCATTCGACGGCCACGCCGTGCTCGTGGAGACGTTCCGCCAGTGCGTCGAGGTCGTCGGCGAGGATGCCCGGGTGGGCCTTGCGGGCGGGCCTGAAGCCCGGCTCGACGCCGAGGTGGAGTTCGAGGCCGCCGGCCTGCAGCCAGAGCCCGCCGCGCCCGGCGAGCGCGGGCGGCTTCGGGATCTCCGTCAGGCCGAGGACGCCGGTGTAGAAGGCGCGGCAACGGTCTTCGCTGCCCGGTTCGATGGCCAGCTGGACGTGGTGCAGGCCGAAGGTCATGGTCCCAGCGTGCCACCCCGGCCACGGGATCGACGTTCCCGGCACCGGTTTTCCGGAAATAGCGGGGAGTTCGCGGCAGGCGGGGATGTCCGGGCGGAAAGTGGGTAGTTCCCCTCCCTGACGCGGAAGAGGGGAACTCCATGACCACCGCAGTGGAAGCTCCGGAGCGGCTGCTGGTCGCGGCACGGCCGCTCGTCGTGCGCTACTGCCGCGCGCGGCTCGACGCGGGACTGGCCGACGACGTCGCTCAGGAGGTCTGCATCGCGGTCCTCCGCGCGTTTCCCCGGCGGCCACCGGAACGGTCGCTTCCCGCGTTCGTGTGCGGCATCGCCCGGCAGCACGTCGGCCTCGCCCGCAAGGCCGCCGCGCGACCGCACGACGAACCGGTGGCCGAGATCCCCGACGAGGCCGACCCCTCGATGGACCCCGAGCACCACGCGCTGCAGCGCGAACTGGGCGAGCGCATGGGCAAGCTGCTGCGGGTGCTGCCGGAGAAGCAACGGGAGATCGTGGTCCTGCGCGTGGTCGTCGGCCTCTCCGCGGAGGAAACCGCCGACGTGGTCGGCTCGACGGCGGGCGCGGTCCGCGTGGCCCAGCACCGGGCCCTCGGCCAGCTGAGGAAGGCCGTCGTGGGCTGAACCGGCGCTACGCTGGCGGGGTGAGCGACAGCGAGAACTTCGAAGGACGCGACGTCGGGTCCGGGATCTCCGTCATCCGCGAAAGCAGCGACGTCGTCGGCTCCGGGCCGCGCCTGCACCGGCACCCGTACGCCGAGACGTTCGTCATCATCCGGGGACGGGCCCGGTTCACCATCGGTGCCGAGGAGCGCGACGGCGGCGCCGGGGACGTGCTGGTCGTCCCGGCCGGCACCGCGCACAAGTTCGCGGTGCTCGGCCCCGGCGTCTACGAGGCCGTGCACATCCACGAGAGCGACCACTTCATCACCGAATGGCTGGAGTGACGCTCAGAGACCGCCGGCGGGGATCATCCCGCGCAGCTTCGTCAGCGCGCGGTACTGCGTGATGCGGACGTTGCCGGCGGAGATGCCGAGCGCGTCCGCCGTCTCGTTCGCCGACAGGCCGACGACGATCCGCAGGGTCAGGATCTCCTGGTGCAGCGGCGGCAGCGTCGCCATCAGCCGGCCCAGCCGGGCCCCGAGGTCCATGTCCAGCACGTGGCTCTCCGGCTCGTTGCCGCCCAGCGGCCGGTCCGGCAGCTCCGACACGGGCTTCGACCGGTCGCGCGCCACCGAGCGGAACGCGTCGGCGACCTTGTTCGCGGCGATGGCGCGCACCAGATACAGGAACGAGCCGCCGCGGTCCTGGTAGCCGGGCAGCACCTTCAGCACGGCCAGGCAGACCTCCTGCGCGACGTCGTCGGCCGACAGGTACGACAGGTCGCGCCCGCCGATCCGGGCGCGGCAGTAGCGCGTGACCGTCGGCTTGATCAGCCGCAACAGCGCCTGGATCGCGTCCGGGTCGCCGGTGCGCGCCGCCGCCACGACCGGGTCGAGCTGCTCCTTCGTCAGCTTGCCGTCCGGACGCGGCAGCTCGTCGAGCACGACGTAGCCTTCGACCGCCGTCTCCGCCATCATGGTGTCCACGGGTTCCCTCCTCGCATCGTCCACCGGACCGCTGTCGGGTAACCCGTCGCCCTCGGAAGACCACACTGGTCCTCGGACGATTCTCCTGATGCTTCCCACGATTTCCCGGTCCGACAACCGGAGTAATCGAGGCGCTGACCAGCAACGTTGCAGGGGCGTGGTTCTTGTCCAGATATTGTCCGTTAATCAGAAACGGCCCAGTGGGGTTACCCGGCGGTCGTCCCCCGCGGGCGGGTCAGATAGTGGACAGATCCTGCCGTTCCGGGGTGTCCGGTAGCGAATTCGCGTTCCGATCCGATCCTTGGCGCGTGACCCGATCCGACCGTCAGGAACCGAAGCCATGATCACCCATTGAACGCCACCGGGACCCCTGTGGAGGCCGCCGCCCGGTTCGACGTGTTCCTGTGTTCCGCGGCGGCCGATCAGGTGGAGAAAGCGCTGCGCGCCGGCGGGCTGCGCGTTTTCCGGGGTAATCCGTTCGACGATTTCGAAGTCGGCGCGGCAGAACTGGCGGCCTCGCGCGTTCTGCTCGCCGATCTTCCGCCCGGTCTGGGCACCGAGAAAGTGCTGGCGATCCGCCCGGAAGAATCGCTCCCGGAGCTCGTCGAACGGGTGCGTGCCGCCGCTTTCGGAAATCCCGGTTTCCCTTTGCTGCGGACCATCCACGCCGAGCTCGTCGCCCGGCGGGCGGTCCTGGTCCGCGGGCCGGCGGGCATCGGCAAGACGACGGTGGCCGAGCAGTACGCGTGCCTGGCCGGCCGGGTGTGGCGGACGGGCCCGTTCGGCCACCTCGACCCGGACGACTTCCTCCCCCAGTTCCACCTGGCCCTCGCGACGGCGGCGGGCACGTCCGGGCTCGCCCTGGCCCGGTTGCGCATGCGGCTCGCGAGCCGCGTCGACGCGGCGGGCGAGCGGGTGCTGCTGCTGGTCGACGACGTCCCGGCCGGGCTGCCACCGGGCGTGCTGAACGGGGTGGTGCTGCCGTCGGACCGGGTCCGCACGCTGCTGACGAGCCGAGCCGCCCGCTGGCCGGGGGCGACGGTGGAGGTGCCGGGCTTGGCGCTCGAGGAGGGGTTGCGGCTGCTCGGGCTGCCGGACGCGAGTTTCGTGGCCCGCTGCGACGGCCATCCGATGACGCTGCGGGCCACGGCGAGGCACCGGGCCGGTGCCCAGCCGGACACGGCGCCGCACGCGATCCGGGAGGTGCTGGTCCGGATGAGCCACCCGGCACGCGAGCTGCTGCGGCTGGGCACGGTGCTGGCTCCGGCACCGATCCCGCTCGCGGTGGCGCGGGCGGCTTCGGACGACACCGGGTTCGAGGCGGCGGTGCAGGAGTTGGTGTCGCTGGGGTTCGCGACTTTGACGGGCGAGGGTCTGCGGTTGCAGGGCCTCGCGGTGGAGGTGGCCGGCGGCGAGTTCGGAGAGCCGGCGGCGGAGCGGGTGGCGGAGGCGGTGCTGGGCGCACTGACCGGCGGTGGGTTCGGGGAGCAGACGGGGGAAGGGGTGCTCTCCGAACTGGGTGACGGTGCCTCGCCCGGTCGCGTGGGCGAAGGTTCGCCGGCGCAGAACCGGGCGGCAGACGCCCTGCATCACGAACCGGCCAGTGGCGCCTCACCCGACCGCGCGGGCGCGGCCGAAGACCCGTCGGCTGTCGTAGGGATCGGCCGCACAGAGGTCTCGAGCCCACCCCGGCCGCCAACCGGAGACCTCCCGCCGTCCGCCCACGACACCGCGGCCCGGCGTCACCTCCTGCTTCACCACGCCCGCGCGCTCGCCGACCGCTGCCCCACCCACCGGGTCGCCCTCCTACGTCCCCTCGCGGCCGCTCACGAGGCCCACGGCGATCCCGCCGCCGCCGGTGAAATCCACGCCGCCATCCTCTCGACCGGCGAAGCGACCTCCGCGGACTTCGCCGCCGCGGCCCGGGTCGAACTCGCCTGTGGGCTCGATGCCGAAGCCCTCGGTCACGCCCGGCAAGCCCTCGGCTCCCCCGAAGCCGCCGTGATCGCCGCCCAAGCCCTGGACGGCCAAGGCGACTACGCCGAAGCCGACCGGACCTTCTGGGCCACCCACCGCCCCACCTCCGGCGAAGAACGGTGCCGGGCCGCGAAAGCCCGTCGTCTCCGCGGCCGCCCCCGGGAAGCCATCGCCCTCCTCGAACCCGCGCTGAGCGGCTCCGCCAGCGACGCGCTGACCCTCGAATACGCCTGGAACCTCTTCCAGGACGGGCAGCATCAGCGAGCACGGGACGTCGCCGCCGGGATCGAAGACTGCCCGGACGCCGAGCTGATCCAAGCCGACGCCGACCTCGTGCACCACGACGCTGCCGACCTCGAGAAGGACTACGCCCACCGGTACGGCGTCGAGAGTGCCCGCACCCTGACCGCGTCCGTCCACGCCGGTCGGGCGCTGCTGGCGCGAGGGCATCCGCGAGAAGCGCTGGCCGCCCTCGCCGAGACCGAGCGGACCGTCCGCCGGGTTCTCGGTGACGAACACCGGCTGCACCACCGGGTCCGCCACGCCATGGGGCTCGCGCACGCCCGGCTGCGCGCATTCGACCGTCAGGCCGAGCTGCTCGAGACCATCCGGGAACCGCAGCTCCGGATGCTGGGCCGGACCCACCCGGAGACCCTCGAGACCCGCCTCGACCTCGGGCTCGCGCTCGCCCTCGGCGGCCGCGGCCCGCTCGGGCGCGCCACCGGGCTCGTCGACGATGCCGCCCGCGATGCCGAAACCGCGCCCGGGGTCAGCCCCGGGCTGGCCGCCAAGGCCCGGGCCGCCAAGCAGGTCGTGCGGCTGCCCGAGCCTTTCGTGTCCGCGCTCCACGCCCTCGAACTCCTGATCTGGCCCCGGGACTGACGCTCACCCGGCGCCGGCCGGCTGCCAGCGGATCCCGTACGCGAAGCCGGGCGCGAGGTGGCGGAACCGGACGTGCACCTCGCCCGCGTCGTCGGTCTCCAGCACCGCGCCGCGCGGTGAGCGCGTGTCGTTCTGGAACGCCTTCTCCAGCAGCACGATCCGGTCCGGCACCCGGTCGCCGAACCGGACGTGCAGGTCGAACAGATCGCACGGGTGCCGCGGCACGCAGATGTAATGCGGTTCCCGCATGTTCGCCCGGAATCGCAGTCCGACGTCATGACGTTGACCGCGTCGCAGCGGCCCCGGCAACCGCAACGACAGCCCGATCCGGTCACTCGACTCCATCGCGCGGCCGGCGAGCACTCCGCCGTGGAACACATCGACGACGAGATCGGACTCGTGCACCGAATCGCCGGATTCACCGGCCGCGGTCAGCGTCAGTGCCAGGTCCAGCTCGGCGATTTCGTCCGCGTCCGCCACCACCCGGCGGAATTCGAACGCCTCGGCCACCGGCTGGTCGAGTGCGAGCGTGACGCGCAGTTCTTCGGTGTGCCAACTCCGGCTCGGATAGCCCGGCCGGAGATCCGGCGGACCGGCCGCCACGGCCATTGCGGCGACCTGCTCGATTCCTTCGTCGATCCGCCGTCGCACGGTCCGGTCGTCGCGGTCGAGCGTGATCGCCGCCCAGTGCACCCGTTCCTGGTAGAACGGCTTCCGCGCGCGCTCGTCCAATGCGAACGCGGCCCGCAGCGCGATCTTCAGATCATCCGGCAACGACTCGACGAGCGGGCGCAATCGGTCCGTGAGTTTACGCCGCACCTCCACGGAGTCGTCATCTTCCAAAATGCCACATGTGGCGCGCAAAGCGGGTCCGACGCGATCCGCGAGCGGTGTGGTGAAAATTCCCCTCCCTTTGCGCAAGACCTTCAGCTCGCCGACCACGTCCGCCGCACTGAGGTCCACCGTTCCTCCCTCGCCGTTCCCGCACGGGCATCAATATTCGTCAGCCCTGACGCCGCTGTCCAGTCGATCATGCGGCGGCAAACGGATCGTTATCCCGCGGTTTCCGGACCTGTCGTCACGCGAAACGGGAAACCTCTTCCCGGCGGCCGCATTCTTGGTGGCCGCACCGATTCCGCAACGGATAACGAAGAGCCGCACCACCCTCGCGCACGAGGTGTCGAAGTAGTCGAATGCGGGCAGTGGAACGGGACGGGAGTCAGGCCGCCACGATGCGCGTCAGCACCGAGGGGACGGCCCGTTCGAGCTCGGCCGCGGCTTCCTCTTCGCCGGCCAGGTGCCGGAGCAGCGCCTGCTGGAAGAGGCCGTCGAGCACCGCGTACGCGACGGCCTGCGGCACGACGACCGGCACGGCGGCCAGCTCGGCGTAGCGCGCGACGACGTGGTGGATCATCTCCTCGCGGCGCCGGTCGATCTCGAGCACGTCGGCGCGGAAGGACTCCTCGAACAGGCTCTGGTTGCGCAGGTCGTACCAGAGCCGGTGCATCTTGGCGTCCGCGCGCAGCGTCGCGGCCATCGCCGCCGCGAAGTCGCGCTCCAGCTCGGCCGCCGTCCGCGCGCGGGCGACGAGCTCGTCGTACCGGGTGACGCACACTTCCTCGAACTGCCGCACGCAGTGGGTCAGCAAGTCGACCTTGTCGGCGAAGTAGTAGTGCAGCACGCCGTGCGAGAACGCCGAGTTCTGCGCGATCTCCCGCAGGCTGGTGCGCGCGTAGCCGAGCTCGGCCAGCGTCCGCAGCGCCGACTCGGCGAGCTGGGCCCGCCGGTCGGCGAACTTGTCCACCCCGCGGCGCGAGATCCGGTCCCGGGTCCGCTCCTTCGCCTCTGTCACCTGCACCGTCCGTCACGTCGTGGTTGCCGGGTCCAGCATATCGAGCACTTGACCAGCTTTTCCTTGACGAGTGTCCAAGATACTCTTGACGACCGTCCAGACCCCGGTGATGCTGGGCGCCGACCGGCTCGAGGAGGAGATGTCGATGGGGCGGCACGACCTGTCCGGGCGCGCGGCGCTGGTCACCGGCGGCGCCGGGGGTCTCGGCGCCGAAATGGCCGCGGCGCTGGCCGAAGCCGGGGCCGCGGTGGTGATCGCCGATGTCCGGGAGGACCAGGGCCGCGCGACGGCGGACGCGCTCAAGCAGACCGGCGCCGCCGCTGTCTTCGTCCGGCTCGACGTCACCGACGACGCGAGCTGGGAGCGGGCCGTCGGCGAAACCATCGCCGAACTCGGCGGCCTGGACATCGTGGTCGCCAACGCCGGCGTCGAGATCTCCGGCCTGATCGCCGACCTCGACCCGGCCGGCCTCCGGCGGATGCTCGACGTCAACGTCCTCGGCACCGCGCTCGCCGTCAAGCACGCGTTCCGCGCGATGCGCCCGGGCGGCCCGGCCGGGAAGGGCGGCGCGGTCGTCACCGTCGCGTCGGTCGACGCGACCGTCGGCGGCGCCGGCTACTCCGCGACGAAGTCCGCGGTCGACCGGCTGACCCGGGTGGCCGCCATGGAAGCCGGGAAGCTCGGCTACGACGTGCGCGTCAACTGCCTCTACCCCGGGCCGGGACCCACCGGAACGGGCCCGCGGCCCGCCCTCGGCGAGGTCACCGACCTGGCCGGCGCCGTCGTGTTCCTCGCCTCCGACGCCGCCCGCTTCGTCACCGGCGCCGGCCTGCCGGTCGACGGCGACCTGGGTCCGTGACCGCTGAGCCGCTTGCCGGGGCCGAAGCTTCTCCGGGTTCCGCACCGCCCGGATCCGCCTGATCACGCCGCCGCGCTCCGCCACCAGCCCGGGGCGGCCGTTCACCGTCCGCTCGGCCAGCGTCATCGCCGGAACCCTGACCGGAGGGACCGATCATGCTGCGTGGCATCCGGGCCGAGCTGACCAAGCAGGTCCGCCGCCCCGCGAGCTGGCTGCTGCACCGCCGTGACATCGCCTGATGAGGCGGTACCGGCCACCGGTGCGGTGAGCCGGTACCGCCGTGCGCGCGGTGTAGTGTTTGCCGGTCCGACCGGTGGGTGACCCACGTGAGGTGCCATGACAGTGCGGCGGTACCCAGTCGCGGCCCTGCTCGTCTTCCTCACGGTGGCCCTGGTCGTGGTCAACGGCTTCGCGTTCTGGGGCGACACCTTCGCCTTGTGGATCGACGACGCCATGCAGCTGAGCGCCGGGGTCGCGGCGGTCGTCTGCGGCGCCCTGGTCGCGCGCCGCGTCCGCGGGCACCAGCGCTGGTGGCGCGTGCTCGTCGCGGTCGGCATGGCCGGCTGGTCGCTCGGCCAGTGCGTCTGGTCGTGGTACCAGCTGGTCGACGGGCGCGGGCTGCCGTCGCCGTCGCTGGCCGACGTCGGCTACCTGAGCTTCCCGGTGTTCGCGCTCGCCGCCCTGTTCGTCCTGGCGCGGGCGCGGATCCGGCCGGACCGCGAACGCTTCCAGCCCGCCCAGTGGACGGCGCACTTCGGCGTCGCGGTGGTGCTCGACGGCCTGATCGTCACCGGCTCGCTGTTCATCCTCACCTGGACCGCGGCGCTCGGGCAGCTGGTGCGGGCCACCGCACCGGACAAGCTGACCTGGGCCGTCGCCATCTCCTACCCGTTGTCGGACCTGGTGATCGTGGTCGTCGCCGTGCTGCTGGTCGTGTTCGACCGGGTGGACCGGCCCTACCGCACGAACCTGCTGCTGGCCGCGGTCGGGATCGTCGCGCTGGCCGCGTCCGACAGCGTGTTCGCCTACCTGGTCAGCATCGGCGCGGAAAGCATGAAGCCGTGGTCGGACGGCGGGTTCGTGCTCGGGCCGCTGTTCATCGCCTTCGCCCTGCTGGTGACGCCCGGCCAGCGGCGGCGCGACGAGGCCGGCTCGCCGGGCGGGGTCGACTGGTGGCAGCTGGCCCTGCCGTACGTCCCGGTGACGGCGGTGGCGCTGCTGATCACGGCGCAGCTGCTGGCGGGCGCCGGGCCGGACGGCGTCGAGGTGTTCGTCGGCGTGCTGGTGGTGTTCCTCGTGCTCGCCCGGCAGCTGCTTTCCTTGCTGGACAACAGGTTGCTGCTGCGCCGGGTCTACGACGGGCAGCAGCAGCTGACCCACCAGGCTTACCACGACCCGCTGACCGGCCTCGCCAACCGCGCGCTGTTCGCCGACCGGCTGGACCGGGCCGTGGAGTCCACCGATCGCACCCTCGTGCTGATCTTCGTCGACCTGGACGACTTCAAGGAGGTCAACGACCGGTTCGGGCACGCCGGCGGCGACGTCCTGCTGCACGCCGTCGCCCAGCGGCTGCTGAGCTGCGTGCGCGCGGGCGACACGGTCGCGCGCCTGGGCGGCGACGAGTTCGCGATCCTCCTGGAAGGCGAGCTGGACGCGCCGCAGGCGGTCGCCGACCGGATCCAGGGCGTGTTGCGGCGGCCGTTCGCGGTGCACGGCACGCTCGTCCCGGTCCGCGCGAGCATGGGCCTGGTGGTGCCGGACCCGGCCGAGCCGCTGGTGACGTCGGACGTGCTGCTGGGCCGCGCGGACACGTCGATGTACGCGGGCAAGCGGCTGGGCAAGGACACGACCGTCGTCTACCGGCCGTCGCAGGACGGCCCGCCGGACTTCCCGTCGGCCCTGCGCCGGGCTTCCGGCGGTATCCCGGAAGGCTTCGGCCTGGTGTTCCAGCCGATCGTCCGGCTGGCCGACGAGGTCCCGGTGGCGGTGGAGGCGCTGGCCCGCTGGAGCACGCGCGACGGGACGGTGGTGTCGCCGGAGACGTTCGTCCGCTCGGCCGAAAGCGCCGGCCTCGGCGCCGAACTGGACGCGCTGGTGCTGGACCTCGCGTGCCGGGAGATCAGCAAGGCCGGGCTGGACCTGACGGTGCACGTGAACGTGTGCGCGAGCCGCCTCGGCGCGGCGGCGCTGGAGCAGAGCGTCGGATCCGCGCTGGAACGCTACGGGCTGCCGGCGTCCCGGCTGGTCGTCGAGATCACCGAGACGGTGCCGGTGCCGGACCTGGCGGCGGGAGCGGCGGCGATCCGGCGGTTGCAGGAGCTGGGCGTGCGGGTGGCGCTGGACGACTTCGGCGCGGGGTACAGCTCGCTGACGGTCCTGCACGCGCTGCCGGTCGACCTGATCAAGCTGGACCGGGCGCTGACGACGGGAGTCCAGCCCGAGCGGGACGCGGCGCTGTGCCGGTCGCTGGTCGGGCTGTGCGCGGACCTGGAGCTGGACGTGGTCGCGGAGGGGATCGAGACGGCCGAGCAGGCGTCGCTGGTCATCGCGGCGGGGTGCACCACGGCGCAGGGCTACCTGTACGGCCGCCCCGCGCCGCTTTCGGCACTGCGCCTGCCGACGATCCCCGCCGCGGCTGGTCGTGAGTGAGAAACAGTGTTCTAACCCTGTTTCTCACTCACGACCTCCTCAGCCCACGCCGGGTGGGAGGACGCCGAAGATCGTCGCCGTCGAGCCGGCGCCCTTGCGGTTGATCGGGCCGCCCGCCAGCACCCACGCCCCGGTCGTCGGCAGGGCCTTCAGGTTCGCCAGGATCTCCAGGCTGATCCGGTGCCGCTGGTAGACGAGCTTCGACACCGTGTACGTCTCGTCGGTGCCGACGTCCGGGCTGAACGTGTCGGTGCCGGTGCCGCCTCGGCGGCCGAGCCGTCCCGTGTCGATCAGCCACTTGACCGCCGGGATCGAGAACCCGGGCTGGTGCAGCACGCCGTCCGCGCCCGTGTTCGGGTAGGCCGGGGTGCCCCACTTGGCGTCCCAGCCGGTCCAGAGCACGACGACGGCCTCGTCCGGGATCCGGCCGTGGCGCTTCTCCCACGCCTTGAGGTCGTCGATGGTGACGCCGTAGTCGGGGTTCGCCGCGGCCTTCGCTCTCACGTCGATCTTCACCGCGGGCCGGAATAGATCCGCCGGGTCCATGTCGTCGGCCAGCGGCTGACCGGTGTTGAAGTGGCCGGGCGCGCCCCAGTGCGTGCCGGTGTGCTCGCCTTCGCGGACGAACTGGAGGTAGTAGCCGTCGTCGGGGATCGTGGCGATGGTTTCCAGCGTGAAGGCCGGGTCGCCGGGGAACACGTTGGTCGTGGCGGGGTCGTTGACGTGCGAGAGGTTGACCAGGTTCAGCTGGTCCAGCCGCACCGGCGGCGTCGCCGGTTGCGCGGCCTGGGCCGTCCGCCCGGACAGCGCGGCGCCGAACACCCCGGCCAGCCCCGCGGCCAGCACCCTGCGTCTCATCGGCATGGGGATCACCTTTCACCGGAACACCGCCCGTACGGCGGCCTGCACGGTGATATCACCCGAGCCGCGCGGGGCCAAGGAGTTGCGCGAGGATGAACGCATGGACGACGACATCGAAGACCACGCCGACGAAGGCATCCTGGACCCCGAAGACACTTTGGACGACCGCGACGAGCTGGCGGAGGGTTATTCACCGCCGGAACGCCCGCGGGGCACCGAAGAATGGGGCACCACCGCGCGCGAGGCCGCCGAAGGCGAGAGCTGGGAAGGCCGGCTGGCCCGCGAGGAACCGGACGTCTCGGACGAGGAGGGCGACGGTCTCGGCGACAGCGAGGACTCCGACGGCGAGCTGATCGACGACGAGGTCGGCGACGTCCGCGCGGGCCGCCTGGTGGCGACGGACGAGGGCTTCGGCGCGGACAGCGACGAGGAGCTGTACGCGTCCGACGCGGGCATCGACGGCGGCGCGGCGTCGGCGGAGGAAGCGGCCGTCCACGTGATCGACCCGTCGCGGCGCTGGTGACATGACCGGCGCCCGCCACGGGGCCGGACCCACCCCCACGACGGGTCCGGCCCCGATTTCGCGAGCGGCCTAATCCTTTCCCCCGACCGGCGCGTGGGGTAGGCGGCAGAGCGGTCATGTCCGGATCCGGCCGGACCCGCCCGCGCTGCCGGAAGGGGACACCGATGCTCGAAGGGCTGCTGACACCCGGCGCCGGCGCGCTGTACGACGCGATGGTGCGCACCGGGCCGCTACCGCTGGACGACCCGCGGGCCGAGGGCCCGGAGATGCGGGAGCTGTTCGACCGCGGGTTCGTGCGCCGCGACTACCGCGACGACCCGGTGATCGCGCCGATGGAGCCGGTGCGCGCGGTCGACCACGCCATTCTCGGCGCGCAGCAGCAGCTGCTGGAGCAGCAGCGGCAGATCGTCGCCGCGCGCCAGCAGCTCGACGTGCTGCAGGCGGTGTACCGGGCGGCGAACGGTTCGGGCGGCAACGCGGCCGTCGAGGTGCTGACCGACCCGCGGCGCATCGGCTCGCTGTCGCTGGAGCTGTGCCTGTCCGCGCGCGAGGAGTTCCTGACGTTCACGACGCGCCACTTCAAGCGCAAGCCGGACGCGAGCACGGTGATGCGGCTGCCGGAGGCGGTGACCGAGCGCGGGGTCGCCTTGCGCAACGTGTACGAGCGCGCGGCGCTGGAGTTCGAGGGCGCGAAAGAGGTCGTCGACGCGAGCGTGGCCGCCGGCTGGACCATGCGCGTGGCGCCGGAGCTGCCGATGAAGATGGTGATCGCGGACCGCCATTCGGCGCTGGTCCCCCTCGACCCGAGCGGCATGGAGGGCGCGCTGTTCGTCCGAAGCCCGACGATCGTGGCGTCGTTGCGGATGCTGTTCGAGCTGGTCTGGAGCCAGGCGGTGGCGGTGCACGGCCCGGCGTCCCAGCCGCGCCACGGGCTGACGACGACCCAGGCGAAGGTCTTGGACCTGCTGGCCACGGGCATGACGGACGGCGCGATCGCCCGCCACCTGGACGTGAGCGAGCGGACGGTCCGCAGGCACGTCCAGGGGTTGCTGGAGGCCCTGCAGGCGGACAACCGGGTGGCGGCGGTCTTCGCGGCGACCCGGCTGGGCTGGCTGGGCTGAGCGACCGCGCGGGTGGGTTGACCAGAGCCCGGCTTCGGCCCGCGGTGCTACTCCAGTTTCTTGCACTGCGGCGGGCCGCCGGTCCAGATCCAGACGCACTGGCCGGGGGGCCGGACCGCGGGACCGCCGTCGCTCGCCACGGCGGCGGCGGCGGTTGCGGGTGCGGCGGCCGCCAGCGGTGCGCCCAGCGTGCCGATGACCGCCGCCGCGGCCAGGCCTGTCAACGCTCGCGTGATCATGGTCTTCCCTCCCGCGAAGTGATCTTCCGCCGCCAACCTAAGGCCGGGACGCCGTGCACCGGCAGGGGCGGGTTCGGCCACTGTCCGCTACCGGCCACGGCGGCCCGGCAGCCCAGCAAGCGCCAGCCGGAGTCTGCTCGAAACCGGCCGGAACCGGACATGGCCGCCCTCGACCGGTGTGCTCGAGCGCGTCCCCTCCTACCGTCGAGGCATGGGCGACGAGCCACCTCCACGCTGGTGGGCCGAAGACGGCGCCCACCCCCGGCCGGACCCCGCGGGCTGGTGGCCGGAAGCCGACACCCTGCACTGGGTCCACGTCCGCCCCGATGACGACCCTCCCGGCTAGGCGTGCCCCCGTCGGCTCCTCAAACGCGGTTGTACTCGCGCACCGCGTCGAGGTACCCGGAAATCGCGTCCCGGTTGCGCAGCAGGCACTCCGCCCGGCGCGCCATCCGGTCGCGCTCTTCCTCCAGCGTCGCGATCATCTCCGGGGTCGCGTCCGGGAAGTAGATCGCGCGGGGCTTGTCGAGGCAGGGCAGGATCTGCTTGATGATGCGGGTGGGCAGCCCCGCGTCGAGGAGCCCGCGCACCTGGATCACGCGATCGACCGTCGCGGAATCGTAGTCGCGGTAGCCGTTCGCCCCGCGGGACGCGATGATCAGGCCCTGCTCCTCGTAGTACCGGAGCAGCCGGCGGGACGTGCCGGTGCGTTCGGACAGCTCCCCGATGCGCATGTGCGCCACCTCACGTAGACCTTCACACGTATGTGAGGGTTCGAGCATAGCGGCATGACGCGCTCCCTCCTCGCCCTCACCACCGCCGCGTTCGTCACCGTGCTGACCGAAGCGCTGCCCGCCGGCGTGCTGCCCGGCATGAGCGCCGGCCTCGGCGTCGGTGAGGCGGCGGCCGGCCAGGCCGTGACGGTCTACGCCCTCGGCACCGCCCTCACCGCGATCCCCCTCTCCGCGGCCACCGCGGCCTGGCCCCGCAAACGCTTGCTGCTGGCCGGCGTGGGCGGGTTCGCCGTCGCCAACACCGTGACGGCGCTGTCCTCCGCCTACCCGCTCACCATGGTCGCCCGGTTCGTCGCCGGAGTGGCCGCGGGCGTCGTCTGGGCGCTGCTGGCCGGGTACGCGCGCCGGCTCGCGCCGCCGGAACGCCAGGGCCGGGCCATCGCCGTCGTGATGGCGGGCATTCCCCTGGCCCTGTCGCTCGGGATCCCGGCCGGGACGTTCCTCGGCGGCCTGTTCGGCTGGCGCTCGGCGTTCGGCGCCATGTCGGCGATCGCCGTCGTGCTGCTCGGCTGGATTGCCGTGGGGGTCCCGGACCAGCCCGGACAGGCCGGCGGCCGGGTGCCGGTCCGGCGCACGCTCACCGTGCCGGGCGTCCTGCCCGTGCTGGCCGTGACGCTGGTGTTCGTACTGGCCCACACCGTGCTCTACACCTACGTCGCCGCGTTCCTCGGCCACGCCGGGATGGGCGACGCGGTGGACGTCGTCCTGCTGGTGTTCGGCGTCGCGTCGATGGCCGGGATCTGGGTCGTCGGCACGCGCATCGACCGCGCGCTGCCCACGCTGACGGTCCTCAGCACGATCCTGGTCGCGGTGGCCGCGACGATCCTGGCGACCGCGGCGGGCAGCCCGGTGCTGGTCTACGCCGCCGTCGCGCTGTGGGGCCTCGGCTGGGGCGGCGTCCCCACGCTCCTGCAGACCGCGGCCGGGAACGCGGGCGGCGACGCGGCCGACAACGCGCAGGCCATGCTCGTCACGCTGTGGAACGCGGCGATGGCCGCGGGCGGCGTGGCCGGCGGTGTCCTGCTCGACGCCGCCGGGCCCGCGGCCTTCCCCTGGACGCTGCTCGTGCTCCTGGTCCCGGTGCTCGCCGTGGTGCTCGGCGCCCGGCGGCACGGGTTCCCGGTGGTGTCCTGAATGGACGAAGGGCCCGGGCGGGTTCGCGCCCGGGCCCTCCAGCTCGAGGATTCAGCAGCGGCCGGCGATGGCCCGCAGCAGTTCGGCGTTCGCGGTGTCACCCGACAGCTCCCAGGCGAACACGCCGCCCAGCCCCTGCGACTTCGCGTAGCCGGCCTTCGCCGACGCCGTTTCGGGCGTGTCGTAGCTCCACCACTGCGAGCCGCACTTCGCGTACGCCGTACCGGCGATCTTGCCGTTGGCCGGACACGTCGTCTTGAGCACCTTGTAGTCCTCGACGCCCGCTTCGTACGTGCCCGGAGCGGGGCCGGTCGCCGTGCCGCCGGGCTGCTTCTGCGTGACGCCGTCCCAGCCGCGGCCGTAGAACCCGAGGCCCAGCAACATCTTCGACGACGGGACGCCCTGGTGGCGCAGCTTCTGGATCGCCGCGTCGGCGTAGAACCCGGCGGTCGGGATGCCCGCGTAGGAGCGCAGCGGGGAGTGCGGCGCGGTGGGTCCGGTCGGCTGGCCGCCGGCGACGAAGTAGTCGTACGTCATCACGTTGTACCAGTCGAGGTAGCGGCTCGCCCCGGCGTAGTCGGTGGCGTCGATCTTGCCGTTCTTCGAGCCGTCCGCGGTGATCGCGGCCGTGACCAGCTGGTGCCCGAACTTCGCCCGCAGCGCCTTGACCAGCGCCGTGAACGCCTTCGGCCCGCTTTCGTCGCAGGTGTTGCCGCAGGCGTTCGGGTACTCCCAGTCGACGTCGATGCCGTCGAAGACGCCCGCCCAGCGCGGGTCGTTGACGAGGTTGTAGCAGGACTCGGCGAACGCGGCGGGGTTCTTGGCCGCCTCGGTGAAGCCGGCCGACCAGGTCCAGCCACCGAAGGACCACAGCACCTTGAGCTTCGGGTTCAGCTTCTTCAGCTGGAGGATCTGGTTGAAGCTGCCGTGCAGCGCGCCGGGCTCGGCGCTGTCGGCCTGGCCGCTGACGCTCATCGTGGCGTCGTAGGGCATGTCGTGGTCGGCCCACGGGTCGCCGACGGCGCAACCGCCGCCGGTCACGTTGCCGAACGCGTAGTTGAGGTGGGTCAGCTTCGCGGCCGAACCGGACGTCTCGATGTCCTTGACGTGGTAGTTGCGGGCGTAGACGTCCCAGTCGGCGAAGTAGGCCATCACCTTGTCCTGGGAGTGACCGCCCCCGGACGGCCCCGCTTCGGCGGCGGGCGGCGCGACGACGGCGGCACCGGCGA
This sequence comes from Amycolatopsis camponoti, assembly GCF_902497555.1. Classification (NCBI taxonomy): domain Bacteria; kingdom Bacillati; phylum Actinomycetota; class Actinomycetes; order Pseudonocardiales; family Pseudonocardiaceae; genus Amycolatopsis; species Amycolatopsis camponoti. Next base: position 1,179,773 of record NZ_CABVGP010000001.1, on the reverse strand, counting down.
GCGCCAGCGCTGCGGTGGCGAAGGCGCTGGCGATGCGTTTTCTCATGCGGAGCACGAAATTCTCCTTCGGCGAGCCGGCCGGTCGGACGCGCCGAGACTAACAGGTCCAGACCACTGCGGACCAGAGCGAAACGTTGTGGCCAAAGGGTTTCTCGGTACCCCCGGAGCCGGGTGCGGATTCACGGCGTGCGATGATCGGTCGATGACCGAGTTCGGCTGCGCGCGCTGCTCGGGCGAAGACGCCCTGACCGCGCTGGCGTTCTGCACGACCCGCCTGCGTGAAATCCACCGCCTGGTCGAGAAGTCCCACTTCAGCATCGCGCTACGGGTTTGCCCGGAATGCCGGCAGGCGTTCGCCGCGATCTTCACGGAGTTCGGCGACGGGACCGGCGGCGAAGACGCGCAGTACTTCGACTTCGTCCCGCTCACCCCCGCCGAAGTGACCACAATGGCCGCACAGGGGTCCCGAGTGGATCTCGTCCGGCTGGGTGCGCTCGGCAGCCTCCGGCGGCGGCTTTCGTCGAGCTGGCCACGCGGCAAGGAGAAGCGGATCGCGTGGCGGACGGACACCCTTTCGGTGCGCGAAGGCTACTGAGCCAGCCGGAGGATCGCGGCGGCCGAACGGTCGACGTCCGCTTCCGTCGTCATCCAGTTGGACACCGAAATCCGTAGGTACCGGCGGCCGCGCCAGGTGGTTCCGCCGAGCCAACAGGTGCCGTCGCGCTGAATCCGGTCGATGACCGCGTCGGTCCGGGCGTCGTCGCCGAACGACACCAGGACCTGGTTGAGGACGACGTCGTTCGCGATCCCGGCGCCACCGGCCGCGAGGGTTTTCGCGAAGCGGCGCGCCAGCCGGCAACAGCGGTCCACGAGCTCCGCGACGCCGTCGCGACCCAGCTCCCGCAGCGCCGCCCAGACCGCGAAGCCGCGGGCGCGGCGCGACGACTCCAGCGTCAGGTCGCCCATGCCGGACACCTCGCCGGCGCCGGTCAGGTAGGCGGCGCGGTAGGCGATCGCCCCGGCGTGGACCTCGGGGCGCGCGCAGAAGACGAACCCGGAGTCGTAGGGGACGTTGAGCCACTTGTGGCCGTCGCAGGCCCAGGAGTCGGCCAGCTCGACGCCGTCGAGCAGGCCCGCGGTCCCCGGGTTGGCGGCGGCCCAGAGGCCGAAGGCGCCGTCGACGTGGATCCAGGCGTTCTCCGCGGCCGCTCGGGCGGCCCTGAGGTCGTCGCAGGCGCCGGTGTTCACGTTGCCGGCCTGCAGGCAGACGATCGTGGGGCCGTCGCCGGCCTTCCGCGCGAGGTCGTCGAGGTCGATGGCGCCTTGCGGCCCGGCCTTCACCGGCTCGACGGCCCGCGTGCCGAACCCGAGCAGCCTCAGTGCGCGGTCGACGGTGGCGTGCCGCTCCTCACTCGCGAGGACGCGGACACGCGGGGCACCGGCGAGCCCGTCGCGCTCGACGTCCCACCCGGCCTCGGCGAGGACGTGGTGCCGCGCGGCGGCCAGCCCGACGGTGTTCGCGGCCTGCCCACCGGTGACGAAGCCGGCGGAGGCGGTGGCGGGGATGCCGAGCAGCTCCTTGAGCCAGGTCCCGGCGGCCTCTTCGGCGGCGGCCGCGGCCGGGGAGAGAACGGCGTTGAAGCCGTTCTGGTCCCAGCCGGTGGCCAGCACGTCCGCGGCCGTGGCGGCGGGCAGGGCACCCCCGATGACGAAGCCGAAGAACCGCGGGCCGGCGGTGGCGACGAGGCCGGGCTCGGCGGCCCGCGCGAGTTCTTCCAGGACGGCCCCGGGCGGGGTCGGGCCGTCCGGGAGCGGGCCCCCGAAGGCGGCGTTCAGGGCGGCGGTGTCGACGGCACGGGCGACGGGCCGGTCGGCGAGGGAAGCCCGGTGGTCGGCGGCCAGCTCGGCGGCGCGGGCCAGGAGGTCACGCAGTTCGTCCACGGCCCGACTCTAGGCCGCCTTCGGGTGCGCGGCCCGCACGTTTTCCCGGGCCAGCTCGACGGTCGTCGCGATGCGCCGCCGCCGCGTCTCCTGGCGCCTGGCCTTGGCGATCCACTCCAGGATGAGCCGCTTCGACGACGGCGGGAACGCCGCGAAGTGCCCGGCCGCGACGGCGTCGAAGGCCCGCTCGAGGTCCGGCGGGATGACGCCGTCCTGCGCTTCGGCCAGCGCGTCCCAGGTCCCCGTGCGCCGGGCGAGGTCGACCATCGCCTGGCCCGCCGGCGTCATCCGCCCCGCCGCGGTCAGCCGCTCGACGCGGTCGCGGTTCACCCGGCTCCATGTGCTCTTCGGATTCCGCGGGGTGAAGCAGAGGTACGTGCTTTCCGCGTCCCGCTTCAGCGCTTTGCTGTCGATCCAGCCGAAGCACAGCGCCTGCTCCATCGCCTCGTGGACCAGCACGCCGGGAGCGCTGCTGTGCTTGCGCCGGATGACCAGCCACACCGACGACGCCGTGCCGGCCGACGACGTCAGCCACTCCCGCCACTGCCCGGCCGACGTGACGTCCACCACCGCGATGCCTGCCAAAGTCTCCATGCCCACATCGTCGGGGGTGAAGTGTTCATCTTCTGAGCACTTTCACCGGGAACAACCGAGGGCCGCCCGGCGTAGCGTCCTGGTATGGAGACTCCGTTGAGCACCGACCGGCTCGTGATCCGGGACTGGACGGTGGACGACGCCGAAGCCGCGTTCGAGATTTACGGCGCGGAGGACGTGACGCACTGGCTGACCCCGGCCATGGATCGCGTCGGCGACGTCGGCGCGATGCGTGCGGTCCTGCAGGCCTGGGCCGAGGTGCAGCCGAACCTGCCGCCGCCGCGCGGCCGGTGGGCCGTCGAGCGCAAGGAGGACGGCGTGGTGATCGGCGGCCTCGGCATCCGGCTGCTGCCGCCGTTCGAAGAGGACCTCGAGCTGAGCTGGCAGCTGAGCCCGGGTGTCTGGGGCCAGGGCTACGCGTCGGAGGCCTCGACCGCGCTGATCGAGTGGGCGTTCACCCAGGACACCGACGAGCTGTTCGCCGTGGCGCGGCCGAACAACACACGCGCGATCGCCGTCGCGAAGCGGCTCGGCATGCAGTGGGTCGGCGAGACGGAGAAGTACTACAACCTGCGGCTCCAGGTGTACCGGATCCGGCACACCGACCTCATCGGCTGACCGGCTCCAGCAGGAAGACGCGGATTTCGCGGTCGCCGGCGCGCACGGCGTAGCGGTCGTAGGCCGGCCAGTACGACGCGACGGCGTCCCACATCTCCTGACGCTCGTCACCGGTCAGGAGCCGTCCGGCGATCTCGACGGTCCGGCCGCCGATCGCGACCGTCGCCTTCGGCTGGGCCAGCAGGTTCCCCGACCACGCCGGGTGCGCCTCGCCGCCCCAGTTGGAGCCGATGACGACGTACCCGCCGGCGCGCTCGACGTACAGGAGCGGCACCTGCCGGGGTGCACCGCTGCGGCGCCCGACCGTGGTGAGCAGCAGCGTCCGCAACCCGACCGCCGCGCCGACGCCGACCCGGCCGCCGCTGATCCGCAGCAGCACCCGGTCGGCGGGCACGAGCGCCCGCCCGAGCACCGCGAACGCCTTGCTCTTGCCGAAACCGGCGAACACCCCGCGCAACCCAGCCACGGCCGAACCCTAGCGGCTCACCACCCCGAGGGCGCGGGCGGCGGCACGACCGGCGGCCGGTCGTCGCAGGTGATCGTGTTCGGCAGCAGCCAGGGAGCCAGCCAGCTGCCGTTGCCGCCGAGGTCCGTCAGCGCGAACTCCGATCCCGTCGGCGGGAAGGTGAACGAGCCGCAGTTGTTCACGGCCACCGCGCCGACGTTGCGCGCCTCGACGTTCCGGAACGACGCCGACCCCGCCGAGCGGGCGCTGAGCACCGACGTTCCGGTGCCGTCGACGCGCAGGTCGGCGAACTTCAGCCCGGTGATCGAGTACTTGTCCTTCACCGGGAAGTCGCTGACCAGCATGATCGCGTTGTAGGTGGTGTCGAGGAAGTGGTCGCCGGTCACCGAGACGTCCGCGGCGATGTCCTTCTCCAGCGCGTAGAACCAGATCGCGCCGAGGCCGATCTTCCAGTTCAGCTCGAACGTCCCGGCCCGCACCGTCGTGTTGTCCTTGATCCGCAGCGTCCCGGCGAACGGCTCGGCGCCGAACCGCGACCCCACCTGGATCGCGCTGCCTTCGCGGATCGGGTCGGCGATCAGGTTGCCCGACACCGTGTTGTCGACGCCGCCGTACAGCGCGATCCCGTTGGCCAGCACCGGCGTCTGGACGGTGTTGTGGTCGAACGTGTTCCGCGCGTCCTGGGTCTTCTCCGACCACAGGGCCAGTCCGTCGTCGCCGGTGTTGCGGACGAAGTTGTTCGCCACCACCGAGTCCGTCACGCCCGTGTGGAAGTTGAGGCCGTCGGCGACCTGGTCGGCGATGACGTTGTCCGTGATCTTCGTGCCGCGCATCGGCCCGTCGAACCACAGGCCGACCTTCGTGTGGTGGAGGTACAACGAGTCCACAGTGGAGTCGCTGAGCGCGCCGCCGATCGCGTTGACCTGGTCGGTGTCGACGCGTTCGCGGACGTCGCCTTCGATCGCGAAGCCGGAAAGGTGGACGTGGTGGCTGCCCCCGGCCGAAGCGGGCTTGCCGTAGAAGCCGACGCCGGTGTGCACCGACCCGTCGGGGTCGGGCGTGCCGAGCGCCACCTCGTGTCCCTTGACGATCGTGTACCAGCTGCCGGCGCCCTCGATCGTGACGTCGTCGACGACGATGTGCCGGTTGACCTGGTACGTCCCGGGCGGCAGGTAGACCGCGAGGTGAGCGCGCCGGGCGAAGGAGATGGCACGGTCGAGGGCGTCGGCCGAGTCGCGGCGGCCGGTCGGGTCGGCGCCGAAGAGCAGCGCGTTGGCCGCGAAGGGAACGAACCGCGGCGGTGCGACGAGTTCGGAGTCGAGCAGGTCGAGGACCGTCCACGCGGCGGCGCTTCCGGCCGGGACGGTGAGCCGGACCTTGTCCCCCGCCCGGTAGGAGCGGCCGAGCAGGAGCCGCTGCTCGTCGTAGAAGTGGCTGGGGCGGAACGGCTTTTCGACGACCGGCGCGGGCGTGGTCGCCGCGGGCACGCACGAGCACTCGGTGATCCACCAGTCCGGGTGCAGCAGGCCCGCATCCGGGTCGTTGCTGAACGGGTACTGGTTGTACAGCCAGGAGTACTGCGAAGTCAGCGTCATGCGCTGCCGGTGGGCGCCGTTCACGGTGACGTCGAGCGGCGCGGTGATCCCGCCGCCCCGGGGCGCGTCCGGGACGCTGTAGCGGACGGTGATCGCGTTCGCGGCGGCGGGCAGCGTGAACTCGACGTACTGCCCCGGCGTCACCTTCACCGCCCGGCGGCCGGAGGCTTCGGACGGGAGCGTGTAGGCCGAGCGGTCCGGGCCGATCACGACACCGTCGGTGCGCGCGTTCTCCGCCTCCTGCTCGAGGAAGCCGACGTTCGCGCCACGCCCGGCGACCAGCGCCGGATCGAGCGCGGCCCGCGTGACGACGGGCCGCCCGGCGGCCGACGCGGGAACGGCCACCGCGAGCAGGGTGACGACCGCGGCCAGCACGGTTCCGAAGGTGCGTCGCGCCATCGCGGACCTCGATTCTCGAGTGGAGTGCCGCGGAAGATTAGGTCGCCACGCACCCGGATCACAAGGTTTTGCCAGAACTTACTCTGAAATTGCACACATCCGTACGGATGTTGCGCAACCGAACGTCTGACAGAGTGGGCCCATGACCGGTCCCGCATCCGCCGCCGACGTCTTCGACGCGCTCGGCAAGGACTACGAACACGCCTTCCGGAACCTCGCCGAGCAGCGAGCCGCGATCACCGCGCTGGCCGAGCGGCTGCCCGCGGGCGCGGCGGTGCTCGACGTCGGCTCGGGGACCGGCCGCCCGGTCGCGGACCTGCTCACCGCGGCCGGCCACCCGGTGACCGGGTACGACGTCGCGCCGAAGATGGTCGAGATCGCGCGAGCCCAGGTGCCCGCGGCCCGGTTCGAGGCGGGCGACATGCGCGAACTGTCCTTCGAAGCCGGGACCTGGGACGCGATCACGGCGTTCTTCTCGATGCTGCAGCTCCCCCGCGCCGACCAGGACACGATGATCGGCCGGTTCGCGGACTGGCTGAAACCCGGTGGCCTGCTCGTGTTCGCCACCGTGCCCGCCGACGTGGACGGCGTCGACATCGTCTTCATGGGACACCCGGTCCGCGCGAGCAGCTTCCCCGCCGAGGTCCTCGCGGAGAAGCTCCGCGCGACCGGCCTGGAGATCGTCCGCGAGGACCAGGCCCGGTTCGTGCCGGATCACCCCGGGGCCGGACCCGAGCCGCACGTGTACTTCACCGCGCGCAAGCCTTCATGAGTCGATCGTGGCGTCAACCCCTCACCGGGCCGATCACTCAGTGGACATGAATTTTGCTCAAGTTCGTGCGTGTCCCGGGCCGCGGACCCGAGCTAAAGTGAGGGATGGGCATTGAAGCTCTCGCCAGGCCGGTGCCTCGCGAACACCGCGAGCTGGTGCGCGAGATGCTGGCCAGGCTGCCCGAGTTCGCCGACCGGCTCGCCCGCCTGCTCAGCGAAGAAGACGAGTTCTACCGCCAGGTCGAGCACGTCGCGCCGGGCGAGCTGCGCCAGGTCTGCCAGGCCAACCTCGAGCGCGCGCTGACCGCGCTGGTCGAGGGCCGCGGGCTCGCCCTCGACGCCGCCCGCAAGACCGGGCTCGTCCAGGCGCGGCAAGGCATCCCGCTGCCCGCGGTGTTGCGCGCCTTCCGCATCGGCGGCACCTTCGTCTACGAAGCCCTCCTCGAGCTCGCCGGGCCGGAGTTCCTCAACCCGACCCGGACGATCGAGATCAACTCCTACGTCTGGAAGGCGATCGACCTCTACTCCGACGCCCTGACCACGGCGTACGAGCAGGTCGCGGCCGAGCCGTCGCACGCCGACGCGCGGCGGCTGGACGACCTCTTCCGCGGCCGGCTCACCAGCCAGGCCGACATGGAAGCCGCCGCCCGGGACCTGGGCCTGCCGACCGCGGGCATGTTCGTCGTCGTGGTGACCGAGCGCGTCGAGCCCGACGAGCAGGACACCGTCGAGGCGCTGCTGCGCGCCCGCCGCTGGCGCTCGGCCTGGCGGCCCGGCGGCGAAGCGGGACTGGTCGCGATCGACCGCATCGAGGACGTCCGGCGGCTGCGCGAAGTGCTGGGCTCGCTGCCGGTGGCGGCCGGGATGAGCAAGCCGTTCAGCGGGTTCCCGGACGTCCCGGACGCACTGCACCGGGCCCGGATCGCCCGCCGCTCGCTGCCCACGGCGACCGCGGGCGTGGTGGTGTTCGGCGACTCGCCGGTGACGACGCTGGTCGCCGCCGCGCCGGGGATGGCCCGCGACGTCGTGCGGTCCGCGCTGGCCGGCGTGCTCGCCCTGCCGGGCGCGGAACGCAAGGTCATGCTCGACACGCTGCTCGCGTGGTTCGCGGGCCACGGGTCGGCGAAGGAGGCCGCGGACCGGCTGTTCGTGCACCCCAACACCGTTCGCTACCGGCTGCGCCGCGTGCAGGACCTGACCAAGCGCGATCTGACCGACCCGGTCGACATCGGCGAGCTGTACGTCGCCCTCGAATCGGTGCGGCTCGATCCGGAGACATCGTAGGTCGACACCTAACGATTGACTTTCGATAGATATCCGGCGATAGTCGTCGCATGCTGACCGAAAGACGCGCGGTCGCCGCGCTCCGGGTGTTCCTCGTGGTGCTGTTCGCCGTGCTCGTCGTGTTCCAGACGCTTTCGCTGCCGGGCGGGATCGCCTACCACACGCAGCAGAACCCGCACGACGCTCCGCTGCGCTGGCCGCTGACCGCCATCGCGGTGTTCCTCGTGCTGTGCGTCCAGGTGGTGGTCGTCGCGACCTGGCAGCTGCTGACGCTGGTCAAGAAGGACCGGATCTTCACCCCGGCGTCGCTGAAGTGGGTCGACGCGATCGTCTGGGCGATCGGTGCCGCGTGGCTGGTGTTCGTCGGCATGCTGATCTTCGTCGGCTTCAACGCGGACGACCCGGGGATGCCGATGCTGCTGTTCCTGGTGACCGTGGGGATCACCGTCCTCGGCCTGCTGATGGTGGTCATGCGCGCGCTGCTGCGGCAGGCCACCACCCTGCGGACCGACCTGGAAGCGGTCATCTGATGGCGATCGTCGTGCGCATCGACGTCGAACTGGCCAAACGCAAGCTGAGCGTCGGGGAGTTCGCCGAGAAGGTCGGGCTGACGCCGGCCAACGTCGCGGTGCTGAAGAACGGCCGCGCCAAGGCGGTCCGGTTCAGCACCCTCGAAGCCATGTGCCGCGTGCTCGGCTGCCAGCCCGGCGACCTCCTGGAGTGGGTCGACGACTAGAACTCGCCGCGGTGGCGCCGGGTGGCATCGGCCGCCGCGGCGAACCCGTGGTCGAGCATCTCCTTCTCGTACTCCGCGACGGCGTCGGGCAGCGGTACGCCCGAGACCAGCCGGCCGGCGAGCAGGCCCGCGTCGTGCAGCGCGACCCCGGCGCTGACGCCGGCGGGCGGCATCGGGTGCGCCGCGTCGCCGACGAGGGTCACCGGGCCCGGGGCCCACGGCTCGGGCCGCTCGGAGGTGTGGACGTTCGACGGCACCACGTACGCCGGATCGCCCAGCCGGATCAGCTCCCGCAGCGACGAATGCCAGCCGGCGAGCGTCTTCGCCGCCAGGTCGACCAGGTCCCCGGCGGCCAGCCGGAAGAGGTCCGGGCCGAACCGGCCCGACGGGGCGGCGACGGCCCACATGACGTAGTCCCGGCCCGGCGGGAAACCGAACTCGGCCGGGTCGCGCCGGAAACGCTGCGCGGCGAGGGCGAGCCCGCGGCCGTCCTCGTCGTTCACCCCGAGGAAGCCTTCGAGCGCCGCGTCCGGGGTCAGGGCGCGGGCTTCGGCGGTCAGCGGCGTGCGGCCGTAGATCAGCCGGGCGTCCTCGACGGTCACCGGGAAGTCCGGCAGCAGCTGCCGCCGGATGCCGGAGCCGACGCCGTCGGCGGCGACGAGCAGGTCGCCGTCTTCGGTGGTGCCGTCGGTGAACCGGACTCGCACGCGGCCGTCGTCCAGCAGGCGGTAGCCGGCGAACCCGGCACCGAAGCGCGTGCGGCCGCCGAGGTCGCGCAGCATGATCCGGCGCAGCGTCAGCCGGTCGACGGTGATCCCGGCGTAGGCGTCCGGCGGTAACGGGATCTCGGTGAACGTCCCGAGGCCGGGGCCGGCCGTGGTGACCCCGCGGCCGGTCACGCAGGACGTCGCGGCGGCCTGCTCGTACACCTCGGACGGCAGCCACTCGCGCAATGCCGCGTCGCCTTCGCCGCCGATGTGGATCCGGTAGCCCTGCGCGCGGGCGTCGACGGCGGCGTCCCGTTCGAAGAGCAGGACGTCGACGCCGTGCCGGCGCAGGCCGTGGGCCAGGCACGGGCCGGCCAGCCCGGCACCGCTGATGAGGACTCGCATGACTACCCCCGTAATGAGATGATCTCAACTGAGACCATCTCAGATGCTAGCATCACCGTCATGGAGGCTCAACCAGTCGATCCGGCGGCCATCGGGATGCTGCTCAACCGCGCCCACCGGCTGGCCCGCGCGCACGCCAACGACGCGGCGCGGCCGACCGGCATCGAGCTGCAGCACGCCGGCGTGCTCACGGCGGTCCGGGCGGGCGGGGTCCGCAGCCAGCGCGAGCTCGGCGCGGCCCTCGGGGTCGACAAGTCCACCCTGGTCCGCATCGTCGACGACCTGGAGCACCGGAACCTGGTGCGGCGGCAGCGATCCGCGAGCGACCGGCGGGCCTACGAGATCGTGATCACCGAGGAAGGCGAGCGACGCCTCGACGAGGCGGGCGACCTGTTCGCGGAGGCCGTGGCCGGGCTGCTGAAGGTGTTCGACGACGCGGACCAGCGCCGGCTGCACGAGCTGCTGACCCGGTTCGTGGCGCAGGAGTCGTGAGTGGGAAACCGTGTTCTAACCCAGTTTCTCACTCACGACCAGCCGCGGCAGACCGGCTAAGCCGCGTCCGCCTCCACCAGCCTCGCCAGCTCCAGCAGCGTGCCTTCGAAGCCGGGGCCCGCGCTGAGTGCCACCGTCAGCGGGCCTCCGCGGCGGCCGGTTCCCACCGGGAGGGTCACCGCCGGTTCCGTCCACTGGGGACGGTCCACGCCGGCCGAGACGACGACGTCCGGGCGGGGCGGCGGGCGGCGGCCGGCGTCGAGGTCGAGCACCACGTTGCCGTGCAGGGAAAGCAGGGCCGCCACGTCGGCGACGGCGTCGCGCAGCTCGCGGTCGGCGATCGAGTCCGAATGGGCGCCGATCGCCGCCCGGGACGGCTCGCCGCCGAGCCTCGGCACGATCACGGCGAGGTCGCCCGGGGTGCAGGCGAGCACGCGGATGCCGGGCACGCCGGCGAGCGGGTCGGTCAGCGTGATTCCCGCGCTCGCGGCCGCCGCCACGATCCGGGCCCGCCAGCGCGCGGTGGCCGCGATGGCGACCAGCGAGGGGTCCTGGGGCAAAAGGGGGTTTCCTTTGCGGTACGGCGCGGCGGAGGGAGGATCGTCCGATGGTGGGCCCATGCCCGTTGTGCCCGGGAACAAACTTGTTTGGTCACTTGGTCCGAACGGCGGCGCGCATGCGGCTGTCCGGTCGCACCGGGTGGCTGTGACCGCCGGTCACACTTTGACGCGCGGCGTGGCGCGGGCCACTATCCGCAGCACCTGATTACCGCCGGGTAATTTGGGTGTCGACGGAGACTGACCCAGGAGGACCGTTGCGACGTGCTTTCGGCCTGATCTTGCTGGCACTGGGCGTTTTCGCGGTCGCCGGGGCGGTGCTCCTCCCCACGTACGTCTACCCGAAGCTCGCCAAGGTGCCCCTCGACCAGGACTCGACGTCGGTGCTCGAAGGCACCGCGAGCAAGGTCCTCGCCGTGACCGACGACGGGTCCGGCCCGGTCTCGAACATCCGCGAGAACGCCAAGCTGACCGCCGTGGGCCACGTGCAGGCGAACTTCGCCGCGCCGGAGATGCAGGCGGACACCGACTACGCGGTCTGGCTGCTGGCGGTGCAGGTCACCGACGACGCCGACGGCACGGTGCTCAGCGCGAGCAAGCGGCAGGTCTGCTTCGACCGGCGCACCGGCGAGGGCTACGAGCCGCGAGGCAGCAACAACCCGCAGTGCGACGCCAGGAGCAGCTACGTCACCGAGCTGAAGGACAAGGCCGACAAGGACGGCCAGAAGCCGCCCGAGACGAACGTCGAAAAGGCGCAGCCCGGCCTGAACTTCAAGTTCCCCTTCGGCACCGAGCAGAAGGACTACAAGGTCTACGACGACAACACCGAGGCGGCCGTCACCGCCCGCTACGCCGGCACCGAGACGGTGAACGGGATCGAGACCTACAAGTTCGTCCAGGACATCCCCGACACGAAGCTCTCCTCGAAGAAGGTGCCCGGCTCGCTCGTCGGCTCCGACCAGTCCTCGGTGGACGCCGACCTCTACTACCGCGGTGTCAACACGATGTGGGTGGAGCCGGTCACCGGGATCGAGGTCAAGCAGCAGCAACAGCAGCACCAGGAGCTGCGCGTCGGCACCAGCGGCAGCTCGACGGTCGTGTTCGACGGGACGCTCGCCTACAACGGCCGGACCATCGCGCAGATGGTCGACCAGGTGAACGCGAACAAGGGCAAGCTGGAGTTCCTGTCGAGCACCGGCCCGCTCTGGCTCGGCATCGGCGGCGGCGTGCTGATCATCGTCGCGATCGTCCTGCTGGCCCGCCGCCGCCCGCCGGAGCCCCCGACGTCGCACCGGCGGCGGCAGGTCGCCTACGCGGGTAGCTGAGTCAGCGCTTACGCAGCACCAGGACCAGATTCCAAGAAGCGATTTCGCGAAGGCCGGGAATCCGCACGATCCACATCGCCCAGCTCGGGTGGTACCGCGGGTACCCGGCCACGAAATCGGCGAGCGGCGTCGCCTTCGCCCAGCGGAGTGCGGCGCCGACCGAAACCGGGAACAGGCTTTCCCCGAATTTGTTCTTCGGCTGCTTCCCCAGTTTCCGGAAATAGCGCCGCCGGGCGTAGTGACCGCCGAAGAAATGCCACGGCGCGGTCTCGTGGCCGCCCCACGGCGAGTACCACGGCGTGAACGACGCGAAGACCGTGCCGCCGGGCTTGGTCACCCGGCACATCTCGTCGAGCATCACCCACGGCTCGCTGACGTGCTCCAGCACGTTCGACGAGTAGCAGACGTCGACGGAACCGCTGCGCACGGGCAGTTCCGTGCCGCTGGCGCGGATCATGTTCTCGCCGTACTCACCCCGCGCGGACAGCTCGCCGACGTCCGGGTCGAGGCCGAGGTAGACCGCGCCGGCCGCGCGGAACGCGTCGGAGAAGTACCCCGGCCCGCCGCCGACGTCGAGCACCGTTCGCCCGGACAGCGGAGTGTGCGCCGCCAATTGCCGGACCGAGTCGGCGGCCAACGCGGAATAGAAGCCGTCCGGGTCGGTCTGCTCGGTGAGGAACGTGCGGAACAGCGTGACGGAACGCCCCAGCGTGGCCTGATGAGGTCGGTCGATGACCGGATTACCTACCATTGAACCGTCGCTTTCCCGAATACGTTCCTCTACTGTGTACGCACCGGTAACCTAGCATCGTCGCTACAGTTTGGATAACCCGATGGAACGACCTCGTGTGCTCCTCGTCAACTGGCGCGACACCGGCCACCCCGAAGGCGGCGGGTCGGAGCGGTACGTCGAGCGGATGGCCGAAGGGCTCGCGAGAGCCGGGTACCGGGTCGAAATCCAGTGCGCCGCCTACGCCGGCGCGACCGACGGGGAATGGCGCGACGGCGTCCGCTACCGGCGGCGCGGCAACAAGTTCGGCGTCTACCTGCACGCGCTGCGCGCGATTCGTCGAGCCCGCGCCGACCTGGTGGTCGACGTGCAGAACGGGATGCCGTTCTTCGCCCGGCTGGTCGCCGGCTGTCCCGTGCTGGTGCTCGTGCACCACGTCCACAAGGAACAGTGGATCAGCGCGCTCGGCGAGACGCTGGGCCGGGTCGGCTGGTGGATCGAGTCGCGGCTGGCTCCGTGGCTGTTCCGCAAGTGCCGCTACGCGACGGTCTCCGAGGTCACCAAGGCGGAGCTGGCGGGGCTCGGGGTCGAGCGCGAGCGCGTCACCGTCGTGCCCAACGGCCTCGACGCGCCGCCGCCGTGCGCGTCCGAACGGGACGCTTCGCCGACGCTGGTCGCGGTGAGCAGGCTGGTGCCGCACAAGCGGATCGAGCACGCCATCGACGTCGTCGCGCGGCTAGCGCGGCGCTGGCCGGAGCTGCGGCTCGAGGTCGTCGGCCAGGGACCGTGGGACGAAGTGCTGCGGGCGCACGCGGCTTCGCGGGGCATCGCCGACCGCGTGGTCCTGCACGGCTGGGTCGACGAGCAGGCCAAGCACGAGATCCTCGCGCGGTCGTGGCTGCACCTGTGCCCGTCGGTCAAGGAGGGCTGGGGCATCGTCATCATGGAGGCCGCGGCGCACGGCGTGCCGTCGGTCGCCTACCGCGCCGCCGGCGGCGTGGCGGAGTCCATCGTGGAGGGTCGCACCGGGCTGCTGGCCGAGGACTTCGAGGACTTCACCGCCCAGGTCGACGGCCTGCTCGCCGACGGCCTGCGGCGCGCGGAAATGGGCCTGGCCGGCGCCGAACGGGCCGGGCGGTTCAGCTGGGACGCGAGCGTCGGGCAGTTCGAGTCGCTGGTGCGGGACGTCTCCGGCCGGCCGGCACCCCGGCCGCGGGTCCTGGATCAGGTGGCGCGCGGCTCGGCGCTGGCGTCCTGAACGGCGTCCCGGAACTCGTCCAGCAGCCGTCCGGCGGCGGCCGCGTCGAAGTCCTTGCGGCGGGCCCGCACGGTCAGCGTCGTGGTGCCGCCGGTGGTCGCCGCGCCGAACGCGACACCTGAGCGGCCGCTCGCCGCAGGGTAGAACGCCAGCGAGCGCACGGTGTCCCCGGTGGACACCACGCCGAGGTTGGACACCAGGAACGTCGAGCCGAGCCGGCTCGCCAGCACCCGGGTGCCCAGCCGGGCGAGCCTGCTGCTGCGGGCGGGGAAGTCCGGCTCCGGCGGCTGGTTCCCCAGCACCGCGGCGACATCGGCGCCGGGACGCAGCCGCAGCCGGAAGAACGCGCTGTCGTGCACCGGTTCCGGTGCGGCACCCGAGCGCCACGACGCGCCCAGCGCGGCCACCACGCGGGCGGTGCGGGCGCCGTGCGCGCGGTTCCAGGCTTCGGTGGCGCGGGCGGCGGCCGCGACGAACCCCGCGGCCCCCAAGCGCAGCCGCGGCTCGTGGCGGGCGGCGAAGACGTCTCCCGCGGCCTCGGTGCGCCGGTCGGGCGTGATCCGGCCCGGGGGCGCGAAAAGCGCCTCAGCGAGCCGCTGGACGGCCGAGAGGGCAAAGGGTTTGCCGCCGGTGCGTTCGCCGATCCCCTTCGCCCGCGAAGAAACCGGGACGTCGAGGAGGATGCCGAGCAGCGAGAGCAGCCCCAGGCCGTCGAGCGCGCCGTGGTGCGCCGCGACGAGCAGCGTGGACTCGCCGACGGCGACGCGCAGCAGCGGCGCGGTCCGTTCGTAGGGCGCCGAAGCGAACCGGTCGCGCGTGGCCGGCAGGTCGTCGGCCCGCTCGATCTCCGGCACGGCACCGAGGTGCGGGTACTGCTGGACGGCGGCCGCGAGCCGGGCCCGGAGCTTCTCCGGTTCGGGAGCGGCCGTGCCGAGGTCCGCTTCGAGGAGGATGCTCCAGGAAACGGTGGGGTCGCCGTAGAGCCCGACGACGCGGTGCGCGTGGTCGGAGGCGAGCCGGGTCACCGGGTCAGCGGTTCCCGTAGAGCTTGGTCGGGTGGTCGGCCGGGTTGTACTTCACCTGCGCGTTGAGCTTTTCCTGCACCTGGGCGGAACTGTCCGGGTCGCCGCCCGTGGTGAGGACGAACCCCGCTCCGGTCGCCAGACCGCCTCCGATGATGACGGCGGCGACCACGCCGATGATCGTGCCCACGTGTCACTCCTTCTGCGGCGGGGAACTCCTGCCGCGGCCCAATGTACGCATCGGTAACATGAGGCACAACAGTGCGACGCACAGCGACGCGAGCGCTACTCCGTTCGCCAGCAAGGCGGGCGTCCACGA
Organism: Amycolatopsis camponoti; assembly: GCF_902497555.1. NCBI lineage: Bacteria > Bacillati > Actinomycetota > Actinomycetes > Pseudonocardiales > Pseudonocardiaceae > Amycolatopsis > Amycolatopsis camponoti. Next base: position 1,164,554 of record NZ_CABVGP010000001.1, on the reverse strand, counting down.
GATCGCTTTCACCGCGGGCACACCCGGGGTCCGGTAGAGCGTCAGCCACTCACCCGACCACACCGGGGTCGCGTCGGCGAGCAACCGCGTGTCGACGTAGCCGGGAGTCCCGTGCTCGACGAGGATCCAGCCGATGCCCGCGTCGGTGAGTTCACGGGCGGACGTCGCCGCGCGGACGTCGCCGATGCGCGGGTCCTCCCCCGCGACGCGGTCCTGTCCCACTTGGAGCGTGTCGTCCATCAGCACGGGCTTCGGGAGGACGCGCGGTGCCGGGTCGAGCTGCGTGCGGTCGTCGTTCCAGGCGAACCCGCGGAACGCCGACAGCGGCAGCGTCAGCACGTCGCCGGGGCGGTCACCGAGCACTTCGGACACTGCCTGCCAGTCGGCCGGGTACTGCGCGGTGCCGAGCCGTCCCCAGCCGCCCCAGGCCAGGTCCGGCATGGTGAGCAGGGGGAAGACGGCCGCCGCCGTCACGAGCGCGACGCGGCCGCGCTCGGTCCTCAGCTTGGCCGCGGCGACCTCGATGGCCAGCGCGAAGCCCAGTGCGAGCGGCAACGCCCACCAGGCGACCCACTTCTGGGCGTCGCGCAGGAGCCCGGCGCCGGGCAGGTGCCGCGTGGCCGCGGTCAGCAGCGCGTCGCCGCCCGGCAGCGTCGCCAGCGACGCCAGGAGGACGCCCGCGACGCCCAGGCCGAACAGCGAGCGGGCCGGCGCCTTCCCCCACCGCCGGGTGAGCGGCGCGAGGCCGGCGACCGCGATGGCGACGACGATGAGCGTCAGCACCGGGATGAGCGGCAGGGACCGGCTGCCGGGAACCGTTTCGGCGTTCCAGATGCCGCCCAGGCCGAGCACGCTGAGCAGCGCGGGCCCCCAGCTTTCGGCGCGGGCGCTGAACGCCGTGACGCCCGCCGGGTCCGAGTAGGTGCCGCCGGCGTGGAGGAACGTCGGGACCAGCCACGGCAGGTTGAGCACGACGGCGATGGCGATCGTCTGCCAGAGGCGGCGGGAACCGGCGGCGACGGCCATGACGACGGCGGCGAGCACGCCACCCGGCGGGGTCAGGACGGCCGGGGCGCACGCGAGCACCAGCTTCGGCAGGGCGTTCGGCTCGTGCTCGCGCGTCTTGAGTCCCGCGTCGACGATCCAGGGCAGGCAGGCATACGTCAGCAGCAGCGGCCAGTGGCCGATGAACAGCCGTTCCGCGACGTACGGCGACCACGCGTACGCGGTCGCGGCGACGAGCCGCGTGCCCAGGTGCTCGGTCGGGACCAGCCGGCCGGCGCCCAGCGCGGCCCCGAAAACGGCCAGCAGCAGGACGAGCTTCTGGACGATGTCGCCGGGCAGCACGGTGGTCACGAGCGCGACGGCGGCGTCGGCCGGGACGGACCGCGGCAGCGTGTCCCCGATCCCGAAGGCGTCCGGCACGAAGTACTGCCGGGGCGCGAACACCATGTCGTAGGACAGGACGAACCCGCGGCCCAGCAAGGGTGCGCAGACGGCGAACGCCAGGAGGGCCGACACGACCGGGAGCGCGAACCGCCTGCTCGGTGCGTCCACTGCCCTTCCTTTCCGCTGTCCGCGCGATTAGGGTCCCTGGAAATTACCCGCCGGTAATGGGAGCCCGCCGTTGAGCGTAGACACCGAAGTGCCGGCCCGGACCGGCAACCGGGTCGCGGCGATCCTCGTCTCGCTCGCGCTCGCGGGCAACAACGCCGGCAGCTACGTGCTGAGCCTCGCGGCCGCGCGGATCCTCGCGCCCGGGGCGTTCGGGGAGCTGAGCTCGCTGCTGGCGGTGCTGGTGATCGGCGTCGTCCCGGCGATGGGGCTGCAGACGGTCGTCGCACTGCGGGTCGCGCGCTCGCCGTCGCTGGCGCGGGGTTCGCTGTTCGCCCTGGGGCTGGTGACGAGCGCGATCGTCGCGACGGCGGCGTTGACGCTCAGCCCGTTGCTGGTGCTCCTGCTGCACCTGGGGTCGCTGACACCGGCGCTGCTGGTGACGGCCGCGCTCGGGCCGTTGACGCTGCTGGGGGTCTTCCACGGGATGCTGCAGGGCGGCCACCGGTTCGCCACGCTGGCCGGGCTGATCGCCCTGGAGGGAGCGGGCAAGGTCGGCGGGTCCCTGGTCGGCCTGGTCGTCTCGGGCTCTCCCACGGGGGCGCTGGCGGGGACGGCGCTCGGGTCGCTGGCGGTGGTGGTCGCGGGCTGGTGGGTCTGCGGCCGTCCGCGTCCCCGCTGGGCCGACCGCCACGGCGCGGAAGTACTCCATACGGCGCAGGCGATGCTGGCGCTGGTGCTGCTGGTGAACCTGGACCTGGTGCTGGCGCGGCACACGCTGCCGTCGTCGTCCGCCGGGGAATACGCGCTGGGGGCGATCGTCACGAAGATCGCGTACTGGCTGCCGCAGGCGGTGGGAGTGCTGGTGCTGCCCCGGTTCGCCGCGTCGGCCGGCCGGCGCCGGGTGCTGCCGGTGGCGTTGGCGGTGTGCGCGTTCCTGGACGCCTTCGTGCTGCTGGCTTCGGTGGTGCTGGGGCCGTCGCTGCTGTCGCTGATCGGCGGGGCGAAGTACGCGGGGAGCACGATGCCGGTGTGGCCGTTCGCGCTGGCCGGGTCGATGCTGGCGCTGGTCCAGATCCTGCTGTACGCGCGCCTGGCCGACGGCGATCGCCGCGTCGCGGTGCTGATGTGGGCCGCGGTGGGGGTGGAGGCGCTCCTGATCACGACGTGGCTGCACGCGTCGGCGACCCAGGTGGTGACGGTCGCGGCTTGCTGCGCGGGCGGCCTGGCGGTGGCGGGCTTCGTCCTCGAACTCCGAGCCCGCCGAGTAGTCGGTCGCCGGGACGTCGTGAGTGAGAAACAGGGTTAGAACACAGTTTCCCACTCACGACCGCCGCGGCAGACTCAGGTGGCCGGGTCCTTGCGGGTGAACCAGTCCACGCACGTCGCCACCATCGCGGCCGCCGCCAGGAGCAGGGCCGCCTGGGTCACCGGGCCGTACGCCCACTCCTGGCCGTGGCCCAGGACGCGGCCGGTCACCGACACCACCGCCGCCACGGCCATGCCGCCGAACGCCAGGTACCGCGGGGCCCGGTCCCAGAACTGGCGCGCCAGCAGGCACGCGATCAGCAGCACCACCGGCAGCATCCCGCCCAGCGCCACCAGCAGCACGATCAGCGCCACCGGCACCGGCGAACCCCCGGGCACCACCCGGAACGACCGCCGCCGGGCCGGCCAGAAGACCCCGGCGAGCATCAGCAGCACCGCGAACGCGCCGATCAGCAGCGCCGTCCGGTACGCCGAGTCCGGGGTGAACGCGAGCGACACCACCCCGCCCGCGCCGGCCGGGACGATCCACGCCTGCTGCCAGCCGTCGACCCGGGTGCGGGCCAGCTCGCGACCGTCCAAAGTGGCCACCCAGCCCGCGTTCGCGTTCTCCGGGACGGCCAGCACCGCCTCGTCGCCCGGCGCCACCTTCACCGACCGCGACGCCGCGTCCCACTTCTCCACCTGCACCGCGCGGTGCACGACCGGAGCCGCCGGCACCGAAGGACGCAGCCACAGGTCCTGGACGACGAACGCGTCCGACCGGTCCGTCCGCAGCTCGTGCCCGCCGGACGGCAGCGAGATGCCGCCCTCCGAGTCCCGGCACATCGTCAACGCCAGCGGCCGGTGGGCGGTGATGTCGGCCAGCGTCCCCCGCACCGACGTCCGGTAGTCGAGCCCGTCGAGGTGGACGTTCGGCCCCGACCCGCACGGCACCGTGAACGCCGGGTCCGGCCCGGGCAGCAGCCCGTCGGTGCCGGACAGCTCCAGGCTGCCGATCCCGACCACCGCGCGCGCGGCGGGGTCGTCGTCGTCCCCGGGCAGCACGATCTGCAGCTGGTCGGTGTCGAGGGGTTCGAAGGACGCCGACCCGCTCGCGTCGAGCTCGACCGTGCGCGAGCTCGCGCGCCCCACCAGTTGCACCTGCCGCGGCGCGCGAGCCCCGCTCGAGGGCGAAACCCCGATGTGCAGCCCGGAAATCCGCTTCGGGCCGGTCCAGCCGAGGGTGAGCGCCGGACGCAGGTCGGTGGCGTCGGGCCGCCACGTCGTGCCCGGGTCGCCGTCCACCGCCGCGAAGCCGCCCGCGGCCGGGTCGCCAGCCAGCTGCGACGTCGACGCCACCGTGACCCCCGGCAGCTGCACCGGGTTCTTGCCGCCGCCGGCGGGCAGCACCGAGCCGCCGACGAGGAACGTCTGCTCGGCCGGGGTGCTGAACAGGCGCCGGATGCCGTCGGGCTCCTCGCCGTCACGAGCGGCGGACGCGTCGCACCGCACCGCACCGCCGTCGGGCAGGCACGCGTACCGCGGCTGCGCGCCGCGCGTGAACGCGAACCCCGGCGCCGGGCCGGCGGGCAGGTCGGCCGGGACTTCCAGCGCGCGCTGCGGCTCGGTGCCGGGGATCTTCAGGTCCGCGATGCCGACGTTCCCGTCCTGCCGCCCGACCACCAGCGACAGCAGCGTGATCCGCACCTTGCGGGTGACCCCGGCGGCGACGCTGTAGTTGTGCGACCCCGCACCGCGGATCACCTGCTGGTCGACCGAGCCGTTGTCGGTGGTGATCCGGATCCGGGTCGGCGGCCAGCCGACGCGGAGGTCGTCCACCATCTGCAGGTCCACCGAGTTCACCAGCCGCGGGGTGTCCAGCTCCACCTCGAGCCACTGCCCGACCGGCCCGGTGAACGACGACGAGTGCCACGCCGTGCGCGGGTCGCCGTCGATCGCCGCGAACGGCTGGTGCCCCGGGTCGGACCCGCCGAACGCGTCGGCGAACGACGCGGCCGTCGACGCCGTCACCGCGCGGATGCCCCGGTAGGCGGCGACGGTCTGGTGCTCCTCGCCCGGGAACGGCAGGACATCACCGGCCGCACGCTGCTGGCGGAACGCCTCCCCGGCGGTCAAGGTCTGGCTGAGGTTGTCCCGCACGCCGCCGACGTTCCGTTCGGCGCGGCGCAGGCCGTCGGTCACCAGCCGCGGCCCGCCGGGCGAGCCGCCGTCGCCGGTCAGCACGGTCGGCACCGCCGGGTCGAGCTGGCCGGAGCCGATCAGCGGGAGCAGGTTCTCCGGGCCGCCGCTCACCGTCGGGACGTCCTTTGTGGACGTCGCCGTGGCGAGCGGTACCGGCTGCCGCACCTCGTAGATCTCGAGCGGCCCGAACGCCGCCGCCTTGGCGATGCCGGGCGAGCCGGCCAGCCCGGCCCGCAGCGTCGCGATCGGCGGAGCGGTGTTCCGGTCCCGGTCGATGTCGTTGCGCAGCAGCAGGAACCGGTACCCGGACCGCGCGAGCACCGCGGCGAGCCCGGGATCGCCGCGGCCGTCGGCGAGCGCCGCGTCGACGGAGTCCATCAGCCGGGTGTTGCCCTCGGACCCCAGCGGGACCTGGTTGCGGACCGCCCACGGGCTCTTCGCGATCGCCTGCGCGGGCTCGTCGACCGTGCGGCCCCAGTCGTACTCGCCGAAACCGGTGGCCGGCAGCAGCAGCGTCCGCGCGTTCGGATCGGCCTTGGCGACGTAGCCCATCGCGTCGTACCAGTACCCGGGCACCTCGTCCCAGCCCGGCCCGGACCGCAGGTTCAGCAGCCACGCGGGCGCGGCCATCACCAGCACGAGCAGGAGCCCGAGCGCGGGACGCAGGAACCGGCGCGCGGACTTCACCCGGACCGGGCTGGAGATGCCGTGCACGAACGCCAGCATCAGCGGCAGCCGCAGCACCGGCTCGAACTTGTGGACGTTGCGCAGGGGCGCGAGCGGCCCGTCGAGCAGGTGCCGGACCTGCTCGGCCAGCGGGCTGTCGAGCGTGCCGACGTACCCGATGGTCAGCAGCGTCAGGCCGGTGAGGACGCCCAGCACCAGGAACCGGCGCTCGGGCAGGCCGCGCCGGGTCAGCCCGAGCAGGCCGACGCCGGCGACGAGCCCGGTCGCCAGCATCAGCACGGGGTTGTCGATCAGCGACCAGCCGCCGGGCCACCACGGCGTGCCCTGCACGACGTAGGCGACCCACTGGTTGGTCCCGCGCAGCACCTCGAACAGCGACATGGGCGCGGTCGTGTTCGTCGCGGACTCGATGTAGTCCAGGAACGGCAGGCTGTACTCGCCGAGCAGCAACAGCGGCAGGATCCACCACAGCGTCGCGCCGACGACGAAGACGAACCACCACAGGACCAGCTCGACGTGGTGGCGGGTCCACTTGCGGGTCAGCAGCCACAGTCCCGGCAGGACGAGCGCCATCACGACCATCGCGCCGTTGACCCCGCCCATGCACAGGACGGCGACCGCGGAGAGCCCCGCGGCGCGCCGCGGGGAGCCGATCGTGCCGGCCCGGACCAGCGGCACCAGCACCCACGGCAGCAGCACCGCGGGCAGCATCTCCGCGGACAGACCACCGATTTCGGTCAGCATGCGCGGCGCGAGCGCGTACCCGAGCGCGCCGATCAGCCGCGTGCGCTCGGTGCCGAGCTTCATCGCCCGCGCCAGCAGCAGGGCGCCGCCGAACGCGGCCGAGAGCAGGACCGCGCCCCACAGCCGCTGCGCGACCCACGCCGGCATCCCGACGGCCTGGCACAGCGCGAAGAACGGGCCCATCGGGAAGAGGTAGCCGTACGCCTGGTTCTGCAGCTCCCCCGCCGTGGCTTGCGGGTTCCACAGGTGCAGCGCGCGGCCGAGGAACGCGAGCGGGTCGACGGCGAGGTCGAGCTTGGTGTCGAACGTCGTCTTCCCCGGCATCTGCAGGAACGACAACGTGGTCAGCGCCAGCACGATCCACGTGCTGGGCCGCCGGAAGAACGCGCCCGCCGAGAACTTCCGGGCGCCGCCGGAGGGCGGGGCGTCGTCCCGGGACCGTTCGCGGGTGGCGGTTACCATCCGGTAGATACTAGGCGGAAACCTGGCTACGATGTGCCGACGATTTTCCCGGGTCCCCCGAACTCCAGGCAGGTGCGCCATTCCGGACGAACTCGTGGCGGACGGCTTCGCCGACGCGTGGGCTCTCGCCGAGCCCGTCAAGGGCTGGATGACGCGCGCGCAGGGCGAAGCGCTGTGGCAGGCCGCCCGGCGGCTCGAAAAAGGTGACGTCGTCCTGGAAATCGGCAGCCACCAGGGCAGATCCACGATCGTCCTCGGCGCGGCGGCCCGCACGGTCGGCGCCACGGTGATCGCCGTCGACCCCTTCGTGGACGGCAGGCTGTTCGGCGGATCACCGACGCGGCAGCTGTTCGAGCGCAACATCCGCCAGGCCGGGCTGGACGACGTCGTCGAGCTCGTCGCCGGTTACAGCACGGAACTGCGGCCTCACTGGGACCGGCCCATACAGCTGCTTTACATCGACGGCAAGCACGACTACTGGACCTACACCGACGACCTGCGCTGGTCCGCGCACCTGCCGCCGGACGCGGAAATCCTGGTCCACGACTGCTTTTCCTCGATCGGCGTCACGCTCGGCACGATCGCGAAGGTCCTCTTCGGACGCCGGTACACCTATGTGGACCGGGCGACGTCGCTGGCGCGGTTCAAGCTCACGCCACCGTCCACGGCGGACCGCGTGCGCGTGCTGGCGCAGCTGCCGTGGTTCCTGCGCAACGTCGGGATCAAGGTGCTGCTGCGCCTGCGGCTGCGGCCGGTGGCCCGGCTCCTCGGCCACGACAGCCCGTACGACCCCTACTGACGTCGTGAGTGAGAAACAGGGTTAGAACACTGTTTCTCACTCACGACGTCTGCGGCGTCCCGACCTCGACCCGCGCGACGCACACCGGCGCGCCCGGGCTCGACAGCTGCACGCCGATGTGGTCGAAGAGGCCGTCCACCGGCAGGTACAGCGAATGCAGCCCGGCCTGGAACCACACCGGCGTCCGGTCGACCAGGCCTTCGCCGCCGTCGGAGGTGAAGTAGTCGATCTTCAGCAGGTGCCGGCCCAGCACCGGTGCGTCGAGCGGGACGCGCACCTGCGTCTCGCCGACCGTGTACCCGCAGTTCGGCACCGGTCCCGGCACGCCACGGGATTCCGCCGCCACCCCGGTGATCAGGTGGGGCGTGCCGGTGGCGTCGAGCTGGTGCATCCGGTTCGTCGGCTGGTCGAAGTGTGTGCCGGGCACCAGGCCGGCCACCCGGGACGCCTGCGAGTCCGCGCCGAACCACTCGTGGACCACATCGGACGGCACGAACGTGTCGTAGAAGACCAGATCCGGGTCCTCCGCGACGGCCGCCCGGACGTTTCCGAGGTACTGCGCGGAATGCTCGAACCGCAACGCCGGCGCCAGCCGGGAAAACCCCACCGCCGAACTGACGAGCAAAAGCACGCACGCGGTTAGCGCGATCGGCCGCTCACGCTTTCCACCGGACGGCGCAACTTCGCCAGGGGTCAGGAAAGCGAACGCTCCACAAAGGGCGGCCACGAACGCGAGTTCGGCGAGGTACCGCGGGTCGTCCCCGGCGGCCGGGCCGACTTCGCGCAACCGCGTCAGCGCCAGCAGCCCGACGTCCAGCGCGAGCAGCAGCCCGAACAGTGCCCACGCCCGCCAAGCCCGGCGGCCGCCCACACGCACGCCCGCGAACAGCAGCGCCAGTGCCGCGGCGAACAGCAGGACCACGACCGCGAACGGCGACGGCGCCCAGGTCGCGCCCGGTCCGGGCCCGGACCACGGCCCGCCGGCGAGCCCGGGCAGCAAGGTGTCGCCGAGCATCCGGCCGGTCAGGTCGGCGACGGTCCCGGCGGTCATCGGCGGGCCGCCGGAGGCGACCTGGCTCGACGTCAGCGCGAGGTAGCCCACGACGAACGCGACGAGCAGCGCCGCGTGCCCCGCCCAGTAGCGCCACCGCTCCCGGAAGGACTGTCCGAGCAGGACGGTCACCCCGGCCAGCAGCACCGGGACCACCACGGCCTTCTCGTAGAACGCGAGGCCGAACAGCGTCCACGCGAACGAGCCGATCCACCACCGGCCGCCTTCGCGCAGGTAGCGGACGTGCCAGTACAGCGCCCCGGTGGCGGCGAGCACCACCGGGACGATCTGGATGCCGTACGCCCACCACAGCGTCGGGACCAGCAGCAGCGTCGAGGCCGTGAACACGGTGAACGGCACCAGGATCGCCCAGCGACGGCCGAAGCAGCGCACCAGGAGACACCAGAACAGCACCGTCGCGGCGGCCCGCATCAGCAGCAGCGGCAGCACCATGAGCGGGAAGTTCAGCGGCGCCCACCACGTCAGCACGGCCACGACGAAGAACCCGCCGGGCGTGAGGTGCCCGTGGTAGTCCTGGAAGAGGAAGCCGAGGTCGAACGGCCCGGCCACGGCGGCCCGGTAGGTCATGACGAAGTCGTCCTGCGCGAGGTTGCCGTGCAGCGCCGCCCAGGCGTGGAACGCGAAGGGCACCACCCCGGCGACGAACGCGGCGAGCACCAGCGCGGACGGTCTTCGGATCACCCGTGGCGCGGGCTTTTCGGTCTCCACCAACACGGGTGCCCTCACTTCTTGCAGGCCGGCGGCTGGCACATCAGCGTGCTCAGCGCCTGGTAGAAGACGTCGGAGATCTTGCGCGGGTCCGGCGTGGTGAACGATTCGCCGCCGGTCGCCGCCGAAACCTGTTTCAGCTCGCTCGCGTCGATGTCGGGGCCGATGCCGATCCCGATCACCGGCAACGGTTTCCGCGGGTCCTGCAGCCGGGCCAGCTCGCTGAGCAGGCCCGGCAGCCCGACGGAGTCGCTGTCCTCGTTGCGGCCGTCGGTCATCACGACGACGACGTTGATCCGGCCGAGCTGCCAGTTCTGGCGGGCGTTCTGGTACGCGGCGAGGATCGAGTCGTACAGCCCGGTCGCGCCGCCCGCCTTCGGCTTGACCGCCTGCAGCGTCTGCACCCCGCCGCCCGCGAGCTGCTGCTGGATGGTCCGCATCGGCAGCAGTTCCTTGTAGTCCTTGTCGCCGTCGAGCTTGGTGGAGAACAGCCACAGGCCGATTTCCGTGGTGGGCTTGAACAGCCCGAGGCCCTGCGTCGCGGCTTCCAGCGTGAGCGCCATCCGGCTCCGGCCGGTGCCGGGGACGGTGGCGGCCATCGAACCGGACACGTCGAGCAGCACCTGGACGCGGGCGCTGAGGTTCGCCCCGGCCCACGCCTGCAGCACGCCGTACATCGCGTCCGGCGCGGGCGGCCCGGCCGGGCGCGGCGCGGCGTTCGTGCGGGTGTCCCGGGGCCGGTCGCCGAGCAGCTGCCCGGCCGGCGTCCGGAACCCGGCGTCGGCGAAGCTCTTCGTCGCGGTCTGGTCGAGCAGCAGCCGCAGGAACCGCTCGGCCGCCGAGCGCGAAGCCTCCGACGCGCGCGGCAGCACGACGTACGGGTAGTCGAAGCTCGGCACGCCGGCCGCCGGGTACGCGGCGACGAGCTTGCGCGCCAGCACGGACTGCTCCGACGCCGGCGACGCCGTGAACGGCTCCTTCACCGCGGACAGCTTGCGGATCTCCTCGGTGAACGCGGCGGCGGGGTCGGGCGCGTCCTTCGTCAGCTGCTGCAGGCCGATGAGCGCGGCGATCCCGGCCGGGTCGCGGCTCGGGTCGGGCAGCCCGACCGGGCTTCCCGCGAGGACGTCCGACCAGGACGGTGACTTCCCCGGCCAGCCGGCCTGTTTCGCGACGTCGTCGGTCAGTGCCAGCACGACCGGCGAGCTCGCCACCGACTGACCGGACTCGGGCAGGTTCCACGCGCCGCCGTCGCGGGCCTGCAGCAGCCAGGTGCTCGACTCCGGCACCCAGACGTCGGGGCCGTTCGCGCCGTTGGCTTCCAGCGCCGCCGCGGTGGCCGTCGACGCGGACGCCGTGACCTCGACGGTGTAGCAGTCCGGCGCCGGCACGGACCGGGCCAGCGCGGTCAGCACCGGCGCGACGTCCGGCGCCGCGGTGATGTGGACCGGCGTCGTGGTGTCGCAGCCACCGGCGGCGAGGCGGTCGCGCAGGTAGTCGACGCCGAACCAGGCGAGCAGGGCGACCACGAGCAGCACGCTCAGGACGACGACCCGCGCGTCGAAGCGCCGGGCCCGCGCCGGGTGTGCCGCCATGCACGTACCTTCCGTCGTGAAGTCCTGGCAGCTTGCCAGCCGGGTGAGCGGGAAGCCAGAGCCGATAGCGGAAAGTCACCATCGCCGCGTGATCCCGAGGTGAAGGAATTGCGCGGTGCGGCCGCCTCGGTGACCGTACGAAACTGCGTAACATTGTCGCTTGACGCCCGTCCCACATGGGTAACAGCACGATGGCGGATCGCGGAGACGATTTCGCCGTCCCCGAAACGGCGAACGGCACCGAACGGAGACGTAACCCGTGCGCACGATGTACGACGCGGTCACGGCCGCGAACATCCCCGCCGGCGCGCAGATGGTCGCGGGATACATCGACAAGATCCAGCTCGAACCCTGGTCGGCCGCCGACTGGGCGCGCTTCCCGAACGCGGTCAAGGTCACGATCGTCAAGAAGGCATCGACCAACGACGGTCACGTCCTGGACGTCGAACCCGGCGACGCCAGCCCGGGCGAGGCACCGGGCTGGGTCCGGATGCGCCGGGCGGCCGGCGCGGACCCCACGATCTACTGCAACCTCTCGACCTGGCCCACGGTGCGCTCGGCGTTCTCGTCGGCCGGCGTCGCCGAGCCGCATTACTGGATAGCGCACTACAACGGCGATCCCGCCATCCCGGACGGCGCGATCGCCAAGCAGTACCGCGGGGACGTCGCCCCGGGCTACGACGTCTCGTCCGTCGCCGACTACTGGCCCGGTGTGGACGGAAACGGGTCCGCCTCGACTGGAGTGGAGATCATGGAGCGCATCACCGTCACCCCGCCCAACGCCAACCAGAACACCGTGCGGGTGTTCCTGTCCGGCAGCCCCGGCGCGGCGATCGTCATCCGGCCGCGGCTCGGCGGTGACGGCTTCTCGAAGCCGATGTGGGTCGGCGACATCTTCGCCTGGGGCAACGACCACCAGGGCGTCGGCCACAACCCGACGCAGGTGGCGGGCTACAACAACAAGCTGACCTCGCACCGGCGCTACGACCTGCCGGGCGCGGTCTGGGCCGACATCAACTACAGCGCGGCCGACCCGTTCGAGCTCGACATCGTCGGATAGCACGGGGTCCGGGGCCGCCCCGCGTGTCGGCGGCCCCGGATTCCCGGCCGTGGCAGGATCGCGGCATGGAACGCGTGCTCGGCATCGGTGGGTACTTCATCCGCGCGGCGGACCCGGCGGCCCTGGGTGCCTGGTACCGGGACTGCCTCGGCCTCGACGCCGGCTCGGCCGAAGTGTGGCAGCAAGAGGCCGGGCCCACGGTCTTCGCGCCGTTCGAGGCCGCGACCGACTACTTCGGCGCCCGGTCGCAGCAGACCATGCTCAACTTCCGGGTCCGCGACCTCGACGCGATGCTCGCGCAGCTTCGCGAGAACGGCGCCGAAGTGGCCGAGGAGACCCAGGACATGAACGGCATCGGCCGGTTCGGCTGGGTCACCGATCCCGAAGGCAACCGCATAGAGCTGTGGCAGCCGTCCTGACCGTGCCCGGCCACGAGCGGATGCCGTGCCACCTCGAGACCGAGCGGCTGATCCTGCGGCCGTGGACCGAATCCGACGCCGGCGCGCTCGGCGCCCTGCACGCCGAACGCGGCAACGGGACACCGGAGGTCGAGGACATCCGGGCCCTCATCGCGAAGCAGCTCGCCGCGACGGCGAAGACCGGAATCGCCCTGCTGCCGATCCGGCGCCGGGACGAAGGCGACTTCATCGGCTACTGCGGCTTGATCATCGGCCGTTCCACCCTCGAGGAGCCCGAGATCGCGTACGAACTGTTCCGGCGCGCGCACGGGCGCGGCTACGCCACGGAGGCCGCCGAAGCGGTGCTCGGCGCCGCGAAAGCGACCGGGCGGCAACGGCTCTGGTCGACCGTCGGCGCCGGGAACACCCCGTCGCTCCGCGTCCTCGAAAAGCTCGGGTTCGAGCGGGATCACGTTTCCACCGAGGACAACGGTGAAGTGGTCTGGCTCACGCGCTCGCTGCTATGACGCGGGCGGGAGTGCGCGGCACAGCGCGTCGATCGCCGCCGGGTACGCGTGTTCCGGCGGCGTCGCGTAGCCGACCACCAGTCCGTCCATTGTGGACATCGTGCTGCCCGGGTGCCGGAACGCCGCCAGGCCGTCCAGCGCCAGCCCTTGCCACGCGGCGGCTTTCAGCGCGGACCGCTCGGAGCCGGGCGGCAGCCGCAGCACCGCGTGCAGCCCCGCGGCGATGCCGGTCGGCACCACGTGCGGTGCCCGTTCGGCCAGCGCCTCGACGAGGAGATCGCGGCGGCGGCGGTACCGTTGCCGCATCCGCCGGATGTGCTTGTCGTACGCCCCCGATCCCAGGAACTCGGCCAGGGTGAGCTGGTCCAGCACCCCCGCCCACGCCTCGCGCTCCCCCTTCACCGCCAGCACGGCGTCGACGAGGTGCTCCGGCAGCACCAGCCAGCCGAGCCGCAGCGCCGGGGAAAGGCTCTTGCTCACCGAACCGGCGTAGACGACGTGCTCGGGGGCGAGACCCTGGACCGCGCCGACGGGCTTGCGGTCGTAGCGGAACTCGCCGTCGTAGTCGTCCTCGATGAGCACGCCGCCGGTCGTGCGGACGTGGTCGGCCACCGCCGTGCGGCTGTCGTGGTGCAACGGACCGCCGGTCGGAAACTGGTGCGCGGGCGTCAGCAGCACCGCCGGCGCGTCCAGCTCCTCGATGCGGGCGCCTTTTTCGTCCAGGGCAAGGGGAATCGTCTCGACGCCGGCCGCGGCGAGGATCGAGCGGTGGAACGCGAGGCCGTACGCCTCGACGGCGAGCGGGCCGCGCAGCACCGCCGGGAACAGCAGCCGCAACGCGTGCGCGAAGCCCGAGCACACGACGATCCGCTCCGGTGACGTCCGCACGCCGCGGGCTCGCGCGAGGTAGCCGGCCAGTGCTTCCCGCAGTTCGCGCCGTCCCCGCGGGTCGCCGGGCCCGAAGGCGTCGTGCGGGGCGACGCTCAGCGCTCGGCGCGCGGCGGTGAGCCATTCCGGACGCGGGAACGACGTCGCGTCCGGCTGGCCCTGCCGCAGGTTGTGCCGCGGCACCGGAGGACCCGGCGCGTTCTTCGGCGCCCGGGTGGCCGGGAGCGGTTCGGCCCGCGCGGCGACGCGGGTGCCCGAGCCCTGGACGGCGGTCAGCCAGCCCTCGGCGACCAGCTCGGCGTACGCGTCGGCGACGGTGTTGCGCGCCAGCCCGAGGTCGGCGGCCAGCGACCGGTAGGGCGGGAGCCGGGTGCCCGGGGCGAGGCGTCCGGCGCGGACGGCGTCGCGCAGCGCGGTGATGAGCGCGGCCCGTTTGCCGCCGGTGCCCGCCAGCTCGAGGTGCAGGTCGGCGCCGAGCCGCTCCCCCAGATTGACCCATGATTCCGGCACGGAAATGCACCCTACACGGAGGTCAACCGGGCCCTAGATTTCTGGTCATGACGAACTCCCGCCTCAACTTCGCCAAGTCCGCTCCGAAGGCCTTCAAGGCCCTGATCGGCTTCGACGCCGCCGCCCGCGCCGGCCTGGACCCCGCGCTGGTCGAGCTGGTCCAGATCCGCGCGTCGCAGCTCAACCGCTGCGCCTACTGCCTGCACATGCACACCTCCGACGCCCGCAAGGCCGGCGAGAGCGAGGAGCGGCTGCACATGGTCGCCGTGTGGCACGAGGCCGGTCACTTCTTCAGCGAAAAGGAACAGGCCGCGCTGGCCCTCACCGAAGCGGTGACCCTCATCTCCGGCGGCGTCCCCGACGACGTCTACGCCCGGGCCGCCGGCCAGTTCGCGGAAGACGAACTGGCGCAGCTGCTCGCGCTGATCTTCACCATCAACACGTGGAACCGCATCGCCATCACGACGGCGAAGGTGCCCGGCACGGACGAGCGGGTGGCCCGGTGACCCGCCGCCCGGGCGCGGTGCTGGCACTGCTGGCGTTCGCGCAGCTGATCATCTCCCTCGACTACAACATCGTGTACGTGGCACTGCCGGACATCGGCCGCGAACTCGGCTTCTCCGCCCAGAGCCTGCAGTGGGTGGTGAGCGCGTACGCCGTGGCGTTCGGCGGGTTCCTCCTGCTGGGCGGCCGGGCGTGCGACCTGTTCGGCCCGCGCCGGGTGTTCGCCGCCGGGTGCGCGCTCTACGCCGGGTCTTCGCTGGTGGGCGGGTTGGCCGGGGACCCCGGCCTGCTCGTCGGCGCCCGGGCCGGGCAGGGCCTGGGCGGGGCGCTGCTCTTCCCCGCGACGCTGACACTGGTCGGCACGCTGTTCGCGGCCGGCCGCGACCGCAACCGCGCGTTCGCGGTGTGGGGTACCGCGGGCGGCAGCGGGATGATCCTCGGTTCGCTGCTCGGCGGCGTGCTGACGCAGGTGTCCGGCTGGGCGGCGGTGTTCTTCGTGAACGTCCCGTTGGCCGCGGCGGCCGCGGTGCTGGCCTTCGCGCTCTTGCCCGGCGACCCCGCCCGGGAGCCCGGCCGCCGGTTCGACCTCGGCGGCGCGCTGACCGCGACGCTGGGGACGACGTCGGTGGTGTTCGCGCTGGTCGAAGGCCCCGAGCTGGGCTGGACGTCGGTGGTGGTCCCGGCTTCCGCCGGCTTCGCGCTGCTGGCCGCGTTCGCGGTGATCGAGCGCCGCAGCCGCGACCCGCTGTTGCCGTTGCGGCTCCTGCGGGAGCGCAACCTCGGCACCGGGGTTGTCGTGACGTTCCTCTACATGGGCACGTTCGGGACGCTGCTGTACTTCCTCACCGCGTACTTCCAGGGCGTGCACGGCTACGGCGCGCTGGCGACCGGGCTGGCGTTCGGCGTCCCGATGGTCGCGATCGCGGCGGGTTCGCAGGCGGCCGGCCGGCTGGCCACCCGCTACGGCACGCGTCCGACGCTGGTGGTTTCCTTGCTCGCCGGCGGAGCTGGGGCGGCATTGCTGGGGCTGTCGATGACCGCGGAGGCGTCGTACCTCGCGGTGGTCCCCGCACTGGTGGTGCTCGGGCTGGGCCAGGGAGCGGGCTACACGCTGATGTTCGGTGCGGCGGCCGCCGGGATTCCGGTGACGGCGCAGGGAATCGCGTCCGGAGTGGCGTCGACGGCCCAGCAGGTCGGCGGAACGGTCGGGCTGGCGGTGTTCGTGGCCGTGGCCAACGCGGGAACGTCCGAAGTGGACGGTCTGCGCACGGCGGTGCTGCTGGCCGCGGCGGGCATCGCGATGACCGCGCTGGCGGCGCTGCGGTTCCGCGGCTCCCGGCCGGGGGTGGCGATCCCGGCCTGAGCAGCCCCCGTTTTCCACGCTGGCCGAGGGCACCGACACGATCCGGTGTCGTTCGGCCGCGGAAGAGCCACCATCCCCCGCGATGGTGGCTCTTCCGCGTGGTTTCAGTCCGCGAGAGCCAGCAGGTCTTCCGGCTCCAGGACCGGCTCCTCCGCCTCCCGCTTCCGGGCCACCAGGCCGCTGATCGCGATCAGCAACCCCAGCACCGCGATGCCGGTGACCACGCTCAGCGCCGGCGTCAGGCCGGTGAGCAGGGCTGCCGGGGAGGCCTCACGGCCGCCGTTGGCGGTCAGGACCGCCGTCACCACCGCGAGCCCGATCGCGCCGCCGACCTGGAGGGACGTGTTCAGCAAGCCGCCCGCCAGCCCCTGCTCGCTGTCCGAAATCCCGGCCGTGGCCTGGATGTTGAGCGAGGAGAACGCCAGCGTGAAGCCGATGCCGAGCAGGATCATGCTGGGCAGCACGAACGCCGCGTACCCCGAGTGCTCGTCCACCCGCAGGAACAGCGCGTAACCCAGCACGTGCGCGACGACGCCCGCGAAGATCGTGCGCGGCGTGCCGACGCGGTCGATCAGCGGCTCGATGCGCGGCGAGCCGAACGCCACGATCAGCGCCGCCGGCAGGAAGCCGAGCGCGGTCTGCAGCGCCGACCAGCCGAGCACCCGCTGCAGGTACAGCATCACGACGAACTGGAACCCGATGTACGCGCCGAAGAACAGCGCGCCGCCGAGGTTCGCCCTCGCGAGCGGTCCCGAGCGAAGAATTCCCAGGCGCAGCAACGGGTGGCTGCTGCGCTTCTCGATGACCACGAACGTCACCAGCAACGCGAGCGCGACGGCGAACGTGATCAGCGTGCGCGGCGCGGCCCAGCCGATCTCGGGTGCCTCGACGACGCCGAACACCAGCAGCAGCGAGCCGGCGGCGCCGGTGATGGCGCCCGGGAAGTCGTAGCCGCGGCCCTCTTCCTTCGCGTAGCTCGGAATCAGCTTCCACGCGGCGACCAGGGCGACCAGCGCGATCGGCGCGGGCAGCAGGAACGTCCAGCGCCAGCCGACCTCGGTCAGCAGGCCGGAGAACACGAGCCCGGCGGAGTAGCCGCTCGCCCCGAACACGGCGAAGATGCTGATCGCCTTGTTGCGGGCCGGGCCTTCCTGGAACGTCGTGGTGATGATGGACAGGGCGGCCGGGGCGGTGAACGCGGCGGCCAGGCCCTTGATGAAGCGGCTCGCGATGAGCAGCGCGCCGTCGTCGACGAGGCCGCCGAGCAGCGAGGCCAGCGCGAACACGGCGACGGCGACCAGGAACACGCGACGCCGGCCGAGCAGGTCGGCGGTGCGCCCGCCGAGCAGCAGCAGGCCGCCGTAGCCCAGGACGTAGCCGCTGACGACCCATTGCAGCGCGTTGGTGGACAGGCCGAGGTCGGCCTGGATGGCGGGGAGCGCGACCCCGACCATCGACACGTCGAGCGCGTCGAGGCCGATGACGATCGAAACGGTGAGCAGGACACCCCAGAGACGTGCGTCCCACCGGGTCGAGGTGGTGGACAAGGACACGGAAGAGCTCATGTCGGCGACAGTACATGCACGCGCATCTAATGTCTAAGCATTTAATGTATTTGCATCTGATGTCCGTGCATGCTAGGTTGGTCGCCGTGAGCGACGTCGCTGAGCAGGGTCTGGTCCAGGAGTGGCACGAGTTGCTGGCCCGCTACTCGGCCGTGTTCACCACGCTCGAGTGCCGCCTGCAGGAGCGCCACGGGATCGGCGCGAACGAGTTCGAAGCCCTGGAACGGCTCGCGACCTGCGACTTCAAGTGCCGCTCGGCCGACCTCACCGGCGCCATCCACCTCAGCCAGAGCGCCACTTCCCGGCTGGTCGCCCGCCTCGAGAAGGAAGGCCTGGTCGAGCGCGCGCTGTGCGAGGTCGACCGGCGCGGCATCTTCGTGACCCTCACCGACGCCGGCCGCGAGCGCTACCTCGCGGCGAAGCGGACGCACCGCGAGGTGCTCAACGAGACCCTGCGCTGACTCAGCCCACGGGCCCCTCGGCCGCCGTCACCTGAACCTGCCGCTGCCCGCCCGCGGCACCGGTCACCGTCAGCGTCAGCTTGTCGCCCGGGTGGTGGGTGTCCATCACGTTCGTCAGCGTCGTCGCCGAGTCGATCGGCTTGCCGTCGATCGCCGTGATCACGTCGCCGGCCGCGAGGCCCGCTCGCTGCGCCGGCCCGCGCGCGACGACGTCGCGGATCCGGGCCCCCTGACCATCGGAGACCGAGACGCCGATGAACGCCGTCTTGCCGATGTGGATCTTGTCCGACGCGGTGCCCGCGACGATCCGGTGCGCGATGTCGACGGCCTGGTTGATCGGGATCGCGAAGCCCTGGCCACCGGCGCCGCTGCGGCGCCCGTTGAGCTGGTAGCCGGTGGACGCGGCGGTGTCGACGCCGATGACCTGCGCGTTCGCGTTGACGAGCGGGCCGCCGGAGTCACCGGACTCGATGTTCGCGCGCACCTGGATCAGGCCGGTGAGCTGCTCGGACGACCCGCTGGACTCGTCGGAGGCGGTGATCGACCGGTCGAGCGCGGTCACCGTGCCGGGCGCCGGGACGGGGTCGCCGCCCTTGCCGCCGGCGTTGCCGAGGCCGAGGATCTGGTCGCCGACCTTCACCGTGGACGAGTCGCCGATGCTCGCGGTGGGCAGGCCGGAGGCGTCTTCGAGCTGGATGACCGCGACGTCCTCGCTGCGGTCGTACCCCACGACGTGCGCCTGGTACGTGTCCCCGGTGCCGATGCTGGTGACCTTGATGCTGGTCGCGCCGGCGACGACGTGGTTGTTCGTGAGCACCTCGCCGTCGGCGGTGAGCACGATGCCGGTGCCCGCCGCGGCCGCGCCCTGCAGCCCGAGCTCGGTGTTGATGTTGACGATCGCCGGGTTGACCTTCGCGGCCACGGCGCCGGCGTCGAGCGCGGTGGCCGACGCGCTGGGCTGGCCGGAGAAACCGAAGTTCTGGTTGCCGCTCGCGTTCGGGGTGGTCGAGGCGGAGATGAGGTGCCCGATGCCGAGCCCGGCGACGACCGCGATGGCCACCGCGACGACGGCGAAGGTCAGCGCCCGCAGCGGACGCCGTCGCGGCGGCTGCGGGACGGGCGGCGGGTAGCCGTACCCCGGTTGGCCGTAGAACCCCTGGGGCTGGGTGTACTGCGGCGGGTACGGGCGTCCCCACTGGTCACGGGCCTGGCCGTACTGGTGGTCGTAGGGCTGCTGCCCGTAGTACTGCTGCCCGGTGGGGGGCTGCTGGTCGTAGTAGCCCTGGCCCTGCGGGTATTCGCCCTGGCCGTAGCCGTACGGGTACCCGCCGTCGCCCTGCGGCCCTCGGTCGTACTCGCTCATGCACAGCTCCAGCCCTCGACAAGCCTCCGGCCGTTCCAGGAAACCCCGCGATCCTGAGAATTTCCTGGCGCGGTTCCATGGAGTTGCTGTGGATTACCCGGCGAGGTCGAAGCTATCCCTCCCGGAGGGCCGTGGTGAGGCGATCGGCCCGGGCGTGGATCGCGGCGACCGTCTCGCGCAGGACCGCGTCCTCCGGCAGGCCCGCGGAGAGCACCTCGATGCTCACCCCGGCGGTCGCCGCCGCGGCACGGGCCGCTTCCGCCGCGGCCGCGAGATCGGTCGCGACCCGCGGCCCCGGCGGCACGCGCTCGGCGAGGTCCAGCACCACCGTCGCCCCCGCGATCACGTCCGCCGGCGGGACGCGGGCGCCTCGCCGGGCGTCCGCCAGCGCGCGGTCGCGGAGGTCGCCCGCCGGCTGCCGTCGGGCGCGGGTGACCGTCTTGGCCGCGTGCGCGTCCTTCTCCGCCAGCCGCAGCGCGTGCATGCTCAGCGCCTCCGCTTCGGCCACCACCGCACGCTCCTCGGCGCAGCGGGCCACCAGCGCCGCGGCCTGGGCGACGTGCAACGCGGCCGTCACGCCCCCGCCCGGGGAGTCGGGCGAAGCGAGGGCCTTGAGGAAGTCGGTCATGGTCTGGTCACGCATCGCTGTGCCTTCCGTCTAGCGCCGGATCCGTTCCATGCCGGGGTCGACCAGCGGCTCGGCGGCCACGGTGGCCGCGACCCGGCGGCCGAAGTACTCGATTTCGACACCACTGCCGACGTGCGCCGACGCCGGCAGCCACGCGTACGCGATCGGCCGGCCGATCGTGTAGCCGTACGCCGCGCTCGTGACGTAGCCCGAAGCGACCCCGTCGACGAACACCGGTTCCTTGCCCAGCACGACCGTGCGGCCGTCGTCGACCGTCAGGCAGCGCAGCCGCCGCGACGCCGTGTCCTCGCTCCGGCCCTCGATCGCGGCGCGCCCGAGGAACTCGCCCTTCGCCGGGCGCACGGCGAAGCCGACGCCGGCTTCGTACGGGTCGTGCTCGGTCGTCATGTCGGTGCCCCACAGCCGGTAGCCCTTCTCCAGCCGCAGGCTGTTGAACGCCGCCCGCCCGGCCGCGATGACGCCCAGGGGCTGCCCAGCCGCCCACAGCGCGTCCCACAGCCGCAGGCCGTTGTCCGCGCTCGTGT
Source organism: Amycolatopsis camponoti (assembly GCF_902497555.1). Taxonomy (NCBI): domain Bacteria; kingdom Bacillati; phylum Actinomycetota; class Actinomycetes; order Pseudonocardiales; family Pseudonocardiaceae; genus Amycolatopsis; species Amycolatopsis camponoti. The sequence goes on along the minus strand of NZ_CABVGP010000001.1, from coordinate 1,143,671 downwards.
AGATCTCCCAGCCGAGTTCGCCCACGTAGGACAGCCGCATCGCGACGACCGGGACACCGGCGATCCGCGCCTCGCGGGCCCGGAAGTACTTCAACCCGGTGTGCGAGAAGTCTTCCCGGCTCAGCGGCTGCACGAGGTCACGCGCGAGCGGGCCCCAGACGCCGATGCAGCACGTCCCGCCGGTGATGTCCCGGATCCGGACGCCGTCGGGCGCGTGCTTCACGAGGTGGTCGACGTCGATGTTCCCGTTGATCCCGGCCTGGAACAGCTCCGGCCCGAGGCGCGCCACCGTGACGTCGCTGCGGACGCCGCCCGCCTCGTCCAGCATCAGCGTGTAGGTGACCGACCCGACCGACTTCTCCAGCTGGTTCGTGTTCAGTGACTGCAAGAACTCCAGTGACCCACTTCCGCTGACCTCGACGCGCTTCAGCGGCGTCATGTCGTACAGCGCCACACCGTTGCGCGTGTGCCACGCCTCGGCCGCCGCGATCGGCGAGTGGAACTGCGCCGACCACGCGTCCCGCGCCGGCGGCAGCGCGTCGTGCGGCAGCTTCTTCAGCAGCGGCGCGTTGGCCTCGAACCAGTGCGGCCGCTCCCAGCCACCCGCCTCCAGGAACACCGCGCCCAGCTCGCGCTGCCGGACGTGGAACGGCGTCACGCGCAGGTCGCGCGGGGAAAGCTTGGGCTGCAACGGGTGCAGGATGTCGTAGACCTCGACGAAGTTCTGCTGCGACGTCTCGCTCACGTACGACGGCGCGAGCTGGACGTCCTCGAAGCGGTGGACGTCGACCTCGTGCAGGTCGGTCTCCGAGCGCCCGTCGACCAGCAGCTCGGCGACGGCCTTGGCGATGCCCGCGGAGTGCGTCACCCACACCGCTTCGGCGAGCCAGAACCCGCGGACGTCGGCGGACTCGCCGACCAGCGACTGGCCGTCGGGGGTGAACGAGAAGATGCCGTTGAACCCCTCTTCGACCTTCGTCTGCCGCAGCGCGGGCAGCAGCAGCTTGCTCTCCTCCCACGACGGCGCGAAGTCGTCCTCGGTGAAGGGCAGCATCGACGGCATGGCCGTTTCGGTCACCGACGGGTCCAATGTGGACTCCTCGACCGGCATCGGCCGGTGCGCGTAGGAGCCGATGCCGATCCGGTCGACGTGCTCGCGGAAGTAGAGGTCCTGGTCCTGGTGGCGCAGGATCGGCAGGCTCGCTTCGACCTCCTCGGTGTTGCGGCCGACCAGCTCGTCGACCCGGCCGGTCTTGACGTACTGGTGCGCGAGCGGCAGCAGCGGGACGTCCATGCCCACCATCGCGCCGACCTCGCGGCCCCAGAAGCCGGCGCACGACACGACGACGTCGGCGGGGAAGTCCCCCTGGTCGGTCCGGACCCCGGTGACGCGCCCGCCCTCCCGCAGGACGTCGGTCACGCGGGTCGACCCGACGAACCGAGCACCCCGCGAGGTGGCCCGCTCAGCCAGCACTTCGACGGCCTTCGCGGCCCGCGCCAGCCCATCGGTCGGCGTGTGCAGCGCGCCGAACACCTGCGAGCCGTCGAGCAGCGGCCACCGGCGGACGCACTCCTCGGCGTCGATGATCGAGCCCGGGACGCCCCACGACGTCGCCCAGCCGTGCTTGCGCTTGAGGTCCTCCCAGCGCGCCGGCGTCGTCGCGACCTCCATGCCGCCGACCTGGAGGAAGCAGTCCAGCTCCAGGAGCTTCCCGACGGTGTACTTCGCGAACTCCGTCATGCTCTTGGAGGTGTTGGTCTGGAACACCAGGCCGGGCGCGTGCGACGTCGAGCCGCCGGTGCGCGGCAGCGGGCCCTGGTCGAGGACGGTCACGTCGGACCAGCCCCGGGTGGTCAGCTCGTCGGCCAGGTTCGCGCCGACGATGCCGGCGCCGATGATCACGACTTTCGGTGCGGTCATGGCGGAACTCCTTCTACCGGAAGACGACGGTGCTGTTGCCGTTGAGCAGGACGCGGCGTTCGCAGTGCCAGCGCACCGCGCGGGAGAGGGCGAGGGCTTCGGCGTCGCGGCCGACGGTCACGAGCTCGCGCGGCGAGTACGTGTGGTCGACGCGCTGGACCTCCTGCTCGATGATCGGGCCCTCGTCGAGGTCGGGCGTGACGTAGTGCGCGGTCGCGCCGACGTACTTCACGCCCCGGTCGTAGGCCTGGTGGTAGGGCTTGGCGCCCTTGAACCCGGGCAGGAACGAGTGGTGGATGTTGATCGCGCGGCCTTCGAGCTTCTGGCACAGCTCGTTGGACAGCACCTGCATGTACCGCGCGAGCACGATGAGGTCGGCCTCGTACTCCCCGACCAGGTCGAGCAGCCGCTGCTCGGCCTCGGGCTTCGTGTCGGACGTGACCGGGACGTGCACGAACGGGACACCGGCCGCCTCGGCCATCGGCCGGAGGTCCTCGTGGTTGGAGACGACCACCGCGATCTCGGCGCCGAGGCCGCCCGCACGCCAGCGGAAGAGGAGATCGTTGAGGCAGTGCCCGAACTTCGACACCATCACCAGGACCCGCGGCGGTGTCCCGTCCGAGAAGCCGAACTCCATGCCGAAGTCCCCGGCCACCGGGGAGAACGCCCGCGTGAGATCGTCCACCGTGGTCTCTTCGGTGCAGGTGAACGACGTGCGCAGGAACAGCGAGCCGCGGACGTCGTCGTCGAACTGCTGGTGCTCGACGATGTCGCAGCCCTGCCCGACGAGGAACGTCGTGACGGCGTGCACGATGCCCGAACGTTCGGGGCACTTGAGGGTCAGGGTGAAGGTCACGAGACGTACTCCAGGCTCGCGTCGGCCAGCCAGGCCTCGAAGTAGTCCGAAAAGGACTGACGCACGAGGATCGTGAACCCCTCTTCCCGGGCCATGAGCACGATCCCGGTCCGCGCCAGCAGGGTCTGCACGCACGTGCCCGGCGGCGAAACCGACGGGTCGAGGTCGATCGAGCACCCGTGCGCCAATACGTCCCGCGCGTGCGAGCCCGTGAGCCGCACGACGTTGCGCTGCGCCGACACATCCACGACGGCGGCACTTTCACCTGAAAGCGACGCTTCCAGCTCGGCCTGGCGGCCGGGTTCGGCGAGCACGAGGTACTCGTCGGGACCCATCCACAGGATGTCGACGCCGTGGCCGCTGGTGAACGTGCACGGCGCGGGCAGGTCGACGCCGAGCAGGGTCTGCCCCTCCCGGAGGCGCACGGTGAGCTGGGTGCGGAACGGTTCTTCGACCGCGTCAACCGTCACGGCGGGCTCCTTCCTTGTCGAAGAGCACGGATTCGGTCACGGTCACCGGCACGACCTGGTCGCCGAGCGGGACGTACAGCGTTTCGCCGACGCGTTCGCGGCCCGAGCGCACCAGAGCGAGCGCGAAGGTGCGGCCGAGGGCGGCGCTGTCGTAGCTGGAGGTGACGTGGCCGAGCATCCGCACCGGGGGTTCGGGCACGACTTCGGACTCGATGATCTGCGAGCCTTCGGGCAGCAGCACCGACGGGTCGACCGGCAGCAGGCCGACGAGTTGCTTGCGGTCCGGCCGGTTGTTCTCGGCGCGGGCGAAGGAGCGCTTGCCGATGAAGTCGGCCTTCTTCTTCGACACCGCCCAGGACATCCCTAGGTCCTGCGGGGTGACCGTGCCGTCGGTGTCCTGGCCGATGATCGGGTAGCCCTTCTCGGCGCGCAGGACGTGCATGGTTTCGGTGCCGTACGGCGTCGCCCCTTCGTCCACTACGGACTGCCACAGCGCGGGCCCGTACCAGGACGGGACGTTGATCTCGTAGGCCAGCTCGCCGGAGAAGCTGATCCGGCAGACGCGGGCCTTGATCCCGGCGACCTCGGCATCCTGCCAGGTCATGAACCCGAAGGCTGCGTTGCTCACGTCGAGGTCCGGCGCCAGCCGGCCCAGGACTTCCCGCGAGCGCGGCCCGACCAGGGGGATCGTCGCCCAGTGCTCGGTGACCGACGTCGCGAAGACCTCGAGGTGCGGCCACTCCGTCTGCAGCCACTCCTCCATCCACTCGAGGACCATCGCCGCGTTGCCGGTCGTGGTCGTGACCAGGAACCGGTTCTCCCCGACGCGGATGACCGTGCCGTCGTCGATCACCATGCCGTCGACACCGCACATCACGCCGTAGCGGATCCGGCCGACCTTGAGGGTGCTCATCATGTTCGTGTAGAGCATGTCGAGGAACCAGCCGGCGTCCGGGCCCTGGACGTCGATCTTGCCCAGCGTGGACCCGTCCATCACCGCGACGTCGTTGCGCGCAGCGCGGCATTCGCGCCGGACGGCGTCGTGCATCGACTCGCCGGCTCGCGGGTAGTACCACGGCCGCTTCCACTGGCCGACGTTCTCGAACTCGGCGCCGTGCTCGACGTGCCACGGGTGGATCGTCGTGACGCGCACGGGATCGTGCAGGTCACCGCGGTTGCGCCCGGCCAGCGCGGCGAAGGACACCGGGGTGTACGGCGGCCGGAACGTCGTGGGGCGCTGGGTCGACAGGTCGACACCGAGGTCTTCGGCGGTGATGCCCGCGGCGAGCATGCCGGACGTCTTGCCCTGATCGTGCGCGGTGCCGATGGTCGTGTAGCGCTTGATGTGTTCCAACGACCGCAGTCCGGCGCCGGTCGCGCGCAGGACGTCGGACACGGTCGCGTCCCGCTGCTGGTCCACGAACCTGGTGTCCACTTCGGACTCCGGGGCGGGCACCTGCCAGAGGATCTTCGCTTCCGGCAATCCCTCGCCCGCCGCCGCGCCGACGACGCTGACGTTCGGCAGGTCGCCGTCCGGGACGTAGGAGCCCAGCTCGGGGGCGTACCGGAGCTTGCCGCGTGCCTGGCTGAACAGGTGCACGGCCGGGTTCCAGCCGCCGGACACGAGCAGCAGGTCGCACGGCACCCGCTCACCCTCCAGCGACCCCAGCTCCGCGACGTGCGCGGCGGTGATGTGCTCGCCGCCGTCGGTGCCGATGACGCCGTAGCCCTCGCGGGCGTCGACGATCCGCACGATCTCGGCCCCCGCGTCGGCCAGTTCGGAGGCGGCGACCAGCGCGGAGTCGTTGGTGGTGAACACGACCACGCGCCGCCCGGCCAGCACTCCGTAGCGGTTCAGGTAGGTCCGCGCGGCCGAGGCGAGCATGATGCCGGGGCGGTCGTTGTCCGGGAAGACGATCGGCCGCTCGTGGGCGCCGGTGGCGATGACGATCCGCTTCGCCCGGATCCGCCAGACCCGCTGCCGCGAAATCCGCTCGGGCGCGGCGGGTTCGCCCCGGCGCTCCAGGGCCAGCACGAACCCGTCGTCGTACACGCCGAACGCCGTCGTGCGCGAAAGGAACCGGACTCCTTCGGGCGCCTCGCCGCCGGGCTGGTCGTCGACGAGCAGCACGCGTCCTTCCGCGGCAGCGGCGGCCGCGCGGCCCGCGGGCCCGGCACCGATGACCAGGACATCGCAGTGGGCGTGCTTCGCGTCGTACCGCGCGGGATCCGGCTCGGCGGCCAGGCGACCTTGGCCGGACAGGCCGCGCGCGACCAGACCGTCGTACAGTTCGACCGTCGTCGCGGACAGCATCGGCTCCGGGAACGGCGCTTCGATCTGGACCAGCGCGTTGGAGTCCTCGACGCCGGCGCCGGCGATGCCGCGCGGCCGGCCGTACTTGATGCTGGTCGCGACCCGGTGGATGCCGTTGGCCAGCAACGCGGAAGCCAGGGTGTCGCCGAGGAAACCGGTCAGCTCGCGGCCGTCGAAGGTGAACTTGAGCGGGGTGCCGGGCAGTCGGGTCACGGGATCACCGGCCTGGGCTCGTCGAGGCGGTAGACCGCCTTCAGGTCGTGGGTGCGGGTGTCGCGGACGGCGTTGAACCACCGGCGGCAGCCCGCGGAGTGGCTCCAGCGCTCGGCGAGCGGGCCGCTGGGGTTGGCGCGGAAGAAGACGAACTTCGCCCAGTCCTCATCGGACAGTGCGGCCGGGTCTTCCGGGTAGGCGACGTGGGCTTGGCCGCCGTAGTGGAATTCGGCTTCCTCGCGCGGCCCGCACCAGGGGCAAGGGATCAGCTGCATCGAGACTCCTGCTTGTGAACGACTCAGTGCGCGACGGCGGCGGCGCCGTGCTCGTCGACGAGGGCGCCGGTGGTGAACCGGTCGAGGGTGAACGGTTCGGCGTACTCGTGCGGCTTCCCGCGGGCGATGGTGGCCGCGAAGACGTCACCGACGCCGGGGGTGGCCTTGAAGCCGCCGGTGCCCCAGCCGCAGTTGAGGAACAGGTTCTCGACCGGGGTGAGCCCGACGATCGGCGACGCGTCCGGGCTGACGTCGACGATGCCCGCCCACGTCCGCAGCAGGTGCGCCCGCGCGAACACCGGGAACAGCTCCAGCGCGGCGGCCATCTGCTCCTCGATGATGTGGAAGGAGCCGCGCTGGCCGTAGCCGTTGTAGCTGTCGATGCCGGCGCCCATGACCAGTTCGCCCTTGTGCGCCTGGGAAACGTAGACGTGCACGGCGTTCGACATGACGACCGTCGGGTGGATCGGTTCCAGCAGCTCGGACACCAAGGCCTGCAACGGATGGGACGCCAGCGGCAGGTCCAGGCCGACCATCTTCGCCAGCACCGACGAGTGCCCGGCGGCGCACAGCGCGACCTTGCCCGCGGCGATCCGGCCCCTCGACGTCTCGACGGCGGTGACCCGGCCGTTCACCGTCGAAATGCCGGTGACCTCGCAGTTCTGGATGAGGTCGACACCCATTTCGTGGGCGGCGCGGGCGAAGCCCCACGCGACGTAGTCGTGCTTCGCGATGCCCGCGCGCGGCTGGAAGGTCGCGCCGAGCACCGGGTAGCGCACGTCCGGTGCGGTGTTGACGATCGGGCAGATCTCCTTGACGCCCGCCGCGTCCACCCATTCGGCGTCGATGCCGTTGAGCTTGTTGGCCTCGACGCGGCGGACGCTGTCGCGGACGTCCTGCAAGGTGTGCGCGAGGTTCAGCACCCCGCGCTGGCTGAAGAGGATCGGGTAGCCGAGGTCCTCTTCGAGGCCTTCCCACAGTTTGAGGGAGTGCTCGTAGATGCCGGAGCTCTCGTCCCAGAGGTAGTTGGAGCGGATGATCGTGGTGTTGCGGGCCATGTTGCCGCCGGCGAGCCAGCCCTTCTCCAGCACGGCGACGTTGGTGATGCCGTGCACCTTGGCCAGGTAGTACGCGGTGGCGAGCCCGTGCCCGCCGCCACCGACGATGACGACGTCGTAGGCCTTCTTCGGCTCCGGGTCGGTCCAGAGGAAGTCGGGGTGCTCGGGCAGGTCGGTCATCGGGCCTCCCCCGGGTAGAGCGGGAACGCTTCGGCGAGCGCGGTGACGCGGGCCCGCAGCTTCTCGACGCCGTAGCCGGGCTCGAGCGCCTCGGCGATGACGTCGGCGGCTTCGCGGAACTCGGCGTCGCCGAAGCCGCGGGTGGCCAGGGCGGGCGTGCCGATCCGCAAGCCGGAAGTGACCATCGGCGGCCGCGGGTCGAACGGGACGGCGTTGCGGTTCACCGTGATGCCGACCTCGTGGAGCCGGTCTTCGGCCTGCTTGCCGTCCAGCTCGGAGTCGCGCAGGTCGACGAGCACCAGGTGGACGTCGGTGCCGCCGGTCAGCACGGAGATGCCGCTCTCGGTCAGCAGCCGCTCGGCCAGGAGCTTCGCGCCGCGCAGGGTCCGCTGCTGGCGTTCGACGAACTCCGGTTCGCCGGCCATCTTGAACGCGACGGCCTTGGCGGCGATGACGTGTTCGAGGGGGCCGCCCTGCTGGCCGGGGAACACCGCGGAGTTGACCTTCTTGGCGAGCGCCGCGTCGTTCGTGAGGATCACGCCGCCCCGCGGGCCGCCGAGGGTCTTGTGGGTCGTGGTCGTCGTGACGTGGGCGTGCGGCACCGGCGACGGGTGCAGGCCGGCGGCGACCAGGCCGGCGAAGTGGGCCATGTCGACCATGAGGTACGCGCCGACCTCGTCGGCGATCTCGCGGAAGCGGGCGAAGTCGAGCTGACGCGGGTAGGCCGACCAGCCGGCGATGATCAGCTTCGGCCGGTGCTCCTTCGCGAGCCGTTCGACCTCGGCCATGTCGACCCGGAAGTCCTTTTCGGACACTTCATAGGCGGCGACGTCGTAGAGCAGGCCGGAGAAGTTGATCCGCATCCCGTGGGTCAGGTGGCCGCCGTGGGCCAGCGACAGGCCGAGGATCTTGTCGCCGGGCTTGATGAGCGCGGCCATCGCGGCGGCGTTGGCCTGGGCGCCCGAGTGCGGCTGGACGTTGGCGAACCCCGCGCCGAACAGCGCCTTGACGCGGTCGATGGCGAGTTGTTCGAGGACGTCGACGTGCTCGCAGCCGCCGTAGTAGCGACGTCCGGGGTAGCCCTCGGCGTACTTGTTGGTGAGCACCGAGCCCTGGGCCTGCAGGACGGAGAGCGGGGCGAAGTTCTCGGAAGCGATCATCTCCAGCGTCGTCTGCTGGCGGCGCAGCTCGGCGCCGATCGCGTCGGCGACCACCAGGTCGTAGTCGGCCAGGGAGCGGTTGAGCACTGGATCGATCGTCGCGGTCATCGCGAAACCTTCCGTGGTCGACTTCTGATATATCAATCGTCGATGTAGGCTATGCGGCGTGCATCCCCATGTCAATCCCCCGTCGCTGGCGGAACAGGCGTACCTCTTCGTCCGCGACCAGCTCGTCATGCTCGACATCCCGCCGGGCTCGCCCATCAACGAGGACGAGCTCGGCGGCACGCTCGGCATGGGCCGGACGCCGATCCGCGAAGCACTGAAACGGCTGGAGTCCGAACGGCTGGTCGTCGCATACCCGCGGCGGGGCACGTTCGCCACCGACGTCCACATCTCCGACCTCGCGCACATCTCCGAGGTCCGGCGGACGCTGGAGCCGATGGCCACGGCGGCCGCCGCCGAGCGCGCGACCGAGGCCGACCGGGCGACGCTGACCGAGCTGCGCGCGCAGCTCGACGCCGGGGTCCCCGCCGGGGACAACGCCGAGCTGCTGCGCACCGACCTCGCCCTGCACCGGGCGATCTACCGGTGCGTGCACAACCCGTTCCTCGAGGACACCCTGATCCGGTACGACAACCTCGCGACCCGGATCTGGTGCGTGTTCGTGCCCCGGCTGTCCGGGATGGCCGGCCACGTCGACGAGCACGTCCCGCTCCTCACCGCGATCATCGAGGGCGACGCCGAGAAGGCCGCCGCGTTGACGCTCGAGCACGTCGCCGGGTTCGAGGCCGCCATCCGGGCGTTGATCTAGAGACCCAGCCGGCCGCGGACCCAGTCGTGGAACTCGCCGATGTGGTGCTCGCTGGGCACGAGCACGCCGCCGTTGACGTACGAACGGGAGTCCATGGCCAGCTGGCAGCGCTCGCAGGCCTCGAAGTCCTGCAGGTTCACCCGGTGGAACAGCTCGACCGAGCGGGACAGGTCCCGGCCGGACTCGACGACGCCGGGCAGGTACAGCCAGTCGCAGCGCACCAGCGTCCGGTCCGGGGCCAGCGGGAACATCCGGTGCAGGATGACGTGGTCCGGCACGAGGTTGACGAACACCTGCGGGCGGATGGTGATGGCGTAGTACTTGCGGTCCTGGTCTTCGGTGACGCCGGGCAGCCGGTCGACGCCCTCGCTGCCGTCGATGGTGAAGCCCCGGACGTCGCCGCCGAACTCGGCGCCGTGGCCGACGTAGTACTGCGCGGCGTACCCGTCGGCGAACTCCGGGAGGACCTCGGTGAGCTCCGGGTGGATCGTCGCGCAGTGGTAGCACTCCATGAAGTTCTCGATGATCTGCTTCCAGTTGGCCTTCACGTCGTACTCGATGCGCTTGCCCAGCGCGAGGCCGTCGACGCCGTACGCCTCGATCGCCTCCGCGCCGCCCAGTCGTTCGGTGACCGCGGCGACGACGCTGCCGTCGAACGGCGGCGGCTCGTCGGCCAGGCAGACCCAGGCGTACCCGAGCCATTCGCGCAGGTGGACCTTCGTGAGGCCGAACTCGGTCCGGTCGACGTCCGGCATGCCGGTGAGGTTGGGCGCGGCGATGAGCTTGCCGTCGAGGCCGTAGGTCCAGGCGTGGTACGGGCACTGGAAGGCGCGCTTGACGGTGCCGCTTTCGGACGTGCAGAGCCGGGCGCCGCGGTGGCGGCAGACGTTGAGGAAGGCGTTCAGCTTCCCGTCCCGGCCGCGCGAGACGAGGACGCTCTCCTTGCCGACCTGGACGGTCTCGAACGAGCCGGGCCCGGCGAGGTCGGCGCTGCGCACGGCGCAGAACCAGTCGGCCTCGAAGATCTTCGCCTGCTCCAGCGCGAAGACCGCCGGATCGGTGTAGGCGGAGCCCGGCAGCGTGGCCAGCAGGCTCGGCGGGAGATCGGTAGTGGTCACCGGCGTGGTCCTCTCCGCGGATCAGTTCGGGAGTTGCGCAGAACGCGTCTTGTTGCTCACCCCGAAACAGAGTGACTGCCACCCCGAAGCGCTGTCAACCCAAGTTTTTCAACGCCCGCCAAAGATTTCCGGCACGTTTCGGGCATCACGCGTGACTGGACGGGCATCACGCGTGACTGGGCGGGCATCAGCGCGATGCCTCTCCAAGCACGTGTGATGCCCCTTCAATCACGTGTGATGCCCCTTCCGTCACATCGTGGGGCCGTGGATGGCTCGGCGGAAGAGGGTTTCGATCTCTTCGCGGGTCGGGCGGGGGTCGGCCAGGGCCGCCTGCATCAGCAGGCCGCAGAACAGGCCGGCCAGCAGGCGGCCGGTCAGGGGGTCGGTGCGGGAGCCGAAGAACGCGATGAGCGCTTCGTCCCAGGCCGCGCTCGCCTTGCGGAGCGCCGGCCGGTGCAGCGCCGCGACGTACAGGTCGTACTCGACCACCGTGTCCCGGTACTGCTCGTTGATGTAGCCCATCACCAGTTCGGCGAGCGCCGCGGCGAAGTCGGCGTCCGGCGGCAGCGCGGACTCCCACTCCTTCAGCGCGTGGACGTTCTTCTCCGCCGCCTCGTGCAGCGCGACTTCCAGCAGGTCGTCCAGCGTCGCGAAGTGGTAGGTCGTCGAGCCGAGCGGGACACCGGCCGCCGCCGCGACCGAGCGGTGCGTGACCCCGTCGATCCCCCGCTGGGCGACCACCTCGATCGCCGCCTTGGCGATCCGGGCCCGCCGTTCGGGGTCGTTCGGACCGCGGCGCCGCGTTGCGCCGGGTTCGCTCCTGGCCATCAAGCCCCCTTGTGGACATCTGTACACGCTTCGCGTACAAATGTACGCACTCGACGCGCGACGCAGCCACTACCGATCCGGGAAGGGCCGCATGAAAGACCTCCACATCGACGGAATCTGGTCGGACGCCGGAAACCACTCCGACGTGCTCAACCCCGCCACCGGCCAGGTGATCGAGCAGGTCGCCGAAGCCGGCCGCGAGGAAGTCGACGCCGCGGTCGGAGCGGCCAGGCGGGCCTTCGACGCGGGCCCCTGGCGCCGCACGACCGCCCTCGAACGCGGCGAGCTGCTCCGGCGCACCGCCGCCCTGCTCGTCCGCGACCGCGAAGAGCTCGCCCGCACCGAGAGCCTCGACACCGGCAAGACGCTGGGCGAAGGCCGCATCGACATCGACGACGTAACCAACGTCTTCCGCTACTACGCCGACCTCGCCGGCAAGGACGCCGGACGCCTGGTCGACGCGGGCAGCGCGACGGTCGTCAGCCGGATCGTGCACGAGCCGGTCGGCGTCTGCGCGCTCATCGCGCCGTGGAACTACCCGCTGCTCCAGATGTCCTGGAAGGTCGCGCCCGCGCTGGCCGCGGGCAACACCGTCGTGCTCAAGCCCAGCGAAGTCACGCCGCTGACCACGATCAAGCTCGTCGCCCTCCTGGAGGAGGCCGGCGCGCCGCCCGGCGTCGTCAACCTCCTGCTCGGGCCGGGCCACGTCGGCGCGGCGATGGTCGAGCACCCGGGCGTCGACCTGGTCTCCTTCACCGGCGGCTACGCGACCGGCGAGAAGATCATGACGGCCGCCGCGAAGGGCGTCCGGCGGGTCGCCCTCGAGCTCGGCGGCAAGAACCCGAACGTGGTCTTCGCCGACGCCGACTACGACACCGCCCTCGACTACGCGCTGATGGCCGCGTTCGTCCATTCGGGACAGGTCTGCTCGGCGGGCGCGCGCTTGATCGTCCAGGATGGGATCCATGACCGGTTCGTGGCGGACCTCGCCGCGCGCGCCGACCGGATCCGGGTCGGCGACGGCCTCGACCCCGCGACCGAGACGGGCCCGCTCGTCTCGGCGCAGCACCGCGCCAAGGTCGAGGGCTACATCGAAAGCGCTCTCGCGGAAGGCGCGACGCTCCGGGCGGGCGGCAAGCGGCCGGAAGGTCCGGAGTACGAAAACGGTTTCTTCCTGCGGCCGACGGTGTTCTCCGGCTGCACCAGGGACATGGCGATCGTCCGGGAAGAGGTCTTCGGCCCGGTCGTCACCGTGGAACGCTTCACCGAAGAGGCCGACGCGATCGCGCTGGCCAACGACACCGAGTACGGGCTCGCCGGAGCCGTGTGGACGTCGGACGCGTCCCGCGCCCAGCGGGTCGCCGGGGCCCTGCGCCACGGCACCGTGTGGATCAACGACTACCACCCCTACCTGCCGCAGGCGGAGTGGGGCGGGTTCGGGAAGTCCGGCATCGGCCGCGAACTCGGGCCGTCCGGGCTCGCGGAGTACCAGGAAAGCAAGCACGTCTACCAGAACATCGATCCCGTTCCGCAGCACTGGTTCAAAGGCTGATCCCTCCCCCACCCACGATGTGAGGACGTTGCCATGACCACGCAAGAAAAGCCGGCGGGCGGGGGGCCTGCCCCGGACGACAGCTCCGACCTCGAGAAGTTCGGCTACCGCCAGGAGCTCGAACGCTCCCTGGGATCCTTCTCCAGCTTCGCCGCCGGGTTCAGCTACATCTCCATCCTCACCGGCGTGTTCCAGCTGTTCTTCTTCGGCTTCGGCTCGGGCGGGCCGGCGTTCATCTGGACGTGGCCGCTGGTCTTCGTCGGCCAGGCAGCCGTCGCGTTGTGCTTCGCCGAGCTGGCCGGGCAGTTCCCGCTCGCCGGCTCGGTGTACCAGTGGGCCAAGCAGATCGCGAAACCCGCGACGTCGTGGCTGGCCGGCTGGATCATGATCATCGGCGCGATCGTGACGGCGGCGGCGGTCGCGGTCGCCTACCAGATCATCCTGCCGCAGGTCTCGACCGCGTTCCAGATCGTCGGCAGCGACGACGACGCCGGCCTGACCTCGACACCCGGCGGCGCGCAGAACGCCATCATCCTGGCCCTGGTGCTGGTCGTGTTCGCCACGATCATCAACATCATCGGCGTCAAGCTGATGGCGAAGATCAACAACTTCGGCGTCGCGGTGGAACTCGGCGCGAGCGTCCTGCTGGTGATCGCGCTGGCCATCCACATCAAGCGGGGCCCCGGCATCGTCTTCGACACGGCTGGCACGGGTGACGGTCACTCGTCCGGGTACCTCGGGGCGTTCCTGGTGGCGTCGCTGATGAGCGCGTACGTCTTCTACGGCTTCGACACCGCGGGCTCGCTGGCCGAGGAGACCACCCAGCCGCGGCGGCACGCACCGCGCGCGATCCTCCGGGCGATCACCGCGGCGTTCATCGTCGGCGGGCTGATCATGCTGTTCGGCATGATGGCCGTCGGCGACCTGAGCGCCAAGGAGCTCAGCACGTCCGGCATGCCGTACCTGCTGAAGAGCACCCTCGGCGAAGGACTCGGCGACGCGTTCCTGATCTGCTCGGCGATCGCGATCACCGTCTGCTGCCTCGCGGTGCAGACCGCGGCGATCCGGATGGCGTGGGCGATGGCCCGCGACGGCCGGCTGCCGTTCAGCAAGGCGATGGCGAAGGTGTCGCCGCGCTCGAAGACGCCGGTCCTGCCCGCACTGCTGACCGGCGGCCTCACCGTCGTCGTGCTGCTGATCAACCTCGGCAACCAGCGGGCGTTCTTCATCCTGACCTCGACGGCGATCATCCTGTTCTACATCCCCTACCTGATGGTCACCGGCCCGATGCTGATCCGCCGCCTGCGCGGGCAGTGGCCGCGCCCGGAGCACGGCCCGTACTTCAAGCTGGGCCGCTGGGGCACGGTGGTGAACCTGGTCGCGGTGCTCTACGGCGCGGGGATGACGATCAACCTGATCTGGCCGCGCCCCGAGGTCTACGGCGAGGACCACTGGTACTTCCAGTGGGGCGCGGTGATCGTCACCGGGCTGATCGTGATCATCGGTGCGATCATGCTGTACGTCCGGCGCCGCACCTGGGGTTCGTCGCACACGAGCCCCGAGCACATGCCCGACAGCGCCCCGGATTCGCTACCCGGCTGAGAATCTTATTCTGGTTAGGACGGCGCTACGGATCGTGACATACCTGCCGGCAGTGACTCTCGCGCCGGCCGACGGCTGAATAAGGTTCTCAAGGAGGACCCCATGAGTTCCGATACCTACGACTTCGTCATCGTCGGCGGTGGCTCGGCGGGCTGCGCGCTGGCGAACCGGCTTTCGGCGGACCCCGCGAACAAGGTCCTCGTGCTGGAAGCCGGGCGGTCCGACTACAAGTGGGACGTCTTCATCCACATGCCGGCCGCGCTGACCTTCCCGATCGGGTCGAAGTTCTACGACTGGGGCTACCGCAGCGAGCCCGAGCCGCACATGAACCGCCGCCGCATCTACCACGCTCGCGGCAAGGTGCTCGGCGGGTCGTCCAGCATCAACGGGATGATCTTCCAGCGCGGCAACCCGATGGACTACGAACGCTGGGCCGGCGACCCCGGAATGTCCACTTGGGACTATGCCCATTGCCTGCCGTACTTCAACAGGATGGAAAACTGCCTCGCTGATGCGCCGGACGGGCAGTGGCGCGGCCACGACGGGCCGCTCGAACTGGAACGCGGCCCGGCGACCAACCCGTTGTTCCAAGCCTTCTTCGACGCCGCCGAGCAGGCGGGCTACCCACGCACCGACGACGTCAACGGCTACCGGCAGGAGGGCTTCGCGGCCTTCGACCGCAACGTCCGGAAAGGACGGCGGCTGTCGGCGGCGGGCGCGTACCTGCACCCGGTGGAGAACCGGCCCAACCTCACGGTGAAGACGCACGCGTTCGTGTCGCAGATCCTCTTCGAGGGCACGCGCGCGATCGGCGTCGAGTACGCCGAGGGCCGGGGCATGCCGGGTGAGGTGTACGGCAAGGAGATCATCCTCTGCGGCGGGGCGATCAACAGCCCGCAGCTGTTGCAGCTGTCCGGCGTCGGCAACGCGGCCGACCTGGAGAAGCTCGGCATCGACGTCGTGAAGGACCTGCCGGGCGTCGGCGAGAACCTCCAGGACCACTTGGAGGTGTACATCCAGTACTCCTGCAAGCAACCGGTGTCGATGCAGCCGTCGCTGGCGAAGTGGAAGCGGCCCTTCATCGGCGCGCAGTGGCTGTTCCTGCGGTCCGGGCCGGCCGCGACCAACCACTTCGAGGGCGGCGGGTTCGTCCGCTCGAACGACGAGGTGAAGTACCCGAACCTGATGTTCCACTTCCTGCCGGTGGCGATCCGCTACGACGGTTCGGCACCCACGGAAGGCCACGGCTACCAGGTGCACGTCGGCCCGATGTACGCCGACACCCGCGGCTCGGTGAAGATCACCTCGACCGACCCGCGGCAGCACCCGGCGCTCAAGTTCAACTACCTGTCGACGGAGAACGACCGCAAGGAATGGGTCGAAGCCGTGCGGGTGGCGCGGAAGATCCTCAACCAGTCCGCGATGGACCCCTACAACGGCGGCGAGATCTCGCCGGGGCCGTCGGTCGAGACGGACGAGGAGATCCTGGACTGGGTCGCCAAGGACGCCGAGACGGCGCTGCACCCGTCGTGCACCGCGCGGATGGGCGTGGACGAGAAGTCCGTCGTCGACCCGCAGACCATGCGGGTGCACGGCACCGAGGGCCTGCGCGTCGTCGACGCGTCGGTCATGCCGTACATCCCCAACGGCAACATCTACGCACCGGTGATGATGACCGCCGAGAAGGCGGCCGACCTCATCCTCGGCAACACCCCGCTGGCCCCGATCAAGACGCCGTTCCACCGGCACGGGGAGAACTAGCCCGGACGTCGTAGCGCCCGTACCGCCATCCTCGGTACGGGCCTTCGACGTGCCCGGAATATCCGTTACCCGCTAACGGAAACTACCGGGGCGTACCCCCTTGACGACGTCCTTCAGGGGATTCAGACTTTGTTGCGGATCACAGTAGATGTTCCCCTATGCGCAACAGTCTCGGAGGACTCATGATTCGCGCATGCACGGTGGACGAGCTGCCCCCGGGTGAGTCCGTCCGGATCCCCGGGTCGCCCGCCATCGCGGTGTTCAACACCGAAGACGGGGAGCTGTACGCCATCGACGACACGTGCACCCACCAGGACGCCTCCCTGGCCGACGGCTGGCTCGAAGGCTGCTTCGTCGAGTGCCCGCTGCACGCGGCGCTGTTCGACCTGCGCACGGGTGTGCCGAGCTGCCTGCCCGCGAAGGAACCGGTCCGCACGTACTCGGTCGTCGTCGACGAAGGCGTCATCTACGTCCAGGGCGTGGCTCGCGAGGACGCGGCGTGAAGCGCATCGCGGTCGTCGGCGCGTCGCTCGCCGGGGTCCGCGCCGCGCAGGAGCTGCGCGCGCAGGGCTACGACGGCGGGATCGTGCTGATCGGTTCGGAGGCGCACCTGCCCTACGACCGGCCGCCGCTGTCCAAAGGCTTCCTGGCCGGGACGGCGTCGCAGGCGTCGCTGGAGCTGCTCGACGCGGGGGACCTCGCATCGCTGGCCCTGGACTTCCGGCTCGGCGTGCAGGCGACGGCGCTGGAGCCCGCCGCACGCCGGGTGCTGCTGTCGGACGGCGGTTCGGTGCACGCGGACGGCGTGGTGATCGCCACCGGCGGCCAGGCGCGCACCTTGCCGGGTTTCGCAGCCGCCCACACGCTGCGGACACTCGACGACGCTCTCGCGTTGCGCGCGGCGTTGGTGCCCGGGGTGCGGGTGGCGATCGTCGGCGCCGGGTTCATCGGGGCCGAGGTGGCCTCGACGTGCCGTTCGCTGGGTCTCGACGTGGTCGTCCTGGAAGCTTTGGCCGCTCCCCTGGCACCGGTCCTGGGCCCGGAGCTGGCGGCGGTGTGCGCGCGGCTGCACGCCGACCACGGCACGGACCTGCGTTGCGGCGTCCGGGTCGAGGGCATGTCCGAGGCGGGCGTCCACCTGGCCGACGGGTCGCTCGTCCCGGCCGACGTGGTCGTGGTGGGCGTCGGCATGACCCCGGCGACCGACTGGCTGGCGGGGTCGGGGCTGACCGTCGGCAACGGCGTCCACACCGACGCGGGCCTGGTGACGGAGCTGCCGCAGGTGGTCGCGGTCGGCGATGTGGCCCGGTACGCGGGACGGCGGCACGAGCACTGGACGAACGCGTCGGAGCAGGCACCGGTCGCGGTGGCGAACCTGCTCGCCGGGCAGACCTCGCGCACGTACTCACCGAGCGGGTACGTCTGGTCGGACCAGTACGCGGGGACCCTGCAGCTGGCCGGCCACCCCCGCCCGGACGACACGCTTTCGGTGGTCGACGGCGACCTGTCGTCCTCGTCGTTCGCGGCGGTGTGGCAGCGGGACGGCGCGACGGTCGGCGTGTTCGCGCTGAACAACGCGAAGCTGTTCAACCGCCTGCGCCGCCCGCTCCGGCAGCCGGCGGTCGCCTGAAAGTCTCAACCGGCGTTTCAAAGATACGCTTCACCCACATGGAGCTGACTCTCGACGAGCTGCGGGCGTTGACGGGCTGGGCGGCCGACTGCGCTTCGCGAGCGCTGCCCTTGTACGAGTCGCGGGTCCCCGGCGATTCTCGCCCCCGGGAAGCGATCGCGGCGGCGCGAGAGTTCGCTTCGGGCGCTCTGCGGACGAAGTTGCTTCGCACGGTGGCGTGGGCGGCTTTGAAGGCGGCGGGCGAGACTTCCGACCCCGCCGCTTCCGCCGCCGCACGCGCGGCCGTCGGCGCGGCGGGTGCGGCTTACCTGCACCCCCTGGCGTCGCCGCACCAGGTGAAGCACATCGTCGGCCCCGCCCAGCAGGCAGCACTGGCGTGCGAACTCGCCGGCGGTGACGCGGAAGCGGAGATCCGCTGGGCCCTCGACCACGCACCGCCGGCGGTCTCCGGCCTCCTCCGCCGCTTCCCGCCCGGCAAGCCGGGCAAGTCCCGGCTCGGCGAGCTGCACCGGCGGCTGGAGTCGGCCCTCCGCGCCTGACTCTCAGGCGAGGGTGGGACGTTCGACGACCACGGTGGCCATCAGGGAATGCCCGGTACCGAGGCCTTGCTGGGCTTGCTGTTCCCACGCGAAGAGCGACGTCGCCAGCTGCTTCGCGTGTTCGGGCGAGCGCGGGTCTCCGGTGGTGATGATCCGGTTCCAGCGCTCGGCGAAGGCCGCGAAGAACAGTTCCACCGGCCGGGGCGCGTTCCCGGTGGGGGGCTCGAACCGCAGCCGGGCGGGGTCGACGTCGGTGGTGCCGCGGGCGAGCTCGTTGAGGAGGGTGCGGTAGGGCGGGATCGCCGGGTTGAAGGCGAGGGTGGCGGTGTGGCGGCCGGCGAGGATCGACCGGTCGGTGAACGTCGTCCCGCTCAGCCGGGCCCGGGCCCGGATCGCGGCTTCGACGAGCGCCGCGTCGAGCGACCCGCGGTCGAAGAAGCTCATCCGGTCGTGGAGGGTTTCGGTCGCGTCCTCGAAGAAGCTCATGTTGTAGGACCAGCGGGTCTCCGGCCACTTCGGCGTCCACTCGACGGAGTAGCGGCCGAGGACGTCGACGACGAGCACGGCGCGGTCGCGGGTCTCGACGATCCGCCGCATGAGGCCGGTCAGGACCTCGACGACGTCCTCGTGGGGAAGGTGGGAATAGGGCACGCCGCAGGAGAGGTAGAGGTCGAAGTCGCCCGCGGGCAGCTCGGACCGCATGTCCGCGACGACGAACTCCGCCCGCCGGCCGGCGTGGAGTGCGCGGGCCGTGTCGACCATGTCGGGGTCGATGTCGACCCCGAGGTAGTCGAGGGTGTGCTCGTCGGTCAGCGGGGCGAGGGCGCCGTGCCGCTCGGTCAGCAGCGCCAGGCCGTCCCCGGTGCCGCACCCGACGTCGAGCACCCGCAACGGCCGGCCGGGCGCACGCGGGATCCGGGAGATGGCATCACGCAGTACTCGGTGGGTGACCACTTCTTCCAGCATCGTCTTGACCGGATCACGCCTTTTGGGCGAGGTGTAGTGGGCCGTCGCGTCGCGGTAGGACATGATCGAAACGTAGTTCATCACCGTCACCGGCTGGTGCGGAATCGGCTAGAGGGCCAGCTCGTCCAAGTCCGATTCCAGCCTCGCCCGCCAGGTCCAGCGACGCTCGGTCGTGTCCGCGTCCTCGCCCGCCGGCGGGCCCAGCGGCAGCGCCGGGTCCTTGATCCCGAACGTCACCCGGTAAGCCAGCACGGACGCCGCGGTCCGGATCCACGCGTCTCCCGAAGCGCCCGTCGGGGGTGACACACCGAGCGCGTGCCCGAACCACGTCGGCAGCAGGGCGTTCGACCCCAGCGCGTCCGTGATCCGGGTCCGGAGCCGGACCTGCAGGTCGTGCCACGCTCGCTCGGCGCGCTCCAGCTGGGGCACGATCCGCGCCTCGACCGCGTCCGCCTCGCGCAACGCCAGGCGGGCCTGGTCCGCTGCCGCGATCGCCGCCGGGATCTCCTCGTCCAGCAGCGTCCGGCGCCGCGTCGACAACGCCCGCAACGACGACTCCGCATCACCGCGAGCGCGCGAACCACGATCTGTCGACGCCAGGACGCGCATCACCTCCAGCAGATCGGCATCGCAGCGGGACAAGGCCGCCTGCACCGAAGAAAGCCGCGTGATCTCCGCCGAGTGCCGGGCGCGCTGCTCCTTCGTCACCAGCTCCTTGTGCAGGTCGTCCCAGCGGGCCGCCTCCTTCGCGAGCGCCCGGGTCTCCGCGCCGACGTCGTCGAGGTTCAGCTGGGGTACGCCGTCGGCCACGCGCACCGCGCGCTCCAGGGCCTGCACCTGCTGCTGCAGCCGGTCCAGCTGCCGGCCCAGCAGGTCGATGCGGTCCTCCTGCCGGTGCCCGCCGCCGCGCTCGAGCCGCTCGGTCAGGTCGGCCACTTCGCGGCGCAGGCGGTCGTCGGACTCCTCGGCGGCCGCGCGCAGGCCGTCGACCGCAGCGAACAGCTCGTCGAGGTCGCGCCGCGTCGAGTCGGCGGGCTCCTCGTACTCCTGCGTGAACTCGGGATCGTCGCCGTAGGTCGCGTAGCCGTGGCTCACGGGATCCGGCTTTCCCGCCACAGCAGCCCGCACGTGCCCGCGACGCCCAGCGCCACCAGGATCGTGCAGACGACCGTCCCCGGCCACGGGATCAGCGCGCCCACCAGCACCCCGGCCGTGCCGCTGCCCGCCCACGCCGCCCGCGTCCGCTCGCGGATGACGTCGCCGACCCGCCGGACCGGCCCGAAGCCGATCCACAGGCCCGCCGCGAACAGCGGGACGAGGGCGAGCAGCCACACCGGCGACAGCACGTCGAACAGCACCAGCGCCGCGGCGGCCAGCGGCACCAGCACCGGCGCGGCCGCGAAGTAGACGACCGCGCGCTGCGTCGCCGCGTGCCGCGACTCGAGCTCGGCGTTCGCGAGCCGGTGCCTGGCCTCCTCGAACGCCAGCTCGGAGTCGAGCAGCCGGTGGGCCGTCGCGACGAGCTCGTCCATCGCCTCGACGTCGGCGGGCGGGGTCGCCAGCCCGCCGCGCAGGTCCTGCTTGAGCCGGCCCACGCGTGCTTCCGCCTGGTCCCGGTCGTGCTGGGCTGGAGTCGTCACGCGAACACTTTAAGTGCCACGACCGTCACATCCGACTCACTGCGCGCGGTGAGTCGTTACAGGTCGCCCAAGGCCGTGACCGGCGCTTCGACGCAGTCCGCGACGAACCGCAGGAACCCGCCCGCCGTGCCGCCGTCGCAGACGCGGTGGTCGAAGGCCAGCGTCAGCTCGCAGACCTTCCGCACGGCCAGCGTGCCGCCGACCACCCACGGCCGGTCGATGATCCGGCCGATGCCGAGGATCGCGGCCTCGGGGTGGTTGATGATCGCGGCCGAGCCGTCGACGCCGAAGACGCCGTAGTTGTTCACGGTGAACGTGCCGCCGGTGAGGTCCGCGGGCGCGAGCTTGCCGTCGCGCGCGGTGCGAGCGCGGTCGCCGATCGCCGCCGAAAGGTCCCGGGTCGACAGCGCGCCGGCGTCCCGCACGACCGGCACGACCAGCCCGCGGTCGGTCTGCGCGGCGAACCCGAGGTGGATCTCGTCGAGCAGCACGATCTCGTCGCCCTCGACGCGCGAGTTCAGCTCCGGGTACTTCTTGAGCCCCGCGACGGCGAACCGCGCGATCAGCCCGAGCAGGCTCACCGGCCGGTCCGTCTTGGCGTTCAGGGCCGCCCGCGCGGCGACCAGCTCGGACGCGTCGACGTCGACCCACACCGTCGCTTCGGGGATCTCGCGCCGGGACGTCGTGAGCTTGTCGGCGACGGCCTTGCGCACGCCGGTCAATGGGATGCGCTTGCCCTTCGCGACGGGCTTCTTGAGCGCCGCCTCGACGTCGGCGCGGCGGATGATCCCGTCCGGACCGGTCGCGGCGACCTTCGCGAGGTCGATCCCGTTGTCCGAAGCCAGCTTCCGGACGAACGGCGAGATCACGCCGGGCGCCTTGGCCTTCGGAGCAGGCGCTTCGACGCGGCGGACGCGTTTGCGGCGGGTCGTGGGCGCGGTGCCGTAGCCGATGAGGACGTTGCCGCTCCCGGACGACGTCGTGACGCCGGGCTCGGCGAACCCGCCGACGGACAGCAGCGGCGCGCCGACCGGCAGCAGCTGCCCCGGCTCGCCGTGCAGCGCGGACACGACACCGGCGAAGGGCACCGGCACCTCGACGGCGGCCTTCGCCGTCTCGACCTCGACGACGATCTGGTCGACCTTGACCGTGTCGCCGATCGCGACGTGCCAATTGAGGATGGCCGCCTCGGTCAGGCCCTCGCCGAGGTCCGGCAGCAGGAAGTCAGGCACCGGCCACCACCGGGGTGTCGGCCCACTGCAGGCGCGCGATCGTGTCGAGGATCCGGTCGACGTCGGGCAGCGTGTGGCGCTCGAGCTTCGGCGCCGGGTACGGGATGTCGAGCCCGGTCACGCGCAGCACCGGCGCGTGCAGCTGGTGGAAGCACTGCTCGGTGACGCGCGCGACGACCTCGGCGCCGTAGCCGCCGAAGCCGGCGGCCTCGTGGACGACGACGGCCCGCCCGGTGCGGCGCACGGACGCCGTCACGGTCTCGTCGTCGAACGGGCTCAAGGAACGCAGGTCGACGACCTCGACGTCCCAGCCTTCGGCCGTCGCGGCTTCGGCGGTCTCCAGCGCCGTGGCGACCATCGGGCCGTACGCGATGAGCGTGACGTCCTTGCCCTGGCGCCGGACGACGGCCCGGTCCATGGCCGGGCCGCTGCGGGTGAAGCTCACCTCTTCGCCGGACCAGTAGCGGGCCTTCGGCTCGAGGAAGACGACCGGGTCCGGCGACTGGATGGCGTCGCGGAGCAGGTCGTAGGCGTCCTGCGCGGTGCCCGGCGTGACGACGCGCAGGCCCGGCGTGTGCGTGTAGTAGGCCTCGCTGGAGTCGCAGTGGTGCTCGACGCCGCCGATGCCGCCGGCGTAGGGAATCCGGATGACCATCGGCAGCGAGAGCGCGCCGCGGGTGCGGTTGCGCAGCTTCGCCACGTGCGAGGTGATCTGCTCGAACGCGGGGTAGGCGAAGGCGTCGAACTGCATCTCGACGACCGGGCGGAACCCGCCCATCGCCATCCCGACCGCGAACCCGACGATGCCGGACTCGGCCAGGGGCGTGTCGAAGCAGCGGTCCTCGCCGAAGTCGGCGGTGATGCCGTCGGTGACCCGGAAGACGCCGCCGAGCGTGCCGACGTCCTCGCCGAACACGAGCACCCGGTCGTCGTCCTTGAGCGCGTCCCGCAGGGCGGCGTTGAGCGCCTGCGCCATCGTGGTCGTCATCAGGCCTCCAGCTCGGCCGCGACCATGGCCCGCTGGCGCTGCAGCTGGCGGGTCGGCTCGGCGTAGACGTGGTCGAACAGGGACATCGGGTCGAGCTCGGCGTCGGCGTTCAGGGTGTCGCGGACGGACTGGGCGAACTCTTCGGCTTCGGCTCGGAATCGCTCGACGTCGTCTTCGGTCAGGTCGTCTTCCAGGTAGGTCCCGAGCCGCTCGAGCGGGTCCGCTTCGCGCCACTTCGCGACTTCGTCCGCGTCGCGGTAGCGGGTGGCGTCGTCGGCGTTGGTGTGGGCGTCGATGCGGTAGGTGTGGGCCTCGACGAGGACCGGGCCCTTGCCTTCGCGGGCGTGCTTCACGGCGTCGTCGAGGACGGCGAGGACCGCGACGGCGTCGTTGCCGTCGACCTGCTCCGAGCGCATGCCGTAGCCGATGCCCTTGTACGCCAGCGCGGGCGCGGCGCTCTGCTTCTCGAAGGGGACGGAGATCGCGTAGCCGTTGTTCTGCACGAAGAACACCACGGGTGCCTTGAAGACGGCGGCGAAGTTGAGCGCCTCGTGGAAGTCGCCTTCGCTGGTGGCGCCGTCCCCGATGAGCGCGAGCGCGACGGCGTCTTCACCGCGTCGCTGCATCGCGTGCGCGAGACCGGTGGCGTGCAGGGTCTGCGTCGCGAGCGGAGTGCACTGGGGCGCTACGCGCGTCTCGGCGGGGTTGTAGCCGCAGTGCGCGTCGCCGCGAAGCAGCGTCAGGACTTCGCCGGGCTTCAGGCCGCGCGCGACGAGAGCGACCGAGTCGCGGTAGGTGGGGAAGAGCCAGTCGTCGTCCCGGAGGGCGAGCGCGGCGGCGACCTGGCAGGCCTCCTGGCCGGCGCTGGAGGGGTAGACGGCGAGGCGGCCCTGCTTGGTGAGGGCGGTCGCCTGGACGTCGAACCGGCGGCCCAGGACCATCAGCCGGTAGGCGGCTTTCAGCCGGTCCTTGGTGGGTTCGGCGTACTCGCCGTGCTGGTCGACGCGCGTTCCGTCCTCGGCGACGAACCGCACCGGCGACCCGGACGGCAGCAGGGTCTCCGTGGCCATGACGCACACCACCTCTCGCAGACATATGATGCTCAGATGGTCGTTCTTGATGGTCGTGTGTTCAAGGGTTCCGCGAAATGAGCGACAAAGGGTCTTTTTCGGAGCCAGTCGCTGACCAAACGTCCTTCACGGCCTCGACCGGCGGCGGCCTCACGGGACGAACGGTCCCGGCGCTCGACGAGGTCGACCGGGCGATGCTGGCGGAGCTGTCCGCGGACGGCCGTCTGGCGATCCGGGCGCTGGCGGAGAAGCTGCACATCTCGCGCACGAACGCGTACACGCGGCTGGAACGCCTGATGGCGGAGGGCGTGATCACCGGCTTCGGCGCGCGGATCGACCCGCGCCGGGCGGGCCTGGGCACGTCGGCGTACATCATGGTGACGGTGGAGCAGACGTCGTGGCGCACGATGGCGACCGACCTGCACAAGATCCCGTACGTCGACCACGTGACCCTGGTGGGCGGCGACTTCGACATCCTGCTGCTGGTCCGGACGCCGGACAACACGACACTGCGCGACGTGGTCCTGGAGCGGCTGCAGGCACTGGAGGGTGTGCGGTCGACGCGGACCTGGCTGATCTTCGAGGAACTGCCGGGCTCGGTCCTGCACTGAGCCGGACGCCGCCGGGATCACCCGCACGGACGCACCTCGCCGACGGCGAGGCAAAACCCTTGCCCGGCAGTGCCCTTGACCTTCACCGGCGCACCGGCTAGGCGTGGCCGCCCTCCGGGCGACTCTTATTTTATGTCGAGAAATAACCAGCTCGAAACCTATTGACGCCGTCCCCTTCGCCCGGTGAGGATCGGCCGGTCCGCCGCCGTTCACCGCAGAATGGACCAGACCATGGCCAGAAGATCACGCGCGTGGTCCCGTGCGCGTCGAAGTTCGCTCGTCACCTTGATGAGCCTGAGCCTGCTGGGCGGGGTCGCCACCGCGACGCCGGCCCAAGCAGACGCACCGGCCCAGCCCGTCATCGGCCAGCCCGCCAAGGACAAGAACGGCTGCGCCAAGATCGAGAACACCCTGCCGACCCTGGCGGACTGGCCCAAGGTCGACAGCCGGTTCAAGGGCAAGGCCGACGACGAGGCGCGCATCGCCCAGATCCTCAAGGGCATGACCCTCGAGGAGAAGGTCGGGCAGATGACGCAGCCCGAGATCACCTCGATCACCCCCGACGAGGTCCGCCAGTACGCCATCGGCACGGTCCTCAACGGCGGCGGCGCGTGGCCCGGCGGCAACAAGCACGCCACCCAGCAGGACTGGCTGAACCTCGCCGACGCCTACTGGAACGCCTCCAAGACCAGCCGCACGAAGATCCCCGTCCTCTGGGGCATCGACGCGGTGCACGGCAACAACAACGTCTACGGCGCGACCGTGTTCCCCCACAACATCGGGCTCGGCGCCGCGCACGACCCGTGCCTGGTGCGCGACATCGCCGGCGCGACCGCCCGGCAGATCCGCGCCACCGGCCAGGACTGGGCCTTCTCGCCCACCCTCGCCGTCGTCCAGGACGACCGCTGGGGCCGCACCTACGAAGGCTTCTCCGAGGACCCGCGCATCACGCGCTCCTACGGCTTCGAAGCCATCGACGGCCTCCAGGACGGCGCCACCAAGCGCATCGGCTACAACGGCGTGATCGCCACCGCCAAGCACTTCATCGGCGACGGCGGCACGATCAAGGGCCAGGACCAGGGCGTCAACCCCTCGTCCGAGGCCGACATGATCAACATCCACGGCCAGGGCTACTACGGCGCGCTCGCCGCCGGCACCCAGACCGTCATGGTGTCGTTCAACAGCTGGACCAACGCCGACCTCGGCATCAACGAGGGCAAGCTGCACGGCAGCGACAAGGCGCTCAACCAGATCCTCAAGGGCAAGATGGGCTTCGACGGCCTCGTCGTGTCGGACTGGAACGGCATCGGCCAGGTCACCGGCTGCACGAACTCCTCGTGCCCGCAGGCGATCAACGCCGGCGTCGACATCGTGATGGTGCCCGCCGACTGGAAGGCGTTCATCACCAACACCGTCGCCCAGGTGCAGAACGGCCAGATCCCGATGGCGCGGATCGACGACGCCGTGACCCGCATCCTGCGCGTCAAGCTCCGTGACGGCCTGTTCGAGTCGCAGAAGCCGTCCGACCGCTCCTACGCGAACTCCGACGAGGCGCTCAAGGACAACTGGCTGGCCCGTGACGCGGCCCGCTCGTCGCAGACGCTGCTGAAGAACAACGGCAACGTGCTGCCGCTCAAGCCGAAGTCGAAGGTCCTGGTGGTCGGCAAGAGCGCCGACAGCATCCAGAACCAGACCGGCGGCTGGACGCTGAGCTGGCAGGGCACCGGCAACACCAACGCCGACTTCCCGAACGCCACCTCGATCCTGACCGGCATCAAGCAGGACCTCGGCGACGCGAACGTCACGTTCGACGCCACCGGCAGCGTGGACCCGAAGGGCTACGACGCCGTCATCGCCGTCATCGGTGAGACGCCGTACGCCGAGGGCGTCGGCGACCTGACCCGCAAGACGCTGGAGGCCTCGAAGCTCTACCCCGAGGACCTGGCCGTGCTGGACAAGGTCAGCGGCAAGGGCACCCCGGTCGTCACCGTCTACGTCGGCGGCCGCCCGCTGTACATGAACAAGGAGATCAACCGCTCGGACGCGTTCGTCGCGGCCTGGCTGCCCGGCACCGAGGGCGGCGGCGTCGCCGACATGCTGGTCAAGGGCAAGGACGGCACCGGCTACCAGGGCACGCTGTCGTACTCGTGGCCGAAGAGCGCGTGCCAGTCGCCGCTCAACCCGTGGTCCCCGGACTACGACCCGCTGTTCAAGCTGGGCTACGGCCTGAAGAGCGGCCAGCGCGTCACGATCGGCCAACTGGACGAGACCCCCGGCCCGGCGGCCTGCGGCTCCACCGGCGGCGGCGGGACGGCGACCGAGGACCTGTCGATCTACGACCGCACCGACGTGCCGCCGTACACCAGCCAGATCGGTTCGGCTTCGAACTGGGGCGGCACCGTGATCGGCCCGGACGGCACGGCCGACCACCCGGAGATCAACACGGTCCCGACGGACGTCAACGTGCAGGGCGACGGCCTGAAGGCGACCTGGACGGGTACCGGAGCGGCCCAGCTCTACATGCAGAACACGGCGGGCACGAACGACCTGCGCAGCTACCTGAACGCGGACGGGGCGCTGGAGTTCGACACGACGGTGCAGCAGGCGCCGGTCAACCGGACGGTGATCAGCATGCACTGCGTCTACCCGTGCTTCTCGGAGGTGAACGCGACGAAGCTGTTCACCGACCTGGCGGGCGGCCCGAAGACGACGGTGAAGATCCCGTTGTCCTGCTTCAACAACGGGCTGGACTTCGAGCACATCAACACCCCGTTCCTGGTGTACACGGACGCCGCGTTCCAGGCGTCGTTCGCGAACGTGCGCTGGGTGCCCAACGGGGCGAAGGATCCTGATGCGAGGCCTTGTTCGAGTTTGACGTAAGTACCGGCCGGGCCGGGGGCGAGAAGCTCCCGGCCCGGTCTCGTTTCAGCTGGGCGGCGCCGACAGAATGAGGAGATGACCTCCGAAGCGACCGCGCTCGCGGACGAACTGCTGGAAGTGCTGGCCACCTGGATGCCGCTCGAGGCGACCTTCGTCGGCATCGCCGGCCACGACGCCGAGCTCGCCGACCCCGGCGAGGACGCCCAACGGGAGATCCGCGAGCAGGCCGCCGGCATCCTCGCGCGGGCCCGGGCTTCGGCGGACGCCGACCGGGTGACGCTCGGCGTCGTCGTGCAGCAGGCCGAGGCCGTAGTCACCCAGATCGACGCCCGGACCGTCGAGTTCACCTTCGCCGACCCGATGTTCGCGACCGGGATCAGCCACCTCACCTTCCTGCCGCAGCTCGCGCCGTCCGGCGAGCGGGCCGAGGAGGACTACCTGACGCGGCTGGCCGCGCTCCCGTCCTTCTACGAGGCGCTGGCGCAACGCCAAGGGGACGGGCTTCGCGCGGGACGGACGCCGGTCGACCGCAACGTGGGCAACGCCATCGCGTTCCTGGACCGCTACCTCGCGCAGGAGGAACTGTTCGCCCAGCCGCTGACCGGCGGCCGCGGCGAGCGGCGTGACCGGCTGGTGGCCGAGGTGGTCCGGCCGGCGTTGGCGCGCTACCGCGAGTTCGTCGCCACCGAGGTCGCCGGGAACGGCCGTCCCGGCGACCGGCCGGGACTGTGCTGGCTCGAAGACGGCGAAGCGCACTACGCGGCGTTGGCGCGCATGCACACGACCACCGACCACACGCCGGAAGAGCTGCACCGGCTGGGCCTCGACGTGCTCGCCGGGCTCGAAGCCGAGTACGCCGAGCTGGGCGGCCGGGAGTTCGGGCTGACCGACCCGGCCGCCGTGCGCCGCCGGCTGCGGACCGACGAGAGCCTCCGCTGGCGCGACTCCGAGGAGATGCTGGAGACCGCGCGCGCCGCCGTCGCCCGCGCGACCGCCGCGGCGCCGGACTGGTTCCACCGGATGCCCCGCGCGGAGTGCGTCGTGCGGGCCGTCCCCGACGCCGACGCGCCCGTCGCCGCCGCGGCGTACTACTTCCCGCCCGCTCTCGACGGCTCGCGCCCGGGCGTCTACTTCACCAACACCCACGAGGTGCGCACGCGCGACCGGTTCATCGCCGAGACCGTGGCGTTCCACGAAAGCGTGCCCGGCCACCACTTCGAGACGTCGCTGGCGCTGGAGCTGACCGGCCTCCCGCAGCTGCGGCGGGTCGCGCCGGTGACCGCCTACAGCGAGGGCTGGGGCCTCTACACCGAACGGCTCGCGGACGAGATGGGCTTGTTCTCCAGCGACGTCATGCGGCTCGGCATGGTCGCCGAGGACTCGGTGCGCGCCGCGCGGCTGGTGGTCGACACCGGCCTGCACGCCCTGCGCTGGACGCGCGAGCAGTGCGTCGAGTTCCTCCGCACGCACACGGTCCTGAGCGAGGTCGAGGTCCAGTCCGAAACGGACCGGTACATCGAGTCCCCCGGCCAGGCGCTGGCCTACATGACCGGCCGGCTGGAAATCCTGCGCCTGCGCCGGTTCGCCGAATCGGCCCTCGGGGAATCCTTCGACATCAAGGACTTCCACGACGTCGTGCTCGGCGGCGGCCCGCTGCCGCTGAAGGTACTGGGGGACGTGGTCCGCGCCTGGGCCGGCTAGTGCTGCATGCCGTAGGACTTCTGGCAGGGGTAGCCGTCGCCGGTGGCCGACCAGCTCGCCGGGTAGCCGTTCTGCGCCCAGGCCGCGAAGGCCTGCGGATAGGTGTACCCGGTGGCGCGCAGCCACTGGCACGGCGTCTGGTTCACGCCCGGGGTGATGGTGATCCAGGGCTGGGCGTAGATCCAGCTCGACTGGGCGTACCACTGACTGCCGGCCGGGACGTACGACTTCGGCGGCGCGACGGCGGTCACCGTCTGCGTCGGCGGGGGTGAGACCGTGACGGTCGGGGTGCTCGGCGCGGTGGTGACGACGGTCTGGATCCCGGCGGGGACGGCGTTCCCGGCGACGGGAACCCCGCAGGCGGCGAGGGCGAGCACGGCGGACAGGGCGGCGGTGGCGCGGAAGAGGCGCATGGGTGGGCTCATTTCGTCCGGGTCATGTGGCTGCCGGCGATGACTCCGCCGGAAACGGTGTAGGTGCCGGAGAAAGTCCGCGTGGTGCCGTCGGCCTGCAGGGCGGACAGCACGACCGAGACCGTGCTTCCCCGGACGTCGGTGACGGTCACCGTGTCCCACGACGTCGTCGCGAAACCGTTGACGTACTTGGTGTATCCACCGCCGCCGGCGATGCGGCTGCCGCCGAGCGACCACGCCGTCGCGAAGTCGCGGCGGTTGATCGCGTCGTAGTACGCGACGACGGTGCGCGCCTCCGCGGTGTCGGCCGGTGCGACGTACACCGGCGGTTGCTGGACGTACACCGTCTGCGGCGCCGCGGGTACGGCGACCACGGTCGTGCTGGTCGTCGGCGCCGGCGTCACGGCGACCTGAACCGGTACCGGCACACCGACGACCGGCGTTCCACAAGCGGCAGCGCACACCGAAACCAGGGCGGCGACGAGAATTGCGGCTTTCATGGGAATCAACTTCTTCCGTCTCCGCCTTCTGGAATCGGCCGCCCGGCCGGATCCGCAACGGATTCGCGAGAACGCGACGCAAGCGTTATCCCGTGGGATTCACCCGTTCTTGCGCACGATGTCGTAAGCCGTCATCGCGGCGGCCAGGTGGCGGGCGTCCGCGGGGCGGGTCGCGTCGTAACCCGTGATCAGCTGGATCCGGCCCAGCCGGTACGTCAGCGTGTTGCGGTGGATGGTCAACGCCGTCGCCGCTTCGCCGCGGTTGTAGTCCGACGTCACGAACGCGCGCAGCGCGTCGATCAGGTGCGGGTGCTCTTCGAGCGGGGCCAGCACCTGGGCCAGCGCTTCCCGGGCCGGGCCCGGCTGCGCGAGCTGGTACTCGATGGCCAGGTCGGCGAGGCGGTAGAGCCGGGCCGGTCGGCTCAGGTTCTCCGCCAGGGCCAGGATTTCCACGGCTTCCGAATGCGCGGCGGGGATGTCCGCCCGGGTCGCCGCCCGCGCCGCGGCCGCGGTGCAGCGGCGGCCGCAGATCTCGTCGACGCGGGCCGCCACGGCCTCCGCCGCGACGCCGTCCGGCACGAGCAGCACCCCGCCGTCACCCTTGAACGTCACCAGCACCTGACTGTCCACACCGGACCGGACGGCGCGGAAGAGGTCCGTCGCCGCCCGGGTTCCCGCGGAGGCGGGCAGTGCCGGGAGGTGGAACACCACGACGTCGTAGCTCTCGGCCAGCTCGCGGTGGCGCACCGGCCGGCCGGCGAGCAGGCTGGCGGCGAGGTTCTGCCGGTCCTCCCGGTGCTCCCAGTCGAGGTCGTCGCGCTCGCGCAGGTACGCCTGCGCCACGCGGGGCATCACCTCGCCGAGGAAGTCCAGCATCCGGGCGCCCAGCGCCAGGCGGTCGCCGCCGACCAGCTCCCAGGCGACGCTCGCGGCCAGCGGGTAGATCTTCAGCACGGCCTCCAGCGGCACGCCGTCGCGGGCGCGTTCGGCACCCCAGGCGATCGGCAGGGACAGCTCCTCGGACGTCGGGCGCCGGTCCTCGGCGACCGTGGTCAGGAACAGCTCGAACACCGCCGCCGCGTTGGCGACCAGGTCACCCTCCAGCACGGTCGCCGGGAGCAGCCGGTACGCCGGGATCTCGGCGGCGCACCGGGCGATCATCGCGGCCGCGATCTCACCCGATCGAGGGAACAGCTGCGCCACCGGATCCATGCCACATTGTCACCATGCACAAACGCCGTCGGCAAGTTTCTGCGCGTTCTGCCAGCAGACAGCGTTGATCAAGGCGCGCATGCTGTGCAGAGCAACCAGACGAAAGGACTTCGCAATGGGGCGGGGAACGAAACGATGGCTGGCCGGGCTCGGGATCGCGAGCCTGCTCGCGCTGGGCGCGGCGGCGCCGGCCCAAGCGGCCGGCGGCGGGAACAACGA
Source organism: Amycolatopsis camponoti (assembly GCF_902497555.1). Taxonomy (NCBI): domain Bacteria; kingdom Bacillati; phylum Actinomycetota; class Actinomycetes; order Pseudonocardiales; family Pseudonocardiaceae; genus Amycolatopsis; species Amycolatopsis camponoti. Next base: position 1,111,948 of record NZ_CABVGP010000001.1, on the reverse strand, counting down.
CTTCGGCTGCCGGCCGGGCGCGGCCCACCCGAACCCGGTCGTGCTGCTCCACGGCACCTTCGCCACCTACTACGAGGACCTCAACTTCCTCCAGGCCGACCTGGCCGCCCGCGGCTACTGCACGTTCTCGCTGACCTACGGCGCCTACCCGCAGTTCCCGTTCGTCGGCGGGCTGAAGCCGGTCGCGGAGTCGTCGCTGGAGATCAAGAACTTCGTCGAAAAGGTGCGCGCGGCCACCGGCGCGGCCAAGGTCGACGTCGTCGGCCACTCCGAAGGCGGCCTCCAGTCGATCTACCTGGCCAAGATGCAGGGCATCCAGAGCGAGATCGGCAAGGTCGTCGCGATCGCCCCGCCGACGCACGGCGCCAACGCGTCCGGCCTCCTGACGCTCGCCTACACGGTGCTCGGCAAGTCCACCTGGGACACCATCGTCAAGACGATCGGCCTGCCGATCTTCGCCGACGAACTGGACGGCGGCGCCGCGATCGTCGCGCTCAACACCGGCCCGGTCGCCCAGCCCGGCATCGACTACACGATCATCACCTCGCGCTACGACGAGCTGGTGACCCCGACCGAGACGTCGTTCATCCGCGAGCCCGGCGTGCACAACCGCTACGTCCAGGACTCGTGCCCGTTCGACCCGGTCGGCCACATCGGCGAGGCCTACGACCTGAACGTCTGGCACCTGGTCCGCAACGCCCTGGACCCCGCCCACGCAACACCCATCGCGGTCTGCGCGGTGGGCTCACCCGGCTGACCGGTCGTGAGTGAGAAACAGGGTTAGAACACTGTTTCTCACTCACGACCGCTTCAGCCGAGGCCGATCGCGAACACGTGCAGGTCCGCATCGGACGGCAAGGTCACCGAAGCGATCGTCTTCCCGGCCGGGGCGTCGAACGGCGCCGTCGCGTAGACCGACGCCCCGCCGCCCTGTCCGCCCGGCTGGTTGCGGTGGTCCGTGCGGGCCACCAGCGTGTTGCCGAACACCGGATCGGTGCCGCCGCCCGGGAAGACCCAGTCGCCGAACGACAGGTCCGCCTGCGCGGTGGTGCCGTCGGTGAAGGTGACCGTCGCGGTGCCGCGGTGGTCCCCGTTGGACGCCGTGCCGATGAACGACAGCCGGGTCCCGCTCACCTGGATCGTCTGCCCGGCCGCGACGACGTTGTCCGGCCGTCCGGCAGGCGCGGCGGGCCAGGTGAACGTCGTGCCCACGGCCTGCGACGGCTTCCCGCCGACCAGGCCCGCCGCGGCCAGCGCCTGCCGGGACAGGCTGTTCCCGGCGCCGTCGATGTCCGCCGAACCCGTGTCGCCGTCGTCGGAGATGCCGACGTTCGCATACGCCGCCGCCAGCCCACCGCGCGGCGCGACCAGCACGATCACCGAGCCGGGCACCGATGTCGGGCCACCGCGTACGGTCACCGGCACCTGGTAGTAGCCCTCGGGGGTCCCGGCCGCCACCGACACGCTCAGCTTCGCGGTGCCGCCGCCGGTCCGGTCGTCGAGGCGGAGCTGCCGTGGCCCGGTCACCGTGATTCCGGCCGGCGCCTGCGTGGACACGTCCAGCACCCGGTCGTGCCCGCCGAGCCGCTGCCCGCTGACCGTGAACGAACCGCTGGTACCGGGCTCGACGACGACCTGGTTGGTCGCCGACGCCAGGAACGGCTTCTCATTGTCCCGATAGGACGGTGGCGTCGAGTCCGCCGCCCATCGCTTGTCCGGAGTGGACGCCAGCGAGAAGTCCAGCCGGCCGCCGTCGCGCGCGGTGTTCGCGGGCAGGTACGTGCGGTCCCAGTCCCGGCCGTCGAGCGACAGGGCGTGGACGTACGTCGCCGGGGCCTTCGGCGCGTGGATGTCGATCGTCCGTCCATTGGGGAGGGACAACACCGCACGCTCGAACAACGGGCTCGCCACGACCAGGTCCGGCGTGCCCGGGGTCGCCGGGTAGATGCCCAGCGCGGCCCAGACGTACCACGACGACTGCGCGCCGAGGTCGTCGTTGCCCGGCTCGCCGTCCGGGGTGGCGCTGAACAGCGTCGTGGCGATCTCGCGGACCACCTGCTGGGTCTTCCACGGCTGCCCGACGTGGTTGTACAGGAACGGGACGCCGAAGTCGGGTTCGTTGCCGGCCCACATGTTCGGCTCGTTCGGGCCGACGTTCAGCTTCTGGAAGAAGGTGTCCAAGCGGGTCGCGACCGCCGAAGGCCCGCCCATCGCCGTCACGAGACCGGCCGGGTCCTGCGGCACCAGCCAGGTGTACTGCGCGGCGTTGCCCTCGTCGAAGCCGTCCTGGCCGAACTTGCCGGGCGGCGGCGGCACGTACGCCGGGCCGTCCGGGAACCGGCCGTCCTGCGCGCGCGGCTGGAGGTAGCCGGTCGCCGGGTTGAAGATGTTCTGCCAGTTCTGGCCGCGCTTGGTGAACTCGCGCGCGACGTCGCGGTCGCCGATGCCCTGCGCGAACCGCGCGATGGCGAAGTCGTCGATCGCCCATTCCAGGGTGATCGACGCGCCGACGCGGGCGTGGTCACCACGCGAAGCGTCGTTGTTCGGCAGGTACCCGCGAGCGACGTAGTCCGCGATCCCCCGGCGTTCCTGGTACGCGCCGGGCGTGTCGTCGACCGACGTCGCGCCCTTGACCAGGTACTTCAGCGCCGTCTTGACGTCGAAGTCGCGGGCGCCGAACGCGTAGAGGTTCGAGATCAGCGCGACCGAGCTGTCCCCGGTCATCTGGCCGGTGTAGCCGTTCGCCATCGGCCAGCGCGGCCACCAGCCGCCCTGCACGGCGTCGTTCGTCAGCGACTGCGCCATGTCGCTCGCTTCCTTCGGGAACAGCATGGCGTGCAGCGGCGCGAGCGAGCGGTAGGTGTCCCAGTCGGAGAAGTTCGCGTACTGGTGCCGCCCCTTCGGCAACGTCCGGATCCGGTTGTCGAAGCCGATATAGCGCCCGTCCACGTCGTCGAAGGTGTTGGGGTGCATCAGTGAGTGGTACAGCGCGGTGTAGAACGTCTTGAGCTGCGCGGTGTCCCGGCCCGCGACGCGGATCTTGCCCAGCGCCTGCGTCCACCGGTCGCGAGTGGACTTCCGGACCGCGGCGAAGTCGAAGTCCGGCACCTCCGCGGCCGCGTTGGCCTTCGCGCCGTCGACGCTCACGTAGGACATCGACACCTTGGCGTGCACGGTTTCCGAACCGAACGTCAGGTACGCGCCCGCCCGCGGCGAGTCCACGCTGTCGGTGTCCGGTTTGACGGACGAGCCGTCCCAGGTGCCGTGCGCGGTGAACGGCTGGTCGAAGGTGATGGAGTAGTAGACGGTGTAGTGGTTCCCCTTGCCGCAGAAGTTGCCGGTGGTGGCCGAGCCGCTGACCTCGCGGTCACCGGTGATCTTCAGCGTGGCGGCGGTGTTCCCGGCCAGGCTGGCCCCGCCCTTGACCAGCACCTGTGGCGTCGACCCGGCCGGGTAGGCGAACGTCGCGAGCCCGGTGCGCGTGGTCGCGGTCAGCTCGGCCCGGACCTTCGAGTCGGCGAGCGTCACGGCGTAGTAGCCCGGCTCGGCCTGCTCGTCGTCGTGGGTGAAGTGCTCGACGCGGTCCCAGGGCGCGCCGCCGACGTCGCCGGTGACCGGCAGGATCGGCACGTCACCGAACGCGTTGCAGCCGACCGAGGCGTGGTCGAGGCTGAAACCTCGGATCTGGTCGGAGTGGTACTGGTAGCCGGCGTACGCGCCTTGGGTGTCCGGCGAGAACTGCATCATCCCGAACGGCGCCGCGGGGCCGGGGAAGTTGTTGATTTCGCCGACCGAACTGCCGCCCCGGCCCGTGCCGATCAGCGGGTCGACGTACGCGGAGGGGTCTCCGACCAGCGATGACATCGTTGTCGGAGCCGCTGAAGCGACAGCGGGCGCCCCGATCACCGCCGTCGCGACCAGCGCCGCCATGAACCTGAACCGCACCCGGTGCCTCCCAGAGCCTGACCGACCTGTCATCCGACCTTTGCCTGTGCCGGAGCCCCGGGTCAACACTTTGACAAAGACCTGGCTCGTGCCCTCAACGTATGAAGATCCGGTCAGGATCGGGTGACGACCGGGTGAGGGCGCCTAACCTCGACGCCGTGTGCGCACGTGTGCTGGTCGCCGAGGACGACGAGAAGCAGGCCGAAGTGCTCCGGCTGTACCTGGAGAGCGAGGGCCACACCGTCGTGCTGGCCCCGGACGGCCGGGCGGCCCTCGACGAGGCCCGCCGCGACCGGCCCGACCTGCTGGTCCTCGACGTGATGATGCCCAAGGTCGACGGTCTCGACGTCTGCCGGATCCTGCGCGGCGAGTCCGACGTGGCGGTGCTGATGCTCACCGCCCGCGCGACCGAGGACGACCTGCTCCTCGGCCTCGACCTCGGCGCCGACGACTACCTGACCAAGCCCTACAGCCCGCGCGAGCTGATGGCCCGCGTCCGGACGCTGCTGCGGCGCACGGCCGCGCGCAGCGAACCCCCGGACACGGCGTTGCGCGCCGGCGCGCTGCGGCTCGACCCGGTGCGCCACGAGGTGTCGATCGACGGCCGCCCGGTCGAGACGACCCCGGGCGAGTTCCAGCTGCTCGAGACGCTGATCCGGCAGCCGGGCCGGGTGTTCACCCGCCGTCAGCTGCTGGAGCTCACCCGCGGCGACGACCGGTTCGTCAGCACCCGGATCATCGACGTCCACGTGCTCAACCTGCGCAAGAAGCTCGAGCCCGACCCGCAGAACCCCGTCTACCTGCGGACCGTGTTCGGTGTCGGGTACAAGCTGACGGCGGACGATGACGCCTAGCTTCCCGCTCCGGCGCAGTCTCGTCGTCCGGCTGACGGCGGTTTCGCTGCTGATCGCGCTGGGCTCGATCGCCGCGACCGCGTGGCTCGCCGTGCAGACCACCACCCGCGCGATCCAGCAGGAACAGGGCCAGGCCCTCTCCGGCGACGCGACCATCTACACCGAAGTGCTCGGCTTCGCGGCGGTCAACCACACCTGGGACCAGGTCGGGCCGAAGCTGAAGACGCTGTCCGACCAGACCGGCCGGCGGATCGTGCTGACCACGCTCGACCGCCGCGTCCTGGGCGACTCCGGCGGCGCGCCGGTCACCCTGCCGGTGAAGGCGACCGCGTCGGTCGACCCGCTGCACGTCGACCCGGTCCTGCTGCCCCAGGCGGGGACCAGCGGCATCGACCCGCGCGCGGTGGGTCCGTTCCGGCTGCCGGCGCAGGAACGCGCCGACCTCGACGGCCTGGCCAGGAAGGCGGCCGCCTGCCTGTCGGAGTTCGGCTTTCCCAGCCAGGTGCGGGACACGGCGAACGGCCGGCCGCAGCTCACCGGGCTCGACCCGCTGGCCGCGCAGTACTTCGCGGCCAAGTGCGGGATCTACGACCTCGCGGAGGCCACCCCGACCGAGTCGGCCGCGCTCCGGAGCCTCGACGAAGCCGTGAACCGCTGCCTCCAGGCCCAGGGCGCCGAGCCGGTGAAGCTCGGGCTCGACTTCGAGGCGGTCGCCGTCGTCGACCAGGGCCCCAGCCGTGCCTGCGTCGACTCGGCCCGCCGCGAGCAGCTCACGTCGTTCGTCGCGCCGCCCGCGCTGCTGTTCACCCTCGGGCCGAGCGGGTCGCCGCTGCCGACGTTCACGCTGTCGCAGGAGAACCTGACGCGGATCCTCGCGGTGACGGGCGGCGTGCTGCTGCTGGCGGCCGCGATCACCGTGCTGGTCGCGCGGCGGCTGGCCCGGCCGCTGCGCGCGCTGACGGAGGCGGCGCAGCAGGACCGGCCGGCACCGGTGAAGTCCCGTGACGAGGTCGGCTACCTCGCCGCCGCCTTCAACGACCTCACCGCCCGCCGCGAACGCATCGAGGAGCAGCGCAAGGCGATGGTCAGCGACATCGCCCACGAGCTGCGCAACCCGCTCAACGTCATCCGCGGCCGGCTGGAGGCCGCCGAGGACGGCCACCTGCCGTTCGACCGCGCGCTGAGCGCGTCGCTGCTCGAAGAAACCGTGCTGCTGCAGCACATCGTCGAGGACCTGCAGGACCTCGCCGCGGCCGACGCCGGCCGGCTGCGGCTGCACCCCGAGCCGGTGGACGCGGCCGAGCTGGCCGGCCACGTCGCCGCCGCGCACGCCGACCGGGCCGCCGCGGCCGGCGTCACGCTCACCGTCTCCGCGCACGGCGAGACGGGGTTCGAGGCCGATCCGGTGCGGCTGCGCCAGATCGTCTCCAACCTGGTGACCAACGCGGTCCGGCACACGCCGGCCGGCGGCCGCGTGACGATCCACGTCTCGTCCACTGTGGACGAGGTGGTGATCGCCGTCGCGGACACCGGCACCGGCATCGCCGCCGAGGACCTGCCGCACGTGTTCGACCGGTTCTGGCGGGCCGAGAAGTCCCGCAGCCGCCAGACCGGCGGCAGCGGGCTCGGCCTCGCCATCGTGCGGCACCTCGTCCGGGCGCACGGCGGCACCATCGACGTCGAGTCCGAAGTGGACTCCGGTTCGACGTTCACCGTCCGGCTACCGAAGCCGGATCTCCGTGGTGAGGGTGCCGGGGTGCGGGACCCGCAGGACGTGCAGCCGCCGGGCGCCGTCGCGCAGGAACGTGACGGCGGTGGCGGTGACGGTGACGGCGAGGGCAGTGCCCCAGCCGATCGTGATCGTCGTGCGGCCGCGGCGGATCGTCAGCCCTGACGCCGTCGCGCTCGCGTCCGCACCGTGGGCGACGGGCGTGCCGTCGGCGAACCGCACGTCGTCGCCCGGGTGCAGGACCAGCGGGATCTGCTCGGTGAGCGGCGTCGTGCCCCGGACCGCGCGGGTGACCGTGTCGCGCGTGATCGTCAGGTCCGTCCGGATCCGGGTGTCCAGGCCGTACCGGACGACGACCGGCGCGGCGCCGGGCACCTTCCGGCTGCCGTCCCAGACCCGGTCACCGATCGCGTAGGTGGCGTCGAGCAGACCGCGGGCGTCCGGGGTGCCGTTCGGGAGCAGGCTGGCCCAGCACTGCGTGTCGTCCTGTTGCGAGTGGACGACCATGCCGGCCCGCGGGTGCCACAGCATGCCCTGCGCGCCCCGGACGTAGGTCGACGGCCGCGTGCCCCAGAACCCGGCGAGGTACAGCTGCGGACGCCGGACGTAGACGTAGGCCTGGTTCAGCTCGGTGTCCCGGCGCTGGACGGCGAAGTCGTCCGAGCGCAGGTACGGGAGCTGCCGGATCGACGCGTGCTTCTCACCGCGCGACGGGAACGCCTCGCCGTACGAGACGTGCGCCAGGATGCGCGGCGAGGTGTCCTGCTTGGCCGGTCCGATCGCCGGGCCCGGCACCTTCGCCCACTGCCGGCGCGTCTCGGCCCGGTCCTCCCGCGTGGTGAAGAACGCGGCCAGATCCGGCACCTCCGGGACGAACAGCGAGGCGAGGTTGGTCCGGTCGGGATCCGGGATGACGTCGTCGTAGTAGGCCACGTGCGTGCGGCTCGACGTCGCGACGTAGGTCAGCGAGCCCGAGCCGTCCGGTTCGCGCACGACGTTGTAGCCGAACCAGTCCGCGAACTTCCGGGCCATGCCGACGACCGTGCGGTTGCGGGTCAGCGCGTGGATCTCGGCCAGCTCCGGGAGCATCACCTCGAAGTTGTAGTTGACGTCCATCCCGGTCGGCTCGTAGAAGAACCCGGCCGGGCTTTGACCGTTCGCCGCGAGGAACTCGATCCGGTCGCGCAGCTGTTTCGAGAGCACCGCGTCCGGGTTCAGCTTCAGCGCCAGCTGCGACGACGACAGCCCGGACGTGTTCTGGTTCGCGTACTCGATCGGGTGGACCCAGATCGGGTTGGCCGGGTTCAGGAACCACGTCATGCCCTGGTGCAGCGAGGCTTCGAGGTCGGCCCGGCGGGCGGGCAGCGCGTTGACCTGACGCAGGTTGGCGAGGGTCTTCGCGAGGTAGCCCAGGCCGAACCCGGTGGCGGCCTTGGACTTCTCGGTGATCGAGTACTCCGGGAACGAGCCGTCGGCGTGCTGCAGGTTCAGGTAGTGCGCGATCGCCGCGTCGAGCCGGTTCCGCAGCGCGGGGTCGAGGTAGTACGGGTTCCACGGCCGGCGGTTCGCGTAGAACCAGCTCAGCGTGTAGACGTGCTCCTGGACGCGGGCGTTGTACGGCTCGCTCGGCGTCCGCCACCAGCCGCCGCCGAAGAACCCCAGGGTGGCGGGATCCGTGCTGACATCGTTGACAATGCCCGGCAAAATGGCGAGGTAGGGCGCGAAGCGCTGCTCCGCGGGTGTGAAGAGCCGCCGCACCGGGGCACCGGGCGGCAGCGGGGCGAGCGGCGGGTACGGGCCCACCGGCGGGGGTACCGCGGCGGACGCGGTCCCGGCACCGACGATGCCGAGCGCCGCGGCGGCCGTGGCTCCGCCGAGGAAGGTTCTGCGATCGATCACAACTGCCTCCTGGGGTTGTGGTCGTGAGTGAGAAACAGTGTTCTAACCCTGTTTCTCACTCACGACCTCTCCTAGCCCTTCAGGCCGCTCTGGGCGAGCCCTTCGACGAACTGGCGCTGCGCGATGATGAACACGACCAGGACCGGCACGACCGTGGTGGTCGCGGCGGCGAGCTGGACGTTCCAGAGGTGGCCGCCGTAGACGTCGACGTACTGTGTCAGCGCCACCGGCAGCGTGAACATGTCCTTGTCGGTCAGGTAGACCAGCGGTTCCAGGAAGAAGTTCCAGGTGTTGAGGAACGTGAAGATGGCGACCGCGGCCAACGCGGGTTTCGCGATCGGCATAGCGACGCGCCGGTAGAGCCCGAACCGCGACAGGCCGTCGAGCCGGCCCGCTTCTTCGAGCTCGCCCGGGATCGTGATGAAGAACTGCCGCATCACGAACGTCGCCAGCACACTCGGCGCGCCGAAGATCGGGACGACGATCAGCGGCCAGTGCGTGTTGGTCAGCCCGAGGTCGTCGACCAGCCGGAACAGCGGGATGATCGTGACCTCGCTCGGCACCATCAGCCCGATGAGGATGAGCCCGAACACCTTCTCGCCGCGGAACCGGATGCGCGCGAACGCGTAGCCGGCCAGCGAGGAGAAGAACATCGTGCCGAGCGTGACGAGCACGGCGATGTAGAGGCTGTTGAAGTACTGCCGTGCCAACGGGAAGTCCGTGAACGCGGCCTTGTAGTTTTCCCACTGCGGCTGGTTCGGGAACAGCTTCGGCGGGTACGCGAGAACTTCGTTGGCCGGCAGCAGCGACGCCGTGATCATCCACCAGGTGGGGAACACGAACGGCACGGCCAGCACGACCATCACGACATAGGTCGCGATCTTGGCCCTACGACTCATGGAACACCCACCGCTTCCGCATCCGCCACTGCAGCAGCGTGAGCACGAGGATGACGAGGAACAGCACGACCGCCAGCGCGGAGCCGTAGCCGAGGTCGTGGTTGGCGAAAGCCTGCTGGTAGAAGTAGAACACCAGCACGTTGGTGCTGTCCGCGGGCCCGCCGAGGGTCAGCACCTGGATCTGCGCGAACACCTGCAGCGCGCCGGCGACGGTGATGATCGCCGTCAGCAGCGTCGTCGGGCTGATCATCGGCAGGGTGACCGAGCGGAAGCGCCGCCACGGCCCGGCCCCGTCCAGCTGCGAAGCCTCCACAATGGACTGCGGGATGCCTTGCAGCGCGGCGAGGAACAGGACCATGTTCAGCCCGACGTTTTTCAGCACCTGCACCACGATCACCGACAGCATCGCGGTGCCGTTGCCGCGCAGCCAGTTCGGCCCGTCGATGCCGACCGTCTGCATCAGCGCGTTGATCCCGCCGTTGTCCTGCAGGAGGAAGTTCCAGACGATCGTCCACGCGACGAGCGTGACGACCACCGGCGAGAAGAAGACCGTCCGGAACACCGTGGTGCCGCGCAGCTTCAGGTTGAGCAGCAACGCCAGCGAGAGCGCGAGCGCCAGGTTGAGCACGACCAGGCCGACGCAGAAGATCGCCGTGGCGCGGGCGACCTTCGGCGCGGTCGGGTCGTCGAAGAGCTTCGCGTAGTTGTCGGCGCCGGCGAACGCCGACGTTCCGGCCAGCAGGTTGACGTCCTGGAAGCTGTACCAGACCACCGCGGCGAGCGGCGCCACCACGAAGGCGAGAAAGCCGAGGGCCTGCGGGGCGATGAAGAGCCACCCCGCGAGCTCGTCGCGCTTCTTCGACGTCAACGTCATCGGCTCAGCGCCGGGTCGATCGCCTGGCAGACACCGGCCAGCGCGGCGGGCACGTTCGCGTCCGGCTTCCACATCGGGTCCAAAGCGGACTGGACGAGCGAGGCGATCCGCGCGCTCCCGGTGTGCGACGGCAGTACGGCGCCGGTCTTGATCCCGTTGACCACGACGTTCTGCAGTTGTTCCTGACTGAACAGCGGGTTCGCCTTGGCCAGGGTGGCCGCGTTGAGCAGGCTGTCGCGGGCCGGCGGGAAGTACTGGCCGAGCTTCGCCGAGTTGGCCGGGTTGGTGAAGAAGGCGAGGAAGTCCGCCGCCGCCTTGGCGTGCTTGCCCTTCACCGGGACGCCGATCCCGGCCTGGCCGATGACCTGCGCGGCCGCCTTCGGCCCGGCGGGCAGCGGGACGATCCCCCACTCGAACGGCTTGGCCTTGAGCAGCCCGGCCCGGCTGATCTGCGCGATGGTCAGGCCGCTTTCCCCGGCGAAGAAGTCCGCCGTCGTGCCCGGACCCGGCAGCGCCTTGTCGGTGAAGATCGCCTGGTGCAGGAACGTCATCGCGGACGTCATCTCCGGCGAAGTGAACCCGCAGGACTTGCCGTCCGGGCCCCAGGCGTCGGCGCCGAAGCCGCGCCAGACCGAGGCCAGCAGCACCCACTGCTTGTACTCGAACTCGCGGATCACCAGGCCGGCCTTGCCGGTGTCCTTCGCGGCGACCTGGGTGGCGATCTGCTTGGCCGCGTCCCAGGTCCACCGTCCACTCGCGAGCAGCTGGTCGGGCGTCTCGGTGATCCCCGCCTGGGTGAGCAGGTTCTTGTTGTAGAACATGCCGAACGGCGACGTCGAGAACGGGTACGCGTAGAGGCCGCTGTCCTTGGTCCACAGTTTCGTGGCGGACGGGACCAGTTCACCCGCGTTGTAGCCGGCGGCGGCGTCCAATGTGGGCTTCAGGTTCGTGAGTGCTCCCGACTGGACGAAGTCGGGCGCGTCGCGTTCGAGGATCCACGCCAGGTCGGGCGGGTTGCCGCCGGAGAGCTGGGTGGTGAGCGCGGCCGAGTAGGCGCTGGTGTCCCCCGGCACGACGTCGAACTTGACCGACGCGACCTCCGGGTGGGCCTTGCGGTACTCGGCGGCGATGGAGTCGAAGAGGGCGAGCTGGTTCTTGTCGGTCGTCCAGACCGTCATGCGCAGGGCGACGTCCTTGTCGTCGCCGGCGCCGCCCGAGCACGCCGTCGAAGCCAGTGCGACGGCGGACAGGGCCGCGGCGAGCAGCCGGATTCTCCGGTAGGCCACGATGCCTCCTGGTTATTCGAATTAGCAGCGACCGTAAGCGTCGCCTGGAATGCTGTCAACAGGCCGTTCGGCCTCAGCGGGAGTCTGTTGTGGAGGGTCTTGCCGTGGTGGCGCCCTCGTGGATCGTGCACGGCAGGAGCAGCTGGCGGGGCTGGGGGTTCTTCAGCAGCCCGACGAGCACGCGCACGGCGTGCGCGCCCATTTCGTGGCGCGGGATGCGGAACATCGACCAGTCCGTGCCAGTGCTCGGCACGGCGTGCGCGTGCGGTTGCTGCGACGGGTCGGCGTCCCCGAGCACCACGATGGACAGGTCGCCGGGCACGCCCAGGCCGAGTTCGTGCGCGCAGGCCAAGAGGCCGTCGGCCATCGCCAAGCTCTCGACGAGCAGCGCCGTGACGCCCTCGTCGAGCGCCTGCCGCAACGCCGGCGCCGGGTCTTCCTCGAGGAACACCAGCGGCGGACGGCGCCGCTTGCGCGCCGCCGCTTCGTACCCGCTGCGGCGATCGAGCGTCGGCTCGTTCTCCTCGGTCACGCTGAGCAGGCCGATCCGGCGGTGCCCGAGCGCCCACAACCGGTCGTGGACCTCACGGGTGGCCGTGACGTAGTCCGCGCCGACGTAGCTGATCGGCCCGGTCGGCGACTCGCGGCGCCCGACGAACACGAACGGGAACTGCTCCTCGACGAGCTGCGCGAGCTCTTGGGGGTCGTTGTGCCGGCCCAGCAGGATCGAGCCGTCGGCGATGCGCAGGCGGTTCGTGCCCTGGTCGTAGATGCGGCGGCGCCCGTCGCGGCGGCCACCGCTGGTGAACAGCAGCAGGTCGAAGCCCTGTTCCTCGGCCTCCTCCTCGATGCCGAGCAGGAACGGCCGGTAGAAGTCGGCCACCCCGGACGGGAACACCGACTCGTAGGTGAAGACGCCGAGGATCTGGTTGGTCCCGCCGCGCAGCCGGCGGCCCATGATGTCCACGGTGTACCCGGTTTCGCGGAGCACCTGCTGCACGCGGTCGCGGGTCTCGGGGGTGATGCGCAGGCTGTCGGAGCCGTTGAGGACCATGGACACGACGGCCTGCGAGACGCCGGCCAGGCGCGCCACCTGGGCCTGCGTGACCCGGCCCGAACCCGCCGTCATCCGTGACTCCCTCCCGTGCGGTTCGCCTGGACTCTACCGGCGGCCGCATCAGTACCCCCGCACTTCCGGCCACCGGCGTTCCACCCCGGCGGCGTCCAGCACGCGCGCGAAGTCTTCGAAGTGCCGTGGGTCTTCACGCACTGCCCGCGGCTCGACGCCCTCGCCGATGGCGAACGCGGCGAGCAGCCCGGCGACCTCGCCGATGTTCCACTCCACGGGGTGCAGGCGGAAACAGCCGTTGGTGATGTGCGTGGTGCCGATGTTCTTGCCGGCGGGCAGGAGGTTCTTGGTGCGGACGGGCAGCAACGCCCCCAGCGGGATCTCGTACGGGACGCTGGCGACGTCGATGTAGTTGTCCCCGCCGGTCGACGGGTGCAGGTCGATCCGGTAGCTGCCGACCCCGACGGCGTCTTCGCGGCGGACGCGGCCGTCGACGCCGAGGATCTCGGCGGAGACGTCGTGTTCGGTGACGGTGGTGACGGCCTTGATGCGCCGCGCTTCGCGGACGTACGCCGACTTCGCGAGGCCGTCTTTCGTGTCGGTGACGTCCGGGCGCAGCCTGAGTCCGGGGAAGCCGGTGCCGCCGTCCGCGCGGGGGGCCTCCGTCTGCAGCCAGTACAGGACGGACAGGCTCAGCTGCTTGGCTTCGTGGTGCGCCGCTTCGACGTCGGCTTCGGTGGTGTGGCCGGGGATCGTGAGCGCGGGCTTGAGCCAGTAGTCGTTGAGGGGCCAGTTGACGAGCGTGATGTCGGAGTCGAAGGCGCCGTCGGTGTGCAGGTTGCGGGCGAGGATGCGGCGGAAGGCCCACAGTTCCTTGTCGCCGGCGTCGGCGCTCTGGTCGGCACTCACGGCCAGCGGGTCGCCGGGCGGGTTCGGGACGAAGGTGCGCTTGACGGGCTCGAGCGTCCGGGGGTCGGGCGCGACGAAGCCGAGCAGCGGGCCAGGCCAGAAGTCCGGCTGGTAGTCGCGCCAGAAGCCGTACATCTCCGGCTTGTCGATCACGTGGTTTTCGCCCTCGTGGTGGGAAACCGCGAAGCAGTAGGTGATGCCCTGGAGGTTGGCCGGCGCGGCTTCCTCGGGCGCGTGCGGCTCGTCGTGCGTGCTCCTGGCTTCCGCCCCGGTGACGTGCTCGGTGCCGGTGAGCGGCAGGAGGTCGCCGTTCTCGGTGGCGTCGAGGACGTACTGCGCCTTGACGGTGACTTTGTCCTGCCCGCTTTCGAGCACCACGGCGTCGACGCGGTCGTGCGTCGTGTGCGCGTCGACCGGCCGGTGGTTCCGGAGGACGTGGATCCGCCCGGCGCTGACGTGCGGCGCGAGCATGGCCTCGATGACGGCCAGCGCCACCCGGGGTTCGCCGCAGAGCTTGCTGACGCGCCCAGCGCCGGGGTTCAGCTCCGGGCGCTTCGCGGCTTCGGCGCGGAGCGGGTAGTGGCGGCGGTAGTGATCGCGGATGCCCGCGCGCAGGTCGCGGTAGGTGCGGGTGGAGCCGAACCGCTCGATCCAGGGGTTCTCGTCCGGCGGCACGGCTTGCGCGGTGAGCTGCCCGCCGAGCCAGCCGGTCTCCTCGGTGAGCACGACCCGGCGGCCGTGGCTCGCCGCGGCCAGCGCGGCGGCGACCCCGCCGAGTCCCCCGCCGACCACCAGAATCTCCGTGTCCAGTTCCCTCATGAAGCCTTCCCGGCGCTGATAATTCGAATTACTACGCGGGTATGGTGCGCTGGAGGAAGCCCGGACGTCAAGAGCCAGATTGTGCGCTAAGGGGCATCACGCGTGACTGGGCGGGCATCACGCGTGATTGAGCAGGCATCAGCGCGATGCCCCTCCAATCACGCGTGATGCCCCTCCAGACACGCGTGATGCCCCGCTGATCACGCGAGTCGACCCTTCCGTCACGGGTTACAGGGGGATGCCGGAGTAGTTGTCGGCCAGTTCGGTCGCCGCCGACACCGAACTCACGGTGCGGCGGAGCTGGGCGAGCTGGAGCTGGGCGTCGAAGTCGTCGCCGTGGCGGTGCAGCATCGACGTCATCCACCACGAGAAGTGCGTGCATCGCCAAACCCGCTGCAACGCCGTCTCCGAGTACGCGTCGGCAAGCGTGTCGTCGCCCCGGAACGACGCCGTCAGCGCGCGGGCCAGCAGCGCGACGTCCGCCACCGCCAGGTTCAGCCCCTTCGCGCCCGTCGGCGGCACGATGTGCGCCGCATCCCCGGCCAGGTAAAGGTTTCCGTGCCGCATCGGCGTCGTCACGAAGCTCCGCATCGGGAGCACGCTCTTCTCCGTGATCGTGCCGGTCTCCAGCGTCCAGCCGGAAAAGGCGAGCCGCGTGGCCAGCGCCGTCCAGATCCGGTCGTCGCTCCACTCGGCGATGTCCTCGTCCGGCGCGACCTGCAGGTAGAACCGGCTCACGCGCGGCGAGCGCATGCTGTGCATCGCGAAGCCGTCCGGGTGCCAGGCGTAGATCAGCTCGTCGGCCGACGGCGCGACGTCGGCCAGCACACCCAGCCACGCGAACGGGTACGCCCGCTCCCAGACCTGCGACGACGGGATCGACAACCGGCTCGGCCCGTGGAACCCGTCGCAGCCGACGACGACGTCCGCGTCGACCCGCTGGGCCGCGCCGTCGGCGTCCACAAAGGTCACCGACGGCGAGCCCGTCACGTCGTGCAGCGCGACGTCCGACGCCGAGTAGTACGCCGGGTGGCCGGCCTTTTCCCGCGCCACCATGAGGTCCTTGGTGATCTCGGTCTGCCCGTAGATCGTCACCGACCGGCCGACGAGGTCGACGAAGTCCAGGTGGTGCCGCTCGCCCGGCCACTGCAGGTGGATGCCGCGGTGCTCCATGCCTTCGACGTCGAGCCGGGCGCCGAGCCCCACCGAGCGCAGCAGCTCGACCGTGCCCGCCTCGAGCATGCCCGCGCGGATGCGCGCCTGGACGTGCTCGGCGGTCTGCCGCTCGACGAGCACCGAGTCGATGCCTTCGAGGCCGAGCAGGTGGGACAGCAGCAGCCCGGCCGGGCCGGCGCCGACGATGACGACCTGGGTGCGCACGGCAGTTCCTTTCACGCGACGAGAGCCCGAGCATGAGCCACCCACCTCGGCGGCCACCACGATATTCTCGTTCAGTGAGAGAGTGTCCGCGAGATTCCCCGCGCCGCCGCGCGCAACGCCGGGATCTGCATCCGCGCGGAGTCGTCGTTGGGCACGATCACCGACAGCGCCGCGACGACGTCCCCGCCCGGCCCCCGCAGCGGCACGGCGATCCCCGTCGTCTCCTCGTCGATGAAACCCGCGCAGAACGCGTAACCGTCTCGTCGCACGTCGGCGAGGAACCGCCGCAGCCGCCCCGGCTCAGTCAGCGTCGTGCGCCGGAAAGCTTCCAGCGGACCCGTCAGCACCTGTTCCTGCAGCTCGGCGGGCGCGTGGGCAAGCAGCACCAGTCCGGACGACGACGCGTGCAGCGGCAGCCGCCCGGCCACCCGCGTCACGTTCACGACCGCGCCGGGCGCCGAAAGCCGCTCGACGAACAGCACCTCGCGGTCCTCCAGCACCGCGAGCTGCGTGTGGTGCCCGACGACGGCGTGCAGGTCCTCCATGAACGGCAGCGCCGCCTCGCGCAGCCCCAGCGTCGGGGACGCGCGCGAAGCCAGCTCCCACAAGCGGACGCCCACCCGGATCCTCCGATCGGAGTCCCGCCGCAGCCAGCCGTGCCCGACCAGCTCTTCGATCAGCCGCGACGCCGTCGCGACGTGCAGACCCGCCCGCCGTGCGATGTCGGTGACGCGCAACGCGGGCGCGTCCGGTTCGAACGTCTCGAAGATCCGGACGACGCGCGTCAGCACGGAGTCGCGTTTCACCACGTCAGGCAGTGTGCCCCACCGCGGCGGGGCACACCGCCCGGCGTCACGGCAGCGCGTTCAGGAACGGCTCGTGGCTGTTCTGGAACTCCCAGTTGTAGTACTTGTCCCAGTTGATCGACCACGTCATCAGCCCTCGCAGCGCCGGCGACGTCCCGCCGCGCAGCGTGTACGAACCGCAGCCACTGCCCTTGACCAGGCAGTTCACCGCCGTCTGGACGTCCGCGGGCGACGTGTAGCCGTTGCCGGCGCTGACCGCCGCGGGCAGCCCGACCGCGATCTGGTCCGGCCGCAGCCCCGGGAAGAACTGCCCGGTGTTCGCGACGGTGAAGCCGGCCTTGAGCATGTCGGTCATCGCGATGTGGAACTCCGCGCCGCCCATGTTGTGGTACTGGTTGTCGAGCCCCATGACCGGGCCGGAGTTGTAGTCCTGGACGTGCAGCACGGTCAGCGAGTCCCGCAGCGCGTGGATCACCGGCAGGTAGGCGCCGGTCCGCGCGTCGCCGGCGCTCGTGCCGCCGTAGAACTGGTAGCCGACCTGCACGAAGAACGTCTCCGGCGCCATGGTGAGCACGAAACCCGAGCCGTACTTGGCCTTGAGCGACTTCAGCGCGGAGATCAGGTTGACGATCACCGGCGTGGTCGGGTTGCGGAAGTCGCTGTCGCCGGCGTTGAGCGAGAGCGAGTGGCCCTCGAAGTCGACGTCGAGCCCGTTGAGGCCCCACTTGTCGATGATCGCCGAGACGGAGCTGACGAACTTGTCGCGCGCGGCGGTCGTCGTCAGCTGGACCTGGCCGTTCTGGCCGCCGATGGAGATCAGGACCTTCTTGCCCTGCGCCTGCTTGGCCTTGATGGCGGCGGTGAAGTCGGCGTCGCTTTCGACGTTCGGGCACTCGGCGGCGGAACAGCGGTTGAAGCGGATGTCGCCGGAGGTGACGGACGTCGGTTCGCCGAACGCGAGGTCGATGATGTCCCAGGCGGCGGGGACGTCGGCCATCCGGACGTACCCGGAGCCGTTCGCGAAGCTGGAGTGCAGGTAGCCGATGAGGGAGTGCTTCGGCAGGCCGGTGTCGACGCAGCCGGTGGTGGTCGCGTTGGTCGTCCCGCTCTTCGGCGATTCACCCGCGGAGTTGTACGCGGCGACCGCGTAGCTGTGGGTCGAGCAAGCGGCCAGGCCGCTGATGGTGGCGCTGGTCCCGGTGACGGTCGCGACGGCCGTGGTGCCTTCGTAGACGCGGTACCCGGTGACAGTGCCGGCGGCGGCACCCCAGCTCAGGGCGATCGAGTTCGTCGTGACGCTGCCGGTGGCCGGGTTGCCGGGGGCACCGGGCGTGCCGGGGGTGCTGCCGCCGGGGCCGTCGAGGACGACGTCGTCGGCGTAGTAGGTGCCGGCGCCGTACCAGCCGTGGAGGTAGAGCTGGGCGGAGGTCTGGTTGCCGGTGGTGAAGGTGAGGGACAGCTGGTTGTAGGCGCCCGAGTTGCCCGACCAGGTCGAGGCGCCGCCGGTGATGCCGAGGTAGACGGGGTTCCCGCGCACCCAGGCCGAGACGGTGTACGTGGTGTTCGGCTGAACGGACACGGTCTGCGCGCACTGGGCGAAGTCGGCGCCGACGGGCGTGCCGGCGAGGGCGTACCCGCCACCGTGCACGGGGGTGCTCACGGTGGTCGCGTTCGCACAGGTCCAGCCGGAGAGCGAGCCGGCCTCGAAACCGGGGTTGGCGAGGAGGTTGGCCGCCTCGGCGGGACCGGCCGCGAGACCGGAGAGCGCCAGTACGCAGGCGGCGAGGGTTGCGGACAGTCTGGAACGCCTCATCGGGTCCTCCAGTCGGGGAGTTACCGATATTGTCTAGACCAATATGTAAAATGTCCAGACCAACCGAGGGTGACGACGGGTCTCGTCGCCCGGCCACGCGACCGCAGGCGAGGGCGGGATGAGCAGGCACGCGACCCGGCCCTCCAAGCACGCGCGCCGCGGGACAGGTCGCGTCAGCAGCCCACCAGCAGCTTCGCCACCACTCGCGTCCGCCGTGCCCGCGCCCGGTCGATCACCTGCACGCTGCTCCACCCGGCCGGCACCCGCTCCGCCAGCAGCGCCTCGCGCCACTTCCCCGCCCGCCGGACGTGCCGGGCGAACGACCGCGGCCGCACGATCCGCCCCCGGCTCCGCTGCCCCGCCAGCGCCTCCGAAGCCGTCGCGTCCAGGAACAACAGCCGCACCGGCCGGCCGCTCACCGCGCCGACCAGAGCCAGGAGCGCGCGCGTCGAAGCCCGCGTCGACGGCTCGTGGACCACGATCGGCCCCGCCGCCATCGCCCGCCGGACCACCCGGGCGCGGTGCCACGCGTGGACCACCGGCCGGTAACACCGGTACGGCACCGACGGGACCGCCGCCGCCAGCCGGGCGCGGACCTGGTCGGAATCCAGCACTACCAGACCGGGCGCGGCGTGGTGGAGCATCGTCGTCTTGCCCGCGCCGGGCAGGCCCGCCACCACGAGCAGGTCGCGGGGCCCGAGCTCGATGACCGTGGGCTCGCTCATGCCCCCTCAACGCCCCGTCGAAGGTAATGGTTCCTTTACCTTTAACTCACGGAGCGTGATCACTTCGAGAGCAGACCCGACCGTACGGCGCACGCCACCCGCGAAGACGCCCCGATGTCACCTCCCGTGCCCGACGTCACCCACTCGCCTGAAAACCCATGCGCGGCAAGGCATTCATCGCTCCGGAACCGCTTCGGGTGAAGATCGTCCGCATCCCTTCCCGGCGTCCGGATTTTGCCTATCTTCTGGAAGGACGCACCGCTAGAACAGGGGAACTCGCCATGACCCAGTCGCTGGAACTCCCGGTCCAGGAATTCTGTCTCGATTGGACGCTCACGGGCGACGACGGTGGCCGCGTCGGAGTCACGCTCTCCGGGCAGGTCGCCCTGCTCGACAACAACCGGTTCTACAAGATCGACGGCGTCGTCTACGTCACCGAGGGCGACGCCGACATCCGCGCGGTCGGCAACCCGTGCCTGTCCGTGCGCCGCAACGGCGTCGAGAAAACCGGGCGGCAGTGGGGCTGGGAGATGTGTTCGGCCCGCAAGCGCCTCGCCGCGCTGAACACGATGGAGGGCTACTTCGTCCGCACCGGCTACTGGGCGCCCGCCGACCGCGCCATCCAGCTGAGCCTCTGCGCCGAAGCCGGGTGGAGCCGCCGCAAGAGCTACAGCCCGACCGTCACCGTCCGGATGGTCGACTGACCACTGTGGACGCCCGGCGCCGCGCCGCCGCGACCACGAGCCCGGCCGCGACCGCGCCCGCCACCGCACACCCGGCGCCGAACCCCGGAGCCGGTTCGTGCACGCGCAGCACGGAAACGCACAGCCACGCCACGGCACCGAACAGCAGGCCCAGCACCGGCCCGCCGACCGACGCGCCGCGCCAGCGGTGGCCGTTGCGGATGGTCCGCAGCCCGGATTCGAGGTAGGCGAGCGCGAACAGCGCCAGGATGAGACTGCCCGCGCCCATCGCGCTGGCCAGCGGGTGCTGGCTGGTGAGCAGCGTGAACGTCTGCGTGACCGGCCCGGTCTGCACCGTCGCCGTGACCGCGCCGCCGACGACCCAGCGCGCGATGGCCGGCAGCGTGAGCTGCGCGGTGAAGCCGTTGCCCGCCGCTTTCGCCTCGGTTTCGGCCGAGCCCAACGGAATCCCGGCCGCGGACAGCGTGAGCGCGACGCGACCCGGGTTGCCGGTGCCGGTCAGCGTCAGCGGCTTGCTGAGGTCCACCTCGACCGGCACCGTGACGGGCTGCGCACCGAGGTTCAACGTCGGTGACGCCTGGTGCGGCAGCTGTTCCGGGTTGAGCAGCGCGAGGACGACCAGCACGATCGCGGCGGCCGCCGCGGCCAGCCGCAGCCACAGGACAGCGGCGTTCGAGCCGGACCCTTCGCCCGTCCGGCCGGACTCCGGACCTCCGTCACCCGTCCGGCCGTCGCCCGGCCCGGGACCGGTGTCCGGCCCGCTCGGCGCGACCAGCGTCGCGTTCGGTCCCGGCGGCCGCTGGACCGGCCGGGTCCGGGCTTCCCCCGGCGGCCCCGGCGCGGTGGGCGAGTTGAGCCCGGCGATCACCCGCGGGGTCAGGTGCAGCACCGGCACCCCGGACCGCTCGAGCCAGCCGGGCCCGTAGACGGCGGTGGCGGCCCCGGCCAGGTCGGCCGCGAACGACTCGGCCTCGCGGTAACGCGCATCGAGCTCACGCGCGAGGCTGCGCATGATCACGCCGGCGATCGGCATCGGGACGCCCGCGATCGGCCGCGGGTCGGTGAACATGTGCTGGCGCATCATGCTGATCGCGCCGCGTGTGTTGTCGAACGGCAGCTGCCGGGACAGCAGCTCGTAGAGCACCGTGCCGGCCGCGTAGACGTCGGCCGCCGGGCTCAGCGCGTTGCCCATCGCCTGCTCGGGCGCGATGTACGCCGGGGTGCCGAGGATTTCGCCCCCGTGCGTGACGAGCGTGGCGCCCTCGCTGATCACTCGCGCGATGCCGAAGTCCGCCACCTTCACCACACCCTGCAGGTTGAACAGCAGGTTCCGCGGCTTGACGTCGAGGTGCAGCACGCCGGCCCGGTGCGCGGCGTGCAGCCCGGCGAGCATCGCCAGGCCGATCGCGCACGCCTGCTCGCCGCTGACGCCGCCGCCGTGGAACCGGCTGTGCACGGTGCCACCGTCGAGCCGTTCCATCACCAGCAGGTGCTCGCGGCCGGTGCGGACGTAGTCGTACACCGGCACGATGTGCGGGTGGTCGAGGCTGGCCAGCACGCGGGCCTCGCGGTCGAACAGCTCGCTGCTGGCCTGGTGGTTGAGCACGTCCCAGGGCAGCTGCTTGATCGCGACGCTGCGCCCGAGCGTCCGGTGCGTCCCGGCGAACACGACGCCCATGCCGCCTTCGCCGATCTCAGCCCCGATGTCGTACTGCGGCAGCGCGGCGACCAGCTCGGCCGGTGCGCTCATCGGGTGAATTCCTGGGTCGGCGGGACAGCCATCCGGACCGTGGTGTCACTGTCGGTCACCGCTCGCGGCGGCGCCGGGTGCGGCGTCAGGTAGCCGAGCAGGAACGCGATCGCCGCGGCGCCGAGCACCACCGGGATCTCGATCGCCGGCTCCGGCGGGACCAGCCGCAGCACCGACAGCGTGATCACCGCGACCAGGCCGGTGCCGAACCCGGCGGGCAGGAACCGCAGGCCGCGGCGCCACCGGTTGGCGGCCAGCCGGTGCCGCGCGAGCGCGAGCAGCGCACCCAGCCAGGCCAGGACGGTGAGCACGAGCATCGCCAGGCCGAAGACGCCGTAGACCGACCAGAAGGAGCCGCGGACGTCGGCGACCGTCGTCGCCTCGCCGAGCGTCGCACGCTGGGCGTCGAGCAGTTCGACCGACGACGGCAGCAGCCCGGTCGCCTGCCCGGCGAGGTCGCCGAGGTCCAGCACGAACGTCCGGGTGACCGAGCCCCGCGCCGGCACTTCGAACGGCGCGGTCGTGTCGTAGGCGAAGAACGTGAGGGCGAGCGCGACGCCGGAGAGCCGCACGCTGCGGACCTTGATCGGGGCGCTGCCGGAGTTGGTGGCCACGACCTGCAGTTCGACCTGCTTGGCCGGGTCGACCGGGACCGTGGCGTCGGCGATCGGCCGCCGGTCGATCGACACCTGCACATCGAGTGAGCCGGCTTCGGCCGACGCGGGTGGCGCGCCGAGCAGCACCCCGCACAAACCCAACGCAACCCCCGCCGCGATGACACGTCCCATTGGGCATCCCCTACTTGCGTTATCCGACTGGTCCGGAATGCTACAGCGAGCACACACCGGGGAGGGACGTCCCAATGCGATTCGTGGTTCGGCTGTTTTTCGGCACCGTGGCCGGAGCGATACTTCTGCTCGCGGTCGCGGGTAACGCCAACGCACAAGTTCCGCCCTCGGTTGGTTTGAAACCGTCGAGCGGTCCGGCGGGCAGTTCTTTCACCATTTCCTGGAATGGTTTCCCGACGTGCCGCATCATCAATTTCTTCTGGGCGGGCACGAGCCTCGGCTCCAAGGTGGCCCCGGCGACCAGCGGGTCGTTCCCCACCGCCGTGCCCGCGGGCGCGAAGCCGGGCTCCTACACGGTGACCGCGACCTGCACGAGCCAGAAGGAGACCGCCAGCGGCACCTTCGTGGTCACCGGAGTCACCACGACCACCCCGCCGCCGGTGACCACCACCCCGGTCACCCCACCGCCGGCGACCACGACCCCGACCCGGCCCGGCACCACCACGACCCCGCCGACCACGACCACCACCCCGCCGACGACCACGACCACCCCGCCGTCGTCCACCACGCCGACCACGCCCGGTACCCCGGCCACCACCAGCAGCACCGAGCCGAAGCCGGGTGAGCTGGTGCTCGACCGGCCGAGCGTCCAGCCCGGCGACGAGCTGTCGGCGTCCGGGAAGGGCTGCGAGCCGAGCCGGATGGTCACCCTGACCTCCGACGGGATGGAGGTCGGCTCCGCCTACGCCGACGCCTCCGGCGCCTTCACCGCGCCGGTCGAATTCACGCGGATCGAGGCGGGGCGGCACACCGTCATCGCCGAGTGCGGGGTGCGGCTGACCGGCGCGGTCGACCAGGTCGTGACGCGGTCGTCCGGCGGGCAGACCGGGACGCTGGTCATCCTCGTGTTCTTCGTGCTCGCGGGCATGACGGCGGTCCGCTTCCGCTGATCCCCGATTGACATGCAGCCGTCTGGCTGCCTATCGTGAACAGGCAGCCAAACGGCTGCATGTCAGCTGGAAGGTGCGATGGACGAGGTGTTCAAGGCGCTGGCCGACCCCAGCCGCCGTCAGCTGCTGGACGTGCTCAACGAGCGCAACGGCCAGACCCTGCGCGAACTGTGCGGCGGCCTGGACATGGCCCGTCAGTCGGTCAGCAAGCACTTGGCCGTGCTCGAAGCGGCCGGACTGGTCACGACGACCTGGCGCGGCCGCGAAAAGCTGCACCACCTCGACGCCGCGCCGATCAACGCGATCGCCGAGCGCTGGATGACCCGCTACGACCGGCGGCGGGCCGGCGCGCTGGCCGACCTGAAACGAGCCTTGGAGTCCGAACCCGTGAATGAATTCGCGTACACCACCTACATCAGCACGACCCCGGAAAAGCTCTGGCAAGCGCTTACCGAACCGGCGTTCACCCGGCAGTACTGGGGCGTCGCTTTCGAAACCGACTGGACGAAGGGCTCGCCGATGACCTGGTCCGAAAGCGGCGCGAAAACGAGCCACCCCGACCAGGTCGTGCTCGAATCGGACCCGTACCGACGGCTTTCCTACACCTGGCACACGTTCACCCAGGAATGGGCGAACGGAAACGGGATCGACGCGGAAACCCTGGCCAAATTGCAGGCGGAAGGTCGTTCGAAGGTCACTTTCACGCTCGAACCACAGGGGGAGACCGTGAAGCTGACGGTGCTGCACGACGGCTTCGAACCGGACAGCACGGTCAAGGCGATGTGCAGCCAGGGCTGGCCGGCGCTGCTGTCGAGCCTGAAGACGCTGCTGGAGACGGGCTCTCCGCTGCCGTGACCAACCGAACCAACCGGACGAACCGTCCCAACAAGACAGATCTGGCACAGGAAAACGTCTGATTTCTCCCCCTTTCGTGGGCGACCGGTTGAAGTCCCGGTGAATTCCCTCATTTCGACGGCATCCGATGCGGTTTTCCGGGCGATAGGCTCGCATAATCCGTGACCGGTGATGGTCCGATCGAGTGACGGGAGAGTGTGCGTGCCGGGGTCAGTGCGTAGCCGCTGGATCGTGGCGGCCGTGGTCGTGGCCGCCGCGGCGGGAGCCGTCGTGGCGTTCTGGCCGGACAGCGCGGCCGCCGGCGACCCGGAGATCGCGGTGTCGCGCTCGTCGTGCGGCACCGGCTGGTCGGACCCGAAGCCCGGGCCGCAGACGTTCCGCCTGCACAACACCGGATCGGTGACGGCCGAGGTCGACCTGATCGACCCGGCGACCGGCGTGATCTACGGCGAGGTCGAGGGCCTCGGCGCGGCGACCACCCGGCCGCTGCAGGTCAACCTCGGCAACGGCAGCTACGCGTTCCGCTGCCTGCCCGAGGACGCGGGCGCGATCGTCGGGCCGGCCGTGCAGGTCAGCGGCGGGGTGGAGCGGACCGGCCCGGGCGTCGCGCCGGTGACGCACAACGACCTGCTCGGGCCGCTCAAGGCCTACCAGCAGCACGTCACGACGGGTCTCGCCGAGCTGGTCACGAACACGGGCGCGCTGAAGAGCGCCGTCCACGGCGGCGACCGCGCGGCGAGCGAGACGGCGTGGCTGACGGCCCACCTGACCTACGAGCGGCTGGGCGCGGCGTACGACGCATTCGGCGACTCGGACGGCGCCATCAACGGCACCGCGGACGGCCTCCCGAACGGCACGTCGGACCGGGGTTTCACCGGTTTCCACCGCCTCGAGCAGGGCCTCTGGCACGCCGAGGACCTGCCCGCGCTCGGCGCGACGGCCGACCAGCTGGACACCGACGCCCGCGCGCTGCAGGCGTCGTTCGCCGAGAGCCAGGTCGACGGCAACGACCTCGGCCTGCGCGCGCACGAGATCATGGAGAACACGCTGCAGTTCGAACTGACGGGCCGCACGGACTACGGCAGCGGCACCAACCTGGCCACGGCCCGCGCGAACCTCGACGGCACCCGCGCGGTGCTGGACGTACTCCGCCCGCTGCTGGCGCCGAGGTACCCGGATCTGTCCAAGGTGGACAGCTGGCTGACCCGCACCCGGACCACCTTGGACGCGGCCCACCGGCCGGACGGCAGCTGGACACCGCTGGCGGAGCTGCCGCAGAAGGAGAGGCAGAAGCTGAACGCCGACGTGAGCGAGCTGACGGAGCTGCTGGCCCCGATCGCCGCGATCGCGGAGCCGAGGAGGGTTTCGTGACCGACTGCCCCGTGCCGCACGCGACCGGTGTCCCCCGCCGCTCCTTCCTCCGCCGGGCCGCGGTGGGTGCGGGCCTCACCGTTGCCGCCGGGGCCGGGCTTGGTGCTTCCTCCGGTGCCACCACCACCGACAGCACCGCTCCCGTTGCCTTCCACGGCAAAAACCAAGCCGCCATCCTTCGGGTCCCGCCGACCCAGACGATCGTCGCCTCCTTCGATGTCGTCGCCGAGTCCAAAACCGAGCTGGCCGACCTCTTCCGCGCCGTCACCGATCGGGCGCGGTTCCTCACCGGGGGCGGGGCACCCGCCGCTCTGGGGATCACCGCTCCTCCCGCCGACTCCGGGGTTCTCGGGCCCGTGGTGCCCGGTGGGGATCTGGGCGTGATCCTCGGTGTCGGCGCGTCGCTGTTCGACGAGCGGTACGGGCTCGCGAAGCTCAAGCCCGCCAAGCTGAAGCCGATGACGACGTTCGCGAACGACGCCCTCGATCCCGCCCAGTGCCACGGTGACCTCAGCCTCACGCTGTCCGCCAACTCGACCGACACCGTCCTGCACGCCCTGCGCGACATCGCCCGCGCGACCCGCGGGGGCATGCAGCTGCGCTGGAAGCTCAACGGCTTCAGCTCCCCGCCGCGGCCGGAAGGCACTCCGCGCAACCTGATGGGCTTCAAGGACGGCATCTCGAACCCGGAAGTGTCCGAAGCAGACAGTCGAGTGTGGACGAAAGCGGGCGAACCCGCGTGGGCCGAGGGCGGCAGCTACCAGGTCGTCCGGCTGATCCGGATGCTCGTCGAGTTCTGGGACCGGGTCTCGCTGGCCGAGCAGGAGAACATGTTCGGCCGCCGCCGCGACACCGGCGCTCCGCTCGACGGCACCGAGGAGACCGACGTGCCGCGCTACGCCGACGACCCGGTCGGCACCGTGATCCCGCTGACCAGCCACATCCGGAAGGCCAACCCGCGCACGCCGGAGACCGACGCCAGCCGGATCCTGCGCCGCGCGGTGAACTACGACCGCGGCATCGACAGCAACGGCAACCTCGACATGGGCCTGATCTTCGTCTGCTACCAGCAGGACCTGGAGCGCCAGTTCGAAGCGGTCCAGACGCGGCTGGCCGACGAACCCCTCACCGACTACATCTCCCCGTTCGGCGGCGGCTACTTCTTCGCGCTGCCGGGCGTCACCGGGCCGGACGACCACTTCGGCCGCTCTTTGCTCGCCTGACCGGCGAACCCACCACGAAAGGAATCCACTGTGGACAAGAGAACCCGCCGGCGACGGCGTGGCCTGCTCGGCGCCGGGGCCCTCGCCTCGGTGGCCACGCTGGCCATCGTCACCGGCTCCGCGGCGACCACCGCGGAAGCCCAGCCGCTGAACGTCTTCCCGGCCCACTGGATCCCCACGGCCACGCCGATCAAGCACGTCGTGGTCATCTTCGGCGAGAACATCTCGTTCGACCACTACTTCGGCACCTACCCGAACGCGGCCAACACCGACGGCACCCCGTTCACCGCCGCGCGCAACACCCCGAAGGTCAACGGCCTCGACAAGAAGCTGCTGACGAACAACCCGAACGCGTACAACCCGAAGCGGCTCACGCACGAGCAGGCGATGACCTGCGACCAGAACCACAACTACGGCGCCGAGCAGGCCGCTTTCAACGGCGGCAAGATGGACGAGTTCGTCGAGAAGACCGAGACGGACAAGTGCACCGGCCAGCCGGTGCTGTTCGGCGAGCCCGGCCTGGTGATGGACTACTACGACGGCAACACCGTCACCGGCATGTGGAACTACGCGCAGCACTACGCGCTGAACGACAACTCGTTCAACACGGTGTTCGGCCCGTCCACGCCGGGCGCGCTGAACCTGATCTCCGGCCAGACCCACGGCGGCCGGGCGGTCGACCCGGTGACGCACGAGCCGGTCAGCGACGCCTACGTGGTGTCCTCGCCGGACGCGAACGGCGTCGGCACGGTCATCAACGACCCGGACCCGGCCTGGGACGACTGCTCGGGCAAGAACCACACGAGCAAGGACAACCTGGCCACGATGCAGGGCCGCAACATCGGCGACCTGCTCAACCAGCGCCACGTGACGTGGGGCTGGTTCCAGGGCGGCTTCCGCCCGACCGGCACGGCCAACGGCTACGCGGTGTGCGGTCAGACCCACACGAACGTCGGTGGCAACGCGGCGGTGGACTACAGCCCGCACCACGAGCCGTTCCAGTACTACCCGTCGACGGCGAACCCGAAGCACCTCCCGCCGTCCTCGGTGCAGGCGATCGGCCAGACCGACCGCGCGAACCACCAGTACGACACCTCGGACTTCGACGCCGCGCTGAAGGCCGGCTCGATGCCCGCGGTGAGCTTCCTCAAGGCACCGGAATACCAGGACGGCCACGCGGGGTACTCGGACCCGCTGGACGAGCAGCAGTTCGTGGTCGGCGAGATCAACAAGATCCAGCAGTCCCCGGAGTGGAAGTCGACGGCCGTCGTCCTGGCCTACGACGACTCCGACGGCTGGTACGACCACGCGTCGTCGCAGATCGTCAACGGCTCGCACGACGCCGCGCAGGACCAGGCGGTGTGCACGGGCAAGCCGACGAAGGTGGGCACCTACGCGGACCGCTGCGGCTACGGCCCGCGGCTGCCGCTGCTGGTGGTTTCGCCGTACAGCAAGGTGAACCACGTCGACCACACGCAGACGGACCAGACCTCGGTGCTGAAGTTCATCGAGGACAACTGGTTCGCCGGCCGGATCGGCGACTCGTCCTTCGACTCCCGCGCGGGGTCGATGAACGGGATGTTCGACTTCTGGTGGCCGCAGGCGAAGGCGGTCACGCTCGACCCGAAGACCGGTGCCGTGACGCACCGCTAGCAAACCCGTCGTGAGTGAGAAACAGGGTTCTAACCCTGTTTCTCACTCACGACGGCTCAGCGCCAGGTCCCAAGCCAGGGTGACCACGGTCCCCGTGTCCCCGGACGCGATGTCCGCCCGGTCCGCGCTCGCCCGCACCAGCATCAACCCGCGCCCGCGCGCGGAAACCGGGCGCGGGTCCACCACCGGGGTCCGCCACTGCCCGTGGTCGCCGATGACCACTTCGATCCGGTCCGGGTACACCGCCGCGTCGAGGTCGACCACCCCGGAACCCGTCGCGTCGTACGCGTGGTCGGCGACGTTCGCCAGCGCCTCGTAGCTCGCCAGCACGATGTCCTGCGCCCGGCTCTCGTCGACGCCCGCGGAGAGGACCCACGCCATCAGGTCGTGCCGGAGCCGCCGCAGGGCCTGGGGCTCCGCCTGCACGCCGTGGCAGCGGAACGGTCCCGGGGGTTCGTCCATCGGTCGCCTTTCCGGGCCCGTCACTGGCTGAGCGCTTCGTCGACCGTCGCGTGGATGCCGATCCACGTGTCGAGGCCCGTGGTCTTCAGCGGCCCCGACGTCACCTGCGAGTCGCTCACCACCCGCAGCCCGCGCTCGGGCAGCTTGCGGTGCGCCGCCGCGAGCACCTGCAGGCCCGCCGAGCAGAAGAACGTCACCGCGCGCAGGTCGACCACCAGCGTCCGCGGTTCACCGGCCAGCACGACACCGACGACTTCCTCGAACTCCGGCGCGCTCACCAGGTCGATCTCCCCCGCCACGGACAGCACCGCGGCCGAGTCCCGCCAGTCGAGCGTGACCGCCAGCTCGACGGCGGGAAGATCCCGGGATGAAGAGGTCACGGCGCTTTATGGTGCCCCAATCTCCGCCGCCACGCCATCGATGCCCTCACCGGTGCGGCAGCTGGACCACCGTGACCCAGAAGTCGTCGATCTTCCGGACCACCTCGACGAACTTCTCGAAGTCGACCGGCTTGGTGACGTAGGCGTTGGCGTGCAGGTCATAGCTGCGCACGATGTCCTCGTCCGCTTCGGACGTCGTCAGCACGACCACCGGGATGGTGCGCAGGTCCGGGTCCTGCTTGATCTCGCCGAGCAGCTCCCGGCCGTCCTTGCGGGGCAGGTTGAGGTCGAGCAGGATCAGCCCCGGCCGCGGCGCCTTCCCGAAGCGGCCCTTCCGGTTCAGGAACTCGAGGGCCTCGACGCCGTCGCTCGCGACGTGCAACGCGTTGCGGATCTTGTGGTACTCGAAGGCTTCCCGCGTCATCAGCACGTCGCCGGGGTCGTCTTCGACGAGCAGGATGTCGATCGGGTCATGCGCCTGCGTCATGCGTCCCCCCTGTCCTCGGCCGCCGGAATGGTGAAGCGGAACGTGGTGCTCTCGGCCTCGGTGTCGAGCCAGATCCGGCCGCCGTGGTACTCGACGATCCGCCGGCACAGGGCCAGGCCGATGCCGGTGCCCGGGTACGCGGTGCGGGTGTGCAGCCGCTGGAACAGCGCGAAGACCCGTTCGGCGTACTCCGCGTCGATGCCGATCCCGTTGTCCGACACCGAGAACACCCAGTCGTCGCCGTCGCGGTGCGCGGTGACCCGCACCTCCGGCGGCGTCTCGTCCTTGAACTTCAGGGCGTTGCCGATCAGGTTCTGGAACACCGCCGTCATCAGCGCCGGCTCGACGCGCACCTCGGGCAGCTCGCCGTGGTCGACCTTGCCGGCGCTCAGCGAGAGCGCGACTTCGAGGTTCGCGAGCGCGTCGTCGACCAGCCGGCCCGCGTCGACCACGACGTGCTCACCCGGGTTCCGGCCGACCCGCGAGAACGCCAGGAGGTCGTTGATCAGGACCTGCATGCGTTTCGCGCCGTCGACGGCGTACTCGATGTACTGCTCGCCCCGCTCGTCGAGCAGGCCCTGGTAGCGCTTCTGCAGCAG
The DNA here is from genome assembly GCF_902497555.1 of Amycolatopsis camponoti. Taxonomy (NCBI): domain Bacteria; kingdom Bacillati; phylum Actinomycetota; class Actinomycetes; order Pseudonocardiales; family Pseudonocardiaceae; genus Amycolatopsis; species Amycolatopsis camponoti. The sequence continues at coordinate 1,081,719 of NZ_CABVGP010000001.1, read as the reverse complement.
CTGGCAGAAGCTCGCCACCTTTCGCAGCGGCTCCTGCAGGTCGTGCGAAGCGACGTAGGCGAACTGCTCCAGGTCGGCGTTCGACCGCTCCAGCTCGCGGGTCCGGCGGTCCAGCATCGCGTGCGCCCGCTCGAGCTCGGCCACCTCGTCGAGGATGCGCTGCCGCATGGCCTCGACGTCGGCGCCGAGCTGGGCGATCTCGCGCGGCCCGCTCCCGCTCACCGGCCGGTGGACGTCCTGGTCGGCGGCCTGGCGGACCTCGCCCGCCAGCCGCAGGATCGGCCGGGTGATGACCTGCCGCAGGCCGAGGAACAGCACCACGAACAGCAGGACGACCAGCACCGCGATGGCGACGAGCATGGCGGTCAGGAAGTTCCCCGCGCGCTCGAGGTCCGCCCGGCCGGCGTCCCGGACGGTGGTGAGGTGGTCGAACTGCGTGCCGAGCGCCTGCCGCACGGCGTTGAACAGGGTCCGGCCGCGCTCGATCTGCGCCTGCGTGAGCGGGCTCGCGCCGGGTTCGGCGCCGGGGGCGGCCACGGCCTGCCAGGCCACCGCCGCGCGCAGGACGGCTTCCAGGTCGTCGCCGGCCTGGGTGCCGGGGAGTGCGCCGAGCTGGCGCAGCTGGCTGACCGCGTCGCCTTCCGCCTGGCGGCCGTCGGTGTAGGGGGTGAGGAAGTCGGGCTGCCGGCCGAGCTGGTAGCCGCGGATGCCGGTCTCCTGGTTCAGCAGCGCGGTCGACAGCTGCGTCGCGGCCAGCCGCTGGGGCCCGATGACGTCGAGGAGGCTGGTGCGGGCCTCGGTGAGGTTGTTCAGCGCGATCACGCCGCCGGCCACCGCGGCGAGCAGCAGGACGGCTTCGACGACGGCGAACAGGCTCAGCCAGCGGCGGATCGTCCACCCGCGTGCCTCAGCGCTCATCGGGCGCGCTCCCCGCGTCGTGGCTGAGCAGGGCGAGGGCGACGTCGTCGTCGAGCGGGCCGGAGTTGAGCCGTTCGGCGCGCGCGATCAGCTCGTCGAGCAGGTCGGTGCCGTCCAGCCCGGCCTGGTGCTGGATGTCGAGGACGATGGCGGCCATCCGCTCGTGGCCGAGCCGTTCCGACCCGGCGCCGACGCGGCCTTCGAACACGCCGTCGGTGTAGAGCAGCAATGACCAGCCGGGTTCCAGCGGCACCTCGAGGGCCTCCCACTTCGTGCCTTCGACGACGCCGAGCGGGACGCCGAGCCGTTCGCCGGAGAGCAGGTGCCCGTCGGCGGGGGTGAGCAGCAGCGGCGGCAGGTGCCCGGCCAGCGACAGGCGCAGGGACCTCCGGTCCGGCGCGACGACGACCATGCAGACGGTGGCGAACAGCGGCTCGATCCGCTCGTGCACCAGGACCCGCTCGACCATGCTCAGCACGTCGGCCATCGGCAGGCCGGCCATCACCAGCGAGCGCCACGCGATCCGCAGCGCGACGCCGAGCGCGGCCTCGTCCGGGCCGTGGCCGCAGACGTCGCCGATCATCATGTGCACGGTGCCGTCGGCGAGCTCGATCGCGTCGTAGAAGTCGCCACCCAGCAGGGATCCGTTGCGGCCCGGGCGGTAGCGGGAAGCCAGTTCGAGGTGCTTGTCGCGCAGCAGCGGGACGGGCAGCAGGCCGCGTTCGAGCCGCGCGTTCTCGCGGGCGAGCAGCTGCTGCTGCAGGAACTGCTGCTCGACCTGCTCGGCGCGCTTGCGTTCCCGGGCGAACCGCAGCGCCTTCACCAGCAACGGCCCGTCGACCTGGTCCTTGACGAGGTAGTCCTGCGCGCCCGCGGCGACCGCGGCGACGCCGGTGGCCTGGTCGTGCCCGCCGGTCAGGACGACGATCGCGACGCCGGGCGCGTGCTGGCCGAGCTTCGTCAGCCCGCTGAGGCCCATGGCGTCGGGCAGCTGCAGGTCGAGGAGGACGCAGTCGGCGGTGAGCGGGCCGGCCAGCGCGGCGGTCAGCGTTTCGACGCGTTCGAGCGAGAACGGCACGGACGTGTCCGCCAGCATCTCCTCGACCAGCAACGCGTCGCCGTCGTCGTCCTCCACCAGCAGCACGCGCAAGCGGGTGCCGGAGTCCCACGATGAGTCGTGCGCGGCGGTCACCGGCTTCTCCCGTTCGGCTGCTCGTGAGCCAGCACATCCAGACGATCACCCTAGCGGCACCGGCGGCGGCCGCCTACGGCCGTGGAACCGGTCCCACTGGGGTAGCGCTTTATAGCACCCCGCCGTGTCACCGGGCGGGTAACGGTTCGGGTCGTGACCGTGCCGGAACCGGACGATCCGGTTCTACGCTGCGGCCATGTCCCCGACGCGGGCGCCGCGCGCCGCTTTCGCCTGGTGGGGCGCGACTGCGTGCTGGTTCCTCGGCTCGCTGCTCGGCGGGCGCCGGACGGCCGTCGAAGCCGCCGTCCCGCTTCCGGTGGCGATCCTCGCCTACGCGGTCTGCGCCGGGCTGTGGGCGGCGCTCACCTACGGCGTGTACCGCGGCGTCAAGGGAACTCGGGTGGCGCTGGCCGTCGTCGGCGCGCTCGGCGTCGCGGACCTGGTGCTGCAACTGTTCGCGGACATCGCCGTGGGCGCCGTCCTGCACGGCGCGTTCTTCCTGGCCGCGCTGCTCCTTTCGGCCGCCGGGTTCGTCCTCCTGTTCAGGCCCCGCTGAGCCGCGCGGCGAGGAACTCCTGCTCGACGGCGTTTTCGCTCAACGCCAGCGCGGCGCGGTAGGCGTCGGCCGCTTCGGCGTCGCGGCCGAGGCGGTGCAGCAGGTCCGCTTTGGTGGCGGGCAGGTAGCGGTAGCCGGCGAGCCGTCCGTCGTCCTCCAGCCGGGCGATCTCGGCCAGCGCCGCCGCCGGGCCGTCGACCATCGCGACGGCGACCGCGCGGTTGAGCGCCACCACGGGCGAGGGCCACAGGCGCAGCAGCACGTCGTAGAGGGTCAGGATCTGCGGCCAGTCGGTTTCGGCGTAGCTGGGCGCCTGGGCGTGCAGGGCGGCGATCGCGGCCTGCACGCCGAACCGCCCGGGCGGGCCGCCCTCGAGCGCCTCGACGACCAGCCGGTCGGCCTCGGCGACCATCGCGGTGTCCCAGCGGGACCGGTCCTGCTCTTCCAGCCGCAGCAAGCGGCCGCCATCGTCGGTCCGGGTGGCCCGGCGGGCCTGGTGCACCAGCAGGAGCGCGAGCAGCCCGGCTACCTCGGTGTCGGCGGGCAGCAGAGCCCGCAGCATCCGCGCCAGGTCCAGAGCGCGCCCGGTCAGCTCGTCGCGCACGAGGTCATCACCCGACGGCGCGGTGTGCCCGGCCGCGTAGAGCAGGTGCAGCACGGTCAGCACGACGGACACGCGTTCCGGCAGGTCCTCGGCCGCCGGCACCGCGTACGGGATCCGCGCGGCGGCGATCTTCTTCTTGGCGCGGGTGATCCGGGCCGCCATCGTCGGCTCGGGCACCAGGAAGGCGTGCGCGATGTCGGCCGTCGCGACGCCGCACACGAGTCGCAGCGTCAGCGCGACCTGGGCCTCCTGCGCGAGCGCCGGGTGGCAGCAGGTGAAGACGAGCCGGAGCCGGTCGTCCGGGATCGGCCCGGCGGGCTCCGGCGGCTCGGCGGTGTCCGGCTCGACCAGCAGCGGCAGCTTGCGCCGCAGCACTTCCCGGTGGCGGACGCCGTTGAGCGCGGTCCGGCGCGCGACCGTGGTCAGCCACGCGCCGGGCCGGTCCGGGACGCCGTCGTCGGCCCAGCGCTTCAGGGCCTGGAGGTAGGCGTCCTGGACGGCCTCTTCGGCCTCGTCGAGGTCGCGGGTGACCCGCACCGTCGCGGCGAGCACGTAGGCCCACTCGCGACGGTGCGCCTCGGCGACGGCGTCCTGGACGGAGCTCAGCCCGGCACCACCTGGAAGTCGACGAGCGGCCGGACCTCGACGCCGCCCTCGACGACCGGCGTCAGCTTCGCGCACGCCAGCGCGTGGTCGAGGTCGCGGGCCTCGAGCACGTACACCCCGGCCAGCACCTCCTTGGTCTCCACGAACAAGCCGTCGGTCACCAGGTCGCCGCGGATCGCGGTCGCCGTCTCGTTGGGCTGCAGGGCCAGGCCGGCGGTCACCTTCCCGCCCAGCGCCGCGATCCGGTCCGGCAGCCCCATGTGCCCGTCCATGATCTCCTTCGGCAGGTCCTCCGGGGGCACTCGCTCGTAGATCAGCACCGCGTACTGCGCCATGGCCGTTCCTCCTGGTCGTCGGTTCCTTTCCTACTCCGTCACGCGGGAGGGGACCAATTCGACAGCTCAGAACAACGGGCGTCCGGAATTTTTCGCGGCGACGTACGCGTGCCAGTCGGCGGTGACCTGGTCGGCGTAGCTCGTCGCGAACGCGCGGGTCTCGCTCTGCAGCCCGGACACGGACGTGATGGCGCCGTCGATCGCCGCGTCCGCCGAGTACGCGAGCCCGGTCCCGGGGATGTCCTGGTCGGCGCGGGAGTGCGCGGCCGCGAGCAGGCGGCCGACGTCGCGGACGGTGTCGTCCCAGACCGCCGACGACGTCAGGTCGCCGATCTCCAGGTCCTCGGCGAACGGCGACTTCTCCTTGACCAGCACCGGGGTGCTCCCGACGCTCGCCCAGCCGGCCAGCGGGTCGGACTGGTTCGCGAGCCACCGCAGCGCCAGGGCCGGACGCTGGCCGCCGGTGAGCGTCGTGGCGTTCGGCGCGAGCTGCTTCGGCGCCGGGTCGACCTCCTGCTTGAGCTCGAGGATCCGGTCGTCGGACGACGACGTCGTGTCGCCCTCGACGAGGACGTACCAGCGGAACCGGCCGAGGCTGCCGGTGCCCGCACCGGTCCGCCGCCGCACGTCCTTCACGACCGCTTCCGACGTCTTCAGCGGCCGGCCCGCGGTCGTCCGGTAGGCCGCGACGGCGTCGACGAGCTGGGTGCGCGTCGCCGACGACACGGTCTGCAGCTCGGGGTCGGCCTTGAAGTGGCCGCCGGTGGTCCACTTCGCGACGAGGTCGGCGCGCTTGTCCCCGGCCGACCGGTCGATCAGGTCGCCGACGAGGTCGGAGGTGGTGCTCGAAGTCAAGCGCCAGCTCGCCTCGTCGCCGGTCCCGTGGAACTTGGCGATCCACTGGGCGTATTCGGCGACGAACGTGTCGACGTCGGTGGCGATCTGGCTCGCGCTGCGCCCGTTCGCCCGACCGGCGAGCACGATCGAGACGGCTTCGCGGCGCAGCTCCCACGTCCACGAACCGCGCCAGGCGTCGTCGGTGTCGTTGATCGCGAACTGCTCTTCGTTGTCGGCCCCGCGGTCGGCGCCGGTGTTCTCCAGGTGGGCGTCGCCGGTCAGCCAGACGTCGCCGGCCGCGGTGGCGTACCCGGACTTCGGGAGTTCGCCGAGGTCGCGGTAGTAGAGCGGCGACGTGCCGCGGAAGAACGCCCACGCGCTCGACGCGAGCGTCTGCGTCCGCAGCGTCAGCTCGTCGTCGGTCGCGCCGGCGTTCAGGACGTGGAGGGCGTGGTCGCGGTCGTACACCACCGCCACCGGGTCCCGGGTGAGGCCGGCGGCCTCCCCGGGCGCGGCGGTGGCGAGCAGCGTGACGACGGCGAGGATCCCCACAGTGGTTCGGCGCATTCGCTCACAGCTACCGGACCGACGTGAACCCCGGTCAGCGCGCGGTCAACGTGACGGCGAACGTGTTGCTGTCACTTTGGAAGAGCGAACTCAGGTACGCCGTGAACGCGCCGCAACCGGTCAGCGGCGGGATCACGTACTCCCCGCTCACCGGGCCGCCCGACGCGAGCACGAACCCGCTGCCCGTCTTCAGGTCGACCGGGATCGGCGCGCTCGCCCGGCAGCCCGCGTCGGCGACCGGCAGCCCGAAGAGCGTCACCTGCGGGAGCGCGAGCGCGAGATTCGCGTGCGCGACGAACCCGCCGCCGGTGAGCTCGCCGGTCTGCGGGCCGTCCGGGCGGAAAAGCAGGTCGGCCGTCCCGGGCACGAAGCCGAAGACCTTGAAGTCCGCCCGCGTCCGGTCGAACGCCGGGCTGAAACCCGTGAACGACCCGGTGACCGGCGCGGTCGCCCCGAGTGCCTTCAGCGTCGTCGAACCGGTGACGTCGTAGCTGTACTGCTGCGTGCCACCGAGGTCGAAGCTCAGCAGCACCGGATTCTGACCGGCGTCGAGCGTGCAGTCCGAGGTGAACGAGCCGAGCCCGGTGAACGAGCCGTCCGCCTTCTTCGGCGTCAACCGGGTGCTGAAGTCCCCGATGGTCAGTGTCGTCTTCCCGGCGTTCGGCAACCGCACCGGCGGAACCGAGCCGGTCGCCCGCGTGGTGAACGCCCCCGAGGACGGGACCGCCGTCTTCGCCACGGTCAGCGGCAGGCCGAGTGGCAGCGTCAGCGCACCGTTGGCCAGCGTCACCCCTGCGGACGCCGTCCCTTCGATGCTCGCCGCGCCGACCAGGGCCAGGCCGCGGGTGGACTTGTCCGGCACGGTCACCGCGACCGCGAGGTCGGACGTCGTGAACGTGCCACCGGGCGCCGAAGGCACCTCGAAGGACGCTTTGATCTCCACGTCCAGCTTCTGGAGGCCGATCAACGGGAACGGGCAGGTGTAGCCGAGCTTCTTGGTGACCGGCGTCGACGCGTCCGCGGCCGGGGCGGCGAACGGCAGCACCAGGCAGGCGAGGCCCGCCGCGAGCAACGACCGCGCTTTCCGCACGGGCTCTCCTTTCTCCGGGCATGGCACCGGCCCCCGCCGCGGCGCGGCGGGGGCCGGCAGTTCGGGTCACTTCTTGGCGAGCACGAGGTCCAGCTTGTTGCCGTCGCTCTTGGCGAACGCGCTGATGATGTCGTTGAACGAGCCGCAGTTCTGCAGCGCGGACAGCGAATAGGTGCCCGACAGCTTCCCGCCCTTGAGCAGGTCGAAGTCGGCGCCGGTGGTCATCTCGCTGGTCGACGACGTGGTCGTGCCGCACTTCGGGTCCGTGCTGATCGGGATGCCGAACAGGTTGACCGTGGTGAGGAACGTGTCGAACTTGATGTGCGCCTTGAAGCCGGTGCCGACCAGCTCACCGGTCTGCGGGCCGTTCTGCACGACCTTGACGTCCGAGCTGCCCTGGATGAACCCGAACAGCTTGAAGTCGGTGTGCGTCGGGTTCAGCTTCAGGTCGCCGGTGAACGTCTTGGCCGACAGGTTGACGTCGGCGTCGAACGAGCCGGTGATCGGCGCGGTGCTGCCGAGCGACTTCAGCGAAGTCGACCCGGTGATGCCGAAGGAGTACTTGATGCCCCCGCCCGGCGGGGTCGTGGTGGGCGGGGTGGTCGTCGGCGGCGTGGTGGTCGGGGGTGTCGTCGTCGGCGGGGTGGTGGTCGGCGGGGTCGTCCCGCCCCCGCCGGCGATGGTGATCGTGGCCAGGGTGTTGTTCTGGCCGGCGTCCTGCGTGCAGGGCGCGTCGATCGTGCCGTCCGGCGTGATGCCGGTGACCGAGCCGTCGGCCTTGCGCGGGGTGACCTTGAGGTTCAGGTCTCCGACGGTGATCTTCGCCTGGCCGGGCTGGGTGAACGTCAGCGACGGCGTCTTGCCCGCCGCGTTGATGTTCAGCTCACCCGAGGCCGGGATGTTCGTCTTGTCCAGCGTGATCGGGACGTTGACCGGCAGGTTGAGGCTCGGCGCGGCGACGGTCGCGGCCGCCGTCGCGGTGCCCTCGATCGTCGTGGCGCCGATCAGGCTGAGCCCGGCGACGGTGTCCGCGTTGATGGTGGACACGGCCTTGATGTCGAACGCGCCGGTCGGCTGGCCGGTGTTCACCGTGGTCGGCAGGTCGGTGTTGATCACCACCTTCAGCGACTGCGAACCCACCAGCGGCAGCGTGCAGTGGTAGTTCAGCGTCAGCGAGATCGGGTCGGCGGCACTGGTCTGCGCCCCGAGCACCAGTGCGGTGGCGACCAGCCCCACCGCCGCCGTGGCCGCGGCGGCCGCGACCGTCTTCTTCTTGCCTCTTGGGTGACTCACAATGGTCCTTCCGTGTATCAACAGTGATACGAAACGGCGCGCGTTCCCTGGAAATCGCGACCGGAACGTAAGTTAACGAGCACCGCTGGCGCCGTTCAAGAGCTTTCGGTAAAAAGGTCACACGGCCACCGCAAATTGTCACACCGGCACGTCGGCCGGGCCCGGTTCCTAGCAGGCGCGGAAAGGTTTCCCCAGCACAGGGTGGCTGCCGAACCGCTGACGCACGTGACAATTCCTCACCGTGAAACGTTGACCCGGATGCCAACCGGCTATTCTCTCCTTGCTCACGCACAACCGCGCCGCGTAGCTTCGAAACCCATGAAAAGAATGCACAGCGCGGTGCTCGCAATGGCGGCGGCCGCACTTCTGTCGTGCGCCGCCTGCGGGTCGGACGCTCCGGCCGACCCCGGCCGGCACGCCGACCCCGCGGCGCTGGCCTGGGTCGACAAGGTCTGCACGGGGGTGGCGACGGGCTCGGCGAAGCTGGCGCAGCCGCCGGCGGTCGACGAGGCCGACCCGGTGAAGACCCGGGACGCGATGGTCGACTTCCTGGGCCGCCTGGGCTCGGCCCTCGACGACATGGCGGGCGGCCTGCGCACCGCCGGCGTCCCGCCCGTCCCGGATGGACAGTCCGCAGTGGACAAGGCGACCGGCAACCTCACCCAGACCCAGACGAAGCTGGCCGAGACGAAGTCCAAGATGGAGCAGGCGAAGGTGACCGACCAGCCGAGCCTGCGCCGGGTCATCTCGGAGGCCGACTCGACGATGGGTCAGCTCGCCGATCCGGAGGGCCCGATCAAGGACCTCAAGGCGAACCCCGAGCTGAACCTGGCCTTCAGCGAGTCCGCGACCTGCAAGCGCGTTTACGGGACGGGCTCGTGACGGCCCGCCGCGCGCTCGCCGCCCTGGTGGCGCTGGTGCTCGTCGCGGCGGTCGCGCCGGCGGCTTCGGCGGCGCCGGTGGGCACCGGCCCGTTCGACGACTCCTTCTACACTCCGCCTTCGCCGCTCCCGGCGGGCAAGCCGGGCGACGTCATCCGCTGGCGGACGTCGAACGCCGGGCCGCGCAAGGCATCCGTCGACGCGTGGCAGGTCATGTACCTGTCCACCAACGCACTCGGACAGCCCGACGCCGTCACCGGGACCGTGCTGGTGCCGAAGAACGCCGACCGCGCGACCGCGCCGATCGTGTCGTTCGACCCCGGCACGCACGGCCCGGCCTTCGAGTGCGCGCCGTCGAAGATGATCGACATCGGCGCGTTCTACGAGCAGCCCGGCCTCGACGACCTGCTCGACGCGGGGTACGCCGTCGCCGTCCCCGACTACGAGGGCTACCAGAGCGCGCCGAAGACGACGTACGTCGTGGGGAAGTCCGAAGGCCCGGCGGTGATCGACGGGGTCCGCGCGGCCCAGCGGCTCCCCGCGGCCGGGCTGTCCACGACGTCGAAGGTCGTCTTCCGCGGGTACTCCCAAGGGGGCGGCGCCGCGGCGTGGGCCGGGGAGCTGCAGCCGGCGTACGCGCCGGAGCTGAACCTGGTGGGCATCGCGGCCGGCGGGGTGCCCGCCGACCTCGTCCAGGTGACGCTGCAGCTCGACGGCAAGTTCGGCTTCGGCGTGTTCGCCTACGCCCTGCTCGGCCTCGACCAGGCGTACCCGGAGCTGCGGCTGGACTCGTTCCTCAGCGACAACGGCCGCGCGAAGCTGGCCGAGATGAAGCAGAGCGCGTGCACGTTCGAGCTGCTCACGACGTACGCGAACCAGAAGATCGCGGACTACACGACCGGCCCGGGCTACATCAAGCCCGCGTGGGTGGCGCGGCTGACCGAGAACAAGCTCGGCGGCAGCCCGCCTCGGGTCCCGGTGTTCCAGTACCACGGGACCGGCGACCAGCTGGTGCAGTTCGCGCAGGCCGACGCGCTGCACAAGGCGTACTGCGCGGCCGGGGTGGCGGAGACGTGGAAGACCTACGACACCGACCACATCACGCTGGTCTACACCGGCAACGCCGACGTGCTGGCGTTCGTCAAGGACCGGATCGCCGGGAAGCCGGCGACGTCGAACTGCTGATCAGCGGTTCGGCCTGCCGTGCGGGTGCTGCTGCTGCCACGAGCTGACCACCGAGCTCACGTACTGCTGCCACTGGTCCTCGGCCGGCGGCGCCGACGTCGTGGGGGGCGCGGGCTTGCGCCCCGCGGCGGCCGGCGGGTTCGTCGTCCGGACGGGCGAGTCGCGCACCTTCGCGGTGAGCGGCGGCGGCTCCGCCGAGGCGCTCATCGTCTCCACGGCGTCGGTCGAGGCCGGCGGCGCGGCCGGAGCGGTGGCGCCGGGCGGCGGCGTCGCCGTCCCGCCGACCTGCTGCGGCTGGAGGAGCACGACGGCGGCGAGCCCCAGCGCGACGGCCGCGCCGGCGGCGAGGACGTACGGCTTGGTCCGGCGGGACTCGGCGGGCGGCGCTTCCCGGGGACGTTCGTCCTCGGGCTCAGGGGCCGCCAGCTCGGCGTCGAGGATGGCCAGCGGGTCGGGCTTGGGGTCGGGCTCGGGCTCGATCCCGGCTTCCCTGGCGAGCATCGCGTCGAGGTCACCGCGGATCATCAGCGGTTTCGTCTGCGAGAGGTTCACCAGCTCGGCGACCGAGGGGAGCTCACCCTCACCGCCCGTGCGTGCCATCGAAAGACCTCCACCCTGTCGGCATCACCTGGAGGAACCATGCCCGAGCCGCGAGAGCTGCTCCGCTTCGCCGTCGTCGGCCTGGCCGCGTACGGGGTCACCCTACTGGGCGACTACAGCCTGAAGCTCACCGTGTTCCGTGAGAAACCGGTAACGGCGCTTTTCTTCGCGACGGTGGCCTCGACGGCATTCGCGTACCTGCTGTCCCGCCGCTGGTCGTTCGCGGGCCGCGGCGGCCACCGGCGGGCCCGGGAGGCGGTGCTGTTCTTCGTGGTCAACGCGGGTGCGGTGGCCGTGAACCTGGTACCGCCGCTGGTGTCGCGCTACGCGCTGGGGCTGGCGGTGCCGCACGTGAGCTACCTGGCGCAGGAGGTCGCGGACTTCGTGGCGGGGATGGTCCTCGGCACGCTGGCCGGGACGACGTTCCGCTGGTACGGCTACCGGCGGTGGGTTTTCCCGAGGTCAGCACCCCCGCTCGAGGTCGCCCGGCCGGGTGGTGGTCTGCCGCGGCTGGTCGTGAGTGAGAAACAGGGTTAGAACACTGTTTCTCACTCACGACCGCTCGGCAACGCCCGTTCCGCCAGCAGCGCCAACTCCAGCCGCAGCCGCTCGCCCGGGTCCTCCAGCCGCGCCCCGAACAGCTCGCCCAGCTTCTTCAACCGGGCCCGGATCGTCTGCGGGTGCAACTCCAGCATCCGCCCCAGCTCGGGAGCACTGCCTCGGGTCTGGACCAGCGCCAGCAACGTCTCCGCCAGCTGCTCCCGCCGCCGCCCGGACAGCTCCGACAGCGGCTCCAGCGTCGTCGATGCCAGCTGGGCCACCAGGAACTCGTCCGCCAGCAGCAACAACGTCGTCAGGTGGTCGCGGCACCACACCACCGGGCCCGGCGCGTCCAGCAGTCCGCGCGACGCCAGGTCGAGCGCGCGCCGGGCGACTCTGAACGACTCCGGTGCCGCTGCCGGGTTCACCAGGGGGCCGACCGCCGCCATCCAGCCGGCCGGTAGCGACGCCAGGCCCGCCAGGTCCGTGTCCGGGGCCGGCGTCAGCGCCGCCGGTGGGTTGCCCGACGGGTCGGCCGGGACGTGCTCGGGCAGCAGGCCCGGCGGGAACTCCGGTGCTCCCGGCAGCGCCCGGAACGCCACCGCCGCCACGCGCGAAGGCGCCGGCAGCCCGGATGCCGCGACCAGACCGTCCACTTCGGCCGGTGTGCGGCCGCCGATCAGCGCGCGCAGCAGCCGGCGGTGCCGCTCGCCGGTGCCGGACATCGCCGCCTCCGCCGCGCTGTATCCCTCGGCGACCGCCGCCATCGACGTCTCGACGTCGGCGAACATCCCCTCGGCCGCGCCGTACAGGACGTCGCCGGACAGGCCGGCATCCCGGGCGACGTCGGCGATCCACCGCCACGTCACCCGGCTCGACACGCGCACCGCCGCCTGCACCGCCTCGCGGCTCAGACCACTGTGGAACGCTTCACGCCCGTGCCCGCGGAACTCGGCCAGCCGGTCGGCCTGGTACATCGCGGGCGTGCCGACGCGGTCGATGTCCCGCTCGATCCCGCGCCGCGCCTGCTCGATCGCCGCCGTCCGGGTGGGACCGCGGCCGAAAGCAGCGGAATATTCCGGAATCTCGGCGGCGATGCCGTCGACGCAGGCCCGCGCGATCTCCGGGATCCGCGGGCGCACCGCGTCGCCGAGCTCGTGGGGCAGCCTGGCCCACACGGAGCCGTCCGAGGCAGGGGAACCGCGCATGGGAATTCGGTCCTCCACCGGAAATTGACACCGCAGAAATAACCCCACCATCTGACACGGAGCGTAGATCCGCCCACCCGTCCGTGTCAAAAGGACGTCACCGCGTCACCCTTTCCGGGATCATCTCGTTGATTTTTCAGTGACACAACGGTCGGATACGCTCTGCTCCGCCCGGACGAACTCGAAGGGGGATTCGTGGTCGAGTACCGCAGCTTCCGCCTGCTGGCCTCGCTGCCGCGCGCGCTGGGCGCGGGCCTGCGCCCGCACGTCGGGCACGCCGCGGCCTCGATGATCCAGGAGGTCCAGCGCACGGTCCCCGCCTACGGCCAGCCACTCAAGGGCGTGTTCGGAAAAGTCCTGGTCAAGAGCGTCGAGTACGCCGTGCGGCACTGCATCGACTCGATGGGCGAGCCGGGCCTGTCCCACGAGCACTGGGTCGATTTCTACCGCGGGCGCGGCCGCATCGAGTTCACCGAGGGCCGCAACCTCGACGCGTTGCAGGACAGCGCCACCATCGGGGCCCGGGTGGCGTGGCGGGCGATGCACCCCGGCGTCGTCGCCGCGGGGGTCGACCCGGCCGTCATCTCGGTCGCCGCCGAGGCCATCTTCGCCTACGTCGACGAGCTGTGCGCCACCGCGATCGAGGGCTACCAGCAGGCGCAGGCCGAGGCCGAGGGCGCCGTCCCGGTCCGGCGGCGACGGCTCCTGGAGCTGATCGTCCAAGGCCCCGAAGGCGCGGCGACCAGCATCGCCGGGCTCGCCGGCGGGGCGGGCTGGCCGCTGCCGGAGACCGCCGCGATGGTCGCTCTCGAACGCGGCCCCGACGCCGCCGACTTCCCGGCCGACCTGCTCGGCGACGGCGTCCTGGCCGACCTCGAGAGCCCCGAGCCGCACCTGCTCACCCGCGATCCCGACGCCGACCTCGCGCCCCTGGAGGCCAAGCTCGACGGCTGGCGGGCCGCGGTGTCCCCGACCGTGCCGCTGGCCGACGCCCCGGCCGCGCTGCGCACCGCCCGCCGCGCGCTGCTGCTGTCCGGCCCGGACATCCCCGGCCCGATCATCTGGTGCCGCGACCACCTCGCCACGCTCTGGCTGCTCGCGGAGGACTTCCTGGCCGCCGAGCTGGCCCGCCAGAGCCTCGACCCGTTCGCCTCCCTCAGCGAAAAGCAGCGCGACCGGCTCAGCGAGACGCTGCTGGCCTGGCTGGAGACGCGCGGCGGGGCACCGGAGATCGCGCAGCGCCTCGGCGTGCACCCACAGACCGTGCGCAACCGGCTGCGGCAGCTGGAGGAGCTGTTCGGCGACCGGCTCAAGGACGCCGACGACCGCCTCGGCATGCAGCTCGCCCTGCGTGCTCAGCGGCTCATGCGCGCGCACCGGCCGGACGGTGAGCGGGAGCGCTGAGGGCGCGGTCGAGCGCGTGCACGGGCATCGGCAGCACGCGCCGCCACGGACGGCGCCCCGGCCGCGGCGGCCGGAGCCGCTGACCGGGGGACGGAAAACTCGCGCGGCAGGACATCAGCGCGTCCGGTGCGTCATTGCGACCATGCCTTCGAGGAATACGCGGATACCGGCGGAATGTCGATCCGCATTACCGGTGAAACCGCGAGAACGCGCACCCTCGATCGCCTTTCCGGCGCCGTTCTTGTCACGCGCACCCGCATTCGGGCGCAGTGGTGTTCACCACACCGCGTGCGAGTAGTCGGATGCCCTATTTTCGGGTTCGCGAGAAAGGCCGCCGATGACCCTCGAGACGTACACGCTCACCCTCCACGGCCGCCGGATCCGGCTGCACGAGCACCTGCCGCCGCCGGGTGCGGGCGACGAAGCGATCGTGCTGCTGCACGGGATCGCGGGCAGCGCCGAAACCTGGGCGCCGGTGTTGGCGCGGTGCGCCGCGCTGGGCCGCCGCGTGCTGGCGCCCGATCTGCCCGGCCACGGCGAATCGGAGGCGCCGCGCGCGGACTACGGCCTCGGCGCGATGGCGAGCACCGTGCGGGACGTGCTGGCGGTTTCGGGCGTGCGGCACGCGACCGTCGTCGGCCACTCTCTCGGTGGTGGCGTCGCGATGCAGTTCGCCTACCAGTTCCCGGAAATGTGCGACCGGCTGGTGCTGGTCGGCAGCGCCGGGCTGGGCCCGGAGGTCAGCCCGGTGCTGCGGGCCACGGCGCTGCCGGGCGCACCCGCCGTGCTGGCACTGACGGTGAACCGCGTGACGCTCGCGATCGCGCGGGCGTCGGCCCGCCTGGGACGCCGGCTCGGCGGGTCGTTGAAAACTGAAACACGGGAGCTGGCCAGGCATTTCGGCTCACTGGCCGACCCGGCGCGGCGGCGCGCGTTCCTCTTCATCGCCCGCAGCCTCATCGACCTGCGCGGGCAGCGCGCGAGCGCCGTCGAGAAGCTCTACCTGGCCGAAGCCGTGCCGACGCTGCTGGTCTGGGGTGCGCGGGACCCGCTCATCCCGCTGAGCCACGGCCGCCGGACCGCCGAGGTGCTGCCGAACGGCCGATTGACCGTGCGGGAAAACGCGAAACACTTTCCACATGTGTCCGATCCGGACGGGTTCTGCCTGCTGCTGAACGAGTTCGTCCGAGGGACCGAACCCGCACGGCTGACCCTGGACGACGTCGTCGAGCGCCTGATCGCCCGGAATCCGGTGCGCGAGCCCCGCTGAAAAGTTGTCACTCGCGCACCATCCGCCCGAAGCGGAAGTGTCACCTCTCACCGCGCCGTTCCACCCGTTCGGGTGTAGTCCGGACGGGTTACCGCAAAGTCAGCGGAGAACCCGTTGACAGTGCCGTTCGCGCGAAATTATGTTGCCTGAGCCACAAAATCCGGACCGGCTTCGACGACGAAGAGGCCAGTTTTGTTGCCAGCAAGGATAAAACACATGACCGACGTGGACACCGGGTTTGCCACCGCCGCACTGCGGGCGGGCCGGCCTCACCCTGGCGAACGCTCTTCCGGACCGGCGTACCGGCAGCAGTCCGTGTCGGCCGACCGGCCCAGGACCACCTACCCACCGACCCAGCGGACCTCGGGGGAACCCCGGCCCGGGCGCGCTTCCGGCGCCATCGGCCTCTGGGCGTCGCTGCCCCGCGAGCTGGCGATCCGCTTCAAGCCGCGGGTCGACCCGCTGGCCCGCGCCATCCTGCAGGAGGTCCAGCGGGCGGTGCCCGAATACCGCCAGCCCCTCGAAGGCGCGTTCGGGCACATCATCACGCAGGGTGTCCGGCAGGCGATCATCCAGTGCCTCGACAGTGTCGGCACCCCCGGTGCCGTGGCGCTCGAGACGTGGACGACCGTGTTTCGCAACCTGGGCAAGATCGAGTTCAACGAGGGCCGCAGCCTCGACTGCCTGCAGACGGCCTACCGCGTCGGCGGGCGCGTCGCGTGGCGGCACATCTCGGAGTTCGGGCAGGCCAGCGGCGTCGCCGCGGACACGCTGTGCACCAGCGCCGAGGCCATCTTCGCCTACGTCGACGAGATTTCCGCGCTCTCGATCGAGGGCTACACGGCGGCGCAGACCCGGGCCGCCGGCACCCGCGCGCGCCGCCGGAGACGGCTGCTCGAACTGCTGCTCGCCGACCCGCCGTCGGCCCCGCAGACGATCAGCGCGCAGGCCGCGACCGCCCAGTGGGCGCCGCCGGCCGAGGTCACGGTCGTCGCCCTCGAACCGCGTGCCGACCAGCACAGCCTCGCCGCGCCGGACCTGCACTCCGACGTCCTCGTCGACCTCGAGGGCAGCGAGCCGTGCCTGGTCACCGGCGACCCGGAGAAGCACCTGAAGAACCTCGCCGAGCGGCTGGGCGGCTGGCGCGCGGTGATCGGCCCGACCGTGCGGCTCACCGACGCACCGAGGTCACTGTTGTGGGCGCGCCGGACGTTGAAGCTCGTCCAGCGCGGCGTGCTGCCGGACGCGCCGGTCACGCGCTGCACCGACCACCTGTCCACGCTGTGGCTGCTCGCCGACGAGTTCCTGGTCCGCGAGCTGTGCACCCGCAGCCTGGAGCCGTTCCGGGACCTCACCCCGAAGCAGCGGGCGCGCCTCGGCGAGACGCTGCTGATCTGGCTGCAGTCCCGCGGCAGCGCGCCCGAGATCGCCAAGAAGCTCAAGGTGCACCCGCAGACCGTGCGGTACCGCATGCACCAGCTCATCGACCTGTTCGGCGACCGGCTCAACAACGCCGACGACCGGCTCGACATGGAGATCGCGCTGCGGGCGGAGGCCCTGCTCGATTCCTAGCTCCCTCAGGCGACGAGGTGGTGTGGCGTGTGACGGGACCGTCGGGCGAAACGACCTTCGGGCCGATGCTGGGCGGCGACGGCCGGCCGGGACAGCTGTGGGCCCTGCTCCCCCGGGAGCTGGCCGCGGTGTTCCGACCGCGGATGCTCGACGTCGCCGACGAGGTGCTGCGCGAGATCCAGCGGACCATCCCGGACTACGCGCGGCCGCTCGACGGCGCCTTCGGCAAGGCGCTGCGGGCGGGCGTGCAGGGGGCGATCCTGCAGTTCATCGACCGGATCGCCGCGTCCGGACCGCTGCCGGACTCGCGCCGGAAGCTGTTCGTCGGGCTCGGCGTGCACGAGCTGGCGCAGGGCCGCAACCTCGACGTCCTGCAAGCCGCCTACCGCGTCGGCGCGCGCGTCACCTGGCGGCGGATGGCCGAGGTGGGGACGCGGGCGGGCGTGCCGTCGCCGACGCTGTGCCTGCTGGCCGAGGCGATCTTCGCCTACATCGACGAGCTGTCGGCGTTGTCGATCGAAGGGCACGCGGCGGCGCAGGCCCGGGCGGCGGGCGCGCTCGAACGGCGTCGCCGCCGGCTGCTGGACCTGCTGCTGGCGGACCCGCCGGCACCGTCGCGGACGGTCCAGGAAGCCGCGACGGCGGCAGACTGGCCGTTGCCGCACCGGCTGGTCGCCGTGGCGCTGGACGGGCCGGTGGACATCGCCGGGCCGGACGTGCTGGAGGACTTCGAAGACGGGATGCCGCGGCTGCTGCTGCCGGCACCGCCGGACCGTGCGGAGCTGACGGCGGCGCTGGCCGGCCACCGGGCCGCGGTCGGCCCGCCGGTGCCCCCTCGCCAGGCCGCGCGGTCACTGGCGACGGCTCAGGAAGCGTTGCGGCTGGCGGCGGCCGAAGTCCTCCCGGACGAGCCGCTGACCTGGTGCGACGATCACCTGGCGACGTTGTGGTTGCGCAAGGAGCCGTTCCTCGCGACGGAGGTGTCCCGCCGCCGGCTGGCCCCGCTGACGGCGTTGAACCCGAAGCAGTACAACCGGCTGGCGGGGACGCTGCTGGCGTGGCTGGAAACGTGCGGCAACGTCCGCGAGGTGGCGGACCGCCTGGCGATCCACCCGCAGACGGTCCGCGCGCGGGCCCAGGAGCTGGAGACGTTGTTCGCGGATCACCTGCGCGACCCGGACGACCGCTTCGAGATGATCCTCGCCCTCCGCGCCACCTTGACCTAGCTGTCCGACCCTCCGGATACGCGGGCCGACCTCTCAGACCGGGGTGATGCCGGGGCTCGTGCGGCCGGCCAGCTCGGCGGCGAGGAGTCGAGCCGGCACCGCCACGTGCGGCGGGTCGAGCATCGTCCGGTGATCCCCCGGCACGGTCTCGACGTGCAAGTCGGCGCAGCACGCGGCCCAGCCCGCCGCGGCCGCGTCCGCCGCCCGGTACAGCACGACGCGGCCCGCGTACGACTCCGCTCCGAGCGGCGCTTCGGAGTCGAAGAGCACCACGACGTCGACTCGTTCGCCCGATGCGGCCAGCCGTCGCGCGGTCTCGAACGCCAGCACCCCGCCGGCCGCCCAGCCACCCAGCCGGTACGGCCCGGACGGCTGCACCTCCCGCAGCGACGCGACGCAACCCTCCACATCGGACGCTTCGACGCCGCGGCACGGAACGCCCTCGAGCCGGTCCAGGAGCGGCCGGTACACCATGGACTCACCGAACAGGACCAGCGGCGGAATCCCCGGCCGCCGGTCGGGGGTGGCGACGGGCGCCCGGGTGCCTGTCACGTACTCGGCGAGGTCTTTCAGGTTCGCGCCGCCCAGCAGCAGCGGCACCGGCAGGGTCACGCCGAATTCGCGCTCGGCCGCCGCCCGCGCCCGCATCGCCGTCAGGGAGTCCAGGCCCAGCTCGACCAGCGGAACGTCCCGGGGTACCGCGTCGCCGAGCAGCCTGGCGACGATCGTCGTGAGCCGCTCGTGTGCGGTCTCCGGCACGGGAACGGCCGGCAGCACGGCCGAGAAGAACGGCCGCCGGCCGAGCTCCGGGAACCGCCCGGCGACGCGGCCCGCGTCGAGCCGCGCGATCCCGACCGACGACCGGTCCGCGGCGAGCACCGCGGGCAGGGCTTCGAGGGCCTCGGCCACCGGCATCGGGTCCAGCACGGGATCCGCGCCCCAGTTCACCGTCGTCGCGGGCAGCCCGCGCGTCCGCCGCCAGGTGGCGAACGCGTCCAGCCACGCGTCCGCGGTCGCGAGGGCCGTCCGGCCGGGCGCACCGATCAACGACGCCGACGACGAATACAGCAGCCACCAGTCCGGGGGCGCGTCGGCGGTCGCGTCGTGGAGCCGTCGCGCACCGAGCACTTTGGACCGCCAGAGCGACGCGACGTCATCGCCTGCCGCGTGCACGATTCCCCGCAGCGGCAGGCCGTCCGCGGTGGCGGCGGCGACGAGCCGTTCCGCGACGCCGGGTTCCGCGATGTCTCCGGCGACGACCACGACGTCCACTCCGGACAGTCCGATGTCGTCACCGGACAGTCCGCAAAGGACGATCCGGGTCGCACCGTTGCCGGCCAGCCAGCGCGCCGTGGCCGATCCCCGCGCGCCGGTGACCACGTACGCGCCCGGCCCGGTCGACACGCCGTCGACGAGCGGGACGCGGGTCAACCGGGCCGCGTACCGGACGTCGCGGCGCCAGCGCACCTCGTCGTCGGGCGCGCCCGAACGCAGTTCGCGCGCGAGAACGTCCACCTCGGACCGTGCGTCGCAGTCGACGAGCGTCGCCCGCAGTTCCGGTCGCTCGAAAGCGAGCACGCGCACCAGACCGCGCAGGAACGCCAGCCCCGGCTCGCCGCTCGACTGCGTGACCAGGTGGAAGCGGATGTCGAAGGCCAGGCGGGCGAGCACCGAGCGCACGGTGCGCAGCAGGTCCTGGGCGTCCTCGGGATCACGGTAGGCGTGCGGCGCCCCGGTGAGGAAAACGACGCCGCGCACCGGCCGCTCGGCCAGGAACGCGGGCAGCTCGCCGAGGTCGTCCTGCGGCAGGGAAAGCGCTTCGTCTCCGGCGGCGGCCAGCGCCAACGCGAGCGCGACGGCCCGGCCGAGCGCGGCCGGGTGCTCGTCGGTGAGCAGCAGCCACGAATTCCGCCTCCCTGAGGGGACCGGCGGCAACGGCGTTCGTGGCCAAGTGATCCCGAACGCGCGGGCGGCGAGCGGGACGGTGCCGGGAGCCTGGAGGCGGATGTCGCGGAAGTCGGCGACGACCTCGCCGTCTCGGGTGACGAGCTGCACGGTGCCGGCGTCGTCGGCCAGGCACCGCACGCCCCGGCCCGGGTCGCCGAGCAGCCGGACGCGGCCGAATCCGTCAGGCAGCGAGCCTTCGGGCAAGGTCGCGGCGAGAGTGCCCGCGAGGCCGGACTTCGGTGCGATTGGACGAGTTCGTTCATCCACTTCGGACAGAATGGCCGGTGCGGGTTCGGTGTCGGCCGAGACCCACGCCGTGGCGTGGCGGACCCAGCTCGCTCCGGCCTTCGCCCGCACGACGGCGGCACCGTCGTCCCGGATTTCCGTGCTGAGCACCGTTTCCCCGGTCACCGCGAGCATCCGGTGCACCTCGAGACCGTCGACGCGGACGCTTCCGGTGCCGAACCGCTCCCGGGCGCCGGCCAGGACCAGCTCCAGGAACCCGGCCGCCGGGAAGACCGGGACGTCGTGCGCCCGGTGCTCGTCCAGCTCTTCAGCGACGATCGTCGTCTGCCACAGGTGGCGCCCCTCGTCGGGCACCTCGACGCGGGCGCCGGGCAGCGGATGGCCGGCCGGCCGTGGCCGGAACGTCCGGCGCTCCCAAGGGGGTGGGGGCAGGTCGAGCACCGGCGCCTCCGGGTACCGCCGATCGAGCACCGCCGGGTGCCCGGCGGTGTGCAGTTCGGCCAGGGAACGTGCGAAAGCGTTTTCTTCGCCGTCGCGCCGGCTCAGGGTGGGCAGCGTCCGGACGCTCCCGGCCGTCTGCTCGACGGCGGGCAGCGCGATCGGGTGCGGTGAGACCTCGACGAACCACCGGTGCCCGTCGGCGACGGCGGCGGCGACGGCTTGGGTGAACCGGACCGGACGCCGCAGGTTGGCCATCCAGTAACCGGCGTCGAACGCGGGTGTCGCACGCGGGTCGTCGAGCACGCTCGTGTAGTAGGCCGTCTCGGGTGGTCGTGGCCGCAGGTCGCCGAGCCCGGCCCGGAACCGGTCCAGAATCGTTTCGACGGCGGCGGAGTTCGTGGTTCCGGCCAGCCGGCGAGCCCATCGGCCGAGTCCGTCCACATGGGATACGAGCACGGCGAGGTCCTCGGCGGTGCCGGCGACCGTGCATTGCGCCGGCGACGCGTGCTCGACGACCGTGATGCCCGGAAAGTCCAGCGCGCGCACCTCGGCGGCGGACAGCTCGACGACGGCCATCGTCCCGGCGGGCAGCTGCGAGAGCAGGTTCGCCCGGCTGACGACGATGTCGAGCCCGGCGCCGGCGTCGAGCGCGCCGGCCACGACGGCCGCCGCTATCTCACCGGCCGAATGCCCGAGCACGGCAGCGGGCTCGACGCCGTGCGCTCGCCACCACCCGGCCAGGGCGACCTGCAGGCCGAACACGAGCGGCGGCACCACGGCGGGATCACCGAACGGCCGGCGCAACGCGCCCCGCAGCGAGAAACCGGCTTTGGCCAGGAACAACGGTTCGAGCGCGCCCACCGCGGCCCGGAATTCGGGCTCGGCGCCCAGCATCCGCCGTCCCATGGCGGGCCACTGCGCCCCGGCGCCCGAGAACACGAAGACCGGGCGCGGCGGCACTTGACCGGCCGTGCCCCGCACGACGTCCTTCGTGGTCCCACCGTCGGCGAGGGCGCGCAGGCCCGCCACCAGCGCGGCCCGCGACGACGTGACAACAGCGGCCCGCAGAGGCAGGTGTTCCCGCCGCCGGGCGAGCGCGGCGGCGAGGTCACCCGGGGCGGTGACACGGCCGGGCCCGGCGAGCCAGTCCGCCAGGTCGCCGGCCCGCCGCCGCAGGGCGGATTCCGACCGGGCCGAGACGGTGAAGACCTGCGGCCGGCCGTTCCACCGCGAGCCCGGAGTGGCGGGTTCCAGCGGTTTCGGCCATTCCTCGACGACGACGTGTGCTCCGCTGCCACCGGCCCCGGAAGCCGAAACACCGGCGCGCGCGGTTCCGGCGTATCGGGGCCAGCCGGTGGATTTGTCCACAGGGGACAGCCGAGGCGAGTCGCCGGGCGAGGCCCTCGGGTGGCGGTCACGACCAGGTGCGGGCCCGAGCCGAGCGCGCCCAGCCGCGAGTTCAGCCGTGTTGGCTGGCGGACCCGGCGACGGCACGAACTGATCGTGCCCCGTCGCGGGCTCGTTCCCACTCGGCAACCGGACCCGCGATGGCGGGAGCCGGTCGTGCCACAGGGCCAGCACCACCTTGATCAACCCGACGATCCCCGATGCCGCGCCGAGATCACCGAAGCTGCCCGACATCGAACCGACCAGCATGGGCCGCTGCAGAGAGCGGTTTCGGGCGAGAGCCTGCGCCTCGGCCGAGCCTCCCTGCGTCTCGACATAGTCCACAGTAGACAAGCTCGACCCGGCGACAGCATGAGCGTCGGCCAAGATCTGCTCCTGGGCGGCCCAGCCCGTCGCGCTGCCGCGGATCACGGCCAATACCCGGTCCGCGTCCCTGCGGGCGTCGGTGAGCCGCTTCAGCACCACCACCCCGCACCCCTCGCCGTACACCGTGCCGTCGCGCGGTGGTGGGGACAGCACCTGGACCCCGGCAGCCAGCGTCAGGTCCGCCTCGCCCGCGGCCAACGCTCGAACCGCCTGGTGGACGGCCACCAGCGCCGACGACCCTGCCGTATCCACCACCACGCTGGGCCCGCGCAGGTCGAACCGCTCCGACACCCCGTTCGCGATCATCGACGCCGCGAACAGCGCGTGGTCCGCGGCCGAAGCCCCGACAAACACTCCCGTCCGGCTGCCGCGCAGGGTGCCGGGCGCGATACCGGCGTGCTCCAGTGCCGCCCACGTCGTCTCCAGGAGGAACCGCCGGCGCGGGTCCATCGCCGCTGCCTCGGCCGCGTCGAACCCGAAGAACGCCGCGTCGAACCCGTTGACGTCGGAGAGGAAGTCGCCCGGACGGGGGTCGGGCGGCGGCCCGGTGACGTCGGCGCCGGTCAGCAACGCGTGCCACAGCTGGTCCGCCGACTCGATGCCGCCCGGCAGCCGGCAGCCGACGCCGAGCACGGCCACGGGCTCCGCGGTCCGCGGCCGGGTATCCGGTCCGGCCAGCGCCGTGACCAGCGCGGCGATCGACGGATGCCGTCCGAGCAAGCCGAGATCGGGTTCGCGGCCGAGCCGCTCACCGAGTTCGGCCGCGACGGTCACCGCGTCCCGTGACGACAAGCCCAGCTCGGCCAACGGGACGCGTGCGTCGAGGTGCTCCGGTGCGACACCGGTGAGCCCGGCGATCCGCTCGGTGAGCCACCGGCGCAGCTCACCGGGGCCGGTCATCGCCGGCCGTCCGGGATGAGCCGGACGCCGGGGTACCGGGCGGGTTCTTCGACGATATCGACCACCCCATGCCCACCGGTGTCCCGGAGGGAAAGCGCGGCAGCTTCGCCGAAGACCCGTTCAGAACTCGTGAGCATGGATTCCTCGCGCATTTCTCGCGGCGGGCCGGTGATTCACCGTATTTCCCCCGTTGAATCCCTGTCAACGACCCGGGAATGCGCGGAAATACTTTGTCATTTCGCTCACTGCGGCACGGGCACCACGTGTTGTCACCGTGATAGTCACGCGGCGGACATCCCGGTGACGCGCCACTTCCCGGCCACGCGTTCGGCCGTGACGCTCAACTGGGCGGCACCGGTGCTGTGCTGCCCGTCGCCGCGCGTGCCGGTCTGGTCGAGGAACACGAGCAGCGCCGCGCGGTCGCCGTCCAGCAGCTTCACGCCGGACGCGACGGCGGTCGAGGTGACCACGAGCTTCTGCTCCGCGGCGAGCGTGCGGACCTGGCCGAAGAGCTGGTCGTACTGCGCGAGCCCGGGACCGCTGAGGAGATCCTTCGCCGCCCGTTCGTTCTTGGCCGGGTCGTCGTAGCGGTAGGAGAACAGCGTGCCGAGCGCGGCGCTGACCTGTTTCCCGGCGTCCGCGGTGCCCGCGACGTCGGAAAGCGCGGTGTTGTGCGTGACGACGGCGTTCGTGCTCCGCGCCTCCAGCGTGAACCACACCGCGAGCCCCGCCATCACGACGGCGACCGCGACGGCCACCCACGGCACCCGGCGACGGGGTTCCGCCACCTCCTCCTCCGGGAGCTCCGGCGCCGGCTCGTGGTGACGGCCGGCGACCTTCACCGAACGCTTCTTCGTGGGCACGGTCATGGCGCCTCCCCGGTCGGGACCTGTCCCAAGCCGGTGACCCGCCAGCCGTCGGGGCCGCGGGTCAGGTCGGCCTGGAACCGGTTGCGTTTCGTCACGGCGTCCCCGCCGTCGGGCGCCACCACCAGCTCGACCGACGCGATCAGCTTCGCCGTGCCCGCGCCGGTGTCCACTTCGGTCACCGCCGCGTCGGTCACCTTGCCGGTGGTGACGGTCTTCGCCTGCGCGATCCGGTCGAGGCTGCCCTGGCGATCGGCGGCCAGCTCGTCGTGCAGCGCGCCGCCCGACAGGTCGAGCCAGCGCTGGTACCCCGGCGCCGCCTGCCGGTAGTCCAAAGTGGTCAGTCCGGCGACGGCGGCCCGGCCGGCTCCCAGGGCGTCCTCCCGGACGACCGCGCGCGCGACGCCGTCGTCGTGCGCCGCCTGCCACCAGGTGAACCCCGACCACCCGGCCGCCGCGGTCGCCAAGACCGCGGCCAGCCACACGAAGATCTTCACGGCCGTCCTCCCGGTGCGTTCTGCGAACCCCGCACGTTCGTCGGGTCGCCCTTCGGCAGCGCGCAGCGCGCGGCCGTGTTCAGCGGGCGGGCCGAGGTGTCGAGGCCGTCGTGGTACGGCGTCGTGTACCCGGTGGTGCACGGCGGCGGATCGAAGAAGGTCAGTGACAGCCCGAAGTGCGCGCCGTCCGGCCGGATGACCGCGGTGCCGGCGGCGACCGCCTGCGGCGCGGTGATCAGCAGCTGCCGCAGCCCGCCCCGGCGCGCTTCGAGGACGTCCGCGGTGGTCAGCAGGTTGGCCAGCAGCACCCCCAGCTGCGGCCCGGAATCGCGGATCAGCGCGCCGACCTCGTTCGCCGCCGCGGGCACCGCCGGGATGAGCGTGCGCAGGTCGCCGTCGGACTGTTTCAAGGTCGACGCCAGCAGCTTCGCGTTGGCACCGAAGCTGCGGATCGCGCCGGCCTGCTGCACCTGGGTGTCGAGCACGACGTGCGCGTCGGTGACGAACCGGGTCAGCGGCGCCACGTGCGCGCTCGCCGCCTGCACGAACTCGATGCCGCGGCCGACGAGCTGGTCGAGCGCCGGGCCGGCGTCGGACGTCGCGTCGTACAGCTCGTCGACGACCGTGCGCAGCGCCGGCTGGGGCACGGAGTTGGCGAAGGAGTCCACTGTCGACAAGACGACGTCCACCGGCAGCGGGATCTTCGTGTCGGCCTGCGTGATCACCGAGCCGTCCCGCAGTTTCGGCCCGCCGTCCGTGCGCGGGCGCAGGTCGACGTACTGCTCGCCGACGGCCGAGCGGTCGGCGACGACGGCCTCGGTGTCGGCCGGGACCGGCGCGGTGCCGGAGTCGATCTCGAGGTCGGCTTCCATCCCGGCCGCGGTCAGCCGCAGCTCGCCGACGCGGCCGATCGGCACGCCGCGGTAGGTGACCTCGGCGTTCGTGAAGATGCCGCCGCCGGTCGGGAACTGCGCCTTCACCGTGTAACCGCGGTCGAAGAACACCTTGTCGAGACCCGCGTAGGTGGCGCCGACGTAGGCGACGCCGAGCACGGCGATGACGACGAAGAGCGTCACCTGCACGCGCACGAACCGGGTCAGCATCAGTGGCCCACCTTGAGGAACCCGTTGAGGTAATCGCCGCGGATGGCGTCCAGCGCGGCGTCCGGGAACGGGAAGGTGAAGATCATCTCCATCGCCTTCGGCAGCTTGTCCCCCGAATCGGCCAGTCTCCGCAGCAGCGGTTCGAGGGCCTTGAGGTCCGCGACGAGGTCGTCCTTGCTGCGGTTCACCGTGTCGACGGCGACCGACGTCAGCCCGTCCAGCGCCTTGAGCATCCCGACCAGCGCCTCGCGCTGCTGGTTGAGGACGCCGATGCCGGGCGTCAGGCCGTTGAGCGTCGTGGTGATCTGGTCGGTGTGCGCGTTCAACGTCCGCGCGAGCTTGTTGACGCTCTCGATGGCCCGGGTGATCTCGGTCCGGTGCTCGTCGAGGCCCTTGACGAAGGCGTCCAAACTGGACAGCAGGCTGCGCGCCGCGGTTTCGCGGCCGCCGAGGGCTTCGTTGAGCTGGTGGCTGATGTTCTGGATCTGCGCGACGCCGCCGCCGTTGAGCAGCAACGACAACGCGCCGAAGACCTCCTCGATCTCCGGCGTCAAAGTGGACCGATCGAGCGGGATGGCCGCCCCGTCGAGGAGCCGGCCCGACGGCGTCGCGTCGTCCGGCGGAGCCAGCTCGACGAACTTCTCGCCGAGGATGCTCGCCTGCCGCAGCCGCGCGACGGCGTTGCCCGGCAGGTCGACGTCGCCGTTGAGGAGCAGGTCGACGAACGCGCTGTGCCCGTCGGGCGCCAGCTCGACCTTGACGACCTGCCCGACCGGCACGTCGTTGACCTTGACGCCCGACTGCGGCACCAGGTCGAGGACGTTCGTGAAGCTCGCGGTCACGTGGATCGGGTGGTCGCCGAGCGCGGCGCCGCCGGGCAGCGGGATGTCGTAGACGCTGACCCCGCGCCCGCAGCCGGTGGTGACCAGCGCCAGCGTCACCACCGCGACGACCTTGACCAGGGACTTCATTTCGGCTCCGGGAACTCGAGGAGGTTGCCGCGGCCGTCGATCGTCCCGTTCGCCTGGTCGTAGGCGGCCAGCAGGTTCGTCAGGGCGTTCGGGGCCGCTTGGAGGGCTTCGGCGAGGGAGTCCTTCTGGTTCACCAGCACCTTCGTGACGTCGGCCAGCTTGTCCACGTTCGACCGGACCTTGCCGCGGTTGTCCTTGATGAACCCCTGGACGACGCTCAGTGCCTGGGTCAGCTCGGTCAGCGCGCCGGAGAACTGGTCGCGCTGGTCGGCCAGCACCTCGCTGAGCGACGCGATCTGCGAGATGGCCTGCTTGACCTGCCCGTCGTTGGCGGCGAGCATCGCGGTGAACTTGCTGATGTTGTCGACGGAACCGAACAGGTCGTCCTTGGAGTCGCTCGCCGCGCGGGCGAACTCGCCGAGGTTCTTGATCGCCGTGCCGATGGTCCGGCCGTTGCCGTTCAGGTACTCCGCCGACTTGGTCAGGACCTCGCTGACCGCGCCGTCCTTGTTGGCTCCCTGCGGGCCGAGCGCCGTCATCAGCTGGTTGAGACTGTGGAGCAGGTCGTCGACCTCGACCGGGGTCGCGGTGCGCTCGCGCGGGATCGACGCGCCGTCGGCCAGCTGCGGCCCGCCCCGGTAGACGGGAGTGATCTGCACGTACCGGTCGGCGACCAGGCTCGGCGTGATGACGACGGCCCCGGCTTCGGCCGGCAGCTGGACGTCGGGCTTGAGCGTCATGGTCACCTTGACGTCGGTGCCGTTCGGTTCCACTTTGGACACCGAACCGATCGCGACGCCGAGGACGCGGACGTCCGAGTTCGCGTAGATGCCGACAGCGGCGGCGAAGTACGCGGTCAGCGTGCGCTCGGCGGGCCGGGTCGCGAGTGGCCAGACGGCCGAGACCACGAGCGCGAGCACGACGCCGAGCGTGAGCGCCCGCAGCCGCGTCCGGCGTCGCGCCCGGGCTCCCAGGTCGATGAGCTGGTGCGCCATCAGCGTCCCCCGTTCTTGGGCGGCAGGCAGCTGCCCGGCGTGGTGCCGGTGGGGATGAGCCCGCAGATGTAGGTGTCGATCCACCGGCCGTTGCCGACGGCGTTGCCGAGCAGCCGGTAGAACGGCCCGGCCAGGCGCAGGCTGTCCTCCAGCTTCCCCTGGTTCCGCTGGAGCACGGTGGCGACGCGGTCGAGCTGGTCGAGGGCCGGGCCGAGCGTCTTCTGGTTGTCCGCGACCAGCCCGCGCAGCTGGATCGAGAGGTTCTTGATGCCGCTGAACAGGGACGCGATCGCGTCCTTGCGGGCGTTCAGCTCGGTGAGCAGGGTGTTGCCGTCGCGGATCAGGGCCTGGATCTGATCCGAGCGCTCACCGAGCGTCTTCGACACCTGGTTGGTGTTCTGGAAGAGCTTGACCAGCTCGTCGTCACGGGACGCAAGCGTTTGCGACAAGGCGGCGATCCCGTCGAACGCCGTTCGCACGTCCTGCGGCGCCGACGCGCCGAGCGTGTCCGACAGGACGCGGAACGCCTGCGCGAGCTGGTTCGTGTCGATCGCCCCGACCGTGCTCGCGAGGTCGTTGAACACCTCGGTGACGTCGTAGGGCGAACTGGTCCGCTCGGGCGGGATCGGCTGGTCGGGGTTCAGCTCGCCGTTGCCGACCGGGTCGAGCACGAGGTTCTTCTGGCCCAGCAGCGTCTTGATCTTGATCGCTGCCGTGGTCCGGTTGCCGACCCAGGTGTCCTTGACCCGGAACAGCACCTCGACGTGGTCACCGGCCAGCCGCACGTCGGTGACCTCGCCGACCTTCACCCCGGCGACGCGGACCTCGTCGTTCGGCTTGAGCCCCGCGGCTTCGTGGAACTCCGCCTTGTAGGTGGTGCCGCCGCCGACGAGCGGCAGGTCGTCGGAGAAGAACGTCGCACTGCCGACCAGCGCCATGACCAGCGCGGTCCCCGCGCCGACGGCGATCGGGTTGCGGCTCCGGAACGGCTTGATGCGCGGCGGTTTCATCGGCACCTCGCGGCGGTCACGGGGATGCCCGGCGGTGGTCCGCCCGGCGCGGGCTGGGCGTCGGACTCGACCGCGCAGAGGTAGAAGTTCGCCCACGAGCCGTAGGAGAAGAGCGTGCCGATGCGGTCGAGTTTCTTCGGCAGGTTGTCGATGAACTGCTGGAACACGGGGGTGTTGTCGGCGAGGTTCTTCGACAGGTCGCCGAGCGCGGTGATGCTGTCCTTGAGCGGCTGACGTCCTTGCTGAAGCAGCCCGGCGGTGGCCGTGGTCAGCTCGCCGAGCCCGCCGATCGCCTGCCCGATCGGCTTCGCGTCCGCCGCGAGGCCGGTGACCAGCTGCGCGGTCGTGTCGACGAGCGCGTCGAACTGGTCGCCTTGGGCGTTCACGGTGTCGAGCACCGTGTTGAGGTTGCCGATCACCTGGCCGATCACGGCGTCCTTTCCGGCCAAAGTGGACGTCAGCGACGCCGTGTGCCGCAGCAGGCTTTCGATCGTGCTGCCCTCGCCCTGCAGGACCTGGATGATCTCGAACGACAGCTGGTTGACGTCGCCGGGCGACAGCGCTTGGAAGAGTGGCTTGAATCCGTTGAACAACGCGGTGAGGTCGAGCGCGGGCTTGGTCCGCTCGAGGGGGATCTGCGCGCCTTCGCCGAGGGTCGGCGACGTGTCGGTGGCGCCCGGGTCGACCGAGAGGTACCGCTGACCGACGAGGTTGCGGTAGCGGATGGTGATCGAGGCCGACGCCGTCAGCCGGTGCGTGCGGTCGACCGAGAAGCCGACGTCGGCCAGCCGGTGGTCGACGACGTGCACGTCGTCGACCTGGCCGATCCGGACGCCGGCCATGCGGACCTCGTCGCCGGGGTTGACCGAGGTGGCGTCGGTGAACCGGGCCGTGTAGCCGATGGTGGCGCCGACGCTGGAGTTGGCGATGGTGATCGCGAGGATCCCGGTGGCCACCGCGGTGACCAGGAAGAAGATCAGGCCCTTGATCGCGGGGCCCGCGACGCTCCTCATCGGACGGTCACCTCCGTCCCGCGCAACGCCGGTCCGATCAGGACACTGCTCCAGTCCGGCACGTCCCCCAGTGCAGGCTTGAGGATCTCCGCGACGAGCTGCCGTTCGGCCCGCGAGTTGGCCGGACCGAGGTCGCCGTCTCCTGGGGCCGCCGCGCCGCCGCCGTAGCACTTCGGACCGCCGGTGGCGTCGAACCGCGGGGTGTCGCGGCCGGGCACGTACTTGCCGCGTGGGTCCTGCACGGTGAGCGTCACGTGCAGGCCCGGCTCGTTCGTGCCCTTGCCGAGGGCCTTCTCCATCAGCGGCTTGAGCCGGTTCACCGCGTCGAACAGGCACGGGAACTCGGGCGAGTACTGCGAAAGCAGCTCCAGCGACGGCCGGCTTTCCACCGAGACGCCGATGATGTTGTCCTTGTTCTTCCGCAGGAAGTCGTTCAGGTGCCCGGTCGCACTGGTGACGCTCGTGTAGAGGTTGTCGAGGTCCGCGCGGGTGTCCACAATGGTCTTGGCGGTCGTCGAGAGGTCGGTGAGCGCCTGCAGGATGTCCGGCGCGGCGCCGGTGTAGACGTCGGCCGCGTTCGCGAGCCCGGTGATGTCCGCCTTGAACTGCGGCATCAGTGGGTTCACCTGGGCCAGCAGGTCCTGGAGCTTGACGATGCTGTCGCCGATCGGCTGCCCGCGGTTGTCGAGCGCCTGCGAGATCGCGCCGAGGGAGCTGTTCAGCTTCTGCGGCTGGACGGCGCGCAGCAGCGGCAGCAGGTCGCCGAGGACGCGTTCCAGCTCGATCGCGTTCGACGAGCGGTCCTGGGCGATGACGTACCCCGCGCCGAGTTTCCCTTGTGGACGGTCCGGCAGCACGAGGTTGACGTACCGCTCGCCGAAGACGGTCTTCGGCAGCAGCCGCGCGGAGACGTTCCCGGGCAGCGTCCCGATCTTCGCCGGGTCGAGCGCGAGGACGATCTCGGCGCCGGTGCGCGTGCTGCGCACCGCCCGGACCTCCCCGAACGGCACGCCCTTGACCTTCACCTCGGCGGTCGGCGCGAGCTGGTTGCCGAC
This sequence comes from Amycolatopsis camponoti, assembly GCF_902497555.1. Lineage (NCBI taxonomy): Bacteria > Bacillati > Actinomycetota > Actinomycetes > Pseudonocardiales > Pseudonocardiaceae > Amycolatopsis > Amycolatopsis camponoti. Next base: position 1,051,018 of record NZ_CABVGP010000001.1, on the reverse strand, counting down.
GCGGTCCGCCCGCAGCGTCACCAGCTCGGAGTCGTCGAAGTCCTTGTCGTAGATGGCGACCGCCAGGTAGCCGAGCAGGACGAGCACCCCGAGGAAAGCGACCCCGGCGAGCTGCGTGCCGAACCGGCTCATCCCGACACCTTCACCGTGGTCGTCGCGCCCCAGATGGCCAGGGACAGGAAGAGGTCGAGCACGCTGATCAGCACGATCGACGTCCGCACCGCGCGGCCCACCGCGACGCCCACGCCGGCCGGTCCGCCGCTGGCCCGGTAGCCGTAGAAGCAGTGGGTCAGGATCACGCCGACGCTGAACACCAGCACCTTGCCGAACGACCAGAGGACGTCACCGGGTGGCAGGAACAGCGTGAAGTAGTGGTCGTAGGTGCCACCCGACTGTCCGAAGAAGACGACCGTCGTGAGCCGCGAGCCGAGGTAGGAGATCAGCAACCCGATGACGTACAGCGGGATGATCGCGATGAACCCGGCGACGATCCGCGTGGTGACCAGGTACGGCATGCTCCGCACGGCCATCACCTCCAGCGCGTCGATCTCCTCGGAGATCCGCATCGCGCCGAGCTGAGCGGTGAACCCACTGCCCACAGTGGACGACAGCGCGAGCCCGGCGACCAGCGGCGCGATCTCGCGCGTGTTGAAGTACGCGGTCAGGAACCCGGTCATCGCGGAGATGTTGATCTGGTTCAGCGCGCTGAAACCCTGCAGCCCCACGGTGACACCGGTGAACACGCACAGCCCGACCATCACCCCGATCGTGCCGCCGATCACCGCGAGCGCGCCGCTGCCGAACGTCACCTCGGCCAGCAGCCGCACCACTTCGCGGGAGTAGCGGGTCACGGCGAGCGGGACGGCGGCGAGCGCGCGGACGTAGAAGAGCAGCTGGTCGCCGAGGTCGAACAGCCGGTCGCCGGGTTTGCCGAGGATGGCCACTCAGGTCCCCTTCGCCGGAACGAGTTGCAGGTACAGGGCGGTGAGCACGGTGTTGACGAAGAACAGCAGCAGGAAGGTGATGACGACGGACTGGTTGACGACGTCACCGACGCCTTTGGGGCCCCCCTTGGGGTTCAGGCCGCGGTAGGACGCGACGACCCCGGCGAGGTAGCCGAAGATCACCGCCTTCACCGAGCTGACGACGAGGTCGGGCAGCTGCGCGAGGGCGTTGAAGCTGGCCAGGTACGCGCCGGGCGTGCCGCCCTGGATGATCACGTTGAAGAAGTAGCCGCCGAGCACGCCGACCACGCTGACCAGGCCGTTGAGCAGCACGGACGCGCAGACGGCGGCCTGCACCCGCGGCACGACCAGGCGCTGGATCGCCGAAACGCCGAGCACCTCCATCGCGTCGATCTCCTCGCGGATGCTGCGCGCGCCGAGGTCGGCGCAGATCGCGCTGCCGCCCGCGCCGGCGATGATCAACGTCGTCACGATCGGGCTCGCCTGCTGCACGACGGCCAGGACGCTCGCGGCGCCGTTGAACTGCTGGGCGCCGATCTGGCTGGTGAGCGAGCCGAGCTGCAGGGAGATCACCGCGCCGAACGGGATGGAGACGAGGATCGCCGGCGCGATGGAAACGCTGGCGATGAACCAGAACTGCTGGACGAACTCGCGCACCTGGTAAGGGCGGCGGAACATCGCGAGGATGATGTCGAGGCCCATCGCGCACATGCGGCCGAACTCGCGCAGGCCGTTCGCGGCTCGCTGCTGCACCTGGATCGTCATGCCTTGCACCCGGTGCTGAAGCAGCGCAACGTGAGGTTCGAGACGAAGGTGTTGCCCGGTCCCGAAACCAGGCCGGTGAGCAACCGGCTCAGGTCCTCGTGCCCGACGCAGCCGGCGAACGCGGGCGTGGTGAAGGTCGAGGTCACCTTCGCCGGCGGGGCCGGCAGCGAGATCGGCACCAGTGCCTTGATGGTCACCGCCGCGGGCTGCGCCGTCCGGCAGTCCGGCCCGACGGCGAGGGCCTTGCCGTCCACTTCGACGTCCGAGAGCTTGATGAACACCTTCGCGGTCACGTCGGTGTCGGCGCAGATGTTCGTCTGCGTGGCCTTGCAGTCCTTGTCCTTGCCCGTGTGCACGGTGGCCGTGCCCGTGGCGTCCCCGTCCGGGATGATCTCGACCCGGCCGGTGGTGGCCATGAACCGGAACGCGACGAAGTAGCCGTTTGTGGCTGGGATGGCCAGTTTTCCGGTGATCGGCACGGTGCTGGTGAGGCCGCCCAGTGCGCCGTCGAACGTGCCCGGTGGGAAAGCGATGTCGGAGCCGAGCTTGGCGACGTGGCTCGTGGTGGGCTGCTGTGCGTCCCCGAGGGTGAACCCGAACGGGATCGACGTGGCCGCTTGGGGCTCGATGGCGTTCTCGCCCGGCGCGGCTTCCGCGGCGCCGAGCGAGAACGCGGTCAGCGCCAGCACGAGCAGGAGCGGCACCGCGCGTGTCAGCACTGACATCCGGAGTTCCTCATGGTTCGTAGTTACTCACGATTCCCTTTGTCACACAAGGAATCCGCTTTTCTTGTCACGCCGCTCAGTGGTGCGCGGCGCGGTTTTCCCGCGCCGCGTCACAACTTCACTTCCTGGTCAGGTTCACTTCCAGCTTGTTGCCGGGGCCGGAGGTGATGCCGGTGATCAGGCCGGTCAGGAAACCGCAGCCGGTGAACTGCGGGATGCCGTACGTCGCGGTCAGCTTGCCGCCCTTGAGCGGGTCGAAGCCGGGCGCCGAGGCGAGCGGCACGTCGGCCGGCTTCACCGTGTGGCAGGAGTTCGACGACAGGATCGGGAAGCCGAACACGCGGACCTTGGTGAGCTGGACGTCGACCTGCGCGTCCGCCTTGACCGCACCGCCGGTGAGCGTGCCGTTGATCGCGCCGACCTGGTCGAGCTTCACGGTCGCGGACGCCGGGATGAAGCCGAGCACGCGGAAGTACACATCGGACTTCGGCAGCGAGAGCTGGGCACCGAACTTGCCGGACGCCGCGTCGAGCTTGGCGTTCAGGCTGCCCGGGCCGAGCGGCAGCGTGGCGTGCAGCTGCTTGAGCGTCGACTTGCCCTTCACCGAGTACTTGACGTCGATGCCGCCCGGCGGCGTCGTCGGCTGGGTCGTCGGCGTGGTGGGCTCGGTGGTCGGAGTCGTGGGCGTCGTCGGCTCGGTTGTCGGGGTCGTCGGCTCCGTGGTGGGGGTCGTCGGCTCCGTCGTCGGGGTGGTCGGCTCCGTGGTCGGAGTCGTCGGCTCCGTGGTCGGAGTCGTCGGCTCCGTCGTCGGAGTCGTCGGTTCCGTGGTCGGGGTCGTCGGCTCCGTCGTCGGAGTCGTGGGCTCGGTGGTGGGAGTCGTCGGTTCCGTGGTGGGCGTCGTCGGCTCGGTCGTCGGCGTGGTGGGCTCGGTGGTCGGAGTCGTCGGCTCCGTCGTCGGAGTCGTGGGCTCCGTGGTGGGCGTCGTGGGCTCGGTCGTCGGGGTCGTCGGCTCCGTGGTCGGAGTCGTGGGCGTCGTCGGCGTGGTCGGCGTGGTCGTGCCGCCCACCGGCTTGATCTCGAACGTGCCCAGCTGCTGGTTCTGCCCCGGGACGGCGACGCAGTCCGAGGTGAACGTCCCGAGGTCGGTCGGCTGGCCGTCCGCCGTGCGCGGGGTCATGGTGGTGCTGAAGTTCCCGACCGTCACCGACGCGGTGCCGGGGCTGGGGAACGTCACGGCCGGCGCCTTGCCGCTGCTCTTGACGTGGAACGCGCCCGACGCCGGCACCGTCGTCGACGCGATGGTCAGCGGCAGGTTCAAGTTCAGCGTCTTGTCCACCGGGTACTTGAGCTGGGCCGCGGCCTTGGCCGAGCCGTCCAGTGAGGTGGCGCCGACCAGCGTCAGGCCCTCGGTCGCGGTCTCCGGCACGGTGACGTCGACGTCGAACGTGATCGGCGTCGACGACGAGCCCGCGACGGCGTCGTCGGGCAGGTTCGTGTCGATCTTGACCGCCAGGACCTGGTCGCCGATCAGCGGGAACGGGCAGTTGTAGTTCAGCGTCAGGCTCACCGGCGCGGCCTGGCTCGGCCCCGCCCCGACCAGCGCGACGGTCGCCGCGACACCCGCTGCCGTCGCGACGGCGAGGCCGTAGGCGGGCTTTCTCGACTTCCACGGAAACTTCACGGCTCGTCACCTCGGGGAATGGGGGAATTTCAGCGAAAAGTACCTCCGCAAAACCGGGCCGACAAGCCGCGCTCGATTCTTTGTCACGCGCGAGGGATCGGCCACTTCGCGAAGGGTCACGCAGGTCAGCGGTTGTCATGCGGGTGATATCCGGCTTCGCGAAAACTGTCACGCGGGCGGCGAATGGCGGCCATCTTCTTGCTCCTCCACGCAGTTTCCCGATACCTTTTTTCCGAGCAGGGAAAGGAGCGGCCATGAACCAGCCGGTCATCGCCGTGACTGACCTCGCGAAGCAGTACGGCGAAGTCACCGCGCTCGCCGGGATCAGCCTCAGCGTCGCCCGCGGCGCGGTGCTGGCGGTCCTCGGCCACAACGGCGCCGGGAAGACGACGCTCATCGACATCCTCAGCACGCGGGTCCGGCCGAGCGCCGGCACCGCCCGCGTCTGCGGCTACGACGTCGTGCAGCGCGGCCGCGCGGTCCGGCGCCGGATCGGGGTGACCGGGCAGTTCACCGCGGTCGACGACGCCCTGACCGGCCGCGGGAACCTGACGCTGATCGCCCGGCTGCTGGGTGCGAAGCCGCGGCAGGCGCAGGCGCGGGCCGCCGAGCTGATCGCGTCGTTCGGCCTGGAGGACGCGGCCGACCGCCCGGCAGGCACCTACTCCGGTGGGATGCGGCGGCGGCTGGACCTCGCCGCGGGCCTCGTCGGCGCGCCGCAGGTGCTGTTCCTCGACGAGCCGACCACCGGGCTCGACCCGGTCAGCCGCTCCGGGCTGTGGTCGGTCGTCGAAGGCCTCGCGGCGCGGGGCACGACCGTCGTGCTGACCACGCAGTACCTCGAGGAGGCCGACCGGCTGGCCGACCACGTCGTCGTCCTCGGCTTCGGCCACATCACCGTGTCGGGGACGCCGTCGCAGCTCAAGGCGCGGCTCGGCAACCGGACGGCGACGCTGGCCTTCGGCACCGAGCTGGCGTTGCGACGCGCGGTGGACGCGCTGGCGCACCTCGGTCTCGCGGCGGCCCGCGCCGGGCTGGTGCTCTCGGTGCCGCTGAGCGGCCCGGGCGACGTCCCGGTGCTGGTGCGCGCGCTCGACGCGGCCGGCGCGCCGCTGCGGGACCTGACGGTGACCGAGCCGACGCTCGACGACGTCTACCTTTCGCTGCACCGCACGGCGGTGGCGTCGTGACGCAGGCCCGGCACCACGCGGCGGTGGCCGCCCTCGCCGACCCCGCGGCGTGGCCGGAATCCGGCTTCTGGACGCAGGTCCACGTGCTGGCGGCCCGGTCGCTGCGGACGGCGTTCGGCGACCGGCGGCTGGTCTTCTTCGGACTGGCGCAGCCGGTGGTGCTGCTTCTGTTGTTCAGCCAGGTGTTCAGCGGCGTCGGGTCGCTGCCCGGGGTCGCGGCGTACCAGGGTTACGTGAACTTCCTGGTGCCGGCGACGCTGGTCACCATCGCGATGACGACGGCGATGAGCTCGGGCGCGGGCCTGCTGGCGGAGATCTACGGCGGTTTCACCGGCCGGCTGCGGTGCCTGCCGATCTCACTGTTCTCGGTGCTGGTGGCCCGGACCCTGGCCGATGCCACCCGGCTGGGTGTCCAGCTGGTGGTGACGGCGCTCGCGAGCGTCGTCTTCCTGGGGTTCCGGCCGGCCGGCGGGGTGCTCGGCCTCGGGCTGGCCCTGCTGCTGACGGTGGTGGTCGGCTGGTGCCTGAGCTGGGTGTTCGTCGCGATCACGACGTGGCTGCGCAAGGCCGAGACGCTCCAGGCGGCGTCGTTCGTGGTGATGTTCCCGCTGATGTTTTCGTCGAGCGCGTACATGCCGCTGGACACGATGCCGGCGTGGGTCCGCGCGGTCTCGGCGGCGAACCCCCTGACGTACGCGATCGACGCGACCCGCGCCCTGGCCCTGGCCCGCCCGATCGGCTGGTCGGTGGTGACGGCGCTGGCCATCGCCGCGGTGGCCGCGATCGCGGGCTCGACCCTGGCCGCCCGCACCTTCCAGAACCGCGCTTGACACACGTGACCAGAACGCCAACTCGCGTGATTGAAGGGTCAACTCGCGTGATTGGAGCGACGACACGGCCCGGCCGCCGACCCGCGCCGTGTCGACTCCCCAATCACGCGTGTCGACCTCTCGATCACGTGCGGGCGAGGGATTCGAGGTGGGTTGCTGCCTCGTCCGCGCCGCCGGCCGCGGCGAACGACTCGCGGACCTTCTGAGCGCCGGGCCGGTACTGGTCCGCCGACTCGATCGCTTTGCGGATGTCCGGGGACTTCGCGCGGTCGAAGCGGAGACGGACCCCCGCCGACGCCGACGTCACCTGCTCGGCCAGCATCATCTGGTCGTCGCGGATCGGGGCGACCACCAGCGGCACCCCGGCCGCCAGTGCCTCGCACACCGTGTTGTGCCCGCCGTGGCAAACCACCACCGACGCGCGCGCGAACACCGCGACCTGCGGAATCCGCCGTTCCAGCCGCACGTTCTCGCTGACCAGCCCACCCGCCGGATCCACCACCAGCCCCTGCACGGAAGGCATGCCCGCCAACGCGTCCACGCTCTCGGCGAGGAACCGTGCGCCCACCGAAACGTTCGACGTCCCCAGCGTCACCACGACCAGCGGACGACCGTCCGAAGAGGACCATTCACCCGAGGCGCCGGGCAGTACAGGACCGACGTAAGCCACCGGAGCCGCCAAGCGGGACGGACCGGCCAGCGCCCGCGTCGTGAACGCCAGCACCAGGTGCGGCGAGAACCGCAGGTCACCGAGCAGCACGCCGTGCCGGGCCCGCAGCCCGGCTTGGAGATCGGAAACCCAGGACGCGATCTTCGGCAACGCGCCCAGCGGGTCGGCCAGCTCGGTGGACGTCGACGCCGAGGTCGCCCACGGCAGCCCGCACCGCGCGGCGACCAGCCCTCCGGCCATCGCCTGCTGGTCCACCACGACCACGTCGGGGTCGAACGACGAGACGGCCGCCTGCACCCCCGGCACCATCGCGTCCGCCAGGGGAACCAGGTAGGACTCCCACAAGTACTTCAACGCGGCGAAGCCCCGCAGCTCGGGCGGCCGCAGGGAAAGCGAAAACGGCGCGGAGTCCCCCGCCGGAAAGACCACTCCGGGGACCAAAGTGGACACTTCCGGCGAAGGACCGCACCAGGCCACGGAATGTCCTCGCGCCACCAACGCCGAAGCCACCCCGCGCAACGGCGCGACGTGCCCGGCCAGCGGCGGCACGACCAGCAGGAACCTCACGCCGCGTGCCGTTCGATCCAGCGCAGCACCAGCTCGCGCACCTCCCGGTGCTGCTCGACCAGCACCGAGTGCCCCTGCCCCTCGAAGACGTGCAGCTCGCCGTGCGGCAGCACCGACGTCAGCGCTTCGAGGTCGTCGGCCTGGTAGCCCTGGCTGCCCAGGATGGACAGCACCGGGCAGCCGATCGCCGCCACCTGCTCCCACGTCAGCAACGGCCCGAGCGGCACCTCTTCGGCCATCTTCGTCGACGTGATCCGCTCGGCCGCCATCCGCGCCAGCCGCCGGTGGTGGGCGCTGAAGTTCGCCTCGATCCAGTCGAAGCTCTCCTCGACCTGCAGGAACTTCACGGTGTACGCGAGGATCTCGCTCATCTTCCCGGCCCACACCTCGGTCGCGGGCTCGGACTCGATGCACACGATGCTCCGGACGCGCGCCGGCTGAGCCACCGCGTAGCTGTAGGCGAGCGTCCCGCCGAAGCTGTTGCCGACCAGGTGCACCGGCCGGTCGACGCCGAGCTGCTTCAGCAGGTCGTCGAGGTCGGCGACGAAGTCGTCCAGGGTGTAGCCCCGTACCGGACGCTCGGTCTTGCCGTGCCCGCGCAGGTCGTAGCTGATGACGTCGATGCCGGCGGCGGCCACCGGCGGCGCCAGCGTGAGGTAGAAGCTCGCCAGGCTGTCGGTGCCCATGCCGTGCAGGAACACGACGGTCTCGGTACCGCCGGCGGGCACGAGCTGCACGTTGGTGCGCAGCCCGTTCACGGTCATCGTCGGCACGTGCGCTCCCCCACGAACCGGGCGATGTCGCCGACGGTCAGCCCGATGACGTCGTCGAGGTCCTGCTCCGCCAGGTACTCGGCGAGGTTGACCTCGGCGCCGAAGTGCTCGGTGAGGATGCTCGCGAAGGTCACCAGGTCGATGCTCTCCAGCTGCAGGTCCTCGTGGAAGGTCGTCTCGGGCGTGATCTCGATGCCGAGCACGTCGCCGACGAGCTCGGTGAGCAGCTCGGCGACGACGTCGAAAGTCGCGGACGCGTGGTCGGTGGTCATGGCGTGCTCCTGAGGTGTGCGATGGCGGTGTCACCGTTCAGCTCGACCGTGACGGCGAGGTCCGGGAGTGCGCGGCCGCGGCCGGACACCCGGCCGTCGTCGTGGACGCGGATCTCCGCCGGGTAGACGGGTTCGGCGAGCCGCGCCCGGACCGCGTCCTTCGCGGCGATGCGCTTCAGCAACCAGCCCCGCTGCGCGCGCGGCGAGACCGAAGCGAACTCGGCGCGTTCCTCGGCGCTGAGGTAGATGCCGGCGTAGATGTCCCGCGCGGCGACCGTCGGCCAGCGGTCGGTGACCGCGGCCGAGCCGTCGTCGCGTCGTTCCGCGAGCTGGTGGCGGTCCGGGAAGGCGTACACGCGGTGGGCCGCGCGGTCGCAGGGGAACCGGACGTCCCGCCAGCCCTCGATGGTCGCCAGCACCCGGCCGTCGCGCACGAGTTCGGCGTCCATCTCGAGCACGTCGGGCCGGGGCAGCCGGACGCGGATCACGCAGGCGACCCGGGTCCCGGGCGCGGGTTCCGGCGCGTGCCAGGTGAGCCGGCCGATCGACCGCGGGAAGGCGAGCAGGCCGTCGGAGCGGGCCGCCATCAGCCAGCAGCCGAGCAGCTGGCCGACGTTGTCGAGCAGCCCGCCGGGTGCTTCCGGGACGACGAGCTCGCCGCGGATGTGCTGCTCGCCGAGGCCGGTCAGCCGGGACAGGCCTCGGTACGCCGGGCCGTGGAACATCTCGCGCTGCGCGTAGATCTCCTCCGCGGTCAGCGGCGGCGGGGTCTCCGGCCCGGGCACCCCGGCCGGGGACGGCGGCGGGGCGAACGAGCCCAGTTCGACGGTCAGCAGCGCGTACGGTCCGATTTCGACGGTCACGCGGTCGCCATCGCGGCTCATCGACAGCGGCACGCGCTGCGCCGGCGACGCGATCAGCCACCGGGAGAACACGGCGTCCCGCACCGCGACCGCCGTCGTGCCCGGCCAAGTGCGCTCGACCGCCCGGCAGGCGAGGTCCACCAGCGTCGTGGCCGGCACCACCGGCCGGAAGTCGGACTCGTCGGGCCAGTCTTCGCGCTGCCGGAAGAACCGGTGGTCCCGCAGGTACGGCATCGCGGTCAGCGAGACGTCCACAGTGGACTCGAACCGCTTGCGCGCGGCCGCCGCCACGACGTCCGCCGCGGTCCGGCGGGTCTCGTCGAGCAACGCGGTGAACTCGGCGACGATCGCGTCCGGCACCCCGGCGGGCACCGCGGGGGCGTCGAGCAACCCGCGAGCCGCGTCTCCCAGCGACAGCAGGGAGTTCCCGGTGGTGAGCCGGATCCGCGGCGGCTCCAGGGCCGCGAAGTCCGGGTTCCCGCCTTCGGTCCATAACGCGGTCGCGACCCGGCGCAGCTGCGCGAGGCCGGAGCGGGTGCCGGACGCGGCCGCGACGACGAGGTGCCGCCGCTCGCCGAGCGTGTCGGTGATGTACGAACCGAGCTGCCCGGCACCGACCTGCACGAACGCGCGGAACCCGGCGTCGTGCAGTGCTTCGGTCAGCTCCCGGAACCGGACCGGGCGGATCAGGTGCACGAGGTAGAGCTCACGGACCGCGTCCGGCTCGGCCGGATAGGGCCGCGCGGTCGTCGCCGACCACACCGGCAGCGCCGGCTCGCGCAGGTCCAGCTCGGCGGCGAGCCGGGCGAACGGCGCGAGGTGCGGCCGCATCAGCGGGGTGTGGAAGCCCGACCGGAACGGCAGCGTCCGCGCCACGATCCCGAGGCCGCGGCACGTCTCGGCGAACTTCGCGACGACGTCGGGCGGGCCGCACACGATCGTCTGCTTCGTCGCGTTTTCGTGGGAGACGACGAGGTCACCGGGGAGCAGCTCGGCGACTCGCGCGGCCGGGCAGCCCAGCACCAGGTAGTCCGCGTCGGGCAGTTCGAACCCCTCGGGCCAGTAGCGGTCGAGAAGGCCCGGCTCCGCCCGGTACATCCCGGCGGCCTGCATCGCGGTCCACTCGCCGACGCTGTGCCCGGCCAGCGCGTCCGGCCGGATCGCCAGCCGCCGCAGGGCCTCGTCGAGCACCAGGCCGGTCGCCGACACGCTCGTCGCGCGGTCGAGCACACTCGCCGTGGACCACTGTGGACGGTCGAGGCCGAAGTGCTTCGCCACGTCCTCGACGCGTGGTTCGGCACCGGCCTCGAGTCCCGGGTGGACGAACGCGATCTTCCCGTTCGGCAGCAACGGGTCGACCGAGCACCAGATGTCGCCGCCACCGTGCCACGACCGGCCTTCGGCCGCCACCTTGGCGATCACCCTCCGGGCCGCGGCCAGCTTGCGCTCGTCCACGCCGGCGATCCCGATCCGGCAGGGGCCGTCACCTTCGCCGGGCCGGTCGAGACGCTCCAGCAGCTCTTCGGGGGTGTTCGCGGCCAGCCGCAGCACGCGTTCGGGCTCGTCGACGCGCACCCGCCGTTTCGGCGCCGGGTCCCCGGCCGCCAGCACGACGTGCGCGTTCACACCGCCGAAGCCGAACGCGTTGACCGCGCCGACGCGGGGCAGCGCGCCCCACGGCTCGGCCTCGGCCAGCACCCGGAACCGGGTCTTGTCCAGCAGCGGGTTCGGGTCGGCGCAGTTCAGCGTCGGCGGCAGCACGCCGTGGTGCAGAGCGAGCGCCACCTTGACCAGCCCGGCGGCCCCGGCCGTCGGCAGGGTGTGCCCGATCATCGACTTCACCGAGCCGATCACCGACCGCGGTCCCGCGACCTGCCCGAAGAAGTCGGCGACGGTGGTCAGCTCGGCGGCGTCCCCGGCGGGCGTGGCCGTGCCGTGGGCCTCCAGCAGGCCGATCTCCGCCGGGTCGAGCCCGTCCCAGGCCCGGCGCAGCGCGAGGGTCTGCCCGGCGACGGACGGGCTGAGCAGGCTCGCGCCCCGGCCGTCGCTCGACGTGCCGCTGCCGCGGATCACGGCGTACACGCGGTCGCCGTCACGCCGCGCGTCGGCCAGCCGCTTGAGCACGACGAGCGCGGTGCCCTCGCCGATGAGCATGCCGTCGGCGTCGCGCGAGAGCGGGCTGATCCGCTGGCTCGGCGACAGCGCGCCGAGCTGGGTGAACAGCGACCAGAGCGTGTCGTCGTGCGTCTGGTGGACGCCCCCGGCCAGCACGACGTCGCAGCGGCGCCGGGTCAGCTCGCCGATCGCCTGGTCGACCGCGACCAGCGAAGACGCGCAGGCGGCGTCCACTGTGTACGCGGGGCCGCCGAGGTCGAGCCGGTGGGCGACGCGGGCGGCGGCGAGGTTCGGCACCAGCCCGGCGGCGGTCTCCGGCCGGAACTCGCCGAGGGGTTCCAGCAGCGCCGTCCGGAGCCGGTCCAGGACGTCCGGCCCGGCCGACGGCATCAGCTCGCCGACCGTGCGGGTGACCTGCCGGACGGTCCGGACGCGCTGGTCGAAGCCCCGCAGCCCGGGCGAGAGGTAGCCGCCGCGGCCGAGCACGACGCCGACGCGCTCGAGGTCGCCGAGCCGGCCGAGGCCACCGGCGTCGCCGACCGCGGCCAGGGCGACGGCCAGCGCCGTCAGCTGGTCCGGCTCGGCGCCTTCGAGCGACATCGGCGGGACGCCGTGGGCGATCGGGTCGAAGTCCAGGGTGTCGGGGGCGAACCCGCCGCGGCGGCCGTGGGTCCGGTCCGGCGCGGTCGCGTCGTGGCCGTGGAACGCCGGGTCGCGGCGGTGCGGCGGGATCTCGGTGACGGCGTCGACGCCCTCGGTGAGGTTCCGCCAGTACTGGTCCACTGTGGACGCACCGGGCAGGAACACGCCCATGCCGACGATCGCGACCGGCTCCTGGCTCACCACAACGACGCCGTGTACAGGACGGCGCGGTCGGTGCCGTAAGCGAGTTCGCGCAGCAGGGCGGCGGTGCCCTCGTCCGCGTCGAGCAGGCTGATGTCCCGGCGTTCGTACTCGCGTGCGAGTTCGGGTGACACCATCCCGCCGTGGTCGTCCGCGGGCGCCCACGGTCCCCAGTGGACGGTCACGGCGCGGCCGGGCCAACCGGCGCCCACCGCCTCCAGCGCGTCGTTCGCCGCGGCGTAGTCGGTCTGGCCGCGGTTGCCGAGCACCGCGGCGATGCTGCCGAAGAAGGTGACGAACCCGGGTTCGACGCCGGTTTCGGCCAGCGCGGCGAGGAGGGAGCGCGCGCCGTCAACCTTGGTCTCGAACACGGTCCGGAAGGAGTGCTCGTCCTTGTCCGCCATGAGCTTGTCGTCGAGCACGCCCGCCGCGAAGACGACACCGTCGACCCGGCCGTCGAGGCTCTTGACGAGGTGGCGGACGGCGTCCGGGTCGCGCACGTCGAGCGACCGGTAGGCCGGGTCACCGCCGGCGGCGCGGATCTCGTCGAGGGTGCGGCCGATTTCACGCTGGGCCAGCACGGTCCGCACGCGGTGTTCGATGTCGGCGACCGAGCCACCGCGCCCGGCCAGCACCGCGCGCATCGCGGCCGGGTCGGCGGGCAGGTCGTCCGGCTCGCCCGGCCACGGCGTCCGCCCGGCGAGCTCGAGCCGGCACCCCGAGGCGGCGAACGCGATCGCCACGCGGGCGGTGATCCCGCGCGCCCCGCCGACCAGCAGGACGACGGAGTCCGGGCCGAGGCCGAGCGCGGACAGCTCACCCCCACCCGGCCCGGCGCCGGAGTAGGCGATCGCCGGGAGGTCCGCGGGCCGGGGTTCGATCGTGAAGCGGCCGGTCTCATCGTGGCCGACCACCGCCGGCCCGTCGCTGAGGGCTTCGTCCACCAGGGTCTTCGCCACGTCCTGCGTCACCTCCACGAGCCGGGTGACGTCGTCGCGTTCCAGCGCGGCCGACCGCACCAGGCCGCGGAGCCCGGGGACGCCGGGTTTCGCGGCGACCAGGACGGTGCCGCTCGTGGCCTTGAGCCGGGTGAACACCCGCAGGACGTCGTCGCCGAGGAGGACGGTGATGTCCGCGTCGCCGGTGACGACCTCCGCCCCGGCCGCGGCGAACGCGGCCCGCACGGCGTCGTCCTCGGCGGCCACGGTCTTCCCGCGCAGCCGCCCGGGATCCGGGTCCAGCGGCACGGGCACCCGGTCGAGCCGGTACCGCGTGGGCGCGGCGGCCGCCGGGGCGGGGTTCAGCCAGCTCTCCAGGTGCGCGGCCAGCGCGTCGGCGGTCCGGTCGCGGCTGAGCTGGTCGGTGCGGTCGTCGGCCGGGAGCCCCAGCCGGGACAGCAGGGTGCCCGCGATCTCGGTGCGCTTGATCGAGTCGATCGACAGGTCGGCTTCGAGGTCGAGGTCGCCGGCGATCATCTCGGCGGGGTAGCCGGTGCGCTCGCTGATCACGCCGAGCACGGTGGTCTTGACGTCCGCCGGGGCTTCGGTCACCGGTTCGGGTTCGGGTTCGGGGATCACGATGGGTGCGGGCGTGGGGGCGGGCGCGCTGCCCAGGTAGCCGAGCATGACCTCCCGCTGGGCGGCGACGAGTTCGCGGGTGGCGCGGAGGAAGTCGACGACCGCCTGGTCGCGGCCGGGCGCGGGCTGGGTCATGGCTGAACTCCGGATTCGTCGGGCCGGGGGCAGGGCGGGAGCCTCGGCGCCGGGCGCGCGGACGGACCGCCCGTCGACGGCCCAGGCGGTCGGGGAGGGTGCGGGACGTCGTCGCCGGTTCAGACGCTCGGTCCGGACGTCGACACCGGCTCGCGCGAGAGTGCGCAGGGCGGTCAGGAAGGCCTTCAGATCGGGCCCGCAGGCGACGACGGTGTGCGGACGGTCGCCGAGGATCTCCCCGACCAGCCGGGTGAGCACCCGCCCCGGCCCGACCTCGACGAACGTCCGCGCCCCGGCGTCGTACATCGCGTCGATCTGGTCGAGGAACCGGACGGGTGCGCCGATCTGGGCAACGAGTTCGCTTCGGACGTCATCTTCGTACGGCTTCGCGGTGCGGTTCGACCACACCGTTCGCCGGGGGGTCCCGACGTCCTCCCGGGCGAGTGCGGCACCGAAGAGATCACCCGCCCCGGCGACCAACGGGCTGTGGAAGGCGCAGGCGACGGGGATCCGCTGGGCGGTGATGCCGGTTTCGCGCAGCCGCCGGACAGCGCGCTCGACGGCGGCCGTGGGTCCCGACAGGACGACCTGCTCGGGCGCGTTGTGGTTGGCGATCACGACGTCCGGGCCGATGAGGGTCGGGGTCAGCAGGTCCTTCGCCGCTTTGACGGCGGCCATCGCGCCGGGCCGGGCGACGTCCGCGATGGCGTTCGCGCGGGCCCGGCTCAGGCGGAGGAGGGTCTCGGTGTCGAAGGCCCCGGCGACCGACAGCGCGACGAGCTCGCCGTAGGAGTGCCCGGCGAGGAAGTCGGGACGCACGCCGACTTGGCCGAGAAGTCTCGCGACGGCGGTTTCGACGAGCCCGAGCGCGGGCTGGGCGACGCGGGTGTCGGTGAGGGCTTGTTCCTGCGCCTCGGCGGTCGCTGAGGCGAAGGATTGGGAGGGAAACGCTTTCGCGGCGACGTCGGGGGCGAGCTTGAGGAGGTCGGCGAGTTCGGGGAAGTGCACGAACAACTCGGCGAGCATGCCGATGCGCTGGCTGCCCTGGCCGGGGAAGAGGAAGGCGACCCCGCCCGGATCGGCCTCGCCCGAGACGGATTGACCCGCAGTACCGGCCGTCAGCGGCTCGCCCGTGCTTTGCCCGATCCCGGCCAGCACCTCCTCCGCCTCCGGTGCCCAATCGCGCGGGCCGTGACGACGGTCCGGGGCCACCGGTCCCGCGCCCAGCACCGCGTGGAAGTTCGTCCCGCCGAAGCCGAACGCGCTCACCCCCGCCAGGCGGGCCGGGTCGGCCCACGGCCGCGCGCTCGTCGTGAACGTGAACGGGCTCGCCGCCGCGTCCCAAGCCTCGTTCGGCTTGCTCAAGTGCACCGTCGGGGGCACCACCTCGTGCCACAGCGCCAGCGCCGCCTTGATCAAGCCGGCCAGGCCCGCCGCGCACTTCGTGTGGCCGATCTGGCTCTTGACCGACCCCAGCACACACGAGCCGGGCGCGGCACCCGCGTCGGCGAAGAAGCCGGTCAACGTCCGCAGCTCCGTCGCGTCGCCGACCACCGTGCCGGTTCCGTGCGCCTCCACCAGACCCACGTCCACCGGGGATACTCCGGCGTCTCGGTAAGCCCTTTCCAGGGCCCGGTGCTGACCCTCCGGACGCGGCGCGGTCAACCCCAGCGCCTTGCCGTCGCTCGCCGCGCCCACGCCCTTGACCACCGCGTAGATCCGGTCGCCGTCGCGTTCGGCGTCGGACAGGCGCTTCAGCACCAGGCACGCGACGCCCTCGCCCAGCGCGATCCCGTCGGCCGCCGCGTCGAACGGGCGGCAGCGGCCCGTCGGGGACAACGCTCCCGCCGAGGTGAACATCAGGTAGTCGTGGATGCCGTTGTGCAGGTCGACCGCGCCGCACAGCACCAGCGAGCTCGTCCCCGCCCGCAGCTCCTTCGCCGCCAGGTCGAGCGCGGCCAGCGACGAGCCGCACGCGGCGTCCACCGTGTAGTTCGCGCCGCCGAGGTCGAGCCGGTTGGCGATCCGGCCGGAGATGACGTTCGCGAGCGTGCCGGGGAACGTGTCCTCCGTCGGCGCGGGCAGCTGGGCGAGCAGCTCGGGCGGCACCTCGTCGAGGTAGCCGTCGAGCAGCGACCGCAGCGCGCCCGCGTTGGCGAGGTCGCCGCCCGCCTCCGCGCCGAACACGACGCTGGTGTGCTCGCGGTCGAACTCGCGCTCGCCGTACCCCGCGTCGGCCAGCGCCCGGCGCGCGGTCTCCAGGGACACCAGTTGCGCGGGATCGATGCTGCCCATCGCGGACGGCGGGATGCCGTAGTCGAGCGGGTCGACTTCCAACGGAGGCAGGAACCCGCCCCACTTCGAAGTGGACTGTCCGAAGTAGACGGCGGGATCCCAGCGTTCCGCCGGGACCTCGGTCACCGCGTCCTCGCCGCGCAGGACGTTCGACCAGAACGCTTCGAGGTCGGGCGCACCCGGGAACGTGCAGGCCATGCCGATGACGGCGATGTCCCCGGTGTCCGAGGTCGACGCGGGTTCCGCCGCCCGCGCAAAGGATTTCCCGGCCGTCACCTCGGCGTGCAGGGCGGCGATCGTCGTCCGGCGGTCGCGCAGCACGGCGACCTCGCCGGCCATGAACATCCCCTCGGCGAGCTGGGTCTCTTCGGCCAGCGGCGAGCCGTCGCGGCGGACGCCCTTGCTCGCGACGCGCAGCCGTCCGGTGTTCAGCTCTTCCAGCCGCTGCCACGCCTCCTGCGCGGGCACGTCGCTCAGCCCGGCCTTGACCTGCTCGAACTCCGCCGTGTACGGGCTCGGCAAGCACCGCGTGCGGTGGCCCGGCGCGGTCTCGAGCGTGACGGTGCGGTCCGCGGCGAGCGCGCGTTCCTGGAACAGGCCGGTGATCGCGCCGTGCGTCACGGCTTCTTCGGTGAAGAGGTACGCGGTGCCCATCAGGACGCCGACGGCGTCGAGCGGCGCCGCCATCGCGGTGACCATCGCGGCCGACCGGGCGTCGTGGATCCCGCCCGCGAACAGCACTTCGACGTCCTCGGCCGCGCCGAGGACGTCGAGTTGTTCCTCCCACAGCGCGAAACTCGGCCGCGGGCCGACGTGCCCACCGCATTCGGCGCCCTCGAAGACGAACCGGCGGACCCCGGCGTCGAGGTACTGCCCGAGCAGGATCGGCGACGGGACGTGCACGAACGTCGCGATCCCCTCGGCCTCCAAAGCCTTGACCTGTCCGGGTTTCCCGCCCGCGATCAGCACGCACCGCGGCCGCGCGGCGCGGATCGCGACGAGCTGCTCGACGCGCAGGGCGTCGGGCACGAAACCGAGGATGCCGGCGCCCCACGGCCGGTCGCCGAGACGCTCGGCGGTGCGCGTGAGCAGCTCGGTGGTGCGCGCGCCGTTCGCCGTGGCCACCGCTACGAACGGGAACCCGCCCGCTTCGGCGACCGCGGCCGCGAACCCCGGCTGGTCGCTGACCCGCGTCATCGGGCCTTGGACCACCGGGAGCGCGCTGCCCAAGGTCCGGCACAGCCGATCCGGCGGCGCGACCGCCGGGACCGAGGCGCCGACGACCCGGCGGACGTCCGCTTCCACTGTGGAATCGAGGAGCACTCCGGCCGCGCCGCCGGCGAGTGCCCCCACCGCCGTCCGCGGGCCGGCCGCGTTGCCCCACACCGGGACGTCGAACGTGCCGAGAAGCTGTTGCAGCAGAACGAAGTCGCTCAGTTCGCCGCCGCGGGCGAGCAGCCCCAGCGCGCCACCGGCGACGGCCTCCCCGGCCGTCGCGAGGTCGGACACCTCGGCGAGCGAGCCGGTCCACGGCGCCGTCGTGCGGACGGCGAAGGCGACGCCCTCGGGAACCGGACCGTCCGTGCGCACCCCGTAGGGCACCCGGACCCGCGCCGCGACGAGCCGGAGATCGGCCGGATCGGCGCCGTCCAGCACCCCGAGACCGCCGCCGCGAGCGACGGCGGCCACCGCGTCGGGGTCGCCGATGCCCAGGCATCGCAGCCGTCGAGCGTGCGACGGCGGGACGAGCTCGGCCATCGGCGGACCTCCTGTGCGGGGTGGGGTGATCTTCACGCAGACCAATCACAGGAATAACGCACCGGACCTGTAAAAAGCAATACTCGTGCTAGGGTGTGAAACTGTGAAGACCGCACGATCACGGCCCTGACCAGCACTTTTGTCATACGCATTCTAAACGGGAAATGCTATTCGCTCACCTGCGTAACAATAGCCCGGAAAATACTGGAGTCCGCGTGGAACTGACCGGACGCGTCGTCGTGCTGACCGGCGCCGCACACGGAATCGGGGCCGCCATGGCGCGGCGCTTCGCCGCCGAGGGCGCGGCCGGGGTGGTCGTGTCCGACGTCGACGCCGCAGGCGCCGGGCGCGTGGCGGACGCAATAGCCGACGCGGGCGGGCGCGCCGTCGCCGTGACCGCAGACGCGAAGTCCAAAAAGGACCTGAAGACGCTGGTCGCGGCGGCCCGCGCCGAGTTCGGCGAGGTGGACCTGTTCTGCGCCAACGCGGGCGCGGCGTTCGGCACCGGCGTCCACGCCGCGGACGAGCAGTGGACGAGGTCGTGGGAGATCAACGTCATGCAGCACGTCCACGCCGCGCAGGTCGTGCTGCCCGCGATGCTCGCGCGCGGCGAGGGCTACCTGCTGATCACGGCGTCGGGTGCCGGGCTGCTCGGCACCCCCGGCGACGCGCCGTACTCGGTCACCAAGCACGCGGCCGTCGGCCTCGCCGAATGGCTGGCGATCACCTACCGGCCGCGCGGCGTGCGGGTCAGCGCGCTGTGCCCGCTCGGCGTCCGGACGGCGCTGCTCGAACCCGGCATCGCCGCCGGCCACCCGGCCGCGCTGGCGATCGCCGCGGCCGCACCACTGCTCGAACCCGAGGACGTCGCCGACGCGGTCGTGCGCGGCCTCGGCACGGAGGAGTTCCTGATCCTGCCGCACGCCTGCGTGCGGGAGTCGTTCGTGCGCAAGGCGGGCGCGGTCGACGCGTGGATCGACGAGATGGCTGTCCAGGGAGGCTGAACGTGGAGTACCGCAGGCTCGGCGCGAGCGGGCTGGCCGTGAGCGAGATCGCCTACGGCAACTGGCAGACGCACGACGCACCCGGCTGCGTCGCCGCGGCGCTGGACGCCGGCGTCACGACGTTCCACACCGCGGCGGCGTGGGACGGTGGCGCGGCGGAGGCGTCCTTCGGCTCGGCGTTCTCCGGTGTCCGGCGCGACGAGATCGTGTTGTGCACCGGCGTGTTCTGGCCGGAGGGCCCGGGGCCGAACGACGCCGGGCTGAGCCGCAAGCACGTGATCGCGTCGCTGGAAGGCTCGCTGCGGCGGTTGCGCACCGACCACGTCGACGTCCACCAGCTGCTGCGCTTCGACTACCGGACGCCGGTCGCCGAGACGTTCCTCGCGCTCTCGGATCTGGTGCGGCAGGGGAAGATCCGGTACGTCGGCACGTCGGAGTGGACGGCCGAGCAGCTGCTGCAAGCGCACGAGGCGGCGGTGCGGTACGACGTGCCGTTCATCGCGAATCAGCCGCACTATTCGATGCTGTGGCGCGTGCCCGAGGCCCAGGTGATGCCGGTGGGCGAGCGGATCGGCGTCGGGCAGTTCGCGTCGATGCCGCTGGCGCAGGGCGTGCTGACCGGCAAGTACCGCGACGGGCACATCCCGGCGGGCTCGCGCGCGACCGGGCCGGCGCACGCGCGGCCGCTGCTGATGCCGGAGCTGCTGGAGCGGGTGGAGCTGCTGCGCGGCGTCGCGGACGACGCGGGCCTGACGATGGCGCAGCTCGCGCTGGCGTGGACGTTGCAGCACGAGACCGTCGCGTCGACGGTGGTGGGGGCGAGCACACCGGAGCAGGTCACGGAGAACGCGAAGGCCGCCGGCGTCCGGCTGGACCTCGACGTGCTGACCCGGGTCGACCAGCTGCTCGGCAGCTTCGTGCAGACCGATCCGCGGCTGGTGTGGTCCCCGCCGGCCTACTCAGCGTCGTCAGCCTGAGCCGAGGCAGACGAAGGGCCGTCGGAACGGGTCGACGGCGATCGCGTCGGCCAGGGCCAGCGCGGGACTGTCCCGGACGGCCAGGGCGCGGTAGTAGTCGTCCATCGCGGCCGCCGAGGCCAGGTCACCGACGCGCGACAGCGGCGCGATCACCGTGCGGGAGCCGCTGGCGAGCAGGGCGCTGGCGAAGCCGAGGGCTTCGTCGCCCGGCCGGATCCGGTTGAGCGCGAGTTCGCAGGCGGCGAAGACGACTTGCCGCGGCGGTTGCCGCAGCCCGGCCATCTCGTGCCCGAAGAGGGCGCCGTCGGCGAGCTCGAGGCGGGAGAACAGCGCGTTCTCCGGCTCGTGCGCGCCGTGCGCGGCGAAGTGGGCGAGCTTGGCGCCGTCCATCGCGCGCAGCACCGACTTCACGGTGGCCTTGGCGCCGGTCATGGTCGTCGCGGTGCGGTAGTGCGTGGTCAGCTTCTCCAGCTCACCACGCGCACCGGCGAGGCCCGGCCCGCGGACGAGCACGATCTTGCGGGCCCGCGGCGACTTCGTCAGCTCGGCGGCGAGCCACGCCCCCGCCGACGGCGCGACGACGGTGGGCCGCCCCCGCAGCCCGGGCAGGACGCCCCACGGAACGGCGTAGAGCGGCCCGGTGGGGACGATGACCAGCTCGCGATCGCCGAAGACCTCGGCCAGCGGCTGGATGAGCTGGGCGTCGAGCTTGTCGGCCTGCTTGCGCGCCGACGCCATGACGACCTCGGCCAGCCGTTCGGGCAGGTTGTCGGGCGCGAGGGCGTCGAGGTCGACGTTGAGCACGCGCCCGGACTCGGCGGCGGCACCGGCGGACCCGAGCCGCACGAGCCGGCACTCACCCCCGGCGACGACGACGGCGACGAGCTCGTCCCCGGACGCGGCGAAGCTGACCAGCGCCCGTTCCCCGAGCTGCGCGACGACCTCGTTCAGCCCGGCCACCGGCCGCGGCCGCCCCCAGCCCCCGGTGTGCCAGCCGAGCCGCTGAGCCTCGCGGAGACGCTCGTTGTACTTGGCCCGCAGCCCGGCGATGGGGTGGCCGTCGTGCTGGGCCTCTTGGATGGCCTGGCCCAGACCCCGCACCTCGGCGACGCGCGCGGCGAGCTCGGGATCGGTCCCGGCGGAGAGCGGCTCGTACCGGTAGGTCTGCGCGCGGGTCCGTTCGAGCCAGACGAACAGGCGCCGGGCATCGCTGCGTTCGAGCACGAGCTTCACGGCGAGGTCGGCGAGCTCCTGGCCGTGGAGCGCGGTCCCCGACACGAGGTCCAGCCCACCCATGCGATCGCGGACGGCGTCGAGTTCGGTGAGCCCCGACCGGATCTCGGTGAGCGCCTTGGCCCGGCTCCCCTGGGCGACGGCGAGTTCGGCCCGGCAGAGGCGGCGCAGCATCCGGTAGTCGATGGGGGTGAGCTGCCCGGGGCGAGGGACCTTCTGGAGCGTTTCGACGGCGCGTTTGAGGTTGCCGCGCCGGATGTCCAGGCGGACGGCCAGCATCCGCGCCGTGGCGGCCTGCTCGGCGAGCATCGGCGAGGGCATCTTCGCCGCGATGCGGATGGCCCTGGTGGGCAACGCGGCCGGCACCTCGGCCGAATGCAGAGCCGCCCGCACATCGGCGTGCAGCCCGATGATCACGGCGTTGGCGACGCAGGTCTGACACCCGGCCCGGCGCATGCCCCGCCGGGCGGCCGCGGCCATCTCGCGGGCGAGGTCCAGCTCGTCGTTCTTCAGGGCGGCCGATGCGCGGTAGAGCTCGACCCGGGCCTGTTCGCGAGCGACGCTGGGCTGAGCGCTCATTTCCAGCAGAAGGTCGTCGAGATGCCTGCCGGCCTCGTCCGCCAGTCCCGCCGCCAGCAGGGCTTGCGCCTGCTCGATGCGCAGCAGCGCCGGCAACTCCATGTCCAGGGCCCGGTAGGTCCGCTCGGTCTCCTCGTAGAAGCGCAGGGCCTCGGGAACGTCCCCGGTCCGCAGGGCCAGCGTGCCCAGGTTGCGTCGCACGTCGGCCACCATCGCCCGCAGCTCGTACTTCTCGGCGAGCTCCAGTGATCGGGTCAGGTCGGCGCGGGCCTGCTGGACGTTGCCCAGCCTCGTGTGCGCCCATCCGCGCGAAGACAAACTCCGGACGAGCGAATCCATGCGCGACTCCGGATCGGCGGCGTGCGCCATCCGGTATTCCTTGTCCGCGATCGAGGCGTCGAAGTAGCCGAGGCTCTCCTCGTTGCGGCCGACAGCCATCAGCTTGGCCGCGTAGTTGTAGTTCAGCGCCCCGCTCAGCTCCGCGCGGAGCACGGGATCGTCGACCGTCTTGACCAGCAGTCGCACGTCGTCCAGACCCGCCAGTCCGGCCGCCAGGTCCCCGCTGATCTCCGACGACATGGCGACCAAGGTGCTCGACAGGCGGATCCGTGTCACCAGCCAGTCCGTACGGATGCCTTCGGGCACCGGGTGGATCGAGTCCAGCAGCCCCATCCCGCGCCGCAGCAGCCGGACTCCCTCGTGGTACCGCGCCAAACACGAAGCATCAGTTGCGGCTCGCTGGAGCTTGCGGACCTCATCGACGACTTCCGACGGGTCCAGGTTCGTCACAGGCACTCCACCATGACAGCACAGGCTGTAGCAGAAGACGCCCGCCTACCCTGTGAAGATCGGCAGGCGGGCGATTACAACTTGGTCAAGCTCAGCGTGCGACCTCGAAGCAAGGTGCGCCGCAGTTCGGCGTCACGATGGTGCCGTCCTTCGGCTTCTCCGGCACGTGATCGATGTGCACCCAGCCGAACTCGTCGGGCTCGGGGTGCGGGACCACCGGGCCGGCCTTTTCGACCGGCTCCGGGGTTTCTTCGGGCTTGGTGTCCGTGGGCGTCGACATGGTCGATCTCCTCTCCCCTGGGGATCTGCATGGGGCCGCTCGCCGTGACGGTGAGTCCCCCTCGCGGGGCCCTCTCCCCGCGAACGGACCAATAGTTACACAACGGAGCAGTGATCGGGAGAGTTTTCGCTACGGAAAGTCAGACCAACTTGCGTGATCAGGCGAAACGTCCCGACAGGAACGTCCTAACGAGTGAACTCTGTAACGACGTCCATTGCGGACGTGCATCCCGCCGGGTGGCCGAGCGCGGGCCGGGGCCGTCCGGGGTGAGGTGTTGCGCCGGGTGCGGATGGCAATCATCGCCTCACTCGGCGATGCCTGCTGCCTGGTTCGCCCGGAGGTGCGGCCTCGGGCGGTCAGGGCATCGACGGCCGACCACACGCCGACATCCGGCCGACGGCTCGCCGGCCTGCTCGCTCCGCGCCCGATCGGCACCGCCTCGAGCCTGAGTGCCGCTTCCAGCGCGCCCCTGCTTGGCCCGGCTCTTCCGCGTCGCCCACTTTCGGCGCGTCCCTCCAGCATGGCCGGGTGCGACGTAAAACCTGGCCACGTCTGCGATGCCGAGCGTGCGCTCTCGCGCGGCAACGCTCACCGGCACCTCGCGCCCGGGGGATTCTCGCGGGTGTGAGCCGTTTTGAGCGTGCGCTCTCCGCTCTCCTGACCGATCGGCCAGGAGAGTCCTTTGTGGACCGCTACCTCGTCATGCCCGCTTTTCGGTCACCGCCTTGTGGATCGCGCTTACCAGCCTCGCGTTCTCCGGGGCCGCTCCGCCGGGGAATGCGAACCGGCGGCGGTTGTAGCCGTAGGCCAGGCCGCTGCGGGGGTCTGCGAACGCCTGGGAACCCGCCGCGCCGCTGTGGCCGAATGCTCCCTGTCCGAGGACGGGGTAGTCGTCCGAGACGATCGCGAAGCCCAGACCGAACGCGTTGTGGTTGCGGGTCGACAGGTCGTCACCCCGTGAATGGACCTGGGCGAACTCTGCCGCCGTCTCCGGGCGCAGGAGCGGCTCGGGGCCGCTGATCGCCGCCGCGTACATGCCGGCCAGGCCTCGGGCCGATGCCACGCCGCCCACCGAGGCCGGGCTCAGGCGGCGGACCACCTCGAGGTTCGGGAGGTCCCAGAGCTCCGGCGCCTTCGGGTGGTTGCGGTTGAACGCGATCCCCGTGATGCTGTCCGGCCCCGTCGCGTTCGCCTCCAGCTGGGCCAGTTGCTCCGGTGTCGGCAGCATCGGCTGCGTCGTCAGGAACCGGGGCTCCAGCTCCTCCGGCAACCCGAGGTAGAAGTCCAGGCCGAACGGCCGCCGGACGCGCTCCTCGTAGTGCTCCTGGATGCTGCGGCCGGTGACGCGCCGGACGACCTCGCCGGTCAGGGCGCCGATCACCAGCGCGTGGTAGCCGAACGCCGTGCCGGGGCGCCAGTACGGCCGCTGCGGGGCGAGCCGCTCGGCGATCACGCGGTCGTCGGCGATCTCCTCGGCCGTGAACCCGGCGTCCGCGCCCACGACACCGGCGCGGTGCGCGAGCAGCTCCCGGAGGGTGATCGCCTCCTTGCCCGCCGCGCCGAACTCCGGCCAGTAGTGGCTCACCCGCTGGTCGAGGTCGAGCACGCCGTCCTGGACGAGCAGCGCCACCACCAGGTGCGCCGCCCCCTTGGTCGAGGAGAACACGCCGGTCAGCGAGTCGGCGGTGATCTCGGGGCCGGTCCACAGGTCGACGACGCGCTCGCCGTCGACGTGCGCCACGAGCTGGGCGGCGTAGTCGCCGCCTTCGGCGGTCGCGACGGCGGCGAACTCCTCGCGGACGGACTCGAACCCGTCGGCGACGGTCCCCTGGATGTGCTCTGACGACATGGCGGCTCCCTCAGTGATCCTTCGCCTGTGCCTGGAATCAACCCACGCGGCGACGGGGTATTCCGCGTAACACCGGGGCGCCCCGGCGGGATGTTCCCGGTGTGGGGGCACCGGAATTCGAAGCCGAAACGACCGATACCGCGCGACCCGGCCGTGGCCTGGCGATCGCGTCGCTGGCGATCGGCGCCTCCGGGTTCACGCTCGCCGTGGCCACCTGGGCGGCCTGGCTGATCGTGCGGCCGCCGGTCGTGACCGCGTGGGTGTACTCGTGGGTCGCGCAGGCGTTCGTGCTGGTCCTCGGCGCACTGTGGTTCGCGTTGCTGCCGATCAGCGTGCTGGCCCTGGTCTTCGGCGTCCACGCCGGTGCGCGCACCCGGCCAGGGCCGGGCCGGATCGGCGCCACGCTCGCCGTCATCACCGCGCTGCTCGCGTTGTCAGGGGCCGCGGTGTTCGCCACGACGTCGTGGCACCAGGTCGGCCCGCCCGTCGCCTACTTTGACACCCGGACCGGCCCGGCCCGGTAGAAGGCCCGCGCCGGCGGGTACCACCGGGTCATGAAGCTGACCTCCACCGTGCTCGGCGCGCCGGAACCGCGTGCGCTCGCCGAGTTCTACTCGAAGCTGCTCGGCTGGCCGATCAAGACCGACGAGCCGGAGTGGGTGACGCTGCGCCCGGACGACGGCAGCGCCGGGCTGTCGTTCCAGCTCGAGACCGAGCACCTCCCGCCGGTGTGGCCGCCCGCCGGCGGTGCCCAGCAGATGCAGCTGCACCTCGACATCGAGGTCGACGACCTCGACGCGGCGACGGCGGCCGCGACCGCCGCGGGTGCCACGGTCTCGGACTTCCAGCCCCAGGAGGACGTCCGCGTCTGCTTCGATCCGGCCGGGCATCCGTTCTGCCTCTGGACGCGTGAATGAGGTGACGCCCCGCGTTCGCCCGGTCACAGGATCCGCTATGTTCGCCTGAGGTCCTGTTTCCGGCGAACGGAGTTGAGTCCTGTGGGGGTGCACCGGATCTGGCACCACGGACTGGTCCCCACCGAGGGGAAACGCCCCCTGGACGCCTTGCGCAGCAGGCTGATCACCCGCCAGCGGCAGCACGACGACTACACGGTCGCCGATCTCGGCTCCTCCGACGACGGCGGTTCGCGCCGGTGCGACCTGAAGTTCGGGTGGACGGGCGGCGAAGGCCGCTACTCCGTTCAGGTATTGCTTTCGCTGTGCTACCACGCCGGCGAAGACCGCGTGGCGTGGTTGCTGGCCGCCGCGTGCACGCGGCCGTGGCGCAGCTGCCACGAAGCGCCGGCGCACCGGATCGGGCTGGAGGAGCTCGGCGCGAGCGGGAGTGACGAGATTCCGATCGAAGCGCCGGTTCTCGCGATGCGCGGCTGGTCTCGCAAGGAGTGCGACCGCGTCGCGGAGCTGCTGGGCGAGGCGCTGGTGGCGGACTGGCGGACGTCGGCGGTGCTGGTGCTCACCGAACCGCCGACCGTGCCGGTGGACGGCTGGCCCGGGCTGGTCAACGTCTTCGACGTCGACGACCGCTTCCGCCGCACCCTCAACCAGCACGTGCCGCTCGGCTACGAGGTGCCGCTGGGCGCGCGGCTGTACGCGCCGCTGTGCGACCAGCTCCCGGACTTCGTCGAGACCGCCAGCCCGGTCTCCGGCGAGGCGCTCCAGGGCGCGATCACGCGGCTGCTCCAGACGCGCGGCCGGACACCGCTGCCGGCGGAGTGGGCGGAGGTGCCGAGCGTGAAAGCGTGGTACGCCGCGGATCCGTTCGACGCGCCGGAGCGGGAGCCGGACGCCGAGCTGACGGAGAAGCTGGACCGCGCGGAGCGCGAGCTGGCGGAGGCGCGGGGCGTGATCACGATCCTGCGCAAGAAGTCGAAGGCCGACGCCGAGGACCGGGATCGGCACGCCGGCGAGGCCAAGGTGCTTCGCCGCCGGCTCGAAGACCTGTCCGCGATCGACGTCGCGTGCCTGCGGACGCAGCTCGCGCAGCTGCAGGGGGAAGTGGACGACTACGCGCGCGCGTTCGAGGAGACGGAGACCGAACGCGACGAGCTCAGACGCGTGAACGGGCTGCTGGCGGGCACGCTCGCCCGATACCACGGCGCCGACGACGAGGTCGCCGCCGCCGAGCGTCCGCCCGAAGAGTTCCCGAGCTTCGCCGACCTGATCGGCGCCGCCACGGCGACGCTCAAGCACCTCGCGATCACGGCCGACCCGGCTCCCGCCGCGATCCTCGACCACCACCCGAAAGCCGGTGCCTGGCGGCGCAAGGCGTGGGACGCGCTCCGCACCCTCGACGCGTATGCGTGCGCGCGGACCACGTTGCTCGACGCGGGCCAGGACCCCGGGCCCGAGCTGTCGGACGTGCTCGCGTTCGCCCGCACCGGCCAGCCAGGCTCGCTGATCAGCGCCAACATCATCGCCCTGGCCGAATCGGAAACGGTGACCACGAACGAACGGCTCCGGCAGGCGCGGACGTTCCGCGTCGACCCGCGGACGAACCCCGCCGGCCGCGACTACTTCGGCGCCCACATCGCCTTGGAGCGCTTCAAGTCGCCGGCGCCGAGGCTGCACTTCCTCGACGACACCGACCGCACCGGCACGGTGTACGTCGGCTACCTCGGCGCCCACCTGCCGACGTCGAAGACCAACTGAGCGAGAATCGCGCGCATGACGGAGATCGCGCGGAAGCACCTGGCCTACTGCTGGATCGCCCGCGGCGACCGGGTGCTGTTCCTCCGGCGCGGGCCCGGCGTCTTCCTCGCGGGACGGTGGGAACCGCCCGGCGGGACGGTCGAGCCGGGCGAGGCCTTCGAAGCCGCCGCGGCCCGTGAAGTGGCGGAGGAGACGGGGTTGCGGGTGCGGGTCACCGGTGAGCTCGCCCGCGATTCCTGGCCGGACGTCGGCGGGCGCGCGCTGGAGATCCACGCTTTCGTTTACACGGTGGAAGAGGACGGCTCCGGAGCTGTCGTGCTCAACCCGGAAGAGCACGACGACTTCGCTTGGCTCGCACCGCGAGACGCCCGGCGCCTCGAGATGGCGGAGCATTTTCGCCGGCTGCTGTGAACGCCGCGGGTGCGGCGCCGGTCTTCGGTGGCCGGACGGGGGAAGAGTGGTCATGCCACCGACGTTACCGAACACGCGTGCGAAAGATCATCGCTGAATCGGGTGAACCGAAACCTCGGCGGCGACGCGGGGTTTCTGTTGCGGCACAAGGGAAACGCGCGTAGGCAGCCCCCGATTTCCACACTACCCGAAGGCACCGACAAAAATGGTCCAGGGGACCCCCGGATTCCACATTACCGGGCAGCACCGACAAAACCGGGGCTAGCGGGGGATCACATACCGCAGCAGCACGCTTTTCCCGTCGGTCAGCACCGAAGCCAGCTCCAGCGAAGCCGGGTCGATCACCCCGCCCACCGCCGCGCGGCTCGACGCTCCGGCCACCAGGAACGGCGCCACCGTCAAGCGGAACTCGTCGACCACGCCCGCTTCGATCAACGACCCGAACAACCGCGGCCCGCCCTCGCAGTCGATGCGGCCCAGGCCCTCGGCCACCAGCGTCGAGACCACCTCGGACGCCGGCACCTCCGTCGCACCCACGACGAACACCCTGGCGCCGTTCGCCGCCCATTCGTCACGCAGCGACGACGGGGCCGCCGCGGACGTGAACACCAGCGTCGGGACCGCCGCCTTCGTGATCACCGGGGCGTCCGGGGGCAGGGACCGCCCGGTCGTCACCACCGCGACCGGGGCGATCGGAGCCAGCCCGAACCGCCGGCGGCGGTCGGCGGAACGCTCGTCGGGGCGCATGCCCTCGAACCCCTCCGCCATCGCCGTCCCCGCGCCCACCAGGACCACGTCCGCCAGGTCGTTGCCCAGCCGGTAGACGATGCGGTCGGCCGGGGTCGACAGGCTCGCCGAGCGGCCCTCGACCGTGATCGCGCCGTCCGTGCTGGACACGAAGTTGACCGCCACCCACCGGGGGTCGGCCGGGTACCGGTAGAGCTGCTCCAGATCGTGGTCGTCGAGGCCGCGCTCGACCGGCCAGATCTGCCGGATCACTCCCATCGGACCGCCTTCGCCGGCTGTCGCGTGCCCGCGATGCTCGCTGCCGGCGCCAGGGCGCCCGGGGTCCCGTCGCCCGCCACGACGAAATCGGGGCACTTCGAGCGGGCCCACGCGACCAAGGGTTCGACGCCGGTTCCGGCGAAACCCACGAGATCGGCGCTCTCGTCGACGGCGTGAAGGACCGATTCCCACGCCGCGTGGGGCCCCGGGAGCACTGGGACCGCGACCGGCACCAGCGCGCGGTCAGCGCTCGACCGGCGGCCCCGGAACACGAGGTCGGGGGTCTTCATCGCACTCTCCCTGCTGGGCATCCGGGCGTCCCGATCATAAGCGAGACCAGCAGGTGAGCGAGGCGGCTCAGGCGTCACCGGTTCGGACCGGACAGCCGCACTTCTTCGCCGGCAGGTGGCGGGGCCTCGTCGCCGGGCCACCCGACCGTGGCGGAACTCCTCAGGAGGCGATGGCCTCGTTGATCGCCAGCAGCTCCTGAGCGGTGCGCGTGGCGGTGAACTCGATGACTTCGTAGCGGGCGAGGCGGCGGACGACGAACGGATCGCTGGCGAGCACCGCGTCGAGCTTGCCGCGCAGCACCGACCGCGTGAGGATCACCTGGTCGGCCGCGCCGTTCCCCTTTCCGGAAACGAGGAATACTCCCTTCGTGAATTGGTTGCGCACCCAGTCCGAATGGTCCGGAAGCGCGTAGTCGACTTCTGTTTCGGGTGCCGTGTAGGTCAGCAGGGCGATGTACATGATTCGATGGTAGAACTCTTCCGGCCGCACCGCATCCGCCTGCCGAGTGTCGGCGGACACGTGTTTTCCTTATATTCCGGTCAAGAACAACGCAATTCCTTTACCAACACTTTTCGGCATTTCTCCACGATTGCCGTACGCCCGTCGTCGTACGCCGCGGTGCCGCCACCGGGCCGACGCGCCGATCCCCTCCCGGGCGCCACACTCGACGCCATGAACGCACTGACCCGGATCCGGCACGACGCCAGGCGAGTCGAAAAGGTCGCCTACGCCGTCGGCGCGGCACTGTTCCTGAGCGGCGTCGTGCACGCGGTCGTGCTCCTCGCCACCGGCGGCTCGTGGCTGGGACCGCTGTCGATGCGCAAGGCCGTCACGTTCGGGCTGTCGTTCGGGCTGACGCTCGCGTCGGTCGCCTGGGCGACGTCGTTCCTCACGGTCCGGCCCCGGCTGCGCACCGCCCTGCTCGGCGCGTTCACGGCCGCGAGCGTCGCCGAGGTCGTGCTGGTCAGCATGCAGGCCTGGCGCGGGGTGCCGTCGCACTTCGACTTCGAAACGCCGTTCGACAGCGCCGTGTCGATGACGCTCGCCGCGGGTGGCGGGGTGATCGTCCTGACGATCATCGGCTTCACGGCCGCGGCGCTGGTCGAGCCCGGCCCGGAGGCGGCGAGCATGCGCCTGGCCGTCCGGGCGGGCCTGGTCGTGCTCCTGGTCGCGCTGGCCACCGGCGCGGTGATGATCGGGCGCGGCGTCGTCGCGGCGCGTGGCGGCGACCCGCAAGGCGCGTACACCACCGCGGGCTCGCTCAAGCCGCTGCACGCGGTCGCGATGCACGCGATCCTCGTGCTCCCCGCGCTGGCCTGGGTCCTGCGGTTCACCCGCTGGCCGGAAGCGCACCGGCTGCGTGTCGTGCTCGCGGCGGTCGTGGCCGACGCCCTGCTCACCGCCGTGATCGGCGCCGAGTCGTTCACCGGCATCGACCCGCTGGCCGCGCCGCTGCCGCTCCTCGGCCTCTCCGTGCTGGCCGGCGCCGCGCTGGCCGGCCTCGGGATCTACGCGGTGACCGGTGTTGAACCGTCCGTCCGATTCACCCGTGTCCCCATCGGGAAGGCAAGGGGCCGGTAAAGCGGCGGACGGAGACCACGCGTGCGGCACGGCATGACCACCAGAGGCCTTTTCCAGCAGAGTGCGGCGCACAGCCCGTCGTTCTTCTCCGTGGCGCGCGCGATGGGCCAGCACGCGGACGACCTCGCGGACTTCTGCATCCCCTGCAACCCGTACTTCCCCACCGACGAGATGTTCGGCGAGCTGGAGCGCAACCTCCGCACGATCCTCAAGTTCTACCCGAGCGACGCGGGCGCGATCACCGCGCAGCTGGCGAGCGTGCTGCGGCTCAACCCGTCGACGATCTCGCTGGCCAACGGCTCGACCGAGCTGATCACCTGGATCGACCGGCTGCTCGTCGACGCCAGCATCGCCGTGCCGATCCCGACGTTCGGCCGCTGGACCGACCAGCCGTTGGAGACCGGCAAGCGCGTCGACATGTTCCTGCTCAAGGAGTCCGACAACTTCGAGCTGCGCGTGGACGAGTACGTCGCGTTCATCAAGCGCCGCGGCTCCCGGGTCGCGGTGCTGTGCAACCCGAACAACCCCGACGGCGGGTACCTGTCGCGCCGCGAGGTGATCCGGTTCATGGACGCCCTCGAGGACCTCGACCTCGTGGTGATCGACGAGTCGTTCATCGACTTCGTCGAGGCCGAGATGAACCCGTCGGTGGCCGCCGAAGCCGTCGTGCGGCCCAACGTCATCGTGCTGAAGAGCCTCGGCAAGAACTTCGGGCTGCACGGGATCCGGTTCGGCTACCAGGTGTCGAACCCGGCCCTGACGCGCAAGCTGTCGGGCGCGCTGCCGAAGTGGAACCTGAACTCGCTGGCCGAGACCGTCATCTTCATGCTCGCCGAGCACCGCGCGGAGTACGAGGAGAGCCTCAAGAAGCTCGCTCTCGACCGGTTCATGATGAACTCGCAGCTGAACCAGTTCCCGGAGCTGACGGTGTTCCCCTCGCAGGCGAACTTCCTGCTCGTCAAGCTGCCCGGGTCGGTCGACGGCGCCGAACTCTGCGACTACCTGCTCGCCGAGCACCACCTGCTGGTGCGCCAGTGCGGCAACAAGATCGGCATGACCAGCCAGTTCATGCGCTTCGGGGTGCGGCCGGACACCGAGGTCGAGCGGCTGGTCGAGGGTCTGCGCGGGGTCGAGCGGCTGGGTGGCGGTGGCCGCCACACGCCGACGATCGAGCTCGTCGCGCACTCCCGCGAGCCGGAACGGTCGATCAGCTGAGCACCTGGGCCATGGCCGGCTCCACGGCGAACGACCGGCCGTTCGCCCGCCTGGACCGCTCGGGCCGCACCCGGCGCCTGCGCCGGCTCGCCGAAGCCGCCCTGACCGGCTACGACGTGCCGGTGGCCCGGCTGACGCCGCTGGGCCGCGGGCTCAACACGATGTTCCGCGTCGACGGCGCGGACGGCCACCGGTACGTGCTGCGGGTGCAGCGGGCGGACGGCCCGGGCACCGCGCAGGTGCGGTCCGAAATGGCGTGGCTCGCCGCGCTGGGCCGCGAGACCGACCTCGTCGTCCCGCGGCCGGTGCCGACGCGGGCGCGGGGCCTGGTCACCGTGGTCGCCGACCCGGCGGTGCCGGAGCCGCGCACCTGCGTGCTCTGCCACTGGGTCGACGGCCGGTTCGTCGACGAACGGCTCAGCGCGCCGCAGCTCTACGCGGTGGGCGAGTTCACCGCGCGGCTGCACCTGCACGGCGCACGGATGAACGGTCTCGACCGCGGCCGCGTCGACGACCTGACCGAGTTCGGCCGCTCGCAGGTCGACGGCCTCTCCGACGCCGTGCTCGACCGGGCGGTCGCGCTGGCCGGTGGCGACGAACGGGTCCGCGCCGCCGCCCGGCGGGTGCGCGCGGTCCGCGCCGAGCTGGGGTGTGGCGCCGACGTCTTCGGCCTCGTCCACGGCGACCTGCGCCAGGAGAACTACCTGTTCCACCGCGGCCGCGTCCGGGCGATCGACTTCGACGACTGCGGGTACGGGCACTACGCGTACGACCTCGCCGTGGCGCTCGACGAGCTCAAGCACCTCCCGCAGCGGGACGAGCTGCGGGAGTCGCTCCTGGACGGCTACCGGTCGGTGCGCCCGGACGCGGCGACCACCGACCCCGCGGTGCTGAGCGCTTTCGCCGGGCTACGCCGGGTGCAACTGCGGCTGAGAACCTGACGTTATACCGCGGCGCTACAATTGCTACATGGCCGGACGATCGAGCAGCACCACCAGCACCCGCGATCGCCTGCTGCTGGCCGCCGGGCAGCTCCTGCACGAAGCCCAAGGCGGGCCCGTGTCGACGCGGGCGATCTGCGAACGCGCCGGCGTCCAGGCCCCCACGCTGTACCACCACTTCGGCAGCAAGCAGGGCCTGCTCGACGCCGTCGTCAACTACGGCTTCACGCAGTACGTGCAGGCTCCCGCGCCCGGCGGCGACCCGGTGGACCGGATCCGCGCGGGCTGGGACCGGCACGTCGGGTACGGCCTGGAGAACCCGCAGTTCTACGTGCTGCTCTACGGCCAGATCGAGCCGGGCGTGCCGTGCAACCTCACCTCCAGCGCCGAGGCGATGCTGCTGGAGCTGTTCACGCCGCTGGCGCGCGACGGCCGGCTGCGCGTCGAGGCCGCGGAGGCCGCGCGGCAGTTCGCGGCGGCGAACAGCGGGGTCACGCTCAGCCTGATCGCGCAGCCGGAGGAGAGCCGTGACCTGGCGATGTCCACGCAGGTCAGGGAGGCCGTCCTGGCCGGGCTGCTCGCCGAGCGGCCGGCCGAAGGCTCGACCGTCGGCGCGCTCGCGGTCGCTTTGTCGACCGCACTCGCGGACGACGTCGACCAGCTGACCACGACCGAGCGGCAGCTGCTGCGGGAGTGGTTGCACCGCCTCTCGAACTGACGACGCTATATTTGCTACATTAATCACTATGGCAAATGTAGCGAACCTCGGTACCTTCGGCGTGTTCCTGTCCCCGCACCGCGACGACGCGACCCGCAAGCTGCACGCCGTCGCGGCGGACAAGCTCGGCTACGGCACGGCCTGGCTCGGCACCGGCCGGGCCTCCATCAGCGACCTCGCGTTCGTCGAGGACATCCTGGCCTCGACCGAGCGGATCACCGTGGCGACGGCGATCGTGAACGTCTGGGCCGACGAGCCGGAGGCGCTCGCCGAGTCCTACCACCGGCTCGCGGGCCGGTACGGAAAGCGCTTGCTGCTCGGGATCGGCGTCGGCCACCCCGAGTCGGTCACCGGCTACCACAGCCCGTACGACACGCTCGTCGGCTTCCTCGACCGGCTCGACGCGGCCGGCGTGCCCGAAGAGGCCCGGGTGCTCGCCGCGCTCGGCGACCGGGTGCTGAAGCTGGCCCGGGACCGCACCGCGGGCGCGCACCCGTACCTCGTCCCGGTCGCGCACACGCGGCACGCCCGGTCGGTCCTGGGCGCGGGCAAGATCCTGGCCCCGGAGCAGAAGGTCGTCGTCGGCAGCCCCGAGGAGGCTCGCGAAATCGGCCGCGCCTTCATCCGCGAGCCCTACCTCGGGCTGCGCAACTACGTGAACAACCTGCTGCGCCACGGGTACACCGAGGCCGATGTCGCCGGGGGCGGCAGCGACCGGCTGATCGACGACCTCGCGCTGCACGGCACGCCGGAAGAGATCGCGAAGGGGCTACGGTCCCATGTGGACGCGGGCGCCGACCACGTGGCCGTCCAGGTCATCGGCCGGTCGGCCGAGATCGAGGCCGAGAACCACCGGCAGCTGGCCGAGGTCCTGCTCTGATCAGCCGGGTGCGGGCAGGAGGGCGTTGAGCGCGGTGACGATCGTGCGTTCCTCGTAGGCGAAATGATCGTCCAAAGCGGACGCCAGCCGGTCGAACTCCGTGCGCAGCCGGGCCGGATCGGTTTCCTCGTCGACGAGCCGCTGGATCTCCTCCTGCAACCGCGCGACGACGACGTGCTCCTCGCCCAGCTCGTCCAGCGTGGGCGCGAGCGCCGGGAACCGCGTGGCCAGCATGGGGAAGATCGCGGCGCCCTCCCCCGAGTGGTGCCGGGTGAGGGCGGCGCAGAAGCCGGAGCACCGGGTGCTCAGGCGATGCGGCTCGCCGTCGCGCAGCTTCCGCAGCTCGGCGCGCAGCCAGTCGTGCACCTCGACGAGCCAGTCGCCCATGCGGCGCACGGCATCGAGCCGGTGCAGCTCGACGACCGGCAGCACGCGGGTCGTCCTCGCCTGGTACTCCGCGAACCCCGGTTCGCGCGCGACGACCTCGGCGAACAACGCGTCGCGGTCCGGCGGGAGCGCGGCCATCGCGTCGAACGTCTCGGTGCCGGTTTCCACGGTGACCAGCGGGTTGTGGCGGATGTTGTGGTACCAGGCGGGGTGCCTCGGCGAGCCCATCGCCGAGGCGACGACGACCAGGCGGCCGTCGATGTCCAAGTCCCCCAGGGGAATGCGGTGCTTCCGGCCGGTGCGGGCACCGGTCGTGGTGAGCTGGATCAAGCTGCTCCTTTGGCGACGAAGTGATCGCCGGAGGCCGTGAAGCGACACGGAACGGGCGCGCGGAGGGCACACTTCTGCCTGGGACGGCAGAACGTGTCGATTCAAGGGGGCTGAGTAGCCACTACCTCCGTGCGTAGGCCCATCCGGGGCGCGCTTTCACGCTACCACGTGATCAGCGTGCTTCGGCAGCCTTTCGCGCTTCCTCGGCGGCATTGTCGGCCTGCTCGTAGGTTTCCTTCGCCTTCTCGAACTCCGCCGTCGCGCGCTCGGCGCGTTCCTCCGCCTCCTCGAGACGCGTGCGGAGGTCTTCGACGCGGGCCGTGGCCTGCTCGGCCGCGCGTTCGGTGCGGACGAGGTCGCGCTCGGCCACGGCGCGCTCCTTGGCCAGCTCGGCGGCCTCCTTGCGCAGGCGCTCGCGCTCGGCCCGGGCCTGCCGGCGTTCCTCTTCCTCGCGCCGGTGATCCCTTTTGGGCTTGGCCGGTTCGGCCTTTTCCACCAGCTTCGCCGGGCGCTTGCCCGCGGACGGCGGAGCGGCGTTCGCGGCGAGGGTGAACCACTGGTCGGTGTCCTGGTGCGCCACGGACGTCAAGCGCCCGGCCACGGCCAGCTCCGCGGTGCCCGGATCGGCCGCGACGGCTTCCAGCGTCGCCTCGACCTCGCGGGAGACGGTGTCGCTCATCGACGGCAGCCCGTGCACGATCCGCCGGACCAGCTCGCCGCGGCGCCGGGTCAGGGCGCGCAGGTCGTCCCCGGCCAGGCGGGTGTGGGCGTCGCGCAGCTCGTCGCCGAGTTCGGCCAGTTCGCGCAGCTCGGCATCGTCTTCCCGGGCCAGCCGGTTGACGATCGCGGCGGCCGTGGTCGGCTTCCGCAGCTCGCGGATCTTCGCCGCGAGCTCGGCGTTCCCCTCGGCTTTCGCGGCCTTCGCCGCCGCGTTGCGCGCGCTGACGAACTCCGCGAGGTCACCCCCGTAGAGCTCGCCGGCCACCGTGTCGAAGTCCATCGTGTCCCAGCGAACCACATCGGACTGGTGCGAGCACCTGCGAAGAGTCATCATCGGGGGCATGTTCTTCGATCTGGGTGTCCGGGACTTCCTCGACCGCGCGGAAACGGTGTACCCGGACCGCGTCGCGGTGGTCGACGAGCCGGACCAGCCCGCGCCGAGCTGGGGTTCGCTCACCTACCGCGAGGTGGCGCGGCGGGCCCGCGCGCAGGCCGCCAACCTCGACGCGCTCGGCGTGCCGGTCGGCGGGCGCGTCGCGATGGTGTCGCACAACGCCGCGCGGCTGCTCGTGTCGTTCTTCGGGGTGTCCGCCTGGGGCCGGGTGCTGGTGCCGGTGAACTTCCGGCTGGCCCCGGCCGAGGTCAAGTACATCGTGGAGCACTCCGGGGCCGAGGTGCTGATCGTCGACCCCGAGCTCGAGCACCTGCTGGACACGGTGACGGCGAAGCACGTCTTCGTCCTGGGCCGCGACGACGACGCGATCTGGGGCGGCGACGGGACACCGGCGCCGTGGGCCGGCAACGAGTCCGCGACGGCGACCATCAACTACACCTCGGGCACGACCGCGCGGCCGAAGGGCGTGCAGCTCACCCAGCGCAACCTCTGGCTGAACGCGGCGGTGTTCGGCCTGCACACGACGTTGAGCGACGACGACGTCCTGCTGCACACGCTGCCGATGTTCCACTGCAACGGCTGGGGCATGCCGTACGCGGTGACCGGGCTGGGCGGGCGGCACATCGTGCTGCGGAAGGTCGACGGCACCGAGATCCTGCGGCGCATCGAGGAACACGGCGTGACCATCCTGTGCGCGGCGCCGGCGGTGGTCACGGCGGCGCTGGACGGCGCGGCGACGTGGGAGGGCGAGATCCCGGGCCGCGACCGCGTCCGGATCGTCGTGGCCGGCGCACCGCCGCCGACGCGCACGATCGAGCGGGTGCGGGCGGAGCTGGGCTGGGAGTTCATCCAGATCTACGGGCTCACCGAGACGGCGCCGCTGCTGACGGTCAACCGGATGCGCAGCGAGTGGGTGGACCTGGACCCGCACGAGCAGGCGCGCCTGCTGGGCCGCGCGGGGACGCCGGCGCTGGGCGTCCGGATCGCCGTCGACACGGACGGCGAGGTGCTCGCGCAGTCGAACCACAACCTGGACGGGTACTGGGAGAACCCGGCCGAGACCGCCCGGGTCCAGGAGGGGAACTGGTTCCACACGGGGGACGGCGGGACGTTCGAAGACGGGTACCTGACGATCGCGGACCGCAAGAAGGACGTGATCATCTCCGGCGGCGAGAACGTGTCGTCGATCGAGGTGGAGGACGCGCTGATCTCGCACCCGGCGGTCCGCGAGGCAGCGGTGATCGGCATCCCGGACGAGAAGTGGGGCGAGCTGGTGACGGCTCTGGTGGTCACTTCTTCGGACGTGACTTCGGAAGAGCTGATCAAGCACTGCCGGGAGTATTTGGCGGGGTACAAGTGCCCGAAGCGGGTGGAGTTCCTGGACGAGCTTCCCCGGACGGCGACCGGGAAGATCCAGAAGTTCAAGCTGCGGGAGCCGTTTTGGCAGGACCGGAACCGTCAGGTCAACTGAGGTTCTTCTTCGACGCGGGCTCCGGGGCCGTGCTCTGGGGTGACGTGGGGCCGGTGGACCCGCCGATGAGCCGTGCGTTGCGTGCTTCGCTGGACAGCTTGATCGAGCAGTACGACGAGTCGATGAACTGGGACTACCCGCCGGACCCGGGGCCGTGGCGGGAGGCTCGGTGCGTGCGGTTCAACGCCGACGTCCGGGCGGCGTTGGCGCGGTTGCGGGCCGAGCTGGGACGGGAGATCGAGGACGGGTTCACCGAGCTCCACGAGGATCCGGACTTGGACCGGTACCTCGCCGACCCGAAGGGCTTCAAGCGTTAGCGGACCAGGCGGAAGAACGTCCGCACCTCGTCCGCGAAAAGCTCAGGCTGCTCGTAAGCCGCGAAGTGGCCGCCCCGCGGCAGCTCGTTCCAATGCCGGATGTCCGTGTACCGCTTCTCCGCCCACCGGCGTGACGGCCGGGGCATCTCCGCCGGGAAGATCGAACAGCCCGTCGGCACGTCCACCGTGTCGTCCGTCGACTCCGAGAACCACCGCTGGACCTTCCGGATGCTCTCCCAGTACAACCGCGCCGACGACGTCGCCGTGCCGGTCAGCCAATACAGCGTCACGTCGTCGAGGAGCTCGTCGCGGGTGAACGGGAAGCCGTCGGACCACGCGTGGAACTTCTCCACCAGCCAGCCGCACAGGCCCGCCGGGGAGTCCAGCAAGCCGTACCCCACCGTCTGCGGGCGGGTCGACTGCAGCACCGAGTAGCCGTCCTCCCACCGCGAAGCGTGGTCCAACGCCGAAAGCGCGGCCCGCTCGGCGGGAGTCAGGTCGTCGAACGTCGCCGGGTCGGGGGCCGCGATCGGCGGGTTCAGGTGGATGCCCGCCAGATGGGCCGCGTCCCGCTGGGCCAGCGATGTCGTGATCGACGTCCCCCAGTCGCCGCCCTGGGCGCCGTAGCGGGAGTAGCCGAGGCCGGCCATCAGCGCGGCCCACGCCGCCGCGATGCGCTCGATCCCCCAGCCCGGCGACGTCGGCTTGTCGCTGAAGCCGTAGCCCGGCAGCGACGGGATCACCAGGTGGAACTCGCGGGACAGCGGCTCGATCACCTTCAGGAACTCGACGAACGAGCCGGGCCAGCCGTGCGTCAGGATCAGCGGGAGTGCGGCGGGATCCGGCGAACGCACGTGCAGGTAGTGGATCCCCAGACCGTCGATTTCCGTGCGGTACTGCGGAAAACGGTTCACCCGCGCCTCCAGGGACCGCCAGTCGTAGCCGGAAGCCCAGTAGTCGCACAGAGAACGCAGATATCCCAGCGGCGTGCCCTGGCTCCAGTCGTCCGGCCCGGCCTCGGGCCAGCGCGTCGCCCGCAGTCGCGCCCCCAGGTCGTCGAGCGCCTCCTGGGGGACGTCGATCCGGAACGGCGTGCTCACGCCGGGACGTAGGTCAGCTGGACGACGCCGTTGCCGAACGTGGACGACTTCTTCAACACCAGCGGAAACGTCGGCCCTTCGGCGGGGAACAGCCGTTTCCCCCGGCCCACGACGATCGGGTACAGCAGCAGGTTCAGCTCGTCGACCAGGCCCTCCGACAGCAGCCAGCGCACCGCCGTCGTGCTGCCGCTGGTCATGATGTCGCCACCGGGCGAAACCTTCAGCGCCCGGACGGCCGCGCCCGGGTCGCCGCTCAGCAGCGTCGAGTTGTTCCAGCTCACATCGGACAACGTGGACGAGAGCACGTACTTGCGTACGTTGTTCATGAACTCGGCACCCTCGTCGTCCTCGACGGTCCGGCCGGGCCACGCCTCGGCGAACCCTTCGTAGGTGACGCGCCCGAGCAGCATCGCGTCGGCCGCCGCCATCCCGCCGCCGACGGCCTGGCCGATTTCGTCGTTCCAGTACCGGAGAGACCACTTGTCGGGCGCCTCGACCACGCCGTCGAGCGAGATGAACAGGTTCGAAACGATCTTGCGCACCGGGCCCCCTTTCGGTTGAGGGGTACCACTATGACCGAAAACCCGGGGAAACGCTAAGACCGTCCACTCGCGACGGTCTCGCGGACGCGCGCGCTGTCGGCTTCCGCGCGGGCTCGTTCCTCCTCGGTCGCCGGCTCCAGGCGGGCCGGGACGTCCTTGTGGTGCGGGGTGCCCGCGATCGGGTCGCGGTCCAGCGCGTCGGTCAGCAAGTTGATCCGCGGGCCGCTGACCACGCGGTTGCCGTGCGCGTCCGGGTGGGCCATGCCGTAGCCGTGCGGCAGGGAAAGCTGCCCCGGGCGCAGCGCCGGGTCGGCCTCGGCGCGGACGACCACCCGGCCCGCCGGCGTCACCACCGCCACCCAGTCCCCCGCCGAAGCGCCGGCCGCGGCCAGCTCTTCGGGACGCGCGCGCAGCGCACCGTCGGGATCCGTGCGGCGCCAGCGCGGGTCGCGCAGGATCTGGTTCGCGTTGTGCGCCCGGCGCTGGCCGTTGATCAGGGAGAACGGGAACGCCGGATCCGGACGTTCGGCCGCCGGGTCCAAAGAGCCGAGCCAGTCCAGCAGCTCCGGTACCGCCAACCGGACCCGCGAGCGGCGCATCAGGCTCCACACCTCGTCCTGCTCGTGGGTCGAAAACGGCGTCGGACCGGCCAGCACGCGGGCGAACAACTCCTCACCGAGCGAGAGACCCGTGGCGGAACTGCCCAAAGCGCGTTGCACCGGCACGGTCATCGTCTTCGCCGCCCGGTGACACCCGGCCCACAGCGGCGCGATCGACGCCGCGCCGCCGGGCAGCGACGCGCCCAGCGTCCGGTACAGCAGCACCGGCAGGATCGCGGACCGCTCCGGCATCGCCTGCACCAGCGCCCCGATCCCCGCCTGCAGCTCCGCACGCGGCCCGGCGGCCAGCGACGCGAGGACGTCGGACGGCGGCAGCACGCCCAGCGCGTCGAACAGCCGCGTGTAGATCTCGGCTTCGACGAGCGTGCCCGGCAGCGGGTCCAGCAACGGCGGCCGCAGCTGGAAGTAGTTCGTCGGCCATTCGAAGGTGAAGAGCGTGAACTCCCACTTCTCGTGCTGGGACGCCGCGGGCAGCACGTACTCCGCCAGCGCGGCCGTCTCGGTGTAGGCGACGTCGACGACCACGGACAGCTCGGCCTCCCGCACCGCCCGTTCGACCTCCCGCGTACCCGCGTAGGTGTTGGCCGGGTTGGACGACTCGACCCACAGCGCGCGGACGCGGTTCGGGTGGTCGGTGAGGATCTCCTCGGCCAGGGTGTTCGCCGGCAGCAGGCCGCCGATGTACTCGAACCCCGTCACCTCGGACCGGCGGCCGCTCGAAGATCCCCACAGCGGCAGCAGCCACGAGTGCAGGTTGTTCGTGCCACGACGGCCGAAGTGCCCGGTGACCAGGTACACGAGCTTCTCGAGGTAGCTGTTGAGCGTCGAGTGCCTGCCCTGCTGGATGCC
This sequence comes from Amycolatopsis camponoti, assembly GCF_902497555.1. NCBI lineage: Bacteria > Bacillati > Actinomycetota > Actinomycetes > Pseudonocardiales > Pseudonocardiaceae > Amycolatopsis > Amycolatopsis camponoti. The sequence continues at coordinate 1,009,842 of NZ_CABVGP010000001.1, read as the reverse complement.
CAGCTCGACCCGCACGGTCATCGCCGACGCCGCCAGGATCAGGTCGACCGCCTTCTCGACGTCCACACGGGACACTTCGGCGTGCGCGATCCACTCGTCCACCGGGATCTTCCCCAGTACCGCCGCGACCTCGGCGAAGCCTTCGGTGCGCGTGGCGAGGAACTCCTCGTCCGCGCCGCCGCGTTCCAGCACCAGCGCCAGGATCGCGCCCAGCAGGTAGGCGTCGGTACCCGGGCGCAGCGGCAGGTGCAGGTCGGCGATCTCCGCCGTCTCGGTGCGCCGCGGGTCGATCACGATCATCTTGCGCGCGGGGTCGTTCTTGATCGTGTTGAGGGCGTGCCGCGCGTTGCTGAACCCGTGCGCCTGCCAGGGGTTGCAGCCGAGCACGACCAGCAGGTCGCAGTGCTCGACGTCCTCGGCGGTGTGCACGAGCGGCGAGCCGAACAGCTGCCCGTTGACCCAGAAGTCGCCGGTCTTCTCCTGCGACAGCGCGTTGAAGTGGCGCGTCGAGTTCATCCACTTCAGCAGCGACGCGCCGTACGCGCCGCCGGAGTGGTTGCCCTGGCCACCGCCGCCGACGTAGGCGAACGAGCCCGGCCGGCCGGCCGCGGTGTCGGCGTCCCGGATCGCGTGCAGCTTCGCGGCGATCTCGGTGAGCGCGGTCTCCCAGTCGATGGGCTCGTGGGTGCCGTCGGGACGCCGGCGCAGCGGGGTCGTCAGCCGGTCGTCGTGGTCGCCGTACCAGGTCAGGCGCTGCGCCTTCTGGCACAGGTACCCGGCCGAGCGGGGGTGCGCCTTGTCGCCGCGGACGCGGGTGATCTTGCGCCCGTCGAGCTGCACTTCCAGCCCGCAGTTGAGGTAGCAGAGGCTGCACGCGGTGCGGTGCCACTCGCCGGTCATATCAGCTCCAGTGCGCGGCCGAGCGTCGTGAGACGCGCGTCGAGGGTTTCGCCGGCCGGGTAGAGCCGGACGGTGTCGATGCCGGTGTCGCGCCAGACGCCCAGCCGGGCGCGGACCATTTCTTCGGTGCCGATCAGCGTCGTGCCGAGCACCATCTCGTCGGTGACGAGGGCGGTCGCGCCGTCGCGGTCACCGGCCTGCCAGCGCTCGCGGACCTCGGCGGCGACGTCCGCCCAGCCCTGCCGGCTGTAGGCGTCGTTGTAGAAGTTCGTGGTGGCCGAGCCCATGCCGCCGAGGCTGAAGGCCAGCTCCTTCTTGCGGCTGCCGACCATCACGCGCAGCTCGTCCTCGTTGTCCGCGAAGGCGACTTCGGCGCCTTGGCAGACGTCGATGTCCGCGCGCGTGCGGCCCGACTTCGCGAGCCCGGCGTCGAGAGGGCCGAAGTAGGCGTCGGCTCCTTCGGGGACGAAGCTGGTGCCGAGCCAGCCGTCCGCGACCTCGCCGGTCAGCTCGAGGAGTTTCGGCGACAGCGTCGCGAGGTAGATCGGGATGTCCGGGTTCGGGGCGGTGGACAGTCGCATCGGCCGGGCTTCACCGGGCAGCGGCACGTCGAACGCCTTGCCGGAGAACGAAATCTTCTCCCCCGCGAAAGCCTGGCGGATGATTTCGACGGTCTCGCGCATCCGCGTCAACGGCTTCGCGAACGGGACGCCGTGGAGCCCTTCGATCACCTGTGGCCCGGACGGGCCCAGCCCCAGGGCGAACCGGCCGCCGGAGAGGTCGGCCAGCGTCAGCGCGGCCTGCGCGATCGCGACCGGCGTGCGCGTGCCGAGCTGGATGATGCCCGAGCCGAGCCGGATGCGGTCGGTGCGGGCGGCGAGGTAGCCGAGCGCGGACGGCGCGTCCGAGCCCCAGGCTTCGGCGACCCAGCAGACGTCGAGGCCGAGTTTTTCCGCCTCCAGCACGAAGTCCAGCGTCGTGCGCGTGTCCCGGGAGAACTCGACCGTCGTCGCGGTCTTCATCGGCTTTCGATCCGGTCCTTGATCGCGGCGAGGTTGCCGGTCATCGCGGCTTCGAACTCCCGCAGCCGCACGAAGACGATCTTCTGCTCCTTCTCGGGCATGCGGTCGATGGCGAACGACAGCCCGGACCGGCCCGGCCCCATCTGCATCCACTGCGAAAGCCGCGTGCCGCCGTTGTCCGGTTCGAGGGTGAACCGCCAGACCGCGCTCGGCTCGGCCGGGTCCGCGACGGCCCACGCGAAGACGCGCGGCTCTTCGCACTCGACGACGTACGACGTCGTCTCCCACTCGCCGAACGCGTCGTGCTTGCTGCGGCCGATGAACGTGCGACCGGCCTCGCACCATTCGACGGACTGCAGTTCGGGGCTCAGCGAAGGCATCAGCTCGATGTCGGAGACGACCGGCCAGACGTCCTCCGGCGCGGCGTCGATCCAGGTCGAGACCTCGGCCGTCGGCTTGTCCGCATACCGTGCGCCTGTCCACTCCATCGTGGTCGCCACTCCTCTCGGTGAGCCTCTGACCACGATAGTTGCGTAGATAGACCTATCCTGTCAACGTCACTCCTGCCGGGCGAACCGCGCTTCGACGTCCGGGCGCTGCGCCAGGCGCGGCGGGAAGCCCGGGCCGCGGCGCATCCGGGTGTCGTCCGGCGTCATCGGCTCGCGGCACTCCGCGCAGACGATTTCGGCGTGCGTGTCGTGCCCGCAGGCGGCGTGGTGCACGGTGATCGGCGGGCCGGCCTCGCTCGAAAGCCACTTGTCGCCCCAGCGCGTCATCGCGAGCAGCACGGGGTAGAAGTCGCGGCCCTTCTCGGTGAGGACGTAGTCGTAGCGCACCGGCTCGGTCTGGTAGGCGACCTTCTCGAGCAGGCCTTCGTCGACCAGCCGCTTGAGCCGGTCGGCGAGGGTGTTGCGCGCGATGCCGAGCGCCTGCTGGAACTCGTCGAAGCGGCGGACGCCGTAGAAGGCGTCGCGCAGCACCAGCGGGGTCCACCAGTCGCCGAGCAGGTCCATGGTGCGCGCGATCGAGCACGGCCACTGCGCGAACGAGGTCCGTTTCATGCCGCCGAGGATACGCCGTCCTTCAGAAGGACTCAGCAGGTCAGCCGCATGACGACCCGCCGGGCGGTCGGACGGCTCACCTCGGTGAAGCCCGCGTCGGCGAAGATCCCGGCCGTACCGACGAACAGTTCGGCGGGCCAGGCGACCTTCTGCCCGGGAGCGACCAGCATCGGATAACCCTCGACCGCGCGAGCCCCGCGCCCGCGCGCGAAGCCCGGGACCGCCTGCGCCAGCGCGGCGCTCACCCCGCGGCGCCGGAAGCCCTTGCGGGTGACGAAGCAGGTCACCGCCCAGACGCTGTCGTCGGCCGGGTCCTGGTCGCGCCCGGCCCAGACGACGCGACTGCCGAGCAGGTGCGGGTAGGCGGTGCGCGGTTCGACCGCGCACCACCCGGCGGGCTCGCCGTCGAGGAAGGCGACGAGCCCGGTCACGTGCTCCGCGGTCTGGGCACGGAACCGCTCGGCGCGCCCCTGAGCGGTCCCCGACTTCCACTGCGCGGGCGTCTCCTTGAAGTACTGGCACCGGCAGCGGGCCGGGTCGCCGCGGTCGCCGAAGATCGCCTGCAGGTCCGCCCAGGACGCCTGGTCGACGGGTACGACGGTCAGCATCCCCCGAAGCTAGACCAGGTGGCCGGTGGTGACGTCGACGTGGTCCGGCACTTCGTCGTGCTCGTCGCCGACCGAGAGCGTCCCCGCCGGCTCCACCAGGAGCACGCTCGCGCCCGCCTTCGACGACGGCTTGTGGAACGTCCCCTTCGGCACCACGAACACCTGGCCGCGCGCCAGCGTCACCACGCGCTCGTCCGGGTCGCGCACGCCGATCTCGATCTCGCCGTCGAGGACCAGGAAGAACTCGTCGGTGTCCTCGTGGACGTGCCAGACGTGCTCGCCGTCGAAGCGCGCGAGGCGGATGTCGTAGTCGTTCACGCGGGTGACGATCCGCGGGCTCCAGGCGGCGTCGAAGCTCGCCAGGACTTCGTTCAGGTCGATCGGGTTCATGGTCACCATGGTCGACCTGGCGTTTCCGCCGCGCGAGTGCTAGGAATCGCACATGCCGCAAGAATTCTCGCACCGGGTCGTCGCGATCGTGACCGAGGAGTCCAACCCGTTCGAGATGGGCGTCGCCACCGAGCTGTTCGGGCTGCGGCGGCCCGAGCTGGACCGGCCCTGGTACGACTTCACGCTCTGCTCCGCGACCCCGGACGTGCGGATGAACCTCGGCATGTTCACGCTCACCGGCGTCGCCGGGATCGAGGCCGCCGACACGGCGGACACGCTGATCGCGCCGGCCCGGCCGGACACCGGCGTGCCGACGGACCCGGCGGTCATCGCGGCGATCCGCCGGGCCGCCGACCGGGGCGCCCGGCTGGTCAGCTTCTGCACGGGCGCGTTCGCGCTCGCCGAAGCCGGCGTGCTCGACGGCAGGCGCGCGACGACCCACTGGCAGTGGGCCACCGAGTTCGCCGCCCGGTTCCCGAAGGTGCGCTGGGAGCCGGACGTGCTGTTCGTCGACGACGGCGACGTCCTCACGGCGGCCGGCAGCGCGGCGTCCCTCGACCTCGGCCTCCACCTGATCCAGCGCGACCACGGCGCCGAAGTCGTCAACGCGGTCAGCCGCCGGCTGGTCTTCACCGGCCACCGCGACGGCGGCCAGCAGCAGTTCATCGCGCGGCCGGTGCCGTCGGTGCCGGACACCTCGCTGGCCCCGGTGCTGGCGTGGGCGCTCGGCCGCCTGGACCGGCCGTTGACGGTGAACGATCTCGCGACCCGTGCGGCGACCAGCCCGGCGACGCTGCACCGGAAGTTCCGCGCGGAGCTCGGCACGACCCCGCTGGCGTGGCTGACGACCGAGCGCGTGACACTGGCCTGCCGCCTGATCGAACGCGGCGAGCTGCGCCTGGACCGGGTGGCGTCGGCGAGCGGCTTCGGCACGGCGGCGAACCTGCGCCTGCAGCTGAGGCGGCACACGGGGTTGAGCCCGAGCGCGTACCGCCGCCGCTTCGGCCCGGCCGCCTAGCCGAGCGCGCTCAGGGCCGCCGCCAGCGCCTCCTGCTGCACCCGCGCCGGGTAGCCCGCCGGATCGGCCGCGGCCAGCACGTTCAGGCCTTCGACCAGCGCCACCAGGCTCTTCGTCGTCAGCTCGAGCCGCTCGTCCGTCCACTCCGGACGGTAGGCCGCGATCAGCCGGCGGATCCGCGTCAGGAACGAGTGGTTCGCCGCGCGGTGACGTTCGGCCAGGTCTTCGTCGGCCAGGGCCGCCGCGAGGAAGCCGACCCAGACGCGGGACTCGTCGTGCTGGCCGTGCGGCAGGTCGACCGCCTGGCCGAGCACCGCTTCCAGCGCTCCGAACGCGTCGGTGCTCGCGGCTTCGGCGCCGTCCGCGCGGACGGCGGTGCGCTCGTAGAGCAGGTCACGCGCGTGCAGCAGCAAGGCTTTCTTCGTCGGGAACGTGTGCAGCACCAGGCCGGTCGTGCAGCCGGCGCGCTCGGCGACCGCGCGCAGCGTCAGCCCCGGCAGGCCGTCATCGGCGAGCACCTGCCACACCGCGTTCGACAGCAGCTCCCGCTGCGCCCCCACGTCACGCTGTCTCGGCACGAAAGCCTCCTTCACACCGAAGCGTAACAGCTGCTACGGTAACGCTTGTTACGGAAAGGAGCACCGTGCCGACCACCATTGCCATCGCGGCCGTGACCTGGGACGATCCCGACGCCGTCCGGCTGCGCGCGGCCCAGCGCACCGAACTCGACGCGCGCTACGGCACCGACGACCACGAGCCCGGCGCCACGCCGACCGCCGAGTCCGTCGCGGTGTTCCTCGTCGCCCGGGACACCGAGGGCACCGCCGTCGGCTGCGGCGGACTCCGGCTCCTCGAGCCGGGCTCGGGCGAGGTCAAGCGCATGTACGTCGACCCGGCGGCCCGCGGAACCGGCGTCGCGACCGCCCTGCTGCGCGCACTCGAAGACCACGCACGCGACCTCGGCATTCCCCGGCTGCTGCTGGAGACCGGCACCGGGCAGCCCGACGCCATGCGCTTCTACCGGCGCGAGGGCTACGAACCCATCGAGGCGTACGGACCGTACGCCGGCGAGCCGCTGTCGCGCTGCTTCGCCCGCGACCTGTGATCGGATTTCCGATGGCCGCCCCAGCTCGAGCTATTGGTGGCCGGGGGCGCACCGGGCCTACCGTCGAAGGCACGGCGATCTGGGGTTCTTTTCGCCGTTCCCCTTCAGCAGACGGAGTTACCCTTGCGCATCAAGCAGATCGGCGCCGTGCTGGCCACGGCCGCCGCGTTCGCCCTGCCGGCCACGCCCGCGCTCGCGGCGTCGAGGATCGTTCCCCTCGACCTCGCCGCCGGGCAGCAGCCGGAGAACATCGCCCTGGAGCCCGACGGCTCCGCGGACCTGACCTTCGCCTACACCGGCGAAATCGGCCGGGTCACGCCCGGCGGACGCATCAGCGTCCTCGCCCGCATCCCGGTGCCGGATGACGGCGACGTCCCCGTCGTCCACAAGAAACTGTTCCTCGGCGGCATCGTCCGGGCGCCCGGCGGCGACCTGTACGTCGCGGTCTCGACCGGCACCGCGGCGACCGGCCTCTACCGGGTCCGTCCCGGCTCCGCGCCGGTCCAGGTCGCCGCGTTGCCGCCGGCCGGGTTCCAGAACGGCGTCGCGCGCGACCCGGCCACCGGCGACCTCTTCGTCGCCGACTCGTTCGGCTCCACGGTCTGGCGGGTGTCTCGCGGACGCGTCACCGCCTTCGCCACCGGCGAACCGCTCGCGCCGGTGAGCGGCTTCGGCGCCAACGGGATCAAGGTCCACGACGGCGCGGTCTGGGTGTCCAACCTGGACCGCGGCACGCTGGTCCGGTTCCCGCTCACCGGCGGGCCGGGGAAGGTCGTCGCGACGGGTCTCGGGCCGGTCGACGACTTCGCCTTCCACGGCGGCACCGTCATCGCCGCGATCAACCAGGAGAACCGGGTGGTCACGGTCGGCCGCGACGGGGTGAAGACGATTCTGTCCACTTCGGACGGACTGGCCAACCCGACCGCGGTCGCCGTCCGTGGCGACACGGTGTACGTCACGGACGGCGCCTACTTCGGTGGGGCGCCGAACCTCCTTCAGGCGACGCTCGCGGCGAACACGTGCACCGCCGGGTTCGACGGCAGCGTCACCGCCACGACCTCCTTGCCCACGGCCAGCGGGACGGAGTTCGCGAACACCCGGTACGGCGTCGTCGGATAGGCCGGGCCGGTCCGGGTGTTCTTGCCCAGGACGGTCGCGACAGTCGTCGCGCCGTACTGGGCGGGGTCGGCGCAGCACCAGTTCGGCAGGCCGAGGTCGGCCTGCCCGGTGCTGCCGTCGGCGTACCGGACGACGACGGTGCCCTGGGCCGTCCCGGTGCCGGTGCCGGCCAGCACGAGCTTCGAGCCGGTACCGCGCACGGCGATGGTCTGCCCGGCCGCGACGACGTTGTCCGGCTGGCCGCTCCCGGCGTCCGGCCAGGTCAGCCGGGCCCCGCTCGCCGTGAACGCCGCTCCGGGCGTCAAGCCCGCTTCGGCGAGTCCTTCGGCGCGGAAGCTGCTGCCGCCACCGTCGAGGTCCCCGGCTCCGACGTGGGCCGCGTCGGTGACGCCGACGTTCCCGTACGCCGCGGCCAAGGAGGCGTACGGGACGGTGACGGTCGAGGAGTCGACGGCCTGGTGCGCACCGAGCCGCGCGAGGTAAGTCGCGGTGGCGGTGACCTGGTAGTCCGCGGGCTTCAGTCCGGCGTCCGGGGTCAACGTCACCGGGACTTCGACGGTCTGGCCGGGCCACACGAGCTTCGGCGCGGCCGGGACGTCGGCGTGGAACCCTTCCGCCTGAACCGCGAGCGTCACGTCCCGGACCGGCAGCGGCGTGCCGTTGGTGAAGCTCGCCGTCGCGGCGGTGGCCTGGCCGGGAGCCGCCAGCGATGGCGCGGTCAGCGTCACCGCGCCCCGGTCGTCCGCCGGGAAGATGCCACCGACCGCGCTCGCGCCGTACAGCCGGACGTCCTGCCGGGCGCCCGCGCCGACCGGCCCGGTCTTGACGCGCACCACGCCGTGCGCGGCCGGGTCGTACCACCAGCCCGACTGCGCCCGGTCCAGCTCCGTCTTGCTGCCGTATTGGCGCAGCACACCCGTGCCCGCCTGGACGGCGGCCGGCTTCGCTCCCGTGTGGACGGACAGCTGGTAGTTCCGCGCGGCCGGCTTCCCGGGGTAGGTGCCCGTGCTCGCGCCGATCCCGACGGTCACCGTACCCGGCCCGGACGCCGGCGCGTCGACCGTGAACGTCTGCTTCGCCTGCTCACCGCGCTGGTAGCCGCGGGTGACGCCGTCGTCCTCGGTGAGCGTGAAGCTGCCGTGGCCCTGGGGGTAGACGTCGAGGTCCAGCCGGGATTTGTCCCGCGTCTGCCACGACGTCGTGCCTTCGGCCCACATCGGCACGACGGCCCCGGCGCGGACGAACAGCGGCAGCGTGTCGAGCGGTGCGTCGTAACCGTCCACAGTGGCCGGTCCGGTGTAGGTCTTGCCGCTCCAGTAGTCCACCCAGGTGCCCTGGGGCAGGTAAATGCCGTTGCGGACGGCCGACTTCTCGTAGACCGGCGCGACCAGGAAGTCGGTGCCGGACAGGAACTCGTACTTCGCCTTGTCCGTCCAGACGTTCGGGTCGTCGGGGTACTCGAGAGCGAGCGGGCGCACCTGGCCGACGCCGGTCTGGTGCGCCTGCGCCGAGTAGCTGTAGGTGTAGGGCAGCAGTCGCTCCTTGAGCAGCAGGTACTTGCGGTTGATCGAGGTGTACGGCTCACCCTGGCGCCACGGCTGCTTGTCCGCGGACGCCCAGCCGTCCATGGTCATCGCGGCCGGCAGGAACGTCTTCCACTGCAGGTCGCGGACGTAGGTCTGCGGGCTGCCGCCGAAGATGCCGTCGATGTCACCGGTGTTGTAGGCGATCCCGGACGTCGTCGCGCCCGCGTATGTCGGGATCTGCCACTTGATGTAGTCGTAGGAGCCGGACTGGTCGCCGCTCCACAGCACGCCGCAGCGCTGCGCGCCGGCCCAGCTCACCGGCTGCCAGACGAACCCGCGCGCGTCGCTGTTGTCCTCGATGCCCCGGTGGGCGGTGTCGCAGGCGTCGAGCGCGAACTGGTAACCCGGGCCGACCCAGGCGACGTCCAGCTTGCGCACCCGCACACCGGCCTTGACCTCGTCGGACTGGTTGGGGACGCCGTCCTCGGTCCAGAGGCCGAGCTGCATGGTGTTCTTTCGCAGCCCTTCGCCGGTCTGCTGCAGGTTTTCGTAGCCGCAGCCGTAGCCGTCGTTGACGAGCATCCAGCCGTTCGGCATGCCGTTCTCGGTGTAGCCGTCGGCGACCTTCACCGCGTCGAGCGTGTGCCGCTCACCGCGATTTGCATTGTGCAAATAGCAATCCGAATCTCCCGTTTCCAGGCCGTAGATCGGCGGCAGGAACGGCTTCCCGACGAGGTCGGTGTAACCGCCGATGACGTCCTTGAGGGTGTCGCCGACGACGTAGGTCGCGTCGAAGCGGCGTTCGTCGTGGGTCGTCTTCACCGGGGCCGTGAAGGAGTAGCTGCCCGGCGCGAAGGTGTTGCGCAAGACCCCGTAACCCGAGGTGGAGGCGTAGAACGGCTGGGAGTTGGGCGCACCGCCGTCGTTCCAGTTGTCGTCGGCGAAGATCCGGATCGTCCGGTCCCGGTGGCTGAACCGCCCGTTCTGCTCGCCGCCCCCGACGAACTGCTCCGTCGCGGTCCTGACCAGGCTCTGCGTGGTCGTGGTGCCGGTCCAGGACAGCGGGGCGGACTCGGCCCAGAGCTGCTTGTGGTCGGCGGCGTCGTGGAGCGCGAACTTCAGCGGGTGCTTGTACGCCCGCAGGGTCGCCTTCGGCGTCGAAATGGCCCAGTAAGCGCCCTTGTCGACGCGCTTCGGCGTCGCCGGTGCAGTGGTCTTCGGCAGGACGATCTTGTCGCCGGCCGGGTCGGTGAAGGTCCCGTCGGGGGCGAGCCAGACCCGGACGGCGCCTTCGGCCGGGAAGCTCACGCGCACGGCGGCGGCACCGGACTTCAGCGTCACCACCGGGCCGTCGGCCGAGATCCCGGTCAGGTCCCCGAGCTGCCCGGCGGGCGCCGCGGCCGGCTCGGCGTACGCCGCGGTGGGCGCCAGTCCGAGGGCGGCCGCGGCGACCAAACAGCCGAATGACTGCGCAACTCTGCTCATTAGTTACACCTTTCGCGCATCAATACGCATTACGGGCTCTGTATAGCGCAGGTTTCGCGCAGTGTCACCCGCCGAACCGGTCCAGGAGCCCGACTCACGACTTCCGTCGGGTCTCACGCTGCGCACCCGACCGGTCACCCGGCGAGCGTCCACAGTGCACACTCCGGGCGCCGAGGGCGTGCCCCGGATTTCGCCGGTGACGCTCCTGCCTCTTTCGGTGAATGGTCGAATGCGCGGCCTTGATCGGCACGTGCATCCGCACGCGAGCTGTGCACGATCGACACCGCACCGGGGAAATGGTTGCTGTGCGCCAAATCCGTCGGTATGTTTGCGCCGTCCCCGGAGAACCGCATCGGTCGCGGGGGTTCGCGCTGCTCGGTCACGGTGGGGAGGCCTGCACCGGGATAGCGCTTTCCGGCGGTAGGGGTCACCGCCGGGGAGCAGGAGGGAAGCGGTGCCTTGGCGTACTCGGGGACGGTCATGGACGACCGCGTGACCGAGCCGTACCTGGTCGGGCTGGAAGCCATCGCGGGTGAGCTGCTGCGCGGCAAGTGGTGCGTCTACCTGCACGAATGGCTCGGCGACGAGCACGATCTCGCCACCTGGCGCGAGGAGGTGGCGACGCACGCGGCGGAGTCCGGCGTCGAAGTGTGCTTCGTGGAGATCCCGCGCAAAGACATGACGCTCGTGGCCAACGTGCACGCGCTGCCGAGCTTCGAGCAGGTCACGCAGTCCGTGGCGGCGCTGGAACACCACCGGCACGCGGTCGCGGGCCGGCGGTGGCGCGGCCGCCGGTCAGCGCGGTGACCGGGACATGGGGGCGGCCGGGCTGAGCCCCGCCCGGGGGCCGATCAGACCGTCGCCGCGCGCTGCTGGGCCGCCAGGAAGTGCGCCGTCTCCGCCGTCGTCTCGTACAACGCCCGGTAGTGCCGGTAGAACTCCTCGTACCGCGCCCGGTTCCCCGCGTCCGGCGTCACCGTCGCGGCGATCGGGTTCCCGCGCGAGGCGTCCATCCCCACCGCCTCGGCCGCGAGCAGCGCATCCCCGAGGCACGCGCCGATCGTCTCCGCCGGGATCTGCTGCGGCAGCCCGGTCACGTCCGAGACGATGCGCGTCCACAACCCGCCCTTCGTCCCGCCGCCGACCGCGACCAGCCGCCCGGCCGCACCACCCGCGGCCGCCATCGCCTCGAGGTTGTGCCGCACGCCGTAGGCGATCCCCTCCAGCACCGCGCGGTAGAGCTCGGCCCGGCCGTGTGACGTCGTCAGTCCGGCGAGCACACCCCGCGCGTCCGGGTCGAACAGCGGCGTCCGCTCCCCCGCGAAGTACGGCAACGCCAGCAGCCCGCGGCTCCCGGCCGGCACCGAAGCCGCCTCGTCCACCAGGTCCGCGAACGACGCCCCGACGAGTTTTCGCAGCCAGCCGGTCACCGCACCGGACGTCGCCATGCCCGCCGCCAGCGTGAAGCTGCCCGGGACGACCCCGCGCGTGCCCCACAGGCCGGGATGCGGGCGCGGTTCGGTCAGCACCTGGACGAGGAACATCGTCGTCCCGTACATCACCATGACGTCACCGGGCTCGCGAACGCCGACACTCGTCGCCTCGGCCCAGGCGTCGACCGTCCCCGCCGTCACCGGCAGCCCCACGGGCAGCCCCGTCAGCGCGGACGCCGCCGCGGTGACCTCGCCCGCGACTTCCGTCGGCCACAGCAGTTCCGGCAGCGGCAGCCCCGGCGCGACGCGCTCGGCCCAGTCGTCGGCCCAGCCGCCGGCCACGAGGTCGTACATCGGCGTGCACTGGCTCGCCGAGTGGTGGTCGAGGACGTACCGGCCGGTCAGCCGGTGCACCAGGAAAGAGCTCGCCATCAGCAGCTTCTCGGTGCGTGCGAAGACATCCGGCTCGTGCCGCGCGAGCCACCGCACCTTCGGCCCGACCGCTTGGCTGGTCAGCGGCGATCCCCCGCGGGCCAGGATCTCGTCCGCGCCGAGCTCTTCGTTCAGTGCGGCGATCTCCGCGCTCGCACGGGTGTCGACGCCGTAGAGGATCGCCGGCCGCAACGGCGTGCCGCCGGCATCGGCCGGGAGGAGGCACGGCCCGATCCCGCTGACCCCGAGCCCGGCGAGCGGCCGTCCTTCGGCGGCGCGCAGCAGATCGGCGACGATGCCGGTGAAGTCCGCCCACCAGACCGTTTCGGCGTCGTGCTCGAACCAGCCCGGACGCGGTGTCGAGACGGTGTGTTCGCGGACCGACCGGGCGAGCACCGCGCCACCGGGGTCGACCAGCACGCCCTTCGAGCCTGCCGTGCCGATGTCCACGCCGAGCAGCAGTCCCGTCATCCGCCCCTCCACGGAGAAACCGCGGGAAATCGATTTCCACCACGCTATGGTGTGCCGGAAGCACTGTCAACGAACCAGGCTGGACGAGGACGCCGGTGGCGACGATCAACGACGTGGCGGCGCTGGCCGGCGTCTCGACCGCGACCGTGTCGAGAGCGCTCAACGGAAAGTCCACTGTGGACCCGGTGCTCGCCCAGCGTGGCCAGGGCCGTGGAAGAGCCGGGCGCCGCGAGCCGGAAATACCCGGCGGAACTGGTGCACCGGTGCGAATTCCGCCAAGCCGGCGGTCATCGCCCAGCCGGCCCACGCGATGGGCCGGCTGGCCGCGCGCCTGCTGCTCGACCGCATCGCCGACGGCGGTTCCCGCGCGACGACCGTGGCGGCGCAGCTGATCGTCCGCGGCAGCTCCACTCGCTGATCTACCATGGCGACATGCTCGACGCTGTCATCGAAGGCCTGCTCGGCTTGCTCGATGGCGCGATCTCCGACCGGAGAACGCGCAGGAGAGCCGAGAAACGCCGAGCCGGGTTCGCCGACGGCGCGGACGTCAAGATGCGCTGCTCGCTGCGCCGGCCCGCCGACTCCGGTACGTGGACGCACGGCACCCTGCGGCCGGCCGCGGACGGCGTCGTCTGGCGGGCCCGCCTGAACCGCGACGAGCCGATCGCCCTTTCCCCGCGTACCGTTTCGTGGGCCGGTTCGCGGCCCGCGGGCCGAGAGGACCGATTGGCCATCCCCACCGCGATGGAGGTGGTCACGCTCGACGACGGCGGCAGCCGCCTCGAGCTAGCCGTCTTGACCAGTGATCTGACCGCGCTCCGGGAAATTCTCGGCACCCGCCGGAAGTAACCCGACCGGGAAACGACTTCCGCGCAGCCCAGCGACTCCGCGGTTGACTTCGACCTTGCTTCAGCTTTTACCGTCGGAGCCATGACCGCTCCTCCCATCCCCCGCACCGTCTGGATCGCCTCCGGCGTCATGGCCCTCGGCGGCTTCCTCGGCAACATGGACGGTTCGATCGTCGCGGTCGGACTGGAGTCGATGAGACTGCGGCTCGGGGTCAGCCTCATCGAAATCCAATGGGTGGCGACCGCGTTCCTGCTCGGCCTCTCGGCGGCACTCCCGCTGACGCCGTGGCTGGTGAAGAAGCTCGGCGCCGGAAGGCTGTGGCTGTGGGCACTGGCGGCGTTCCTCCTCACGTCGGTGGCCTGCGCCCTGGCGCCGGACGCGATCACGCTCATCGCGTTCCGCACGGTGCAGGGCATGGCCACCGGCGTCATGGTCACCGCCGGGCAGACCGTGATCGGGCTCGCCGTCGGACCGGAACGGCTCGGCCGCACCATGGGCACGCTGGGCCTGGTCGTCGGGCTGGCGCCGGTCGTCGGGCCGAGCGTCGGCGGGTTCCTGCTCGCGCACTTCTCGTGGCCGGTGCTGTTCTGGCTCAACCTGCCGATCGGCCTGGTCGCGTTCGGCCTGGCGCTGCGGTACGTGCCGCGCGGCGAACGCGGGCAGCCACCCAAGCTCGACTGGCCCGGGCTGACCTTGATCTCGCTCGGCCTGCCGCTGCTGGTCTACACGCTCACCGAACTCGACGCCGTGTTCGCGGCCGTCGGCGTCCTCGCGCTCGCGGTGTTCGTCCGGCGCTCGCTGCGCGTCCCGCATCCGGTGCTGGACCTGCGGCTGGCCGCGCGGCCCGTCATGGGTTCGGCGCTGGCGTCGGTCCTGCTGGCCGGCGCCGGGATGTTCGGCGCGGTCCTGCTGCTACCTCTGTGGTTCCAGGTCCGGCTCGGCGCCGGACCGGCCGAGGCCGGCGTCCTCCTCGCGCCGATGGGCCTGGCCACCACGGTGTTCGTGCTCGTGGCCGGGCGGCTGACGGACCGCTACGGCGGCGGCACCGTCTCGCTCACCGGGTCACTGGTGGTGCTGGCGAGCACCGTCCCGCTGCCGTGGCTCGGCCCGGACACGCCGACGTGGCTGGTCCAGGCGTTGCTCGTGGTCCGCGGTGCGGGGCTGGGACTGTCGATCATGCCCGCGTCGACGGCGGCCTACGCCTCGGTCCGCGCGGCCGAACTGGGCCACGCGACGGCGTTGGTCAACATCGTGATGCGCGTGGGTGGCGCGGCCGGCGGCGCGGCGTGCGTGATCGTGCTGTCCCGCGGCCTCACCGCCGGCCCGGCGACCGGGTTCGGCTGGGCGTTCGGGGTGCTGGGGGTCGTCTGCGCGCTCGGCGTGGTGGCCACCGCCCGGCTCCGGCGCGCCGAGCGTTCGTCCACAGTGGACGTCACGAGGTGATCCACCAGGGAACCTGGCGCGAACCCCGGAATGGTGATTTCCTGGAGTCGGTCAACCACTGTCGGTAAGGGGAGAGGCTGACGATGTCGGGGGTATCGAAGCGGCTGGTGACGGCCGCGGCGGCGGTCCTGGGGAGCCTGGTGACGGCGGCGCCGGCATCGGCCGCGCCGTCGATCGACTGGACGCCGTGCGCGGACGCGCCCGGGGTGGAGTGCGGCGCGGTGACCGTGCCGATCGACTGGGCGCACCCGGACCGGGGCACGGCGAGCATCTCCCTCGCCCGGCGCAAAGCGACGGATCCGCGGGCGCGCATCGGGTCGGTCCTGATGGACCCGGGCGGTCCCGGCGGGGCGGGCGCCGGCGAGGTCAAGGGCGGCTGGTCGTTGTCGCCGGAGATCACCCAGCGCTTCGACACCGTGGGCTTCGACCCGCGCGGCATCGGCGGCAGCACGCAGATCAAGTGCGGGCTCGACGAGGTCATCGCCGACCACCCGGAGGTCCCGCACAACCAGGCCGAGTTCGACCAGCTCGCGGCGTACAACCGGAAGCTCGGCGAAAGCTGTAACCGGCTTTCCGGGCCGCTGGGGCAATTCGCCGACACCGAGAGCGTCGCGCGGGACATGGACGCCATCCGCGCCGCGCTCGGCGAGAAGAAGCTGACGTACTACGGGGTTTCCTACGGCACGCTGATGGGCCAGCAGTACGCCGAGCTGTTCCCGGACAAGGTCCGCGCGCTCGTGCTCGACAGCAACATGGACCACTCGCAGTTCACGGCGTCCGGGTTCCTCGACAGCGAAACGCGGTCGCTGCAAGCGGAGTTCGGCGAGTTCGTGAAGTGGTGCGGCCGGACGCCGAGCTGCGCACTGCACGGCCGGGACGTCTCGAAGCTGACGCGCGACCTGCAGGACAAGGCCGCGCGCGGGGAGCTGAAGGACCCGCGAAGCGAGGAGGTCATCACCCCGCTTTCGCTGTCGTCGATCATCCAGGGCTCCTTCTACGGCCCGAGCTGGGATCGGCTGGCCACGGTCCTCAAGTCCTTCGCGGACGGAACGCCGCCGGCCGCGTCGGTGCGGCTGAAGGACGACATCCCGGTCAACACCGTGTTCCAGAGCGTGTTCTGCGACGACTGGCGCCTGCCGGTGCACAGCTACGCGGAACTCGAGGCCTACCGGCGGACGGCCGCGGCCTTCGCGCCGGACGTCAAGGTCAACTCCCTGGGCTGGCAGGCGGTCACGGCGTGCATCGGCTGGCCGAACCGGACCAGCAACCCGCAGCACCCGCTGCAGGTGCACGGCGCGCCGCCGCTGCTGATGCTGAGCAGCGAGTACGACCCGGCGACGCCGTACGCGTGGTCGCAGGCCGCGGCCCGGCAGAGCGGCAGCACGCTGCTCACCTACGACGGCTGGGGCCACGGCGCGTACGGCAAGAACAGCCCGTGCGTGATCAAGGCGACCGACGACTACCTGATCACCGGCAAGCTGCCGGCCCGCGGCACCCATTGCGCCGCGGTCGAGCCGGGATCGGCCGGAGCCCGGATCGCGGGGCCTAAACCGCCGTCGGCGAGCGGCTTCTGACGCTTCTGCCGCTTCCGTCGCGGGGCCGGGACGAGGCACAATCGTTCCGGCCACGCGACGTCGCGGGGAAGGAGCCGAGGATGCTTCGTCGAATCTTTGTCATGGTCGCGGCGGTCGTCGCGGCGAGTGCACTCCTCACGGCACCGGCGGACGCGTCCTCCCGCCACGGCGGGTACCTCGCGCTCGGCGATTCCGTCGCGTTCGGTTACCGGCCCGACGCGGGCGCGGCCTACCTGAACGCGGCCAACTTCAGCGGTTACGCGGAGAAATACGCGTCGCTGCGTGGGCTCCGGCTCGCGAACGCGTCCTGCCCCGGCGAGACGACGGGAAGCCTGCTGGCCGTCACCGCGCCGAGCAACGGCTGCGAGAACGGCTACCGGCTGGCGTTCCCGCTGCACGTCGCGTACGCGGGAAGCCAGATCGACTACGCGGTGCAGTACCTGCGGACCCACCGGGACACCCGGCTCGTGACGCTGACGATCGGCGCGAACGACCTGTTCCTGTGCCGGGACACGACACCGGACCACTGCACGGGTGCCTCGTTCACGGCCGCGTTGAACCAGGTGAGCCGCAATCTCGCGGCGATCCTCTCGGCGGTGCGCGCCCACTACCGCGGCGACCTGGTGCTGGTGTCGTACTACTCGCTCGACTACCGCGACCCGGCACAGGTCGCGCAGGTCAAGGCGATCGACGCGGCGTTGACGCAGGTGACCCGCCGCTACCACGGCAGGATCGCGGACGGCTTCACGGCGTTCTTCCTGGCGTCCCTGCGCGCGGGCGGCGACCCGTGCGCGGCGGGACTGCTGATCAAGCTGCCGACCGGCGGCTGCGACGTCCACCCGAGCGCGGCCGGTCACCGCGCGCTGACGGCGGCGTTGGCGTTCGCGCGCTGAGATGCTCCTATGGATCGTCAAGCTAGGAGGGCGTGTCGGACTTCACGAGCGACGTAGCGTTTGAGGCAGCGGATGATTTCGGGTTTGGTCAGTCCTTCCGTGGTGCGTCGTTCGACGTAGTCGCGGGTGACCGGGTCGTAACGCAATCGGCAGAGGACGATGCGGTAAAGAGCTGCGTTCGCCTGCCGGTCGCCGCCGCGGTTGAGTCGGTGGCGACCGGTGGTCTTGCCGCTGTTGGCGGGAAGCGGTGCCACCCCGCAGAGGTTGGCGAAGGCGGGATCGCTGTGGAGCCGGTCGGGGTTGTCGCCTGCGGTCACCAGCAACGCGCCGGCGGTGTCGGTTCCGACGCCGAACAGTTCGAGAAGTCCTGGACAGGCCCGCGGCACGAGCTGCCGGAGCAGGTCGTCCAGGACGGCGATGTCGTGGTCGACGTCCTGGTGGCGTCGGGCAAGGATTTTCACGGCGTGTTTCGTGGCCGCGGTCGGATCGAGGGCGGGGCCGGGGCGCAGCGCGGCGGCGGTGGTGACCAGGTCACGGGTGGAGAGCCGACGCAGGTTCTCGCGTAACGGCTCGGGGGCGCTGATCACCAGGGCGTGCAGTTGGTTGGCGACCTGGATCCGGATCCGTACTGCTCCTCGTCGCGCGACCCGGAGCGCGCGGATGGACTCGACGTCGCCGTCTCGGTTCTTCGGGACTCCGGTCGCGGTGCCGGCCAGCACGGCGCGTGCTGCTGCTTCGGCATCGACCGGGTCGGACTTGCCGCGGGCTCGCCGGCTCCGCCGGTCCGGGCGGTCGACCTCGATCACCCGGTGCCCGGCCTGCCGGGCTGCGCGGGCCAGCCCGGCGCCGTAGCAGCCGGTGCCTTCGATGCCGAAGGCGTGGACATGGCCCAGTGCGCGGCTCCAGCGCAGCAGTGATCGATACCCGGGCGGATCGGCGGGGAAGGACTGCTGCGCGAGCACCCGCCCGACCTGGTCGAGGGCCACCGCAACATGGGTCTCGAGGTGGGTGTCGACGCCGACCGTGACGTGAGCGCCGGGATTTGTCATCGTGGACATGCCATCTCCCTCATCCGGTGGTGGCACGGCACCCACCAGCGGGCGGACAAGACAGTGACGGGGCCTCTGGCCAGGCTCCTATGAGGTCACGCCGCTCACGCAGGTGACGTGCACGACGGGGTCACCCGCGCCGAGCGACAGATCTCAGCAAGGACACCGAAGGTCGGTCAGCCGAAGGGTCAACTCGGACGGGCGACCCCGTCACCCCCATTGTCACTGTCAGACGGCCTGAACCTCGACGCCGGCGGCTTCGAAGGCCCGCACGGCCTCGGGGTCGGCGTCGGTGTCCGTGACCAGGGCGTGCACCTGCGTCGTCTCACAGATCCGGGCGAAGGCGCGCCGGCCGAGCTTCGACCCGTCGGCGACGGCGACCACCCGCTCGGCGCGTTCGACCATCAGCCGGTTGATGCTGGCCTCGCCCTCGTGGTGGGCGAAGGCACCGGCGTCGACGTCGAAGGCGTCGACGCCGAGGAACAGCAGGTCGATGGTGAGCTCGCTGAGCACCCGCGTGGCGAGCGGCCCGCTCAGTTCGAACGACTGCGGCCGCGCGACACCGCCGGTGACGACGATCTTGACGTTCGGCCGCACGGCCAGCTCGTGCGCGATGTTGAGGGCGTTGGTGACGACGGTGATGCCCGGAGCGTCCCCGCGTCCGCCCAGGTCGGAGCGCATGGCCAGCGCCCGGGCGACGCCCGCGGTGGTGGTCCCGCCATTGAGGCCGACCACCATCCCCTTGGCGGCGAAAGCAGCGGCGGCGGCACTGATCCGCTGCTTCTCGGGCACGTGCCGCGCGGTCTTGTAGCGCAGGGGAAGGTCATAGGCGAGATCATTGGCGACGGCGCCCCCGCGGGTCCGCGTGAGCAGCTGCTGTTCGGCGAGGTGGTCGAGATCCCGCCGGATGGTGGCGGCGGAGACATCCAGCTCCACGGCGACGTCCTCGACGTCGATCTTTTCCCGCTGTCCCAGCATGTCCAGCAGGGTGCTCAACCGTTCGTGCCGGACCATCGGCGGTACTCCCTAGCCTTGACTCTCCGACAGCCTATCGCGCATGGGGTTGCGCTGTTGGGTGCCGTTTCGAGCATTATGGTGCATCGAGGGGTGCCCACTGCAGGCGGCACGCCGGTGGGGGTCGCGGGCTTCGGTTCACCGACGCGGCTTGGTTGCTTGCGACCGCTTCCACCTGATCGAGTGATGAACAGGTGTGCGACCGGCGGTAATCTTGGTTTGTGGACAGCGAAGCGGTGTGGCGTGCGGATGCGGTGGCTTTGGCCGACCGCATCTCCGCTCTGCTCACTGTTGTGCGGTCTGCGGAGGCGGAGATCGGTTCGCTGCTGGCGGAGATCGAGTCGCGCGGGGTTGTGGAGCTGTTCGGATATCGTTCTGTGGCGCGGCTTTTCGAGCATCTGGCCGATGTTCCCAAGGCCGCGGCCGAGGCTGTGGTGAAGCGTGCCCGGGCTCTCACCTCCGGTCGCACTCTCGACGGCGTTCCCGCTGTCGCTCCTGGCACCGGGGTTGCTGCTTTGGCTGGCCGGTTGAGCACTCCGATGATCGACACGATCGTCGGCGTGATGACGCAAGTCCCGCCCGAGCACCGCGCCGATGCTGAGCAGCATTTGTTGTCTTTCGCCTCCGATGCTGGCCATAAGCAGGTCGCGGCGTTGGGTGCACGGATCCTGGCCCATCTCGACCCCGACGGTGCCGAACCTGACACGACCGAACCGGCCATCCCTCGCCGCGAACTCTCGTTGCGGCGCAAAAGAACCGGGACCTGGGAGCTTCAGGGCCGGTTTGACGACGAGACCGGCACCCGGGCCAGCGCCCTGCTGGATTCTCTCGCGCAACGCCGTGGCAATGAGGAAGGCGCGGACTTGCGTTCGCCGCAGGAACGTTACGGCGACGCGTTCTCCGACGCGATCGACTTGGCGTTGAGCTGTCCGGAGCTGCCGATGCAGGCCGGGGAGCGAGCACACGTGATGGTCACGGTGTCGTTGGAGGACTTGAAGTCCAGCCTCGGCCAAGCCGCCCTCGGCGACGGAACCCGACCCCAGGCGCGCACCGGCCGCGCCACCCTTGGCGACCTCGGCACGATCTCCGCGGCCGAGGCCCGGATCCACGCCTGCGACTGCATGCTCATCCCCGCAGTACTGGGCGCGAAGAGCGAACCCCTCGACCTCGGCCGCCAACGCCGCCTGGTCCCACCCGGAATCCGCCGCGCGCTCTACCTGCGCGACCGCGGCTGCGCCTTCCCCGGCTGCCACCGCCCACCCCGGCACTGCCAAGGCCACCACATCCGCCACTGGGCCGACGGCGGCCCCACCGAGCTGGGCAACCTGGTCCTGATGTGCGCCCACCACCACCGACTCCTGCACCGCTCCGGCTGGCAGGTCCGCATCGCCGCCGACGGGTTGCCCGAGTTCCTGCCACCGGTGTTCCTGGACAAACGCCGAAAACCCAGGCGCAACAACCTTCATCAACCGTTGCCGTTCGCAGCCTGAACACGACAGGGGAAAGGCCCGCAGCCACCGGCTGCGGGCCTACACCCACGCCCAAGACCCGCAGAACAAGCAAATCGCCATTCGCACACCACAACGCAACGCCCACCACCACGGCACACCGGACCCGGGTCACCCGATGCTCCGCGTCGGAAAGCACCCGCTCTAGCCGTGCACCGATCTCGTAGGTTCGCGCACCCACCTACTCGGCCCTGGTCCACCGCCCCTGGCGCCCGCCGACCCGGCCCGCGCGACCAACAACCGCGCCGGGCCTGCCGCAGCCTCACCCCCACCGCCGAACCAGCGGCCCCGGCCACCATCAAGGCAACCGCACCCCCGTCGCCGCATCGAACAAATGGACCGACTCCCTCCTCGGCTCCACCTTGATCGCCTGCCCCCTCCGCCACGGCGCCATCCCCGGCGTCCGCACCGTCAGCACCTCCGACGAAGACTCCGCCCGGCAATACAAATACTGATCACTCCCCAGCTCCTCCACCACCTCGACCACGGCATCGACCCCAGACCCGATCGCCCACCCCTCCGGACGAACCCCGACCACCACTCCCGGCCCCGTCAACGCCGAACGCTGAGCAGGCGTCAGCGGCACCGACCACGGCCCCTCCACCGTCGTCGTCAGCAGGTTCATCGCCGGCGATCCGATGAAGCCCGCCACGAACACGTTCGCCGGGCGCGCGAACAGGCCGATCGGGGTGTCGCACTGCTGCAACACTCCGTCGCGCAGTACTGCCACCCGGTCGCCCATCGTCATCGCCTCGACCTGGTCGTGCGTCACGTACAACGTCGTCACGCCCAGGCGTCTTTGCAGCGAAGCGATCTGCGTGCGCGTCTGCACCCGCAGCTGTGCGTCTAAATTGGACAGTGGCTCGTCCATCAGGAACACACTCGGCTCACGCACGATCGCCCGGCCCATCGCCACCCGCTGGCGCTGGCCACCGGAAAGCCGCGCCGGCTTGCGGTCCAGGTACTCCGACAAGTCCAGCAACGCCGCCGCCTCGGCGACCCGGCGACGACGCTCCGGCACCGGCATGCGGGCCAGCTTCAAGTGGAAGCCGATGTTCTCCCCGACCGTCATGTGCGGGTACAGCGCGTAGTTCTGGAACACCATCGCGATGTCCCGGTCCTTCGGCGGCAACGCCGTCACGTCGCGCTCGCCGATGTGGATCGAACCGTCGTCGACTCCCTCCAGGCCCGCCAGCATCCGGAGCGTGGTCGACTTCCCGCAGCCGGACGGGCCGACCAGCACCAGGAACTCGCCGTCCGAAACCATGAGGTCGAGGCCGTCGACCGCCGGGCGGTCCACTCCCGCGTAAAACCTCGTCGTGTCCTCGAAAGTCACCGTGGCCATCGCGTCCTACTTTCCGGCGCCGAGCGTCAGGCCGGAAATGATCCGGCGGGCGAGCACGAGGTAGAGCACCAGCATCGGGAGCACGACGATCGCCACGCCGGCGATCAGCCCGCCGTACTCTGACTGGTAGCTCGCCGCTCCGTAGAACGTGAACAGCGCGCGGGACAGCGTGAAGTGCGCCTGGTCCTTGAGGAACACGATCGCCAGCAGCGTCTCGTTCCACAGCCCGATCGCGTTCAGCGTCAACGCTGTGATCAGGCCGCCGCGGGCCAGCGGGAGCATCACCGAGAAGAACGTCCGCATCGGCGACGCGCCGTCGAGCGCGGCCGCTTCCTCCAGCTCGTCCGGCAGCGAACGGAAGAACCCCGTCAACAGGAACACCGTGAACGGGATCGACAAAGCGACGTACAGCACGAACAGCCCGTACTCGTTGTCCAGGTGGATCCGGCTCAGCACCACGAACAGCGGGATGATGACCGTCTGGAACGGCACCCCCATGCCGATCGCGACCGCGTTCGTCATCGGCCCGGACCCGCGCACGCCGAGCCTGGTCAGGGCGTACGCGCACGGCGCCGACACCGCCACCGTCGCCACGGTCGCCAGCCCGACCAGCACCACGGTCGTCAGGACCGCGTCGCCGAAGCCCGCGTTGTTCCACGCGTAGACGAAGTTGCGGAACGGCTTGCCGAGGTGGAACCACTGGTACGGCAGCGCGAACGGCTTGGTGAAGATCTCCACCGGCGTCTTGAACGCCGCCGTGAGCAGCCAGTACAGCACCAGCACGTTGCCGGCGGTGAACACCCAGACGATCGCCGACCCCACCAGCCGCAGCGGGCTGAACCGGCGCGAACCGGGCGCCGGACGCGGCTTGCGCGGCACCTTCCGGACCCTGGCCTCAGAACTGGAGAGCGTCACGGCGCATCACCCGCCTCAGCAGCACGACCAGCACCGACACCAGCGCGATCATCGCCACCGCGCAGGCGCACGCGGCCCCGAAGTCCGGCGTGCCGTTCGAACCGAAGGTCCGGTCGAACACGTAGACCCCGAGCGTCCACGCCTCGTTCGGCGGGGCGTACGTGCCCGGCCCGGCCAGCACGAACACCAGCTCGAAGATCTTCAGCGCGTTGATCGTCCACAGGACACCGGCGACGCCGACGACGTCCCACGTCATCGGCAGCGTGATGTTCCGGAACTTCTGCCACGGGGACGCGCCGCCCAGCTCGGCGTCCTCGTAGAGGTACGGCGGGATCCGGTCGACCGCGGCCATCAGGATCGTGATGTAGAACCCCGAGCTGGCCCAGATCAGCGACGCCGTCACGACCCCGGTCACGTTGGCCGGGGCCAGGAACTTCGCCGCGTCCGCGCCGGCGTGCTCCAGCACGAAGTTCGCGAGGCCCTGCTTCCCGGGCTGGTACTTGAACACGAACCCGAGGAACATCCCCAGCGCCACCGGCGCGACGATGTTGGGGAAGAACAGGATCGCCCGGACGACCTTGCCGCCGCGCATGTCGCGCAGCACCATGGTGAACAGGAACGCGAGCGCGAACGTGCCGATGCCGCCGAGGAAGACGTACACCAGCGTGTTGCCGAACGCGTACCGGAACGAGTCGCTCGCCCACATCCGCGTGTAGTTGGTGACGCCGTTGGGCCGCGGCGTGTCGCCCGCGCCGGCCCAGCTGGTGAAGCTCAGCACCACAGTCGCGAGCGTCGGCAGCACCAGGAAAGCCAGGTACAGCACCAAAGCGGGGGCCGCGAACGGCCAGAACAGCCGTTTCTTGCGGCGCAGGTGCGCGCCACCGGCGTCGCGTGTCTCCGTGACCCGCGACGCCGGCGCAGTCGTGAGGGTCGCCATCAGCCCTGGTTCTTCCAGAAATCGGCGCCCTTCGCGGCCAGCTGGTCCACGAACTGCCGCGGGCTGATCGACCCCTTCAGCAGCGCGGTGTCGGCCGGGTCGAAGACGTCGGTCTGCCACTTGCCGCCCGCGATGCCGTCGATCCCGTCGTACTGCAGGACGTGCTCCTTCTTCGGGTCGTCCATCGCGGCCTTGACCTGCTGGAGGTCGTCCGGCACGGCGAGGTCGGCGCGCGGCACCAGGTTGTCGGCCACCGCCGGGATGCCGGAAAGGATGTCCTTGTTCAGGAAGTACGCGATGAACGCCTTCGCCGCCTCGGCGTGCCGGGCCTTCTTGGTCACCGCGAAGCCGATCGACATCTGCTCGACCGTGTCGTGCGTCGCGCCGGCCGGCATCGGGAACTGGAACGAGCCGTACTTGATCTTCGTCCCGGTGCCCTGCTTGTCCAGGTACTCGCGCGTCTCGCTCGGCGCCCAGGTGCCGACGTAGAGGTAGCGCGAGTCGCCGTCGGCCCAGCGCTGCTGGACCTGCGGGAACTTCGCCGCGTCCCAGCCGTCGATGAAGTACTTCGGCAGCTTCGCGGTTTCGTCGGCGGCCTTGAGGAATCCGGGGTCGGACTTCCACAGCTGCCCGGTCTTGTCGGACGCGGCCTTGTTCAGCCCGCCCGCGCCGACGTACCGCTCGGCGAGCTGGGTGAAGAAGTACATGTTGTAGAACGGGATGTCGCCGTCCTGGCTGATCGCGGCCTTGCCGTCGGCCTTCGCCTTGTCGAACAGCGCGACGAGGTCGTCCATCGTCCGGGGCTGCCGGACCGCACCCGAGGTGTCCTTGTTGAACCACCAGGCACTCGACTGCACGGTGTAGGGGACCATGAAGTTGTGGCCCTCGCGGTCCTTGTTCTGCGGGAAGTCGTACGAGCTGGGCGAAAGCACGTCCTTCACCGTCTTGTCGCCCTCGCCGACCTTCATCGCGAAGACGTCGTCGACGCTCTGCGTGCCGCCCGGGGTCATGATGGCCGCGCCGACCTTGCTGACGTCCTGGTCGAACAGATCCGGCACGGCGTCGGTGTTCAGCGCCGGCACCAGGTTCTGCGTGTAGGCCTTGCGCCCCAGCCACTGGACGTCCACCTTGACGCCGGTCTTCTCCTGGAAGCACTTGAACGCCTTCTGGAGGACCTTGCCCTGCGGCTCGTCGGCGGTCCACATGGCCCAGTAGGTGAACTCCTTGTCCGTGGCCGGTTTGACGGCGGCCTCCGGGCACGGCGCGCCGAGGTACTGGTCGACCCCGGGCAGCGCGTTCTCCCCGGTTCCACCGCTCGTGTCCGCGCCCCCACCGCAGCCCGCCAGGAGGAGTGAGGCCCCCACCGCACACGCCATGACTTTGCTTCGTCGCATCCGCCACCACCTGGTCGAGATCGAATATCGCGCAAGTTCTGCGCATTAGTGCGCAGTTTTATGGGCTTTCAAGCATCTGTCAACACAAGTAGTTGCAACAACCGCCGCACTTCGGTCGTCACGGCGTCCCGCCCGGCCCCCAGGTACTTCCGCGGGTCGACGTGCTCCGGGTGGGCGCGCCAGTCACCCGCGGCGGCCGCGGTGAACACTTTGTTCAGCTGGGTCGCGATGTTGACCTTCGTCATCCCCGCCCGCACGGCTTCGGCGAGCCCCTCGTCGGGCACCCCGGACGAGCCGTGCAGCACCAGCGGTACCGGAACCTGCTCGCGCAGCCGCGCGATCAGGTCGAAGTCCAAAGTGGCGTCCCGGGTCAGCATCGCGTGCGAACTGCCGACGGCCACCGCGAGCGCGTCGATACCGGTGGCCGCGGCGAACTCCGCGGCCTCGCCGGGATCGGTGCGGGCCCCCGGCGCGTGCACGCCGTCCTTCCCGCCGATCTCGCCGAGCTCGGCCTCCACCCAGACGCCGTGGTCGTGGCAGAACGCCGCGACCTCGCGGGTCTCGCGCACGTTGTCCGCGTAGTCCAGTCCGGACGCGTCGAACATGACCGAGCCGAACCCGAGCGCGACGGCTTCGCGCACCAGCTCACGGGACTCGGCGTGGTCGAGGTGCACGGCGACGCGGGCTTCGGCCGCGCGGGCCGCGGCCAGCGCGGCGCCGCCGATCGGTGCCAGCGCGCCGTGGTAGCGCACGGCGTTCTGGCTGAGCTGCACGATCACCGGCGCGCCGGCCAGGGCCGCACCCTCGACGATCGCCGTGATGTGTTCCAGCTGGATCGCGTTGAAGGCACCGCAGCCCCGCCGGGCCGACACGGCCTCCGCGACGATCTCCCCGGTGGTGACCAGCGGCATCAGGACTCCCCTTCCGGCCGGACGCGCACCGCGGCCAGCTCCCGGTGGTAGTGCGCGAGGTCGACGTCGCCGGCGAGCGGCCCGAGCACGGCCGCGCCGGACAGCGCGACGGCCCGGCGCAGGATCTCCGGCCACGGCTCGCGGCGGCAGAGCCCGAGCGCGAGCGCCGCCACCACGGCGTCGCCCGCGCCGGTGCTGTTGCCGGTGAGCACTTTCGACGGCGTCGCGTGCCAGGTGCCCGCGGCCGTGACCGCGAGCAGGCCGTCGGCGCCGAGCGACACGACGACCGCGCCGGCTCCGGCCTTCCGCAGCTCGGCGGCCGCGGCGATGGGGTCGTCAAGTCCGGTGACCTCGCGAAGTTCTTCGAGGTTGGGCTTGACGACGGCCGGCCGCCCGGCCAGCCCGGGCAGCAGCGCGGCGCCGGAAGTGTCCAAAACGGACGTCCGGCCGGCGAGCAGGCGCGCGTAACCGTCCGGTGGCGCGCCCGGCGGCAGGCTGCCCGAGCAGACCAGCACCTCGGGTTCGCGGCGCCGGACCCGCTCGGCCAGCAACGCCCATTCGGCCGCGCTCAGCTCGGGTCCCGGCTCGTTGAGGAGGGTGACCGAACCGTCCACCGCGGACAGCACGGTGGTGGTCCGGCGCGTCTCGCCGTCGATCGGCACCAGGTCGGCGGGCAGCCCGGCCGCGCCGAGGTCGGCCGCGAACTCGGCCCCGGTGGCACCGCCCGCCGTGACGACGGCGCGGACGTCGGCGCCGAGCGCGTGCAGCACGCGGGCGACGTTCACGCCCTTGCCGCCCGCCCGGCGCCGGACGTCGCGCGCCCGGTGCACGGCGTCCGGCACCAGGCTGTCCACGGTGTAGGTGACGTCGAGCGCGGCGTTCGGCGTCACGGTGACGATCATGCGAGGACGACGGATCGCGTGAGACCGCGCGGGTGGTCCGGGTCCAGGCCCTTGCGCCGCGCGATCGCCCCGGCCACGAGCTGGGCGCGGACCAGGTCGGCGAGCGGGTCGAGGCCGCTTTCGACGAAGGTGCCGCCCGCGCGGCGGACGTCGTCGGCGAGACCGTCCGGCGCGCGGCCGAACATCCAGGTCACGCGGCCCGGCTCGCTGATGCTGATCGGGCCGTGGCGGTAGTCCCACGCCGGGTGGGACTCCGTCCACAGCAGGCACGCCTCGCGGAACTTGAGCGCGGCTTCGTTCGCGATCCCGACCGACCAGCCGGTGCCGAGGAAGCTGAACTGCCCGGCGCCGGTGAGCTCGCGAGGCAACGGCTCGGCCAGCACCCGCTCGGCCTGCGCGATGACGTCGGTCAGGTCCTCGCCGAGGTGCGCGCGCAGCATCGCGAGGGCGGTGGTGGCGAACCGGGTCTGCACGACCGAGCGTTCGTCCACCGCGGACAGGTCGACGACGGCGTCGGCGGCACCGGCGATCGCGGCCGGCACGCCGGTGATCGCCGTGATCTTCGTCCGGCCGCGCAGCCGCGCGAGCAGGGTGTGCACCTCGGTGGTGGTGCCCGAGCGGCTCAGGGCGAGCACGTGGTCGTAGGCGCGACCGGCCGGGAACTCGGACGCGGCGAAGGCGTCGGTCTCGCCGAGCCCGGCGGTTTCGCGCAGCACGGCGTAGGCCTGGCCGACGAACCACGAGGTGCCGCAGCCGACGATCGCCACCCGGGACCCCGGCGCGGGCAGCCGCCCGGTGTTCGCGACGGCGAACGCGCCGGCCTCACGCCAGCAGCCGGGCTGGCTGGCGACCTCCGCCGCCATGAAGGTCCCGCTCATGAGCTCCCCATCCGTGCCGGTTGTGCGCAACAGCTGTCACGGTAGGTGCAGTTTTGTGCATCGTCAATCGTCGTATCGAGCATATCTTTGCATCAACTACGCGCGAGCGTGCAGCCGCGAACAGGGCGTGCCGGCCGTCGGCGGGCACGAAAAAGGCCACCCTCGACGAGGGTGGCCTGCGAGAAAGCGGGTCGGCGTGACCCGATCAGGGCGGCGAAGCCCGCTCGAAGCGGCGGGGACTACCGCGGCTTGCGCCGCCAGAGGCCGGTGACCACGGCCAGCGCGCGGGACCGCGGCGTCCGGGCGACGACCGGCTCGGGACCGACCCGCCGGCGCATCCGGTAGGCGAGCTCGAGCACCTCCAGGTCCTCGGGCCGGCGTCTGCCGTGGACGTCCGGCCGGAGCATCAGCTCGCCCACCGTGACGGGCTTGCCACTGGCACGGTGCGCCGTGCGCGCCATCGGGAACCTCCGCTGAATTGGGTCTGCCGGACCTGATGGCTGGTGATTCTATGAATCTGATTCGGGTTCGTCACCTTACTGGCCAGTTGTGTCCGGTATGGTCATCGAACCGGTCAGCCGGCGCGTTAGCCTCGGCGCATGATCACACTCGGGGGCCTCGCCGCGGAAGACCGTCCGGCCTGGGAAAACCTGTTCGCCGGCTACAACACGTTCTACGGCAGGACACTCGCGCCCGAGCTGATGGACCGCGCGTGGCGCGAGTTCGCCAGTGGCGAGCGGATGCACGCACTCGGCGCGCGGCTCGACGACGAGCTCGTCGGCATCGTGCACTTCTTCACGCACGTCAGCACGACCTCCGCCGACGTCTGCTACCTGCAGGACCTGTTCACCGACACCAAGGCCCGCGGGCGCGGCGTCGGCCGGGCGCTGATCGAAGCCGTCGCCGAGTGGGCGCGCGAGCGGGGGTGCGTCCGCGTCTACTGGCACACGCAGACGTCGAACACCACCGCCCGGCGTCTCTACGACCAGGTCGCGCTCGACAAGGGCTTCATGCAGTACCAGATCCCGCTCGACGCCTGACGTCACCGGCGGTGGCGGCCACCGCCGCCGCAGTCGTGGTGGCGCTGCTGCTGGTGGTGACCCCATGACCAGGCCGGAACGTCCGGGATCGTGTGCCACACCGGGGCCGCGTGCTTCGGCAGCTGCTTCGGCTTGGCTTTCTCGACGACCTTGACCGCTTTCGCGAGTTTTCCGCGATGGGCGGCCGCCGTTCCGGAATTCGACTCCTGCACCACGGCAACCGGCACGATTCCGCCTGTTTCAACCACGGGCGCCACGAATTCCGGAGCGGGCTTCGCGGGCGGCACCACGACTTCCCCGGGGAGCGGCACCAGCGGGACGGCCACGGGTTCGAGGCCGGCCGGACCCGTGCTCCGCTGCGCCGGCATCGACACCGCCGCGGCGACTCCACCGGTCAGCGCGAGCGCACCGGCGACGACGGAGAACACCCGCAGCCGGGCGAGCGAACGCCGGGCCCGCGGTTTCTCGTGGTGGTGCGCGGGCGCGTGAGGACGAGCGTCCACCGCGGACCGGACCAGCAGCTCGGCCACGGTGACCGCCTCACTGCGCGGAGCCCTGCGTGCCATCCACACCCTCCACCTGGGCCGACCGGGCGCGGGCACTGCGTCCGGTCGGCCGATCATAGGAATGGTCCGCGTTCCTGTAAAGGCTTGTTCACCCAGCGTTTTCAGCCGAGCCGACCGCCCCCGTCCACGTGCAGCACGGTGCCCGTGATGAACGGATTCGCCAGCACCTGCAGGGTCGCGGCCGCGAGGTCGGCGGTACGGCCGATCCGGCGCGCCGGAGTCGTTTCCGCGGTCCGGCGGAAGAAGTCGTCCTTCCCGGCACCGAGGCGGTCCCACGCGCCGGAGTCGACGATGCCCGGCGAGATCGCGGTGACGCGGATCGGCGCGAGGTCGACCGCGAGCGCCTGCGCGAGGAACGCGACCGCGCCGTTCGTCGTGGCCATGACCGTGCGCCCGGGAGACGGCCGCCACGCCGCCACCCCGGAGAACAACGCGATGGCGCCGCCGTCGCGGAACCGCGGGGCGAGGTGCTTGACCAGCATCAGCGGCCCGATCACCTTGGCGTCGAACGCCCGGGTGACCGCGTCCCGCTCGAGTTCCGCGACCGGCCCGTTCGCCGGCGCCCCGGCGAGCGTGACCAGGTAGTCGAGTTCACCGGTTCCGTCCGCAAGCGCTTTCAGCGACGATTCGTCCCCGAGGTCCGCGAATGCGGTGCGAATACCGGGAACGTCGATCCGCGCCGGATTCCGCCCGGCCGCGATGACCTCGGCGCCGGCCGCGTGCGCGTCCGCCGCGATCCGGCGCGCGATCCCCGATCCTCCGCCCACGACGACCAGCCGCTTTCCTTCGAACGACATTTCCGTGCTCCTTTCGTCTCGCACACCGGAGTCAGCGCGGAACACGGCCGGAACCATCCCTTCGCGATCCGAATGTTTTCGATGGCTGCGATAGAATCAGCGAATGCCTACGCTGCGCGCGCTCGAGTGCCTGGTCGCGGTGCTGGACGCCGGGTCGATCACCGAAGCGGCCGCCCGGCTGCACCTCTCGCAGCCCGCGCTGTCGCACCAGATCGGCGCGCTCGAACGGGAACTGGGCACGCCGGTGCTCGAACGGCTCCCGCGCGGGGTGCGGCCGACCGCCACCGGGCGGGCGGTCCTGGCCGACGCGCGGGCCGCGCTGGCCGCCGCCGAACGCGTGACCCGGATCGGCCGCGCGGTGGCCGGCGGTGGCGAGGGCACGCTGCGGATCGCGTGCGCGGAGACGATGACCGCCGGGCTGCTCGCGCCCGTGCTGCGGCACTGGCACCGGCACCGCCCGGGCGTGCTGATCACGCTGACCGAGACGACGAGCGCGGACGCGCTGGTGGCGGCCCTGGACGCGGGCGAAGCGGACGTAGCGGTCGGGCCGCGGCCGAGCCGTTGGACCGGGCCGGCCGAACTGGTGGGGCGCGAAGAGATCGTCGTCGCGCTGGCCGCCGACCACCCGCTCGCCACCCGGCCGGCGGTACCGATGGCCGACCTGGCCGAGCTGCCGGTGGTGCACTACCACCCGGACAACGGCCTCGGAGCGTGGCTCGACGAGCAAGCCGCACAGCGCGCGACGGTGCTCGGCGCGGTGATGCGGACGAAACAGGCGGCGACGGCGGCGCAGCTCGCGGCGGCCGGCCTGGGCGTGGCGCTGGTCCCGACGACGGCGCTGACCCGTACGTTCGCCGGGGCGCTGCGGCGGCTGAAGCCCGCTCTGCACCGCGACGTCGTCACGTTCACCTCGACGCCGTCGGATTCGCTCGTCCGGCGGTTTTCTTCGGACGTGACGCACCGCGGGATCGCCGTACCCGGTGTCCTGCTGGACAAACTCTCAGCGCCATTCGGGGCTTAGCCCCGGCCGGGGGCTCCGCCCCCCGGACCCCGTAAACCCTCCTCAGGACCCCGTTAAGTCCACGTGAATGTGACAGATTCCCTACGAAGGTTTTGTGCCATCAGGACGAACTTCTCTTCGGAGCCCCGATTTCGCTGTGCCATTCGCCAAAGTTCGCTTCCATCGGATAGCTTGCTCCTACCGGTCAGTACCGGTGGGTGGGGCCGATCGGTGAGGCGATCAGCGAAGATCGAGGGAAGCGGGGACGCACCATGCCGAAGCACCGGCCACGTCGCAAGGCCACGCGCGGGGTCCGCCGCACCGCGGCCGCGCTCGCCGGCGGCGCGCTCGTCGTGCTGCCCACGCTGACCACCGGCCTGCCCGCGCCGGTCGTCATCGCCGGTGCCGGCGAGGCGCTGCCCGACCAGGCCGCCCCGCTGCAGCCCCCGAACATCGTCATGCCGCCCATCGCCGTCGACGGCAGCCTCCCGCAGCCGCCGCTGCCCACGCCGCTCGTCGTGCCCGGCGGGCACGCCGGCTCGGCGGGCATCTCCGGGCCGCTCGGCATCCCGGGAAGCATGCTGAAGGCGTACAAGAACGCCGCCGAGATCCTGGCCAAGGAGCAGCCGAACTGCCACCTCGACTGGGCGCTGATCGCGAGCATCGGCCGGATCGAGTCGAACCACGCGCGCGGCGGGTACGTCAACGCCAACGGTGACACTCTCGAGCCCATCCTCGGCCCGGTGCTCAACGGCGCGGGCGCGTTCGCCGCGATCCCCGACACCGACGGCGGCAAGTACGACGGCGACGCCGTCTGGGACCGCGCGGTCGGCCCGACGCAGTTCATCCCGGCCACGTGGAAGGGCTACGCCTCCGACGGCAACGGCGACGGCGTCTCGAACCCGAACAACATCTACGACGAAGCCCTGGCCACCGGGCGCTACCTGTGCTCCGGCGGCCTCGACCTCTCGACCGACGCGGGTCAGCGCATCGCGGTCCGCCGCTACAACAACTCGCAGTCCTATGTGGACACCGTGATGGCGTGGGCCTCGGCCTACCGCGGCGGCGTCGCCCAGCTGCCCGACAGCCAGGTGCCGATCGGCGCGCCCGACGCCCCGGACGCCGCCGCGGCGGGCGGCCCGGTCGGCGCGCCCGCCCCGCCCGCACCGCCGGTGGCCGCCCAGCCGCCGGGCTCCCTGCCGGGCACGTCGACGCCGCCGACCAGCACGTCGCCGTCGTCGTCCACGCCGGCCACGACGCCGGGCACCCCCAGCACGGACCCGGCGACCACCCCGCCGCCGTCGTCGTCCACCACGCCGCCGCCCGAGACCACGAGCACGACCCCGCCGCCGGTCACGACGTCGACGACCGCGGCCGACTCGGCGAGCACGCCCACCGAAACCACCACGACCAGCCCGACGGGATGAGCCCCGTGGAGCCGTTCCTGGTGCACATCCGCTGCGACACCGACGGCTACACCCATGCCGTCACCGAGGAAGAGTTCGCCGAGGGCCGCCACGACGGGCGGTTCCGCGCGGTGTGCGGCCACGTGGTGCTGGCGGCGCCGATGATCGAGGCACCCGGCCGGTTCGACCCCGTGTGCCGCGACGTTCTGCGCGGAAACGGCGCACCGGAGCCTTCGGTGCCCCGGCAGGAACGCCGCCGGTCGAGGTGGCGCACCCGCCGCTAGCCGACCAGGGCCTGGATGCCGTCGAGCATGCGGTTCAGGCCGAACTCGTAGGCCGTGTCGCCCTGGGCCTTCGCGCTCTGGTCGAAGCCGCCGCCCAGCCAGATGCGGTTCATCGCCGGGTGCGCGTCGACCACGAAGTAGTTCTCCCAGAACGACGACCGCTGGTGCCACCAGGCCTCGGTCGACTGGCCGGTGCTGCGCTCGAGGCGGGTGTTCTCCGCGCCGAGGGCCGCGTTCGCGTCGACGTACGTGCCGATCCCGTTGGCAGCCGCCACGGCCTCGCGCGGCGGCAGGCCCAGCTCGTCCATGATGGACAGCAGGTACTCCTGGCCGGCCAGCTGACCGGGCCCGAGCGGCGGCCGGACCCGCGAAACCTCGCACAGCCACGGGTGGGTGCGGTACGCCTCGCGCGTCCGCTCGGCGTAGAGCGCCACCTGCTCGCGCCAGTCCGCCGGGCGCGGCTCGCCCGGACCGGGCAGCCGCCGCTCGACGAGCACGTCGTCGACCATCAGGTCGACCAGCTCGGCCTTGCCGGGCACGTACGTGTAGAGCGTCATCGTGCCGGCGCCGAGCTCCTTGGCGACGCGGTGCATCGACGCGGCGGTCAGCCCGTCGGCGTCCGCGACCGCGATCGCGGCGGCGACGATCCGCTCGATCGTCAGCGTCGGGCGACGGCCCCGGGTCGGCTCGGCGGCACCGCCGCGAGCGCGCCAGAGCAACGCCAGCGTCCGGTCGACTTCGTCGGCGCCAGTGCGTTCGGCGGTCATGCGCTCCCCTCGCTCCCCCGCCGGAGATCTTACCCGGGCCGGCCGTCCGACCTGGCATTCTGGAGGCATGACCGGACGCAAACCGCCCAAGGTCTCCTTCCGCTGGTGGGTCGACCGGCAGATCGGCGAAGCCCGCGAGCGCGGCGAGTTCGACGACCTGCCCGGCGCCGGCAAGCCGCTGCCGAAGCCCACCGGCAACGACGCCGCGACCGACTGGGTGCTGCGCGAGATCCGCAAGGGCGGCCACGACACGAAGGCGTTGCTGCCGCCGGCGCTCGCCCTCAAGCGCGAAGTGCAGGACCTGCCGGAACGGCTCGCCGCCGAGCGGGCCGAACGGCAGGTGCGGGAGGTCGTCGAGGACCTCAACGAGCGGATCCGCCAGGCCTACCTCAACCACCACACCGGCCCGCCGCTCACGGTGGCGCTGGTGGACGTCGAAGAAGCCATCGAGAACTGGCGACGCTCACGAGCCGCGTCGTAGCAGTGCCCGTTCGGCCGCGGTCCACGCCGTCGTGGTGAGCAGGTAGATCCCGGCGGCCTGCGGGATGACCAGCGTCGCGAGCACCGTGCCGTAGGGCAGGAAGCGCAGGAGCCTGCCGCCCGGGACGTCCGCCTCGGCGCCGCGGCTCTGCAGGCGGACCGAGAAGCACGCGACGACCGCCAGCCCGGCCGCGATCACGAACACCAGCGGGCTGCCGGCCAGGCCGTGCGCGCCCAGCGGCGTCCCGAACAGCGTCGCGCCGAGCAGCGAGTTGGGTTCGCCGCCGACCGTGGGTGTCGTGAAGAGCCGGTACATGACCATGAAGAACGGCAGCTGCAGCAGCATCGGCAGGCAGCCGGCGAACAGCGAGGCCCCGGACTCCCGCTGCAGCTTCGTCATCTCCGCGGCCAGCCACTCGCGGTCCTGGCCGTGCTTGGCCCGCAGGGCCCGGACTTCCGGCATCAGTGCGGCCCGGGCGCGCTCGCCGCGGACCGCCGACCGGGCGAGCGGGTGCAGCAGCAGCCGCACGGCGAGAGTGAACAGGACGATGGCCAGCGCCGGGGACAGCGGGCCGGTGAACGCGTGGATCAGGTGGTACGCGCCTTCGACGGGCACGTCGAGAAAGCCGAACATGGGCAGCACTCCGCATGAGTGGAAGGGATGGGGGTACGCGGAATGGCTGCGTTGAAGTGGTTCCTACGCAGCCGTGCTGCGGGAACCGGGTGCTCGTGGCCTGCTGCTGCCGGGTCGGCCGGGGTCGCGCAGGCGGATCGACTCGGCGCGCCGGGCCCGGCGGCGCAGTGCGGCGACGCGGCTGCGCACCGGCACCGACCACAGGGCGACCTCGCGGCCGTGCGTGCTGCCGACCAGCAGCACGATCAAGAGGCTCGCGGCGGCGAGGGAGGCGAAGGCGACCAGCGCCGTCGGGCTGCTCACGACGGGGAACGCCAGCTCCAGCAACGTGTTCACGGCGGCCGTCCCCCTTCCTCCGCTCCCCAGGGTAGCGAAAACGCTAACAGCCCGACGGGCTGTAATCTGGTTCGATGAGAGGGCAACTCGTCGTCGTGCCGATCCTGGCCATGCTCCTGCTGTTCGGCGTGCCGTGGTGGACGCTCGTTCTCGCGCCGGAGTGGGGCACGGCGGGCACGATCGCCGGCACCGCGGTGCTCGCGCTGGGCCTGGTCACGATGCCGGTCGCCATGTTCCGCGGCCACTCCAAGCGCCAAAGCGACGCCTCCGCGCGCCTGGGCGACTCGCTGCTGGCCGTGATCTGGGTGCTGTTCAGCTGGTGCATCCTCAGCCTCGTGCTGCGGGTGGCACTGCTCGGCGTCGACGACCCGCTGCGGTCGCGGATCGTCGCGGGCGCGACCGTGCTGGTGGCGGCCACACTGCTCGTGCACGGCAACCGCGTCGCCATGCGGGTGCCGCCGGTGAAGGCGACCGACGTCGTCATCCCGCGGCTCGGCCCGGGCCTCGACGGCCTGCGCGTCGCCGTGCTGACCGACACCCACTTCGGGCCGATCGACCGGACCAGGTGGTCGGAGAAGGTCGTCGCGGCGGTCAACGCCCTCGACGCGGACGTCGTCTGCCACGCCGGCGACCTCGCCGACGGCGCGGTGGCGAAGCGCCGCAAGCAGGTCGACCCGCTCGGCGGCGTCCAGGCCGCGCTCGGCCGGTTCTACATCACCGGCAACCACGAGTACTTCGGCGAGGCCCAGGCGTGGCTCGACCACATGGAAGGGCTGGGCTGGGACACGCTGCACAACCGCTCGACGCTCCTGGAGCGCGGCGGCGACCGCATCCTGTTCGCCGGCATCGACGACCCGACGGGCGCGTCGTCCGGCCTGCCCGGC
Organism: Amycolatopsis camponoti; assembly: GCF_902497555.1. NCBI lineage: Bacteria > Bacillati > Actinomycetota > Actinomycetes > Pseudonocardiales > Pseudonocardiaceae > Amycolatopsis > Amycolatopsis camponoti. Next base: position 973,466 of record NZ_CABVGP010000001.1, on the reverse strand, counting down.
CACGGCCCCGACCTGGCCCTCGCGCTGGACGGCCGCCCCGCCGACGTGCCGGTGGTGCTGCTGGCGCACCAGCCGAAGCAGGTGCGCCAGGCCCGTGAGGCCGACGTCGACCTGCAGATCTCCGGGCACACGCACGGCGGCCAGATCTGGCCGTTCCACCTGCTGGTGCGGCTCGACCAGCCGACGCTGTCGGGCCTGACCCGGCACGGCCCGACCCAGCTGTACAACAGCCGGGGCACCGGCTTCTGGGGACCGCCGTTCCGCGTCTTCGCGCCCAGCGAGATCACGCTCCTCACCTTGCGCTCCGCCTGACCCGCGGCGCCCCAAGGCAATCCTGAGGCACGCGATGGTCTCCGACAACTTTTTTTGTCTTGACAGTTTCGATCGTCGGATGCCACTCTGGTCCGCATGACCACCACCGCGATCCGCCGCCCCCGATCCCTCGCCCCTTCGACCACCCGCGGCCTGCTGACCTGCGGGATCCTCGCCGGGCCCGTCTTCGTCCTCACCGGCGTCGTCCAAGGCCTGACCCGCGCCGGCTTCGACTTCACGCGGCACCCCGCGAGCGTCCTGTCGAACGGCTCGCTCGGCTTCGTCCAGATCACGAACTTCCTGGTCACCGGCCTGCTGACGATCGCGGCGGCGGCCGGGATCCGGCGCGTCCTGCCCGGCCGGTGGGGGCCGAGACTCCTCACCGTCTACGGCGTCGGCCTGCTCTGCGCGGGCGTCTTCCGCGCCGACCCGCAGGACGGCTTCCCGGCCGGGACCCCCGCCGGCCCGCCGGCGTCGATCAGCTGGCACGGCACGCTGCACTTCGTCGCCGGTGGCGTCGGCTTCGCCGCCCTGGTCGCGGCCTGCTTCGCGATCGGGTCGCACCTCACGCCCGCGCGGACGTGGTACTCGCGTATCAGCGGGTCGCTGTTCCTCGCGGGCTTCGCGGGCGTAGCGTCCGGATCGACGAGCCCGGTCGTGACCCTCGGCTTCTGGGCGGCCGTGGTGATCGCCTTCGCCTGGCTCGCCGCCACGTCCGTCCACCTGCTGTCGCGAGGAGAGTCCCGATGAGCACGACGGTTTCCGCCGACGGCACGAAGATCGCCTACACCCGCGCCGGGTCCGGCCCCGCGCTCGTCCTCGTCGACGGCGCGATGTGCTACCGCGGCTCGTCCCCGAACGACGCGCTCGCGAAGGAGCTGGCCGCGCGCTTCACCGTGTACACCTACGACCGCCGTGGCCGGGGCGAGAGCACCGACACCGGGCCGTACGCGGTCGAGCGCGAGGTCGAGGACCTCGCCGCGCTCGTCAAGGAAGCGGGCGGCGAGGCGTTCCTGTTCGGCATCTCGTCGGGCGCCGCGCTGGCGCTCGAAGCGGCGCGCAGCCTCCCGGTGACGAAGCTGGCGCTGTACGAGCCCCCGTTCGTCGTCGACGACACCCGCCGGCCCGTCCCGGCCGACTACCCGGCGCGGCTCGACGCGGTGCTGGCCGCGGGAAAACGCGGCCAGGCGGTGAAGATGTTCATGACCGAAGGCGTCGGCCTGAGCGGCGCGGTGGTGGCGGCGATGCGGATCATGCCGTTCTGGGCCAAGCTCAAGCGCGTGGCCCCCACGCTCCCGTACGACACGGCTTTGGTGGTCGAGCACCAGTCGGGGGAACCCCTGCCGGCCGCGTGGCCCGAGGTGAAGGTCCCGACGCTGGTGGCCGACGGCGGCAAGAGCCCGGCCTGGATGCGCAACGGCGTGTCGTCGCTGGCGAAGGTGCTGCCCTCGGCGGAGTACAAGACGCTGCCGGGCCAGACGCACATCGTGAAGGCCGCGGCACTGGCCCCGGTCCTGGCGGACTTCTACCTGAGCTGATGCGCATCCGGATCCTCGACGCCGACATCACCACCCTCGAGGTCGACGTCGTCGTCAACGCGGCCAACTCCTCGCTGCTCGGCGGCGGCGGGGTCGACGGGGCCATCCACCGCAAGGGTGGCCCCGAGATCCTCGCCGCGTGCCGGAAGCTGCGGGCCGGGCACTACGGGAAGGGCCTCCAGACCGGGCAGGCCGTCGCCACCACCGCCGGGAACCTGCCCGCGAACTGGGTCGTGCACACCGTCGGCCCGGTTTGGTCCGCGACCGAAGACCGCTCCGCGCTCCTCGCCGACTGCCACCGGAACTCCCTGGCCGTCGCCCGGGAGCTGGCCGCGAAGACCGTCGCCTTCCCGGCCATCTCCACCGGGATCTACCGGTGGCCGCTCGCATCGGCCGCCGCGATCGCCGTGGCCGCCGTGCGGGAGACCGGCGGGGTCGAGGAAGTGATCTTCGCACTGCGGGGGCAAGCCGCGATGGACGCGTTTCACAACTCCCTTGCCTGAACGATCACCGACCGGGCAGGGTGCAGACGTGCCCACCCGCGCCCTGGTCTTCGACTTCGACGGCACCCTCGCCGACACCGAGTCCGCCGTCCTGCAGTCGTGGCGGGAGCTGTTCCGGGAGCACGGGGTCGAGCTGCCGATGGCGGCCTGGTACGCCGTCATCGGCACGCAGCACACCACGCCCGCGATGTTCGCTCTACTCGCCGAGCACGTCCCCGGCATCGACCCCGAGGCGCTGCGCCCCAAGAGCAAAGCCCGCGTCTTCCAGCTGCTCGAGAAGCTCGGCCCGCGTGACGGCGTCCGAAGCTACCTGGAGACGGCGAAAGACCACGGCCTCAAGCTGGCCGTCGCCTCCAGCTCGTCCGGGGCCTGGGTGAACCCGCACCTCGAACGGCTCGGCATCAACGGCTACTTCGACGCCGTCCTCACCGGGGACCTCCACAAGGCCAAGCCCGACCCGGACCTCTACCTCGCCGCGCTCGACGCCCTCGGAGCCGAAGCGGCGGACACGATCGCCTTCGAGGACACGCCCCACGGCGTCACCGCCGCCAAGGCCGCCGGGCTGACCTGCGTCGCCGTGCCGAACGCCATCACCGAGAGTCTCGACTTCGGCCAGGCCGACGTCGTGCTGCCGTCGTTCACCGCCAAGCCGCTCGAGGCCCTACTGACCCGCTAGCTCGAGCAGCCGGTCCAGAAACGGCAGCTGACCCTTCACCAGTTTCTCGCGCGCGACGTCGAGCGAGAACCACTCGACCCGGTCGATCTCCGGAAACTCCTGCTGCTTGCCCGAGCGCGGCGGCCACTCCATGGAGAACGTCCCCGGCACCACCGAAGCCGGGTCGAGGTCGGCCTCGACCGCCCACGCCGTGACGGTCTTGCCCGACTGCTTCACCTCGCCCAGCGGGACGTACTCACCGGACGGCGCGGGCAGGCCCAGCTCCTCCTCGAACTCGCGCCGGGCCGCGTGCTCCGGCTCCTCGTCCGGGTCCAGCTCACCCTTCGGCAGCGACCAGGCCGCCGCGTCCTTCTTCGCCCAGAACGGCCCGCCCATGTGCCCGAGCAGCACTTCGACGTCGTCGCCCCGCCCGCGGTGGAGCAGGAGCCCGGCACTGCGTTTGCCCGCCATCGGTTCAGTCTGCCGAAAACCCGTTCAAGATTTTTCCGCAGGGTTGTCGAACCGGGGAGAACCCACTCGACGCGTAGGCAGAAGGCAAGGAAGAACCCAGGGAAGGAACCCGAAATGACCACCACGATCGCCCGCGAGACCCAGACCACCGCCACCAAGACCGCCCCGGCCAAGGGCATCGTCGTCGGCGCGAGCCGGATCGTGATCTCGTTCCTGTTCGGCTTCCACGGCTTGCAGGGATTCGGCTTCTTCGGTGGCGTCGACGGCCAGGGCGGCGGCGTCCCGTTCGGCTCGTTCCCCGGCTGGTGGGGCAGCGTCTTCGAACTCGTGGGCGCCTCGCTGCTGCTCGTCGGGCTCGCCAGCAGGCCGGCCGCGATCCTGCTCTCCGGCGTGATGGCCTTCGCCTACTTCACCGTGCACGCGCCGATGGGCCTGCTGCCGCTGCAGAACATGGGCGAGCCCGCCGCGGTCTACTCGTGGATCTTCCTGCTGTTCGCCGCGATCGGCCCGGGCCGCTTCGCCGTCGACACGCTGATCAAGCGGCGACGCGGCTGACGGGAGACGCGCGGTCCTGTGAACCTCATTCAGCCGTCGGCCGGCGCAAAGGTCACTGCTTGCAGGCGCGTTGCGATCCGTAGCGCCGGCCTGACCAGAATGAGGTTCAGTCAGTAGCCGCCCTGGGCGGCTGCCAGGTCGGACCGCGCCATCACGTGTTCCATCAGGCTGGTCAGCACCTGCTTCGTCGACTCCCGCTCGCGGGCGTCGCACAGCAGCAGCGGGACGTCCATGCCGACGTCGAGCGCCTGCCGGACCTCCTCGGTGCCGTAGCGGTACGCGCCGTCGAAGCAGTTCACGCCGACGACGAACGGCAGGTTGCGCCGCTCGAAGAAGTCGACAGCCGCGAAGCAGCTGTCCAGCCGGCGGGTGTCGGCCAGCACGACGGCGCCGAGCGCGCCCTCCGCCAGCTCGTCCCACATGAACCAGAACCGGTCCTGCCCCGGCGTGCCGAACAGGTACAGGATCAGGTCCGGGTTGATCGTGATGCGGCCGAAGTCGAGCGCGACCGTCGTGGTGGTCTTCTGCTCGACCCCCGAGAGGTCGTCGACGCCCTCGGACGCGGTCGTGATGACCTCTTCGGTCCGCAGCGGCGGCACTTCGCTCACCGAGCCGACCATCGTGGTCTTGCCGACCCCGAACCCGCCGGCGATGAGTACCTTGACCGCGGTCGCGGTCAGGTTCCGCCGGGGGTCAGAGTTTCCGGATGCCATCAAGGACCGCCTGCAATACGTGTCGGTTGGGGGATTCCTGAGCCGGTGCCGCGGTACGGAACAGCACCAGGTTCTGCTCGATGAGGTCGCTGAGCATCACCTTGACCACGGGCAGCGGCAGGTCGACGCGCGCGGCGACCTCCGCCACCGAGACCGGCCGCTGGCACAGGGCGATGATCCGCGCGTACTCCGGTTCGAGCATGCCCGCCTCGTGCGCGGTGCGCAGGGCGACCACGAGCGTGATGAGGTCGAGCCCGAGCGTGTCGGACCGGGTGCGGCCACCCGTGACCGCGTAGGACCGGACCAGGGGGCCGGCCTCGTCGTCGAACCAGGCTTCGTGCCGTCCGCTCATGGCGACGTGGGCAGGACGCCGGCACCGGTCCGCGGGGCCGAGGTGAGCACCTGGCCGACGCGCTTCACCATCAGGTTCATCTCGTACGCGACCAGCCCCATGTCCGCGTCTTCGCGAGCCAGCAGGGCGAGGCAAGCGCCTCGGCCGGCCGCCGTCACGAACAGGAACGCGTGGTCCATCTCGACCATCGTCTGACGGACGTTGCCGCCGCCGAAGTGCCGTCCGGTCCCGCGCGCCAGGCTCTGGAACGCCGCGGCGACCGCCGAGAGGTGTTCGGCGTCCTCTTCGGAGAGGTTGCCCGACCTCCCGATGAGCAGGCCGTCCGAGGACAGGACCACGGCGCGGTCCGCCCCGGCGACCCGCTTGACGAGGTCGTCCAGCAGCCAGTCGAGCTCACTGACGCCTGAGTTGGCCATTACTCGCGCTCTCCGTACCTGTCGTCGTTCTCGGCTGGTTCTTCGTCACGGCCGCGGCGGGTGCCCTGCTGGAAGGCGGACAGCCGGCTGCGGGCGGCCTCCGGCGAATCCAGCCGGACCTCCTCCCGCTCCTGCGCGGCGGGCTTGTCTTCCCGCAACTGCGGAACGAGGCTCTGCTGACGTCGCCGCTGGGGCAGCGGCGGGCGGCCCGGGGCCTCCGGGCGACGCGGCTGCTCCGGTCGGCCTTGGGGCATCGCGGGCCGCGGCTCCGACGGCGGCCACACGGGCGGCTGCGCGGCCGGGCGGGCCGGACGCGACGTCCGCACCGGCGGCGCGGGCGGGCGCACCGCGGCGACCGCCGGCTGCGCCTGCGTCGGCTGGCTGACCGGCTCGGAGACGGCCCCGACGGGGACCGGCGTCGGCGCGGACGGCGGCTGCGCGGGGGACGGCGACGTCACCGGCATCGGCGGGGCGGCCGGGGCCGGGTCGGGCTGCGACACCGGCATCGGCGGCTCGGTCCGGTGGCGGGCCGGGCGGCGGACCGGCCGCCGCAGCGGCGCGACCTCGTCGTTCACCGGCTCCGGCTCGACCGGGTTCGGCACGAGCTCCGGCTTCGGCGGGGTGATCGGCTGCTCCGGCTCGGACTCCGCCAAGGGGGCCAACAGGTCGGTGCGCACCAGCACGATGGCGCGGGTGCCGCCGTAGGCCGACTCCCGCAGGTGCACCTGGATGCCGTGGCGGGCGGCCAGCCGCGCGACCACGAACAGGCCCAGACGGGGCTCGTCGGACAGCGCCATGATCCCGAAGTCCGGCGGGCTCGCCAGCATCGTGTTGATCTCGTCGGTCTGGTCCGGCTCGAGCCCGAGGCCCTGGTCCTCGACCTCGATCACGACGCCCTTGCCGACCACGTTGCCGCGCACCTCGACCCGCGACTGCGGCGGCGAGAACGACGTCGCGTTGTCGATCAGCTCGGCGAGCAGGTGCACGAGGTCGCCGACGACCGGGCCGCGGATGGCGATCTGCGGCAGCGCGGCCGTCTTGACCCGGGCGAAGTCCTCGGTCTCGGCGGACGCGCCGCGGACCAGCTCGGCCAGCCCGACCGGGTTGCGCCACTGCCGGCCCGGCTGCCCGCCACCGAGGATGATCAGGTTCTCGGCGTTGCGGCGGGCGCGCGTGGAGAGGTGGTCGAGCTGGAACAGGGTGTCCAGCTGTTCCGGGTCCTCCTGCTTGCGCTCGGCCTGGTCGAGCACCTTGAGCTGGCGGTGCACGATGACCTGGCTGCGGTGGGCGATGTTGAGGAACACCGCCTTGGTGCCCTCCTTGATCTTCGCCTCGTCGATGGCGGCCGCGATGGCGGTCTGCTGCGCCTTGTTGAACGCGTCGGCGACCTGACCGATCTCGTCGGTGCCGTGGTCGAGGAAGTGCCCGCCCTCTTCGAGGTCGACGGGCTCGCCCGCCTGGACCCGGGCGACCAGCTCGGGCAGCCGCACCTCGGCCGCGTCGAGGGTGTCCTCGCGCAGCCGGTGCAGGCGGCCGATGAGCCGGTTCGACAGCCGGACGGCGACGAACACCACGAAGACCGCGAACAGGACCGCGATCACACCGGCGATCAGCGACTCGGTGAACGTCGAGTCGGCGTCGTTGATCGCGGCCTGGCTGGCGTTGGAGCTCTGCAGCACGAAGATGCCGGACAGGGCGTCGCCGACCAGCCGGGCGCTGGTGCGCCACTGGTCCTGCGCCACCGGCAGCTTCGACAGGTCACCGCGCAGGAACGCGGTTTCGACCTGGTTCACCGTCTGCCACGGCTGGCTGGCCAGCAGCTGGTCGTACTTCGCCTTGACGTCGGGGATCATCTTCGGCGCCGACGCGTCCAGCTGCGCGTGGTAGGCACCGACCTGCTCGACGTAGTTGCGGAAGTCGTCGCTGCTCAGTCCGCCCGCCGCGAGCCCGGCGGCGGCGAGTGCGTCACTGCGCTGCATCGACTCGGCCGCGGTGAACATCGGGATGGCGGTCAGCCGGTCGAACGCGTTCTGCGCGCCACGGGCGTTCTGCGCGAGCCCGGCCAGCCCGTCGGTGAACTGGTCGATGATCTTGTTGTAGAAGGTGTAGGCCTGGCCGATCTGGATCTGGCCGCTGTCGACCGCCTGCCGGGTCTGCGGGAGCTGCTGGAAGAGCCCGAAGAACGTGGCGATGTTCTTCTGCACGCTCGGCGGGGTGTCGTCGTAGCCCGCGAAGTTGTCCTTCAGGTACTCGATCGTCTTCGCGGCGTTCTGGTCCGTCTTCGGGCGGACGGCCGCGAGCACGGCGCGCTGGTTGCCCTGGCCCGCGAGGAGGCTCAGGGTCGCCTGGCGCTCTTGCTGCAGCGCGCCGAAGAACGGGATCGACGGGGCTTCCGAGCCCCGGATCCGGTTGACGTAGTCACGGCCCGTGACGGCGTCGTAGATGAGGTAACCGGCGAGGGCCACACCCACGAGGAGCAAGGCCACACTGGGGATGAGCGCGATCGTGAGCACGCGCTTCCGAATCGAGGATCCCCGGTTGCGTCGAAGAGAAATCTGCTTCACCTGGGTCCGTATTCCTTCCGGCAGTACATGGTTTCGGGTCGCCCGAGGCGGTCAACACCCGGATTCCGACCAGCCGGATCAACATCACCGTGGTCTGCTTCGCCCGCGACGACGGTATGCAGCCCTTCAGGGCACGTCAAGTCCGTGGCGAGAACGTGATCTTGAAACGGTGACCCGTCCACACTTGCCGCCTGCGCTTGGAAAGTCCACCACCGAAAGTCGTGACGTTCGTCCCAGCACTGTTTCCGTTCCACCCCTTGGGTGCAGGCTCTTCGGTGGTGCGATCGACCCAAGCGCCGCGGCGGGGTCCGCTACGTACGTGAGCGCCGGATGGTTCGGTGAGAAAGGTCACGAGCCGGCGACGGCAGGCGGCAGCGCGCGCTTCGTCCGGGGTTTGCGGCTTCCCCAAAGCGGAATTGCACGGCATTCGCCGTCATCGCCACGGATTCCCCGGACGGCGAGCCGGAATTCCCCCCATTCCGCATGCGCGCTGGTTCGACCACTCCGCGTGGCACCTCGCGGAGGCCTGGAACCGGTTCCGCGGCGTCAGCCCCGGAACTCGGCGGCGAGGGTGTTCCAGAACTGCAGTTCGTAGCTCTGGAAGAGCCGGGCGTAGAGGTGGGCTTCGCGCTCGTCGAGCCGGCGCGCGTCGAGACCGGCCTGGATCGCGGCGAGCGCTTGTTCTTCAATTTCCGGAACGTCCGCGGCGAAGAAGTCGAAGAAGGCGCATTCGTCGTCGGTGAAGCCGTAGTGCCGGCGCATGCCGGCGGCGACGTCCGCGCAGTACCGGCCGAAGGCGGCGAAGTTCGCGTAGATCCCGGCCGCCGTCGCCGACGATTCGCCGTTCAGCGCGAGCCACGCGACGTAAGCGGGGTAGGCCTGGCAGCCCGCGCGCGGCCGCTCCTTGCCGTGGTCCGGACCAGTGGCCTCGAGCAACGCGTCGAGCATCCCGTTCGCCTGCTGCTCCCCCGGCGCGAGGCCGCCGAAGAAGGTGCGCGCGTTCGGTTCGTCGGCGCGGGCGGCGAGCGCGTGGAAGCTCCGCCAATCGGAAAGCGTGATCCGCTTCTCCTCCGCGGCGAGCGCGGCGAACACCGCGCGCGGTGCGCGGCCCGACGTGATCAACGGGACCAGCTCGTTGTCGTCGTCGCGCGGTGCGAGCTCCCGCTGGATCTCGTCGAGCAGTTTCCGGGCCGATCGCGTCATCGTTTCCCCCTCGAAGTCCTCACCCCATTGAAGCGCGGTTCGCGCACCGGCGCCCGTGTGCACTGTGGACGGTCGTGGGGAGCTGACCGCGAGAGGCCGTGTGAAGGGGGCGTTTGACGTGGCCGCGATTCTCTATCCACCCGGCGCGGGAGCCAATACAGTGTGGCTTTCCGCCGCTTTCGAGGAGGCCAGCGTTGACCACCCCGTCCGTCGCCGAGCAGACCGAGGGCCTGACGATCCCGCGGCTGCTGCACCGCAACGCGGTCGACTACCCGGACCTGCCGGCGATCACCTCGCTCGACCTCGAAGGAAAGCCGACGCTCAGCTGGCTGGAGTTCCGCACCGCGATCGCCGAGGTGTCCCGCGGCCTCGCCGGGCTCGGGCTCGCCGCGGGCGACCGCATGCTGATCATGGCGCCCGGCTGCCCGGACCACATCATCGCCGACCTCGCCGCGACGCACCTGTCCGCGATCCCCTGCACCGCCTACGCCACGCTCAGCCCGGACCAGATCCGGTTCGTCGCGCGGCACAGCGCGGCGCCGGTCGTCGTGCTCGGCGGCGAGTCCGAACTGACGCGCTGGCAGCCGGTGCTCGAGGACCTCCCGGCGCTGCGCCACATCGTCGTCATGGACGCCGCGGCCATCCCGGACGGCGACGACCGGTTCCTCTCCTTCGCTTCCTTGCGGGAGCAGGGCCGGGAAGCGCTTGCCGCCGACCCGGACGTCTTCGAGCGGTCCTGGCAGGAGATCAAGCCGGACGACCCGCTGTCCATGATCTACACCTCCGGCACCACCGGCGACCCCAAGGGCGTCGTCCTGTCGCACCGCAACGCGATCCACCAGGCGTACGCGGTGACGGAGCTGCACCACCCGCCGATGCACGCGACGAACATCGCGTACCTGCCGCTCGCGCACATCGCCGAGCGCGAGCTGTCGATCTACCTGCCCATCGTGTGGGCCGGCCACGTGCACACGCTCGCCGACCCGTCCGGCGTCGTCGGCGCGCTCGGCCAGGTGCACCCGGAGAGCTTCTTCGGCGTCCCGCGCGTGTGGGAGAAGATGGTCGCCGGGCTGAAGAACATGCTCGGCGGCGTGCCGGAGGACCGGCGGACCGCGTTGCTGCAGGCGAACGAGCTGCTGCAGCAGGGCTACAAGCTGCGCAGCGCCGGACAGCCGGTGCCGGCGGAGCTCGCCGAGAAGATCAAGCAGACCGACGAAGCCGCGCTCGCTCCGATCCGCGCGCTGCTGGGCCTGGACAAGGTGCTGGTCGCCTCCAGCGGTGCGGCCGCCCTGCCGGTGGAGATCATCTACTTCCTGGCCGGCCTCGGCCTCGAGATCTGCGAGGTCTGGGGCCTGTCGGAGACGACCGGCGCGGCGACGTCGAACTCCGGCTCGGACTTCCGGGCCGGGACGGTCGGCAAGCCGCTCGACGGCGTCGAGGTGAAGCTCGCCGAAGACGGCGAGCTGCTGGTGCGCGGCCCGATCGTCTTCCTCGGCTACCTGCAGGAGGACGGGACGATCAAGGACGCCACCGACGCCGACGGCTGGTACGCCACCGGCGACATCGGCACGATCGACGAAGACGGCTTCGTGACGATCACCGACCGCAAGAAGGAACTGATCATCACCTCGAGCGGCAAGAACATCGCGCCGACCCGCGTCGAGGGCCTGCTCAAGGAGCACCCGCTGATCGGCCAGGCGGTCGCGATCGGCGACGACCGGCCGTACGTGACGGCGCTGATCGTGCTCGACGACGAGATCGCGCCCGGCTGGGCCGCGGCGAACGGCGTCGAGGCGTCGCCGGACGAGCTGGCTTCGCACCCGGCGGTGCGGGCCGAGCTGGAACGCGCGGTCGAGTCGGCCAACAGCAGGCTGGCCCGGATCGAGCAGATCAAGCGCTACCACGTGCTCCCGAAGGCCTGGACACCCGAGTCCGGCGAGCTCACGCCGACGCTCAAGCTCAAGCGCCGGGTCATCAACGACCGCTACTCGACCGACATCGAGGCCCTCTACGCGGCCGTCCGCGACCCGGAGCCCGCCGCCGGGTCCTGATCGCGACCGCGGCTTTCACGTGAAGGCTCCACCCCCAGGTGGCAGCTTTCCCGTGAAAGCCGCGCCTCAGGCCGTGCGGGGCGAGGTCGAGTCCGTCCACTTGCGCAGCCGCGGCGGGACGCGCTTCTCCAGGCCGTAGTTCTCCAGGTGGGCCGAAAAGACCTCGTCGAACGCCTTCTGCACGGTCTCGGTGTCCCACACCGGGCGTTCGAGGATCGGCTGCTTGAGGAACGGCTGGCCCATGACGTGCAGCTGCGGGCCGTTGCACCGGATCATCTGGCCGGTGATGCCGTGCGAGCCTTCGCCGAGCAGGAACAGCACGACCGGCGCGATCCGCGACGGCGTGCGGTCCGGCGGGCAGGCGCGCAGCGAGCGTTCGGACTTCCACACCATGCGCGTGTGCGCGAGCGGGCAGACGGCGTTGACGCGGATGCCGGCCTCCTCGAGGTCGAGCGCCCACGAGTAGGTCAGCGACGCGACCGCGCCCTTGCTCGCCGCGTAGACGCCGAGCTTGCGCTGCCCGAGCGACGCGCCCGAAGAGATGTTGACGATCGAGCCGCCGGTGCCGGCGCCGACCATCGCCTTGATCGCGGCCAGGCCCGTGTTCACCACGCCCATGACGTTGACCTGGACGAGCTCGGCCGCCTGCTCGGCGTCGTCCTCCCAGGGGAGCGCCTCGTAGTTCAGGCCGGCGTTGTTGACCAGCCCGTCGATCCCGCCGAACTCCTTGACGCACAGGTCGACGATCTCCTGGGCCTCGCCGGCCTCGGCCACGCTGTGCCCGCTGGCGACGGCGCGGCCGCCGTGCGCGCGGATGTTCTCCGCCGTGCGCTCGGCCAGGTCGACGTCGATGTCGTTGACGACCACCGCCCCGCCCGCGCGCGCGACGTGCACGGCGAACGCCTCGCCCAGGCCCCGGCCGGCACCGGTCACCACGACCGCCTTGCCCTGCATCAACCCGTCCATCGTCATCTCCCCGCTCTGCGCGCGCCGACGGCGGCGCGGTCCGCCCACCCCGGCCGGCTCTGCGTCCAGTCTTGGCCCATTCGGTCCAGTGGGGCAGCGTCGCGACGACGAGCGGCCGCCGCCCTGCGCCGAGCGAATCCGGTTCGATCAGTCCGGAGGTACCCGCGAGCCGGTCACTGCCCATCGCGGCCCCTCACCGTGCGGGTAACCCGATCGGCTCCGAAGCGGACGGTGACGCGCGTTCCGGGGACACCGGCGCGTAACCGGCGGCATACTGTCAGTGCTTCCGGGCGGTCAGCCGTGACTCCCCCGGACGGGGTCGTCACTGGCGAGGCACAATGCGGGCGATCCATATTCACTCGATCGGGGGACGGTGGTTACGAGGTGACGACACGCGCGACACCCCGGTTCCGGGCCGTACTGGCCAACCGGGAGTTCCGCGCGCTGTGGTTCGCCGAAACGCAGTCGATGCTCGGCGACCAGCTGACCATCGTCGCGCTGGCCATCCTGATCTTCGACCGGACCGGGTCGCCGCTGCTCTCGGCCGTCGTCTACTCGCTGACGTTCCTGCCCGCGCTCGCCGGCGGGCTCGGGTTGTCGCAGCTCGCGGACCGGTTCCCGCGGCGCGCGGTGCTGGTGACGGGCTCGCTCGCGCAGGCCGTGCTGATCGGGCTGATGGCCGTGCCCGGGATGCCGATGGGCTGGCTGTTCGTCCTCTTCGTCTTCGCCCGGCTGGCGAACGCGCCGGGCAACGCGGCGCAGAACGCGCTCGGCCGGGAGATCTTCGCCGACGACGACGTCTACCTGCAGAGCCAGGACCTGCGCGGGATCACGAACAACACGGCGATGCTGGCCGGCCTCGCCGCCGGCGGCCTGCTGGTGACCGGCATCGGCACGTCGTGGGCACTGGCGATCGACGCGGCGACGTTCCTGGTCGCCGCCGTCGCCGTGCGGCTGGCGGTACTGCGGCGAGCGGCCGCGGGGGACGGGGGCGCCCCGTGGTTCGGCGCCATCCGGCAGGTTTTCGGCGACGAACGGCTCCGCGTGCTGCTCTACCTGTCGTGGCTCGTCGGCCTCGCGGTGATCCCCGAGGGCCTCGCCGCGCCGCTCGCCGCACAGCTCGGCGCGGGTGACCAGGCGGTGGGCTGGCTGCTGGCGGCCGATCCACTGGGCTTCGTCGTCGGGACGTTCCTGCTGTCGCGGTTCGTCTCGACGGAGCGCCGGCGCCGGCTGCTGGGGGTGCTGGCCGCGCTGCCGCTGGCCGCGCTGGCGGCGTTCGCGCTGCAGCCGAACCTGGCGTTCGCGCTGATCCTGCTCGCGCTGGCCGGCGCGACGGGCGCGTATGTCATCACGGTTTCGGCCACGTTCATCACGTGGGTGCCCAACGACATCCGGGGCAGTGCCGGCGGGCTCTACCGGACCGGGCTGCGCGTGGCCCAGGGCGTGGGCGTCGGCATCGGCGGGCTGGTGGCCCAATGGGTCGGTTCGGCGAACACGACGATCGCGCTCGCGGGGGCGGTGGGGCTGCTGCTGGCCGTTCCGGTCGCGTTGTCCTGGCGCCGGGCCGGCGGAGCGGAGCCGGGGCCACGGGCGTCATGAGCGGGGAACGGGATCTCCCGGCCGGGACGGATCAGAAGTCACGGTTGGCCATCGGGTGCCACCTCTCTGTGCAACCAAGATCATGAATGGCATTCACGAGCGTCTCGGGCGACAATTCGCGGGTGGTTCAGAAGTCGCGGTTGCGCATGGGGGCCACCTCCGTGCGGGGAGAGTCTCGCAGAACCTTTTGCACCGCGTTCCCGGCAGTTCCTCCGGGTCCTCGGCAGGTCTGTTGCTGTGGGATGGTACCCGGCCGTGGAATGCGTGAACACTCTGCCAGGTACCGATGAGATTACTCAAGGCGGCGACTAGGCTGGAAAGGAGGTGACCAATTGCATCCAGGACCGGACGGCGACCCCGGCCAGCCGACGCGGCCGCCCGGCCCCGCCGAGGCCGGCGGCCCGGACGCGGCGGACCAGCGCGTGACCACGGACGAGTCGGCGACCACGACCGGTGGTCCGCTCGCGACCGCCCGGAGCGGCCACGCGTACCTGCCGCGCAACTGGGCGCTGTGGCGTCGCCGGCCGGTGCAGGTCGCGTTCATGCTCGGGGCCGAAGCCGTCGCCGTCGCGATTCTCGCGACCGCTTTCGCGCGCTCGCCGATTCCGTCCGGAAACGACTGGATCAATTTCGCCATTCTGGCGGCGGGTGCCACCGTGCACATTCAGCTGACCCAGCGCCAGGAAGAGCGCCGGCGCGACCGGACGAAAACGGTCCTGATCGACCTGACCGCCGTCTGGACGTTTTCCGCGGCGATGATCCTGCCGATTCCGCTCGTTTTGTTCGTGATCGCGGTGGTCCGGGCGCAGCACTGGTTCATCGCGCGCCGGCCGGCCAACAACTTCGTTTTCTCGTCGATCACGCACGGCCTCGCGGGCACGCTCGCGCACGTCACGTACACCTCGCTCGGGCCCCACCTGCTCGGGCCGCCGGACTGGAGCGGCTTCCTCCGCGAGTTCGGCACGATCGTGCTCACCGGGGCCATCTACGAGGCCATCCAGATCGCGTACGTGGGCGGGGTCCTGCTGCTCGGATCCCCCGCCGGGCGCACGGTTCGTAACGTGCTCGGCAGCCCCGCCGACAACACGCTCGAAGCGATCACCATCGGCCTGGGCGCGGTGACCGCGATCCTGCTCGCCGCGGTGCCGCCGATGGTGGCGGTGATGGCCGTGGTCACCGTGGTCTTCAATCGCCTCGCGGAACTCGATCAGCTCCAGAACGACGTCCGGACGGACCCGAAAACCGGGATTCTCAACATGCGCGGCTGGTCGGAGTCGGCCGAGCGAGCACTGGAACGGACCGCACGATCGGGTGATCAACTGGCGCTGCTGATGGTCGATCTCGACCACTTCAAGTGGATTAACGACACCTATGGACATCCGGCGGGTGACGACGTGCTCCGCACGGTTGCGCAAACCCTCGACGAAGTGACGCGTCCGAGCGACTTGGTCGGCCGTTTCGGGGGTGAGGAATTCCTCATTCTGCTCCCGGACATCGACGAAGAGTCGACGTGGGACGCGGCCGAGCGCGTACGCGTGGCGATCGCCAAGCTGCACATAGTGACAACGGACAAGCGCGGCGACCCGGCCACGATCGCCGACCGGACCACGTCGATCGGAGTGGCCCGCCACCCCCGCCACGGCGACACGTTGGAGCGCTTGCTGCAGTCCGCGGACGCGGCGGTGTACCTGGCGAAGGAGAACGGGCGGGACCAGGTGTGCTTCGCCCCGGATACCCCGGGAGGGGGACTCCCGGTCACGCCCCCAGCCGAACCGTGAGCGCGAGCTTCACCAGCACCTCGGCGGACGTCCCGGCGGCGGCCGGGTCGAGCCGCAGGCGCTCACCGCGGTAGCCGGCCGACTCCAGTCGCAGCACGCGGGCGCCCGGTGCCGGGCGGGGGTGGCACCAGTGCCGGACGATCCCGGTGCCGTCCGGGTCCTTGGCCAGGACGAGGTATTCGTGGCCGAGATCGTCACTGACCCGGCCGAGACCGTTCCACCACAGCGCGCGCAGGACGAGGCTCGCACCTTCGCGGACCAGTTCAGCGGGTGGATCGGCCCGGACGTCGACCCGGAACCCCCGCTCGCCGACCCGCACCGAACGGACTTCGAGGAAGCCACTGGACGGGCCGGCCTCGCAGCGGCCCTCCGACGGGCGACTCGTCCCGCACCCGGCCGCCGGTGGATGGCCTGCCTCGCGATCCGCCCGCACACCCCCCGCCCCACAGCCGGCGGCGCCGCCCCGCGCCGAGCCGCTCGCCCCACCGGCAGCTCCGTCCCGAGCCTCGCTACCCGCTCCACAGCCAGCCGCACTGTTCCCGGTCAAGCCGCCCGCCTCGCCGGAAACGCCTTCCCGCGCCTCACTACCCGCCCCAGAACCGGCGGCGCCGTCCCGCGCCGAGTCAGTCGCCGCGCAACCGGCAGGACCACCTCCCACCGAACCACCCGCACCACAGCCAGCAGCACCGCTACCCGCCCCAGAACCAGCGGCACCATCCCGCGCCGAACCACCCGCCCCACAACCAGCAGCACCATCCCGCGCCGAACCACCCGCCCCACAACCAGCGGCACCATCCCGCGCCGAACCACCCGCCCCACAACCAGCAGCACCATCCCGCGCCGAACCACCCGCCACGCAACCGACAGCACCGCCCCGCGCCAAGCCCGGCTCACAACCGCAGGCGACCTGCCACACCGGAACCTCCCGGCCCCCGTCCTCCGGTCGCGGCAGCAACGCGGCCACCACCAGCTCCGCCGCCCGCCGTCCATCCGCTCCGTCCGGGGCCGGCGCGACCCCGCGCAGCTCGTCCGCGAGCAGCCGGGCACCCACGGCCTCCGCCCAGCCCGAAGCCGCCGCGCGCAGGCCCGGCTCCGCCTTCAGCCGGTCGAGCAACCCGCCACGACGCCGACCGCTGAACCGAGCCGCCCGGACCAGCCGGGCCGCCTCCGGAGACGGTGGGCCGAACAACCCCGTCATCGCGCGGTCGAGCGCCCGCAGCTGCGATCCCAGCACCACTCGCACCACCGCGGACGGACACCGGACAGCCAGCTCCGCAACCGAGCACTCCCGCAACGCGGAAGCGAGCACCCGCAGCTCGGCGGGGACCGGGCGCAACGCGGCTCCGGGCGCCAGCCGGCGCAACGCGCACACCGTGTTCTCCACCGGCACCGAACGTCCGTCGGGATCGGTCGCGCCCACCGCAACGCCTCCTGGTCCCCCGGACGCAGTCTGCGCCGCGCCCGCCCGTCGCGGAACGTAAGAACGGGCAGCCCTCCGCGCCACCCGATCGGGCAGGACCCGGCTCGGGGGTTAGCCCCGTGTCGTCGCCGGGACGGGGCTGGCACCCTTGAACCCATGCCAGCCCCGACCGAGCCGTCTCGTGTCCGCCGACCCTGGTCGACGTCCGGCTGGCTGCTGCTGGTCCTCCTGGTCGTCTTCGCCTTCGGCCTGATCGCCTCGCGCCCGCCGGCCCCGCCGGACCAGGGCCCGCCGACCGGGGACGTGCTCGCCGCGCAGAACGCCATCGAGGCGCTCGTCCACCCGGGCCCGCACCCCGACGCGCTCGCGCGGCTGCCGAAGGACTTCACCGCGCTCAGCGGCGTCACCCCCGGTGCGATGACGGCCCGCGACGGCACCGTCCGCGCCGTCCACGTCGACGGCGGCTGCTCGACGCCCTGGGGCGACGACAACACGAAGTGGGACTACGCCGTGCCGTGCAAGGCGCACGACCTCGGCTACGACCTCCTGCGCTACGCCGACCGCAAGGGCCACCCGCTCGGCCCCGAGGTCCGTGAAGCCCTCGACAACCAGCTGTCGCACGACATGCACCACGCCTGCGACCTCAACCCGATGAACTCCGCGGGGACCTGCCGGGTCGTCGCGTCCTTCTACTCGGCCGGCCTGGTCGTCAACTCGTGGCACCAGCGCTGGGGCCCGCCGGTCGGCGACCCGATCGGCCCGATGGTCGCCGGCGTGCTCGTGATCGCCTGCCTGCTGGTCTTCCGGCTGCGCGGCTGGCTGCGGGCCCGCCGCGAGCCGCGGCTGCCGGTGCCCGCCGCCACCCCCGCCGAAGTCACCCGGTGGGCGTTGCTCGGCGCGGGCGGGGTCGTCCTCCTGCTCCTCGGCGAGTCGGTGACGGCACTCGCGCACTGGGCCGGCGCGTCGGAGACGTCGCTCTGGCCGCTGACCTGGCTCGCCCAGCTCGCCCCGCTGATCTTCTTCGCCGGCGGCCACGCCAACGCGGCCGGCTGGCGCACCGAACAAGAGCACGGCGGGGGCTACCGCCACTTCCTCGCCGAGCGCGCCAGCCCGCTGCTGCGCCCGGCGCTGATCTTCGCCGTCGTCGCCCTCCTGACGCCACTCGCGCTCGAGCTCCTCGGCATCCCGGCGGGGACGACCGCGACGGTCATGCGGATCGCGCTGCACCCGCTGTGGCTGCTCGGGGTCTACCTGCTGACGATCGTCTGCGCGCCCCCGCTGCTGGCCCTGCACCGCCGCGCCCCGGTGAGCGCGGCGGCCGGGCTGCTCGCGCTGGTCGTCGCCGGCGAACTGGCCGCCGAGGCGACCGCTTCGCCTCTGCCTCGCTTCGCGGCGACGTTCGCTCTCGCGCTCCTGGCTCAGCAACTCGCCTTCGCGCACGCGGACGGCGTACGCCCGTCACGACGGCTGCTCGCCGCGGCCGCCGCGACCGGTGTCGCGGGCCTCGTCGTGGTGAGCGTCCTGCGGGACGGGCCGCCTGTCCTGCTCGGCAGCCCGGGCGCCCCGGCGGCGTTCTCGGCGCCGCCGTGGGGCGTGCTGCTGCTCGGCCTGGTCCAGCTCGGCGTGCTCGGGCTCCTGGCCGGCCCGCTCGGCAGGCTCGGCGACCGGCCGCGCGTCGCCGCCGCGTCCCGGTTCGTCGTGCGCGCGCCGATGAGCCTCTACCTGGCGTTCCTCGCCGGGATGCTGCTGCTCGTGTCGATCGTGTACCTGCCCGGCCGGATCGCCGACGGGCTGACCTGGCTGGTCCGGCCGCGCACGCTGGTCGCGGTCGGGCTGCTCGCGGTGCCCGCGACCCTGGTCTTCTGGTGGTTCGAGCGGCACAGCCACCACGGACGGCGGCCCCGCGCGGCCGAGCTCCCCGGCCGCCGGACCGTCGTGCTGACCAGGGCCGCGGCCGGGTTCGGCATCGGCTACGCGACGCTCGGGGTGTTCGGCTTCGCGCTCACCCGCTTCGGCGGGGTGGCCGCCGACGCCGACCTGCTGGGCCTGCGGCTCGACCCGATCCAGAGCCTGGTGCACCTGCTGCTCGGGGTGTTCCTGCTGCACACGATCCGGCTCGGGGCGGGCGCGGCGACCGGCACCTGGCTCACCACGGCACTCGCCTGCGCGCCCTCGCTCCTGTTCGCCGACGGCGGCGGCACGTCCGAGCTCCTCGGCGTCACGCTGCACGCGGCGACGGCCGGGTTCGCCCTGCTCGCGACGGCGGGCACTCTGCTGCCGGCCCGCAGACCGGCGAACGCGACGTCCTGACCAGGCGAAACCAGCTGGCGTGCGGGAAACTGGGTGGTGCATGCCACATTCACAGGGGGATGTGTAACGCTACGGCAACCAGGTGAAGGCACCATGCGTCCATCCTCTGGCAGTACCGATCGAAGCAGTGAGGAGTCGCCCGCGTGGATCACCCGCCTCGGAACGGGCAAGGCGACCGCCGCCCCGCCCGGCCCCGGCAGGAAGAGCCAGGCCGGCGCACCGCACCGCCGCGCCGCCCGGCGCCCCGCCGCGAGCCGGTGGACGCGCGCCGCACGGCTCCGCCGCCTCGCCGTCCCCAGCCGCGGCCGGCCCCGCGGGCCCGCCGCAACTCCTTCCGCGGCGCGAAGATCGCGCTGGCCGTCGTGTCACTGCTGGTCATGGGCCTGACGGGGTACGCGTGGGCCGCCATGCAGGGCCTGGTCAACGGGCTGAACTACGCGAACGTGATCAGCGACGGCGGCGGGGGCGACAAGCCCGCCGACGGCGCCCGCGACATCCTGCTAGTCGGCCTCGACAGCCGCACCGACGCCCAGGGCAACCCGCTCTCGCGCGAGGTGCTCGACGAGCTGCGCGCGGGTGACTCCGACGGCGAGCTCAACACCGACTCGCTGATTTTCGTGCACATCCCGAACGACGGCAGCAAGGCCGTCGCGATGTCGCTGCCGCGCGACTCCTACGTCGACATCCCCGGCTACGGCAAGCACAAGATCAACTCCGCCTACGCCAGGGCGATGCTGCAGGCCCGCAAGGACCTGCAGAAGCAGGGCGTCACCGACCCGAAGGAGCTCGACGTCAAGGCCAACCAGGCCGGGGCGAAGGAGCTCATCGAGACCATCGAGAAGCTCACCGGGTCGACCATCGACAACTACGCCGCGGTCAACCTGCTCGGCTTCAGCGACATCACGAAGGCCATCGGCGGCGTCGACGTCTGCCTCAACAACAACGTCAAGGACCAGTACTCCGGCGCGAACTTCACCAAGGGCCAGCACACGATCTCCGGCGTCGAGGCGCTCGAGTTCGTCCGCCAGCGCCACGGGCTGCCCAACGGCGACCTCGACCGGGTCGTCCGCCAGCAGGTGTTCATGGCCGGCATGGCCCGCAAAGTGCTCTCGGCGGGCACGCTGACCAACCCGGGCAAGCTGTCCGACCTGATCGACGCCATCAAGAAGTCGGTCGTGCTCAACCAGAACTGGGACATCTTCGGGTTCGCCCAGCAGATGAAGGGCTTGACCGGCGGCCAGCTCGAGTTCCGCACCATCCCGGTGAAGAACGTCGAGTACAAGACCCCCGAAGACGGCACGGCCATCCAGGTCGACCCGGCCGAGGTGAAGCAGTTCGTCCAGAGCCTCGCCGGGCCGCAGCCGGGCCAGACGGCGCCGCCGGCGAACCAGGCCGACCCCGCGAACAAGGCGACCACGGTCGACGTCCGCAACGCCTCCGGCAAGACCGGCCTGGCCGCGAGCGTCGCCAAGACCCTCGACGCCAAGGGCTTCACCTCCGGCGACACGGCGAACGCGACCGCGCGCAAGACCACGGTCATCTGGGTCCCCAAGGGTGGCAAGGACAAGGGCCAGGCCGTCGCGGACGCGCTCGGCGGCTCGCCGACGATCCAGGAGGACAAGAGCGTCTCGGCCGGCCACGTGATGGTGTTCCTGGGCTCGGACTACCAGGGCACGGCCTCCGACGCGAGCGCCGGTTCCGGCGCCGCCGCGGGCTCGTCGTCCCAGGCCCCGGCCCCGCCGCCGGTCGCCGACGAGGACAAGCCGATCACCGCCGAAGGCGTCCCCTGCGTCAACTGAGGGCGGCCCGGTCCGACTGTCCATCAGGGACACTGCGATCGGTTTAGTGTTCTGCAGACTGCAATTTGCAGGCATGGCCACCTGCCGTTAACCCGTTCGGCCTAACTCGCGCAATCGGTATCAAAGACATGCCCGGAATCGCGTAAGGGCCGGGGGCCTGCGCACTTACATACATGTGAGGGTGCACCTGCACGGGAATCTTGTCACCACCGTGCGAGTGCCGCGGGAGAGCACGGCAGGGGACATTGATGTGCTGATCGACGCTGAGGACTATCAGCGGATTCTCGGAGACGAGCTCCGCAAGCTCAGGCGCAGCCGAGGGTGGACGCGCAAGGAGCTGAACCAGCACCTGCAGAGCGAGATTTCGCTGCAGACGCTGGCCACCTACGAACTGGGCACCAGACAGTGCTCGGTGGTGCGCCTGGTCGAGCTGTGCGTCGCGATGGACGAGCTGCCCCAGGACCTGCTGGCCAAGGTGCACCGCCGGGTGTTCGTCGACGAGCCCGGCCGGGTCCGCGTCGACCTGCGCAAGGTCGTCGCCGACGCGTCGGACGAGCTGTTGCCGTTGCGCCGCTGGGCCGAGGACCGCCTGCGCCAGTCCGGCGAGCACGGGGGCGCCGAGGTCGCGCTCGACCTGCCGGCGCTGGAGCGCATGGCCGAGCTGTGCGGGCTGCCGACCGTGGACCTGATCGGCCGCCTCCGCCGCTACGTCTCCCGCTGATCCGCGGCGGTCCCCACCGGCCTCCTCCGCCGGTGGGGACCGCCCGGTCAGCCGACGAGGAAGTCCTCGCGCCGCACCTTGCGCGTGTCCAGCCAGTACCGCCAGGTGAAGCCCGGCCAGATCGTCCGGTTGACGCCCTTCGCGTCCAGGTACCAGCTCTTGCAGCCGCCGCGCGTCCAAATACCCTTCGCCAGCTTGCGCTGGATCGAGATGTTGAACCGTTCCTGCACCTCGGGCTTCGGCTCGATCGCCTTGCCGCGGGCCAGCCGCAGCGCTTCGGCGACGTAGGAGATCTGGGCCTCGATCATGAACACGACGGAGTTGTGCCCGAGGCCGGTGTTCGGGCCGAGCAGGAAGAACAGGTTCGGGAAGCCGGCGACGGTGATCCCGAGGTGCGTCCGCATCCCCTCGGTCGCCCACTCCTTGCCCAGGTTGCGCCCGTCGCGCCCGACGATCTCCAGGTCGTCGAAGGCGTCGGTGACGTGGAAGCCGGTGCCGTAGACGATGACGTCGGCCTCGTGCTCGACGCCCGCCGCGTCGACGACGCTGTGCTCGCGGACCTCCTTCACGCCGTCGGTGACGACGTCGACGTTGTCCCGGGCCAGCGCCGGGTAGTAGTCGTTGGAGATGAGCACGCGCTTGCAGCCCATGGTGTAGTCCGGGGTGACCTTGCGCCGCAGCGCCGGGTCGGTGATCGCGCGGTCGATGTTGCGCTTGGCCAGGCGCTGCCCGAGCTTCATCACCCACGACTGGCCGTTGAAGCCGATGGCGCGCGCTTCGAGCATCCAATAGAGCAGGTTCCGGTAGGCGCGCTGGGCCGGCGGGAACGCCTTGAACAGGGCGCGCGTGCGCCCGGACATCTCGTGGTCGGCCTTCGGCATGATCCACGGCGGGGTGCGCTGGAACAGCGTCAGCTCCCCCACCTCGGGCGCGATCTTCGGCACGAACTGCACCGCGCTGGCGCCGGTGCCGACGACGGCGACCTTCTTGCCCTTCAGGTCGACGTCGTGGCGCCACCGCGCGGAGTGGAACGCCGGGCCCGCGAAGTTCTCGATCCCGGGCAGCTCCGGGATCTGCGGCAGGTGCAGCGCCCCGACCCCCGCGACCAGCGCACCCGCCACGAACTCGTCGCCGCCCCTCGTGGCGACGTGCCAGCGGTTCTCGTCGGCGTCCCAGCGGGCGCCGGTCATCTCCTGGCCGAAGCGGACGAAGCGGCGCAGGTCGTGCTTGTCGGCCACCTCGCGCATGTACCGCCAGATCTCCGGCTGCGGCGAGTACGCCCGCGACCAGCCCGGGTTCTGCTCGAAGGAGAACGAGTACATGTGCGACGGGATGTCGCAGGCACACCCGGGGTAGCTGTTGTCCCGCCAGGTGCCGCCGACGTCGTGCGCCTTTTCGAGGATGACGAAGTCGTCGCGCCCCTCCTTGCGCAGCTGGATCGCCATGCCGAGACCGGAGAACCCGGTCCCGACGATCACGACCCCGGTCTCCGTGCGGTTGCCCATCGCGCCTCCCGGTTACTGTTACTCGTCGTCCAGCTTACTCAGAGTAGGTTACTACCGGTAGAGTGTCGCCCGTGACCACCGCGAAGCGCAAGCGCATGCCCCGGGCCGAGCGGATGCGGCAGATGGTCGAGGTCGCCGAGCAGGTGTTTTCGGCGCGCGGCTACGCGGCGGCGTCCATGGACGAGATCGCCGAACTGGTGGGCGTCTCCAAGCCGATGCTCTACGAGTACTTCAACTCGAAGGAAGGCCTGCTGCTCGCCTGCATCCGCGAGTCCCGCTCGATCCTGCGCGAAGTCACCGAACAGGCGACGGTCGGCGCGGCGACCGCCGAAGACGCCCTGCGCCGCGGCCTGCTGGCCTTCTTCGTCTTCATCCGGGAACGGCGCGAGGCGTGGTCGCTGCTGCGGCACGAGATGGCCCTGATCGGCACACCGGCCGCCGACGAGGTCGAGGAGACCCGCCGCCAGCAGACCGACCTCATCGCCGCCCTGATGAGCGGCTACTTCGACAGCGGCGACGACCTCCGAGCCGAAGCGGCCGCGGAATTCGTGGTCGGAGCGTGCGAACGGCTCGCGATCTGGTGCGAACGACACGATGAGGTGAGCCCCCAGATGGCCACCGAATACGCCATGGACGTGCTGTGGAGCGGCCTCCAGCGCCGTGCACGGTAACCTGCGCGTGCATTAGGCCATTCGGTCGTTACTCAGCGCTGTCGTGTCGTGTGACACAGAGTTGCTCTACGGTACTCAAGACACGGTAGAAAGTGTGCTGGACCTTCACGACCGAGAGGGGGCGCGGACAAAGTGATCCAGAACCAGCGTCATGGAATCGCTACGACCGCGTCACGGTTGTGTAAGGCATCGAGAGGGGCGTGAGGCAGATGGTGGAAGCGATCACGGCGACGTACGTCCAAGAGGACGCCGACTGGGCGATCACGGTCAGCGGCCGCGGCAAGGAGCTGACCGCCCGCGCACCCGGCATCATCGCCGCGCGCGACCGGGCCGACCAGCTCGTCGAGGAACTCGGTGGCGACGGGAAGAACACCGTCGTCCACCTGCTCAACGGCAGCGCACTGGACTTCACCCAGGCGTACATGACCGCCCGGCTGACACTCCCGAAACAGGCACCACTCGAGATCCCGCCGCCCGGCAGCGTGCCCAAGCAGCAGACCACCGAGAAGACCCCGGAAGCCGCGGCCCCCGAGAAGAAGCCGCAGCTGCCGCCGAGCAAGCAACTCCCGAAAGCAGTCGAGGAGAGCAAGCCGGCGGCCGAGCCGGCCCCCGCCACCGAGAAAGCAGCCGAGGCCCGCGCCTGAGCGCTACTTGAGCAGCTTGCGCACCAACAGGACCACCACGAGGATCCCCCCGCCGATCAGCGGATACTTGACCTTGGGGTTGTCCAGCTTGGCGCGCAGGCCGTCCTTCGCCGACTCCGCCAGCTTCTTCGGGTCGGCCTTGACGGTCAGCTGATCGAGCGTCGAAGCCAGAGCCGTCCTGGCCTGCTCGATCTCACGCTCGATCGTCTCGGGATCGCGAGCCACGTGTCCTCCTCGCCGCAGGGACTTCCGAACCCCAACCTAGTCGACCGCCCCACCGCGGCCGCACCGGCCACGCCGCACGCTACGCTTCCCAGTGGCTGGGGCCCGTAGCCCAATTGGCAGAGGCACACGGTTTAGGTCCGTGCCAGTGAGAGTTCGAGTCTCTCCGGGCCCACGCTCATGAGTTCCGGCTTCGGCGCTTCGCGCCTTCGCCGGACTCCCTCGCTTCGTCATTGCTTCTGGGGGTGCAACCCCCAGACCCCGCCCGGGGGCTTCGCCCCCGGACCCCCAGCCGTGGTCGCCTGGCGTTGTGGCCCTCTGTTCGTGGGGGGGTCGGTCAGGTCAGGTCAGGTCAGGTTGACCGTGATGTGGGGGTTTAGGGCCTGTAGGAAGTCTTTTGCGTCGAAGATCTCTCCTGCTGAGGCCACTCCCTTTGTCTTTGTTCTTCCCGTCAGGATTCGGTCCACCGCCTCTACCGCCAGGGGTGCGCTTACCGCGTAGATGTCCTTGCCTCTTGCCGTTGCTCGGCGTTGCCTGCCTTTTGCCCGGACTGTTACCTCGACCACGAACGTCTCGGGTTCGGTGCGCTTGGTGGCTGCGGACAGGTCCTCTGCCGCCTTGGTTGTCATGTAGCTCGTTACCTTGGGGACCTTTACGTGGCTGGGGATTGTCACTATGTCGGCCATTGAGAACTCCGCCAGTACCTGGCGGGGGCCCAGTGGGGTGGGGAAGTTCCACTCTTGGGTTCGGAGGGCGTCGTTGTGGTGCTGCAGGTGGCCGTCTGTGAAACGGATTCGCTTCGCTCCTCGGCGCTCGCGGGATTTCTTGCCTGCCGCCAGGGTTCCCGGGGTGGGGTTCCAGGCGGTCAGGCCGTAGGCCACGTGGATCTCGTCCGCCTCCTTCCAGTCGTCCATCGCCGCCGTCGCCAGCAGGTCGGCCAAGCCTCCGAAGAACGCCATTGCCGGTACCACCGTTGTGTCCACCTTCATGGCGAACGTGTCCAGGTTGGCTTCGATTTCGGCCGCTACGTCGACGTACGGGATGTTGGCGCGTGCTGCTGCCTCGATCAGGGGGATTGCCGTTGTCGCGAACGGGCCCGCGCAGTTGATCACTGCCGCTGCGCCGTTCAGTGCGCGGTCCAGCGATTCCGGGTTGTCGACCGTGGCCGGGCGGCCGCCTGGGAGCCTGGTCGCGTCGCGGCCTGAGAGGATCGGGTCGAAGCCGCGTCTGTGCAGCTCAGCCACTACGAAACGTCCTGTGTGCCCGTAGGCGCCATACACCAGTACCGAAGTCATGGGGCAATCCTTCTGCGGGTTGTCCGTTGGCGACAGTGTCCGGAACGACGTGATGCGTACACTTTCGGACATGCATGCCGTCGCGCTCGCCGCCACCGATGGGATGCTGTCCTTCGAGCTGACCATCGCCGCCGAGGTTTTCGGCGAGGACCCGCGGTACGGCTTTTCCGTCTGTGGCTCGGCTCCGGTGCGGGTCGGTCGCTTCCTGCTCGAACCCGATCACGGCCTCGAACGGCTCGCGCGCGCCGGTACGGTCATCGTGCCCGGCTGGGCCGACGTCGACGCCGACCCGCCTGCGGACCTGGTCGAGGCGGTGCGGGCCGCGCACGCCGCTGGTGCGCGTGTGGCGTCTCTCTGCACCGGTGCCTTCGTACTGGCCGCCGCCGGGCTGCTGGACGGCCTCCGCGCGACGACGCACTGGGCGCACACCGAGGTCCTCGCCGCCCGGTTCCCGCGGGTGACCGTCGACGCGGACGTGCTGTACGTGGACAACGGGAGCGTGCTGACGTCGGCGGGCAAGGCCGCAGCGATGGACCTCTGCCTGCACCTCGTCCGCGCCGACCACGGCCCGGCCGCCGCCAACGCGGTCGCCCGCCGGCTCGTCGTGCCCCCGCACCGGGCCGGCGGGCAGGCCCAGTACGTGTCCACCCCGATCCCCGCCCGCGACGACCACCCGCTCGCCGCGCTGCTCCCGTGGATCACGGCCCGGCTCGACCAGCCCCTGACGGTGGAGGACCTCGCTCGCCAGGCGAAGGTCAGCACCCGCCACCTGACCCGCCACTTCCACGCGGCGACCGGCACGACGCCGCTGCGGTGGCTGCTGGTCCAGCGCATCCGCCGGGCGCAAGAGCTGCTGGAGAAGACGGACTCGGGAGTGGACACGATCGCGGCGGCGGTCGGCATGGGCACGGCGACGACGTTGCGCAGGCACTTCAACCGCACGGTGGGCGTACCCCCGGACACCTACCGGCGCACGTTCCGCGGCTAGGGTTCCCCAACGCCGAAGTCTGCGGCAGCAACCAGGACGTGCTCGACCGCGCCACCACCATCGTCGTCGCCGTGCGCCCGCGAGTCGCCGGAGAAGTGCCGGCGGGACGTCCCCACGAGCCGCGACCTCGACGAAGTCCTCGCCCGCCTCGAGAGTCAGTAGCGCACGTCGCTCTGCAGCAGCGGCGGGTACACAGTGGACGGTTCGCCGTCGACCGTCGCGCCCGCGAACTGCAGCATCGCGCGCTGGGCACCGTGCATCGGGGCCGGGTAGCCCAGCGTCGGCGCGGAAACCTCGTCCAGGCGCGCCAGATCCGCCGCCGAGAGCGTCACTTCGAGACCTTCGAGGTTGCCCGTCAGGTGTTCCAGCCGCCGGGCGCCGACGATCGGGACCACCGTCCCGGGCCGGGCGCGCAGCCACGCCAGGGAAACCGCCGCCGACGTCGTCTCCAGCGCCGAAGCGATCGAGGCCACCTCGTCGATCACGGCGTACTCCTCCGGCGAGGGACCCCCGACGAAAGCCGCGCGGGCGGAGTCCGGCACGGCGGCGTCGCGCCGGTACTTCCCCGACAGGAAGCCGTTCTTCAACGGGCTCCACGGCGTCAGCGCGATGCCCTGGTCGAGCGCGAACGGGGCCAGCTCCCCCTCCACCGTCCGCGCCAGCAGCGAATACTCCACCTGCAGCGCGACCAGCGGCGTCCAGCCCCGCAGCAGCGCCGTCGTCTGGGCCTGCGCCGTGACCCACGCCGGGGTGTTCGAGAAACCGACGTAACGGATCTTGCCCGCGCGGACGAGGTCGTCGAGGGTCCGCAGGGTCTCCTCGATCGGTGTGTGGCGGTCCCAGTTGTGCAGCCAGTACAGGTCGAGGTGGTCGGTCCGCAGCCGCCGCAGCGACTCGTCGAGCTGGGCGATGATCGACGCGCGGCCCGCGCCGCCGCCGTTGGGGTCGCCGGGGAACATGTTGCCGAAGAACTTCGACGCGAGCACCACGTGCGAGCGCAGGCCCGGCCGCGCCGCGAAGAAGTCGCCGAGGATCTTCTCCGAGTGGCCGTTCGTGTAGAAGTTGGCCGTGTCGACGAAGTTCCCGCCGCGGCCGAGGTACGTCTCGAGGATCTTCTCGGACTCTTCGACGCTGCAGCCGGCGCCACCGGCGTCCTCGCCGAAGGTCATCGCGCCGAGCGCGAACGGACTGACCCGCAGCCCGGACCGGCCGAGGGTGACGTACTGGTCGAGTGACATGGAACTCTCCTCTGGTGTCGGATTGACCACCACCAGAAAACCTTGAATCCCAGTTGAACGGTAGATTGATCGTCGCCGTCTCTTGCACGATCCTCTCGATTTCGATGGTCATCGGCAAACCGACGTGCTTTCCTTGAGGGGTGCTGACCGAGCTTCGCGACCTCGTCGCCGCCCACGCGCGCGCCGACCTTCGCACGCCGATCCCGGGCCTGCTGCTGTCCGAAGTGGACACCAGCGAGCCGCACCACTCGCTGGCCGAGCCGCTGCTGGTCGTCATGGTCCAGGGCGGCAAGCGCCTGCTGCTCGGCGAGCAGGTGCACGAGTACCGCGCGGGGCAGTACCTGCTGGTCAGCACCGATCTGCCGGTGACCGGCCACTTCGTCGGCGCGACACCGGAGACGCCGTCGCTGGGTGTGGGGCTGGCCCTGCGGCCCGCGGCCATCGCCCCGCTGCTGCTCGACGCCCCGCCCGGCCGGTTCTCGCGCACTCCGCCGGCGTCGCCGATCGCGACCGGGGACGCCGGGCCCGAGCTGCTCGACGCCGTCGTCCGGCTGGTGCGGCTGCTCGATCACCCCGCCGACGCGCGCGTGCTCGCGCCGCTGATCGAGCGGGAGATCCTTTGGCGGGTGCTGACCGGCCCGCACGGCGACCTGGTCCGGCAGATCGGCCTGGCCGACAGCGGGCTGGCCCACGTCGGCCGCGCGATCCGGTGGATCCGCGAGAACCACGCCGAGCCGATGCGGGTCGACGAGCTCGCGAAGCTGAGCGGGATGAGCCCGTCGGCGTTCCACCGGCACTTCCGCGCGGTCACGGCGATGAGCCCGCTGCAGTTCCAGAAGCGCATCCGCCTGCAGGAAGCCCGCTCGCTACTGCTGGCCGACGCGGGCGACGTCGCGGGGGTCGGGCACCTCGTCGGCTACGACAGCCCGTCGCAGTTCAACCGCGAGTACCGCCGCCTGTTCGGCGCCCCACCCGGCCAGGACGCGGCCCGGCTGCGCGCGGCCGCCGCCCCGGCCGGGCCGCGGCTGCCGTGAGGTCCGATCCGTTCAAGACCCGCGGCCGCCCCGGTGCGACGCTGGGCGCATGGCTGTGAACCTTTCCGCGGCGGCGTCGTTCATGGCGACGCACGCCCGGCTCCTCGACCGACGCCGCTTCGAGCTGCTCCGCGGCGAAACCGGCGCCGACGCCGTGCTGGCCGCCGTCGACGGCTACCGCAACCCCGACGGGGGCTACGGCTGGGGCCTGGAGCCCGACCTGCGGGCGCCGGAGAGCCAGCCCGGCGGCGCCCTCCACGCCTTCGAGGCGTTCGAAGAGGCCGGGCCGGCGACCACCCCGCACGCGGCCCGGCTCTGCGACTGGCTGGCTTCGGTTTCCACGCCGGACGGCGGCCTGCCGTTCGCCCTGCCCGTGGCGGACCCGGCGGGCTGCGCGCCCTTCTGGGTCCAGGCGGACCCGGCGCGGGCCGCTTTGCAGAGCACGGCGTTCGCCGCGAGCGCCGCCCTGCGCGTCGCCCGCCACGACCGGGCCGTGCGCGAACACCCGTGGCTCGCCGCGGCGACGGAGTACTGCTTCCGCGAAATCCGTGCGCTGGACGAGGCCCCGCACGCGATCGCGCTGTCGTTCGCGGTGGGTTTCGTGGACGCGGCCCACGACTTCCACGCCGAAGCGGCGACGCTGCTGGACCGGCTGGCGCCGTTCGTCTCGCCGGACGGCCTGGTCCCGGTGGCCGGCGGGTCCGACGGAGAAACCTTGCGCGCACTGGACTTCGCCCCGCTGCCGGACCGTCCGGCTCGCGCGTTGTTCAAGGACGCCGTGATCGACGCGGAGCTGGAGCGGCTCGCCGGCGAGCAGCACGACGACGGCGGCTGGCGGGTCGATTTCGCGAGTTATTCCCCCGCGGCGGAGCTCGAGTGGAGCGGTTACGCGACCGTCCGCGCGGTCTCGATCCTGCAGCGCAACGGCGTGCTCTGAAGATCTACACGAGCAACGTGGGAGTTCACCCGCCCGTGGCACGTCGTGTCACGGGCGGTGAGCGGTTACGCGGCTTCCGGTGAGCGTGGCCGTACCCGTACTGTGACGGGTAAGCCGGTGCCCGGAGGTGAAGCATGTCGTCGCGCAACCCGTTGAGCTGGTTCACCCGCTGGGCCGACTGGTTCGAAGAGCGCGGTGTCTACGTGCCCGGCGAAGAGAGCCGCGCGGTCGATCCGGTCCGGGATTTCGGCTGGTTGATGGCCTCCTGGGTGGTCGGTGTGGCGATCTTCATCCTGCTGTTCGCCCTCGCGGTTTAAGTGGCATGTCGGCGGTGATTGTCACCACCCGTGCCGTTCCGGTCACGGATTGGCCACGGCGCGGCACCAGGTGCGCGACAACCCCCCGTGTCTCCTCGTAACCACGCGCGATCACGGCCACAGTGGAGCGGGTTCGCCCGGCACGCCCCGTTGCCGAACGGCACCCCGAACCGCCGACTGGAGTACCCGCGATGGCGCTCGCGCGCACGTGCAAGATCATGTTCACCACAGGACTGCTTTCCCTGGCGGTGGCGTGCGGGGTCCCCGCGGCGCAGGAGGGCACCGCGGCGCTCGGCGCGGGCGGCGGCCAGGCGGGTGCGAGCGCGGCGCAGGCGGGCAACGACCTCAAGTTCGGCGCCGACCACCGGTTCGCCAGCGGCGTCACCATTTCGGTCGGCTCGCCGGAGTCGTTCCAGCCCAGCGCGTCGGCGTACCCGCGCAGCTCGCGCGGCGCGGCCTTCGACGTCCAGCTGACGAACGACGGCGCGACGACGTACAAGCTCTCCGGCCTCACCGTCACCGCGACCTCGGCGGGCAAGCCGGTCAAGCAGGTCGTCGACACGACCCAGGGGTTCACCGGCATCACCGACGCGGGCAAGGACATCCCGCCCGGCCGCTCGGTGCACGTGACCCTGGCGTTCGCGGTACCGCAGGAGCCGACGCAGCTGCGCCTGCAGATCCGGCCGAGCGCGACCGAGGCCGCCGCCGTCACGTACTGCGGTCCGGCTTGAGGTTAGGCTCGGCCCTATGACCGAGCGACTTTCCCCCGGCGACGAAGCCCCGGACTTCACCCTGCCCGACAGCGAGGGCAAGGACGTCTCGCTGCGCGACTTCCGCGGCAAGTCCGTCGTCGTGTACTTCTACCCGGCGGCGAGCACGCCGGGCTGCACCAAGCAGGCCTGCGACTTCCGCGACAACCTCGCCGAGCTGAACGACGCCGGCTACCAGGTGATCGGCATTTCGCCGGACAAGCAGGCGAAGCTCGCGAAGTTCGTCGAGACCGAGAAGCTGACGTTCCCGATGCTGGGCGACCCGGACAAGGGCGTCATCGAGGCCTGGGGCGCGTACGGCGAGAAGAAGAACTACGGCAAGACGTACCTGGGCGTCATCCGCTCGACGTTCGTCGTCGACGCCGAGGGCAAGATCGCCCACGCCTTCTACAACGTCCGCGCGACCGGGCACGTGGCGAAGCTGATCCGCGACCTCGGCGTGGCTTCCTGAGGCGTCAGCCTTCCGCGAGCTCCCGCAGCGCCGGGAGCAGGGCCCGCAACGCCCTGCCCCGGTGCGAGACGGCGTCCTTTTCGGACGGTTCCAGCTCCGCCGACGTCCGCGATTCGCCGTCCGGCTGGAAGATCGGGTCGTAGCCGAACCCGTTGGTTCCTCGCGGCGAGCGCACCATCGTCCCGCGCCACTCGCCGCGGACCACCGTCTCCTCGCCCGACACCAGGACCAACGCCGCCGCGCACACGAACTGCGCCCCGCGGCGCTCGTCCGGGACGTCGCCCAGCTGGCCCAGCACCAGGTTCAGGTTCGCCTCGTCGTCGCCGTGACGGCCCGACCAGCGGGCCGACAGCACGCCCGGCATGCCGTTCAACGCGTCGATCGCGAGGCCCGAGTCGTCGGCGATGGCCGGCAAGCCGCACGCCGCCACCGCGTCGCGGGCCTTCGCCACCGCGTTGCCCTCGAAGTCCGGCGCCGTCTCGGGCGCCTCCGGGAACTCGGGGACGTCCGCGAGACCGAGGACCTCGATCCCCGAAATGCCTTCGGCGGCAAGGATTCGCTCGAGCTCGCCGAGCTTCTTCGCGTTGCGCGTGGCCAGAAGCAGCTTCGTCACTTCGAGCCCTTCTTCTTGTCCGGACGCGGCTCCGGCAGCTCGCCCGGGTAGGGCAGCGCCAGCGCCTCGTTCTGCAGCCGGGTCAGCTCTTCGCAGCCCGCCTGCGCCAGGTCCAGCATCTTGTCCAAAGTGGACCGCGCGAAGGTCGCGCCCTCGCCGGTGCCCTGGACCTCGATCAGCGTGCCCGCGTCGGTGGCCACCACGTTCATGTCGACCTCGGCACGCGAGTCCTCCTCGTACGGCAGGTCGAGCCGCACGCGGCCGTCGACCACGCCGACGCTCACCGCGGCCACCGACGACGACAGCGGCTGCGGGTCGTTGAGCCGGTTCGCCGCGCCCAGCCAGGTGATGGCGTCGGCCAGCGCCACGTAACCGCCGGTCACCGCGGCCGTGCGGGTGCCGCCGTCGGCCTGGATGACGTCGCAGTCGATGACGATCGTGTTCTCGCCCAGCGCCGCCAGGTCGATGCAGGCGCGCAGCGAGCGGCCGATCAGCCGCGAGATCTCGTGCGTGCGCCCGCCGATCCGGCCCTTGACCGATTCGCGGTCACCGCGGGTGTTGGTCGCGGACGGCAGCATCGCGTACTCGGCGGTCACCCACCCGAGCCCGGACCCGGCCCGCCAGCGCGGCACGCCTTCGGTGACGCTCGCCGCGCAGAGCACCCGGGTGTTGCCGAATTCGATCAGCACCGACCCCGCCGGCCACTGCTGGAACCCCCGGGTGATCTTGATGTCACGGAGCTGGTCGTCGTTCCTGCCATCTTTTCGAGCCACGGGAGCACTCTAGAACCGGCGGCTCAGACGTCGTAGACGGCACCCTGCTTGACGACCTCGGCCCCCGGGAACTCCACCGACGCCTCGGCCAGTACCGCGCCCGCGTCCGTCCACGGCGCGATGTGCGTCAGCAGCAGCCGCCCGACCGCGGCGTCGCGCGCCAGCTCGCCCGCCTGCTTGCCCGACAGGTGCACGCCGGCCGGGCGTTCGGCCGAATCCGTCCAGGACGCCTCGGCGAGCAGCAGGTCGACGCCGTCCGCGAGCTCGTTCAGCGCCGCGCACGGACCGGTGTCGCCGGTGAACGCGAGGATCCGGCCGCCGTAGGAGATGCGCAGGCCGTACGCCGGGGTCGGGTGGTCGACCTCGACCGCGACGACCTCGAACGGCCCGATCCGGAACGGCTCCGGCCGCAGCGGGCGGAAGGCGTAGACGTCGGTGAGGTCGGTGGTGGCCCGCTCGGTCTCGTTGGGCGCGTACGCGTTCGCGAGCCGCAGGGGCGCGTCGTGCGGCGCGTACAGCGGCAGCAGGCGCGGGCGGGCCGGGTACGGCGGCGCCGGGTGGTAGCGCCGCAGGACGGTGAGCGCGCTGACGTCGGCGCAGTGGTCGGGGTGCAGGTGCGTGAGCACGAGGGCGTCCAGGTCGAACGGGTCGGCCACGGCCTGCAGTTGCGCCAGCGTGCCGTTGCCGAGTTCGAGGCCGAGCAGGAAGCCCTCCGCCTCGACCAGGTAGCCGGACGCGGCGGTGTTCGGCCCGGGGATGCTGCCGGAGCACCCGAGGATGGTCAGTCGCACTTCGACACCCTAAGCGCCAAGACGCCTGATCACGCGGTGGTGGGAGCGAGGACACCCGGGGCGAACCCCATGAACCGCGCGGCCAGCCGGGTGAACGGCTCGGCCGAGCCGGTGGCGAGGAATTCGTGCCGCGGCGGCGTCTCCCGCGTCGTCAGCAGGTCCCGTTCGGTGAGGATCCGGACGACGTCCTTGGCCGTCTCGTCCGCGCTCGAAACCAGGGTGACCTCCTGGCCCATCACGATCTGCAGCACCCCCTGCAGGAGCGGGTAGTGCGTGCAGCCCAGCACGAGCGTGTCGACCTCGGCGTCGAGCAGCGGCTGGAGGTAGCCCTGCGCGAGCCCGAGGACCTGGCGCCCGGAGGTGATGCCGCGCTCCACGAAGTCGACGAACCGCGGACAGGCGACGCTGGTGAGCGTGATGCCGGGCGCGGCGGCGAACGCGTCCTCGTAGGCGCGCGACCGCACGGTGCCCTCGGTGCCGATCACGCCGACGCGGCCGGTGTGCGTGGCCACGACGGCGCGCCGCGCGGCGGGCAGGACGACCTCGATCACCGGCACGTCGTAGCGCTCGCGGGCGTCGCGCAGGCAGGCCGCGGACGCCGTGTTGCAGGCGATGACCAGGGCTTTCACGCCGCTCTCGACGATCTCGTCGAGGGCCGCGAGCGCGTAGCTGCGGGCGGTGGCGATCGGCAGCGGGCCGTACGGGTTGTGCGCCGTGTCGCCGACGTAGCGGAGCTGCTCGGCGGGCAGCTGCTCGAGGAGCGCCCTCGCGACCGTCAGCCCGCCGACGCCGGAATCGAACACGCCGATCGGGGCATCAGCAGACGGAGACGTCACCCTTCGAGGTTACCCGCAGCCGGGGGTACGGCTTTGCGCGACTTCCCCGTGCGGCTGGTCAGCCACGCCGCGAGGACGCCGGCCAGCGCGCCGAAGACGTGTCCCTGCCAGGAAACGCCCGGGTTGCCGGGCAGCAGGCCGGCGAGCATGCCGCTCCACACGCCGAGCAGGACGACGGCGACCAGGATCTGCCCGGCCGCGCGGTTGAAGATGCCGCGCACCAGCAGGTAGGCGAGCCAGCCGAAGGCCAGCCCGGACGCGCCGACCGTGACGGTGTCGGCCGGCCCGATCAGCCACACCCCGAGCCCGGACACCACCCAGATGATGGCCGTGACCAGG
Organism: Amycolatopsis camponoti; assembly: GCF_902497555.1. Classification (NCBI taxonomy): domain Bacteria; kingdom Bacillati; phylum Actinomycetota; class Actinomycetes; order Pseudonocardiales; family Pseudonocardiaceae; genus Amycolatopsis; species Amycolatopsis camponoti. The sequence goes on along the minus strand of NZ_CABVGP010000001.1, from coordinate 938,116 downwards.
GCGAACCGGCCGATCCCGGCGGCCATGGCGAGGAAGGAGAACACGAGCACCGGCACGGTGTTCGCGAACAGGTGCGACCAGCCGGCGTGCAGCAGCGGCGCGAACAGCACGCCGTCGAGGCCGGACAGCATCCGCGAGTGGATGCCGCCCTGGTCCAGGTCGCCGGGCAGGATCACGTCCACCAGCTCGACCAGGTAGAGCAGCAGGGTGAACGAGAGCGCGACGAGCGCGGCCGCCTTCGGTCTCGGCGGCAGCACGCGTTTCGCGGCGTCGGTTTCCGGGTCCGGGTTCACGGGCAGTGTGCTCACGTGATCGACGCTACGTCGGTCCCGGCCCACGCACCTCGGGTGAAATCCCTGATCCCGGCTTTTTGTCGGTACCCACCGCTAGCGTCTCGGGCATGGGGAACTTCGACGTTCATGGATACCTGAAGCGGCTCGGCCTCGACGCGGAGCCGCCGAGCGTGGCCGCGCTGCGGCGGTTGCACACGGCGCAGGTCGAGCGCGTGCCGTACGAGGCGCTGGAAATCCAGCTCGGGCGGCCGACGCCGCTGGAGCCGTCGGCGTCGCTCGCGCGGATCCTGCGTGGCCGCGGCGGGTACTGCTACCACTTGAACGGCGCCTTCTCGGCCTTGCTGCGCGAGCTCGGCTACCAGGTCACGCGCCACCTCGGCGGGGTTCAGGGCGGTCCGGGCGACGCGCCGAACGTCGACCGCAACCACCTGGCGCTGACCGTCACCGGGGTGCCGGACGAGCCGGGGACGACGTGGCTGGTGGACGCCGGGCTGGGCGACGGCATCCACGAGCCGCTCCCCCTACGGGAAGGCACCTACCGGCAAGGCCCGCACACCTACCGGCTGCGGCCCTCGGAGGTGGCGCCGGGCGGCTGGCGGTTCGACCACGACCCGTCGGGCAGCTTCGCCGGCTTCGACTTCGCGGCGGGCGCGGCGGAGATGGCCGACTTCGCGGCGAAGCACGCGTGGCTGTCGACGGCACCGGAGTCCGGGTTCGTCCGGGTCTGCGTGCTGCAACGCCGGGACGCGACGGGCGTCGACACCCTGCGGGCGCGGACCCTGAACCGCCACGGCACCAAGGAGTTCGTCGAGTTGCCGGCGGACTGGTGGACGGCCGCGGCGGACGTCTTCGGCATCACGCCGGACCTGTTCACGGCCGAGGAGCGCGAGCGGCTGTGGCGGCAGGTCGTGGCGCAGCACGAAGCCCACGCGGGAGGGCCGGTCGTCAGCGTGTGACCGGGGCCGGCGGCAGCGGGGCCTTGCCGAGCGCGAAGTCGACGGCGGCGTCGGCGTGCAGGCGGGTCGTCGGGAAGGTCGGCACGGGCGAGTCCTCCGGGCCGACCAGCAGCTCGATCTCGGTGCACCCGTAGATCACGCCCTCGGCCCCCGCCTCGACCAGCCGCGCGATCACGCAGCGGTAGGCGGTCCTGGACTCGGGCTTCACCACGCCGAGCACCAGCTCGTCGTAGATGACGCGGTGGACGAGGTCACGGTCTTGCGCGCTCGGCACGAGCACGTCGAGGCCGTGCGCGGCGAGCCGGTCGCGGTAGAACGGCTGCCCCATGGTGAACCCGGTCCCGAGCAGCCCGACCCGCCGGATCCCGGCGGCGCCGACGGCCGCGGCGGTGACGTCGCCGAGGTGCAGCAGCGGGATGCCGAGGCCGTCTTCCAGCTGCTCGGCCACCTTGTGCATGGTGTTGGTGCAGAGCACGACGAAGTCCGCTCCCGCCGCTTCGAGCGCGCGAGCCGCGCGGTTCAGCTCGGCGCCGGCGTCGTCCCAGCGGTCTTCGGCCTGCATCGCTTCGATGGCGGCGAAGTCGACGGAGTAGAGGATCGTGTGGGCGGAGTGGAACCCGCCGAGGGCGTTCTTCACCCGTTCGTTCAGCAGCCGGTAGTACTCGGCCGAAGATTCCCAGCTCATCCCGCCGAGCAGCCCGATGACCTTCATGCTGTTCAGCATGCCCGAACTGCGCACGGCTTTCGCCGGGGTGTCGAACGTCCTGGTCACCGACGGCACCTCCGGCGTGCTGGTCGACGGCTTCTTCTCGCGGCCGTCCCTGCTCAAGATGGCGAGGCGCGTAGCGCCGGACCGCGAGCGCATCGACGAGGCCCTGAGCCGGCTCGGTGTCACGGAGCTCGACGCCGTCCTGGTGGCGCATTCGCACGTCGACCACGTCCTCGACGCGCCGGTCGTCGCGCGGCTCACCGGCGCCACGCTGGCCGGCTCGCCGTCGACCCGGAAGGTCCAGGAGGGCTACGACCTGGCCGCGGAGCCGTTCGAAGAGCTGGTGCCGGGCGAGCCGGTGGAGTTCGGCGCGTTCACCGTGACCCCGATCGACACCAGGCACAGCGCCGGCGACCGGGTGCCGGGCGAGATCACCGAGCCGGTCCGGCTGCCGGCCAAGGCGAAGGACTTCAAGACCGGGCGGTGCTACTCGTTCCACATCGCGCACGCGGCGGGCAGCGTCGTCGTCCACGCGTCCGCGAACTTCGTGCCCGGGGCGCTCGCCGGCCACTCCGCTGACGTCGTCTACCTCGGCGCGGGAGCGGCCGGCAAGCAGACCGAGGAATGGCGGGAGGAGTACTGGCGGGAGACCGTCGGCGCGCTCGGACCGCGCAAGGTCCGCCCGATCCACTGGGACGCCTTCTGGCGCCCGCTGTCCAAGCCGCTGAAGCTGCTGCCGAAGGTGTTCGACGACCTGGGGGCGACCATGGCCACCTTCGAGCGGCTGGCCGGGGCCGACGGCGTCGACCTGGCTCTGCCCGAGCTGTGGAAGGCCGAGTGACTCAGGCCCAGAGCTGCCCGTCGAGCCGCGCGGCGGCCTCGTCGAGCGACCCCGCGTAGGCACCCGTCGACAGGTACTTCCACCCGGCGTCGGCGACGACGAAAGCGACGTCCGCTTGCTCGCCCCGGGCCGCGGCCTTCTCGGCCACCGCCAGCGCCGCGTGCAGTACCGCGCCCGTCGAGATGCCCGCGAAGATGCCTTCGTTCTCGAGCAGCTCACGCGTGCGGCGAAGCGCGTCGTACGCGCCCACGGAGTAGCGGCCGTTCAGCACCGAAGCGTCGTACAGCTCCGGGACGAACCCCTCGTCGAGGTTGCGGAGGCCGTACACCAGTTCGCCGTAGCGCGGCTCGGCCGCGATGACCTGGACGTCCGGCTTCGCCTCGTGCAGGTACCGGCCGACGCCCACCAGGGTCCCGGTCGTGCCGAGGCCGCCGACGAAGTGCGTCAGCGTAGGCAGGTCCTTGAGCAGCTCCGGGCCGGTGCCGCGGTAGTGCGCGTCGGCGTTGGCCGGGTTGCCGTACTGGTAGAGCATCACCCACTCGGGGTTCGCCTCCGCCAGTTCCTTCGCCCGCCGGACGGCCTCGTTCGAGCCGCCCGCGGCCGGGGAGAACACGATCCGCGCGCCGTAGGCCTGCAGCAGCTGCTTGCGCTCGGTCGAGGTGTTCTCCGGCATGACGCAGACCAGCCCGTAGCCCTTGAGCTTGGCGGCCATGGCCAGCGAGATGCCGGTGTTGCCCGACGTCGGCTCCAGGATCGTGGAGCCGCGCCGCAGCTTGCCCTCGCGCTCGGCGGCTTCGATCATGGCCAGCGCGGGGCGGTCCTTGATCGAGCCGGTCGGGTTGCGGTCCTCCAGCTTCGCCCAGAGGCGTACGTCGTGCGTGGGCGAGAGCCGGGGCAGCCCGACCAGCGGGGTGCCGCCGAGCGCGTCGAGCAGGGACTCGAAGCGAGCCATCGATCAGCCACCGGCCACGGCGGGGAGGATGGTCAGGGTGTCGCCGTCCTTGACCTCGGCCTCGAGGCCGCCGGCGAAGCGCACGTCCTCGTCGTTGACGTAGACGTTGATGAAGCGGTGCAGCTTCTCCTCCTTCACCAGGCGGCCCTTGATGCCGGCGTGGCGGGACTCGACGTCGTCGATGACCTCGAGGACGGTCGCGCCCTTCGCCTCGACGGACTTCTCGCCGCCGGTGTGGGTGCGCAGGATCGTCGGGATGGAGACGGTCACGGCCATGGGTTCTTACCTCCGGTGGGTTCTTACACGCAGACGCCGGTGGCGCGGCGGTTTATTCCGGCGGGGCTCAGTCGACGATCTCGACCGGCTCCTCGGTGATCTCGGCGTCCACGATCCGGTACGACCGGAATTCGTGCACTTCGGGGTCGCGGGTGGAGACGAGCACGTAGTGCGCGTCCGGCTCGGCCGCGATGTTCGCGTCGGTCCGCGACGGGTAGGCCTCGGTCGCGGTGTGCGAGTGGTAGATCACCACGGGCACCTCGTCGTTGGCGTCCATCTCCCGGTAGAGCTTCAGCAGGTCACCGGAGTCGAACTCGTAGAACGTCGGCGACCGCGCGGCGTTCAGCATGGGGATGAAGCGCTCGGCCGAGTCGGACCCTGCGGGCCCGGCGATGACGCCGCACGCCTCGTCGGGATGGTCACGGCGGGCATGGGCGACGATCTCGTCGACGAGTTCACGGCGGATCCGGAGCACACCGACATCTTAGGTGGTGGACAAAGCACGTCCAGATGATGAGATATTGCGCTCAGTGGGCCCGATCGTGTCCGAAGATCCTTATCCGGGCTGACCGAACGCTTCCGGCCAGACGTCCCGGTAGGCCGGCACGCCACCGGCCGTCGTCGCCGCCAGCAACCCGTGCACCATCGCCCGCGCGAACACCCTCGCCGCCGCCGAGCACAGCGCGTCCAGCGCCGCCGGACGCGCCGCTGCGCCGAACGGGCCGCTCGCGTCCGGCAGCTCGTGCGCTCCCGTGGCCAGCGCGAACACCGTGTCGCCGTCGAACATCGTGTGGGCCGGGCGCACCGCGCGCGCCAGCCCGTCCTGGGCCGCGACCGCGATCCGCCGCGCCTCGGCCTTCGACAGCGCCGCGTCCACCGCGACCACGCCGATCGTCGTGTTCAGGTCGGTCCGCCGCGACGGCAGGTCAGCGGCGCGCGAAGGCCACGTCACGCCGAAGTCGCCGTGGTCGGCCGCGAACGCGCGGCCCGTCGAGAGGTCCACGGCCTCGCCCGCCGCGTTGACCGCCGCGATCGCCCCGACCGTGAACTCGCCGACGACCTCGCTCGCGGACCCGATCCCGCCCTTCAGCGACCCGACGGCCGCCCCCGCGCCCGCACCGACCGTCCCCGAAGCGAACGACTCCGAAGCCGCTTCACAGGCCGCGTAGCCGAAGGACGCGTCAGGCCGGTTGCCCCACTCGCTGCGCGGCAGGTCGAACAGCACCGCCGCGGGCACGATCGGCACGACCTCGTGCGGCTGCGCGCCCACCGGGAAACCCAGGTTCCGCTCGGCGAGCCACCGCATGACGCCGTCGGCCGCGGCCAGCCCGTACGCCGACCCACCCGAGAGGCAGACCGCGTTGACCCGCTGCACCAGGTTCTCCGGCTCCAGCAGGTTCGTCTCGCGCGTGCCGGGCGCGCCGCCGCGCTGGTCGACCGCGCCGACCGCGCCGTCGGGGACCAGGACCACCGTCGTCCCGGTGGCCCAGCCGTCGCCGACCCGCTCGTGGTGCCCGACCAGGACACCCGGCACGTCGGTGATCATCCGGTCAGCGCCTGGATCAGCGTCTCCTGCACCCAGGTCAGCCAGTGGTAGACGCCGAGGTGCGGCGCCCGCGGGTCGTCTTCGGGCAGCTCGTCGGGCATGTCGTCGGTGACGTCGAGCGCGGTGCCGAGCGCCAGCCGGACGTCGTTGAGCGCGCCGAGCCAGGCGTCGGCCTGCTCCTCGGTCAGCCGGACGTGACCGCCGTCGCGGGGCAGCGTGTCGAGCACGATCTTGGCCACGCCGACCTTCATGTCCAGCAGCTCCGGCTCGTGCAGCGAACGCATCGCCGCGGCGGAGTCGAGGTCCTCGCGGGTCGGGTTGTCCGGGTCGAGCTTGTGGAAGTCCGGGAGCAGCCGCGAAAGCACGGGGTCGTCCGGGGACTCGGTCGGCCCGATCCGGATGCCGGTCAGCTCGGCGAGCTCGTCCTGGGGCGCCTCTTCGGCGCGCGCGGTGAGCATGTCCTCGAGCTGGCTGACCAGCCCGCGCAGCACCGCGGCTTCCTGCTGCTCGAAGCCCGCGTGGATCACCGCGCCCTTGCGCCGCCACCCGTTCACGAGGTCTGCTCCATCGTGGCCCACAGGCCCGCCGCGTGGAGCTTCGCCACGTCGGTCTCCACCTTCTCCTTGGTGCCGGACGAGACGATCGCCTTGCCCTTGTGGTGCACGTCCAGCATGAGCTTGGTGGCGTGGTCGCGCCCGTACCCGAACAGCTTCTGGAAGACGTACGTGACGTACGACATCAGGTTGACGGGGTCGTTCCACACCACCGTCCGCCAGGGTGTGTCCGACTCGGCGAGCTCGGCACCGGCCGGCTCGACCTGCGTCTGCTCGGCTGCGACAGGCATGGACATGCACCCCATGGTGTCACGGGGGCGACAGGGTACGCCGCGCCAGGTCCGGCCATGTGGGTGAATAGGCTGACCCCATGGGTTCACCGGAGCCGGCCACGACCAGCACTGCGCTGCTCACCGACCACTACGAGCTGACCATGCTGGGCAGCGCGCTCGCCGATGGGACGCACGCGCGGCCCTGCGTGTTCGAGGTGTTCGCCCGGCGCTTGCCGGACGGACGCCGCTACGGCGTCGTCGCGGGTACCGCCCGTGTCCTCGACGCGATCGCGGACTTCCGCTTCACCGACGCCGAGCTGTCGCAGCTGGAGGCGACCGCGGTCGTCGACGACGCGACGCTCTCCTGGCTCGCCGGCTACGAGTTCTCGGGCGACATCGACGGCTACCCCGAGGGCGAGCTGTACTTCCCCGGTTCGCCGCTGCTCACCGTCTCCGGCTCGTTCGCCGAGTGCGTGCTGCTCGAGACGCTGGTGCTGTCGATCCTCAACCACGACAGCGCGATCGCGTCCGCGGCGGCCCGGATGTCCGGGGCCGCGCACGGCCGCCCGATCATCGAGATGGGCGGGCGACGCACGCACGAATACGCGGCGGTCGCGGCGGCGCGGGCCGCCTACCTGGCCGGCTTCGCGACGACGTCCAACCTCGAAGCCGGGCGCCGCTACGGAATCCCGACGCGCGGCACCGTCGCGCACGCCTTCACACTGCTGCACGACAGCGAGGAAGAGGCGTTCCGCTCGCAGGTCGACAAGATGGGTGCGGACACGACGCTGCTCGTCGACACCTACGACATCACCGCCGGCATCGAGACGGCGGTCCGCGTCGCCGGGCCCGAGCTGGGCGCGATCCGGATCGACTCGGGTGACGTCGGCCCGCTCGCCCGCCGCGCCCGCGAGCAGCTGGACTCCCTCGGGGCGAAGGACACCCGGATCGTCGTCTCCGGCGACCTCGACGAGCACGCCATCGCGGCGCTGCGCGCGGAGCCCGTGGACGCGTACGGCGTCGGCACCTCGGTGGTCACCGGCTCCGGCGCGCCGACCGCCGGGATGGTCTACAAGCTGGTCGAGGTGGACGGCAAGCCGGTCGCCAAGCGCAGCGCCCACAAGGAGTCGCGCGGCGGGCGCAAGTCCGCGCTGCGGCGCCACCGCGGCACCGGCACGGCGGTCGAGGAGGTCGTGTGGACCACGGCGGGCGGCGCGCCCGAGCCCGAGCCCACCGACCGCCCGCTGCAGATCCCGCTGATCCGCGGTGGCCGCGTGGAGGCGGACCTGCCTACGCTCGACGATGCCAGGCAGCGGCTGCGCCGCGGCCTGGTCAGCCTGCCGTGGGAGGGCCTCAAGCTCTCTCACGGCGAGCCCGCCATCCCGACCCAGTTCTTGTAAAGACTTTTTGTAAAGACACTGTCTCTGAAACGGAGTCCGACCATGGGTACCGCGCTGATCGTGGTGGACGTGCAGAACGACTTCTGCGAAGGGGGTTCGCTCGGCCTGCCGGGCGGGGCCGCCGCGGCCGCCGCCATCTCGAAGCAGGCCGCCGAGGGCGGGTACAGCCACGTCGTGGCCACCCGGGACAACCACATCGACCCGGGCGCCCACTTCAGCGAGACGCCCGACTTCAAGGACAGCTGGCCGGTGCACTGCGTCGCCGGCACGCCGGGCGCGTCGTTCCACCCCGCGCTCGACGTCGTCCCGATCGGCGAGGTCTTCTCCAAGGGCGAGTACAGCGCCGCCTACTCCGGCTTCGAGGGCGCGGCCCGCGACGGGAAGTCCCTGGAAGCCTGGCTGCGCGAGCACGACGTCACCGACGTCGACGTCGTCGGCATCGCCACGGACTTCTGCGTCCGCGCGACGGCGCTCGACGCGGCTCGTGCCGGCTTCGGGGTCCGGGTGCTGCTGGACCTGACCGTCGGCGGCTCGCAGCCGACGGTGGACGCGACGATCGAGGACTTCGACCAGGCCGGGGTCACCCACACCGGCATGGCGTTCGTCGGGTCGGCGGAGTGAAGGACCTGCGGGCCTCGCTGGCCGAACACCGGCTGGTCGCGATCCTGCGCGCGCCCGACGCGGCCCGCTTCGCCGACGCGGCGATGGTGCTGCACGCGGCGGGCGTCCGCCTGCTCGAAGCGACGCTGACGACGCCGGGCGCGCCCGCGGCGATCACCGCGCTGCGCCTCGCTCTCGGCGAAGACGCGCTGATCGGCGCGGGCAGCGTCCGCGAACCGTCCGATGTGGACATCGCGGTCGACGCGGGCGCCGCGTACCTGATCACGCCGACGGTGAACCCGGCCGTCCTGGAGCGCGCCGCCGACCTGGACACCCCGGTGGTCTGCGGCGCGCTGACGCCGACGGAGATCGACCAGGCCTGGCGCCTCGGCGCAGCCGCGGTCAAGGTGTTCCCGGTCGCGGCGGTGGGCGGGGTCGCCTACCTGCGCGCGATCCGGGCGCCGCTGCCGGACGTCCCGCTGGTCCCGACCGGCGGCGTCCACCTGGCCGACGTCGAGGGCTACCTGCGAGCGGGCGCGATCGCGATCGCGGCGGCGACCCCGTTGCTGGGCGACGCGCTCTCGCCGAGCGGCAGCCTGCCGGACCTGGCCGCGCGGGCGGGCGAGTTCGTCGCGGCGGCCGGCCGCTTCGCCACGGCTTGACCGGCCCCGAGGCGCTACTTCTTCCCGAACGGGTCGCAGGCGGCCGTGCCCAGGTAGATGTCGCCGCTCGCCGGGCCGCCCTGCGGGAACAGCTTGATGTGCACCGCGTGCGTCACCAGGCTGCCGTCCGGCGGCTGGGGCGTCACGGTCTCGTTGAGGATCACCGTCGCCAGCGCGGTGCCCGCCGGGCCGCCCGGGATGACGATCCGGTCGTTCGGCGGGATCTGCGCGGGCACGGTGATCCCCTCGACCGCGCCGATCGCGACCTCGCCGAGGCTGCCGGTCTCCGTCGTCGCGCACTTGGCCGAGTAGGTGCGCACGGACAGCGCCGGGCCACCGAAGCGCTTCAGCACGCTGGTCGCGAACCGGTGCCCGGACGCCTGCGCGACCGACACCGCGCCGGACCGGCCGCAGCCGGTCTCGCCGACGCCGAACACCGCGATGTCGCCGGTCTCGCCGCCGGGCGTCCGGGCGCTGTAGGGACCGTCGACGGTGCATTTCGCCAGCTCACCGGTGACGATGTGCTCGTTGTCGATGGTCACGTCGATCGCGCCGGAAGACGCCCATCCGGTGGACGCGCCCGACGCGGCGGCGGCCAGGAACGGCGTGGCCAGCGTCGTCACCGCCAGCAACCGGAATGTCCTCTTCCTGGCGTTTCGCATGCACCGGCCTCCTCGGTCGCGTGACAGTTCGTAGTCACCCCCTTCGTCATCGGCAGGCCCGGGGCCATCCCTGATCGGGTCCACCCGGACGAGTGGACGGTGAGGAACGCAACTTCCGGGTTTTTCCCGAGGTAACGAGCGTTAACGTCGGCTGTCTGATCACCCAGGGAGGTTCTGTGTCTTCGCTGTCCTTCGCCGGCAAGCGGCCCGTGCTGGCCGACCTCGTGCCCGGCTCCCTCGTCCGGGACATCGCGCTGGTCGCCGGCGGTGCCGTGCTCACCGGTGCCGCCGCGCAGCTGACCATCCCGGTGCCGGGCAGCCCGGTGCCGATGACCGGCCAGACGTTCGCCGCGCTGCTCGTCGGCGCGTCGCTCGGCATGTCGCGCGGCGCCGCGTCGATGCTCGTGTACCTGCTCGTCGGCGCCGTGGGCGTGCCGTGGTTCCAGCACGGCACCGCGGGCCTGTCCGGCGCGAGCGCCGGCTACATCGTCGGGTTCGTCTTCGCCGGCGCGCTGGTCGGCGCGCTCGCCGGCCGCGGCGGCGACCGGACGCCGGTGCGCACCGCGGGCACCATGGTGCTCGGCAACGTCGTGATCTACGCGTTCGGCGTGCCGTGGCTGATGGCGTCCACCGGGTTCGACCTGTCGACGGCGTTCGCCAAGGGCGTGACGCCGTTCCTGGTCGGGGACGCGATCAAGATCGTCGTGGCCGCCGGCCTGCTGCCGCTGACCTGGAAGCTGGTCTCCGGCCGTAATCAGGACTGAGTGCTCGCCGCGGGACCTTCCGCACGGGAGGTCCCGCGACGCGAGTGGCCCGTTCGCGACGGAGCGCCGCTCTTTGTCGGAGGCGGCGGCTAATGTGTCGCTGTGCCCGCTCGAACTGACTTCCCCGGCGTCCTCGAACTCCTCACCCACGCGGTGGAGTCCGTCGGAGGTGCCGAGCGCCCGGGGCAGGTCGAGATGGCGGACGCCGTCGGCCGCGCCATCCGCACCGGCGAGCACCTGGCCGTGCAGGCCGGCACCGGCACCGGCAAGTCCTTGGCCTACCTCGTTCCCGCGATCCGGCACGCCGTCGAGAAGGAAGCCACCGTCGTGGTCTCGACGGCGACGATCGCGTTGCAGCGCCAGCTCGTCGACCGCGATCTCCCGCGCCTGGCGAAGGCGCTGAAGAAGCCGCTGGGCCGCGAACCGACCTTCGCGATCCTCAAGGGCCGCCGCAACTACATGTGCCTGCACCGCCTGGACTCCGGCGCGCCGGACGAGCCGGAGGACGCCCAGCTCTTCGATCCGTTCGCGGTGTCGCGCCTCGGCAAGGAGGTCACGCGGCTGCGGGAGTGGGCGTCGGACACCGAAACCGGCGACCGCGACGAGCTCGTCCCCGGCGTCACCGACCAGGCGTGGCGCCAGGTGTCCGTGACGGCGAAGGAATGTCTCGGCGCTTCGCGCTGCCCGATCGGCACGGACTGCTTCGCCGAGAAGGCCCGCGCCGAGGCCGGCCGCGCCGACGTCATCGTCACCAACCACGCGCTGCTGGCGATCGACGCCCTGCAGGGCTACCAGGTCCTGCCGGACCACGACGTCGTGATCATCGACGAGGCGCACGACCTCGTCGACCGCGTCACTTCCGTCGCCACCGGCGAGCTGACCAGCGCGATGTGCGCGTCGGCCGCGCGCCGCTGCGGCAAGCTGATCGACGCCGACGTCGCCGACAGCCTCCTGGAAGCGGGAGACGGGCTGGCGCTGATCGTCGACGACCTGCCCCCGGGCCGGATGGACGAGCTGCCGCAGCCGCTGAAGGGGGCCATCCCGGCGATCCGCGACGCCGCGCACCGGTGCATCACGTCGCTGGGATCCGATCGCAAGGAGGACCTCGAAGGGGCCACCGCGCGGAAGCTGGCGCGCTCGCTGCTCGACGAGGTGCACGACACCGCGGTCCGCCTGCTGGAGGCGTTCGACGACGACCAGGCGCACCAGCGCGACGTCGTCTGGCTCGCCGGCGACAAGTACGCGTCGAACCCGCGGCCGCCGGCGCTGAAGGTGGCGCCGCTGGGCGTCGCCGGGCTGTTGCGCGAGCGCGTCTTCAACCTGCACACGACGGTCCTGACGTCGGCGACGCTGACCCTCGGCGGGACGTTCGACACCATGGCGCGCCAGTGGGGCCTCCCGCCGGCCGCTCGCGTCGAAAAGGCGCCAGGAGCCGCGACCGACAAGGAAGCGCCGTCCGACGACTCCGGCCCGAAGTGGACCGGCCTGGACGTCGGGTCGCCGTTCGACCACCGGAAGAACGGCATCCTGTACCTGGCCAAGCACCTGCCGCCGCCGGGCCGCGACGGCCTCGCGACGTCCACAATGGACGAACTGGCCGAGCTGATCGAGGCCGCGGGCGGGCGCACGCTGGGGCTGTTCTCCTCGATGCGCGCGGCCAAGCAGGCGGCCGAGGAGATGCGCGAGCGGCTCGACTTCCCGATCCTCTGCCAGGGCGAGGACGCGACGTCGCTGCTGGTCCAGAAGTTCTCCGAGGACGTCCGCACGTGCCTGTTCGGCACGCTGAGCCTGTGGCAGGGCGTGGACGTCCCCGGTCCGTCGCTGCAGCTCGTGGTGGTCGACCGGATCCCGTTCCCGCGCCCGGACGACCCGGTCTCCTCGGCCCGGCAGCGCGCGGTGGAAGCCCGCGGCGGCAACGGGTTCCTCACCGTGGCGGCCACGCACGCGGCTTTGCTGCTGGCGCAGGGCACCGGCCGGCTGCACCGTTCGGTCAGCGACCGCGGGGTGGTCGCGGTGCTGGATTCGCGGCTCGCGAACGCCCGCTACGGCGGATTCCTCCGTGCTTCGCTGCCTCCGTTCTGGCCGACGATGGACCCGAAGGTCGCGCGCGAAGCGCTGCGCCGGCTGGACGCAGCCGCGCCCGCGTGACGCGGTCCACAACACCGACCGGTACGGTGAAGCAACCGAAGCAATAAAGGGAGCACCGGTTGACCCAGGATTCGTCCAGCGCACAGTCCCGGACCGTCAGTGTCGACGACACCGGCGTACGGCGGCGGCTCGCGGACGGCAGCGAAGAAGCTGTCACGTGGGCCGGCCTGTCGTCGGTGATGGTCCGCGTGATCCCCGACGGCCCGTGGAACGAAGACGTGTTCTTCATGCTGGTCGGAACGGACGGCAAGGGCACGGCGGTCCCGAGCGGCGACCCGGCGGCCGACGCCCTGATCGAGCGCCTGCAGTCCTTGCCCGGCTTCGACAACGAGAAGTTCATCGAGGCCATGACGACCGACGCCGACCAGGCTTACGTGGTCTGGGAATCCAGCGAGAACTAGGCCTCCGGGAAGCTCTCCGTCACCGGAATCCCCTTCTTGAGCGTCCGGCTCACCGTGCACAGCCGCTCGATCGCGCGATCCACGGCACCGGCCAGCGCCTCCCGCTGATCCGCCGCCAAAGTCGACACGTCGACATCGAAGGCCACGTGCACCGCGTCCAGCTCCGAAGCGCCCTCACGGCGATCGGCACTCACGGCCACGCGGAACTTCGCGTCTTCGCCCACTCGCCGCGTGATCAGCTCCTCGGCGGTCACCGCACTGCAGCCCGCTGCCGCGATCTGCAGCAGTTCCGCGGGCGAGAACGCCCCTTCGGCGCCGGTGCGGCCCAGCCGCACCTCGGCGCCCCGGTCGTTGCGGCCGACGAAGGAGTGCTTGCCGTCGCGCTGTACTTCGAGTCCCATGCCCGCTCCAACCCGGTCAGGAAACCGCTTGTTCCGGCTCCCACTGGGCAAGAACCGTGATCGTGCCCGGATCGACCTCGGTGAACCCGGCGTCCCGGACGGCCACGACACGATCGCGCCGCCACGCTCCCTCCGGGTCGTCGCCGGGGTGCAGTTCCTTCCACTGCACCGGGCTCGCGGTGCGCACGGCGGTCCGGTATCCCCGCTCGGCCCAGCCGGCCAGCGCGGCGTCGTCCAGCAGCGCCGCGAGGATCATCGTGGCGTGCCCGACCTGCGCGGCGGCCTTGCCGACGGTCATCGGCGCGTGCGGGTTGAGCAGGAGCAGCGGGACGCCGGCGGGCAGCGGCCCGGGCTCGTCGGGCGGCAGCTCACTGCCCGAGATCTGCAGCCGCGAGACCTCCTTGGGCGCCTCGGCGACCAGGCCCGGCACCAGGGCCCGCGCCTCGGCGCCGTCGATCTCGACGGTGATGCCCGGCAGGTCCTGCACCGCCGCCCAGTGCGCACCTCGCGCGCGCCGCGCCACCTTGCGGATCCGGTTGTCCAGCCACGCGTGCATCGGCTCGGCCCACTCGCCACCGGGCTCCGAACGCTCATCGAGGCAGACCGCCAGCGCGGCGGCCGCGGCGGCCTCCAGCAGCGGCGTGCGGCCGGGCGGCTCGGCCCGTTCGATGCGCAGGATCACCGGCATCGCCCGGACTTCCTCCGGGAGCTCGTCGGAAGTGTCCGAAGTGTCTTCGGCCGGGAGCCCCAGCCAATACGCGTAGCGGGCGCCCAGGGGGTCGAGAACGCTGCTCACGGACGCATCAGCTCGAGCCCGTCGGCGGCGTCGGCCGCTTCGACCTCGCCGCGCGTGAGGCCGAGCACGAACAGCACGGCGTCGAGGTACGGGTGCGAGAGCGCCGTGTCAGCCACTTCGCGCAGCGCGGGCTTGGCGTTGAACGCGACGCCCATACCGGCCGCCGAAAGCATGTCGATGTCGTTGGCGCCATCCCCGACCGCGACGCACTGCTCGAGCGGGATGTCGTACTCGCCGGCGAAGCGGCGAAGCACCTTCGCCTTGCCGGCGCGGTCGACGACCTCCCCGACCACGCGCCCGGTGAGCTTGCCGTCGACGATCTCGAGCTCGTTCGCCGCCGCGAAGTCGAGGCCCAGCTCCTCCACCAGACGACCGATGACCTGCGTGAACCCGCCGGACACCACCCCGGTCTTGAACCCCATCCGCTTGAGCGTGCGGATCGTCGTGCGCGCCCCCGGGGTCAGCTCGATGGACGCGGCGACCTCGTCGATCGCCGACGCGGGCAGGCCCTCCAGCAGCGCGACCCGCCGTTCGAGCGATTCGGTGAAGTTCAGCTCACCGCGCATGGCGGCCTCGGTGATCTCGCGGATCTCCGGCTCGACGCCGGCGTGCGCGCCCAGCATTTCGATGACCTCGCCCTGGATGAGCGTCGAGTCGACGTCGAAGACGACCATCCGCTTCGCCCGGCGCGTGATCCCGGCCCGCTCGACGGCGATGTCGACGCCCACCTCGACCGCGGCGTCGGCGAGCTCCGAGCGCAGGGCGGCGTCGGCCTCCCGGGTGTCCCGGTCGACCGAGACGTACAGCTCCAGCCCGGTCACCGGGTAGTCGGCGACGCTGCGGATCGCGTCGATGTTGGCGCCCAGCGAAGCCAGCCGGCGCGCGACCTCCGAGAAGCCCCGCGCGGTGACCGGACGGCCCAGCACCACCAGCACGTGGGTGGAGTCGCTGCGGCCCAGCGCGAACGGGTCGTCCCCGATCGCCGAGCCGATCTTGACCTCGACCTGCATGCCGACGGACGCCATCGCCTGCTCGACCGACTCCTGCAGGCCCTCCGGGTCGCGGTACACGCCGGCGAGCACGCCGAGCACCAGCTGCCCGCGGATGACGACCTGCTCGACGTCGAGCACGTCGACGTCGTGGCGGGTCAGCACGGCGAACAGCACGGACGAGACGCCCGGCTTGTCGGGGCCGGTGGTCGTGATCAGGACGGGGGTCTGGGTCACTGGTCATCCCTCGTTCGGCGACGCTGCACAGTCAGTCTGCCGGTCCGGCCGCGGACATAAGTAGAGCGCGTGCCCGGCTTCACAAAAGCCGGGCACGCGCTCACTCGATCAGGTGCTACTTGTCGTCGCCTTGCTCGCTCGCGTTGTCCTTGGAGTGGTCTCCCGGGATCACCGCTTCGGTGAGCAGCTGCGACGGGGCCGAGTGGCTGTTGACCTTCTGCTTCCCGAAGAAGCCGATCTCACCCTCGTTGTGGATGCGTTCGATCATGTGCGGGTAGTGCAGCTCGAACGCGGGCCGCTCGGAGCGGATCCGGGGCAGCTCGGTGAAGTTGTGCCGCGGCGGCGGGCAGGACGTCGCCCATTCGAGCGAGTTGCCGTAGCCCCACGGGTCGTCCACCGTGACGATCTCGCCGTACCGGTAGCTCTTGAAGACGTTCCAGATGAACGGCAGCGTCGAGGCACCGAGGATGTACGCGCCGATCGTCGAGATCGTGTTCAGCGTGGTGAAACCGTCACTGGTCAGGTAGTCCGCGTACCGGCGCGGCATGCCCTCCGCGCCCAGCCAGTGCTGGACGAGGAACGTGCCGTGGAAGCCGATGAACGTGGTCCAGAAGTGCCACTTGCCGAGCTTCTCGTCCATCATCCGGCCGGTGATCTTCGGGAACCAGAAGTAGATGCCGGCGAAGGTGGCGAACACGATCGTGCCGTAGAGCACGTAGTGGAAGTGCGCGACGACGAAGTAGCTGTCCGACACGTGGAAGTCGATCGCCGGCGCGGCCAGCATGATGCCGGTCAGGCCGCCGAAGAGGAACGTGACGATGAAGCCCATCGAGAAGATCATCGGCGTCTCGAAGGACAGCTGGCCCTTCCACATCGTGCCGATCCAGTTGAAGAACTTCACGCCGGTCGGGACCGCGATCAGGAACGTCATGAAGGAGAAGAACGGCAGCAGCACGGCGCCGGTGGCGTACATGTGGTGCGCCCACACCGCGACCGACAGCGCCGCGATGGCCAGCGTCGCCCAGACCAGGCTCTTGTAGCCGAACATGGGCTTGCGGCTGAACACCGGGAAGATCTCAGACACGATCCCGAAGAACGGTAGCGCGACGATGTAGACCTCTGGATGGCCGAAGAACCAGAACAGGTGCTGCCAGAGGATCACCCCGCCGTTTTCGGGGTCGAACACATGCGCACCCAAGTGCCGGTCCGCCAGCAGGCCCATCAGGGCCGCGGTCAGGATCGGGAAGGCGAGCAGGATCAGGATCGACGTCACCAGGATGTTCCAGGTGAAGATCGGCATCCGGTACATCGTCATGCCCGGCGCGCGCAGGCAGACCACGGTGGTGACCATGTTGACCGCGCCGAGGATGGTGCCGAGACCGGAGACCACCAGGCCGGAGATCCACAGGTCCGCGCCGACGCCCGGCGAGTGGATCGCGTCCGACAGCGGGGTGTAGGCGAACCAGCCGAAGTCGGCGGCGCCACCCGGCGTCAGGAAGCCCGACAGCACGATCAGGCCGCCGAAGAGGTACAGCCAGTACGAGAACGCGTTCAGCCGCGGGAACGCGACGTCCGGCGAGCCGATCTGCAGCGGGAGCACGAAGTTCGCGAAGCCGAAGAGGATCGGGGTCGCGTACAGCAGCAGCATCACCGTGCCGTGCATGGTGAACAACTGGTTGTACTGCTCCTGCGACAGGAACTGCTGCCCGGGTCGCGCCAGCTCGGTACGGATGAGCATGGCCATCGCGCCGCCCGCCATGAAGAAGGCGAACGACGTGACCAGGTACATGATCCCGATCTGCTTGTGGTCCGTCGTGCGGAACAACCGCAGCAGGTACGAACCCTTGACCGACTCGCGCGCGGGGTACGGGCGCGTCGCGATCGGCTTGGGGGCTACGGCCGTCACTCCTGCCTCCAACACTCAAACCTCGTGGTGGTCATCGTCCGGCCGCCGAGGTGGGCAACGCCCGGTTCAGCGGTCAAGGGGGATCGTAGCCCTCGCTACCGACAGTCGCGCGCACCGGCTGGCAAGATCGGTCCGTGGCCGACGAATACACGCGCGCCGCGGTTCGCGCGGCACTGACCGTGACCTCCCGGCTGGGCCTGCGCGAGCACGAGCCCGAGGTCCTCCACGAACGCTCGAACGTGCTGGTGAAGCTGGGTCCGCTGGTCGCGCGGGTGCCGGGGACCACCCGCCTCGCGCGACCCGGGCCGGCCTGGCAGGAGCGGGACGTGGCCCTCTCCCGGTTCCTCACCGAACGTGGTGTGCTCGTCGTCTCACCGGCCACGGATCCCCCGGTCGGAACGCATTTCGCCGAGGGCCTGCCGGTCACGCTCTGGCACCACACCCCGCACGATCCGGACCACCGGTACGCACCGGACGTCGTCGCGCGCTCGCTCGCCGAAGTGCACTCCGCGTTGCGGGACTACCCGGGCGAACTGCCCCGGCGAGGCCCGCTCGACGACCTCGATCGGATCTTCGACCGGCACGACCTGGACGGCGAAGCGCCCCGGTTGCGCGCGGAGGCCGACCGGCTCGCCGAGGCGCTCCCGGACGTCGCCGTGCAGCCACTGCACGGCGATGCGCACCCCGGCAACCTGATCGCCACCCCCGCCGGCCCCTGCTGGCTGGACTTCGAGGACACCTGGCTCGGGCCGCTGGCCTGGGACCTCGGGATCCTCGCCCGGCAGGGCGGCCCGGAGTTCCTGGCCGCCTACCCCGGCGAGCCGGCCGGCGCCTCGGTCGAGCCCTGGGTCCGCCTCCGCGAGCTCTACTCGGTCGTGTGGCAGTACGTCATCGCGATCCGGTTCCCGCACCGGCTCCCCGGCGCCCGTTCGGCGCTCGCCGCCTACTTCTCGTGAGTCGCCGGGTACCAGGAGAGGATCGCCTCGACCACGCCCGCCGGGTCCTCCAGCGGGGTCAGGTGCCCGACTTCGGGGAGCACCACGAGCGTCGCGCCAGGCATGGCCTCGACCATCGCGCTCGCCGCCGCGACCGGGGTGATCGGGTCCTCTTCGCCGACGACGACCAGCGCGGGGACGCCCGCGTCGCGCAGCAGCTCGAGGGAATCCGGCCGGGTCCGCAGCGCCAGTGCCGTCCACGAGATCCCGGCGGACGGCTGTGATTCGATGATCACCCGGACGTCCTCGACGATGTCCGGCCGACGCTCGCGCGTCGACCCGGCCAGCAGGTTCGGCAGGTTGGCCTCAGCGAGCCAGCCGCCGATGCCCTCGTCGTCGACGCGCTTGGCCACGTCGAGCCGGCTTTGCGCGGCCTCGGGCGTGTCGGGCGTCGCCTTGGTGTCGATGAGCACGAGCCCGCCGACCCGCTCGGGTGCCAGCCGCAGCACGGCCATCGCGAGGTAGCCGCCCATCGAGCAGCCGCCGAGCACGACCCGGTCCAGCTCCAGGCGGTCCAGCAGAGCGACGACGTCGCGCGCGGCGTCCTCGAGACTCGGCTCGCGATCGGACTCCGGCAGCGGCGAGCGGCCCAGCCCGCGCTGGTCCGGGGTGATCACCCGAAGGTGTGATGCGAGGGGCTCGCGCACCGCGTTCCACATGCGGGCGTCCAGGGGAAAGGCGTGGAGGAGAACCAGCGGCAGTTCCGTCATGCGGGCCATTTTGTCGGACCCCCGCGCTAGCTTCGCCGATGTGTTCACCGACATCGAAACCGACCGGCTGCTGCTGCGTCCGCTCCACGAGGCGGACCGGCAGGCGATGGTCGACATCCACACGGATCCGCGCACCAACCGCTTCCACCCGGACCCGCCCGACGTCCCGCGCGCGTCGGCGATGTTCTCGGAGTGGCTGGCGCACTGGGCCGAGCACGGCTTCGGCTACCCGGCGGTGACCGAGCGCGGCGGCACCGAGGTGATCGGCATGTGCGGAGTGCGGCTGCGGGAGTTCCACGGCGAGAAGGTGCTGAACCTCGGCTACCGGTTCCGGCCGTCGGCGTGGGGCAAGGGGTACGCGGGCGAGGCCGGGCTGGCGGTCCTCGGGTGGTGTGCCCGCGAGCTGCCGTCCGTGCCGGTGCTGGCGAGCGTGAGCGTCGACAACAAGCCGTCGCTGCGGGTGGCGGAGCGGCTCGGCTTCACCGAGTACACGGAGGAGATGTACGACGGCGCGATGTCGCGGCACTACCGGCGCTGAGCCGGGCGATCTTTGACAACTCCAGAAGGAATGGCGTCACCGGCGGCGGTTCGGCCGCCGGCGCGCCCGGGCGTCCCAGCAGGCCCGGTGCCAGTGCCGCCGGTCGGCGACGGAGCCGGTCTCGTCGGCGGGCCAGACGACGAGGTGCGGCGTGCCCGGCCGGATCTCGTGGTCGCAGCCGGGGCACCGGTAGTCCTTGGTGGCCTGCGAGCCGGGCACGGTCCGCACGAGCCAGTCGCCGTCGGACCCGGACTCGGCGCGGGCCCAGCCGGTCGCGGCACCGAGTTCGCGTTCGGGCGGCCCGCCGTCCGCGCGGCGGCCGGGACGATTCCGTCGAGGCACCCCCGAACGGTAACCGCCACCCGCTCCCGCCCACCCGCCCCTCCAGACCCACGAGTCGTCCACCCAGGTACGCGTGTCGTCCACCCAGGTACGCGAGTCGTCCATCTGGATACGCGAGTCGTCCGCCCGAGTACGCGAGTCGACCCTCCAATCACGCGTGATGCCCCTCCAATCACGCGAGATGCCCCCGCAATCACGCGAGATGCCCGTCCCGTCACGCGTGATGCCCGTCGGTGCTCAAGCCGCGACCCGGCCACCGGCCCGCAGCCGGCGCCGGATCCCGTCGTGGCCGAGCCCGTCCCAGCCGAGCCGGGCCAGCGTCCGGCCGGTCAGCCGGAAATCCTCGCCCCCGAGCACGGACATGATCGTGATGGCGGCGTCGACCATCGGCGTGACGACCCCGGCGCACCGCGCGAGTGCCTGCAGCGGCACGAGCGTGGAGCGGATGTCCTCGGTCAGGAACCGGTGGTCGAGGCTGGTCGGCGCGGCGATCGTCCGGTACGGCTCCACCGTCCGCAACGCGTCGAGCAACGTCGTGGCTGGGCAGCCGTAGTAGCGGTCGAGGATCTCGGTCATGGGCAGCAGCCGGGCACCGTACGCCCGCGCGACGGCGGCGAACTCGGCCTCGGTCCGCTCCAGCAACGCGATCGTGCGGTGCGAAACGCCTTCGACGTAGAAGAGCAGGTCCTCCGCGCGGTCGATGGTGCCGAGGTTGGCCAGCGCGATCGGCACGTGCGCGACCGCGCCGAAGTCGTGCAGGCCGCGTTCGACGGGGTTCCGCGCGACCTCCAGCATCGGGAACCACTCGCGCAGCAGCCCGGCGTGCCGTCCGACCGCGGACGGCGTGCTGCCGGAGATCAGGTTCCAGCCCTTGGCCCCCAGCACCGTCACCCCGCCGGTCCCGGACGGCCGGGCGGCGAACAGCGCGTCGGTCTCGACGACGTCGACCGCCGGTGCCCCGGCGGCGGCGAGCGCGTGCGCGAACTCGACGCTCCCGCACAGCTTGCTGGAGAACAGCACCACCACCTGCCCCGGGCGAAGGTGCGGCGCCAGCCGGACCGCGACCTCCGGATAGGCGGTGGTCACCGTCGCGACCAGCACCACGGCCCGCCCGGCCAACGACGCGGGGTCCGCCGTCACCTCCCGCAGCGGGAACCGACCGTCGAGCACCCCGCTCGCGACGATCTCCCGCCGGCGCGCGATGTCCCGCACAGCCGACAGATCCCGTGTGCAGAGGTGCACGGGCAACCCCAGTGACGCGAGGTGGGCCGCGACCGCCCGTCCCTCACCACCGGCCCCGACGACCCCGATCCCGTCCAGCCCGCTCATCCCGCCCACTCCCGTCACTCGGTACGCAGTGGACAGGTCGGCACACCGATCGGGAAAGTTCCCGCCGGAGCACGTTCCCGGAAATCCGCCCGCTCACCCCTGGGCGAGCGCCAGCGGCACCAGCTGTTCGGCCGTGGTGAGCGACCCGTGCTGCCCGATCAGCGACGTCTCCACGGCCTCGGCCAGCCCCCGCACCATCCCGAACCGCCCCCGGGCCGCCGCGACGACGTCGCCGATCCGCGGCAGCACCCGGTCGCTGACGGTGTGCCCGAACCACCCCTCGGCGACGGCCTCCTCGCGCGACCGCACCCAGGCCCGCTCACCCAGCACCGCCCGCCAGGCCGCGAGGACGTCCGCGGCCGCG
Source organism: Amycolatopsis camponoti (assembly GCF_902497555.1). NCBI lineage: Bacteria > Bacillati > Actinomycetota > Actinomycetes > Pseudonocardiales > Pseudonocardiaceae > Amycolatopsis > Amycolatopsis camponoti. The sequence continues at coordinate 916,473 of NZ_CABVGP010000001.1, read as the reverse complement.
CCCGGCTCGGTGTAGACGTGCCGGGCCCGCACCTCGCCCCCGAAGGTCCGGACCCCGGAAAGCAGCTCCGGGACGTCTTCGAGGTCGAGCTGGTCGTCGACGGCGACCATCCCGTGGTCGGCGACCACCGCGAGCAGGGCACCGGCCGGCAGACCGTCCACAAGGGACTCGACGAGCCGGTCGACCTGCCGCAGCTGCGCCCGCCACGCGGCCGAGCCGGGGCCGTAGACGTGCCCCAGCAGGTCGAGGTCACCGTGGTAGGCGTAGCAGAACGCGCGCCCGTCGAGCACGGACAGCGTCCGCGCGGCGAGGTCACCGAGCGCGTGCACCCCGGCGTACCGCGCTCCGCTCTGCGTGGCCAGGGTCAGGGCGGTGTCGCGGAACTTGGCGGCCGACACCACGGCCGCGTCGATGCCCGCCGCGGCGGCCCGCTCGAACGTCGTCGGCAGCGGCTGCACCTCGCGGGGCGGGAGGGCGCCACGCAGGTCGCTGCCGTCTTCGTGGCTGCACCAGCGCAACGCGTTCAGCACGCCGGTGCCCGGCATCTCGAACGTGTAGCCGACCATGCCGTGCTCGCCGGAGGCGAGCCCGGTGCCGATCGCCGCCACCCCGGCGGCCGTCGTGGACGGGAAACCCACGCGCAGCGGCTCCCGGGCCAGCTCGGTCAGCACCGGCGCGTCCGCCGCGTGCTCGGCCAGCAGCTCCCAGCCGAGCCCGTCCACCAGCAGGACCCCGGCGCTGCGGGCCTCCGGCAACCTCAGCGTGTTCCCGCAGCCGGGCACCCCGAGCGCGGCGAGCAGGGACGGGACGACCTGGCCGAGGTGCGGGACGTCGGCGAGCGTGGGCGGCTGCACGCGCCCAGCTTCCCACCCGCGGGGCACTCCGGCGATAATCGCGGCATGCCGACCTACGCCTACCGCTGCCGCGAGTGCACCGAGACCTTCGAGCTCCTGCGCCCGATGAGCGAATCGAGCGCGCCGGCGGCCTGCCCGGAGGGCCACGCCGACACCGTCAAGCTGCTCACCACGATCGCCCTCACCGGGGCCGCGAGCGGATCCACGGTCCCGGCGGGCGGTGGCGGTGGCTGTTGTGGCGGCGGCTGCTGCGGCTAGAGCACCTTCAGCGCCTGCTCCAGGTCGGCCCAGAGGTCCTCGACGTCCTCGAGCCCGGCCGACAGGCGGATCAGCTGGTCGGACACGCCCGCGTCGTGCCGGTCGCCCGCGTCGACGATCCGGTGGCTGATCGACCCCGGGTGCTGGATCAGGGTGTCGACGCTGCCGAGGCTGACGGCCGGCGTGATCAGCCGGACCGCGCCGATCAGGGCGTGCGGGTCGCCGTCGACCTCGAACGCCACCAGCGGCCCGCCGAGACGCGGGTAGTGGACGGCCGTCACCGCCGGGTGGTCGCCGAGCCGTGAGGCCAGCGTCGCCGCGGTGGTCGAAGCGGCGTTGACGCGCAAAGGCAGCGTGGAAAGCCCGCGCAGCAACAGGTATCCGGCGAGCGGGTGCAGCACACCACCGGTCGCGAAGCGGATCTGCCGGAGCCGGGCGGCTTCCTCGGCGTCGCACGCCACGATCCCGCCCATCACGTCGCCGTGGCCGCCGAGGAACTTCGTCGCGCTGTGCAACACGATCCGCGCACCGTGGCGGCCCGGGCGCTGGAGCACCGGGGTCGCGAAGGTGTTGTCCACCAAGAGAGGCACGTCCCCGCAGGCGGCCGCCAGCGCGGCGATGTCGGTCTCGGCGAGCGTCGGGTTCGCCGGCGTCTCGACGAACACCAGCCCGGTGTCGGGCCGCAGCGCGGCGGCGACGGCGTCCGGCGCGGCCCAGGTGACCTCGGTGCCGAGCAGCCCGGACTCGAGCAGGTGGTCGCTGCAGCCGTAGAGCGGGCGGACGGCGACGACGTGCCGTTTCCCTTGCGCCACCGCGGAAAGCAGGCAGGCCGAGACGGCGGCCATCCCGCTGGCGAACGCGACGCCGTGCTCGAAGCCTTCGAGCTCGGCGAGCGCCCGCTCGAACCGTTCGACGGTCGGGTTCCCGACCCGGCCGTAGATCGGCGGGCCGTCGAGTTCGCCACCGGCGGCGAACTCGTCGATCCGGGCGGCTTCGGCGGCACTGTCGCGGGAGGGGTAGGTCGTCGACAGGTCGAGCGGGACGGCGTGCACCCCGAGGTCCGTGAGGTCGTCACGGCCGGCGTGGACGGCACGCGTGCGCAGCGAGGAAGTCATGGCAGCATGGTCGAGCTTTCACCGGATCCGAGGCAACAGTCTCGGATATCATTCGCCGATGTCCGATTCTGTCGAACTGAGTCCGGTCGACCTCGAGATTCTGCGCCTGCTCCAGAACGATGCCCGGGTCACCAACAAGGACCTGGCGGCCGCGGTCGGCATCGCGCCGTCGACGTGCCTGGACCGCGTCGCCCGGCTGCGGGACACCGGCGTGATCACCGGGCAGCACGCGTCCGTCGACGCGGCGAAGCTGGGCCGTCCACTGGAGGCGTTCCTGTTCGTGCAGGTCCGCCCGCACCGGCGGCCGCTGGTGGACCCGTTCATCGAGCACCTGCTGTCCCTGCCCGAGGTGCGCGCGGTCTACCATCTGACCGGGCCGGACGACTTCCTCGCGCACGTCGCGACCAGCTCCGCCGGCGAGCTGCAGCGCCTGGTCCTCGACGAGCTGACCTCCCGGGACGAGGTCGCCCGCGTGCACACGAACCTCGTCTTCCAGCACTGGAGCGGTGGACCGCTGCTCCCGCCGGGTGCCTGAGTCACAGCGTCGCGAACCAGCGGCGGGTCTCGCGCGCGGACGTCAGCCGGACGACCGCGGGGCACGGCGGTTCGGCGGCCCAGCCCCGGATGGTCGCCCGCTTCTTCGCGAACGACCTGAAGTGCCAGCGGATGATCGAGTCCGTGGAGAACATCTGACGGAACGACTCGACGTTGCCGTTGCAGATCCGCTCTCGGGTCACCGAGCGCAGGGCGGTCCGGCGCACCAGGCGGGCCAGCGAAAGCCAGCGCGGGTAGTCGAGACCCACGATGAGCTGCGTGCGCGGCAGCACGACGTCCTTCCACCTGCTGTACGCCGCGTCGAGGACCCAGCGCTCCCCCGCGCACACCTCGGCGAGGCGGCGGCGCTGCTCCTCGTCGGGCACCTGGACCCAGCCCGGCTGCCAGGTCAGGTCGTCGGCCGAGACGTAGGGCAGGCCGGTGCGCTCGGCGATGCGGGCCGCGAGCGTCGACTTGCCCGAGCCGGTCACGCCGTAGACGACGATCCGCTCAGGCGTCGAGATCACGGGCGGGCTCCCGCGGTCCGCGGTAGGGCAGTGTCTGGCTGTAGACGATGCTCGTGGTCGTGCTGCCGAACTGGGCCAGCTCGTCCATCGTGTGCTCGAGGTGGGCCATCGAGGCCGCCGCGACCTTGAGCGTGTAGCAGTCGTCGCCGGTGGTGCGCAGGCATTCGAGGATCTCGAGGCGCTCGCCGAGCAGCTTGTGCAGCGCGTCGTGCCGGCTGCCGGGGTACTTGAGCCGGACGACGGCGAGCACCGGGTAGCCGACCTTGCCGAGGTCGATGTCGGCGCGGTAGCCGGTGATCACCCCGGCCGACTCGAGCCGCCGGAGCCGTTCGGTCGTGGCCGACGCGCTGAGGTTCACGCGGCGGCCCAGTTCGGTGAGCGGCAGCCGGGCGTCCTGCTGGAGCTCGACCAGGATGGCCCAGTCCGTCTGATCGAGAGTCTCGGTCACCGGGCGAATCTACCGCGAGATCCACGGCCGGAGCCGCCGAACACCGTGATCATTCCCTTCCGATCACGGCTTTGACCTCGATAGCCTTTCGTGGTGAAGATCGGCGTGAACGTCCCCAACTTCGGTCCCGGCACCGACCCCGGCGTGCTGCGCGCCTGGGCGCGGACCGTGGAAGGCCTCGGCTACGACCTGCTGATGGTTTCCGACCACGTCGCGATCACGCCGGACGTCGCCGGCCAGTACCCGGCGCCGTTCTACGAGCCGTTCACGACGTTGTCGTGGCTCGCGGGCGTCACCGAGTGGGTGCGGCTCGGCACCACCGTGCTGGTCGTGCCGTACCGGCATCCCCTGCTGGTGGCCCGGATGGCGGCGAACCTCGACGCGCTCAGCGGCGGCCGGCTCGTGCTCGGCGCCGGCATCGGCTGGGCGAAGCAGGAGTTCGACGCGCTCGGCGTCCCGTTCGAGCAGCGCGGGAAGCTCACCAGCGAATACCTCCGGACGATCCGCGCGGCCTGGGCCGACCACGACGACTACCGGGCCGGCCCGATCCCGCTGTGGCTGGGCGGGCACAGCGACGCCGGGCTGCGCCGTGCGGTGGAGCTCGGCGACGCGTGGCACCCGTTGCGGATGACGATGTCCGGGTTCCGGGAAGGCCTGGAGCGCCTGCAAAACGTGGCCGGCGACCGGCCGGTGCCGGCGTTCGCGCCGCGGATCCTCTTGCGGGTGACAGGAACCGCGGTGACCGGACCGGAGCGGCGTGCCGGGGAAGGCACTCTCGACCAGGTCCTCGACGACCTGGCGCAGTTGCGGATGCTCGGCGCGGACACCGTCGTGCTCGACCCGTTCGATGCGGACCCCGCCGAGACCCTCCACCCGGAGGTCGCGTGGCGGGACTTGGCGGCCGTGGCCGCGTCTTGGAAGGAGATCCGGTGAAGGACACCGAAGAAGCCCTGTTGCGGCGCGCGATCGAGCTCGCCCGTGAAGCGCGCGAGGAACACGGCAACCCGCCGTTCGGCTCCCTGCTGGCCGACGCGGACGGCAAGGTCCTCGCCGAGGACCGCAACACCTCGTTGACCGACAACGACATCACGGCGCACCCGGAGCTGAAGCTCGCCCGCTGGGCGGCGCAGAACCTGGCACCGGAGGCCGCCGCGGCGACCACGATGTTCACCAGCACCCAGCCGTGCGGGATGTGCACCGGCGCGATCGAGCGGTCCGGGCTCGGCCGCGTCGTGTACGCGCTGTCGACGGAACAGTTCCTCACGCTGCGCCCGCCGGTCACGTGGGGCGGGCACGAGCTCCAGGGCCCGGCACTGTTCGACGAGGCTCGCGTGCCGGTCGAGGGTTATTACCGGTGACGAGCTACGAGGTGCGGCCGGTGGCGCACGTCGAGTCGTCGCTCCAGGACCGTGGGACGGCCCCGAAGCAGGGCGACGAGGGCGCCCCACCGGCCCGGGTGGTGTTCGCCCCGGAGTTCCACCCGGCGGCGGCCGACCTCCGCCCGGGCGACCGCCTGGTCCTGCTGACGTGGCTGCACGAAGCCGACCGCGACGTCCAGTCGGTGCACCCGCGCAGCGACCCGGGCCGCCCCCGCGAAGGGGTCTTCTCGACGCGCTCCCCGGACCGCCCGAACCCGATCGGCCTCCACACCGTGACGGTGACGGCGGTCGAGAACGGCACGCTCACGGTGACGGGCCTGGAAGCCATCGACGGCACCCCGGTCCTGGACGTGAAACCGGTCCTCGTCGAGGTCGCCGGCCGCTGAGCCGCACGTTCACGCTGAACAGCGGCGGGTACGCCTACAGCACCTGTGGCCGCTCCGGCGGATACTCGGACATTACGACCGGGACGACGGTCACGGTCTACAACGCCGCGGGAACCGTGCTCCCCCAAGGCGCACTCGGGACGGGACGCTCAGGCGGCGCCGGCACGGGAACGTCGCGCTGAGCCTGGGAAGCTGATCAGTAATCCTTGAAGCCCTTCCCGGTCTTCCGGCCCAGCCGTCCGGCCGTCACGAGGTGCTCCAGCAGCGGCGCCGGTGCGAAACCCTCCTCGCGGAACTCGTTGTACAGCGTCCGCTGGATGGCCAGCGACACGTCCAGCCCGACCACGTCCAGTAGCTCGAACGGGCCCATCGGCAGGCCGCAGCCCACCTTCATCGCCGTGTCGATGTCGTTCGCCCCCGCGTAGTGGGCCTCCAGCATCTTCACCGCGTCGTTCAGGTACGGGAACAGCAGCGCGTTGACGATGAAACCCGCGCGGTCTCCACAGTGGACAGCGTGCTTGCCCACCGCCGAACAGACCGCGCTCGCCGTCGCGACCACGTCCGGGGCGGTCGCGATCGTCGAGACCACCTCCACCAGCTTCATCACCGGGGCCGGGTTGAAGAAGTGGAGACCGATCACGTCGGACGGCCGGGACGTCGCCGCCGCGCACTCGATCACCGGCAGCGAAGACGTCGTCGTCGCCAGCACCGCGCCCGGGCGGACGACTTCGTCCAGCGCCGCGAACACCGCCTGCTTCACCGGCAGCTCCTCGGCCACGGCTTCGACGACCAAGTCGACGTCGGCCAGCGCCTCGAAGTCGGTCACCGGGGTGATCCGCCCCAGTGCGAGAGCGGCGTCCTCTTCGGACAGCTTGCCCTTGACCACAGCCTTGTCGAGCGACTTCTTGACGCGAGCCACCGACGCCTGCGCCTTCTCCAGGCTCCGGGCGCGCAGCACGACCTCGAGACCGCGCTTGGCGAACACCTCCGCGATGCCGGTCGCCATCGTCCCCGTGCCGACCACGCCGACCCGGGCCACCGGCCGCGGCGGCACACCCTCCACTGTGGACTTCACAGAAGCGTCCGAGACCACGGTGGGCGAATCCGGCGCGTCGTAGGCGTAGAAGCCGCGGCCGGTCTTGCGTCCCAGCTGGCCCGCCGTGATCATCTGCTTGAGCAGCGGCGCCGGCGCGTGCAGCCGGTTGCGGGACTGGTGGTACATCGTGTCGAGGATCTCGTACGCGGTGTCGAGGCCGATCAGGTCGAGCAGCGCGAGCGGCCCCATCGGGTACCCGCAGCCGAAGCGCATCGCGGCGTCGAGGTCCTCGCGCGTGGCGTAGCGCTGCTCGTACATCCGCACCGCGTGGTTGAGGTAGCCGAACAGCAGCGCGTTCGCGATGAAGCCGGCCCGGTCGCCGATCACCACCGGCACCTTGCCGAGCCGCTCGGCGAACGCCACCACCTCGGTGACCACCTCCGGCTCGGTGACCACGGTCTTCACGATCTCGACGAGCTTCTGCACCGGCGCCGGGTTGAAGAAGTGCATGCCGACGACCTTGCCGGGCCGCGTGGTGTGCACCCCGATCTCGGTGATCGACAGCGACGACGTGTTGGACGCGAACACGACCTCGGGCCGGGTGATCTTGTCCAGCTCCGTGAGGACGTCCGCCTTCAGTTCCAGGCTCTCCGGGATCGCCTCGATCACGAGGTCCACATCGGACAGATCGGAGAGCGAGGTGCTGTACCGGATCCGGCCGAGCAGCTCCGCGCGCCCGTCCGCGTCGAGCTTGCCGCCGGAAAGAGCGCGCTCGGTCGAGTGCTCGAGGTGCCCGCGGCCCCGGGCGACGCCGGCTTCGTCGAGCTCGACCGTGACGACGTCGAGCCCGCTGCGCGCGAGCACTTCGGCGATCCCGGCCCCCATCGTGCCCAGGCCGACCACTCCGACCGTCGAGATGTCCCGCGCCATCGAGGCCTCCAGAGATGTTACTCGCTGGTAATTGGCCCCTGACTCTGCCACACGGGACCGTCGGAAGCCCAGACGGAATCGAGTCAGTACCGCGCAAGTCACCCGGTCGGCGAGCCGGATTCACTCGCCGAAGTTGCCGTCCACCAGCTCTTTCGCCTTGTCCAGGGCGGCGGGCGCCTGCGGTCCGCGTGCCCGTACGCGGATCCGGTCGCCCTGGCGGGCACCGAGCGACATCAGCGCCAGCACGCTGTGGGCGTCGGCCTCCTGGTCACCGAGCCGGACGGAGACCTCGGCGTCGAACGCGCTCAGGGCACGCGCCAGCACCGCGGCCGGCCGCGCGTGCAGCCCGACCTCGTTCCGCAGCACCAGCTCGACCTCGCCGCCATCACCGCCATCGCCGGGGGCGGGCTCGGCCGGAGTGAGGTCCTCGGGCATCCCGGCGGCCGCGGCGGCCTCCGCCACCGCCTTGCGGTCCTTGCCCGACTGCGCCGCGACCGCCGCCGCGATCGCGCCTTCGACCAGCGGGCCGTCCGCGACCAGGGCGGCCGAGGGGTCGGCCAGCGATTCGACGGCCAGCTCGGCGGTCATCTGCGCGCTGCCGAGGTCGTAGAGCAGCACGACGCCGTCGCCGGAGTCGGCGCGCTGCGTGGCCGCGACGACCTCGTCGTAGTCCGTGCCGATCGAGCCGTCGGAAAGACCCCCCGCGGCCAAGATGGTGACGTCCGGCGCCATCTGGGCGGCCAGCTCCGCCAGCCCCTCGGCGAGCTTCGAGCTGTGCGAGACGAGCACGATGCCGACGCTCACCGGGCAGCCTCGGCGAACGCGCGCAGCAGCAGTGCCGACGACCGCGCGCCGGGATCCAGGTGCCCCACCGCCCGCTCGCCCAGGTAGGACGCCCGGCCCTTGCGCGGCACCAGGTCCACAGTGGACTCCGCGCCGCGGTCGGCCGCGTCGGCCGCCGCCGTCAGCACCGCGGCGACGCCCCCGCCGTCCTCGGCCGCCTTCTCCGCGGCCGAGACCGCCGGGATCAGGGCGTCGACCATGGTCGCGTCGCCGCCCACGGCCTTCCCCCGGGCCTGGACGCCCTCGAGTCCCGCGCGCAACGCCTCCAGGAGGGCCGGAACGTCGAGGTCCTCGGCAGTACCGAGCTTCGTCGAGGCCCGCAGGAAAGCCGTGCCGTACAACGGTCCCGCGGCCCCGCCGACCTTGGAGATCAACGTCGTCGCGACGAGCTTGAGGACCGCACCCGGCGTGTCCGGCGGGCTCGCGTCCAGAGCCGCGACGACGGCGGTGAACCCCCGGTTCAGGTTCTCGCCGTGGTCGCCGTCGCCGATCGCGCGGTCGAGGTCGATCAGCTCGGCGCGGTGCTCGGCGACGACGGCCGCCGCGGCGCGCACGGCCGCCGCGACCCCGTCGGCCTTGCAGGTCATCAGACCCCCCACCGCAGCGCCGCGGTGTTCACCGGGGCGTCCCAGAGCTCGGTCAGCTCGTCGTCCAGTTTGAGCAACGTCAGACTCATCCCCTGCATCTCGAGGCTGGTGATGTACGGGCCGACCAGCCGGCGTTCGACCACGATCCCACGCTCGGCCAGCAGCCGCTCGGCGATGCCGTGCGCCAGGTACAGCTCGACGAGCGGGGTTGCGCCCATCGAGTTGGTGAACAGCAGCACGCGGTCACCGGATTCGAACGGCAGGTCCTCCACCACCGCCTGGACCAGCCGCGCCACCAGCGCGTCGGCCGGTTCGAGCGGGATCCGCTCGCGGCCGGGCTCGCCGTGGATGCCGATGCCGAACTCGATCTCGCCGTCGCCGAGGTCGAAGCTCGGGGTGCCGGCGTGCGGCACGGTCGGCGCGGTCAGCGCGACGCCGATCGACCGCACCTGGCCGATCACCTTCTGCGCCAGCGCGGTCACGGCGTCGAGCGAGTCGCCGCGCTCGGCGGCCGCGCCGGTGATCTTCTCCAGCAGCACCGTGCCGCCGACCCCGCGGCGGCCCGCGGTGTAGGTCGAGTCCTTGACCGCGACGTCGTCGTCGATCACGACGCTGCGCACCTCCAGGCCGTCGGCGGCGGCCAGCTCGGCGGCCGTCTCGAAGTTCAGCACGTCGCCGGTGTAGTTCTTGACGATGAGCAGGGCGCCCGCGTCGCCGGTGGTCGCGGTGACGGCGGCCTGCACGGCGTCGGGCGTCGGTGAGGTGAACACCGCGCCGGGCACGGCGGCGGCGAGCATGCCCTGGCCGACGAACCCGCCGTGCAGCGGCTCGTGCCCGGAGCCACCCCCGGAGATGACGGCGACCTGGCCGGCCACCGGCGCGTCGGCGCGGACCACGACGTCCGGATCCTCCTGGACGCGCAGGATGTCGGCGTGCGCGGCGGCGAGGCCCCGCAGCGACTCCGCGACGACGTTCGCCGGATCGTTGATGATCTTCTTCACGGCAGCCTCCGGCAACTTCGGCGGGTGGGTGTCCCCTTCCTACCTCTCCGCGCGGCCCGCCGCCAGGTCAAGGCCGGTCAGGGTTTGGGGAGCTTCGTGACGACGTTCTTCGCGACGGTGACCGCCTTGCCGCACGGGTCGTCGGTGTCCGGCTTGGCGTTGTAGTTCTCGTAGTCCACTTGGGCCAGTTCGACGTCGTCGCCCTGCCACGGCCGGTGCTGCCACTCCACCGAGCACCGCGACGCGCTCCCGTCGGCCTGCTTCCGGAAGGCCGTCACGCCGTTGCCGAGGTCCACCTTGGAGTAACCGTCCCCGGCGATCGGCGGCAGTCCCGGTTGGAACTCGACGGTCACGGCCGGGTTGGCGCCGTTGCTCCGCCACTGGCAGGAGTGCAGGCCCGAGGGCGCGGACTTCGCCGACGGCACGGTGGCGGCCACCGCCGTCGTGTCGGCCATCGCGCAGGGGTCGGCGGTCAGCAGCGTGCCCGCCGGCGTCGAGTACTTCTCCGGCGAGTTGTGCACCTTCTGCACGATGGCGTCCATCAGCGTCCGGCCGGGCCGGCACGGGTCGCCGGGGTAGGTGACCGTGAGCGTCAGGGCCATGTCCGGGTTCAGGGCCGTCATGGTCGCGACCGTGCAGCTGGTCTCGTCGGTCTTGTCGACGCGCAGTGGCAGCCCGCCGGCCTGCCCGGTCGTCTTGTCCGCGTGCGGCAGCAGGGTGTTGCCGATCTCGAAGTCGAGCCGGATCTCCTTGCCGCCGGGGTCCTTCACCTTGTTGCCGCACCGGTCGAAGGCGATCGACGACGGCGACGGGTCGTCCTCGACCGTGCCGAGACCCAGCGCGCCGAGCGCCTCCTTGGTCAGGAACTGGCACGGCTTGATCGTGCGCAGCACGTTCGCCGCCACGGCGGCGTCGGTGATCGGGCCGTCGGAGATCTGGCCGGCGCCGGCCGCCGCGGGCACCGTCGTCCGCGCGAAGTTGGACTTGCCGAGGTCCTGCCCGCACGCGGTCAGCGGCAGCGCGAGGGCGGTGACCAGCAGGAACAGCTTCAGGAGACGGCGGCGTCGAACGTCAGGGAGCACGCGGTGCACGGTAGCCGGAACCTCGCGTCCCTGTCCGGACAACCCGGCTATTCGACCTTCGCGGGCGGTGTGTCGGCGTCCTCGGGCTCGGCCGGCACGACGAGCGGCCGGACCCGCGCCCAGATGATGAACGCCGCGGAGACCACCAGCATGCCGAGGCCCGCCCACAGGTTGATGTTCACCCCGGCCGCCTTCTCCCGCTCGGCGTCGGACGTGAACCAGAGGCCCATCACCGTGAGGATCACGCCGTAGACGCCGATCAGCAGGGCGATGATCAGCCGGATGTCGAAAGCGCCCGCCTTCCGCGGTCGCGCGCCGGACTCGGTAGCCATGACGGACCTCCTAGAAGATGACGTTGAGGGCGATGGTCAGGATGAGCACGATGCCGGCGAGCAGGCCCGGCCTGCGGTACCAGCCCGCGTTCTCGCCGGTGTCGTCGTGCTTGCGCGTTTCCTTCGGGGTCAGCGAGTAGACCAGCCCCACCAGCTCTTCGTCCGGCTTCGGCTTGGTCGCCAGCGACACCGCGACGCTCACCACGATGTCGACGACGAACGCGGTCCCCGCGGCGACGAAGCTGGTGCCCTGGCCGCTCAGGCCGATCACCCCGGCCTGCGACAGTCCCCAAACGGTGATCGCGGACGCGGTACCGAGCACGAGGCCGCTCCAGCCGGCGTGCGGCGTCATCCGCTTCCAGAACATGCCCAGGATGAACGTCGCGAACAACGGCGCGTTGAAGAAGGAGAACAGATCCTGCAGGTAGTTCAGGATGTTGCCGGAGTTCGACGCGATGAACGCGGTGCCGATGGCGAGGATCGTGCCGACCGACGTCACCACGCGCCCGAGGCGCAGGTAGTAGCCATCCGGCTTGTCCTTCTTGATGTACGTCTGCCAGATGTCGTACGTGAAGACCGTGTTGAAGGAGCTGAGGTTCGCGGCCATGCCGGCCATGAACGAGGCCAGCAGACCGGCGATCGCGATGCCGAGCATGCCGTTCGGCAGCAGGTCGCGCATCAGCAGCAGGAGTGCGTTGTTGAACGTGACGCCGCTTTCCGCCTTGCCGCCGTCGAGCAGGACCTGCTTGTCCTTGACGTACTCGGAGACGGTGACGGCGGCGATCATGCCCGGGATGATCACGATGAACGGGACCAGCATCTTCGGGAACGCGCCGATGATCGGCGTGCGCCGCGCGGCGGACATGCTCTTCGACGCCATCGCGCGCTGGACCTCGACGAAGTTCGTCGTCCAGTAACCGAACGACAGCACGAAGCCGAGACCGAACACGATGCCGAGGATCGACAGGATGTTGTTGCCGAAGCCGGTCAGGTTGTCACCGGGCCACGAGTGCAGCTGCGCGGTGCCGCCCGGGCTGTTGGTGACCTTGTCGACCAGGCCCTGCCAGCCGCCGACCTTGACCAGGCCGATGATGGTCAGCGGGACCAGGGCGATGACGATCACGAAGAACTGCAGGACCTCGTTGTAGATCGCCGCGGAGAGACCGCCGAGCGCGGTGTAGGAGAGCACGATCGCGGCGGCGACGATGATCGACACCCAGAGCGGCCAGCCGAGCAGCAGGTTCACCACGCTGGCCAGCAGGAACAGGTTCGCGCCCGCGATCAGGATCTGAGCGGCGGCGAAGCTGACGCCGTTGACGAGGTGGGCCGGCTTGCCGAAGCGGCGGCGCATGAACTCGGGAACGCTGCGGACCTTGGAGCCGTAGTAGAACGGCATCATCACGATGCCGAGGAACAGCATCGCCGGGATCGCGCCGATCCAGAAGTAGTGGACGGTCGGCAGGCCGTACTGGGCGCCGTTGGCCGACATGCCCATGACCTCGACCGCGCCGAGGTTCGCCGAGATGAACGCCAGGCCGGTGACCCAGGCGGGCAGCGAGCGGCCCGACAGGAAGAAGTCGAGACTGCTGGACACCTGACGCCGTGCCAGGTACCCGATGCCGAGCACCAGCACGAAGTAGAACGCCAACTCGATGTAATCGATCGCGCTCGCGTCGAGTCGCAGGTTCGCATCGGCTAGGACGAGCATCCGACCCACCTCTTTTCAACTGGACAACAACCCACAGGAATCACCACTGTCCTGTCGGATCCGGACAGTACTGCATGGATTCAGGGTCGGCACGCCGACGTGTCCAAAGTGGTCAGAAGGCGCGTCCCCCCTGCCTTTGAGCTGGGGAAACGCGCCTTCTGTCACGCACCGCGGGAGCGGTTGTGGATCACCGGTCGGTGGGAACCGCGATCTCGCCGTCTTCTTCGATCAGCTTGGCGAGCACGGCGTCGGGCAGGTAGGTGCGGTGCGGGTAGCCCGGGCCCCACGAGTTGAGCAGCGGCACCGCGCCGAGCTCGTCGGCCCGCGGGTTGGCGAGCACCGAGTGCACGTCGTCGACCGACTTGGCCCAGCGGAACGCTTTGATGCCCTGCTTGGCCTCGGGCGGGTACTTCTCGCGCGCCTGCCAGTCGTCGTTGGCGTACGAGTCGTCCCAGAGGACGTGCCCGGCCTCCTTGAGCACTTCGGCCGCGGCGCGGACCGACGTGCCGTTGTCGTCGCCGGGGTTGGTCTCGGGCCACTCGTCGCGCTTCTTGGCCGAGTCCCAGAGCCAGCGGGCGGTGTACTCGCTGCCGTTGAAGATCGACATGCAGCGCGACCAGCCGAAGCCGACGCAGGCGCCTTCCTTGCCCTGGTCGTAGAACGCGTAGTTGGCGTCGGTGTCCGGGGTGCCGCCCGGCTCGAGGCAGACGCAGTGGCCGCCGCGGATCCGGCCCAGCTTCTTGACGCCGGCCTTGGCGATGAAGAACTCGCCGGAGGCCTCGTCCTTCTCCGGGGTGTCGAACGCGGAGTACCAGTTCACCCCGATCACGACGGGCGCCTGCGTGGGCCGGTCGTCGTCGGACAGCGCGGTGAGCGGATACCTTTCCACGTGCCGCCAGTCGTCCGGAATGAACCGGCCCAGGCGCGGGTCGGCCGGATCGGAACCGAGTGGGCGGTAACGCATGACTTCCTCCTCCGTGCAGGCGAAAACGCGCGCGCACCGGCCGGACAGGCGCGCGCACACGAGCTCGAAGGCGGACTGAAACGTAGGCACGACAAAGAAAGACGGCCGAGCGCACCACCCTCCGGCCACGCCGGACGCGCCGGCGGAACCCCTCGAAATGAGTGTGCCACTGGCGCACGTGAAAGGATCCCGAACTCACCCGAACAGCGCAAAAAGGCAGGTCAGAAAGGAGCCGATCACTTCTCGGACGCCTATCGGGTTAACGATTTCCTTGCGGAGGAATCATCCGGGAATCAGATACCGCAATTGGGCATCGATCCGGTATCGGCGCTGGGCCCGCCCCTCGGGCCGAGCGGAGGCACCGAGGTCACCCGCACCTGAAACAACGGGCGCGCTTCCCGCGATCTTCTTCCCACGATCACGGAGGTGCCGATGAAGCGAACGATCGTCGCGATGATGGCCACGGCAGGGCTGCTGGCCGGCTGCTCGGGCGGGACTGCCGCGCCGGCGGCCACCACGACCGTGACCGTCACGACCACCCAGCCCGCGGCCGAGCCGTCCGCCGCCGGTGTCGCGGCACCCGCGGCACCGGGCCGGATCACCAAGCAGGTCGGGGAGCAGATGGGCAGCTACCCCGAGGCGCAGGGCTCGCCGTCCGGTCCCGCCACCGCGACGGGCACCATCACCGAGATCAAGAAGTCGCGCAGCCGGTTCACCGGTGAGTTCGCGCTGCGCGTGTCCGCGACCGTGCGGACGGGCAACGACGACGACACCAACGCGGACGCCATGCGGGTCTGGTGGTGCGGCTCGGGAGCCTGGTCCACCCTCGACCCCGATACCGGCGAGCAGCTATCGCCACGCGGCGGCATGATGATCAAGGGTGAGAACCACATCTCGAGTTTCGCTCGCGGCAAAACCTACTCGTGCACCTTCGACGCCGACGGCCTCGCGGACCACGGCCTGCTCATCCTCGGCGACCTGTCGACGCCCGGCACCTACGCGATCGCCTTCGACGTGCGATGAACCTCAATCCACCCGCCGGAAGCGCGGCACCACGCCGTCCGGGGTCTCGACCGTCTCTCCGAACATCGCTTCCGGACGCACCCACAACCCGCGCGCTCCATACAGCGCCCGGTACACGACCAGCTCTTCTTCCGTCTCGCTGTGCCGCGCGACCCCGAGCACCTCGTACTCGCCGCCCTTGTAGTGCACGTACCGTCCGGGTTCCACCGTCAGAACAGCCGGAACTCGTCGGACTCGATGCCGCGCAGCTCGTCGTAGTCCAACGTCAAGCAGCGGATTCCGCGGTCCTCCGCCAGCGTTCGCGCCTGGGGCTTGATGATCTGGGCCGCGAACACGCCCTGGACCGGGGCCAGCAGCGGGTCGCGGTTCAGCAGCTCCAGGTACCTCGTCAGCTGCTCCACCCCGTCGATCTCGCCGCGGCGCTTGATCTCCACCGCCACCGACTTGCCGTCCGCGTCGCGGGCCATGATGTCGACCGGGCCGATCGCCGTCGGGAACTCGCGGCGGACCAGCGTGTAGCCGTCGCCCAGGGTCTTGATGTGCTCGGCCAGCAGCTCCTGCAGGTGGGCCTCGACGCCGTCTTTCTGCAGACCCGGTTCCACGCCCAGCGCCTGGGAGTAGTCGTGGAAGACCTGCTCGATGGAGATCACCAGCTTCTCGCCCTGCTTGTTCTCGACGATCCAGAGATTGCCGTCCTCGATCAGCCAGCAGGGCGGGCTCATCCAGTTCAACGGCTTGTACGCGCGGTCGTCGGAGTGGACCGACACCGACCCGTCGGACTTCACGAGCAACAGGCGGGTGGCCATCGGCAGGTGGGCGGTGAGCCGGCCGGCGTAGTCGACCTGGCACCGCGCGATCACGAGACGCACCCGAGGAGGGTAGGACAGGGTCGGTGATACTGGGCGCGTGGACCCCATTCAGCGTGTCGCGTCCCGCGAGGTGTATCGGAACAACTGGATGACCGTGCGGGAAGACGACATCCGCCGCCCCGACGGCTCCGCGGGCGTCTACGGCGTGATCGACAAGCCGGACTACGCCCTCGTCATCGCCCAGGACGGCGACCGGTTCCGGCTGGTCGAGCAGTTCCGCTACCCGCTCGACGAACGCCGCTGGGAGTTCCCGCAGGGCACCGCGCCCGATCTGGCCGACGTGCCGCCCGCCGAGCTGGCCGCGCGGGAGCTGCGCGAAGAGACGGGCCTGCGCGCCGGCTCGATGGTGCCGCTCGGCAAGCTCGACGTCGCCGCCGGCATGAGCAGCCAGCGCGGCTGGGTGTTCCTCGCCACGGACCTCACCGAAGGCGAGCCCGAGCGCGAGCTCGAGGAGCAGGACATGCGCAGCGCGTGGTTCTCGCGCGCGGACCTCGAGAAGATGATCCTGGCCGGCGAGATCACCGACGCGCAGTCGATCGCCGCGTGGGCGCAGCTCATGCTGTTCGAGCGGCACCGGCCCTGAGCATCCCGCGGATCACCAGGTGGTGGAACGGCTTGATCAGCGCAAAGTAGGCCGGGCCGACGCGGTTGTGGAAGTGCACGATCGTGCCGAGCCGGAAGCCACGAGGCACGGCTTCGACCGTCAAGTACCCGCTCAGGTGGCTGTCGTCCGCGCCCGCGACCAGGTAGCGCTCCGGGTCGCCGGCCCGGACCGTGAAGAACGCGACCCGGTCGCCGGGCGCGAACCCGATGTCCTCGGGCCGGAGCCGGCCGGTGCGCGGAACGGCCGCGGTGTCCAGCCGCAGCGCTTTGGCCAGCAGGTACCGGGCGCCGAACAGGACTTTCACCCAGGCGGGCGACCAGCCGAACACGCCGGCGACGAACTCGCGCAGGCTGTTCTCGCTTTCGATCTCCTTGAACTCGACGTAGTCGGCACCCTCGACGAACGGTTCGGTCATTTCCTTCTCCCCAGAACGAGTTCAAGCGCACTCTTCAGCTGCCGGCCGGACAGCGGCGGCACGACCTGCCCGGCACCGACGACGATCAGGTACAGCGCCTGCGCCAGGCCGGCGTCGCCGCTGACCTCGGTCAGGTAAGCCACGCGCGCTCGGTCGACACGCTCCTGGACCGCCCTCGCTTCGGCGTCCTGCAGGGCCCACGCCCGGACGGCGATCTCGAGCCCGAGGCCGGGTCCGGGCGCGAGAACGAGCTTCAGCAACGCGCCCAAGCGGTCCCCCGAGGCCGCCTCGGCCTGCTCGACGAAGCGGGTCGTGCGCTCGGTCTCGAAGTGCTCCAGCAGGGCCGTGCGGAAGCCGCCCGTGCCCTTGAAGTGGTGGTAGAAGGAGCCTTTCGACAGGCCGAGCCGCTCGGCCAGCCGCTCGATCGTCACCGCCGGCGCGCCCTGCTCCGCCAGCAGCACCAACCCCGCGTCCAGCCAGTCCCGCTTGCTCACCATGAGCCAGACCATACCGTATGGTATGGACCTCGGCCACGACGAAACCCCCGCCGGGACGCGGGTGGGCTCAGTCAGGCCAGGAGGGCTTGCGCTTCTCCAAGAAGGCGGCCATGCCTTCGCGGGCGCCGGGCAGCTGCGACGCCGCGGCCATGACCTCCAGCGCGATGGCGTAGGCGTCGGCCTCGGGCCGGTCGAGCTGGGCATAGAGCGTCACCTTGCCCATCGACTTGCTGGCCCGGCTGCCGCGCGTCGCCCGCGCCAGCAGATCCCCGACGGCGTCGTCGAGCTGCTCGTCCGGGACGACCCGGTTGACCAGGCCCCAGTCGAGCGCGGTCGCCGCGTCGATGACGTCGCCCGTCAGCGCCAGCTCCATGAGCCGCTTGCGGCCGATCGAACGCGCCACCGGCACCGCCGGCGTGTGGCAGAACCAGCCGCCCTTGCCGCCCGGCAGCGCGAAGCCCGCCGACTCGGCGGCGACAGCCAGGTCGCACGACGCCACGAGCTGACAGCCCGCCGCGGTGGCCAGGCCGTGCACCCGCGCGATGACCACCTGCGGAATCGACTGCATGGTCTTCATCAGTTCGGTGCACACCGTCAGCAGCTCGCGCACGCCCATAAGGTCGCGCTTGGCCACGTCCCCGAAGTCGTGCCCCGCGGAGAACACCGGTCCCGCGCCGGCCAGCACGACGCCGGTGGCGTCGGACGTCCCCGCCGCGCGGAACGCGGCGAGCAGCTCGGCGAGGTGATCCGCGGACAGCGAGTTGCGCCGCTCCGGCCGGTTCATGGTGATCGTGACGGTGTCGCCGTCCCGGTTCATCAGGAGGTGCTCGTACATTCCCCGACCGTAGCCCTTCCGGACCGGAAGGTGCGCCGATAGCTGTCCGGGCCGACACCCACTTCGGCACGCATCCGGCGGCGCAGGTTCGCCGCCGTCCCCAGCCCGGACCGCTCGGCGACGCGCTCGACCGGCAGCGCCGTCGTCTCCAGCAGGCGCTGCGCGAGCCGGACGCGCTGCACGCGCAGCCAGCGCCCCGGCGTCACCCCGGTCGCCGCGGCGAACTCGCGGTGGAACGTCCGTTCGCTCATCCGCGCGTGCCCGACGAGGTCCTCGACCCCGATGCCGGAACCGAGCCGCGCCATCGCCCAGTCCATTGTGGACGACAATCCGGGCTGCGTGGCGGAAGGCACCGGACTGTCGACGTACTGCCGCTGCCCGCCTTCACGCGCCGGCGGCATCACCAGCCGCCGTGCGAGGGCGGCGGCGACGTCCGCGCCGTGGTCGCGCCGGACCAGGTGCAGGCAGAGGTCGAGGCCGCCGACGACACCCGCCGACGTAAGGACGCCGCCGTCGTCGGTGTAGAGAACGTCGCGCTGGAGGTCGGCCCGCGGTGCGGCGACGGTCAAGGCGTCGAAGTCGCGCCAGTGCGTGGTCGCCGGGCGGCCGTCGAGCAGGCCGGCCGCGGCCAGCGTGAACGCGCCCGAGCACAACGCGGCGACGGTCGTCCCCGCGCGGTGCGCCCGCCGCAGTGCCGCGGCGGCGGCCGGCGGCACCTCGGCGAGCGGGTCGTCGCGGCCCGGCGCCAGGACGAGGTCGCAGCCGTCGAGGCCGGTCAGCCCGTGCGTCGCCGCGACGTCGCCGAACGGCGAGACGGCCGTGCGGACCCGGCCCTGGCTGCACAACCGCAGGGTGAACGGGCCGATCCCGCTGTCGGTCCGGTCCTGGCCCCAGACCTCGCCGATCACCGCGAGGTCGAACATCCGGGTGCCCGGCAACAGGAGAACGCCGATCGTGCGCATGGCAGGAAAGTACCGCATCGCGCGTCTTCTGCCGCTCCCCTGCGAGACCGCAGCCCGCGAAACTCGACGTCATGACCGAAACGGCACTGATCCTGATCGACGTCCAGCGCGGGTTCGACGAGCCCGTCTGGGGCCCGCGCAACAACCCCGGCGCGGAGGCGAACATGAAGGCCCTGCTCGACGCGTGGCAGGAGCGGCGGCTCCCGGTCGTGCTCGTGCACCACGACTCGACCGGGCCGAAGTCGCCGCTGCGGCCCGGCCAGCCCGGCAACGACTTCAAGCCCGAACTCGACGGCGCCCGCCCGGACCTCGTGTTCGGCAAGAAGGTCAACTCGGCGTTCATCGGCGACGTCGACCTCGACGCGTGGCTGCGCAAGCGGGGCATCACGAGCTTCGTCCTCGCCGGGATCCAGACGAACTTCTGCTGCGAAACCACCGCGCGGATGGGCGGGAACCTCGGCTACGACGTGACTTTCGCGCTCGACGCGACGTTCACGTTCGACCTGCCGGGCGTTGACGGCGACGTAGTCACCGCCGACGAGCTGTACCGAGTCACGGCGGCGAACCTGGCGAACCAGTTCGCCACCGTGAAGTCCACGAAGGAGATCCTGGCCGGCCTCAGCTGAGGCCGTTGCGCTCCCGGATCAGCGAGACGATGCCGTCCATGATCCCGGTCAGCTCGTAGTCCTTCGGCGTGAACACGCGGGCGATGCCGCGCTCGGTCAGCAGCGCGGCGTCGTCCGGCGGGATGATGCCGCCGACGATCACCGGGACGTCGCCCGCACCCGCGGCACGCAGGCCGTCGACGACGTGCGGGACGACCTCCAGGTGCGAACCGGAGAGCACCGACAGCCCGACGACGTGCACGCCCTCCTGCACCGCGGCCGCGACGATCTGCTCGGGCGTCAGCCGGATGCCCTGGTAGACGACCTCGAAGCCGACGTCGCGCGCCCGGACGGCGACCTGCTCGGCGCCGTTGGAGTGCCCGTCGAGGCCCGGCTTGCCGACCAGGATCCGCAGCCGCTCGCCCAGTTCCGCTTCGGTGGCGCGGACGCGTTCGCGCACCCGCTCGATCTCCGGGTCGCCCCCGCCGCCCGCCGCGGCCGCGGAAACCCCGGTGGGCGCCCGGTATTCGCCGAACACCTCGCGCAGCGCGCCGGACCACTCGCCGGTGGTCACGCCGGCCCGCGCACAGTCCACAGTGGCCTCGAAGAGGTTTTCCGTGGTCCGCGCGCGTTCCTTCAGCGTGGCCAGTGACCGCTCGACGGCGGCGTCGTCGCGCTGGGTGCGCCACTCCTCGATCGCGGTGACGGCGGCCTTCTCGACGGCGGGGTCGATCGTCTCGATCGCCTTCGCGCCTTCGGCCTGCAGCGGCGACGGCTCGGTCGTTTCGAACTTGTTGACGCCGACCAGGATCCGCTCGCCGTTTTCCATGCCCCGCCGGTACTCGGCGAGCGAACCGACCAGCTGTGACTTCATGTAGCCGCTCTCGACCGCGGCGACCGCGCCGCCGAGGTCCTGCACGCGGGCGATCTCCTCGCGCGCGCCGGTCATGATCTCGTCGACCTTGGCCTGGATGACGTGCGAGCCGTCGAAGATGTCCTCGTACTCCAGCAGGTCCGTCTCGAACGCGAGCACCTGCTGCATCCGCAGCGCCCACTGCTGGTCCCACGGCCGGGGCAGGCCGAGCGCCTCGTTCCAGGCGGGCAGCTGGATCGCGCGGGCGCGGGCGCCGCGCGAAAGCGACACCGCGAGCATCTCGAGCACGATCCGCTGGACGTTGTTCTCCGGCTGGGCTTCGGTGAGCCCGAGCGAGTTGACCTGGACGCCGTAGCGCAGGCGGCGCGCCTTCGGATCCGTTACGCCGTAACGGTCCCGGGTGAGCTCGTCCCAGAGCGCGGTGAACGCGCGCATCTTGGACATCTCCTCGACGAACCGCACCCCGGCGTTGACGAAGAACGAGATCCGCGCGACGACCTTCGCCATGTCGGCCGCGTCGACCTGCCCGGAGTCGCGCACGGCGTCGAGGACGGCGATCGCGGTACACAGTGCGTAGGCGACCTCCTGCGTCGGCGTCGCGCCGGCTTCTTGCAGGTGGTAGCTGCAGATGTTGATCGGGTTCCACTTCGGCACGTGGTGCACGGTCCACGCGATCATGTCGGTGATCAGCCGCAGGCTCGGCCCCGGCGGGAAGATGTAGGTCCCGCGGGACAGGTACTCCTTGATGATGTCGTTCTGCGTGGTGCCGGTGAGCTTCGCCAGGACCTCGTCCACGTCGCGGCCCTCGGCCTCGGCCTGCTCGCGCGCCACGGAGACGTACAGCGCGAGCAGCCACATGGCGGGCGCGTTGATCGTCATCGACGTGTTCGCCTCGGCGAGCGGGATGCCGTCGAAGAGCCGCCGCATGTCGCCGATGTGCGACACGGGCACGCCGACCTTGCCGACCTCACCGCGGCTGAGCTGGTGGTCCGGGTCGTAGCCGGTCTGGGTCGGCAGGTCGAAGGCGACCGAGAGGCCGGTCTGGCCCTTGGCGAGGTTGCGCCGGTAGAGCTCGTTCGACGCGGCCGCCGAGGAGTGGCCCGCGTAGGTCCGCATCACCCACGGTCGGTCTCGCTCGCGGTCCGTTGGGTACGGCACTGGGCACCTCCGGCGGTGGACGTTTCGCTGAGTGTACCGATCGGTAACTTATGGTGGCAGTGCAATCGGACACGTCCGGGTGACTCAGTCCACGTCCTGCGCCTGCACGATCAGGTCGCGAAGGCCCCCGGCGTCCGGCACGGCGAACAGGACGATCGGGCGCTGCTGGTTCCGGCTCGGCAAGCCGAAGCCGAAGATGTCCACCGTGACGACCGGCGGGTGGAAGGTGAGCGTGCCGAGGCCGCCGCGGGCGGGGGAGGTGACCGGGGTGGTCAAGTCCATCCACGTGCGGGTGTAGCCCGAGACGCGGTCGGCCACGACGACCCGCTGATCGGTCACCGCGTACACCGCGCGATGCGTCGTCCACAGCCGCCAGAGCACCGGCCCCCAGACGGCGGCGAGTGCCAGGACGACGAGCGTCAAGCCGCCCGGAAAGGTGACGACGGCGAACACCGCCGCCGGGACCGTGCCGAAGACGAGGCGGAGCCACTCCAGGCCGGTCGGGACGACCCGCTGCGGCCGGCCCGACCACAGCAGCCACTCGCCCGGCTCCAGGACGATGATCGGCTCATCCACGGCACTCTCCCCGGTCGTCTTTGCCGGGCTGACGCTCCGGAAGGCCGTGCCGGTTGCCTTCAGGCGGCCGAAGTGCCGGTTTCCGGCGGCGCCTGACGCGCCTTGGCCTCGTCGATGGCCTTGGTGAGCAGGTCGCGGACGCGCTTGGGTTCGCCGACGCCCATCAGCGTCACCGCGCCCGGTCCGAAGGTGATGGTGCCGGCGCGGGACGGCCCCGGCTTGAGGACCGGCGCCGGGAGCCCGGCCAGCTCGCTCGCGCGTTCCTTCTGCCGGAACAGCCCGGACCGCGCGATGACCCGGCTGTCGGTCACGGCGTAGGTGGTGCGCCCGAGCGCGAGGTACCGGACGGCGGACCGGCCGACGGCGCCGTACAAGCCGATCACCAGCACCACGACGGCCCCGGCCATGGCACCTCCGCTGGGCTGCTTCGCGAGCAGGAACCAGAGCGCGGCGATGGTGACGATGAGTCCGGCAGGGGCGATCACCCCGTCCGCGGCGACGTAGAACGGGCGCTGGACCGGCTCTCCCGCCCAGAGCACGCGCTCACCGGGCAAAAGCTCGATTTCCCCTGCTGACATGGCCGAACACTACTCTGCGGAGACCACTCCCGCCGAGCCTCGAGCGCGCTGTACGCACTCGCGCACGCTCCGTGCCCGCAAGGCCGGCGATGTGACGGAAATCCGCGAGACCGCACCGGTACCCCTCGATTAGCGTGGGCAGCCGTGACGTGGAGTACTTACGGAAGTTACCTGCTCATCGTGGTGCTGATCGTGCTCGCGCCGGGCCCGGACACGATGGTGATGCTCAAGAACGCGCTGTCCGGCGGGTTCCGCGGCGGGCTGCTCGCGTCGCTCGGCATCTTCGCCGGCAACGCCGTCCAAGGCAGCGCCGCGGCGCTCGGGCTGGGCGTGCTCATCGCACGGTCGCAGCCGGTGTTCCTCGCGCTCAAGTGGGTCGGTGCGGCCTACCTCGTCTTCCTCGGATTCCAGGCGCTGCGCGGGGCTTTCCGCGGGAACTACGACGTCGTCGAGAACACGCAACGGCGTAAAGCGAGCGGGTTCCGGCGGTTCCGCGAGGGGTTCCTCTCCAACATCACGAACCCGAAGGTGCTGGTGCTGTACCTGTCCGTGCTGCCGCAGTTCCTGACCCCGCGGTCGAGCATCGGGGACTCGCTGGTGCTGGCCTACACCGTCGCGGTGCTCGGCGGCCTGTGGCTGCTGGTGCTGCTGGTGTTCGTGCACCGCGTCCGCGCGTGGCTGGGCCGCCGCCGGGTCCGCCGTACGCTGGACGGCGTCACCGGCACCGCGCTGCTCGGGTTCGGCGCCGCCCTCGCCCTGGAGTCCTGATGACGTGGAGCACCTACCTCGGCTTCGCCGGGATGATGGCGTTCCTGGCGATGATGCCGGGCCCGGACACCATGGTGGTGCTGAAGAACGCCCTGACCGGTGGTGCCCGCGGCGGCGGCTGGGCGTGCGCGGGCATCAGTGTCGCGAACTTCCTGCAGGGCACGGCGGTGGCGCTCGGCCTGGGCGCGGTGATCACGCGCTACCAGCCCCTGTTCGAGACCGTGAAGTGGCTGGGCGCGGCCTACCTGCTCTTCCTGGGGGTCCAGGCGTTGCGCGGTGCTTGGCGCGGGAACTACGAAGCCCTCGACGACGTCCGCCGCGCTCGCGGCACGCGGGGACGCCGGTTCCGCGAGGGGTTCCTGTCGAACATCACCAACCCCAAGGTGATCGTGCTGTACCTGTCGGTGCTGCCGCAGTTCCTCACGCCGGCGTCGACCTTCGCCGATTCGCTCCTGCTGGCCTACACGGTCGCGGCGCTCGGCGTGGTGTGGCAGGTGCTGCTGTTGCTGTTCGTGCACCGGGTGCGCGGGTGGCTGCGGCGGCGCCGGGTCCGCCGGACTCTCGACGGGATCACCGGCGCCGCCCTGCTCGGCTTCGGGGCCGCGCTCGCCGTCGAAGGCTAGAGCGTCCGGTCGAGCCAGTCGTAGATCCGGCCGGCCGCGAGCCGCTGGGCGCCGACGTGGCAGTGCGCGTCCGCGCCTTCCTCCGCGGTGAACGTCATCAGCGTCTTCGGTGCGTTCAGGTGGTCGTACAGCCGGCGCGGCTCGGTTTCGGTCTCCCCGCCGAAGAACAGGTCGTCCGCCGCCTCGCACACGAGCGTCGGGCAGGTGATCTTCTCCGCGATGCCGTCCTCCAGCGTGTACTCGAGGTACTTCGCGATGAACTCGCGGTCGGTCGCCGCGCCCAGGACGTACCGGCCGTGGTCGCACGCCCAGCGCAGCGTCGGGCTGGCTTCGCGGCCCGCGGCGAGGATCGCGTCGAACTCCGCGTCCTCCGGGGCGTTCGCCCGCCGGACGATCTCTTCGCGCGGCCACGGCAGCAGCGAGGTCACCGCCGAACCCGCGTCGTACACACCGTCCACCGCGACGACCGCCGCCAGCCGGGGTTCGAACGCCGCCGCGCGCGGGGCGAGCACGCCACCGAGGCTGATGCCCATCAGCGCGATCCGCGACGCGTCGACGCCGTCGAGTCCCAGCGCGAAGTCCACCACCGGCGTGACGACGTGCTCCCAGTCCGGCCGGAACACCAGCTTGTCGCGCCGGATCGCGCTCGGCTGGCCCGGGCCGTCGAACGTCAGCACGTGGTAGCCGCGCTCCGCTCCGGTCGCCGCACCCATGAAGTGGCATTCCTCGGCGCTGCCGTCGAAACCGCTGTGGATGATCAGCACCGGCTTCGACCCCTCGCCCGGCGCGCGGTAGAAGTACCCCTGCAGAACCGTTCCCTCGTAAGGGATTTCGACCGGTTCCGCGACACCCGCGCGCCGGAAGCACTCGACGCTGCGGTCGTAGGCCGCCGCGATGCGCGGGTCGGCCGGGTCGCCGTGGAGGAAGAACTCCGACGAGAAGTAGTACGTCGACGCGCGCAGCAGCAGGTCCCGCGCGGTGATCGGCCCGGCGTCCGCGGCCTCGGCGTAGAGCCGATCGGCCAAGGCGCGGTAGGCGTCGTGCCAGCTGTCGTAGTCGCCGGCCGTCACGGTCGACGCCGCCGCGACGACCTCGCCGAAGTCCGAACCGCCGTAGGACGAGTGACCGAACAGGCGCAGGGTCTCGAACCAGAACTGCGGGTCTTCGGTGAACATGATCTGCTTCATCGGATCTCCTCCTCCACAAAGGTTTCGAACGGGCGGGCGGGCCGGCCGGTGACCTCTTCGACGGCCGGGGTGACGCGGTCTTCGGCACCGCGCCGGATGTCCTCGTCGAGGGCGGCGAGCACGGCGGCGAACTCCGCCGGGATCCCGGACGCGCTCACGCGGGCCGCGAACTCGGCGGTGCTCACCGCGCGGTGCCGCACCGGGCGCCCGGTGCGCGCGGCGATGATCGATGCGGCTTCGGAATAGCTCAACGCACCGGGACCGGTGAGCACGTGTTCGGTGTTGTGCGGTTCGGGGTCGGTCAGCGCGCGGACGGCGACCGCCGCGATGTCGCCGGCGTCGACGAACGCGACCCGCGCGTCCCCGGTGGCGGTGACGATCTCGCCGTCCCGGACCCCCTGGGCGACCAGGTGCTCGCCGGTGAAGTTCTGCATGAACCAGGACGGCCGCAGCACGGCCCACTCCGGCGCCCCGCGCACCAGCCGCTGCAGGTCGCCGAGCCCGGGCGTGTCCGCCGTGACGGCCGACGAGCTGAGCAGGACGACCCGGCGGACGCCCGCGGCGAGAGCGTCGTCGAGGAACGGCTCGACCAGGCCCACGGGCTCAGCCTCGCCGATCGGTGCCAGCAGGTACACCGCGGAGACGTCGCGCAGTGCGCCGGCGTGGGTCGAGCGGTCGGCCCACTCGAACCGGACCTGACCGGGCTCGCCCGGCTTGCGCGTGGCCGCCCGCGCCGCGAACCCCGCGGCACGCAGGCCCGCGACGACCCGGCGCCCGGTGGTGCCGGTAGCGCCGAGAACCAGGACGTCAGCCACCGAAGGCCGCCGTCAGCTCTTCGACGCCGCCGAGGACCTCGGCCGCGGCGAGCGGGCTCCAGTAGTCGCGGTAGTGCCGGATTTCGCCGTCTTCGACGGTGATCACGGCGATGTACGACAGCTCGTACGGCTTCCCCGTGGCCACCACGACGCCGCCGACGGTGAACTCGGCGACGACCACGGCCGGGTCGGTCGTCTCGTGCACGGTCTTCGCGACGACCTCGCGGATGTCCAGCAGGTTCGGGTAGTCGCGCAGGTACTCGGTGATCGCGGTGCGCCCTTCGACGCGCTTCGGGTAGCCCGGGCCGGCGAACGGGAACTCGAGGACGCCGTCCTCGGCCCAGAGCCCGGCGAACCCGGACATGTCGTGCTTCAGCAGCAGATCGATCCCCTGATCGACGAGGTCGCGCAGCTCCATCGGAGCCTCCTTGAACATGTGGACGATACGGTACCGTCCCGACGTAACTCTAGACGGGACGGTACCGTCCCGTCCACCCGCTACACTGCGTCCATGGCACGCACCCCGACCGGCGCCGCGGTCCTCCAGCCCGAGGTCACGCAGGCGATCGCCGACGCCGTCATGTGGGAACTCGCCGAGCAGGGCTACGGGCGGCTGTCGATGGAAGCCGTGGCGAAACGCGCCGGCGTCGGCAAGAGCGCGCTGTACCGGCGGTGGGTGTCGAAGGAGCAGATGATCGCGTCCGTGGTGACGGAGTTCAGCGTGAGCCGCGCGGCGGAGGTCGACACGGGTTCGCTGCGCGGAGACCTGCGCGAAACGATGCAGGCCTTGATCGACTGGCTGACGCACCCGCTGTTTTCCCGGATCCTGCCGGACCTGGTCGCGGAGGACGCCCGCAAGCCGGACCGCGGCCGCGGCCTGCGCGAGGCCATCGGCGGCCCCCGCCGCGAGGTCGGCGAGGCGATGCTGCGCCGCGCGATCGCGCGCGGCGAGCTGGCCGAGGACCTGGACATGGAACTGGCGCTCGACATCCTGGCGGCGCCGATCTACTGGCGCCTGGTGGTCCGCCTCGCGGAAGCGGAGCCGGACTACGTGGACCGGCTGGTGGAGTTCGCCCTGCGCGCACTGGGCGCGCAGGGCGGGTGACTCACGTCCGGGCCGGTTCGCCCGCGACGCGCTCGATGTTGGCGCCCAGGCGGTTCAGGTTCTCGACGAAGTGCGGGTAGCCGCGGTCGATGTGGAAGACGTCCCAGACCTCGGTGATGCCGTCCGCGCACAAGCCGGCCAGCACCAGGCCGGCGCCCGCGCGGATGTCGGACGCCCAGACCGGCGCGCTCGACAGCGCCTTCACGCCGCGGACCACCGCGTGGTGGCCGTCCGTGCGCGCGTCGCCGGACAGGCGGATCATCTCTTCGATGAACCGGAAGCGCGCCTCGTAGACGTTCTCCGTGATCATCGACGTGCCCTCGGACACCGCCGACAGCGCCACCGCGAACGGCTGCAGGTCGGTCGCGAAACCGGGGTACGGCAGCGTCACCCAGTCGACCGCCTTCGGGCGCTCCGGCTGGACCACGCGGAAACCCTTGTCCCCGAACGTCTCGACGTCCGCGCCGGCCAGCTGCAGCTTGTTCAGCACCAGGTCGAGGTGGTGCGGGTTGACGCCGCGGACCGTGATGTCGCCGCGGGTCATCGACGCCGCGAACGCCCAGGTCGCGCCGACGATCCGGTCGCCGATCACGCTGTGCTCGGTCGGGTGCAGCTGCTCCACGCCGTGGACGGTCAGCGTCGACGTGCCGGCGCCCTCGATCTTCGCGCCCATCTCGGTGAGCATCGTGCAGATGTCGACGATCTCGGGCTCGCGTGCGCAGTTGTCGATGACCGTGGTGCCCTCGGCCAGCACGGCCGCCATCAGGATGTTCTCGGTCGCGCCGACGCTCGGGAAGTCCAGCCAGATCTGCGCGCCGACCAGCGTCTCGGCCTTCGCGACGACGCAGCCGTGCTCGATCGTGCTCGTCGCGCCCAGCTTGCGCAGGCCGTTCTGGTGCATGTCCAGCGGGCGCGAGCCGATCGCGTCGCCGCCCGGCAGCGCGACGACGGCCTGCTTCAGCCGCCCGACCAGCGGGCCCAGCACGCAGACGGACGCGCGCAGCTTGCCCATCGCGGCCGAGTCGGCGCGGTGCGACAGCTCGGCCGGCGTCGTGATGGTGGCGGTGTCGCCCTCGATGACGACCTCGCACCCGACGCTCCGCAGCACGTCGCCCATCAGCGGGACGTCCAGGATCTGCGGGCAGTTCGTGATGGTCGTGGTGCCCTCGGCCAGCAGGGCCGCGGCCATCAGCTTCAGCACGCTGTTCTTCGCGCCGACCACGTCGACCTCGCCGACCAGCCGGGCTCCGCCATGCACGTCGAAGTGCTCGCTCATGGCCGCCAATCATGCCCTCTCGCCCGGATTCGGCCCGGGCGGGGGCCGCTATGGTGGGTTCATGGTCGTTCGCATCAACCGCGTCTACACGAAGGTCGGCGACAGCGGCACGACCGCGCTCGGCGACGGGTCCCGCGTGCCCAAGACGTCGCCCCGCCTGGGCGCGTACGCCGACACGGACGAGACGAACTCGGTGCTGGGCCTGGCGATCGCGATGGGTGCCCTGCCCGCCGAAGTCACGGACGTGCTGCGTGCGGTGCAGAACGATCTCTTCGACGTCGGCGCGGACCTGTGCCTGCCGATTTCGGACGACCCGCCGTACCCGCCGCTGCGGATCACCGAGAAGTACGTCGAGCGGCTCGAAGGCTGGTGCGACGAGTTCAACGAACGCCTGCCGAAGCTGACGTCGTTCATCCTGCCGGGAGGTACGCCTGGTGCGGCGTTCCTGCACCAGGCGCGCACGGTGTCGCGGCGCGCGGAGCGAAGCGCGTGGGCGCTGCACGAGGCCGAGCCGGAAACGACCAACCCGATCGCGGTGAAGTACCTGAACCGGTTGTCGGACCTGCTGTTCATCCTCGCCCGGCTGGCGAACCCCGAGGGTGACGTGCTGTGGCAGCCGGGCGGGCAGCCCTAGATCCCCCAGCTCTCCCGCAGCGATCCCAGCGCCTGGTGGAAGCCGGGGAACGTCTTCTTCACGCACTCCGGGTCGTCCAGGGTGATGCCGGGCGTCCGCAGGCCCGTGATGCTGAACGCCATCGCGATCCGGTGGTCGCGCCGGCACTTGACCAGCGCGCCGGTGGGCTCCCCCGGCTGGATCTCGATCCAGTCCCGGCCGGTCTCGACGGCGATGCCCATCGCGCGCAGGTTCTCCTCGCACGCGTCGAGCCGGTCGCACTCCTTGATGCGCGTGTTGTAGACGTCCTCGATGCGCACCGGGCCCGAAGCGAACGGCGCGATCGCCGCCAGTGTCGGGACGGTGTCCGAGATGTCGCGCATGTTCACCGTGACGCCGCGCAGGCCGTCCGACGGGCCCGCGACCGTCACCGAGTCCTCGGTCAGCTCGACGTGCGCGCCCATCTCCCGCAGCACGTCGGCGAACTTCACGTCGCCCTGCAGGGCGGACGAGCCGAGGCCCGGAATGGTCACCGTGCGGCCCGTGACTGCCGCCGCGGCCAGGAAGTAGCTGGCCGTCGACGCGTCCGGCTCCACCGGGTACTCGCACGCCTGGTACGGCTGCGCCGGCACCACGAACGTCTTGCCCTCGCGCCGGACGTCGACGCCGAAGCGCCGCATCATCTCCAGCGTGATCTCGACGTACGGCACCGAGACCAGGTCCGTCACGGTGATCCGCAGGCCCTCCGCCGTCAACGGCCCGAGCAGCAGCAACGCCGTCAGGAACTGGGACGACAGCCCCGCGTCGAGGGTCAGCGGACCGCCCTTGACGCCGTTCGCGCGGATCGTCAGCGGGTGGTGGCCCGGCTCGCCCTCGAAGGTCAGATCGACGCCCAGCTCCCGCAGCGCGTCGGTCAGCGGGCCGAGCGGGCGCCGGCGCATCTGGTCGGACGCGTCGAAGTGGAACGTCCCGGTGCCGGCCGCGGCCAGCGCGGGCAGGAACCGGGCCGTCGTGGCGCCGTCGCGGCAGAAGACGTCGGCCGAAGCGACGCCCGGACCCGACGGACGCCCCTCGATCGTCCACGCGCCCGGTTGCCGGTCGACGCGGTAGCCGAGCTTGACGAGTCCCTCGGCGAAGCCCTCGGTGTCGTCCGAGTGCAGCGGACGGCCGAGGGTCGTGGTGCCGTTCGCGGCGGCGGCCAGGAACAGGCCGCGGGCGGTGACGGACTTGGAGCCGGGGATCTCGACGAGGGTCACGGACCCCAGTTTAGTGGGGCGAGATCTCGGCCATCGGGCCCCAGTCGGAGGCATCCTGGACGTTGATGATCTGCGGGTTGTCGCTGATGTAGGCGCCCAGGTTCGCGACCGCCCACTTGAAGTGGTCGGAGCCGACGTGCGCGACCGCGGCGTCCTGGCCTTCGAAACCCTCGACCAGCACGTAGGTGTTCTTGTCCTCGAGGCTGCGGGACCACTCGAAGAACCGGTTGCCGTCCTCGGCGCGGGTGTTCCGGGTGTAGTCGGCGACGATTTCCGGCCAGTTTTCCGCGTGCTCGGGCTTGACCGGGAACTTGACGACGATGAAGATCATGCGCTCAACCCTAAGGCCTGAAGCGGGGGTCCGGCTGTCCCAGTTTGAGACAGGGGTCAGGACGCGCGCGGGAGGCGTCGCCCGGGCGGGGCGGATTCGAGCCACGAAAGAAACCCGGTCAACGCGCCCGGCCCCATGGCGATCTCGATCGCCTCCTGGGTCTCCGACTCGCAGCGCAGCACGGTCGAGCCCTCGGGAACGGCGTAGGCCTCGGTCCCGGACGGGTCGCGCCGGTCGGCGATCTGCATGCTTTCGCGCTGGAAGACGCGGTCCGGGCCGGTCCGCAGGCTCCACACGCGGTACCAGACGAACTCGTCGCCCTCGTAGCGGCCCAGCCCCAGGTGCCAGCTGGACCGCGCGGCGTCGGGACGCCACCGCAGCGCGACGCTCACGCCCCCGCCGCGGCGCATCCGGATCCACCGCTGGCCGTACCAGGCGACCAGCACGGCGAGCACGATCAGGAGCCCGGCTACCACCACGGTGATCTTCACGGCCCGGCTCCTGCCCGTCTCCCGCTCAGGCCGACTGACCTGCCGCGCGGAGCTGGGCCGTGGCCCTCGTCCGCTCGGTCTCGTCGTCGGCGCTCAGTGCCGCCTTCGCCGCGTCGACGTCGATTTCGTCGGACAGCTCGGCGCTCTCGGCGAGAATGCTCACCCCGGTACCGGTCACGGAGAGGAATCCACCGTGCACGGCCGCGCAGACCGTCTCGCCGTCGGTGGTCGTCACCTTGACGACGCCACCCTCGACGAGCTGCCCGAGCACGGGTTCGTGGCCGGCCATGACGCCGATCTCACCCTCGGTGGTCTGGGCCACCACGAAAGTGGCGGTACCCGACCAGAGACGGCGCTCGACGGCCACCAGCTCCACGGACATCTCAGCCACGTAGCACTCCTTCGCTCGGGGTGTTACCACCGAGTGTAATAGGTCTGTCGTCGACTACGAGAACGGCGGGGGCGCGCATCCACAGTGGACACTGCCCCCGCCGTGCTCACGGAGTCACTTCTTGGTGATTTCCTTGTACTTCTTCTCGAGGTCCTCGAGGCCACCGATACCCAGGAACGCCTGCTCCGGGTAGTGGTCGAAGTCACCCTTCGAGATGCGGTCGAACGACTCGATGGTCTCCGAGAGCGGCACCGTCGAGCCCGGGATCTGCGTGAACGCCTCGGCGACCAGCATGTTCTGCGACAGGAACCGCTCGATGCGGCGCGCGCGCTGAACGGTGAGCTTGTCCTCTTCCGAGAGCTCGTCCATACCGAGGATCGCGATGATGTCCTGCAGTTCCTTGTACTTCTGCAGGATCCGGATGACCTCGGAAGCCACCCGGTAGTGGTCCTCGCCGACGATGGCCGGGTCGAGGATCGTCGACGTCGACGCCAGCGGGTCCACCGCCGGGAAGATGCCCTTCTGGAAGACACCACGCGAGAGCTCGGTGGTGGCGTCCAGGTGAGCGAACGTCGCGGCCGGGGCCGGGTCGGTGTAGTCGTCCGCGGGGACGTAGATCGCCTGCATCGAGGTGATCGACCGGCCCCGGGTCGAGGTGATCCGCTCCTGCAGCTGGCCCATCTCGTCGGCCAGCGTCGGCTGGTAACCCACGGCCGAAGGCATGCGGCCCAGCAGGGTCGACACCTCGGAACCGGCCTGGGTGAACCGGAAGATGTTGTCGATGAACAGCAGCACGTCCTGGTTCTGCACATCGCGGAAGTACTCCGCCATGGTCAGCGCGGACAGGGCGACGCGCATGCGCGTGCCCGGCGGCTCGTCCATCTGGCCGAACACGAGGGCGGTGTCGTTGATGACGCCGTCTTCGCTCATCTCCAGGAAGAGGTCGTTGCCCTCACGGGTGCGCTCGCCCACCCCGGCGAACACCGACGTACCACCGAAGTTCCGGGCGACACGGGTGATCATCTCCTTGATGAGCACCGTCTTGCCGACGCCGGCCCCGCCGAACAGGCCGATCTTGCCACCTTGGACGTACGGGGTGAGCAGGTCGACGACCTTCAGGCCGGTCTCCAGCATCTCCGTCTTGCCTTCGAGCTGGTCGAAGGAAGGCGGGTTGCGGTGGATGCCCCAGCGCTCGAGGTCGTCACCGTAGCCGGGCTCGTCGAGGCACTCGCCGAGCGCGTTGTAGACGTGGCCCTTGACCTTGTCGCCGACCGGGACCGTGATCGGGCCGCCGGTGTCGGTGACCTCGGCGCCGCGCACCAGGCCGTCCTGCGGCTGCAGGGAGATGGTGCGGACGAGGTTGTCGCCCAGGTGGCTGGCGACCTCGAGGGTCACCGTCTTGCGCAGCTGCTCGAACTCGATCTCGACCTTGAGGGCGTTGAACTGCTCGGGAACGGAACCGCGCGGGAACTCGACGTCGACGACCGGACCGGTCACCGACACGATGCGCCCCTTGGCGCGCGGGGCTTCAGTACTGGTCATCAATCATCACTTCCTGCTGCGGTGAGCGCGTTCGCGCCACCGACGATTTCGGAGATCTCCTGGGTGATCTGGGCCTGGCGAGCCTGGTTCATCTCCCGCGTCAGGTTGCCGACCAGGTCGTTCGCGTTGTCCGACGCGGCCTTCATCGCCGTCCGGCGGGCGGCCAGCTCGGACGCCGCGGACTCGAGCAGCGCCGCGTAGAGCCGCGTGTTGATGTACTTCGGCAGGAGCGCGTCCAGCAGCTTGTCGGCACTCGGCTCGAACTCGTAGCTGGGGAGCAGCCCGGCGGGCTTCTCCTCTTCGCCCTCGGAGTACTCGACCTCGAGCGGCGCGACGCGCTTGGCGGTCGGGCGCTGCGTCAGCATCGACACGAACTCGGTGTAGACGATGTGGATCTCGTCGACACCCTCGATACCGTCGGTGTTGCCGTGCTCGTCGTCGACGCCGGCCATGAACGACCGGACCAGGGCCTCGCCCGCCTCCACCGCCGCGGTGTAGGTCGGCTGGTCGGAGAAGCCCGTCCAGCCGTCCACCACGTCGCGGTTGCGGAACCGGTAGTAGTTCAGGCCCTTGTTGCCGGTGACGTAGACCTGCGCTTCCTTGCCCTCGGAGCGGAGCAGGGCGAGCAGCTCTTCGGTCGCGCGCAGCACGTTGGAGTTGTAGCCACCGCACTGGCCCTTGTCACTGGTCACGACCAGGACAGCGGCCCGCTTCGGGTTCGGGCGCTCGACCAGCATGGGGTGGTCGAGGTTGGCCGCCGCACCGGCCAGCGCCGAGAGCACCTTGGTGATCTCGTCGGCGTACGGCCGGGAAGCGGCGACCTTCGCCCGCGCCTTGGTGATGCGCGCGGTGGCGATGAGCTCCATCGCCTTGGTGATCTTGCCGATCGACTTGGTCGCCTTGATGCGCGACCGGAGTTCCCGGAGTTGTGCGGCCATGAGCTATCAGCTCACTTCTTCGGGGCGGGCTTGTTGACCTTGACGGTCTCGTGCCCGACCTTGTCGGCGTCCATGGCGTCGGCGTCCGCCTCGACGAGGGACTTGCCCTCGGACGTGGTGAACTCCTTCTTGAACTCGTTCACCGCGGCGACCAGCTTCTCGGCCGTCTCGTCCTCGAACTTCCCGGTGTCGCGGATCGCGCCCAGGACGTCGGCGTGCTTGCGGCGGGCCGAGTCGAGGAACTCGTGGTTGAACCGGCGCACGTCCTCGGTCGGGACCGAGTCGTAGTGGCCGTTCGTCCCCAGCCACACCGTGCAGACCTGCTCCTCGACCGGGACCGGCGAGTACTGCGGCTGCTTGAGCACCTCGTACAGCCGGGCACCGCGCTCGAGCTGCGCCTTCGAAGCGTCGTCGAGGTCCGAAGCGAAGGCGGCGAACGCCTCCAGCTCGCGGTACTGCGACAGGTCGATCCGGAGCGAGCCCGAAACGTTCTTCATCGCCTTGACCTGCGCGGCACCACCCACGCGGGACACCGAGATGCCCACGTCGATGGCCGGGCGCTGACCGGCGTTGAAGAGGTCCGACTGGAAGAAGCACTGGCCGTCGGTGATCGAGATGACGTTCGTCGGGATGTAGGCCGACACGTCGTTGGCCTTCGTCTCGATGATCGGCAGCCCGGTCAGCGACCCGGCACCCAGCTCGTCCGAGAGCTTGGCGCACCGCTCGAGGAGACGGGAGTGCAAGTAGAAGACGTCGCCGGGGAAGGCCTCGCGGCCCGGCGGGCGGCGCAGCAGCAGCGAGATCGCGCGGTACGCGTCGGCCTGCTTGGTCAGGTCGTCGAACACGATGAGGACGTGCTTGCCCTCGTACATCCAGTGCTGGCCGATGGCCGAGCCGGTGTACGGCGCGATCCACTTGAAGCCGGCGGAGTCCGAAGCCGGGGCGGCGACGATGGTGGTGTACTCCATCGCGCCCGAGTCCTCGAGGGACTTCTTGACCGCGGCGATCGTGGAGCCCTTCTGGCCGATCGCGACGTAGATGCAGCGAACCTGCTTCTTCGGGTCGCCGGTCTCCCAGTTGGCCTTCTGGTTGATGATCGTGTCCACGGCGACGGCGGTCTTGCCCGTCTTGCGGTCACCGATGATCAGCTGGCGCTGGCCGCGACCGATCGGGGTCATCGCGTCGATGGCGGTGATGCCGGTCTGCAGCGGCTCCGACACCGGCTGGCGCTCGACCACCGAAGCGGCCTTGACCTCCAGCGGGCGGCGGTCGGTGGTCTCGATGTCGCCGAGACCGTCGATCGGGGCGCCCAGCGGGTCGACGACCCGGCCGAGGTAGCCGTCGCCGACCGGCACGGACAGGACCTGGCCGGTGCGCTTGACCTGCTGGCCCTCTTCGATGCTTTCGAAGTCGCCGAGGATCGCGGCACCGATGGAGCGCGCGTCCAGGTTCAGTGCGACGCCCAGGACGCCGCCGGGGAACTCGAGCAGCTCGTTGGCCATGGCCGAGGGGAGGCCCTCGACGTGGGCGATACCGTCACCCGCGTCGATCACGACGCCAACTTCTTCCCGGCTCACGTCCGGGGCGTAACTCGAGACGTAGTTCTCGATCGCGCTACGGATCTCATCCGAGGAGATCGTCAGCTCGGCCATGTCTTTCCCGCTCTCGCTTCGTTCTTGCCAGTATGCAAAGTCTTGTGTGACCTGGGGCTATGCCCGGGCCAGCCGCCGGCGCAGGGCCGCCAGCCGACCCGCCGCGCTCCCGTCGATGACCTCGTCGCCGACGCGGACGACGAGCCCGCCGCCGAGACCGGGGTCGACCTCGACGTGCAGCGCGATCGACCGCCCGTAGATGTCGTTCAGCTTCGCGCCCAGCCGGGCGGCCTGCTCGTCGGTCAGGGCGCTCGCGCTGGTCACGTAGGCGACCGAGCGCTCACGGCGGTCCGCGGCCAGCTTGACCAGCGCGTCGAGCCCGGCGCCGACGCCGCGGCCCTTGGCCCGGCGGACGACCTGCTCGACGAGGGTCTCGGTGACCACGTCCACCTTGTCGGCGAACAGCCCGCGCACCAGCGTCCGCTTGGCGTCGGCCGGGGCGGCCAGGTCCGCGAGCGCCGTCTCGAGCTCCGGGTGGTTGGCGACGACCCGCGAGACCTGGAACAGCTGGGTCTCGACGGCGTCGATGTTGCCGGTCTTCTCGGCCGCGGTGAGCAGCGCGGAGTGACCGAGCGACTCGAGCCCGTCGACCAGCTGACGAGGGCTGGACCAGCGGCTGCCCGCCACGGCGTCGAGCACCTTCAAGGCCGGTTCGGACAGCTTGCCGTCGAACAGCCGGCGCACCAGCGCGGCGCGCGCCTCCGGTGTCGTCGAAGCGTCGCTCACCGCCCGGCGCAGGCCGCTCTCCCGGTCCAGCAGGTCGACGACCGAGAGCAGCTCGTCGCCGACCGTGGCGGAGTCGGCTCCTGCGTCGGCCAGAACCTCGCCGAGGCGTTCCTCGGCGAGGCCGAGCGCTTCACGGCTCGCAGCATGCAGCGTCATTCCGGTCTACTTCCCCGCTCCACCAGCGGCACCGGCGGTGTCCAGCTCCGCGAGGAACCGGTCGACGGTGCCACGACGGCGCGCCTCGTCTTCGAGCGACTCACCGACGATGCGGCTGGCCAGCTCCACGGCGTTGCGGCCCATGTCGGCCCGCAGCTCGGCGATGATCTGCGCCTTCTGAGCCTGCAGCTGAGCCTGGCCCTGGGCGATGATCCGCTGGGACTCGGCTTCCGCGTCGGCCCGCAGCTCCGCCTTGATCTGCTCGGCTTCGAGCCGGGCGTCGTCGCGGATCTTCGCGGCCTCGCTACGGGCTTCCTGCAGCTGCGCCCGGTACTTCGCGAGCGCGTCTTCGGCTTCGGCCTGAGCCTTCTCGGCCTTCTCGATGCCACCCTCGATCTTCTGCGCACGCTCGTCGTACGCGGCCTCGAAGCGAGGGACGACGTACTTCTTGAGGATGAACAGCAGGATCAGGAAGGCGACGATGCCGAGGATCAGCTCCGAGATGTCGGGGATGATCGGGTTGTGCGTCTCGCCTTCTGCGGCGAGGAGCATTGCACTCTTCAGCACGGCGTCTCCTTAAGCGATGAGCTGCTGACTCAGGCGGCGGAGGCGATGAAGTAGATGACGATGCCGATCAGGGCCAGAACCTCGGTCAGCACGAAGGTCGAGAAGCCGATGCCCTGCAGCTTGCCCTGGGCCTCCGGCTGACGCGCGGTGCCGTTGATGACGGCGGCGAAGATCAGACCCACACCGATGCCCGGGCCGATCGCGCCCAGGCCGTAACCGATGGCGGCGAGGCCGGGGTTGATGTTGGCGGCCTGCTCGGCGGCGGCCTGGGCCAGAACGATGTTGCTCACGTGCGTTTCCCTTCACTTCGGTCCACGCGCTCGCGTGGATCGGGGGCTTGTGTTCTCAGTGCTCCGACGCCAGCGCGGCGCCGATGTACCCCGCCGAAAGCAGGGCGAAGATGTAGGCCTGCAGGACCTGGATGAAGGCCTCGAGGAAGGTCATCCCGATGGCGAAGATCCAGGCCACGAGCGAAACCGGCTTGAGCGCCCAGCTCGACGTCTCGGTCAGCAGGAACGTGCCGCCGAGCGTGAACACCGCCAGGATCAGGTGACCGGCGAACATGGCGGCGAAGACACGGATGGCGAGCGTGAGCGGGTTCAGGAAGAACTTCTCCGCGAACTCGATCAGCGAGAAGAGCGGGAGCACCGCCTTCGGCACACCCGGGGGCGCGAGTTCCTTCTTGAAGTAGCCGGCGAAGCCGTGCTTCTTGAAGCCCGCGTAGTGGTACACCGGGTAGACGACGAGGACCGCCAGAGCGACCGGGAAACCGAATCGCGCCATGGTCGGGAACTGGAGCAACGGGATGATCCCGTAGAGGTTGTTCACCAGTACGAAGGTGAACAACGAAAAAACGAGCGGCACATACCGCTTGAAGTCCTTCGAGCCGATCTGTTCGCGCGCGATGTTGTTGCGGCTGAAGTCGTAGATGGACTCGGCGACGAACTGCCCCTTGCCGGGTACGACCTGAAGCTTGCGGGTCGCGAGCAGGAAGTACGTCGCGATGATGACCACCGAGAGCACGACGAGCAGCATCGGCTTGGTGACTCCGCCGAACAACGCCGGCAACTCGAAGCTTTCGGCGCCGGGCGGTGCGAACACAGCACCCTCGGCCAATACCAGCGCGCCCACTGGGCTCCTTCCGGTTCTCCCGGCCGGCGTTCACTCCGCCGGGGGAATCGTCACGATCTGGACTTAACGTACCCGATACGCATCGGGACGCCGGAGGCGGCTGCCCCACTGTGCGATGAACACGGCTTCACGTTCTGCACACGGGGTTGTCTCGCGTGAACACTGCCCTGCGGTCTACTTCGGACCAGCGGCGGAGAGGCGGAACTACACGGTCGCCACACTGCTGATCGCGGTTCGTCTTAGGGAGCGTGCAGCCGAGGCCGCCACCCTTGACGCGGACCATACCAGCAGGTCAATCAGTGCCGTACAGGCGTACTCCATACCAACCGATCAGCCCAGGACCTAAGTCCCGGGTCGACCCGGGACCCTGGTCCGGGCCCGGGAGGGACCGGATTCGCAACGGTGCAGGCGGCAGCTTCGGCGCGGTCCCGGGGCACGCACGAAAGCGCATGCCTGTGGCCCCGGTCACACCCGGGCGGCCGCAGCCTGATTTACCGTGAGTAACGGAAGGTCACGACAAAACGGACCGTCGTCAGGAGGGGATGATCGTCGGGATCTTGGTCTTGCGGAAGGCGGCGAACTCGGCCGCGGCGGCGACCATGATGGCCACGATCATGGTGATGCCGAGCGACATCGGGTGCAGCGCGGTGACGCCCTTCAGCAGGGTCAGCGCCCCGAACAGCAGGACGACCTTCACGACGTAGCCGCCGAGCGCGATGACCATGACGAACATCGGGTCCTGGCCGGCGCTGAACCGCATCATGCCGAGCGTGGACAGCGACGCGAGCATGGCGAGCACGCCGCCGACGAGCGAGCCCAGGAAGCCGGGCATGCCGTTGAGGATGCTGAAGAGCGCGATGCAGACGATCACCGCGGGCGGCGTGACGAGCAGCGAAGCCTTCGTCATCGCACGGGCGGCCTGCAGCACCACCTTGGCGTGCGGGTTCTCCTGCTCGGGCGTTTCGGTCTCGCTCACGGCCTGCTCCCTGCTCGGTTCGGCTTCCGAGTGTAGAGAACGCGGCCGGTCAGGTCCCCGGCTGGTTGCGCGAACGCAGGCGGGGGACGATCGAGACCACCACCGCCAGCACCAGCCCGATCCCGATGATCCACAGCGCCGCCGCGTCGTCGAACAGGGTCACCGAGACCGCACCGAACGCCAGGATACCGGCCCACAAGTAGATCAGCAGCACCGCGCGGCGCTGGGAGTGCCCGATCTCCAGCAGGCGGTGGTGCAGGTGCATCTTGTCCGCCGCGAACGGGCTTTCGCCGCGGCGGGTGCGGCGGATGACCGCCATGATCAGGTCCAGCAGCGGCACGAACAGCACCGCCGCCACGACCACCAGCGGCGACAGCAGCGCGATCGCGTCCTTGCCGCTGAACTGCGGGTACGGCACGCGCCCGGACGCGGACGTCGTCGCGCCCGCGAGCATCAGGCCGATCATCATCGAGCCGGAATCGCCCATGAAGATCTTCGCGGGCTGGAAGTTGTACGGCAGGAACCCCAGACACGCTCCGGCGAGCGTGGCCGCGATCAGCGCCGGCGGGTACGTGCCGACGTCGCCGCCCGAGCTGTCGAGCAGGCCGAGGGAGAACGCGCACGTCGCCGCCGCCGCGATGAACCCGAGGCCGCCCGCCAGCCCGTCGAGGCCGTCGACGAAGTTCATCGCGTTGACCATCACCACGACCATCACGACGGTGAGCAGCGCGCCCTGGTTCTTGTCGAGCACCAGCACCGAGCCGAACGAGTCGCCGCTGCCGCCCCACGGCACCCAGAACGACACCCACTGCACGCCGAAGATGACCAGGATCCCGGCGCACATGACCTGGCCGGCCAGCTTCGTCCAGGCGTCCAGCTCGAACCGGTCGTCGAGCGCGCCGATCAGCGAGATGACCCCGGCCG
This sequence comes from Amycolatopsis camponoti, assembly GCF_902497555.1. Lineage (NCBI taxonomy): Bacteria > Bacillati > Actinomycetota > Actinomycetes > Pseudonocardiales > Pseudonocardiaceae > Amycolatopsis > Amycolatopsis camponoti. The sequence goes on along the minus strand of NZ_CABVGP010000001.1, from coordinate 876,025 downwards.
CGAGCAGCACGCCGACCGAGTCGAACGAGGCGTCGAAGCCGTGCGACAGCGCGGGCAGCTGGTGGGCCAGGCCCATCGCGCCCGCGACGCCGAGGAAGATGCCGATCCCGCCCATCCGCGGGATGGGGGCGACGTGGACGTCGCGCGCACGCGGGTTGGCGATCGCGCCGACGCGGATCGCGAGCCGGCGCACGACGCCGGTGAGCAGGTAGGTCACCGCCGCCGCGGTCAGCGCGACGAGGATGTATTCCCGGATGGGGAGAAGACCGGATGTGGGCGGCACGGGTGCGTCACGCTCGCGGGGTCGGGGTCACCCGCGACACGCTATCGTGCCGCGCCCGGCGCCTTGATCCGGCTTCACGCCAACGATTCCGCGGGAACACCGAGCACCTCCGCGATGGCGTCCTTGCCCACGGCGCCTTCGCGCAGCACCACCGGCTCGGTGCCGGTGAGGTCCACGATGCTCGACGCGACGGCCTCGCCGCTCGACCCGCCGTCGAGGTACACCGCGACCGAGTCGCCGAGCTGCTCCTGCGCCTCCTGCGCGGTGCTGGCCGGCGGGCGGCCCGAGACGTTCGCGCTCGACACGGCCATCGGGCCGACGTCGCGCAGCAGCTCCAGCGCCACCGGGTGCAGCGGCATCCGGAGCATCACGGTGCCGCGGGCGTCGCCGAGGTTCCACTGCAGACTCGGCGCGTGCGGGAGCACGATGGACAGATCGCCGGGCCAGAACGCTTCGATGAGCGCACGGGCCTGCGGGGGCACGCCGAGCACCAGACCGTCCACAGTGGACCACGAGCCGACGAGCACGCCGACCGGCATGTCCGGGCCGCGGTTCTTCGCGCGCAGCAGCGCCTGGACGGCGCCCGCGTCGAACGCGTCGGCGCCGATGCCGTAGACCGTGTCGGTCGGCAGGACGACCAGCCTGCTCGACCGCACCGCCCCGGCGGCCGCCGACAGCCCGTCGGCCCGGGACTCCCGCTTGCTGCAGTCGTAGACCACGCTCATGAGCGCCAAGAGTAGTCCGGGCGCCGGAGCGGGCGTTCGCCGCGTCACACACACCCGCCCGACTTTCGTCGTGGGGCAAGCGGGTAAACCTCGCCCCGAGGCAGAACCGGGACAGCGTGGCTCAATACGGTCGATCACTGGGAACCACCACCCCCGTGGGTTCCCAGTGAAGGAGCCGCAGATGCGCCCCAGAACCTCGAAAGCGCTCGCCCTGCTCGCCGCGGTCACCGTCCTCACCGGGCTCGGCACCGGCACCGCCGCCGCCGAGCCCCTGACCCGCGGCTGGCCGGCCCCGATCGACGCCGCGCACTGGGAGAACCAGGACCACATGACGTGGTCCGACTACAAGAAGGTGCCCGGCACGAACTGGGCCGACCCGTCGCTCAAGCCCACTCAGCGCACCTTCAAGGGCGCCGTCGTCCTCGCCGACTACCCCGACCAGGACTTCGTCGTCACGCAACCCGCGCACTCGACCGTGTTCGGCAACCCCGCGCCGACCGCCGCCGACCTCCCGCGCGCGACCGTCGCGCAGTACTACCAGGACTTCCTCAACAAGCCCGAGGCGCTCAACAACGGGCACACCATCAACGAGTACTGGATGGAGGACTCCGGCGGCCGGTTCGGCGTCCAGCTGACCGCGTTCGGGCCGTACCGGATGCCCGGGCAGTCCTACGAGTACGGCATGGAGTTCCAGCCGAGCGCCTGCCCGCCGGGCGCGAACTGCAACCGCGACATCCGCAAGGACGCCGGCGACGCCTGGCGCGCCGACGTCGGCGACACCGCGAACCAGTTCGACTTCGTCTTCTACCTCTCCGCCGGCCAGGACGAGAGCTCGACCTGGCAGGAGTTCGGCGAGATGAAGTTCGGCGCGAAGGAGAACGTGCCGGACGCGTTCGGCCCGCCGAACCACGACCTGCCCAACTACGCCGCGACGCGGTACGTGCCGTGGACGTCGTGGAAGTCGGCCGCCAGCATCTGGCCGAACGCGCAGGACGGCAGCTCGGTGCAGGCCGAAAGCTCCGGCCAGTCGACCTACGCCCACGAGTTCAGCCACATCCTGGGCATCGGCGACAACTACAACAACCCGTTCGGCGTGCCGCCGTCACGCAGCTACAGCGGGCCGTGGGACATGTTGTCGCGCGGCACGTTCAACGGGCCCGGCGGCCCGCACACGCGCTGGCAGATCCCGGCGACGCAGGGCAGTTCGATGGGTGCCCAGCACCAGCTGCGCAACAAGCTGAAGCTCGGCATCGTCGACCCGGCGGACGTGCTGCAGCTGGACCGGAACGCGCTGGCGTCCTCCGGTCCGGTGTCGGCCCGCCTGACCGCGCGGGAGACGGAGGCGCAGCCGGGAGCGTTCACCGGCCTGAACATCAAGCTCACCGGCGGGGACAAGGCGCCGAAGTGCGACCGCGCGAAGGACCCGTTCTGCGACGGCGGCGGCTACGACAACTACACCGTCGAGGTCGTCGACCGGATGGGCGCGGACTCCTTCGCCCCGGACTCCGGCGTCATGATCACCAAGACGAAGAACAAGGACAACGCGCCCTTCGACTGGGTGATCGACGCGAACCCGCAGGACATCGGCATCACCGACTACACCAAGCCGGACGGAACGCCGGTGAAGATCACCATCGGTGACTACCGGCAGCTCAACGACGCGCTGTTCAAGGCGGGCACCGAGGCGTCGAGCCCGTACGAGTACACCGACCAGGCGAACCGGCTGCGGTTCCTGATCACCGACCTGGCGCGGGATCGTCGCGGCGTGCTGTCGTACACGGTGACGGTGGCCTCGCTGGACGGCGCGGGCAGCCAGGCCCGAGGGGCGGCGCTGACCCCGGCGCTGCCGGCGTTCGCCCGCGGCGGCCTCGCGACCTGCGACTTCGGCCTGCTCAACACGGGTGCGGCCCGGGGAGCGCAGGCACCGTACGACACGGACACGTACCGGCTGAGCGTGTCGACGGACGCCCGCGGCTGGGAGGTCCGGCTGCCGAACGAGCTGGCCACGGCGAAGTTCGGCGGGCACGTGAAGGTGCCCGCGTACGCGAAGCGCGGGGCGGGCGGTGACCTGGCGGCTCGGGTGAAGCTGACGGCGACGTCGGTGAGCGACCCGTCCAAGACCGCTACGGCGAGCTGCACGGCGTTCGGCTTCTGAGCGTGACGGCCTCGTTGTCCACAGCCTGGTCAGGTTGTGGACAACGAGGCCGCAGCGGCGGCTTTCGCGGTTCTTCGGCGGTGGGGGCCGATACGCTGGAGCCGGGGACGCCCCCGTTACCTTTTTCGTGGCTCCCGACCAGGGAGTTGTGGTCACCAGGCCCGGCATGACCGACGCCCCCAGTCGCACGCATGATCCGGGGGTGGTGTCACCGGGTCTGGTGGCATCGAGGGACCGCTGATAGGGACAAGGCCACCACTGGGTAGGTCTCGTCGTAACGCCCGCCGCCGCTGCGACGGCCTCGTGTCCACAGCCTGGTCAGGTTGTGGACAACGAGGCCGCAGCGGCGGCTTTCGCGGTTCTTCGGCGGTGGGGGCCGATACGCTGGAGCCGGGGACGCCCCCCCCCTGGGAGTGGCGGGGGCTGTTTGAGGGAGTGGCGGGGGCTGCTTGAGAGTCTCCCGGGCGGCCCGCTCAGCCCAGCCGGCGAGCCGTGACGAACCGCGCCCGCCCCGTCAGGTCGGCGTGGTCCTCGACGCCCGTCAGCACCCGCCGGGCGCGGACCAGCGCCGGAACCGCCGATCCGTGCGTGTCGTCGTGCTCGATCGCCAGCCCGCCTCCCGGGCGCAGCAACCTCGCGCCCGCCGCGATCGCGTGGCGGATCACCGCCAGGCCGCTCTCCTCCGCGAACACCGCGCGCGGGGGGTCGTGCTCCGCGACCTCCGGGGGCACCGGGGTTCCCTCCGGAACGTACGGCGGGTTGCACAGCACCAGGTCGACCAGGCCGTCGAGCTCGGCGAACATCGTCGGGTCGCCGATATCACCCGAGTACAGGCGGATCGGGGTGTTGCCCGCGTCCGCGTGGACGTCGGCGTTGTGGCGCGCCCAGGCCAGCGCCTGCGGGTCGACGTCCACCGCGTACACCACCGCGTCCGGCCGGGCGTTGGCCACCGCCAGCGCCAGCGCCCCCGAACCGGTGCACAGGTCCACCACCACCGGGAACTCGCGCCCCTGCAGGAACTTGACGCCCCATTCGAGCAGCAGCTCGGTCTCCGGCCGCGGCACGAACACCCCCGCGCCGACCGCCACCGTGATGTCCCCGAGCGCCGCCCAGCCGGTCAGGTACTGCAGCGGGATCCGCTTCGCGCGCTGCTGGACAAGCTGGCCGATGGCCTCGATCACCGGCGGGTCGACCAGCGGCACCATCGGCAGCCTGCCGCGTTCGACCCCCAGCACGTGCGCCGCGATCACCTCGGCGTCGAACCGCGGCGAGGCGACGCCGGCGCGGTCGAGAATCCGGGTGGCCTCGATGATGGCCAGGCGCAGCGGCTGCCGATTCACTCGTCGTCCTTCACCTCGTCAAGCCTGGCACACCAGGCGGAACTCCCCTGTCAGGACACGCGCCGGTCCCACGCCGTCCAGCGTATCGAGGCCCCGTCACGGGCATGACAAACAGCCACGAAACACGGCTCACCGCCAGAATGGATCCGCACGGGGAAGCTTCCGGTGCCGGCCCGCGCGGATATCCTGGCCGGGGCGTCGCCGATCTCCACCGATGCCCGAGACGCCGACCCCCGGGAGCGCCAGTGCCGACCGATCCGACCCCGCGCCGCCGGGTCGCGTTCATCTTCCCCATCTACAACGAGGAAGCGAACATCGACCTGCTGCACCGCACGGTCGACGAGGTCACCGCGCCCCTGGCCGGGCGGTACGACTTCAGCTTCATCTACGTCGACGACGGCAGCCGCGACGCCTCCCTGGACCGGCTCACCGAGCTGGGCGCGCGCGACCCCCGCGTCACGGTCGTGGAGCTGTCCCGCAACTTCGGGCACCAGATGGCCGTCACCGCCGGGCTCGACCTGGTGGACGCCGACGCCACCGTCATCATGGACAGCGACCTGCAGGACCCGCCGCGGGTCGCCCTCGAGCTGCTCGAGAAGTGGGAAGAGGGCTACGAGGTCGTCTACGCGCAGCGCCGCTCGCGCCGGGATTCGCCGTTCAAGCGGTTCACCGCGAGTGCCTTCTACTGGTTCCTCCAGAAGATGGCCGCGGTCGAGATCCCGAAGAACACCGGCGACTTCCGCCTGGTCGACCGCAAGGTCGTCGACGAGCTGCGCAAGTACCGCGAGCGCGACCGGTTCCTGCGCGGCCTCGTCAGCTACGTCGGGTTCCGGCAGACGGCGGTGCTGTTCGACCGCGACCAGCGCCACGCCGGCGTCACCGGCTACCCGCTGACGAAGATGCTGCGCTTCGCCGCCGACGGCATCCTCGGGTTCTCGACGACGCCGCTGCGGATGATCACGCGGATGGGGTACCTCATCTCGATGCTGAGCTTCCTCGGCGTGCTCTACGTCGTCGGCGTGAAGCTGTTCGCGCCGGAGACGGCGGTGCCCGGCTGGGCGTTCATCACCATCGCGATGTTCTTCCTCGGCGGCATCCAGATCATCATGCTGGGCGTGCTCGGCAGCTACATCGGCCGCACGTATTCGCAGGTCCAGAACCGGCCGCTGTACACGGTGGCGTCGGTGCGCACGGGCGTCCCGTCGGCCGCCGAAGCGGGCGAAGACAGCCGGAGCGCCGCCCGATGAGGTTCGTCACGGCCACGCAGGTGCGCTTCGGGATCGTCGGGATCGGCAACACGCTCGTCGACGCGCTGGGGTACGCGCTGCTGGCGACGCTCGGCGTGCCGACGTTCGTCGCCAACTTCATCTCGACGACGGCGGGCATGCTGCTGTCGTTCACGCTGAACCGGAACTTCACCTTCCGCGCGAAGGACGGCGACATCCGCCGGCAGGCCCTGCTGTTCTTCGGCGTGACGGCGTTCGGGCTCTGGGTGATCCAGTTCGGCGTCATCACGCTGGTGAGCCACCTTTTTCCGGGCGTCAACCTGCTGGTGCCGAAGGGCGCGGCCATCGTCGTCGGGCTGTTCTGGAACTACCTGCTCTACCACTACGTGGTGTTCCGCCACCGGCCGGTTTCGCCCGTTCCCGGTGCGGCGCCGGTCGACTCTGCGTGATCTCGTACGCTGTTCCGAGTGCGATTCCGTGAACTGCGCTTCGGCCTGGGTGTCTTCGTCCTTTCCCTGGGCGTCCTGCTGGTCCGGTTCCTGGTGCCGAGGCCGGTCGGGATGGCCGACAACGGCGACGGCTGGCGCCTGCTGTGCGACCTCGGCGGCCGGCACCCGGAGCTCAGCTCCGAGTTCTACGTGCACTTCAGCTACGGGCCGGGTTCGGCCTGCAAGAGCGACTACATCTCGAGCCAGGCGTGGCTCGACTGGTTCGCGAGCAAGCTGGGCAAGGTGCTCGGCTCGTCGGCGGAGCTCAACCTGCTGGTCCTCGGCGCGATCACGTGCGTGCTCATCGCCGCCGGCATCGCGGCCACGGTCCTCGGCCTGGAGCTGAGCACCCGCAACCGCGTCATCGCGGCGGTGCTGCTGCTGCTCGTGATGGCCGATTCGGCCTTCTTCGGCTACTTCGCGTCGGTGCTCAGCGAGGGCGCCGGGTTCGTGGGAATGCTGCTGATGGCCGGCGGGCTGCTGCTGATGAACCGCACGGGTGCGTGGCGGTACTGGGGCGCCGCGCTGACCGTGGTGGGCGCGCTGATCGGCATCAACGCGAAGTCGCAGACGCTGCTGCTGATCCCGCTGTTCGTGGTGGCGCTCGCGCTGATCCGGCCGGTGGGCAAGCGCGGCTGGGCGAGGTGGCTGCTGCCGCTGGGCGTGCTGGTGGTCGTGGGCGCGGGGACGGCCGCGGTGCAGTCCCACGGCGACCCGGCCAACGCCGAGTACCGCGAAGCGAACATGTACCACGTGGTGTTCGACAGCATCGTGGACGGCAAGCACGACACGGACGCCGACCTGGCGGCGCTGGGCCTGCCGCCGAGCGCGAAGAAGTTCATCGGCACCGGCTGGTGGGCGGCGCACCCGTGGACGGACGCGGACTACAACGGCTTCCGCGACAAGATCAGCCGCCGCAACGTCGTCCAGTACTACGCGGCCCACCCGACGCGCACGCTGCAGATCCTCCAGCAGGGCGCGACCGACACGCTGACGGCGCGCCCGGCCCGGCTGGGCAGCTTCGCCGAGTCGGCGGGGTTCCCGAAGATGGCCCAGGAGTACCGGGTGCCGGTGTTCTCCGGGCTGTCGAAGCTCGCGGCGCCGCTGGGGCTGTTCGTGCTGGTGCCGTTCTGGCTGCTGATCGGCTGGGCCGGCGTGCGGGCGTTCCGGCGCCGCAAGCGCGAGTACGGCGTCGTCGTGTTCTTCCTGCTGCTGTTCGCGGTGGGCCAGTTCGGGCTGTCGGCGCTCGGTGAGGGCGTCGAGGGCGTGAAGCACCAGCTGCTGACGCTGTTCCCGACGTTCCTGGCGTTCGTGTTCGCGGTGCTCAGCCTGTTCCCGAAGCCGGCGCAGCCCGAGCCCGCGCCGGAAGAGGCCCCGGACGAGGAGCCGGCGACCGAGGTCTTCGAGGCCTTCCGCGAGCCGGAGAAGCCCGGCGTCCGCTAAACCGTTCCGGCCTCCCGCACGTGGGGACGGCGGTGGTCCGGGACCAGCCCGGGCACCGCTGGTTGTGGAAGCAAGATGCGGTCATTCGTGCGGAAGTTCGCCGTCGTCGCCGGTGTCGTGGTGGCCGGGGTCGTCGTGGCGCCCGTCACGCAAGCTCAGGCGACGGTGGCGACCTGTCCGGGCAGCGAGGTCTCCGGGTTTCCGAAGTCCCTGAAGAACCAGCTCGGGGACCTGGCCGGCTCGCTGCACCTCTGGTACTCCAGCGCGAGCGGCGGCACCAACTGCGCCAAGGTCTACGACGACGCGTCCGGGTCGCACTCGATGTCGGTCAGCATCCGCCGGTCGGACCAGTCCACTCCGGTGACCGACTCGGGCCGTGGGGCGGCTCAGCCCGCCGAAGCGGCCAGGCGCTCTTCGCGGTCCGCCGTCGCCAGCGCGTCCAGCACGCCGTCCAGGTCGCCGTCCAGGACCTGGTCCAGGTTGTACGCCTTGTAGTTGACTCGGTGGTCGGAGATCCGGTTCTCCGGGAAGTTGTACGTCCGGATCCGCTCCGAGCGGTCCACCGTCCGGACCTGCGAACGACGGGCGTCGGACGCCTTCGCCGCCGCCTCCTCCTCCGCGATCGCCTGCAGCCGGGCCTGCAGCACCTGCAGGGCCCGCGCGCGGTTCTGGATCTGGGACTTCTCGTTCTGGCACGACACGACGATGCCCGTCGGCAGGTGCGTGATCCGGACCGCCGAGTCGGTCGTGTTGACGCTCTGGCCGCCCGGGCCCGAGGACCGGAAGACGTCGATGCGGAGGTCGTTCGGGTCGATCTCGACCTCGACCTCCTCCGGCTCCGGGTAGATCAGGACCCCGGACGCCGACGTGTGGATCCGGCCCTGCGACTCGGTCGCCGGCACGCGCTGGACGCGGTGCACGCCGCCCTCGAACTTCAGGCGCGACCAGACGCCGTCGACGACCGCCGACTTCGTCTTGATCGACAGCGTGACGTCCTTGAAGCCGCCCAGGTCGGAGTCCACCGAGTCGAGGACCTCGGCCTTCCAGCCGTGGCGCTCGGCGTAGCGCAGGTACATCCGCAGCAGGTCGCCGGCGAACAGGGCCGACTCTTCGCCGCCTTCGCCGGACTTGATCTCCATCACGACGTCGGAGCCGTCGTACGGGTCGCGCGGCAGCAGCAGCTCGGTGAGCTTCGACTCGAGGTCGGGGATCCGCGCGCTCAGCTCCTCGGCCTCGGCGGCGAACTCCGCGTCCTCCGAAGCCATCTCCCGCGCGGCCGCGAGGTCGTCGCGGACGGTGTCCAGGTCCTGGACGGCCCGCACCACCGGCGTCAGCTCGGCGTAGCGGCGGCCGAGCTTGCGGGCGCGCGCCTGGTCGGCGTGCACCGCCGGGTCCGCGAGCTGGGTCTCCAGCTCCGCGTGTTCGGCGAGCAGCCCCTTGAGCGAGCTCGAATCCACCTCTGCCACCTCTCAGCCCGGTTCCGCACAAAGAACGGCGCCCACCCGCGCGTGCGGGTGGGCGCCGTGGAAAAAGCTACTTGGCGTCGGCGTCCTTCTTCTGACGCTTGCCGTAGCGAGCCTCGAAGCGCGCGACCCGGCCACCGGTGTCCATGATCTTCTGCTTGCCCGTGTAGAACGGGTGGCAGTTCGAGCAGATCTCGACGTGGATGTCGCCACTGGTCTTGGTGCTGCGCGTGGTGAAGCTGTTTCCGCAGTCGCAGTTCACGGCTGTGACCACGTACTCGGGGTGAATACCGCTCTTCATGGTGTCCTCTCTCGTTGGCTCCGGGTCCCCAGTCGTTCTCGCGGGGTGAACCGGTGCCGGACTTCAGCGGGTAATTCTGCCAGACGGGCTGACGATCACTGGAACGCACCCCGCTGACCAGGTATTCCGAACGCGCCGGAGGCCTCCCCGCGGGTGGCGGGGAGGCCTCCGATGAGCACGTTCAGTCGTCCTCGCCGCCGCCGAGGGCGGTCTTGGACACCTGCATCAGGAACTCGACGTTCGTCTTCGTCTTGCGCAGCCGCGAGATCAGCAGGTCGATGGCCTGCTGCGAGTCGAGCGCGTGCAGCACCCGGCTCAGCTTCACGGTCACGGCCAGCTCGTCCGGGTTCAGCAGGAGCTCGTCCTTGCGAGTACCGGACGGGTTGACGTCGACGGCCGGGAACACGCGGCGCTCGGCGATCTTGCGGTCGAGCTTGAGCTCCGCGTTGCCGGTGCCCTTGAACTCTTCGAAGATGACCGTGTCCATCGTCGACCCGGTCTCCACCATCGCCGTGGCGAAGATGGTCAGCGAACCGCCGTTCTCGATGTTGCGCGCCGCGCCGAGGAACCGCTTCGGCGGGTAGAGCGCGGTCGAGTCGACACCACCGGACAGGATCCGGCCGGACGCCGGGGCCGCCAGGTTGTACGCGCGGCCGAGACGCGTGATCGAGTCGAGCAGCACGACGACGTCGTGGCCCATCTCGACCAGGCGCTTGGCCCGCTCGATCGACAGCTCCGCGACCGAGGTGTGGTCCGCCGGCGGCCGGTCGAAGGTCGAGGCGATGACCTCGCCCTTCACCGAGCGCTGCATGTCCGTGACCTCTTCCGGACGCTCGTCGACCAGGACGACCATCAGGTGGCACTCGGGGTTGTTCGTGGAGATCGCGTTCGCGATGTCCTGCATGATCGTGGTCTTACCGGCCTTCGGCGGCGACACGATCAGGGCGCGCTGCCCCTTGCCGACCGGCATGATCAGGTCGATCACGCGGGTCGTGAGCTTGTGCGACTCGGTCTCGAGGCGCAGCCGCTCGTTCGGGTACAGCGGGGTCAGCTTGGTGAAGTCGGGACGCCGCTTGGCCTCGTCCGGCTCCAGGCCGTTGATCGAGTCGACGCGCACCAGCGGGTTGAACTTCTGCCGCTGCTGCTCGCCGTCACGCGGCTGGCGCACGACGCCGGTGATGGCGTCACCGCGGCGCAGGCCGTACTTGCGGACCAGCGAAAGCGAGACGTACACGTCGTTCGGGCCGGCGAGGTAGCCGGAAGTCCGCACGAACGCGTAGTTGTCGAGCACGTCCAGGATGCCCGCGACGGGCAGCAGGACGTCGTCCTCGCGGATCTCGGTGTCCGGCGAACCGCCGTCACGCTGGCCGCCGCCACTGCCCCGGCGGCGACGGTCGCGGAAGCGACGGCCGCGACGGCCGCCTTCCTCGTCGTCGTCCGGCTGCTGGGCGCGGTTGTCACGGTTGTCGCGGTTGTCCTGGCCGCCGCGGCTGCCGCCGTCCTGCTGGTTGCGCTGACGGTTGCCGTCCTGGCGGTTGTCGTTGCGGCCGCCGCCCTGGCGCTGCTGGTCGCGGTTGCCGCCGCCACCCTGCCCCTGCTGGCGGTCGCCCTGCTGACGGTCCCCACCGGCCTGACGGTCACCCTGCTGACGGTCGCCGCTCTGCTGGCGGTCACCGCCCTGCTGGCCGTCGGGCGACCCGGCGGCGCGGTTCGAGCCGCGACGACGCCGGCTGCGGCCGCCCTCCTCGGGCTGGCCGTCCTGGCCCTGCTGGCCGTCCTGCTTGTCCTGCTGCGGGCGCTCGGCCTGCTGCGGGGCCTCCACGGCCGGGGCGCTCGCCACCGGGGCCTCGGCCTTCGGCTCGGTCTCGGCCGGCGCCGCGGGCGCCTCGGCCTTGGCCTTCGGCGCGGCCGCCTTCGGCGGCTCGCCGACGCCCTCGAGGGGCAGCGTCTCGGCGGCCGGACGCTTGCGCGACTTGCCCTGACGCTCACGGATCGCGGCGATCAGATCGCCCTTGCGCATGCCCGTCGTCTCACCGACGCCGAGCTCCCCAGCCAGCGAACGCAGTTCCGCCACGGTCTTCCCGGTCAACCCGCCGACCGTCTTCTTGGGAGCGGGGGTGGTGCCGTTCGACTCCGCGGCGCTGCTACCCACGTCGCTCAAAAGATCGGTGTTGCTCACACATGTCCTTCCTGACCGATCCACGCCTCCAGGCGGATCAGCGGACTGCCGCTCGCTTCTGATCGCGAACCGGCGTATCTGCCCCCCGATACGGGAGATGAGCTCTTCGGCCGTGCGAAACACAGCTGGAGCGCCTCCACCACAGGGGTTTGCGTCCTCCATTCGGAGGACACGGAATTCGGCACCGCCGAAACCGGAAACCCGCCTACGTTCCTCCGCGTTACCCCGCTTGCCAGGCGGTGCGGATTCGGCGGATCAACGAAGGATGCGATCCGGAGACCGGCATCGGGTGCGGAAACGCACGGTGATCGAACGCCCCCGAGGGTAGACCGCGCCGGTGCCGGGTGCAACAACCACCCCCCGCGTGGCGGGCGGGGCGGCGAGCACGTGACCCAGCCTTTACTGAGCCGCAACCTGCACTCCCGCGAGATCCACGGGCAGCTCGAAGACGTCGAAGCCCTCAACGTCGACCCCTGGCGGCAATATTCCCGTCGTGGTCAGCGCGAGCACCGTCGGACCGGCTCCGGAGACCGCGGCGGCTACTCCGCGTGTACGCAGCGTCGCCACCAGCTCCCCGCTCGCCGGGTACGCGGGAGCCCGGTAGTGCTGGTGCAGGCGGTCTTCGGTGGCCGCGAGCAGCAGCTCCGGCTTCGCCGTCAGCGCGTGCACGGCGAGCGCGGCGCGACCGGCGTTGTGCGCGGCGTCGGCGTGCGGCACGGTCGCCGGCAGCAGGCCGCGCGTGGTCGCGGTGGCCGAGCGCACCGACGGCACCGCCACGACCGGCCGGATCGACGGGTGCGGCAAGAGCCGCTCGGCGTGGAACTCCGAGCCTTCGCACCAGGCCACGACGAGGCCGCCGACCAGGCTCGCCGCGGCGTTGTCGGCGTGGCCTTCGAAGCCGGCGGCCAGCTGCAGGGCCTCGAAGGCGTCGATCTCGCGGCCCGCGAGGGCGTACCCGGCGGCGACGCCGGACACCACCGCGGCCGCCGACGAGCCGAGCCCCCGCGCGTGCGGGATCGCGTTGTAGCAGCGCAGGTGCAGGCCCGGCGGCTCGACGCCGAGGTGCGCGCAGGTCCGCCGGATGGCGCGCACGACGAGGTGGGTCTCGTCGGTGGGGACGTCCTCGACCCCGCCCGCGCCGGCGTCGATGACCTCGACCTTGAGCCCGGCGTCGATGACCCGCACCTCGACGACGTCGTGCAGGCCCAAGGCCATGCCGAAGGCGTCGAAGCCCGGCCCGAGGTTCGCCGTCGACGCCGGGACGGTGACCTTGAAACCGCCGGTCACCGCAGGTCCAGCGCCGCCGCGACCGCCGTGGGGTCCACCGCGAGGGGTTCCACCTCGACGTTGCCCGCCAGGGCCGTCTGCGGGTCCTTCAGGCCGTGCCCGGTGACGGTGCAGACGACGCGCGAGCCGCGCGGCAGCCTGCCGTCGGCGGCCGTGGCCAGCAGGCCGGCCACGCTGGTGGCCGACGCCGGCTCGACGAACACGCCCTCGCGCCCGGCCAGCAGCCGGTAGGCCTCGAGGATCTTCTCGTCCGTCACGGCTTCGAAGAGCCCGCCGGAGGAGTCCTTCGCCTTCACCGCGGCGGTCCACGACGCCGGGCTGCCGATCCGGATCGCCGTCGCGACGGTCTCCGGCTCCGCCACCGGCTCGCCGTGCACCAGCGGTGCCGCGCCGGCCGCCTGGAAGCCGAACATCCGCGGGGTGTTCTTCACCACAGAGTCGGCCGCGTACTCCGAATACCCCGCCCAGTAGGCGGTGATGTTCCCGGCGTTGCCGACCGGGAGGCAGTGGATGTCCGGTGCCGCGCCCAGCGCGTCGCAGATCTCGAACGCCGCGGTCTTCTGGCCGGCGATGCGCACCGGGTTGACCGAGTTGACCAGCGTGACGGGGTAGTCGGCGGCGGTCTTGCGCGCCAGCTCGAGGCAGTCGTCGAAGTTGCCGTCGACCTGCAGGATCCGCGCGCCGTGCAGGACGGCCTGGGCGAGCTTGCCCATCGCGATCTTGCCCTGCGGCACCAGCACGGCGCAGGTGAGCCCGGCGCGGGCGGCGTAGGCCGCGGCCGAGGCGGACGTGTTGCCGGTCGACGCGCAGATCACCGCCTTGAGCCCGCTGGCGAGCGCGTGCGTGATGGCCACGGTCATGCCGCGGTCCTTGAACGAGCCCGTCGGGTTCGCGCCCTCGACCTTGAGGTGGACCTCGCAGCCGGTCAGCTCGGACAGGTACCGCGCGGGCAGCAGCGGCGTGTTGCCTTCCCCGAGCGTGACGACCTGCGCCCCGTCCGGGACCGGGACGCGGTCCCGGTACGCCTCGATGATTCCCGGCCAGGGTTGACTGCTCATGCGATCGCCTCGCTCCGCGAGACAGTGTCTGATCCTGTCTGGCGCATGATTTCCATGGTTCGCTCGCAAGCGTCGCTCACTGGTCTTCGCCTTCCACCCGCATCACGCTGACGACTTCGTGGACGACGTCGAGCTTGGCGATCTCGTCCACAGTGGACTGCAAGGCCGCGTCCGGGGCCTGGTGGGTCACCACGACCAGGCTCGCGCGGTCGCCGACGTCGCTCTGCCGGACGGCCGCGATGCTCACCCCGTGCCCGGCGAACGCCTGCGCCACCTGGGCGAGCACACCGGCGCGGTCGGCCACGGAAAGGCTTACGTGGTACCGGGTCGGCGTCTGGCCCATCGGCCGCACCGGCAGCGCCGCGTGCGCGGACTCGCGCGGCCCGCGGCCGCCGGCGACCAGGTTGCGGGCCACCGCGACGAGGTCGCCGAGCACCGCGCTCGCGGTCGGCGCGCCACCGGCGCCCTGGCCGTAGAACATCAGCTCGCCGGCGGCGTCGGCCTCGACGTAGACAGCGTTGAACGCGCCGCCCACCCCGGCCAGCTGGTGGCTGCGCGGGATCATCACCGGGTGCACGCGGGCGGAAACCGACTCGACGCCGTCGTCGTCGGCCACGCGCTCGCAGATCGCCAGGAGCTTGACCGTGCGGCCGAGCATCCGGGCCGCGCCGAGGTCGGCGGCGGTGACGTCGGCGATGCCCTCGCGGTGCACGTCCGACGCGGTCACTCGGGTGTGGAACGCCAGCGACGCGAGGATCGCGGCCTTCGACGCGGCGTCGTAGCCGTCGACGTCGGCGGTCGGGTCGGCCTCGGCGTACCCGAGGCGGCTGGCCTCGTCGAGCGTCTCGGCGTAGCCGGCGCCGGTCGAGTCCATCGCGGAGAGGATGTAGTTCGTGGTCCCGTTGACGATGCCCATCACGCGCGTGATGCGGTCACCGGCGAGGGACTCGCGCAGCGGGCGCAGCAGCGGGATGGCCCCGGCGACCGCGGCCTCGAAGTAGAGGTCGGCGCCCGCGGCGTCGGCCGCCTCGAACAGGTCGGCGGAGTGCTCGGCCAGCAGGGCCTTGTTCGCCGTGACGACCGACTTCCCGGCCTTCAGCGCGGCCAGCAGCCAGCCGCGCACCGGCTCGATGCCGCCGACCAGCTCGACCACGACGTCGACGTCGTCGCTGGTCACGAGCTTCTCGGCGTCGGCGGTCAGCAGCTCCGGCGGCAGCTCGGGGTGCTTGTCCGGGCGGCGGACGGCGATGCCGGCCAGCTCGACCGCCACCCCCGCCCGGGCGGCCAGCTCGTCGGCCTGCTCGGCGAGCAGCCGGGCGACCTCGCCGCCGACGGTCCCGCACCCGAGCAGGGCGACCTTGACGGCCCGTCGTTCCTCTGGGGCAGTCACTGTGTTCAGACCTCCAGGCGCAGCATGTCGTCGGTCGTCTCGCGCCGCAGCAGCAGCCGGGAGCCGCCGTTGCGCACGGCGACCACGGCCGGCCTCGGCTGCCGGTTGTACGTGCTCGCCATCGAGTAGCAGTAGGCACCGGTCGCCGCGACCGCCAGCAGGTCGCCGGGAGCCAGCGTGTCGGGCAACCAGCAGTCTCGTACGACGATGTCGCCGGACTCACAGTGTTTTCCCACCACCCGGGACAGTACGGCCCCGACCGGCTGGCCGGCCTCTTCCGCGGAGCGGGAAACGAGCCGGACGTCGTACACCGCGTCGTACAGCGCGGTCCGGATGTTGTCGCTCATCCCGCCGTCGACGCTGACGTACCGGCGCGACAGGTCGTCGCCGAGCGAGACGTCCTTGATGGTGCCGACTTCGTACAGCGTGACCGTGCCGGGACCGGCGATGGCGCGGCCCGGCTCGCCGGCGATGCGCGGCACCGGCAGGCCCGCGTACGCGCACTCCTTGCGGACGATCTCGCGGATCTGCGTGATCATCTGCGCCGGCGGCGGCGGGTTGTCCTTCTCGGTGTAGGCGATGCCGAAGCCACCGCCGAGGTCGACCAGGCTCAGCTGGTCGAGCAGTTCGGGGCCGTGCTCCTTGGCGAGATCGGCGAGCAGCCCGACGACGCGGCGGGCGGCGACCTCGAAGCCGTCGGCGTCGAAGATCTGCGAGCCGATGTGGCTGTGCAGGCCGACGAGCTTGAGCGAGCGCGCGTTGAGCACCCGGCGCACCGCCTCCGCGGCGTCGCCCCCGGCCAGCGAGAACCCGAACTTCTGGTCCTCGTGGGCGGTCGCGATGAACTCGTGGGTGTGCGCTTCGACGCCAACGGTGACCCGGATGAGCACCGCCTGCACGACGTCGTGGCGCGCGGCGATGTCGGCCAGCCGGGCGATCTCGAAGTACGAGTCGAGCACGATCGTGCCCACCCCGGCGACGACCGCGGCCTCGAGCTCCGCGGGCGACTTGTTGTTGCCGTGGAAAGTGATCCGCTCGACCGGGAAGTCCGCGCGCTGCGCCACGGCGAGCTCGCCGCCGCTGCAGACGTCGAGGCTCAGTCCCTGCTCGGCCACCCAGCGGGCGATCTCGATGGACAGGAACGCCTTCGACGCGTAGTGCACGAGCGTCGGGTCGTCGAACGCCTCGGCGTAGTCGGCGCAGCGGGACTTGAAGTCGGCCTCGTCGACCACGAACAGGGGCGTGCCGTGCTTTTCGGCGAGCTCGCGGACGTCGACCCCGGCGATCCGGACGACGCCGTCGGCGGCGCGGAAGGTGTTGCGGGGCCACACCTTCGCGGGGAGCTTGTCGAGCTCCTCGGCTCCCGACGGCTGGAGCCCGGAGGTGTCGGCGTGGGGGTAGACGTCGGCGTGCCTGGGGCCCGCGGGGTGAGCCATTTCTTACATCCGTTCCGGAGCGGAGACACCGAGGAGCGCGAGGCCGTTCGCCAGGACCTGGCGGGCGGACTCGCACAGCGCGAGGCGGGCGTACGTCAGAGGGGTCGCCTCCTCGTCGCCCATGGGCAGCACCCGGCCCACGGTGTAGAACTTGTGGTAGGCGCCCGCGAGTTCTTCGAGGTAGCGCGCGATCCGGTGCGGCTCCCGCATTTCGGCGGCGCGACGCACGGTTTCCGGGAACTCGCCGATGGTGCGGATCAGGTCGCCCTCGGCGGGCAGGGTCAAGAGTCCGAAGTCGACGTCCGAAGTGGACTTGAGGCCGAGATCGGCGGCGTTGCGCTGCAGGGACGCCAGCCGCGCGTGCGCGTACTGGACGTAGTAGACGGGGTTGTCGTTGGAGTGCTTGCGCAGCAGGTCCAGGTCGACGTCCAAAGTGGAGTCCACGGAGTAGCGGATCAGCTCGTAGCGGGCCGGGTCGACGCCGACTGCCTCGACGAGGTCCTCCATGGTGATCACGGTGCCCGCGCGCTTGGACATCCGCACCGGCTTGCCGTCGCTGACCAGGTTGACCATCTGGCCGATCAGCACCTCGACGGTCGCCGGGTCGTCGCCGAACGCGGCGGCGGCGGCCTTGAGGCGGGCGATGTAGCCGTGGTGGTCCGCGCCGAGCATGTAGATGCACAGGTCGAAGCCGCGGTTGCGCTTGTCCTTGAAGTAGGCCAGGTCGCCGGCGATGTAGGCCGGGTTGCCGTCCTGCTTGATGACGACGCGGTCCTTGTCGTCGCCGTACTCCGACGACTTCAGCCACCAGGCGCCGTCTTCGAAGTACAGGTTCCCGGAGTCCTTCAGCTGCTGGACGGCGGCGTCGACCGCGCCGGACTCGTGCAGCGAGTTCTCGTGGAAGTAGACGTCGAAGTCGGTGCCGAACTCGTGCAGGCTCTGCTTGATCTCGGTGAACATCAGGCCGATGCCGATCCGGCGGAACGTCTCGTGCCGCTGCTCCTCCGGCAGCGAGAGCGCGCTCGGCTCGGCCTTGATGACCTCGGCGGCGATGTCGTTGATGTAGCCGCCCGCGTAGCCGTCCTCCGGCGCGGGCTCGCCCTTCGCGGCGGCGATCAGGGACCGGACGAACCGGTCGATCTGGGCGCCGGCGTCGTTGAAGTAGTACTCGCGGGTGACCTCGCCGCCCTGCGCGCCCAGCACCCGGCCCAGCGCGTCGCCGACCGCGGCCCAGCGGGTGCCACCCAGGTGGATCGGGCCGGTCGGGTTGGCCGAGACGAACTCGAGGTTGATCTTCGTGCCGGCCAGCGCGTCCCCGCGGCCGAACGCGGCGCCGGCCTCGAGCACCTGGCGGACGATGTCGCCCTGCGCGGCCGCGGCGAGCCGGAAGTTGAGGAAGCCGGGGCCGGCGACCTCGGCCGAGGCGACGCCGTCGTCCGCGGAGACCGCTTCGGCGAGCGCTTCGGCGAACTCGCGCGGCTTCAGCCCGGCCTTCTTGGCCACCTGCAGGGCCAGGTTCGTCGCGTAGTCGCCGTGGTCGGGGTTGCGCGGGCGTTCGATGGTCACCTGCTCCGGCAGCACGGCGTCGTCGATGCCGCGTGCGGCGAGCACCTGCACGGCGGAGCTGCGGACCAGGTCGGCGAGAGCGGCGGGAGTCACCTGCCGAATTCTAGGTGTGCCCAGGTGGGGCGCTCGCATCGGTCTCGGCCACGTCACGGCGGGCATCCACGTGAGGCGTTAACGGTGATCAGACGGCCGGTCTCTACACTGGCCGGGGCGGGAATCCGTCCGCAGCCACCAGAGGGAGAACGCGGGAGCCATGGCGAACGGGACAACTCGGAAAAAGGGGTCGGCGGTGAAGGCGGCCCGCGGTTCCGTGGTGAGCAAGAAGGGCACGCCGTGGGGCACGATCATCGCCGTCGTGGCCATCGTCGCACTGGCCGGCGCCGTGATCACCTACTACATGGTGGCGTCCGCGCCGAAGCGTGAGCAGAAGGACCGCGAAGCAGCGGCCGCGTCGTTCGCGCCGACGGCGTCCGACCCGGACCCCTCCAAGCGCATCCCCGGCGTGGTGACGGCCACCTACACCGGCAGCGTGCACGTGCTCCCGACCGAGCGCGTCGCCTACGACAAGACCCCGCCGTTCGGCGGCCCGCACGACGGTTACTGGGCCACCTGCACCGGCACGGTGTACCCGAACGCCGTCCGGACCGAGAACATGGTCCACGCGCTGGAGCACGGCGCCGTCTGGATCGCCTACAACCCGCAGCAGGTCACCGGGGACGCGCTGAACCTGCTGAAGGTCCGCGCCGAGGGCAAGCCGTACACGATGCTTTCGCCGTACCCGGGCCTCGACAAGCCGATCTCGCTGCAGTCGTGGGGCCACCAGCTGAAGCTGGACGCCGCCGACGACGCCCGGATCGACGAGTTCATCGCCGCGCTGCGCAGCAACCCGAACGGTGTCTACCCCGAGGTCGGCGCCTCCTGTGACGCCCTCGGCCCCGGCCAGTTCGACCCGGACAACCCGCCGCCGTTCGACCCGTCGAAGCCGGGCCCGGACGCCAAGGCGATGGACTACAAGGGCAGCACGGGTGCGCAGGCCGACCAGACCGGCGGCATGGGCCAGCAGCAGCCCGCTCCTTCGACCGGCGCCCCCGCGCCTTCGGCGACGCCCACCAAGTGAGCACCGAAGCCGACGTCGAGACCGACGCCCCCGAGCAGCCGACCTGGTCCCGCTGGGTGATCATCGGCGGGACGCTGCTCGCGGTGCTGCTCATCGGCGCGACGGCAGGGATGTTCCTGACCCGCACCATCGACGACGACCCCGCCGCCGCCACACCGGTGGCGGGGTCGGTCGAGGTCGGCTTCTCCCAGGACATGTCGACGCACCACCTGCAGGCCGTCACGATGGCCGGCTGGGCGCGCGACCACTCGACCGATCCGGAGATCCGCCAGCTGGCCTTCGACATCGAGCGCACGCAGCTCGAGCAGGTCGGCCGGATGAAGGGCTGGCTCATGCTGTGGGACCAGCCGGAGCAGGCCATCGGCGCGCCGATGAAGTGGATGACCGAGCCGATGGCGGGCCACGACGGCATGGCGATGGGCACGTCCTCGGTCAACCCGGGTGCCGGTGCCCTGATGCCGGGCATGGCGACCGAGGCGGAGCTGGCCAAGCTGCGTTCGCTGTCGGGCAAGGAGCTGGACGTGTACTTCCTCCAGCTGATGCTCCGCCACCACCAGGGCGGCACGGCGATGGCCCAGTACGCGGCGTCGCACTCCTCGATGCCGGCGTTGCAGGCGCTGGTCCGCAGCATTCTTACGTCGCAAGGCGCGGAGATGGACCAGATGAAGCTGATGCTTTCGGGCCGGGGCGCGCAGCCGCTGCCTTAGCTACCAGCTGAGCTCCTGGCACCGCCGGGCGCAGTGCGGTGCCTCCACCTGCAGCGTCGCGTGCTCGATGGCGTACCGCGAGGACAGCAGGTTCTGCGCATCCAGCAGCACGTCCGATTGCTGGGCGGGCGGCGCCAGCGTCAGGTGCGCCGAGGCGACCTCCATGCCCGACGTCAGCGTCCACACGTGCAGGTCGTGCACGTCCGCCACCCCCGGCAGTGCGGCCAGCTCGGCGTTGATCGCGCCGACGTCGACGCCCTGGGGCGCGTGCTGGAACAGGATGCGCAGCGCGCGGCGGGCCAGCGTCCACGTGCGGGGCAGCACGAACAGCCCGATCGCGACGCCGATGATCGGGTCGGCGTAGCGCCAGCCCGTCAGCAGCGTCAGCGCGCCGCTGATCAGCACACCGACCGAGCCGATCAGGTCGGCCAGCACCTCGAGGTAGGCGCCGCGGACGTTGAGGCTTTCCTTCGCTCCCGAGCGCAGCACGGCGAACGACACGAGGTTGGCCGCGAGACCGGCCGTGGCGGCCAGCAGCACCGGCAGGCCGGGCACCGCGGGCGGGTCGCCGATCCGGCCGACGGCCTCGACGAGGACGTACCCCGCGACACCGAACAGCAGGACCGCGTTGGCCAGCGCGGCCAGCACTTCGGCGCGGTAGAGCCCGAACGTGCGGCTGACCGTGGGGCCCGTGCGCCGCGCCAGGATGATCGCGGCGAGCGCCATCCCCACCCCGAGGACGTCGGTGAACATGTGCGCCGCGTCGGAGATCAGGGCCAGCGAGCCGGTCGTGAAGCCGACGATGAACTCGAGCACCATGAAGCCGAAGCCGATGCACAGGGCGATGGTCAGGCTCCGCACGTACCGGCCCGACGCGCTCGCCGGCGCGACCGCTTGGCCGTGCCCGTGGCCGTGTCCCATTACGCCTCCGTTCGCGGTTCACCGTCGGGGCCAAACATATAGTCGGATGCGCATATGTGCAACAGAGGGAACCCTAAGTTCACCCGTCCGAAAGCTACTCCGCGGACTCGCGGCGTCCAATCCACCAGGCGGGGTTTCCCAGCGGGCGGACCGGTCACGCTTCGACGTCGACCATCCGCCGCAGCAGGTCACGCAGGTGCACGCGATCGTCCGGGCCCAGTGCGGCGAGCGGTTCGGCCGCGAACCCCAGCGAACGCCGGAAGTCGCGCGCCAGCACGGCTCCCGCGGGCGTGGCCACGATGTTCTTGATCCGCCGGTCGCGCTCGTCGGACCGGCGTTCGACGAGGCCGCGCGCTTCGAGGCGGTCGATGATCCCCGTCACGTTCGAGCGCTCGGAGTTCAGCTTCTCGGCGATCCGGTGCATCGGCAACGGCTCCCCGAGCGCTTCGAGCACCTTGGCCTGCACCGTCGTCAGCCCCTGCGCGGCCGCCGCGGACTCGTAGGAGCCGACGAACCGGTCGACGATCCGCGCGAGCAGGGCGACGACGTCGTCGGTGATCGGGTCAGCGCTCATCCGCCGAGTGTAAGCCGATAGTTGACTACATGAACCATCCATGCCTATAGTCATTTTAGTTCACTACATTAATCATCATCCCCCTGAATCACATCGAGGTCCTCAGATGAGCAACGACCGCGTCGCCCTGATCACCGGCACGTCCACCGGGATCGGCCTCGCCACGGCGGTCCGGGCGGCCCGCGCGGGCTTCCGGACCGTCGCCACGCTGCGCGACCCCGCGCGCGCCGACCGCCTGCGTCGCGAGGCCGGCGACCTGGACCTGGGCATCCGCGCGCTCGACGTGACCGATCCCGCGTCCGTCCGCACGGCGTTCGAGGGCGTCCTCGCCGACTACGGCCGGCTCGACGTGCTGGTGAACAACGCCGGCGCGGGGCACGTCGGCACGCTCGAGCAGGAGCCGGTTTCGGCGGTGCGCGAGACCATGGAGGTCAACTTCTTCGGCGTCGTCGAGACGACGAAGGCCGCGCTGCCGGCGTTGCGCGCGAGCGGCGGCCGCGTGATCACGGTGACCAGCATCGGCGGCGCGGTCGGCCAGCCGTTCAACGAGGCCTACTGCGCGGCGAAGTTCGCCGTCGAAGGCTTGATGGAGTCCCTCGCGCCGGTCGCCGCGGCCCAGGGCGTCACGGTGTGCGTCGTCGAGCCGGGCGCGGTCGCGACGGAGTTCGTGAACAACATCGGCGTCGGCGAACAGCTCTTCGCCGACGCCGGCCCCTACGCCGAGTCCCTGGGCAAGTACATCGCGAACGTCACGAACTCGTTCGAGGGCGCCCAGACGGCCGACGAGGTCGCCGCGGTGATCCTGGACGCGATGACGGCCGACGCACCGGCGTTCCGCATCCAGACGTCGAAGCAGGCCGAGGAGTTCGTCGGGCTCAAGTTCGCCGACCTCGACGGCTCGGCCGTGCAGCGGCTGACGACCGGCTGGCTCGCCTAGCGCACCAGCCGGAAGAACCCGCGGACCTGCTCGACGAACAGCCCGGGCTGCTCCAGCGCGGCGAAGTGCCCGCCGACGGGCAGCTCCTCGAACCACCGCAGATCCGTGTAGCGCTGCTCGGCCTGCCGCCGCGAGGGCCGCATGATCTCCTTGGGAAACACCGAAACCCCGGCCGGAACATCCACAGTGGACAAGTCCCGGTCGTTGTTCTCCCAGTACATCCGCGCCGACGACGCCGCCGTCGCGGTGAACCAGTAGGCCGAGATGTCGTCGAGGATCTTCTGCCGGTCGACGGCGTCCTCCGGGTGGCCCTTGTTGTCGGTCCAGGCCCAGAACTTCTCGACGATCCAGGCGGCCTGGCCGGCGGGCGAGTCGGTGAGGCCGTAGCCGAGCGTCTGCGGCCGGGTCCCCTGCTGGGCGGAGTAGCCGGCCCCGGAGCGCCGGAACTCTTCGAGGTCGGCGAGGGCCCGCCGCTCCCCGGGCGTCGGATCGTCCCGCGTCATCCGCACGGGCGCGAAGTTGACGTGCACCCCGGCGATCCGCCCGGACCGCGCGAGGGCGTTCGTGATGGCGGCACCCCAGTCGCCGCCCTGGGCGCCGTAGCGGTCGTACCCGAGCTCCTGCATGAGCCGGTCGAAGAGCTCGGCGACCCGCGCGATCTTCAAGGCGGGCTTGTCGCTCCACCCGAACCCGGGCAGCGACGGAGCGACGACGTGGAAGGCATCGGCGGGATCCCCGCCGTGCTTCGCGGGATCGGCGAGCGGCCCGAAGACATCGAGGAATTCGAGAACGGACCCGGGCCACCCGTGCGACAGCACGAGCGGCAGCGCATCCGGTTCCGGCGACCGCAGGTGCACGAAGTGCAGCCCGACCCCGTCGACCTCGGCCCGGAACTGCGGGAAGGCATTGAGCCGGGCGGCGAACCCGAAGTCGTACTCCTCACCCCAGTCCCGGCAGAGCTCCTGGACGTAGGCGAGCGGAACACCCTGCGACCAGTCCCCGACGGTCTCGGCCTCCGGCCACCGAGTCCGCCGAAGCCGCTCCCGCAGGTCGGCGACATCGGCTTCATCGAGAGAGACCTGGAACGGCTTGACCATCTCGGCTCCTTCAAGCGGGCCTCTTACGCTAGCGACGTCCCGGCGAATGGATCAACTTTTATAGCTCTGACCAGCGGATCTTTTACTGGGGCCACCTGCCCGCGAGGGGTCCGGAGGATGCGCTAAGCTTCTGGAGTCGCCCAGCGATGGGCCCTCGTAGCTCAGGGGATAGAGCACTGCCCTCCGGAGGCAGGTGTCGCAGGTTCGAATCCTGCCGAGGGCACCCTCTTTGAACACGCAAAACCGGCCCCTACCAGCGAAAACGCGGTAGGGGCCGATTCATGTCTTACCCGGCTGACCACGGTGGACCACGGCCGAATACGGGGGCCAGCGGCCAATGTACGGCCACGCTCACCGGCGCGTGCCCAGCGCCGTTTCGACAGTGTGGCGGGTGAGGGATTCGAACCCCGTAGGCGTAAGCCAACTGGTTTACAGTCTGTCCCCGGGCGCTGTGCGTATCAGGGATCCCCGCTTCGAATCTCGCTTAAGTCAGGTGGCGGTGGTCAGGTGGGTTTGCGAACGAGGCCGGTGTAGGCGGCGATGGCGAGGGTGGCCAGGCCCCAGAGGAGGGCTTGGAGTGCCCAAAGGGTGGCGGTGAAGGTTTGGCCCCAGCCGGTGGTGGTGTCGAGGTCGCAGTGGGCGCGAATGCCGGTGGTGCCGAGGGGGAGGCCGCGGTCGATGCCGAGGCCGATGAGTTCGACGGGTGAGCAGGGTGTGCCGGGGTCGGTGGGTTTTGCGGTGGTGGGTGGGACGCGTTCGGCGGCGAGGTGGCCGGGGTGGGTGGTGACGTGTCCGGCGATGAGGCTGAGTGTGGCGGCGAGGGTGAGGACGACGGCGAGGGCGGTGACGAGGCGGTGGGCGCGGTAGCCGTAGCGGCCGAGCCAGCCCCAGAGTGCGTGTCGTCCGCGCGCGAGTCGGTTGCCCAGAGCCTCAGGGGTGCGGCGGCGAAGTTCGTTTTGCTGGGTGATCAGGACTTCGCGGGCGTTGTTGTCATGGCCGGCGGCGCGTTCGGTCGCAGCGAGTTGCTGGAAGGGTTGGGGTGTGTAGGCGGGGGTGTGGTGGACGAGCAGGTGCAGCCATTGACGCCACGAGAGGTCGCGCAGGCTGGGGTAGGTCAATCCGAAGGTCGTGAAGGTGCGGTCGCCGTCAGGGCAGTCACGGCGGCTCATCCCCTGTCGGCCGGCGGGACACACCACCGTCGGCGGGAACAGCAAGCCCCCGGTGATCTGCGCTTCCTGCAGGATGAGGAGCGGACCTGAACTGTTGTCCAACCTGGACATCCGCAGGGAAATTTGGCCGCCGATGTGGGCGCCGAGCAGCCGGATCGCACCGTGTTCTCCGGTGCCGACAATGGTGGAATCGTCCATGAACAGGGCGCTCCCGGTGCGGAGGCGATCGGCGTCCAGCGCGGGGTCGGTGGTACTGGTGATGGTGGCTCGCTCAAGGTCGATTGAGCCGCCGATGCGGGCGTCGATCAGCCGGATCGCGGCGGGTTCTCCGGTGCTGGTGATGGTGGTGTCCCGCATGAGCAGGTCGCTGTCGGTGCGGAGACCATCGGCGGCCAGTGCGGGGCCGGTGGTACTGGTGATGGTGGCTCGCTCAAGACAGAGTTGGCCGCCGATATGGGCATCGAACAGCCGGATCGCGCCAGGTTCTCCGGTGCTGGTGATGGTGACGTCCCGCATGAACACGTTGCTGTCAATGCGGAGGCCGTCGGCGTGCAGGTGGGCGAGCTGGCTGTCATTCAGGTTCAGGTCCGGCAAGTGCGCGTTTTGGCAAACGATGCCATTCGGGATCGCACATCGAACCAGATTCAGACCGGTGACAGCGGTGACACAATAGAGGTCGAGCCGTCCGACGACCCGCACCCCCACGATTTGGATCCCGTGTGGGTCGAGGTCACCGTGTAGGCCACGAAGCAGCTCACGGATCAGGTCAGCTCGCACTCGCAGTTCGGGATCGCCGGTGGCTGCCAGATCTTCCACGCTCATCGTCGTGGCGGATGCAGCGACTGCCCCGCAGCGGGCGGCGTCGACCACCTGTTGCTCAAGCTCGGTCAGGTCGGTTAGTACGGGTGAGGCCTTCGTCTCGTCCACACCACCAAAGTCGATGACACGCTGCGGAATGTGACACCTAAAACGCAGCGGTCCGGCGGAGCACGACGCCCCGGAGCGGGAACCGCCTTTCGAACATGCCCTCAGCCCCAGCAATGGCCAGAATTTCACCGTCTGAGAGCGCCGTACGCGGCCACAGAGCGTCCCTGGCGTCGCCGGACATGGGGACCGGCACAGGCACGCAGAGAGCCGGTTTCGCGGGTCGGTGGAGCGTCGCTACGCCTTGCAAGTCAGGGAGTGACCCTCGTGGCCGTGTCGAGACTGTTACACCTGCAGCTCCGTCACTCTGACCGACCCGAAATGCGGTTTCGGGAGTGACAGCCAATTGACACCCCTGACGACAGCTCTCTTCCCACACTAATTCTCTGTCTCTGTAATCACGGAGCAGGAAAACGAGCTGAAACAGGAGACAGCCCTCCTGGTTCAGCTCGTTGACCCTTCACCCCAGCGGACGGCCAATCAACGACCAAACGGCGGTTGATCGCGAGCAAGGGAAGTGACAACGTGCAGTTCAGAGCCGCACATCCCCTCATTCCAGCCCGTCCCTCCGGAGGCAGGTGTCGCAGGTTCGAATCCTGCCGAGGGCACCTCCAAGGAAGCGGGAAACCGCTTCCCCTTACCGTTTCCACACTCCAAGCGGTTCTTCGGCCACTCCGGCCGCACTCATTTCGTGCCCACGGCAGCAGGTCCGCGACGCACTCCCCGGCCGGCGACTTGCGGCCAAAGATCGATCCGCGCCCGGTCGGCGGCCTACCGCCGCAAGCGGGACAGCCACCGTCTCACCCGCCGTTCTCCTACGGCAAGCGGCCCGCCCCCTCAAACCGTCGGGTCGGGACCGAGGGCGCGATCCAGCAGCTCGCCCAGCTGGTCGAGCTGCGCGCCCGACAGGTCGCGAAACGAGGACTCGGCGACGGCGTCCACCAGGCTCTGGCCCTCGGCGCGCAGACGCGCGCCCTCTTCGGTGAGCCGGTGCCGTACCGCCCGGCCCGGCCCCGGCACCCGTTCGATCAGGCCCCGCTCGGCCATCCGCGCGGCCAGCGAACCGAAGGACTGGTCGGTCTGG
The DNA here is from genome assembly GCF_902497555.1 of Amycolatopsis camponoti. NCBI lineage: Bacteria > Bacillati > Actinomycetota > Actinomycetes > Pseudonocardiales > Pseudonocardiaceae > Amycolatopsis > Amycolatopsis camponoti. The sequence continues at coordinate 849,155 of NZ_CABVGP010000001.1, read as the reverse complement.
AACGTCAGCACCGCCAGGTCGTGCAGCGACGCGTCCGGCTCGCGGTGCAGGTGCCGCAGCGTGTCCCACTGCACGAGCGACAGCCCCAGCGGCGCCAGGGCGCGGCTCAGCGCGCGGTGGTGGCGGTACTGCAGGCGCTTCACGGCCAACGAGACATCACCGGGGCGGTACTTCATGCGTACACCCTAACCGGCCGGAGACAGCTTGCTTATCTAAGGAACCTTATATAAGGTTCCTTAGGTAGCGAGTCCACGACCGAGAAGGACCCATGACGACTCTCCCCACGGCCGGCTCACTCCGGCCCACCCGCACCGAAACCCACACCGTCGGCACGGTCGAGGTGACCCTCCAGGACCGCGACCGCACCCGGCCGTTCCTGCTCCTGCACGGCGGCGGTGGCGTCGCCACGATGGCCGGCTTCGCCGATCTGCTCGCCGAGCGCACGCACTCCCGGGTGCTGCTGCCGACCCACCCCGGTTTCGGCGGCACCCCGAAGGACGACAGCCTGACCGGCGTCACCGAACTGGCGCAGGCGTACGTCGCGCTGCTGGAGGAGCTCGACCTCACCGGCGTCACCGTGATCGGCAACTCCTTCGGCGGCTGGCTGGCCGCCGAGATCGCCCTGCGGAAAAGCCCGCGGGTCAGCGGCGCCGTGATCATCGACGCGGTCGGCATCGAGGTCGACGGCCACCCGCTGACCGACGTCAGCGGCCTCTCGCCCACCGAGTTGCGCGCGCAGTCCTTCCACGACCCGAGCAAGGCGCCCGTCCCGCCGGGCGGCGGCACCCCGGACGTCCTGGCCCTGATCGGCTACACGGGCCCGGCCATGGCCGACCCGACGCTCGTCGACCGGCTCGGCGCCATCGACATCCCGGTCCACGTGCTCTGGGGCGAAAGCGACGGCATCGTCGACCCCGAATACGGGAAGGCCTACGCCGCCGCGATCCCGCTCGCGACGTTCACCCTGCTTCCCCGCACCGGCCACCTGCCCCAGGTCGAGACACCCGAAGAGCTGCTGGGCGCACTGCTCGACCTCGGCAACTGACCCCAGGAGAACCAGCATGAGCACCTCGTTGACCGTGACCCGGATCGGGCACGCCTGCCAGCTGATCGAGATCGGCGGGATCCGCGTCCTGACCGACCCGTGGTTCACCCAGGCCGCGACCTACTACCAGGGCGAACCGGTCAGCTCGGCCGTCGAAGCCCTCGGCCGTCTCGACGCGGTCGTCATCAGCCACGAGCACTACGACCACTGCGACCTCGACGCCCTCGTCACCGGCGGCTTCGACCTCACCACCCCGCTGATCGGCCCCGGCACGGTCGCGACCATCGCGCGGGACAAGGGTTTCCGCGACGTCCGCGTCGTCGAGGCCTGGGAAGCCGCCACGGTCGGCGACCTCACCGTGACCGCCACCCCGGGCAAGCACGGCGTCCACGAAGTCACCTTCGTCCTCCAGTCCGGGGGCCGCACCGTCTTCTTCGGCGGCGACTCGTTGCGCGTCCCGGAGCTCGACACCATCCCGGACCGGTTCGGCCCCGTCGACCTGGCCATCCTGCCGACGAACGGCCTGTGCATCCGGCCGATGAACCTCGCGCAGGTGGTCATGGACGCCGAGGAAGCAGCCGGGCTGACCGCCGCGCTGAAGCCGGCGATGGCCGTGCCGCACCACTACGCCTTCCACAGCGGCCGTCTGGGCGATCAAATGATCACCAAGGGCGATCGAGACCCCCGGCACTACGCCGACGCGGTCGCCCGGCTCGCCCCGGAGATCGACGTCCGCCTGGTTCTGCCCGGGACCACGGTGGTGGTCCCGTGACCGACCGGCGGTTCACGCCCGAGGTCGGCGACGACCTCCCGCCCGGTGAGCGGCCGATGATCGCCGTCGTCCGGGCGATCCCCGGCCACGAAGACCGGCTCGCCGCCGCCATCGCGGTGCTCACCACCGCGGTGCGGCGCGAGCCCGGCTGCGTGGAATTCCGGTCGTTCCGGGACATCGGCGACCCCGGAACCTTTCGCCTCTACGAGATCTACGCCGACACCGACGCGTTCCGGGCCCACCTCGAGACCGCGCACGTGGCGCACTTCTTCACCGAACTGGCCCAGCACAGCACCTCCGACGCCGGCGCGCTGACCCAGCTCGCCGAGTTGCCCGCACCCGGATCTCGGACCGTGCCCGCCGGTCACGCGAACGAAGACGACGAGCGGTAGAAATCCCCGCCGCCGCGGCCCAGGTGCGGCTCACTCTTCCGGCGGGGCCCCGCGCCAACGCCACCCTGTCTGCTTCGCGCGGCCCGGGACCTCCACCCGATCCATCGCCCACGACAACGCTGTCCACGGATCCAGGTCCGAGACGTCGCCCAGGTGCGGGAACAGCCGGGCCACCGTCCGCGCGCAGACGTCGCGTGGCGGATCCAGTGCCAAGCCGAGGCCGCGGGCCACGTCTTCCCCGTGGACCAAGACCTCCGCGCAGCCCATTGCCGCGAAGCCACCCGGGTCCGCCGTGCCCGTCGGGTGGTACGCGCGGGCCTCCGGTGGGGACGTCCGGACCACCGCCGCGAGGATTGCGCTGCCCGCCAACGCGAACTCCAGCGCGTCGGCCGATGACGCGTCCTTCGCCAACGAAGCCAGGAAAGGCAGGTACCCGCTCGGACGGCGTGAGACGAGCTGAGCCGCGTACGACAGCAAGCAGTCGCCGATGTGCTCCGCCGTGTGCCAGGCGTCCAGGTCGCCCGTGCCCGCCGCGGTCGTCCAGTCCTTCGACGCCGCCGGGCGCAAACCCCCGGCCAGGCTGGCGATGGCCGCGTCGAGATCAGCGGCGGAAACCGGATTCATGATCGGGACCCTAGCCGGTAGCTTCCCGGCGCGGCACCGAACTCACGCTTGAACGCGTGCGAGAACGCGAAAGGCGAGCCGTAGCCGACCTTCGACGCGATCGACGGCAGGGGAAGATCCGTGTCCTGCAACAGTCCCGCCGCCGTCGTGAGGCGCCACCACGTCAGGTACGCCATCGGCGACCGGCCGGTCAACGCGGTGAACCTGCGGGCGAGCGTCGCGCGGGACAGGCCTGCCTTGGCCGCCAGGTCCTCGATTCGCCACGGCGCCTCGGGGTTCTCGTGCAACGCTGCCAACGCCGCCGCGATCGCCGGGTCGCGCAACGCCTGGGGCCAGCCCTCACCCGGGTTTCCCGCCAGCCACACGCGGATCAGGTAGACCAGCAACAGATCCAGTAGTCCCGTCAGGACCGTGGCCGAGCCCGGCCGGGAAGACGTCACCTCCGCGCCGAGCAGGTCGATCGCCGACCGCAGCTCCGGAGAACCGCCGACCCGGGCGGGGATGTGCACCACCTCCGGCAGGCTCGCCAGCACGGGATGGCGGCGCGCGCGGGACAAGCGGTACTTGCCGCACAGGAACTCCGTGCGGCCGTCCGGCTCGGGCACCGCCGTCTCGAACGGCACCGCGCCCGCCGCGTCCGGCCGCGACGACAGCGTGTGCGCGCTGCCGTGCGGGACCAGGACCGCGTCGCCCGCGCCCAAGGCGACCGGCTCGCCGTCGGACGGGATCAGCCAGCCGCTGCCGCGCAGCAGCACGTGGAAGCCCGCGCCCTCGTACGGCGCGAAGCCGTAACACCACTCGGCGCCGGCGCGCAGCCGGTTCGACGTCGGCTGCCCGATCCGGACCGCCGCGATCGCGTCACTCAACAGGTCCACAGCACCACTATAAGACGTTCGCGCATCAAAATGAGCAATCGAAGCATTGGAATGCTCACCGATGAGCTGCAGAGTGGAGACATGCACATCGGTGACGTCGAAGTCGTGAAGGTCCTCGAGTGGCAGGGTGAGATCGCCCCCGCGCGGACCATCGTCCCCAGCCCGCCCGAGCTCTGGCAGGACAACGCCGACTGGCTCGCGCCCGACCACTGGAACCCGGAGACCGGGGGCTACCGCGGCACGGTCCAGACCTGGGTGCTGCGCAGCGAAGGACGCGTCGTCCTCGTCGACACCGGTGTCGGCAACGACCGGCACCGCCCGCAGATCCCGCTCTTCGACCACCTCGCGACGGACTTCCTCGACCGGCTCGCCGGCGCCGGCGTCCGGCCCGAAGACGTCGACGTCGTCGTCAACACCCACATCCACTACGACCACGTCGGCTGGAACACGGTGCGGCGCAACGGCGAATGGGTTCCGGCCTTCCCCAACGCCACCTACCTGATCCCCCGGGCCGACCAGACGTACTTCGACCCGCGCAACGCCCACCGGCGCCCTGCCCCGCGCACCGAGCACGACCGGCTGCGCCGCGAAGGCAGCCTGCTCGTCTACGCCGACAGCGTCGCGCCGGTGCTCGGCAAAGCCGTGTTGTGGGAGGGAAACCACCGCATCGACCGCAACCTGACGCTCGAACCCGCGCCCGGGCACACGCCCGGCTCGTCCGTCGTCCGCCTGGCCTCGGGTGGGGACCGCGCCGTGTTCGTCGGCGACCTGCTGCACAGCCCCGTCCAGATCCTCGAACCCCGGCACAGCAGCTGTTTCTGCGAAGACGAACAGCAGGCGGCCGTCACCCGGCGCCGCGTCCTCGAGCGCGCCGCGGACGAGCACGAGCTCGTCGTCCCGGCCCACTTCGCCGGTCCCGGCGCCGCCGAGGTGCGGCGCGACGGCAGCCGGTTCGCCATCAGCCGCTGGGCGGGCGATCCTGTCGAAAACCTGTGAACCGGACGGATCCGGCACCGCGGGGCACCTCCGGACGTTGTCAGGGGGACAAGGAGGAACCATGGGTGCACTAGGGACGCTGCTCGGCTTCGCGCTGAGCCTGTACCTGCTCGTGCTGATCGCGCGGATGGTGCTGGACTGGGTGGGGATGCTGGCCGACAGCCCGCCGTGGACGCGGCGGGCGCGGAGTCTCGCCTACTCGGCCACCGAGCCGGTCATCGGGCCGGTGCGGCGGGTCGTACGGCCGGTGCGGATCGGCGGGATCTCGCTCGACCTCGCCTTCACGCTGGTCTTCATCGGGGTGATCGTGCTGCGCGGGATCGTGTTCGCGCTCTAAAGGCTGCCGCGGAAGCCCGCCGCGAGCCGGTCGATGCCGCGCTCCAGCTCGGTGCGGACGCCGCGCAGGTCGATGCCGTCGGGGTCGATCAAGGCCTGCATCGAGATCCCGCGCAGCTGTGCCAGCATTGCCGACGCGTACGCGTCGGCGTCGCGGACGCCGGTGATGGACCCGTCCGCGACGCCGCTGGCCAGGGTCTGGGCGATGGCGAACCGGAACCGGCGGTCGGCCTCGGTCAGCGCGCCGCGCAGGGCCGAGTACTCGGCCGCCGCGTCGCCCCAGAGGGCCAGGAAGGCTTGGTTGAGCGTCGGCATCGTGCGGATCAGCTCGAAGATGATGTCGACCAGCGCGCGCAGCAGGTCCATCGGCGTCGCGGTGGCCGAGCCGGTCCGGGCCGCGACGGCCTCGCTGTAGGAGTTGGTGAACTCCTCGACGGCGTACTCGACCAGCCGCTTCCCGAGGCCGTCCTTGTCGCCGAAGTGCTGGAAGATGACTGACCGCGCGTAGCCGGAGCGGGCGCAGACGGCCCCGATCTTCAGCCGGCCGAACCCCTCGTCGGCGATGAGGTGCGCGGCGGCGCTGAGGATGCGCGCCTCGACGGCGGCTTCCTCGCCGTCCTGCGGGATCCGGTCTTCGGCGGAGCGGTCCACGCGCGTCATGCTAGCCACTCGAACCGGACACCACCGGCCGAACGGTCAGCGGATCGTGCGCGGACCGTCAGCGCGGCCGGGCAGCTTGGGGTCGTCAAGCAGCGACTCCGAGAGGAACCTCCGATGACCGCCAAGACCGTGCTCGTGTCCGGGGCCAGCATCGCCGGCCCGTCCGCGGCCTACTGGCTGCACCGCCAGGGCTACCGCGTGACCGTCGTCGAGACCGCGCCCGCCCTGCGGCCCGGCGGGCAGGCCGTCGACTTCCGGGGCGAGCAGGTGAAGCTCCTGAAGGCCATGGGCATCTTCGACGACGTCCGGCGGCTCGAGACCGCCATGGGCGACCAGACCGTGCTCGGCCTCGACGCGCGGCCCCGGCTCACCGTGGCCGGCGCCGCCTGGAGCGGGGAGGTCGAGATCCTCCGCGGCGACCTCGCGCGGATCCTCCACGACCACACCAAGGACTACACCGAGTACGTCTTCGGCGATCGCGTCACGAGCCTCACCGAAACCACCGACGGCGTCGACGTCACCTTCCGGCACGGTGCCCCGCGGCGGTTCGACCTCGTCGTCGGGGCCGACGGCGTGCACTCCGGGGTGCGGGCCGCCGCCTTCGGGCCCGAGCCGGACTTCCGGCGCGACCTCGGCTTCGGCATCGCCGGGTTCACCGCGCCGAACCACCTCGGCCTCGACCACACCAGCGTGATGTACAACGAACCCGGCCGCGGCCTGACCGTCGGCAGCCACCGGCTCCCGAACCGGCTGCACGTCAGCCTGGTCTTCGCCGCCGACGGCGTCGAGTTCCGCCGTCGTACCCCCGACGAACAGCGCGCCCTGGTCGCGCGGCTCTTCGCGGACACCGGCTGGGAGACGCCGAAGCTGCTCGAGGCGTTGCCGGCAGCGGACGACCTGTACGTCGACTCGATCAGCCAGATCCACCTCGACCGCTGGTCGAAGGGCCGGGTCGTGCTGCTCGGCGACGCCGCCTGGTGCGCCGGCCCCGGCGGGTCCGGCACGGGGCTCGCCATGATGGGCGCGCAGGTGCTGGCCGGCGAGCTCGCGGCGGCCGGCGGCGACCACCTTACGGCGTACGCCAAGTACGAGGAGCGCCTCCGCAAGCCGGCCACCGTCGGGCAGAAGAACGGCAAGGGCTCGGGCAACTTCCTCGCCCCGCGCACCGCCGCGAAGATCCGCAGCCGCAACCGCGCCTACCGGATGCTGAGCACCCGGGTGTTCGGAAAGGTGTTCACCTGGATGACCGATCGCGCGGCCAACGCACTGGAATATCGTGAGTACCCCGCGCTCACGTCCGCGTGAGGCGACGATCTTCGTCTCATCGGGGGACTCGGCTGGCGACCCGGCGTGGCGTACGTCACTCTTGACGCCATGTCAACACGTCGGGCCGCCGACGTCCCGGTCAGGACGGCGCTCATCGGCCTGACCGTGCTGGCCCTGGGCGTGCTCACGGCGCTCAACGCGCGCTCCCTGCCGGTCATCGGCGACGGCACCACCTACGCCGCCGAGTTCAGCGAGGCGGCCGGGCTGTTCGAGGGCAACGACGTCCGCATCGCCGGCGTCGAGGTCGGCCGCGTTTCGGACGTCCGGCTGCGCGGCGACCGCGTGCTGGTTTCCTTCCGGGTCAAGGGCGCGTGGCTCGGCGACGCGTCGGGCGCGGCGATCCGGCTCAAGACCGTGCTCGGCCAGAAGTACCTCGCGCTGGACCCGCAGGGCGAGGGGACGCTCGACCCCGGACAGCCGATCCCGCGGTCGCGCACGACCGTGCCTTACGACGTACTGACGGCCTTCGGCAAGCTTTCGTCCACTGTGGACAGTATCGACACCACCCGGCTGGCGAAGAGCTTCGACACGCTGTCGGCGACGCTCGCGAACACGCCGCAGAGCGTCCGGGCCGCGCTCACCGGACTGTCGCGGCTGTCGGACACACTCGCCTCGCGCGACCAGCAGCTCGCCACCCTGCTGGGCAACACGCGGGTCGTCTCGCAGACGCTCGTCGACCGCGACGCCGCCGTACAGCGGATCTTGGCCGACGGGAACCAGCTGCTCGCCGAGGTTAACGACCGTGAACAGGCGATCAGCTCCCTGCTCGACGGCTCGCGCCGGCTCGCCACCGAGCTGTCCGGGCTGATCGGCGACAACGACGCGCAGGTCGGCCCGCTGCTCACCCAGCTCGACCAGCTGACGTCGATGCTGCAGCGCAACCAGGACTCGCTCGCCGCCGGCATCCGGGGGTTCGCGCCGCTGGTCCGGCTGGGCACCAACCTCACCGGGAACGGCCGGTGGGTCGACGGCTACCTGTGCGGGCTGCTCCTGCCGTCGTTCGGCCCGCTGAACGAAGGTGGCTGCCACGGCTGAGCCCGCGTGGCATGCTGGCGCCGTGCGATACCTGCTCCTGCTGTGCGGTGACGAGTCCGCGGCCGCGGCGGCCGGCCCCGAGATGGCCCGGCGCTGCCACGCATGGGCCGCCGAGGCCGAACGGCGCGGCGTCCGGCAGGGCGGCACGGGCCTGCACCCGCCGGCCGAGGCGAAGACGATCCGGGTCCGCGACGGCGAAGTGCTGCTGACCGACGGCCCGTTCGCCGAGACCAAGGAGCAGGTCGGCGGCTACACCATCCTCGAGTGCGCGGACCGCTCGACGGCGCTCGAGGTCGCGTCCCGGCATCCGTGGGCCGAAGTCGGCACGCTGGAGCTGCGCGAGATTCCCGGCGGGCCGCCTACGGCTTCGTGATCTTCACCGTCACCTGGTTGTCGCTGTAGGTGTAGGCGACGTAGTCGAACTCGACGCCGGTGCGCTCGACGTACTCCGTCCAGGCGCGGTACTCGTGCCGCTTCCAGCCGGGGAAGTTGAAGAACTCGTCGAAGTGCACGATGCTGCCCGCGCGCAGCCGCGGCCCGCACAGGTCGAGCACGGTCTTCGCGGAGCTGTAGAGATCGCCGTCGACGTGCAGGAAGTCGACGTGCTTTTCGTGCGTCTCGAGGAAGCCCGGGAGGCTGTCGGAGAACAAGCCGACGACCAGTTCGGCGCCGGGGACGTCCGGCAGGTCGTCCCGGGCGAAGGCGCCGGCGGGCATGCCGTTGAGCCACGCCTCGGGGAGCCCGTCGAAGGAGTCGAAGCCGTAGACCTCCCGGCCGCCCCGGGCACGGGCGATCGTCCGCAGCGTGTTGCCGGACGCGACGCCGAACTCGAGCGCCATCCCGCCTTGCGGCGCCAGGGAAAGCGCGTACTCGAGTGTCTCCTTCGGACGGCCGAAGTGCCGGGCGCCGACCAGGTTCTCGCGGGCGAAGACGTTGCTCTCCAGCGCGGCGTCCTGGTCGCCGGCGTAGACGATGTCGCGCCGGCTGCGGATCTCGAATTCCACCACCCGATCGAGGACTCGGTCACCCTGACGGACGATCTCCTCGCGGAGCTCCGTGGCCATCCGGTTCAGCTGATCGGTGTACGGGTCGTGCACTTTCGCGGCAGCCTGGTGCAGCAGGTTACCCAGGGTGCGCCGCAGGATTTTCGTTACGGGTGAACGGTTTTTCGTGTCGTTCATCTCGGGACGGTACCTCGGCTCAGGTCAGGATGAGCCGGAACCCCGCGTCCCACTCCGCCCGGTCCAGCAGCTCCGCGTGCTCGGCGTGCCAGCGTCCCGATTCCAGGTCGGCCCGCAGCCGGGCGATCCCGCGCTCGACGGCCGCGGGCGACGTCTGCGCGAGCGCCGAGCACGACCGCCGCACCGCCGGGTCCAGGTACGCCTCCGGGCGGCGCCAGTGAGCCGGGAAGACGCCGTCGGTGAAGTCCCACGGCACCGGCAGCCCGATCACCGAGGACGCGCCGAGGAAGGCCGCGATCTCCGGCGCCGACGGCCGGGAAGACTCCAGCGAAGCGACCTCCGGCACGTACTCCCGCACGAGCCAGAAGTCGTTGTGCAGCGCGGTGTCGTAGGCGAGGACCACCTGACGGCGCGCGACCCGGCGAAGCTCGGCGAGACCCCGTCGCCAGTCCCGCCAGTGGTGCACGGTCAGCACCGCCAGCGCCGCGTCGAACGCGCCGTCGGCGAACGGCAGCGCCTCCGCGACCGCACGCACGACCGGCGCGGCCCCCGGAGCTCGCTGCCGGATCATCTCCGCCGACGGTTCCACCGCGACGACCTGGCGGCCGGGCGGCTCGTAGGACCCCGTGCCGGAGCCGACGTCGAGCACGGAAGCAGCGGGGCCGAGCGCGTCGAGCAGCGGCGTCAGCCAGCGCGGGTCGGTCCGTCTCCCCCGCGCGTAGCCGACGCCGATCTCGTCGTAGCGCGTCATCAGCGCTCGGGCCCGTCGCCGCCGTTCTGCTCGGCCAGGAACCGCTCGAACTGCGACCCCAGCTCCTCCGCGGTCGGCATGTGCTCGACCGACTCCGCGAGCAGCGACCCCCGCTCGGACGCCTCGATGAACGTGTCGTACTGCCGCTCGAGCGCGCGGACGACGTCGGCGACCTCGTCGGACTCGGCGACCTGGCGGTTGATCTCGGCGTCGGCCAGCTCCGCCGCCGCGCGCAGCTCGCCCTCGGCGAGGCTCAGCCCGGTCGAGCGGCCCAGCGCGTCGAGCACGACCAGCGACGAGGCCGGGTACGTCGACTGCGCCAGGTAGTGCGGCACGTGCGCGGCGAACCCGACGGCGTCGTGGCCCCACTCGCCGAGCCGGTACTCCAGCAGCGCGGCCAGGCTGCCCGGCACCTGCAGCCGGTTCGGCAGCGGCTGGTGCTCGCCGACCAGGTCCTTGCGGGTCGCGTGCGCGGTGACGCCCAGCGGGCGGGTGTGCGGCGCGCCCATCGGGATGCCGTGGAAGCCGGCCGTGAGCCGGACGCCCCAGCGCTCGACCAGGTTCCGGACGGCGCGGCAGAACCGCTCCCAGTCGTGGTCCGGCTCCGGGCCGGACAGCAGCAGGAACGGCGTGTCGTCGGCGTCGTGGAGCAGGTGGACGACCAGTTCCGGCGCGTCGTAGTCCTCCCAGTGGTCCACGGCGTAGGTCATCGTCGGCCGCCGCGAGCGGTAGTCGATGAGCCGGTCCACGTCGAAGCGCGCGATCACCCGGTGCTCGCCGCCGAGCAGGTGCTCGGCCAGCAGACGGCCCGCCGAGCCGGCGTCCATGAACCCTTCGAAGTGGTGCATCAGCACCGCCCCGGTCAGGTCGGGGACGTCCGAGTCCACCTCGTACAGGTCGTCGGGATCGAGTCCCACCGGATCCTCCTGGTCTCCTGCATGCCAATCCTTCAAGCACAACACACCCCGGCGGCGAATCCATTCCTCCGACGGTGTGGCCGATCGTAACGGCATGCGACCCGGGACCGGGCCGGATCGGCATCGTGACACTTGTCGTGGGCACGCAAGGCGCCGATCGGGCACGCTTGACCTGTGAGCGAACACAGCACGAACACAGTGGCGGCGAACACGGTGGCGCCGCGGCTGCGGCCGCCCGCGCACCAGGTCAGCCGCCGGGCCATCGGCTACTGGGCGGCAACCGCCGCGCTCCTCTGGATCGTGCTGATCGGGGTGCAGACCGTCATCGTCGTGACCAGCGACGATCCGCCGGCGTTCCTCGACGTCACGCTGGTGATCTCGTGCGTGCTCGCGCCGCTGCACCTGATCGTGATGCCGCAGTGGCGCTACCGCGTGCACCGCTGGGAGGTCACCGGCGAGGCCGTCTACACGCAGGCCGGCTGGCTGAAGCAGGAGTGGCGGATCGCCCCGGTGTCGCGGATCCAGACCGTCGACATCGAGCGCGACCCCTTCGAGCAGCTCTTCGGGCTGGCGAAGATCACCGTGACGACGGCGTCCGCGGCCGGCCCGCTGCGCATCGCGGGCCTGGCGCACGGCCGCGCGCTGGAGCTGGCCGACGAGCTCACGAAGACGACGCAGGCGGTCCGGGGAGACGCGACGTGAGCAGCCCCGAAGTCGTCGTGACCCCGCCCGCCGAGGGCACGCCGGAGGCGCCGTGGCACCGCCTCGACCGGCGCATGCTGCTCATCCGGCCGGTGCTGGACCTGGTGCGGTCGCTGCCGGTGCTGCTGGGCGCGCTGCTCGTCGGCCACGGCGAACCGTGGCAGTGGATCGGCCTGGTCTTCACCGCGATCGCCGTGTTCACCGGCGTCTCGCACGTGCTGACCTCGCGGTACCGGATCACCGAGACGCAGGTCGAGTGGCACACCGGGCTGCTGCTGCGCAAGCAGCGGGCCGTGCCCCGCGACCGGATCCGCACGGTCGACGTCACCTCCGAGCCGAAGCACCGGCTGTTCTCGCTGGCCGCGGCGCGGATCGGCACCGGGCGGCACTCCGGCGGCAAGGGGCCGGGCAAGGACGAGCTGGTCCTCGACGCCGTCACGATCGCGGAAGCCCAGCGCCTGCGGACACTGCTCTTACACCGTAAGGCGGCGGCCCCCTCCGAAGAAGCCTCTCCGCCGCCGGAGCAGCTGGTGGCCGCGGTCGACAAGAAGTGGCTGCGGTACGCGCCGTTCACGCTCTCGGGCATCGCGGTGGTCGGCGCCGCCGTCGGCACCGTCTACCACTTCGCGCACGAACTGCACTTCGACCCGATCCAGTTCTCGCTGGTCCAGACGGTCGTCGGGCACTTCGCCGACACTCCGACGTGGGTGAGCCTGGTGCTGGCCGCCGCGGGGCTGCTGGTGCTCGTCTCGCTGCTGTCGATCGGCGGGTACGTGCTGTCGTTCTGGAACTTCCGGCTCACCCGCGAACCGGCGGGCACGCTGCACATCCGGCGCGGCCTGATCACGACGCGCTCGGTGTCGATCGAGGAGGACCGCCTGCGGGGCGTGGAGATCCGCGAGCCGCTGCCGCTGCGGCTGGCCGGCGGCGCCCGCTGCGTCGCCATCGCCGGCGGCCTGCGCGAGGGCAAGGGCGCGGACAAGAGCGGCGGGCTGCTGCTCCCGCCCGCGCCGCTCGCGAAAGCGCACGAGGTCGTCGCGGAGGTGCTCGGCGAGGACCCGGTCGCGACGCCGCTGACGCCTCACCCGCGCCGGGCGCTGTACCGGCGGCTCTCCCGGGCCGTCGTCAGCGTGCTGCTGCTCGCTGCCGCGTTGTACGGCCTGGCGTGGCTCGGCGCGCTGCCGGACTGGCCGTGGCAGGTCGCGCTCGTGCTCGTGCCGGTCGCCGCGCTGGTCGGCTGGGACCGCTACCGCGGCCTCGGGCACGCCTTCACCGGCCGCTACCTGGTGACGCGATCGGGTTCGCTGGACCGCGGCACCGCGGCGGTCCGCTGCGACGGCATGACGGGGATCGTCGTCGAACGCTCGTACTTCCAGCGCCGCGCCGGGCTGGTCACGATCATCGCGCCGGTCGCCGCGGGCAAGGGCCACTACCGCGTGCTCGACGTCGGCGAGGCCGACGGGCTCGCGCTCGCCGACCAGGCCGTTCCCGGTCTGTTGACCCCGTTCTTGACCGATCAGCGGGATCGAGGTTGACGCTCCACCCGTCCGGTTCGTAGCGTGAAACCCGCCGTCCGACACCTCGACCGCAGTTCGCGTTCACGAGAGGACGGCAGGATGTTCCGCAAACTCCTTGGTGTGCTGGCCGCGGGGATCGTCGTGGGTTCGGCGCTGGCGCCGGCCGCGGCGGCCACCGAAAACCCCTACGGCGACCCGAACCTGGTGCCGATGTTCGACGGGACCGATCTGAGCGCCTGGACATCGTCGAAACCCGGCTTGTGGTCGGCGAAGAACGGCGTCATCCACGGTAATGGCACCGCGCGCGGCTGGTTGTACTACAACAAATCTCAGGTCGGCACGTTTCGGTGGATATTCAATGTCCGCCAGGTCAAGGGCAACCACAAACCGACCGTGCTGATCTGGGGCACCACCGACCCGATCCGCGACGCGCTGAGCGCCATCCAGTTCCAGCCGCCGAACGGCGGCCACTGGGACTACCGGCCCGGCCACAACGACGGTGGCGGCAAACTGTTCAAGCAGTTGTCGCACACCACGATCGACATCAAGAAGTGGGCCCAGTGCGAGCTGATCGGGGACATGACCACCGGCATCGCCCGGATGGCCTGCTGTCCGCTCACCGGGACGGCCGTGACCTGCAAGGGCGTCGAAGTGCTGCGGTTCACCGACAAGACCGCCGGGCGCGTCGGGCCGCTCGCGCTGCAGGTGCACAACTCCGGGATCCAGGACGAGTACCGCGGCCTCTACGTCGAGTCACCCGTGGTGACGAAACCGGGAGAATTCCTCACGCTCTGATCCGCGGGTTTTCCGTGGGGCGGGCCGTCGGCGGAATACTGGCCTTCGTTTAACACTACGTGCTAATTTATTCACCCCGTGTGATAGCGAAGGTCGTTTTTGTCTCACCGAGAGGTCATGATGACGCCTGCCGTCAGTGCCGCCAGTGCCGTTGACGGTTCCGCCACCACCGCACCGCGCCGTACCCCCGGCGCCAGCAGTTCCCGCAAGGTCCTGCAGCTGCTCCTCGCCTTTTCCGAAAGACGCTGGGAGGCCAGCGTCGCCGAGCTCGCCGCGACGATCGGCACCCCGGTCGCGACGACCTACCGCTACGTCGCGCTGCTCAAGGAGCTGCAGCTGCTCGAAGAGGGCCGCGCCGGGCACTACCACCTCACCAGCCAGGTGATGCCGCTCGCGCGCGCCGCGCAGCTGGCGAACGACCTCGTGCGGCTGGCGAAACCGTCGATGGAGGAAGCCGCGCGCGAGCTCGGCGAGACGGTGATGCTCTTCCAGCAGTTCGGCGACGCCGCCGTGTGCGCGGACCGCGTCGAGTGCGACCGCGCCATGCGGTTCACGTTCGAGCCGGGGCATTCGCTGCCGCTCGGCCTCGGCGCTTCGGGCAAGATGCTGCTCGCGCTCCTGCCTGAGATCGAGCGCGACCGGCGGCTGGCGCCGATCGTCGAGCAGCGCGGCACGATCGTGCGCGACGAGCTCAAGCACGCGCTGGAGAACCGGTTTTCGGTCAGCTCCGGGGAAATCGACGAAGGCGTCTGGGCGTGCTCGGTGCCGGTGCAGGCCTACGGGCGGCGGCCGACCGTGCTGACCCTGGCCGGCCCGGCGGCGCGGATCACCGACGAGGCCCGGCACACCGCGATCACCGCCCTGCAGGGGTACGCGACCCGCATCCAGCGCACGATCTCGTCTTATTCGCTGTGAAAATCCCGGCCGGGCGCGTACGAATGCGTTCGTGATCCGGCTCGCACGCCCCGACGACCTGCCCGCGTTGATCGACGTCGAACGCGAAGCGGGCAGCCTGTTCCGCGCCCTCGACATGGCCGCGATCGCCGACGACGACCCGGGTTCGGCGGCCGAGCTGGCGGTGTACCAGTCCGACGGCCGGGCCTGGGTGAGCGTGGACGAGGCCGACCGTCCGGTGGCCTACCTCGTCGCCGAGGTCGTCGACGGGGACGCGCACGTCGAGCAGGTCTCGGTGCGGCCCTCGCACGCGCGACGCGGGATCGGCGGCGCGTTGATCGAGACGCTCGCCGAATGGGCGGTCGCGCGCGGGTTGCCGGCGCTGACGCTCACCACGTTCACGGACGTGCCGTGGAACGCGCCCTACTACGAGCGGCTGGGATTCCGGGTCATGGCGGACGCGGAGATCGGCGACGGACTGCGCGCGATCCGCCGCGCGGAGGCGGAACGCGGCCTGGACACCTGGCCGCGCGTGGCGCTGATCCGACCACTCTGACCTGGGGTTCTCACCTGCGCGGGGGATCCACTGGCGCACCCGGTCGAACATGTGTTCTACTGTGCTCGCCGGCCTCGGAGGGGGAAGCTCCTGGGCCGGCCCACAGACTTCGGAGGTTGTCATGGCGGTCAAGATCACCCACCTGACGAACGGCCAGCAGGTGCGCTTCGCCAACGCCGACGGCGCCCGCCGCTACGCCGAGATCATGGGCGGCGGCGTCGACAAGTGGCGCTTCACGGTCGTGCCCGAGGAGTCGATGCTCCGGAAAATGTCGGACTCCGTCGTTAACGTGCCCGTATGGCGCATGACTTCCAGGTAGTGGTGGATACGGCCGACCCGCACGTGCTGGCCGACTGGTGGGCCGAGACGCTCGGCTGGCCCGTGGAACCGACCGACGCGGACTTCATCCGCGAGATGATCGCGAAGGGGTACGCGAAGGAAGAGGAAACCCGGACGTACAACGGATCACTGGTGTGGCGCACCGGGGCGGCGATCCGCCACCCGGACTCGCCACCCGACGGTCCACCCCGGCGGATCCTGTTCCAGGAGGTCCCGGAGCCCAAGACGGTGAAGAACCGGCTCCACATCGACGTGTGGGTGGGCGCGGACAACGTCGAGGCGACGCTGGAGAAGCTTACGGCGCGCGGGGCGAAGTTCCTGCACCGCGGGCGGCAGGGGCCGCACAGCTGGGTCACGATGGCGGACCCGGAGGGCAACGAGTTCTGCATCTCCTGAGCGGCGCGTGAACGGCTCTTTCCTGCTGTCGGAGGACAGGAAAGAGCCGTTCACCGCGGGTCAAGCCTGGGCAGCCAAGCGGTCCAGGGCCTTCGGCAGCGCGGAGGCCAGCAGGTCCAGCTCCGGCTCGCCCGCGATCAGCGGCGGCGACACCGCGACACCGCGTCCGAGGTTCCGCACGATCACGCCCTCGTCCCGGCACGCGCGTTGCAGCTTCACCGGGGCTCCCGGGTCCGCGTCCATGACCTCCGCCGTCAGCTCGACCGCCGCGACGAAGCCCAGACCCGCCCGGACCTCCGCGACCAGCTCGTGGCCGGCGGCCGCCGACACCGCGTCGGCCAGGGGCTTCTCCAGCTCGCGGCCGCGGGGGATCAGGCCGTCGCGCTCGTAGATGTCCAGCGTCGCCAAGCCTGCCGCGCACGCCACCGGGTGGCCCGCGTACGTCGCGCCGTGACGGAAGATCGGGGCGCCCGGCGCGCCCGTGAAGAACGGCTCCGCCACCCGCGGGGCCACCACCAGCGCGCCCAGCGGGATCGTTCCGCCGGTGATGCCCTTCGCCGTCGTGATCATGTCCGGCTCCACCGCCCAGCGGTCGATCCCGAACCACGTCCCGAGCCGTCCCCACGCCGCGATCACGCAGTCCGCGACGAACAGCACGTCGTGACGGCGGCAGATCGCGGCCACCTCCTCGAGGTAACCGTCCGGCGGGAGCAGCACGCCGCCCGCGCCGATCACCGGCTCGCAGAAGAACGCCGCCACCCGGGACGCGCCGACGCGGGCGATCTCGGCCTCCAACGCCGGCGCGCTGTCGAACGGCACGTGCGAGAACTCCGGCGGCTGCGGCCCGACGCCGGCCGCGTTGGCCGGGATCCCGCCGACGGCCGTGCCGAAGCCGTGCGTGCCGTGGTAGCCCTGCGTCCGGCCGATGACGTGCGTCTTCTCCGGCCGTCCGGTCTGCGCGAAGTACGCCCGCGCGAGCTTGACGGCGGTGTCGATGACGTCCCCGCCCCCCGAGCCGAAGAAGACCTTCGACCCCGGCGTCGGCGCCAGCGCGGCGACGCGGTCGGCCAGCTCGATCGCCGGCTCGTTCGCGTTGTAGCCGAACAGGTTGTACGAGTCGAGCTTCTGCAGCTGCTTGGTGACGGCCTCGGTGATCTCGGGGCGCCCGTGGCCGAAGTTCGCGTACCAGAGCGACGCGGTGGCGTCGAAGTACCGGCGGCCGGCGTCGTCCCAGACGTAGGAGCCCTCACCGCGGGTGATGACCATCCGGTCGCCGTCCACCGCGCCCATGTCGGCGAACGGGTGCCAAAGGGCGTGCTGTGCTGACATCGGTCCTCCTCAATCCTCCCCCATCCCTACCAGGGCGAAGCCGGGAGCGCGAACACTCCATCGTGCACACTTCGCGCCACCGGACTGGACCGGATGGCAGCGCAACCTGTAACGGCCGCGCCGCCCGGCCGACCTCGTGGACGTGCGTATCCCACTCCGGCGACGAACCGAGGACCTGCACCTCGGACCGCTGGCCGAGTATTCGGCCCTGCGCGCCGAGATCATCCACCTGATGGATCAGCAGTGGAAGGTGACCGCCTTCCTCATCACGACGAGCGGCGCCGTGTTCGGGTTCGCGTTCACCTCGGCCGGGCGGATGCCGTTGCTGCTGATCATCCCGTTCAGCAGCAACATCCTCGCCGCTCGCTGGGTGCTGTGCCAGCGGCTGGTCGAGCGGGTTTCGCTGTACATCCGGACCGAGCTGGACCCGCACGTGCCCGGCGGGATCGGGTACGAGAAGTGGCTCCGCAAGTCGACCGCCGAGCCGCCGGGCCTGCGTCGCGTCCTCCGCCAGGCGCAGACCAGCCCGACGGTCCTCGCCTTCCCGGCGCTCGCACTGCTGGCACTCGGCGCCGTCGCGTGGTGGTACCCGCTCTCCGGGCATGCGTGGTCGGACCCGGCGCTGGTACCGGGCCTCGCCGCCTGGGCGATCGGCGTCGGGCTGACGCTGCTCAGCCTGCGGCTGATCTGGCTCGCCGCGAAACGGCGGACGGTCGCCGACTACCTCCACTGGCGACCGCCGGGAAGCTGAGCCTCACCCGAACTCCGCGATCTCCTCCGCCGAGTACCCCAGCTCCGCCAGCACCTCCGCGGTGTGCTGCCCCAAGGTCGGCGGTGCCGATGTGGGACGCGCCGGGGTCTCCGACGCCTTCACCGGAAACCCCGTCCCCACGTACGTTCCCACCGTCGGGTGCGGCAACCGCACGACCTGGTCGCGCGCGGTGGTCCACGGGTCCGCGTACACGTCGTCGATCTCGTTGATCGGGGCCGCCGGGATGCCCGCCGCGTCGAAGGACTTCATCCAGTCCGCCGCCGTGCGGGTCAGCAACGCCGGTTCCAAGAGCGCGTTCAGCTCGTCACGGTGAGCGGCCCGGAGAGCGTTCGACGAAAACCTCGAGTCCGAAGCGACGTCCAGGTCGAGTACTCCGCAGAACGCGTGCCACAGCTTTTCGCTGCCCACCGCGATGATCAGCCAGCCGTCCGAGACGTGGTACGCCTGGTACGGGACGATGCTCGGGTGCGCCGAGCCCATCCGGCGCGGGCGTGGCGCGTCGTAGAAGTGCGCACCCGCGGCGTACACGTGCCAGGCCAGCTGACTGTCCAAAAGGGACACGTCGAGGTACTGCCCGCGGCCGGTCGTGTGCCGGGCCTGCAACGCCATCAGCACCGCGATGATCGCCCAGGTCCCCGCGTTCAGGTCCGCCACCGGCAGCCCGACCTTCGCCGGTGCGCCGTCGGGCTCGCCGGTCAGCGACATCACGCCGCCGAGCGCCTGCGCCACCAGGTCGTAGCCCGCGCGGTCGCGGTACGGGCCCGTCTGCCCGAACCCGGTGATCGACACGTGGATCAGCCGCGGGTTCAGCTCCGACAAAGCCGCGTACCCCAGCCCCCACTTCTCCAGCGTCCCCGGCCGGAAGTTCTCGACGAGCACGTCGGCGTCGGCCACCAGACGTCGGAGGGCTTCGCGGCCGCGTTCGCTCTTGAGGTCGAGCACGATCCCGCGCTTGTTCCGGTTCGCCGCGAGGTAGTACACGGCTTCGTCGCTCTCGCCGACGAACGGCGGCCCCCAGCCGCGGGTGTCGTCGCCGTGGCCGGGCGGCTCGACCTTCACCACGTCCGCGCCCATCTCCCCGAGGTACTGCGTGCAGTACGGCCCGGCGAGGATGCGGGACAGGTCGACGACCTTGATCCCGTCCAGGGGGCGGAATCCGTCGTGGTCAGCAGGCAGCGAAGTCACGGCCCTTTGTCTCCCACCGAGCCGGAAACCGCAAGGTGTTCCTCCTAACGGCCGTAGACATCCTACCTCTTCATGGTGTTTGTTGTTGAGTGAGTTTGTGCAGAGTTGCGCACTCCTGGAGGGAACATGCGTCTTCTTGTCGGGCTCGCGGCCGCCGTCGTGGCCGCCGCGATCGCTTCTCCCCCACCCGCCCGAGCTGCCGAGCCGGCCGACGCCCAGCAGCTCGGCCAGCTCCCGCCGATGGGCTGGAACAGCTGGAACAAGTTCCACTGCGACATCAACGAAGAGCTCATCCGCGAGACGGCCGACGCCATGGTGAGCTCCGGCCTGAAAGCCGCCGGCTACCAGTACGTCAACATCGACGACTGCTGGGCCGAACAGAACCGGACCGCCGACGGCAAGCTCGAGGCCAACCACACCCGCTTCCCCAGCGGCATCAAGGCGCTGGCCGACTACGTCCACGAGCGCGGCCTCAAGCTCGGCATCTACACCAGCGCCGGCACGCTGACCTGCCAGAAGACCATGCCCGGGGGCCTCGACCACGAGGACGTCGACGCGCAGACGTTCGCCGACTGGGGCGTCGACTACCTCAAGTACGACAACTGCAACAACCAGAGCCGCCCGGCGATCGAGCGCTACACGAAGATGGGTGAGGCGATCAAGAAGACCGGCCGCCCGATCCTCTACGCGCTCTGCGAATGGGGCCAGAACCAGCCGTGGCTCTGGGGCAAGGACGCCGGCGCGCAACTGTGGCGCACCACCAGCGACATCAGCGACAGCTGGAGCAGCATGACCGGGATCCTCGACAAGCAGGTCCCGCTGGCCGGGTACTCGGGTCCGGGCGGCTGGAACGACCCGGACATGCTGGAGGTCGGCAACGGCAAGATGACGACCACCGAGTACCAGGCGCACTTCGCGTTGTGGGCCTTGATGAACGCGCCGCTGCTCGCGGGCAACGACCTGCGCTCGATGTCCGACACCACGAAGAAGATCCTGGAGAACAAGGACATCGTCGCGCTCGACCAGGACTGGGCGGGCAAGCAGGGGTACAAGCTCCGCGACGACGGCGACACCGAGGTCTGGACCAAGCCGATGTCGGACGGCTCGGCGGCGGTCGTGCTCTTCAACCGCGGCCTGACCGCGGCGCCGATGTCGGCCACCACGACCGAGCTCGGTCTCGGCAAGGCCCGCGACTACCGCGTCCGCGATCTGTGGACCGGCACCGAAACCGAGACGACGGGCACGCTCCGGGCGTCGGTGCCGAGCCACGGCGCCGCCGTCTTCCGCGTCTGGCCCGCGAAGTTCCCGAACGCGGCGCCGCTCTCGACGCTCACCGTGCAGGCACCCGACTTCGCCGACGCCGCGAAGCCGTTCACCGCGACGCTGAAGCTGACCAACGACGGCAGCACCCCGCTCGTCGCCGCGCAGGTGAAGCTGACCGCCCCGGCCGGCTGGAAGCTCGACGGCCGCGGCGACGCGCTCGTGCCGGCGGTGGCACCGGGTCGGTCCTGGCAGAAGTCCTGGACCGTGCGCCCCGACGCTCCCAGCGGCGACCGCGTCACCCTGACCGCGACGGCGAACTACTGGACGGCCTGGGGTAAACGCTCGTTAACCGCCGACGGCGGCGCGCCGATCGTGGTCCCGCCGGCGAAAGGCGTGACGCCGCTGTCGAAGGCCACCTGGCTCTCCGCGGAAAACGGCTACGGCCCGGTCGAACGCGGCACGAGCAACGGCGAGTCCAAAGCCGGTGACGGGCACCCGATCACCATCGGCGGCGTGACCTACGCCGACGGCCTCGGCGTGCACGCGCCGTCACGCGTCCGGTTCTACCTCGGCGGCGGCTGCACGACGTTCGGCGCGTCCGTCGGCCACGACGACGAAAAGGCCAAGGGCAGCGTCGCGTTCCAGGTCCTCGGCGACGGCAAGACGCTCGCCGAGACCGCCGTCATGACGGCGGGTCTGCCCGCGCAGCAGCTCGCGGTGAACCTCGCCGGCGTCCAGGTGCTCGACCTCGTCGTCACCGACGGCGGGGACACCAACGACTCCGACCACGCCGACTGGGCGGACGCCGCGATCACCTGCTGAGAGCGGGGAAGTCACGTACACCGCGCCGTCCCCCGGCCACTCGTCCGGGGGCGGCGTTTTCTCCCTTGTGCCGGTTACCCCGGTGATCTTTGTCCGCGGCCCCGCCGCGGGGATCTCGGGGTCGCGGATCGACGATGGGAAGGTCCGCGCCGCCGTCGACATGCTGCAATCGGACATCGCGAAGTACCCGGACCTGCCCAGCCTTACAGCGTACGTCCACGCCAGCGGGCTCCAGTTCGGCCTACACAGCGGGTGGATCGCGCCGAACCTCACCTGCTGGCTCAGGCCTCTTCCAGGAGGACCACGGCCTGGGCGGTCCGCTGGTACAGCACGAAGCGGCCGTCCCTGACCTTGCTCACGAGACCCGCGCGGTGCAGGGCGCCGAGGTGGTAGGAGACGGTGCCCGCCGTGTACCCGATCCGGGTGGCGAGCTCCGCGGTCGAGCGGGCGGTGGCGAGGTCCGCCAGCAGCGACGCCCGGGCGGCTCCGACGACCTGCGCGATCGTGCCGGGCCGGTGGCCGGAGCCGGTCCCGACCCGGTGCGCCGGGTAGTAGAGGACGAGCTGGTCGGGGACGTCGACCTGGACGGCGAAGCCGGGCCAGCTCAGCGCGCCGGGCGCGAGGACCAGGTCGCGGCCGGCGATGTCGATCTCGCCGTCCCAGGTCGCGTCGAAGGTGATCGCGTCGCCCGCCCAGGCGATGCCGGGGTGCAGCGACCCGAGCACTCCGCCGACACCGTGGCGGGCGATGGTCTTCGCGCGGTGGGTGATGTCCCGCTCGATGACCGAGTGCAGTCCGGCCCAGCCCTCGGCCAGCGCGTCCCGCCAGAACCGGGCGAGGCCGGCGGCCAGCCGCCGCGGCATCGTGCCCGAGTCCGCGGCCCGGCGGGTCGTGGCCGCCAATGGTCTGCTCCAGTGGGCCTGCGTGGCGGCGATGACCTGCGTCTCGACGTCGTCCTGGGTGGTCGCCTCGATCCGCGCGATCTGCTCGTCGAGCAGGTCGCGGGGCCGGGTGGCCGTGCCGGGCTGCGGCGTGAGCAGGTCGGGGGTGTAGACGTCGCCCGTGCGCGCCAGCAGGTCAACGACCAGGGCGACGTCCGGGTGGGCGAGGGACGCGCGGGCGAGCGGGCCGGGGTCCCCGAACACCGGGTGGCGCCCCGAAGCGGCGGTGAGTTTCAGCCACGCCAGCGACTCCGACGCCGGGGACGGCGAAAAGCGGGTCCTGGCCACCGTCTCGGCGTCGACCCGCAGCGTGAACACCCGATCGACGCTAGCAGCCGGTGCGGCGGATTTGAACCGGCTCGAATCCTTTCCGCTCGCGTGCTCCCGGACGGTTCAGTGGACCCATGGTGCCCCGAGCGAGAACCGCCGCTGCCGTGGCCGCGCTGCTCATCGCCGGGGCGCCGGCCGCTGAGGCCGAACCCCCGGCCACCGGTTACGCCGTGACCCGGGTCGTCACCACGGTGGTCCGGCAGCACTGGTCGGCCGCCGCGGACGGGACGTACCGGGTCACCACCTACCGCGTGCCGCGCTCGTTCACCGTGGTGTTCGCGACGGCGCCGGGCTCGCTGAGCGCCAGCAGCAGGGCTTCGGCGTCGCGGAGGTAGCGGTCCAGCGCGGCTTCCGCGACCTCGAAGCGGCCGCGCCGCAGGTCGCGCAGGATCTGCTCGTGGCAGTCGAGGAACGGCTCGTAGAACTCGCGTGTGTTGTCGTTGAGGACGAAGAACAACCGCGTCTCGGCGAGGACCTGGCGCATCGTCGCGGAGATGCGCTCGCTGCCGGCCAGGTCGGCCAGCGCCTGGTGGAAGTGGATGCTGGCGGTGCCGACCGCGGACCAGTCCTCGGCCACCGCCGCCGAGCGGCCGTCTCGCAGCGCCTGCTCGACCGGCAGCAGGTCCACAGTGGACAGCTCGGCCGCCCGGCGCAGGGCCCCGCATTCGGTGGCGCGGCGGACGACGTAGAGATCTTCGATGTCCTCTGTGGTCAGTTCGCGCACGAACACGCCGCGGTTCAGCTCGTGCACCGCCAGCCGCTCGTGGGCCAGCAGCTGGAACGATTCGCGCAGCGTGTTGCGCGAGACGCCGAGCGCCGAGCTGATCACCGGCTCGGACAGCCGTTCGCCGGGGGCGAAGACGCCGTCGGTGATGTACTGCCGCAGGATCGCGGCGACCCGTTCGGCCGTGCCGCTGCGCTCGAGCAGGTGCCGCTCGCTCTCCAGCCCCGAGGGATCGACGGACACGGCGCTACCTGACGCCGAGTTCGAAGTCGAGGCTGTAGCGGTTGCCCGGCATCGCGCCCGCGGCCTTCGCGCCGTCGATCGGCAGCACGACGCCGTTGATGAACCGGGACTCGTCGCTCGCCAGGAACACGATGGCCTTCGCGACTTCCCACGCCTCGCCGACGCGCGCCGCGGGCGTGCTCGCGACCAGCTGGTGCTGCTTGGTCTCGAACTCTTCGGGTGAGTTCAGCGTGCTGCGCAGCATGTCGGTGTCGATCGCGCCGGGGTTCACCGTGTTGGCGCGGATGCCCTGGTGGGCGTGAGCGACGGCGATCGACTTCGTCAGGCCGACCAGCGCGTGCTTGGTGGCGTTGTACACCGGGTCGCCCGGGCGGCCCATCACGCCGCCGTTCGACGACGTCGTGATGATGCTGCCCGCCTTCTGTTCGATCATGTGCGGCAGCACGGCGCGGATGCCGAGGAAGGCGGCGCGCACGTTGAGCGCGAAGATGTTGTCGAACTCGGCCAGCGTGGTGTCGGCGAGCGGCTTGCCGAGGTGGATACCGACGTTGTTGACCAGCACGTCGACGCGGCCGGCTTCGGCGAGCACGCCGTCGACGAACGCCGCCACGGCGTCCTCGTCCGTCGCGTCCACAATGGAGTGCCGGTAGCCGTCGACGTCTTCCGCGGGCTCGCGGATGTCGGAAGCGAACACCGTCGCGCCCTCGGCGAGGAACTCCTTGACCGTGGCGAGGCCGATGCCCCGCGCGCCGCCGAAGACGACCGCCACCTTGCCGGCCAACCGACCCATGTCACTTCCCCGCTCTCAGTCGTGCTGTCTGCTCTTCGTCCACCGCGTAGTCCCCGGGCAGCCGGACGAGCGCACCCGGGTCACCGAGGTACCGCACCTCGACGCCGTACACTTCGCGCGCCGCCGCCACCGAGACGTACCCCTCGACGACGTCGTCGAGCACCCTCGTCACCGGTCGCTCGAACGGAGGCCCGTAACCACCGCCGCCGGGCAGCGTGACGTCCACAACGGACTCGGGTGTCAGCGTCACCCGGCTCTTCGCGGGCAGGTCATCCCCTTCGTGCAGCCCGAAGCGCCCGGCCGCGCCGGACTCACCACCGTCCACTCCGGACGCCGCGGCGCGCACGCGGTCGACGTTCCCGTTGACGCTCCAGGAGTCCTGGCCGCGCGCGGCCATCGTCGTCACCTGGCCCAGGCCACCGCGCCGGCGTCCGGCACCACCGGAGTCCACGCGCAGCTCCCGCGTGTGCTGGACGAGCGGCGCCATCGTCTCGATGACTTCCGTCGGCGTCGAGCGCAGACCGCTGGGGAAACCGGTGGTGTTCAGCCCGTCCTTGTCCGCCCGCGCGCCCATGCCGCCGGTCTGGAAGACGTTGAGCATGAACCCGGGGCCACGCCAGATCGTCATCCAGAGCGCGTCCGCGCTCGGCGCGATCGCGGCGGCGGGCAGGGCGCCGATCAGCAGCGACGGCAGGAAGTGGCCGATCAGGTGCCGGGACGCGACCGGCGCGGGCGGCAGGCAGTTCAGCACCGACCCTTCCGGCGCGGTGACGCGCACCGGCCGGAACGAGCCGGCGTTGTGCGGCACCTCCGGTGAGATCGCCGCCTTGACCGCGAACGACGCGTACGCCCGCGTGTAGTTGAGCACGACGTTGATCCCGCGCCGGCTCTGCGGCGACGACCCCGCGAAGTCGAGGTGGATCCCGTCACCGTCCACAGTGGCTGTCACACGCAGGACGATCTCTTCGTCGTCGAAGCCGTCGGTGACGATCTCGTTGGTGTAGACGCCGTCCGGCAGCGCCCGCAGCGCGTCTCGCAACGCCTTCTCGGAGCGGTTCATGATCTCGGCGGCGACTTCGTCGAGTGAGTGCAGCCCGAACTCGTCCAGCAGCTTCAGCAGGCCGGCCGCGCCGACTTCGTTACCGGTGACCTGCGCGTACAGGTCCCCGATCGTCTCCTCCGGCGTCCGGACATTGGCCCGGATCAGCCGTTCCAGATCGGCGTTGACGACCCCCGCGTTCAGGAACTTCATGATCGGCAGGCGCAGGCCCTCTTCGAAGACCTCGTGGGCTTCGGCGGAAACGAGCCGGCCGCCGATGTCCGGCGCGTGGCAGCAGGACGCGAACCACGCGACGAGCCGGCCGTCCCGGAACACCGGGGTCACCACGGTGATGTCGTTGATCTGCCCGGCAGTCTGCCACGGGTCGTTGGTGAGCAGCACATCGCCGGGTTCGAGGCTCTCCGGCGGGTAGGCGGCGACGAAGTGGTGCATGCCGGTGGCCATCGCGTTGATGTGGCCCGGCGTGCCGCCGACGGACTGGCCGATCATCTCGCCGCGCGAGTCGAACACCGCGCAGGCCAGGTCGAGGGATTCGCGGACCACGGCCGAGAAGGCCGTGTTGACCAGCGCGTTCTGCTGCTCGGCGAGGATGGAGTGCAGGCGGTTGCCGAACAGCCCGACGAGGATGGGGTCGACGCTCACGCCGTCACCTCCAGGGCCGCGTCACCTCGGACGACACAGTGCGCACCAGGCGGGACGACCACAGTGGACTCGCGTTCCTCCACGATGGCCGGTCCGGCGACACGCTCCCCCGGCGTCAGGAGGTACCGGTCGAACACCGCCGTGTCGACAAATCCCCCTGCCGAGGGAAAATAGGCATCGCGGGTGCCCTTGCGCGCGTCAGCCCCGGTGGCCCGCGTGGTCAGCCGCAGCGTGACGTCCGGCTTGGGTCCGCTCGACACCACCCGCCAGTTCAGCACCTCGACGCCGACCTCGGGTCCGGTGCGCCGGTACAGCGCGCGGTAGGTGGCGGTGAACTCGTCGATCAGCGCGTCCGGCCAGCGGCCGCCGCGGACCGGGACGCGGATCTCGTAGCCCTGCCCGGCGTAGCGCATCTCGGCGACGCGGCGGTGCGTGACTTCGTCCACTCCGGACTTCGCGAGCAGCGCCGCGCCCTCGGCTTCCATCTCGGCGAACAGCGCGTCGACCTGTTCCCACGCCAAGTCGTGCACGGCCGCGCGGGCCGACCGGACGAAGTCGAACGCCAGCGGCGCGGTGAGGAACCCGGCCGCGCTGAGCACCCCGGCGGCGGGCGGCGCGACGACCGACGGCGCTCCGAGCGCGCGGGCGACGCCGACGCCGTGGACCGGGCCCGCGCCGCCGAACGTGTACATCGGCAGCTTCGCCGGATCCTGGCCGCGCTCGACGGCGTGCACGCGCGCGGCGTTCGCCATGTCCTCGTTGACGCTCGTGTGGATGCCCCACGCGGCTTCCTCGACGCTCACGCCGAGCGGCCCGGCGATCCGTTCGACGATGGCCGACCGCGCGGCTTCCGCGTCGAGTTCCATGCCGCCGCCGAGGAAGTAGCCGGGGTCGAGGTAGCCGAGCACGAGGTCGGCGTCGGTCACCGTCGGTTCGGTGCCGCCGCGGCCGTAGCAGGCCGGGCCGGGCTCGGACCCGGCCGAATCGGGCCCGACGGTCAGCAGGCCGAGCGCGTCGATCCGGGCGATCGACCCGCCGCCGACGCCGATCTCGATCATGTCGGTGACCGGCACCTGCACCGGCAACCCGGACCCGGGCAGCAGCCGGTACTTGCGGTCCACCTCGAACTGGTGCGTGACGAGCGGCGCACCGCCGGCGATCAGGCACAGCTTCGCCGTCGTGCCACCCATGTCGAAGGCCAGCAGGTCCGCCGGTCCGATCGCGGCCGCCGCCAGCGCACCCCCGGCGGGGCCGGACTCGAGGATCCGGATCGGGTGCCGGGCCGCGGTGTCCACAGTGGCCAGTCCGCCGTTGGACAGCATGATGTGCGGCGCGCCGGGGATCCCGATCCGCCGCAGCCGGTGTTCGAGGTCGCGCAGGTAGCGCTCGGTCAGGTCCTGGACGTAGACGTTCGCGACCGTGGTCGACATCCGCTCGAACTCGCGGATCTCGGGGACGATGTCCGAGGAGAGCGCGACCCTGAGCGTGGGCGCCACCTCGGCCAGGATCTCGGCCACGCGCCGCTCGTGCGCCGGGTTCGTGAACGAGTGCAGGAAGCAGACGGCGACCGCTTCGATCCCGCGGTCCGCCAGTTCCCGCCCGAGCCTTACAACGTAAGCCTCGTCGAGCGCGGTCCGGACCGATCCGTCGGCGAGAATTCGCTCCGGGACGTCGAAGCGCAGGTGCCGCGGAACCAGCGGCGCGGGCAGCTCGAGGTGCAGGTCGTACAGCTCGTACCGGTGTTCGCGCCGCATCTCCAGGACGTCACGGAAGCCCGCGGTGGCGAGCAGCGCGGTCCGTGAGCCCTTGCGCTCGATCAGCGCGTTCGTCACCAGCGTCGTCCCGTGGACGACCTGCTCGACGGCCCCTGGGTCGGTGAGCAGTGCGGCGAGGCCTTCCTCGACGGCGCGCGCGGGCTCGTCGTACGTCGTAAGGACCTTGCCGACCGCGACGATCCCGGTCTCGTCCACCGCGCAGAGGTCGGTGAACGTGCCACCGATGTCGACGCCGATCCTCATGTGCGGTACCACCGCGGCGACGTGTTCAGCGGCGGCTTCAGCTTGGCCTTCACCACCAGCACGTTCGGCTCGTCCGACTCGACGAACTCGCCGAGCAGCCGCCGGAACGCGCGCCCGAACCCGGAGACGCGGTCGGCGTGCACGCCGAAGGACCGGGCCAGGCCGACGAAGTCCGGGCTGTCCCAGTCGACCCCGCGCCGCGGAAGCCCTTCGCGCTCCTGGTCGTAGCGCAGCATTCCGTAGCCGCCGTCGTCGACGAGGACGACCGTGACCGGCAGCTGCTCCTGCGCGAGCGTCGCCAGATCGCCGCAACCGTAGAGGAACCCGCCGTCGCCGGTGATGCAGATGGCGCGCCCGACCCCGGCCGCGGCGGCGCCGAGCGACGCCGGGAAGCCGTAGCCGAGGGTGCCCCAGCCCATCGGGTAGGCGAGCTTGCGCGGCGCCCGCACCCGGTGGAAGCCGCCGACCCAGTACCCGGCGACGCACATGTCGGACACCAGCACCGCGTTCGTCGGCAGCACCTCGTCCAAAGTGGACAGGAAGTCGTACGCCTGCGGCTCTTCGTCCCGGATGCGCTGGCGCACGCGGCGGCCGATGCCGGCCAGCCGCAACGTGATGTCGTCCAGGCCGGCCCGTTCCTTCGGCAGCAGCCGCTCGACGATCGCGCGCGCGTCACCGACCAGCGTCAGGTCCGGTGGGTAGTTCTTGGCGGCGTCGTCGGCGTCGACGTTGATCGCGACCAGCTTGCGCGGCTTCGGCATCCGCCAGTTCTGCGTCATCAGGCCGTCGAAGTCGGTGCCGATGGCGAGCACGACGTCGGCCTCGTCCCACAGCTCGCCGACCTCCGGGGTGTGCACCGGGTTCGGAGCGAGGCAGGGGTGGTCGAGCGGGAGCAGGCCGCGGGCGCCGAACGTCGTGATGACCGGCGCGGCGATCTTCTCGGCGAGCGCGCCGATGGCGTCCCCGGCCCCGGACCGCAGCGCGCCGCCGCCGGCCCAGATCAGCGGGTTCTTCGCGTCGGACAGCATCGCTTCCGCGCGGGCGAGGTCGGGAACGTCGCCGTCGGGCTTGCGGTGCGGCGCGGGCGGGCGCCGGTGCGGCACGGTCTCGCGCAGGTAGTCGGTCGGCACGCCGAGGTAGACCGGGCCGCTCTGCGGCTCCAGCGCGAGCCGCGCCGCGCGGTGCACGGTGGTGCCGATCTGGTCGGCGGCCCGCACGGTGAAGACACCCTTGGTCACCGGCGCGAACATCGCCTGCTGGTCGGACGTCTCGTGCAGCACGCCGCGCACGACGCCGGGGCGCCGCAGCGTCGAGGGGATGTCGGTGGCGATGATCAGCACCGGAGCCGCGGACGCCATCGCTTCACCGACCGCGCCGAGGGTGTTGGCCGCACCCGGCCCGGTGGTGACGAGGGCGACGCCGAGCTTGCCGGTCGCGCGCGCGTAGCCGTCGGCCGCGTACCCGGCGGTCTGCTCGTGGCGGACCCCGACGAGCTTGATGCGGGTCTCGGCGAGCGCCTCCCACAACGGCAGGTTGTGCACCCCCGGGAGGCCGAAAACGATCTCCGTCCCCAGCCCTTCGAGCGCGTCCACCAGCTCCCGAGCACCACTCACAGCCACGGCCCGGATACTGCCAGATCGTTGAACGATCTGGCAATCAACCCCTAGACGATGTGCCGTTCCACCGGTGCGGTATCGGCGCCCTCGAAGCGCCGGACGTCCAGCTCGGCGATGTCCACCGCCGGCTGTCGCCCCAGGTAGAGGTCCCGGATCAGCTCGCCGGCCGCCGGGCCCATCTGGAACCCGTGCCCGGAGAAGCCGGTCGCGTAGAAGAACCGCGACAGCAGGACGCTTTCCCCCACGATCTGGTTGCGGTCGGGCGTCACTTCGTACAGCCCGGCCCAGGCGGTGCGGATGCCGGCGTCGAGGACGGCCGGGATGCGCCGGCCCGCCAGCTCGGCCAGCCGCGGCAGCCACTCGCCGGCTTCGTAGTGCGTGTCGAAGCCGGGGAAGCCGTCGCCCTCGCAGAACGACAGGGCGAGGCCCGGGCCCTCGCGGTGGAAGTAGAACGCCGACGGCATCTCGATGGTCAGCGGTACCGCGTCCGGCAGCCCGGGCACCGGCCCGGTGAACACCACCTGACGCCGGAACGGGCGCACCGGCAGGTCGAGGCCGGCCAGCTCGCCGACCCGCCCCGACCACGCGCCCGCCGCGCACACGACCGCGCCGGTCCGGACGAACCCCGCTGTCGTGTTAACGCCGGTTAACGTGTCGCCGTCACGCTCGATGCCGGTGACCTCGACGGCGGTCCGCAGCTTCGCACCGCTCGCCCTCGCCGCCCTCGCATAGCCCTGGACGACGGCGTCCGGCGTCGCCTTCGCGTCGTCCGGAGACCACAGGGCGGCGACGATCCCGTCCGTCTCGAGCAGCGGGAGGACGTCCCGCACTTCGGAGGGGTCCAGCAGGTGGCTCCTTACGCCGTAAGACCGCTGCAGCTCCGCGCAGTGTCCGATTGCGGTCACGTCCGCGGGGTCGGTGAGCAGGTACAGGTAGCCGTCGCGGCGGAAGTCGATCTCGACGCCGAAGTCGCGCGAGAAAGCGCTGTACGCCGCGAGCCCGCGCAGTCCCAGCTCGACGTTCACGCGGCTCGTGAACGACGACCGGATGCCGCCCGCGGCCTTCGCCGTCGAGCCCTCGCCGAGCCCGCCGCGCTCGAGCAGCAGGACGTCGACGCCGGCTTCCGCCAGGCGGAACGCGCAGCTCACACCGATCACACCGCCACCGATCACGACGCACTCGGCCATCGGTGGCAGGGACGTTTCCCCCGGCCCGCGGACGGTCATACTCGCCAATGTAGAACGTGATCCACCCACGGCCGCCGAGCGCGTACAGTCGGCGTGCCGAGTGCGGAAGGTGATGTCCCATGGCGATGATGCCCGTGACCGACTCGATGTTCCTCCTGGTCGAAACGCGCGAGCATCCGATGCACGTGGGCGGTCTGCAGCTGTTCAAGAAACCCGAGGGCGCCGGCGACGACTACCTGCGCGACGTCCGCCGTTCGCTGCTGGAGTCCGACAACATGCGCCCGGTGTTCCGGCGCCGCCCGGCCCGGCCGGTGAACACGATGGGTCACGTGGCTTGGCGCGCGGAGACCGATCTCGAGCTCGACTACCACTTCCGGCACTCGGCGCTGCCGCAGCCGGGCCGCATCCGCGAGCTGCTGGAGCTGACGTCGCGCTGGCACAGCACCCTGCTCGACCGGCATCGCCCGCTGTGGGAGACGCACCTCATCGAGGGACTGGCCGACGGCCGGTTCGCCGTCTACACCAAGGTCCACCACGCGCTGATGGACGGCGTGTCGGCGCTGCGCCAGCTGCAGGGCACGCTGTCGGACGACCCGGCGGACCTGGACTGCCCGCCGTGGTGGGGCAGCCGGCGCAAACCGGGCGAAGCCCGCGTCAAGAGCCCGCGGTCGTTCCTGCAGACCGCGGGCAAGACCGCCGGCCAGCTCGCCGGGCTGGCGCCGGCCGCGATCAAGGTCGCGCGCGAGGCGTTCGGCGAGCACACGGTGACCCTGCCGGGGCAGGCGCCGCGGACGATGTTCAACGTGCCCATCGGCGGCGCGCGGCGGTTCGCGGCGCAGTCGTGGTCGCTCGACCGCGTGCGCCAGGTGGCGACGGCCGCCGGGGTGTCGCGCAACGACGTCGTGCTCGCGATGTGCTCGGGCGCGCTGCGGGACTACCTCATCGAGCAGCGCGCGCTGCCGGACGCGCCGCTGGTCGCGATGGTCCCGGTGTCGCTGCGCCGCCAGAACGACCCGGGCGAAGCGGCGGGCAACAACATCGGCGCGCTGCTGTGCAACCTGGCCACCGACCTGCCGGACGCGGGCAAGCGGCTCGTCACGATCCACCAGTCGATGCGCAACGGCAAGCGGCTGTTCTCGGAGCTGACGCCGCTGCAGACGCTGCTGTTATCGGCCGTTAACGTCGCGCAGCTCGGCGTATCGCCGATCCCGGGCGTCGTCAACAACACGCGGCCGCCGTTCAACCTGGTGATCTCGAACGTGCCCGGGCCGCGCACGCAGATGTACTGGAACGGCGCGCAGCTCGACGGCATCTACCCGGCGTCGGTGCTGCTCGACGGCCAGGCCGTCAACATCACGCTGACCAGCAACGGCGACCACCTCGACTTCGGCGTCACGGGCTGCCGCCGCAGCGTGCCGCACCTGCAGCGGATCCTGACCCATTTGGACACGGCGCTCGTGGAGCTGGAAGCGGCGGTGAAGTAGCACCGGTCATCGGCACCCCACTGCGCCATCGGAAGGAAACTTTCCGAACTGCTCTGGTCAGTCCGCTCGTCTCGCTCCTACCGTGACGGTTCACGGAAAGGAGCACGACATGACCGAGGTGTGGACGACTCCCGACTTCGTCGAATACGAAACACCCATGGAGGTGACCGCCTACGCGGCCCGCATGGCGGACTGACCGGTGCCCGTCGAGCCGCTCGCGGAAAGCGCATTCATCGGAGCCCTGCGCGGTCTTTCGGACCGGTACTGGGGCACGCACCCGTTCCACCGGCGGTTGCACGCGGGCGAGCTCGACGAGCGCGGGCTGCGGATCTGGGCGGCCAACCGCTGGTACTACCAGTGTCAGCTGCCGCAGAAGGACGCGGCGATCATCAGCAACTGCCCGCTGCCGGAAATCCGCCGTCAGTGGCTCGACCGGATCGTCTACCACGACGGCCCGAACGCCGGCACCGGCGGAATCGAGCGGTGGCTGCGGCTGTGCGAGGCCGTCGGCCTGGAGCGTGACGAGGTCCTCGACGAGCGACACGTCGCGCCCGGTGTCCGGTTCGCCGTCGACGCCTACGTGACCTTCGCACGGACGAAGCCGTGGTGGGAGGCCGTCGCTTCCGGGCTCACCGAGATGTTCGCCGGGCACCTGATGCAGCAGCGCGTCGCGGACATGCTCGCCCACTACCCGTGGATCGCGCGGGCGGACCTCGACTACTTCACCAACCGCATCGACAAGGTCTCCGGCGAAGGCAAGGACACCCTGGACATCGTGGTCAGACACTGCGTCACGCGCGAGCAGCAGGACCGCGCGATCGCGGCGCTGTCGTTCAAGTGCGACGTCCTGTGGTCGATGCTCGACGCGATCGAGCGCGCATGATCGCCGCCGGCTCCGTTCCCGAGCTGCGCCGCGGCGTGCGGCTGTCCTTCGACCACGTCCGGGAGACGCACGTCCTGCTGTTCCCCGAGGGAGTACTGGTGCCGAACACCACCGCGGCCGCGGTGCTCGAACTCTGCGACGGCGCCCGCACCGTCACCGACATCACCGAGGTGCTGGGAAAGCGCTTCACCGGCGTCCGGGAGCAGGACGTCCTCGACGTGCTGTCGCGACTGGGCGAACGGCGGGTCGTCGCATGGACGTGAACCCGCCGCTCGGGCTGCTGGCCGAGCTGACCCACCGCTGCCCCCTGCACTGTCCTTATTGCTCGAACCCGGTCGAACTCGTTTCCCGCGCCGCGGAGCTGTCCACTTCGGACTGGACATCGGTGCTCTCGCAGGCGCGCGAGCTGGGCGTGCTGCAGGTGCACATGTCCGGTGGCGAACCGCTGGCCCGGCCGGACCTGTCCGCGCTGGTGGAGCACGCCGGCTCGCTCGGCTGCTACGTCAACCTCGTCACCTCCGGCCTCGGCCTGACCGCGGCGCGGCTCGACGACCTGGTCTCGCGCGGGCTCGCGCACGTCCAGCTGTCGGCGCAGGGCGCGACGCGGGAGCGTGCCGACCTGCTGGCCGGCGCGCGAGCGTTCGACCACAAGCTCGCCGCGGCCGCGCTCGTGAAGGCGTCCGGGCTGCCGTTGTCCCTGAACGTGGTGCTGCACCGGCGCAACCACGACCAGCTGGCCGGGATCATCGAGCTGGCCGAGCGGATGGGCGCGGACCGGCTGGAGCTGGCGAACACCCAGTACTACGGCTGGGCGTTGCGCAACCGCGAGGCGCTGATGCCGACACCGTCCCAGCTCGCCGCGGCGGAGCCCGTGGTGCGCGCGGCGGTATCGCGATTGCGCGGCACGATGGAGATCGTCTACGTCGTCGCCGACTACTACGAGCCGTACCCGAAGCCGTGTATGTACGGCTGGGGTGCGCGGCAGCTGACCGTGGCGCCGGACGGGACGGTGCTGCCGTGCCCGGCGGCGTCGGCGATCTCGACGCTCACTTTGGACAACGTGCGGGAGAAGCCGCTGGCCGAGATCTGGTACGGCTCGTCGTCGTTCAACGCCTACCGCGGCGAGGACTGGATGTCCGAGCCGTGCCGGACGTGCGACCGCCGCGGGGTCGACTTCGGCGGTTGCCGCTGCCAGGCGTTCCTGCTGACCGGCGACGCCGCGGCGACCGATCCGGTGTGCTCGCGGTCGCCGCGGCGTTCCGTCGTCGATCTCATTCTTGCCCGGCCTCCGGAGTCCGACCTGGTCATGCGCCGATGAAGGTGATCCTGCTCGGCACCGCGGCGGGCGGCGGATGTCCACAGTGGAACTGCGCGTGTCCGCTCTGCACTTCCGCGCTGGCGCCTCGCACCCAGGACTGCGTCGCGATCAGCGCGGACGGCGTCGGCTGGTACCTGCTGAACTGCTCACCGGACATCCGGTCGCAGATCCTTTCCACCCCGCCGTTGCGTGCGGGGCCAGGTCCGCGGGAGACGCCGTTGCGCGGAGTTCTGCTGACCGACGCCGAACTCGACCACTCGCTGGGCCTGCTGATGCTGCGCGAGGCCGGCGGGCTCCCGGTGTACGCGCCGGACACGGTGCTGGACGCTTTGTCTCCGTTCCGCGCGATCGTCGACGGCTACGGCGGCTGGACGTCCCTTGTGGACCTTCCCGGACTACGGATCTCTTCGCTACCGGTGAGCGATAAGAGACCGAAGTACGTTTCTTCCACGGGAGACGGTCCGTGGGTGGTCGCCTACCGGATCACGGATCTCGCGACCGGCGGGTCGCTGGTGTACGCGCCGTGCCTGAAGAGCTGGCCCGAGGGGTTCGATTCCTTTGTGGAGGGTGCTTCGCTGGTGCTGCTCGACGGCACGTTCTACGCGCCGGACGAGATGGCCGGCGTCGGCGGGCCGGACCAGCTCGCGATG
Source organism: Amycolatopsis camponoti (assembly GCF_902497555.1). Lineage (NCBI taxonomy): Bacteria > Bacillati > Actinomycetota > Actinomycetes > Pseudonocardiales > Pseudonocardiaceae > Amycolatopsis > Amycolatopsis camponoti. Next base: position 813,789 of record NZ_CABVGP010000001.1, on the reverse strand, counting down.
GGGCACCTGCCGATCACCGCGAGCCTGGCCCGGATCTCCGGACGGCCCGGGCGGTGGGCGTTCACACACCTGAACAACACGAACCCGGTGCTGGACCCGGTGTCGGAAGAGCACGCCGCGGTGCTGTCGGCCGGCGCGTCGCTTCCGGCGGACGGGACGGAGTTTTCGCTCTAGGCGAGACCCCCAAATAACTCTTTGATGGTTGTGGCAGACTGGCGCCATGCCCCACGACAACCTGCGCGTACTGGCGCACCCGCTGCGCATGCGGATCCTGTCGCTGCTGACGGGAGCCCCGATGAGCGCGGCCGAAGCGGCGCGCGAGCTGGGCGAAACGCAGGCGAACATCAGCTACCACCTGCGCCGCCTGCACGAGGCGGGCCTCCTGGACGTGGCCGAAGAGGTGACGATCCGCGGCGGCCACGCGAAGCGGTACCGCCACGACCCGGACTCGGGTCGCCGCTTGACCACCCGCGACCCGGCAGAGGAGCAGCTGCTGACCAAGGCGGTCGCGGGCGAACTCCTGCGGCGGGCGGGGTCACGGGCACCGGGCCGCCGAGCCTCGTTGACGGACGCGGAGCTGTGGGTGGACCCCGCACTCTGGGAACGCCTCCTCCAGCAGGCATCGCAACTGAGCCAGGAACTCCACGCGGCGGCGCAGCCACCTCGGTCACCGGGAACGGTGCGGGTCAGCGCGAGCGTGGCGTTGTTCGAGCTGTCGGAGGAAGCGTGATGAGGGCGCCGGGTTCGCGGCGCGGGATCGGATCTGTCGCCCCACGGCTGACCGGCCGGCTCACGCCGCCGGCCGCACGAGCCAGGCCATATCTGCCTGCCGGCAACGCAAGCCCGTCCACACGACCACGTCACTCACCTTCTCCCACCGTCCCGCCGGAGCTGCTCTGATGACTTCCCCGCTCCTCGCCCCGCTTCGTGAACCTCGCTTTCGCGCCCTCGTCACCGGGCGGACCTTCGCCGACTTCGCCAACGCCGTCGCGCCCTTCGCGTTGGCCTTCGCCGTCGTCGACCTGACCGGGTCGGCCGTGGATCTCGGGATCGTCGTCGGGGCGCGGTCGATCGCCAATGTGCTGCTCGTGCTCTTCGGCGGGATGCTGGCCGACCGGCTGCCGCGGTCGGTGATCCTGCAGGGCACCGAGACCGCCGCCGCGCTCACGCAGGCCGCCATCGCCGCGAGCGTCCTCTGCGGATTCGCGTCCGTTCCGCTGCTGGTCGGGCTCAGCCTGGTCAACGGCGCCGTCTCGGCCATCTCGCTGCCCGCGGCCGCGTCGCTCACGCCTCTGACCGTGCCCACGCCGCTGCTCGCCCAGGCGAACGCGCTGGTCCGGCTGCTGTCCAACGTCGGCCGCATCGCCGGCGCCGGGCTCGCCGGGGTTCTCGTCGCGTTCGCCGGCTCGGGGTGGGCGCTCGCCGGGAACGCCGTCCTGTTCCTCGCCGCCGCGCTTTCCTACCGGCGGATCCGCCTGCCGCACGGCGTGCGCATCCCGGGCAGCCGCCCCCTCAGCGAGCTCGCGGAAGGCTGGCGGGAGTTCCGGGCCCGGTCGTGGGTGTGGCTGGTCGTCCTGCAGTTCATGATCGTCAACGCGGTGAACGCGGGCGCACTGCGGGTGATCGGCCCGCTGGTCGCCGACGACACGTTCGGCCGCACCGGCTGGGGCCTCGCGCTGGCGGTGCAAACCGCCGGCGCGCTGCTCGGCGGAGTCTTCGCCGCGCGGTGGCTGCCACGGCGGATGCTGCTGTTCGGAGTCGCGCTCGTGACGGTCGACGCGCTGCCGATACTCGCGCTCGGCGAGACGCCGTACTTGCTGCCGATGCTGTTCGCGATGTTCCTCTCGGGCTTCGCGATCGAGCAGTTCGGGGTCGCCTGGGACGTGTCGCTGCAGGAGAACGTGCCGCCCGAGAAGCTCGCCCGCGTCTACTCCTACGACATGCTCGGCTCGTTCGTCGCGATGCCGCTCGGCCAGATCGCCGCGGGTCCGCTGGCCGAGCACGCCGGACGTTCGGCGACGCTCCTCGGCGGCGCGGCCCTCGTCGTCGGCGCGACGGCGATCGTGCTGCTCAACCCGCAGGTGCGCGGACTGGTCCGCCGCGCGCCGATCAGCCCGGCCGCACCAGGATGAGGTTCAGCAGGCTCGCGCTGAAGACGACGTCGTCCCCGCCGTCGACGAACTCGACGTACGTGCGCACCAGCCCCCGGTCCGGCTTCGAACGCGAGAGCCGGGCCTCGGCGACGGTGGCGCGCAGCCGCAGCACCGAGCCCGGCCGCACGGGCCACGGCCACCTCAGCTCGTCGACGCCCGGACTGCCCAAACTGGACACAGAGGACAGGTAGTGATCGGCGTAGAGCCGCATCATCAGGCTCGCGGTGTGCCAGCCGCTGGCGATCAGCCCGCCGAACGGCCCGTCCGCCGCGGCGGCGGCGTCGACGTGGAAGCTCTGCGGGTCGTAGCGACGGGCGAAGTCGAGGATGTCGGCCTCGGTCACCTCGACGCTGCCGCAGTCGTGGGTGGCGCCGGGGACGTAGTCCTCGAAGTAGCGATCACTCATGGCCGCAGCGTGCCACAGAACCGGACACACCCGGCTACCACCGGCTTCAGCGGCCGGCCCGGGGTTCCGGGGTCAGGTCGCGGTGGCCGTCGAGGCGCCACCAGCTCTCCAGTGTCTCCCGCAGCGCCTTCAGCAGCTCGCCGCCCATTTCCAGGGGAACCAGGGCCGCTTTGCCGTCGTCCACCCGGAGTGCCGCCGCCAGGCGGTCGCCGTGCTCGATCAGGCCCACCACCACCCGGGTCGGTTCTCCGGCGACGTCCACGGTCGGAATGGCGCGCTCGTACCGCCAGCCTTCAGCGTTCACCCGGCCGACAGTGGCACAGCTCGCCCCGCACCGGCCCGGGTTTCACCCTCACGTGTGGTCAGGCCGGCGCCCAGGGCCGCACTTCCTCCAGGAGCTTCGCCACCGCCAGCACGAGGTCGTCCGAGTGCCGCGGCCCGACGATCTGTAGGCCCACCGGCAGCCCCGCCGACGTGTGGCCGGCCGGGACGCTGATCGCCGGCTGCTGGGTCATGTTGAACGGGTACGTGAACGGCGTCCACTCCGGCCACTCGCTCAGCCCGCTGCCCGGCGGCACGTCGTGCCCGGCTTCGAACGCGGCGATCGGGACGGTCGGGGTGATCAGCACGTCGTAGCGCGTGTGGAACTCGCCCATGAGGATGCCCAGCGCGGCCCGCTCGGCGGTCGCGTCGAGGTAGTCGCTCGCCGACCACGTCCGGCCGAGCTCCCAGACCTTGCGCAGGCCCGGGTCCGTCCGCTCCTCGGACCCGGGCGGGAACGAGTCGAGCAGCTTCGCCGCCCCCGACGACCACAGGATGTCGAACGCCGGCTTGGGATCGGCGAACCCCGGGTCGGTCTCCTCGATGTGCAGACCGGCGTCGCCGAGCGCGCGCACCGCCGCGGCGACGACCGCCGCGATCTCCGGGTCGACGTCGACGTAGCCGAGCGTCGGCGAGAACGCCGCGATCAGGCCGCGCACGTCCCGGCGGACGGCCTCGCGGAACGACGCCACCGGGGGCGCCAGCGCGGCCGGGTCGCGGTGGTCGGGCAGCGACAGGACGTCCAGCAGCAGCGCGGTGTCGTCCACCGACCGCGCCATCGGGCCGGCGTGCGAGAGCGGGCCGAACGGGCTCGCCGGGAACAACGGGATCCGGCCGTGCGTGGGCTTGAGCCCGACGATCCCGCAGAACGACGCCGGGATCCGCACCGAGCCGCCGCCGTCGGTGCCGACGGACAGCTCGCCCATCCCCGCCGCGACGGCCGCTGCGCTGCCACCGCTCGATCCGCCGGCCGTCTTCGACGGGTCGGCGGGGTTGCGCGTGATGCCCCGCAGCGGGCTGTCGGTGACGCCCTTCCACGCGATCTCGGGCGTGGTCGTCTTACCCAGTAAGACCAGACCGGCTTCGCGCATCCGCGCGGCGACCGGGCTGTCGACGTCCCACGGCTGGTCCGGGTCGATGCTCTTCGAGCCCCGGACGGTCGGCCAGCCCTGGGTGAGGAACATGTCCTTGATCGAGGACGGCACGCCGTCGAGCCAGCCGATCGGGTTGCCGTCCCGCCAGCGGACCTCCGACGCCTTGGCCTGTTCCAGCGCCCCGTCGGCGTCGACGAGGCAGTACGCGTTGCACTCGCCGTCGCGGTCTTCGATGGCCTGCAGCGCGTTCTGCGTCGCCTCGATCGGTGACAGCTCACCGGTCGCGTAGGCGGCGACGAGCTCGCTGGCGGTCAGCATCCTGTCGTTCATCCGGCTCCCTGCTTCCCCGACGGCACGTAGCCGAGCGTCTTGTCGACGACATTGCGCAGCGGCTCCCCAGCCCGCCAGCGGCGGAAGTTCTCCGTGAACACCTCGACGAGGGTGGTGCGCCAGCCGATGAAGTCGCCGGACATGTGCGGCGAGACCAGCACGTCCGGCATGGTCCACAGCGGGTGGCCGGGCGGCAGCGGCTCGGTGTCGAACACGTCGAGGGCGGCGCCGGCGATCGCTTTGCTTTCGAGCGCCGCGACCAGGTCGGACGTGACGACCAGCTCACCCCGGCCCACGTTCACGAAGCGCGCCGACGGCTTCATCGCGGCGAACGCGCGCGCGTCGAACATGCCCTTGGTGTGCTCGGTCAGCGGCGCGACGGCGACGACGTAGTCGGCGCGTGGCAGGAACGCGTCGAGCTGCGAAGACGCGTGCACGACGCCGAAGTCCGGGTCGCCCGTGCGCTCGCGGCGGCCGGCACCGCTGACCCGCATCCCGGCCGCGCGCAGCAGCCGCGCGATGGCCCGGCCGATCGGCCCGGTGCCGACGACCACCACCTCGCGCCCGGCGATCCGTTCGCTCTCGCGGTGCAGCCAGCGACCCTCGCGCTGCAGATCGTGCGACCGCGCGAAGTCCTTCGCGAAAGCGAGGACGACACCCAGCACGTACTCCGCGATGGCGTCGTCGAAGACACCCCGCGAGTTGGTCAAGACGACGTCGCTCTCGACCAGCCCGGGGAACAGCACCGGGTCGACGCCCGCGCTCGCGATGTGCAGCCAGCGCAGCCGATCGGCCGCGTACCAGGCGTCCGGCACGGCCGTTGAGAGGAAGTCGTAGACGAAGAGCGCGTCGGCTCCGGACAACGCTTCGGGCAGGCCCGCCGCGTCCGTGTAACGCACCACGGCACCGGATTCGACAGCACGCATGTCCGGTGGGCGGGACTCGCCGCAGAGCACCGCCAGGACCGGGGTTTCCTGGGTTTCCGAGGCGATCACGTTGACACGGTAAAAGTCACTCGTATGATTGTCAACAATCCGAGGAACGACCCCCGGAGCACCGGACGTGTCATCAAGTTCAGACGTATTCCGGAGGCTGAGCCTTGGATTTCGACTTCCTGGCGTTCGACGGCCCGCTGGCGCAACGCGGCATCGGGGTGATCGCCCCCTTCGACCTCGCACTGGAGCGCGAGCTCTGGCGCTGGGTGCCGATGGAGGTGTCGCTGCACCTCGCGCGGACGCCGTACGAGCCGGTGCCGGTCAGCATGGAGATGGCCCGCCTCGTCAGCGACAGCCACCACCTCGCCAGCGCGACTCGCGACGTGCTGCACGTGGAGCCCGAGGTCGTCGCCTACCTCTGCACGTCGGGCAGCTTCGTCAACGGCGTCGACTACGAGCGGTCGCTGACCAAGGCGATCTGCGACGCCGGCGCGCCGGACGCCGTGACCACCTCGGGCGCGCTGGCCGAGGTGCTGCACCAGCTCGACCTGCACCGCGTCTCGGTGCTTACGCCGTACGACGCCGACCTCACCGGCGCGCTGCACGACTTCCTCGGCGAGCTGAACGTCGAGACGGTCGCCAGCGACCACCTCGGGCTGGGCGGCGGCATCTGGAAGGTCAGCTACCGCACCATCGCCGAACGCATCCTCGCCGCCGACCACGGCGAAGCCGAAGCGATCTTCGTCAGCTGCACGAACTTGCCGACGTACGACCTGATCGAGCCGCTGGAAGCCGCGCTCGGCAAGCCGGTGCTCACCGCCAACCAGCTGACCATGTGGGCATGCCTGCGCCGGATGAACCTGCCGATCGTCGGACCCGGGAAGTGGCTTCGTGACGTGTCGTGAAGGTTTTCCTTGACCTTACCTCTAGGATTGTCGACAATTTGCGCCCCTCCGGAGGTTTCGTGACCACCATCGGCTTCATCTACCCCGACCACGCGGCCGAAGACGACTACCCGCTGGCCGAGCAGCTGCTCGGCGGCGCGGCCGCCGACGAGGGCGACATCCGCCTCGCGGTCGAGCACATCTACGGCACCGACAAGCACGCGGTCGCCGAACTGCTGGACCTCGGCAGCGAGGCCCGCCTCGCCGACGGCGCCGCCCTGCTCAAGAAGCACGAGCCGGACGCGGTCGTCTGGGCCTGCACCAGCGGCAGCTTCGTCTACGGCTGGGACGGCGCCCGCGACCAGGCCGACCGTCTCGCCGCCGTCGCCGGAGTCCCGGCCTCCAGCACCTCCTTCGCGTTCGTGCACGCCGCACGTGCCCTGGACGTCAAGCGGGTCGCCGTCGCGGCCAGCTACCCGGACGACATCGCCCGGCTGTTCGTGGACTTCCTCAAGGCCGGCGGCATCGAGGTCGTCTCGATGGCCAGCGCCGACATCGTCACGGCCGCCGAGGTCGGCGCGATGACGTCGGAAGCCGTCGTCGAGCTCGCCGTGCGCAACGACCACCCGGACGCCGACGCGGTGCTGGTGCCCGACACCGCGATGCGGACGCTCCAGGAGATCAACATCGTCGAAGCCGCCCTCAAGAAGCCGGTGCTGACCGCCAACCAGGTGACGGTCTGGGAAGGCCTGCGCCTGACCGGACGGCACCGGCTCGTCCGATCCCTCGGCGCGTTGTTCCGGCACCTGCCGGACGGGAGCGCGTGACATGGCCCTGCCACCGGGCATGCTGCCCGAGATCGAACCGGTCAGCCGCGAGTCGACGGCCGCGGTCATCGCGCGTCAGCTGCGCGACGCGATCATGACCGGCGCACTCCCGCCCGGGACCCAGCTCGGCGAGACCGAGCTGGCGTCCCGGTTCCAGGTGTCACGGGGGCCACTCCGGGAGGCCATGCAGCATCTCGTGTCCGAAGGGCTCCTCCGCAGCGAACGGCACCGCGGGCTCTTCGTGATCGACCTCGAGCCCGGCGACGTCTACGACATCTATGCAGCTCGATCGGCGATCGAACGGGCCGCGATGATCCGTGCGGTGCGCGGCGGGGACCGCGCCCGGATCGCCGACTTGCTCGAACAGACCGTCGCGGAGATGGCGACGGCCGCGAGTGAAGACGACCCGAGCGCGCTCTCCACCGCTGACCTCAGGTTCCACGAGGCCCTCATCAACGCATCCGGCAGCAAGCGGCTCGTCCGGATGGCCCGGACCCTCCTCATCGAGACGCGGATGTGCCTGACCGCGTTGCAGAGCACTTATCAGCGGGTCGAGGAACGAGTCGAGGAGCACACGAAACTCATCCAAGCCCTGCGCGACGGCGACGAGGAAACGGCGCTTGCCCTTCTCGACTCCCACATGGAGGACGCGGTTCAGCGCCTCGCGCCGGGGACGAGCCTCATCGAGGGGCACGTCCCGCCGGTGCCGGGCAACGCGTGAGCGAAGCTCCGGCAGCCGCGGCCTGACGGCCCACGCGCGTGACCGGTAGACAGGCGCGTGCACCCGCCGCCGGGGCGGCAGTCGCACTTGGACGACCGGCTCGGGTTCCGGGTCGGCCGGCAGGCGTACGTGGACGGCCCGCACGGGTATCGGGAAGCAGTTGGACGGCGGAGAGCACCCGCAGCTAATCGCCATGGCGAGCTCCCAGGACCGGCTGGCCGCCGCGGCCGTCGCGGTAGTCCGCGGACCACGGGAAGCGCCCCTGTGAGTCCGCGTGGACCAGTTGGAGCGCGCGGATTTCCGAGCCGTACAACGCAACCGCGAAGATCAGGTGCGCCGACGGCTCCGCCAGCGGGACCGCCTCGATCACCATGCCGCTTCGCAGCGGGACGCGTTCGCCCGGCGACGGCGGCGAATCGTGCAGGGAGTGGGCGGCCAGGTCGTTCAGCAGCCCGGCGGCCTCCGGCACCGGCAGACCGGTCACGACCAGCTCGGGCAGGCCGTACCCGCTCAGGCCGATCGTGTAGGCCCATGGCGGGTACGACCCGCCGCTCTCGACCCCCTGCACGAGCCAGCCCCGGTCGGCCACTCCGTCACGAAGCCGTTCCAGGTAACCGGATCTGTCCGGGTTCTCGCATTCGACGCACATCGGTGGGCTCCTCCCCCTCGGTGGACTGGGGACCACCGTGCCGGAGGGCACCGACAAAAACTCAGCCCAGCGCTTCGGCCACCGCCGTGCCGAGCCGTTCTGTGGTATCCGTGCCGCCGAGGTCCGGGGTGCGTACGCGGCCCTCGTCGAGCACCCGGTCCACCGCGGCTCGGATCGCTTGCGCGGCAACGGTTTCACCCAGGTGTTCGACCAGCATCGCGGCCGCCAGGATCTGCGCCACGGGGTTGGCGATGCCCTGCCCCGCGATGTCCGGAGCGCTCCCGTGGACCGCCTCGAACATCGACGGATGTTCACCCGATGGGTTGATGTTGCCGGATGGCGCCATGCCGAGCCCGCCGGTGATCGCGGCCGCGAGATCGCTCAGGATGTCGCCGAAGAGGTTCGACCCCACGATGACGTCGAGCCGGTCCGGCGCCTGGACCATCCGCGCCGCCAAGGCATCCACGTGCATCTGTTCACTGTGGACATCGGGGTACTCGGCCCCGACCTCGGCGAAGATCTCGTCCCAGAAGGGCATCGAGTGGATGAGCCCGTTGGACTTCGTCGCCGAGCACACGCGCGAAGACCGCGTCCGCGCCAGCTCGAAGGCGTACCGGATGATCCGCGAAACGCCGACGCGCGTGAAGACCGACTCCTGCAGCACGAACTCGTCCGGCCGCCCGGCGTTGTGCCGGCCGCCGATCGCGGAGTACTCCCCCTCGGAGTTCTCGCGGACGATCACCAGCTCCAGCTCCTCGGCCTTCCGCCCGGCCAGCACGGACGTCGTGCCCGGCAGCAGCCGCACCGGGCGCAGGTTGACGTACTGCTGGAACGCGCGCCGCAGCGGGATCAGCAAGCCCCACAACGAAACGTGGTCCGGGACGCCGGGGAAGCCGACCGCGCCGAGCAGGATCCCGTCGAACGCCGAGAGCTGCTCGACGCCGTCGTCCGGCATCATCGACCCGGCCTGCGCGTACCGCTCGCAGCTCCAGTCGAACTCCGTCCACTCCAGCGAAAAGCCGAACTGCGCGGACGCGCGGTCGAGGACCTTGCGGGCCTCGACCGTGACGTCCACGCCGATCCCGTCGCCGGGGATGCTCGCGATGCGGTACGCCGTCACAGGGCCACCGCGATGTACTTGATCTCCAGGAACTCCTCGATGCCGACCGAGCCGCCTTCGCGGCCGAGGCCGGACTGCTTGATCCCGCCGAACGGCGCCGCCGGGTTCGACACGATGCCCTGGTTGAGCCCGATCATCCCGGCCTCCAGAGCTTCGGAGACGCGCAGCGCCCGCTTGAGGTCGCTGGTGAAGACGTAGGAGACCAGGCCGAACTCGGTGTCGTTCGCCTTCGCCACCGCTTCTTCCTCGGTGTCGAACGGCGTGATCGGCGCGACCGGCCCGAAGATCTCCTCGTGCGTCAGCCGCGCCTCCTGCGGGACGTCGGTGAGCACGGTGGCCTGGTAGAAGTGACCCGGCCCGTCGACTCCGGAGCCGCCGGTGAGCACCTTCGCGCCGCGGTCGGTGGCGTCCTTGACCAGCTCCGTCACCTTGTCGACGGCCTTGTCGTCGATCAGCGGGCCGACCACGACGTCCTTCTCGGTGCCGCGGCCCATCGGCAGCGCCTGCATCCGCTCGGTCAGCCGCCGCGCGAACTCGTCGACGACTCCGCGCTGCACGTAGAACCGGTTGGCCGCGGTGCACGCCTCGCCGATGTTGCGCATCTTCGCCTGCATCGCGCCTTCGATGGCCGCGTCCATGTCGGCGTCGTCGAAGACCAGGAACGGCGCGTTGCCGCCCAGCTCCATCGACGTCCGCAGCACCTTGTCGGCGCACTGCTCCAGGAGCTTGCGGCCGACGCCGGTGGAGCCGGTGAAGGACAGCTTGCGGGCGCGGCCGTCGCGGATCAGCGGCTCCATCACGCCGCCGGAATCGCTGGTCGTGAGGACGTTGAGGACACCCTCCGGCAGCCCGGCCTCGGCGAGGATGCCCGCCAGCGCCAGCATCGACAGCGGCGTCTGCGCGGCGGGCTTGATCACCATCGTGCAGCCGGCGGCGACCGCCGGGCCGATCTTGCGGGTGCCCATCGCCATCGGGAAGTTCCACGGCGTGATCAGGATCGTCGGCCCGACCGGCTGCTTCGTGATGAGGAACCGGCCCACGCCGTTCGGCGCGGTCGCGAAGCCGCCGTCGATCCGGACGGCCTCCTCGGCGAACCAGCGGAAGAACTCGGCGGCGTAGGCGATCTCGCCCTTCGACTCGGCGAGCGGCTTGCCCATCTCCAGCGTCATGAGCAGGGCGAGCTCATCCTGGCGCTTCATCAGCAGCTCGAACGCGCGGCGCAGGATCTCGCCGCGTTCGCGGGGCGCCATCTTCGCGAAGTCCGCCTGCGCGGCGACGGCCGCGTCCAGGGCGGTGACGCCGTCCGCCGGCGAGGCGTCGGCGACCTGGCACAGCTCCTTGCCGGTGGCCGGGTCCACCACCGGGAACGTCTTCCCCGACTCGGCGGCGACCCATTTGCCGCCGATGAACAGTTCCTTGCCGACCGCCTCGACGACGCCGGACTCGGTGCTCGCGCTCATCCCGACTGCTCCTCACGTGTTGTCCCGAGGGCCATGCTATGGATATTGTCAACAATCGACAACCCGCTCAACCGACCAAGGAGCACGCTGCCATGGCCCAGCTATCTCCGCTGCTCAAGCAGGCAACGCCCGTCGTGGTCGACCACGGTGAAGGGGTTTACCTCTACGACGTCGACGGCAAACGCCACCTCGACTTCACCGCCGGCATCGGCGTCACGAGTACCGGGCACTGCCACCCGCACGTCGTGCGCGCGGCGCAGGAGCAGATCGGCAAGCTCGTCCACGGGCAGTACACGACCGTGATGCACAAGCCGCTGCTCGAGCTGACCGAGCGCCTCGGCGACGTCCTGCCCAGCGGGCTCGACTCGCTCTTCTACGCGAACTCGGGCAGCGAAGCCGTCGAAGCGGCGTTGCGGCTCGCGCGGCAGGCGACGAAGCGCCCGAACGTCATCGTCATGCAGGGCGGCTTCCACGGCCGGACCGTCGCGGCGGCGACCATGACGACGTCGGGAACGCGGTTCAGCGCCGGCATCGGCCCGCTGATGGCGGGCGTGCACGTCGCGCCGTTCCCCTACGCCTACCACTACGGCTGGGACGAGCAGACCGCGACGAAGTTCGCGCTGCGCGAGCTGGACTTCCTGTTCCAGACGGTCACCGCTCCGAACGAGACCGCCGCGATCTTCGTCGAGCCCGTGCTCGGCGAGGGCGGCTACGTCCCGGCGAACACGGAGTTCATGGCGGGCCTGCGCGAGCGCGCGGACCGGCACGGCATCCTGCTCGTCGTCGACGAGATCCAGACCGGCTTCGGCCGCACCGGCAAGTTCTGGGGGCACGACCACTTCGACGTCCGCCCCGACATCGTGCTCATCGCGAAGGGCCTGGCCAGCGGCTTCCCGCTGTCGGGCATCGCGGCTTCACAGGAGCTCATGGCGAAGGCGCTCCCGGGTTCGCAGGGTGGCACGTACGGCGGCAACGCCGTCTCGTGCGCCGCGGCGATCGCGACCCTGGAGGTCATCCAGCGGGAGAACCTGGTGGAGAACGCCGCCGACCGCGGGCGCCAGCTGGTCGAAGGCGCGCGGGTGATCGCGGACAAGACACCGGCGATCGGCGAGGTGCGCGGGCTCGGGCTGCTGGTCGGTTCGGAGTTCACCACCGCCGACGGCGAACCCGACGCCGCGACCGCGGCGGCCGCGCAGCAGACCGCGGCCAAGAGCGGCCTGCTGCTGCTCACCTGCGGGCCGTACATGAACGTCGTCCGCATGGTGCCGCCGCTGGTCGTCAACGCCGAGCAGGTCGACGACGCGCTGCGCATCTGGGGCGACGTCGTCGCGTCCGTCACGGGGAGCTGAGCATGGCCCGGTACATCACGATCACCCTGGACAAGCGCGGGGTTTCCTGCCGGGCCCGGCTGCTCGACGACGAGGCGCCGCGCACCTGCAAGGCGGTGTGGGACGCGCTGCCGCAGAGCGGTTCGGCCTACCACGCGAAGTACGCGCGCAACGAGGTCTACACGCTCGTGCCGCCGTTCGCGGAGCCGAAGCCCGGGCGGGAGAACCCGACGATCACGCCGATCCCCGGCGACGTCGTGTACTTCGGCTTCGAAGCCTGGGAGATCGGCAACCCCGCGTACGGCTACGAAGAGGACAGCGAGGCGCACGGCGACCAGGGCGCGACCGACCTCGCGATCTTCTACGGGCGCAACAACCTGCTGATCAACGGCGACGCGGGCTGGGTACCCGGCAACGTGTTCGCCACGATCGAGGAGGGCCTCGCCGAGATGGCGGCGGCCGCGCAGGACCTCTGGCTGCGAGGGGTCGAAGGCGAGACGCTCTCGTTCGCGCGAGCCTGAATCCTTTGTCCCGCAAGGGGACGCCAGGGCGGTCACCGCTCCCGGCGTCCCTTTTTCCTGCGTTCGATTACCCGAAAGGGTGATCATCGCCAGCTCACCTTTCGTGGCCGGTGATCACCGGATCGAGTTACGCGAGTGCCCAGGATGCCGGATCAAGGTCGGAATTACCGACAGTGAGATTCCGCCTGGTTGTTACCCACAGTGGTTGACCGCCGAAGCGGGCACCCCCGCGTCAAACACGAAGGGATTACGTGTTTAGCATGGGAAGATTCCGCGGCACCGGATCTTCCCGAAATGGCTCTTTTGACAGTTCGTCGTCGTGGTGAAAACCTGATTTCGCTCCCCACCGGGAGCTCTCCAGGGAAATCATGAGTTATTCATCAAGGAGTCATTCCATGCAGATGTTCGCCCAGCACGCCCACTACTGCCACGACATCCTGACCGGCGCGGTGGCCCACCTGGTGCACGTTCTCGGCTGGCTCGTCTGATCCAGCCGGTAACCGGACGCCCGGCCGCGGGAAACCGCGGCCGGGCCGTTTTCACGCCTGCTCGGACAACCTCGCGAAATCGTCGTCGGAAAGCGTGATATCCGCGACGCCGCAGTTTTCTTCCAGGTGCGCGACCGACGACGTGCCGGGAATCGGGATCACCACCGGCGACCGGCGCAGCAGCCAGGCGAGCGACACCTGGGCGGGTGTCGCGCCGAGACCGGCCGCGACCTTTCCGAGCACGCCCCCCGCCGCGGCGTGGTCGCCGCGTGCGATCGGCAGCCAGGGCACGAACGCGATTCCTTCGCGCTCGCAGTAGTCGAGGACGTCGTCGGACGCGCGGTCGGTCAGGTTGTACCGGTTCTGGACGCTCTCGATCGGCGCGATGGACCGCGCTTCGGCCAGCTGCGCGACGCTGACCTCGGACAACCCGATCCGCGCGACCTTGCCCTCGTCCCGCAGCCGCGCGAGCGCGCCGATCTGGTCGGCGAGCGACACCTGCGGGTCGAGCCGGTGCAGCTGCAGCAGGTCGAGGCGCTCGACGCGCAGGCGCCGCAGCGAGAGTTCCGCCTGCTGCCGCAGGTATTCGGGCCGGCCGAGCGGCACCCATTCGCCCCGGCTCGGGCGCGCGTGCCCGCACTTCGTCGCGATGAACAGCCCTGCGTACGGGTGCAGCGCGTCGGCGAGCAACTCCTCGTTCAGCCCCAGGTCGTAGGCGTCGGCCGTGTCGAAGAACGTCACGCCGAGCTCGGCCGCCCGGCGCGCGACCGTCGCGGCACCGGCAGGCACGTGGTCCCACTCGGTGAGCCGCATCGCGCCGAAACCGAGCCGCCGCACGGAAACGCCGTCGTCGAAGGTGTACGTCGATGTCATAGCCGGAAGCTTCACCCGGCCCGGGGTCGCCCACCAGAGATTTAGCCTGAACTAAATCTTGCTCCGTAACCGCCCGGTCACAGCCGCACATCCAGAATGTGAAAAACCTTCATGGCGGCGTACCGGCGGTACGTACTACGCTGCGGTAACCACAGCAACGGCGCGGAGGAGAAGCTGTCGATGGGCGACGTGGCGGCACGGCTGGCCGAGATAGTCGGGGACAAGAACCTGCTGACCGGCGAAGCGATCTCCGAGGACTACGCACACGACGAAGCTCTGAACGCGGAGCCGCAGAGGCCGGCGTACGTCGCGAAGCCGGCAACCGCGGAAGAAGTCGCGGAGCTGCTGAAGGCCGCGACAGAACACAACGTGCCCGTAACCGCGCGAGGCTCCGGAAGCGGGCTCTCCGGCGCCGCGCGACCGCGTGAAGACGGACTGCTGATCTCCTTCGAGCGGATGAACCAGGTCCTGGAAGTCGACACCGGGAACCACGTCGCCGTCGTCCAGCCCGGCGTCACGCTCGCCGAGCTCGACGTCAAGACCGCCGAAGCCGGACTCAGCTACACCGTCTACCCCGGTGAGCTGAGCGCGAGCGTGGGCGGGAACGTCGGCACCAACGCCGGCGGGATGCGGGCCGTCAAGTACGGCGTCACCCGCAACAACGTCCTCGGCCTGCAGGCCGTCCTGCCGACCGGCGAGATCCTCCGGACCGGTGGCAAGACGTCGAAGATCTCCACCGGCTACGACCTCACGCAGCTGATCATCGGCTCCGAGGGCACGCTCGCGCTGGCCACGGAGATCACCGTCAAGCTGCACCCGCGGCTCACCCACGGCGCCACCGTGCTCGCCCCGTTCGGCGACTTCGGCCAGGTCATGGCCGCCGTGCCGGCGATCGTCTCCAGCGGCCTCGGGCCGCACATCCTCGAGTACATCGACAACATGACGATGGCCGCCATCGTCTACAACGAGAAGCTCGAGCTCGGCGTCCCGGACAAGATCCGCGACACCAGCGAGGCCTACCTCGTGGTGGCGCTGGAGAACCGCGAGAACGGACGCCTGCACGAGGACATCGAGACGGTCGGCGAGCTGCTCGGCGAACTCGGCGCCACCGATGTCTACGTCCTCGAAGGCCCCGCCGCGCGCAAGCTGATCGAAGCACGCGAGAAGGCCTTCTGGACGGCGAAGGCGGCCGGCGCCGACGACGTGATCGACGTCGTCGTGCCGCGCACCGCGATGCCGCCGTTCATCACGAAGGCGCGCGAGCTGGCGATGGCCGCGGGCGGCGGCGCGATCGGCTGCGGGCACGCCGGCGACGGCAACGTCCACCTCGCGATCTTCTGCAAGGACGCGGACAAGCGGAAGCAGCTGCTCACCGACATCTTCGCGGACGCCATGGAACGAGGCGGCGCGATCTCCGGCGAGCACGGCCTCGGCCGCACGAAGGCGAGCTACCACCAGGCACTCGAAGACCCGGCGAAGATCGAGCTGATGCGCCGGATCAAACAGAGCTTCGACCCCGCCGGGATCCTCAACCCCGGCGTTCTCTTCCCCGAAGGAACCGCATGAGTGAGCTGAACGGCGCCCAGTCCCTGATCCGCACGCTGGTCGACGCCGGCGTCGAGGTGTGCTTCGCGAACCCCGGCACGTCGGAGATGCACTTCGTCGCCGCGCTCGACACCGTGCCCGAGATGCGGGGCGTGCTCGCGCTGTTCGAGGGGGTCGTCACCGGCGCCGCCGACGGGTACGCCCGGATCGCGGACAAGCCAGCCGCGACGCTGCTGCACCTCGGCCCCGGCCTGGGCAACGGCCTGGCGAACCTGCACAACGCGCGGCGCGCGCACACGCCGATCGTCAACGTCGTCGGCGACCACGCGACCTACCACAAGCAGTACGACGCGCCGCTGGAGTCGGACATCGAGGCCCTCGCGGGCTCGCTGGAAGGCTGGGTGCGCCGTTCGGAGCACACCAAGGACGTCGGGGCGGACGCCGCCGCCGCGGTCGCCGCTTCGCAGGACGCGCCCGGCCGCGTGGCGACGCTGATCCTGCCCGCCGACGCTTCGTGGGGTGACGGCGGCGAGACGTGCGCACCGGTGCCGCCGCGCGTGCCGCAGGCCGTCGACGCGACCACCGTCAAGGACGTCGCCGCGGTGTTCGGCACCGGCGAAACGGTGGCGCTGCTCATCGGCGGCGCCGCGTGCCGCGAGGAGGGGCTGCGCGCGGCGAGCCGGATCGGTGCCGCGACCGGCGCGAAGGTGTTCGTCGAGACGTTCCCGTCTCGTCTCGAGCGCGGCGCGGGCCTGCCGACGATCGAACGGCTCGGGTACCTCGCCGAGCAGGTCACCTACCAGCTCGACGGGGTCAAGCACCTCGTCGTCGCGGGCACGAAGGCGCCGGTGTCGTTCTTCGCCTACCCGGGCAAGCCGAGCGACCTCGTGCCCGAAGGCGCCCAGGTGCACACGCTCGCGTCCGTGGGCCAGGACGTCACACGCGCGCTGAACGAGGTCGCGGACGTCGTCGCCGCGGACACCGAGCCGGTGCTGCAGCAGCCGTCCCGGCCCGCACTGCCGTCCGGGCCGCTGACTCCGCAGAACTGGGTCGACGTCATCGGCGCGCTGCTGCCGGAGAACGCGATCATCGCCGACGAGGCCAACACGTCCGGCCTGCTGCTGCCGACGGCGACGGCCGGCGCGCCGCGGCACGACGTGCTGACGCTCACCGGCGGCGCGATCGGCTACGGCATGCCGGTGGCGACCGGCGCGGCGGTGGCGGGACGGGACCGTCCCGTCCTGAACCTGCAATCGGACGGCAGCGCGCTCTACACGATCTCCGCGCTGTGGACGCAAGCGCGGGAGAACCTGAACGTCACGACGGTGCTGCTCAACAACCGCGCGTACGCGATCCTGCGGCTGGAGCTGCAGCGCGTCGGCGCGGCGTCGGACGGCCCGAAGGCCAACGACCTGCTCGACCTCTCGCGACCGGACATGGACTTCGTGAAGATCGCGGAGGGCATGGGCGTGCCGGCGACGCGGGCGACGACCGCCGAGGAGCTCGCCGAGCAGCTGCAGCGGGCTTTCGCGGAACCGGGTCCGCACCTCATCGACGCGGCGGTGCCGCCGCTGCTCTGACCCGGCTATCCTCGCCGTCACACCTGAGCCCGGGGAGCGGCGGATGAGCGAAGACGAACACGCGAAGCGGGGCATCGACCTCGAAAGACCGAACGCGGCGCGCGTGTACGACTACATGATCGGCGGCGAACTGAACTACGCCGTCGACCGGATGTTCGCCGACCAGATCCAGCACGTGTTGCCGAACGCGCGGCACATGGCGCTGACCAACCGGGCGTGGCTGCGTCGCGCGGCGCGGTTCGCGGCGGAGCAGGGTGTCCGGCAGTTCCTCGACATCGGCTCGGGGATGCCGACGGTCGGGCACGTGCACGAGGTCGTCCAGGCGATCGACCCGGCGTCGCGCGTCGTGTACGTCGACAACGAGCCGATCGCGGTCGCGCACAGCGAGATCGTCCTGGAGGGCAACGACAACGCGGCGATGGTCCAGGCCGACGCCGAGTACCCGGACGAGGTGCTGGAGCACCCGACCACCGAGGCGATGCTCGACTTCAGCGAGCCCGTGATGGTGATCATGGCGGCGTTCGTCCACTTCATCCCGGACGAGCGCGACCCCGCGGGACTGATCGCCACCTACCGCGACGTCCTCGCGCCGGGCAGCTACCTCGCGCTGTCGTCGGGCACGTGGGAGGGGCAGGGCGAGGAGTCCCAACGCTCGGTCGCGCTGTACGAGAAGAGCGGCACACCCCTGACGCTGCGGTCGCCCGACGAGCTGCGGGCGCTGGTCAAGGGCTTCGAGATCCTGCCGCCGGGCGTGGTGTTCACGCCCGAGTGGCGTCCGGACGCGCCACTCGAAGACCCGCCGGAACAGTCCGGCGGCCTGGCACTCGTGGCGCGGCGATGACCGACGAACACGCGAAGCGCGAGATCGACTTCGACAAGCCGAACGCGGCGCGCGTGTACGACTACCTGATCGGCGGCAAGCTGAACTACGCCATCGACCGGATGTTCGCCGAGAAGATCCTGGCCGTGCGGCCGGAGTCCAAGGAGCTGGCCCTGATGAACCGGCGCTGGCTGCGCCGGGCCGTCCGGTTCGGCGCCGAGCAGGGAATCCGCCAGTTCCTGGACATCGGCTCGGGCATGCCGACTGTCGGGCACGTTCACGAGGTCGTCCAGGCGATCGACCCCGCGTCCCGGGTCGTCTACGTCGACAACGAGCCGGTCGCCGTCGCGCACAGCGAGATCGTGCTGAAGGACAACGAGAACGCCGAGATGGTGCAGGCCGACGCGGAGATCCCGGCGGACGTCCTGGAGCACGACACGACCGAGATGCTGCTGGACTTCGACCAGCCGGTCATGCTGATCATGGCCGCGTTCGTGCACTTCATCCCGGACGAGCGCGACCCCGCGGGACTGATCGCCACCTACCGCGACGCGCTCGCCCCGGGCAGCTACTTCGCGCTGTCGTCGGGCACGTTCGAGGGCCAGGGCGAGGAGGTCCGGCGCGCCGCGGAGATGTACCAGAAGAGCGGCACCAACGTCGTGGCCCGCTCGAAGGACGAGCTGCGCGCGCTGCTGGACGGCTTCGAGATCCTGCCGCCGGGGATCGTGTTCACGCCGGAATGGCGGCCGGACGACCCCGCCGACGTGGGCGAGCACCCGGAGCTGGCGAGCCAGCTCGCCCTGGTGGCGCGCAAGAACTGAGGATGTCTCACGTCGGCTATTCTCGCCGTCACCCCCGGATCTTGGAGCGGCCATGAGTGAAGACGAGTACGCGCGGCGTGGCATCGACCTCGACAAGCCGAACCCCGCGCGCGTGTACGACTACATCCTCGGTGGCCGGCTCAACTACGCCGTCGACCGGATGTTCGCCGACCAGGTGCTCGCCGCCCAGCCGAACGCGCGGGAGCGCGCGCAGCTGAACCGGCAGTGGCTGCGCCGGGCCATCCGGTTCGGGTTGGACCAGGGCATCCGGCAGTTCCTGGACATCGGCTCGGGCATGCCGACCGTCGGGCACGTTCACGAGGTCGCGCACGCGATCGACCCGACGGCGCGCGTCGTCTACGTCGACAACGAGCCGGTCGCCGTGGCGCACAGCGAGATCGTGCTGGAAGACAACGAGAACGCGGTGATGGTGCACGCCGACGCCGAGTTCCCGGACGACGTCCTGGAGCACGAGACCACCGAGATGATGCTGGACCTCGACCAGCCGGTGATGGTCGTGATGGCGCTGTTCGTGCACTTCATCCCGGACGAGCGTGATCCCGCCCGGATCGTCTCCGCCTACCGCGACGCGCTCGCGCCCGGCAGCTACCTGGCGATGTCGTCGGCGACCCCGGAGCAGCAGAGCGACGGCACCGCCCGCGCCGTCGCGATGTACCAGAAGAGCGCCAACCCGGTGACGCCCCGCACGGCCGACGAGCTGCGCGCGCTCGTCGACGGGTTCGAGATCCTCGACCCGGGCGTCGTCTTCATCCCGCAGTGGCGGCCGGACGACCCGGCCGACGTGCCGGCGAACCCGGCCGAGTGCGGCGGGCTGGCCCTGGTGGCGCGCAAGAACTAGACGGCGACCAGTTCCCGCGTCACCTTCGTCTTCGGCACCAGCCCGGCCAGCAGCACACCCGTCAGCGCGGCGAAGGCCGCCACGGCGAACGTCGCCCGGAAGCCGAACAGCGACGGCACGGTCAGGCCGCCGACCGTGATCGTCAGCTGGGCCAGCATCGCCGCCATCACCGCGCTCGAAACCGCCGTGCCGACCGAGCGCATCAGGGAGTTCAGGCCGTTCGCGGACGCCGTTTCGGTGACCGGCACCGAGCCCATGATCGACGCCGGCATCGCCGCGTACGCGATCCCGACGCCCGCGCCGATGATCACCGACGCCGTGATCAGCTCGGCCGCGTTGTCCATCAGCACGATCGCGAACAGGTACCCGACGGCGATCACGCCCGCGCCGCTCATCAGCGTCGGGCGCGGGCCGAAGCGGTTGATGAGCCGCGCCGACACCGGCGAGAGCAACATCATCACCAGGCCGTTCGGTGCGAGGGACAGCCCGGACTCCACCATCGTCTGGCCCAGCCCGTACCCGGTCGACGCCGACGCCTGCAGCAGCTGCGGGAACGACAGCGCCATGGCGTACATCGAGAACCCGACCATGATCGACGCCAGGTTCGTGAACAGCACCGGGCGGCGCGCGGACACCCGCAGGTCGACCAGCGGGTCGCGCCGCCGCAGCTGGTAGGTGCCCCAGCCGGCCAGGATGACGACAGCCGCCGCGGCGAACCCGAGCGTCGGCACGCTGGTCCAGCCCCACGTGGCGCCCTTGACCACCGGCAGCAGCAGGCAGACCAGGCCGGCGGCCAGCCCGAGCGCGCCGAAGTAGTCGAACGGCGCGGGGGTGCGCAGCGGTGACTCCGGCACGAACTTGACGATCAGCAGCGAGAAGAACAGCCCGAGGCCGGCGGCCATCCAGAAGAGCGCGTGCCAGTCGGCGTTCTCGGCGACGACGGCCGCGACCGGCAGCCCGATCGCGCCGCCCACCCCGAGCGTCGCGCTCATCAGGGAGATCGCGCCGCCGACGCGTTCGGGCGGGAGCTCGTCGCGCATGATGCTGATGCCGAGCGGGATGACGCCCATCGCGCAGCCCTGCAGCCCGCGGCCGATGATGTGGAACGCGAGCTCGCTCGTCGTGGCCGAGACGATCGAACCGGCGATGAGCAGCGCGAGGCTGACGAGGATCATCCGCCGCTTGCCGTAGAGGTCGCCGAGCCGCCCGCTGACCGGGGTGATGACGGCCGCCGCAAGCAGCGTCACGGTGACGACCCAGGACGCGTCGGCCGCCGAGGCGTTCAGCAGCCGGGGGAACACCGGGATGAGCGGCACGACCAGCGTCTGCATGAACGAGGCGACCAGCCCGCACGAGGCGAGCACCACGACGATCGCGCGATCGGACCGTCCGGGTCGGGACACCAGCAACCCCCAGTGTGTAGTTAGTACACGTCATGCAACTTCATGCACTGTACCTACGCACTGGGGGTTTTCCGCTCGATTGGTGCTCTCGTCACAACCAGCTACGGACGCCGCCGTGGCCGGAGCACGTACCTGAGCGATGCTGGCTGTAGCTGTAGGTGCCGTCCTTGCAGATCGCGGTCGCCCCGGCCGGGTTGTCGCTGGGCCGGTGGACGCAGTTGCCGGACGAGTTCACGTAGTAGTCGGCGCCGCACGCGGCCGGCTTCGGGGCGGCTTGCGCGGTGGTCTTCGGCGCCACCTTGGGCTTGGCGGCGGTCGTCTTCGGCGCTGGGGCGACGGCCTGCGCCTGCGTCGGCGCGGTCGTGACCGCCGGGGCTTCGGAAGTCGTGGGCGGCGCTTCCGTCGTGACCGGAACGGAATAGGCCGGCGCCGAAGACGTCGACGACGGCGCGTCCAGGACGCCGACGTTGCCCGTGTCCTTGACCTGCGGGGCACCGACGCCACAGCCCGCGACCAACAGGCCGGCGGCCAGGAACAACCCCAGTTTCTTTCCCACGAGAACTCCTTAGCAGCACGAACCAATGCCGCCTAGTCGCTGACCCCGGGGCGTTTGTTACGCCGCTTAGACTCGCGGATATGCGGCGTTACCTACCCGAGTTCGCGGTCACCGTCGCGGTGCTCGTCGGCTCGCTGTTCGCCGTCCTGAACGACGGCGCGAAGCCGACCCACCACGCCGCGCTCGGCTGGGTCCTGACCGCGCTCGCCTGCGCCGCGGTCTTCTTCCGCCGGAAGTACCCGCTGAGCGTCGCCGGGTTAACGCTCGTTTGCTGCGCCCTCTACTACCCGCTCACCGATCCCGACGGTCTCGTCCTGCTGGCCTTCGCCTACACGCTCTACAACGCCGCCGCGGCCGGGCGGATCCGCGGGGCCGCGCTGCTCGTCGTCGCCGCGATGGCGGGTGTCGCCGCCGGGGAAATCAGCTCGCGGAGCGGCCGGCACGTCGACAACTTCGCGTTCTTCCTGATGACCGGCTGGTTCGTCGCGCTCGTCGCCGGGGGTGCCGTCGCGCACTACCGCGCCGAGGCCGAGCGCACCAAGGAGGCCGAAGCCCGGGCGCGCGCCACCGACGAACGCCTGCGGATCGCCCGCGAGCTGCACGACGTCCTCGGTCACCATCTCTCGCTGATCAATGTCCAGGCGGGCGCCGCGCTGCACCGGCGTGATCCCGCGCAGGCCGAGGAAGCCCTCGCCACCATCAAGGACGCCAGCAAGACCGCACTCCAGGAGTTGCGCGCGACGCTCGGCATGCTCCGCCAGGCCGAGCCGAGCCTCTCCCGGGTTGCCGAGCTGGCCGAGTCGGTCGGCGCGTCCGGGCTGACCGTGCGCACCGAGATCGACGGCGTCGCCCGGGACCTGCCGCCGGATGTCGAGCACGCCGCGTTCCGCGTGGTGCAGGAGGCGCTGACTAACGTCGCGAAGCACGCCGGCGCGAAGACCGTCGTCGTACGGCTCGGCTACGGCGCCGACGCGCTGTCCGTGCAGGTCGACGACGACGGCCGCGGCGGTGACGCCCCGCCGGGCACCGGGATCCGCGGCATGGCCGAACGCGCGCGGGCGCTCGGCGGCGAGCTGACCGCGGCGCCCCGCGAGGGCGGCGGTTACCGGGTGCGCGCCCGCCTGCCGGTGCGATGATGGGCCGATGATCCGGGTCCTGCTCGTCGACGACCAGCGGCTGGTCCGTGCCGGCTTCCGGTCCATTTTGGACGGTGAGGACGACATCGACGTCGTCGCGGAAGCCGCTGACGGCCGCGAAGCCCTGCAAGCGGCGCACGACCACCGCCCGGACGTCGTGCTGATGGACATCCGGATGCCGGTGCTCGACGGCCTCGCCGCCACGCGGCACCTGCTCGAAGACCCTGCCGTACACAGTAAGGTCGTCATTCTTACAACGTTCGACCTCGACGAAGACGTCTACGGCGCCCTGCGCGCGGGCGCGAGCGGGTTCCTGGTCAAGGACACCGAGCCCGAAGAGCTGATCCACGCCGTGCGCGTGGTCGCCCGCGGCGACGCGCTGCTGGCGCCGTCGATCACGCGGCGGCTGATCTCGGAGTTCGCCGCGCGCGTCACGCGCCCGTCGGCGGCTCCGGCGCTGGACCGGCTCACCGACCGCGAACGCGAGGTGCTTTCCCTGGTCGCGGCCGGCTTGTCCAACGACGAGATCGCGCGCGAACTCACGCTCAGTCCCGCGACGGCGAAGACGCACGTCAGCCGCATCATGACGAAGACCGGCATGCGCGACCGCGCGCAGCTCGTCGTCCTCGCCTACGAGTCCGGCGCGGTGACGCCGAGGTGGCTCACCCCTAGCCGTACTCCCCCGGGTGTACGGGAATCGCCTTAAGGGACACCGCCGGGAGCACGTCAAGTGTCCTCCGCCGCTCGACGCGAAGCAGTGCCCCCGCGGCGAATCCTTGTCCCCCATGGACACCATCACTCGCCCCACCGGGGGAACGCTGGCCCGCGTGGCCGGCTGGGCGCAGCGCCACCGGTGGCTCGCCGTCGCACTCTGGGCGCTGGTCCTCATCGGCGTCACGGTCACCTCCCGCCTCACTGGCAGCGCGTTCCACGACGACAACTCGCTGCCGGGCACCGAGTCCCAGCAGGTCGTCGACCTCCTGAAGAACACCGCGCAGTCCGGCGCGAGCGCGCAGATCGTGTTCAAGGAGGACAACGGGCTCGCGACGCAGCGTGCCGCGGTCGAAAACGCTCTGGGAAATGTCCGATTGCAGCCGCACGTGCGGTCGGTGACCGGGCCGTTCGAGACGCTGTCGGCCGACGGCCGGATCGGCTACGCGACCGTCACCTTCGACGCGGCCTCGACCGACCTCCCGTACGACGACATCGTGAAGTTCGCCGACACGGCGAAGCAGGCCGGCCCCGTCGAGGTGGCGCTGGCCGGTGACCCGATCGAGCGCATCTCGGAAGGTGGTGGCCCCGCGGAAGGCGTCGGGCTGCTCGCCGCGCTGGTCATCCTCGTGTTCCTGTTCCGGTCGCTGCTCGCGGCCGGGCTGCCGGTGCTCACCGCGGTGTTCGCCGTCGGCAGCACGCTCGGCGTGATCACGGTCGTCTCGCACTACGTCGACATCGCGAGCTACACCTCGCCGCTGATGATGCTCGTCGGGTTCGGCGTCGGCGTCGACTACGCACTGCTGATCTTTTCCCGCTACCGCACCGAGATCCTCGCCGGCCACGACCGTGACACGGCCGGGCGGCGGGCGCTCGACACCGCCGGCCGCTCGGTCCTGTTCGCCGGGACGACGGTGATCATCGCGCTGCTCGGCCTGCTCGCGCTCGGGCTGGGTGGCCTGCGCGGGGTGGCGCTGGCCGTCGCGCTCACCGTGTTGATGACGATGCTCGCGTCCGTGACGCTCCTGCCCGCGTTGCTCTCGCTGTTCGGCCAGCGGCTCGAACGCGGCATCCGCAAGCACGCCGTCCGCCGTGAGCACGGCCGCCGGTGGCGACGGCTCGCCGACGGCGTCCAGCGGCGTCCGCTGGCGCCGCTCGCGATCGGCCTGGTTCTCCTCGTCGGGCTGTCCATCCCGGCCGCGGGCATGCGGCTCGGGTTCGCCGACGCGAGCACCGACCCGGCCGGCTCGACGACGCGGCAGGCGTACGACCTGCTGGCCGAGGGCTTCGGGCCGGGCTTCAGTGGACCGCTCGCGATCGTCACCGAGGACGGCGACCCCGTCGCGCTGCAGCAGAAGCTGGCCTCGACGCCCGGAGTCGCGCGCGTGTTAGCGCCGGTTAACGGTACCGTCCTCGCGTTCCCGACGACGTCACCCCAGGACGCGGCGACCGCCGAGCTGGTGACGCGCCTGCGCGCCGACGTCCTGCCGACGCTGCCGGGCCACTACCTGGTCGGCGGTTCGGTCGCGGCCGCGACGGACTTCGCCGGCGCCGTCGCCGACCGGCTGCCGCTGTTCGTGCTGGTCGTCGTCGGGCTGTCCGCGCTGCTGCTGATGGTCGTGTTCCGCTCGATCCTCATCCCGCTCAAGGCCGCGCTGCTGAACCTGCTGAGCATCGGCGCTTCGCTGGGTGTCATGACACTGGTGTTCGGCGACGGCTGGTTCGGCGCGCAGCCCGGCCCGATCGAGGCGTTCGTGCCGGTGATGATCTTCGCGATCGTGTTCGGGCTGTCGATGGACTACGAGGTGTTCCTGGTGTCGCGCATGCACGAGGAGTGGCGGCGCACCGGCGACGCGTCGCTCGCGGTACGCGAAGGTCTCGCGTCGACCGGCGGTGTGATCACCGCGGCCGGCGCGATCATGGTGCTGGTGTTCGGCGCGTTCCTGCTGGACCCGTCGCGGATGCTGGCGCAGTTCGGCCTCGGCCTGGCGGTCGCGGTGCTGCTGGACGCGTTGGTGATCCGGTGCCTGCTGGTCCCGGCGATCATGCGGCTGCTCGGAGAACGCGCGTGGTGGCTGCCGCGGTGGCTGGATCGCCGGCTACCGCACGTCGCGCTGGAGCCGCGCTCCTGAATTGCCGCCGGAGGGCACCTTCACCGCCATGAAGGTGCCCTTTACGGCATTCAGCTCCCCCAGGTGGTCGGCGTCTCGGACAGGCGGAAGTCCAGGCTTCCGCCGCGCAGGAACGAGGCGTCGACCTTCCAGTCGCGCTGCGGCTTGCCTCCACGGCGGACGTCCTGGACGTACTTTCCGCTGCCCGACGTCGTGATCCGGATCGGCGCGCCACCCGCCGGCCGGATCACCGCGCTCGGGAACAGCGGGCTCGAGAGCAGCAGGTCACCCGAACCCGGTGTCCGCGGGTAGATGCCGAGCGCGGCGAAGACGTACCAGGCGGACATCGTGCCGAGGTCGTCGTTGCCGGGCAGCCCCGACGGTCCGGTCGTGTAGACGGAGTTCACCAGCTGCCGCACGGTTTCCTGCGTTTTCCACGGCTGCCCGAGTTCGTTGTACAGCCACGGCGCGTGGATGTCGGGCTCGTTGGTCGGGTCGTACTTGAGCGGGCCGCCGCCCTTGAGCTGCCAGTTGCCGTTCGCGTCGTGGAAGAAGCCGTCGAGCCGGGTGACCGCGGCGGTTTTGCCGCCCATCGCGTCGGCGAGGCCGGAGACGTCCTGCGGGACCATCCAGGTGTAGGCGGCCGCACTGCCCTGGGCGAAGCCGCGGTCGCTCGCCGGGTCGAACGGCGTCACCCAGCCACCGTCGACGTTCCGGGCCTGCATGTACCCGGTCTCCGGGTTGAACACATTCAGCCAGTAAGCCCCTCGGGCGCGCATCTCCGCGGCTTCGCGAGTGCGGCCGAGCTGCTCCGCGAAATGTCCGATTGCGGAGTCGGCGACCGCGTCTTCCAGCGTCTCGGCCGCGCCGCCCCAGCAGTGGCAGACGTCGTTGGGCGCGTAGTACGACGTAAGGTACTGCGCGAGGTTAGGGCGCTGGCCGACGCACTGCCCGGGACAGCCGCCGTCCTGCAGCCCCTCCGGACGCGGGACCGTCGCCTGCTTGTGCAGCGAGTCGAACGCGCCGCGGTAGTCGAAGTTGCGGACGCCCATCGCGTAGAAGGTCGCGATCGTCGCCGCCGACGGGTCGCCGGTCATGACGTGCGTCGCGCCGTTGACGTGCACCCAGCGGTCCCAGACGCCGTCGTTCTGCTTCGCGTAGTTGTAGAGCGACTGCGCGAAGTTCCCGGCGACGCGCGGTTCGAGCAGCGCGAGCAGCTGGATCTGTGCGCGGTACTGGTCCCAGCCGGAGAAGTTCGAGTACTGCGCGTCCTTCCCGCGTTCGACGCGGTGGGGCTTCCGGTCCATCCCCAGGTACTGACCGTCGACGTCGCTGACGAGGTTGGGCTGCTGTAGGCCGTGGTAAAGCGCGGTCGTGAAGACGATCCGCTGGTTGGCGGTGCCGCCTTGAACATCGACGCGGCTCAGTTCGGCGTTCCAAGCCTGCTTGGTCTTGTTCGCGATGCTGTCCACAGTGGACCTGGCCGGTTGCTCGGCGCGGAGGTTGCGTTCCGCGCCTTCGAGCGAGACGTAGGAGATCGCGATCCGCAGGGTGACCTTGCTGCCGGGCGCGAAGGTGACGTAGCCGCCGGAGCCACGTCCGGCGCGGTCCTTGCCGGTCGCGTAGCCCTCGCCGCCGGTCTGGTCAGTGCCGCCGGGCTGCAGGGTCGCGTCCTTCCACGTCCCGGTGCCGGTGACGGGCCGGTCGAACTGCGCCGTGAAGTACAGGCGGTAGTAGGACTTGCGGTTGTTGACGCCGCCGTTCGCGCGACGGCCGCAGAAGGCGCCGGTGAGGACGGACCCGGTGACCTTGCCGTGCTGCGCGTCGATGTGGGTCTCGGCGTCCTCGCTGCCGTTGAGGGAGTTCGACGTCCGGAAGAGCAGGTTGGCGGGCTTGTCCGCGGGGTACTGCAGGGTGCCGATCGCGGTGCGTTCGGTGGTCGCGACATCGGTCGTCACGGCGTTGGCCAGGCCGAGACGGTACCGCCCCGGCGACGCTGCTTCGTCGGCGTGGCTGAAGTTGCTCGCGTAGACGGCGTCGGTGGTGTCGGCGGTCGGCGAGGAGGTGACGTCGCCGGCGAAGGGCAGGATGGGCACGTCACCCGCGGCGCCGGGATTGCAGCCGGCGCCGTTAACATGCGTTAACGCGAAGCCGCGGACGCGGGTGGTGTCGTACTGGTAGCCGTTGGCGGCGCCAGTGCTCGTCTGGTCCCCGCGCGTGCTGGTCGGGCTCCAGGAGAGCATGCCGAAGGGCGCGGTGGCGCCGGGATAGGTGTTCCCGTCCCCGGCCGAACCGATCAGCGGATCGACAAAGTCGGCGGGGCTCAGATCAGCGGCGGCTGACATCGTTGTCAAAGCTGAGGCGAACAAGGCGGCGGCCAGTGCCACCGTGACGGGACGGCGCATGGGCGGAGATTAACCCGCTTTGTTGGCTTCGCGGCGAACAAAAGCGGACAAACAGACGGACACGTCGAAGGCCGCCACCGGAGTGACGGCCTTCGACGTTCAGCGCTTATTCGTAGATCTCGCCCTTCGCGGCCTTCTCCACGAGCGAAGCAGGCGGCTCGAAGTGATCGCCGTACCGCGCAGCCAGTTCACGGGACCGGTCGACGAAGCCCTGTAGGCCACCCTCGTACTGGTTGATGTACTGGATGACACCACCGGTCCACGCCGGGAAGCCGATACCGAAGATGGAGCCGATGTTGGCGTCCGCCACCGACGTCAGCACGCCCTCGTCGAAGCACTTCACCGTCTCGAGCGCCTCGGCGAACAGCATCCGCTCCTTGAGGTCCTCGAACGGCACCTCCGCCGAGCCGGACTTGAACGCGTCGCGCAGCCCCGGCCACAGCCCGGTCCGCTTGCCGTCCTCGCCGTACTCGTAGAAGCCCGCGCCCGTCGAGCGGCCCTTGCGGTCGAACTCCTCGACCATCCGGTCGATGACGCCTTCCGACGCGTGTGCCTTCCACGTGCCGCCCGCGGCCTCGATCGCTTCGCGCGTCTCCTTGCGGATCTTACGCGGTAAGGTCAGCGTCAGCTCGTCCATCAGCTGCAGCGGCGGCGCCGGGTAGCCGGCCTGCGAACCCGCCTGCTCGATCGACGCCGGCTCGACGCCCTCGCCCAGCGCGGCGACGGCCTCGTTGATGAACGTCCCGATCACGCGCGAGGTGAAGAAGCCGCGGCTGTCGTTGACGACGATCGGGGTCTTCTTGATCTGCAGCGTGTAGTCGAAGACCTTCGCCAGCGTCGCCGGCGACGTCTTCTCACCGCAGATGATCTCGACCAGCGGCATCTTGTCCACCGGCGAGAAGAAGTGGATCCCGATGAAGTCCTCGGTGCGCTGCACGCCCTCGGCGAGGGTGGTGATCGGCAGCGTCGAGGTGTTGGAGCCCAGCACCGCGTCGGCGTTGACGACGCTCTCGATCTCGCCGAACACCTTGTGCTTCAGCTCGACGCTCTCGAACACGGCCTCGATGACGAAGTCGACGCCCGCGAAGTCGGCCGGGTCGGCGGTCGGCGTGATCTTCGCCAGCAGCGCGTCCGACTTCTCCTGCGTGGTCTTGCCGCGCGAAAGAGCTTTCTGCTCGAGCTTGGCCGCGTAGCCCTTGCCCTTCTCAGCCGCCTCCTGCGAGACGTCCTTGAGGACGACGTCGATGCCGGCCTTCGCCGACACGTACGCGATCGCCGCGCCCATCATGCCCGCGCCCAGCACGCCCACCTTGCGAGCGGTGTACTTCTCGAAGCCGTCCGGCCGCGAACCACCCGAGTTGATGGTCTGCAGGTCGAAGAAGAACGCCTTCGTCATGTTCTTCGAGACCTGGCCGGTGGCGAGGTGGATGAAGTAGCGCGTCTCGATGAGGATCGCGGTGTCGAAGTCGACCTGCGCGCCCTCGATCGCGGCGGCCAGGATCGCCCGCGGCGCCGGCATGTTCGCGCCCTTGATCTGCTTGCGCAGGTTCGCCGGGAACGCCGGGAGGTTGGCCGCGAAGCTCGGGTTCGACGGCGTACCGCCGGGGATCTTGTAGCCCTTGACGTCCCACGGCTGGACGCCGCCCTCGGGGTTCGCCTTGATCCACGCCTTCGCGGCGGGGACGAGTTCCTCGACGGTGTCGACGACCTCGTGCACCAGGCCCAGTTCCAGCGCCTTGCGCGGGCGGTGGCGCTGGCCCTGCAGCAGGACGTTCAGCAGCGCGCTCTGGATACCCAGCAATCGGACAGTGCGCACGACACCGCCGCCGCCGGGCAGCAGGCCCAGCGTCACCTCGGGCAGGCCGATCTGACTGCCCTTGACGTCGGCGGCGATGCGGTGGTGCGTCGCCAGCGCGATCTCGAGGCCACCGCCGAGCGCGGCGCCGTTGATCGCCGCGACGACCGGCTTGCCGAGCTGCTCGATGCGGCGCATCTGCCCCTTCATCAGGGTGCTGCCCTCGGTCAGCTCGACCGCGTTCTCCGGCTTGGCCTGGATGAGGTCGTTCAGGTCGCCACCCGCGAAGAAGGTCTTCTTCGCGGACGTGATGACGACGCCGGTGATGGAGTCCTTCTCGGCCTCCAGCCGGTCGACCGTGACACCCAGAGACTCGCGGAAGGCGGCGTTCATCGTGTTCGCCGACTGGTTCGGGTCGTCCAGGGTCAGCGTGACGATGCCGTCGGAGTCCTGCTCCCAGCGGATGGTCTTGCTCTCGGCCATTGTGGTCCTCACACCCGCTCGATGATGGTCGCGACGCCCATGCCGCCGCCGATGCACAGGGTCACCAGGGCGCGGCGCGCCTGGCGGCGTTCGAGCTCGTCGACCACGGTGCCGACCAGCATCGCGCCGGTGGCGCCGAGCGGGTGGCCCATGGCGATCGCGCCGCCGTTGACGTTGACCTTCTCCTCGTCGAGGTGCAGGTCCTTGATCCACTTGAGCACGACGGACGCGAACGCCTCGTTGAGCTCCCACAGGTCGATGTCCTCGGGCTTGAGGCCCGCGGTCTTCAAGACCTTTTCGGTGGCCGGCGTGGGGCCGGTGAGCATGATCGTCGGCTCGGAGCCGATCGACGCGGTGGCCACGATCCGGGCGCGCGGCGTCAACCCGAAGGTCTTGCCGATCTGCTCGGAGCCGACCAGCACCAGCGCGGCGCCGTCGACGATGCCGGAGGAGTTGCCGCCGGTGTGGACGTGGTTGATGCGCTCGACCGAGTGGTACTTCTGCAGCGCGACGGCGTCGAAGCCGCCGAGCTCGCCGATGCCGGCGAAGGCGGGCTTGAGCTTGCCGAGGCTCTCGACGGTGGAGCCGGGGCGGCGGTGCTCGTCGTGGTCCAGGACGGTCACGCCGTTGATGTCCTTGACCGGGACGACGGACTTGGCGAAGTAGCCGCCGGACCAGGCCGCTTCGGCGCGGTCCTGCGAGCGGACGGCCCAGCGGTCGACGTCCTCGCGGGAGAAGCCCTCGATGGTCGCGATCAGGTCGGCGCCGGTGCCCTGCGGGACGATGTAGTTGTCGTACGCGGTGGCCGGGTCCATGAAGAGCGCGCCGCCGTCGGAGCCCATCGGCACGCGCGACATCGACTCGACGCCGCCGGCGATGATCAGGTTGTCCCAGCCGGAACGGACCTTCTGCGCGGCGGTGTTGGTGGCCTCCAGGCCGGAGGCGCAGAAGCGGTTGAGCTGCACACCCGCGACGGTCTCGGGCAGGCCCGCGTTCAGCGCGGCGGTGCGCGCGATGACGGCGCCCTGCTCGCCGACCGGGGAGACGACGCCGAGTACGACGTCGTCGATCACCGCGGGGTCGAGGTTCGGGTGGCGGACCTTGAGTTCGTTGATCAGGCCGACCACCAGGTCGACCGGCTTGGTGCCGTGCAGGGCACCGCCCTTGTTCTTGCCGCGAGGCGTGCGGATCGCCTCGTAG
Source organism: Amycolatopsis camponoti (assembly GCF_902497555.1). Classification (NCBI taxonomy): domain Bacteria; kingdom Bacillati; phylum Actinomycetota; class Actinomycetes; order Pseudonocardiales; family Pseudonocardiaceae; genus Amycolatopsis; species Amycolatopsis camponoti. Next base: position 782,254 of record NZ_CABVGP010000001.1, on the reverse strand, counting down.
ATGTAGGCCTCGCTACTCACAGAACAACTCCTCGCGAGCGGGTGGGACGTCTTCGTACCGTGGCCGATGATACCGACCAGTAGCGCTAATGGCCATTAACATATCGTCGGATAACCCCATGGTGTCAATGGGTTGCGGGTGTGCTGTTAGCCGCTATCGTCGACTCACCATGACCGACTCCGTACGTAGTGCGCGCCCCCGCGACCGCAAGGCCCAGCTGGCCGCGGTGGCAGCGGAGCTGTTCCGCGCCCGCGGCTTCCCCGGAGTCGGCATCAAGGACATAGCGGACGCGGCGGGCGTCACCGGCCCGGCGATCTATCGGCACTTCGCGGACAAGCAGGCGATCCTGGCTTACGTCGTACTAAGCGGCTTCGAGGACCTCGAGGCGGCGACAGCGGAGGCCCTGTCGGACTCGGTTTCGCCCGCTGACCAGCTGGAATCCCTCCTCGGCCGGCTCGCGACGCAGGCCGTCGAGCGCCGGGAGATCGCGGCACTGTGGCGCTGGGAGGGACGTCATCTCCCGAAGGAGGACCAGCGCGAGATCGCCCGCCGTTCGACGCTGGCGCTGACGACGTGGTCGAAAGCGCTGATGACTCGACGCCCGGACTTGCCCGCCGAGGACGCCGAATTGCTCTGCTGGGCGGCGCTGTCGGTGTTCGGCAGCGTGAGCGTCCACCACACGTCGGTGGCGCGCCGCCGGTTCGCTGCACTGCTGGTCGAATTGGCCCTCGGTGTGCTCAACGCCACACTCCCTTCGCCGTCCCAACTATCGCCTTCTTCGACACTGAGCTTGGGCACACCTTCTCGCCGCGAACAGGTCCTGGCGGCGGCAACGGGGCTGTTCGCCCAGCGAGGCTTCCACGACGTGAGCATGGAGGACATCGGCGCGGCGACGGGCATCGCGGGCCCGAGCGTCTACCGCCACTTCCCGAGCAAGGCGGCTTTGATGGTGGCGATCGGCCACCGCGCGGCCGATCGCCTGGCACTGGCGGCCGAACGAGCCCTGCAGACGTCCGACGAGCTTTCCGCCCTGCGGCGGCTGGCGGCGTCGTACGTACACACGATCCTGCACACGCCGGAGCTGCTGGTGTCGTTCTCGGCAGACCGGGTGACGATGCCCGATCGCGACAAGGCCGATCTGCTGCGCGTGCAGCGGGACTACGTCGCCCAGTGGGTGACGCTGCTTTCGTCGGTGCGACCCGAGTTGCCCCCGCGAGAAGCGAAGATCACGGTCCACGCGGCGCTGACCATCGCGAACGACCTGGCCCGAACCCGCCGACTGGCAGCCAGGCCCAACTTCGAGGCCGAACTGACGGCGTTGCTGCACACGATTCTCGGTGTCGCGGACTAGACCATAGCCGCGGTAGCCATTGTAACGACAAAGGGACAATCAACGCCGAATTGCACCCTGGTCGTACCCAAGCGCAACACCCTCATAACACTGCGTGTCCAATTTGGCATCCCTGGCCGAGCTGTCACCCCTGTCGAAAGCGTGTTCGATCACAGCCTTACTTGCAAAACCTCACTGTCAGCGTAAACGCTTAGATGGGGTCACCCTATTGGAGTAGCGTACGACGTGATAACTTACGCTGGGTTCCCATCGATTCGGTAGTTACGGAAGAGGAAAAATCGGCATGCGATCGCCCGATGGCAATGAGCGACCGGGGATCAAATCCGAACTCCTCGACCTGAGCGCGTTCTCACTGTCGGAATTGCGAAAACTCGACCCCGTCGCGTTTCGCCGTTCGATTCGTCACGCCGTGGACCGGACCGCTCACATCCCGGTGACCGCGAGCGGCAGCGGCGGCGCCAAACGCGTCGACTGAAGGCGCCCCGGAGAGCTCATGGTGCACACGAAGAATCACGTGACGTCCGTTCCGGACCTGCACTCGGTTTCCTGGGACACCTTCGACAAGCTGGCCACCGGCGCCGACGGGACGACAACCTGGAGCGTGCTGCGCAGCGCCGATCGCAGCCGCCGGTTGCTTCTGCTGTCCGGTCTCGTGAACCTGGCGAAGGCGGACGAAAGCGTCGCAGGTCCGCTCATCTCCGTCGAAACAGCCTGGGATCTACTGGTCCGGGCTGAGGAAACCGAACCGGAAGCGCTGGAGCGGGTGATCGCCCACCCCTATACGGGGAGCTGGGCGGGATACACGACCCGCCTGATCGAGCAGGGACTGACCGGCGAGTGCCCACTCTGGGTCCACTACGGCTACCTCCACACCCTGGCCGCAGCCGCGGCGATCCATGCGGGCCTGCAGTTCACCATCCGGGTACCGGTCTGGAACGGCACCGTCGTACTGCCGACCCTGGGTGCCGCTCGGTTGGACGAAGGCGACGGGTTCACGACCGCCGAAGTGCACGGGGCGGCCGGATCCTTCACGATCACCGGCGATCGCTCCCAGGCCGCACCCGGTACAGCAGCCTGGAACCCGCTTCGAGAGTTCCGCTTCGAGACCGGGGGCCGGGTTCTGGCACTGCGGCTCGACGATCTGGACCCGCATCGAGGGCTCTACCACCCGATTCCGCCGGACCGGCTGACGGAGGCCGAAGCGGCGAACTGGCGGGACCTGCTTGACGAGGCGTGGCGACTGATCGTCGAACACCTGCCTGAGTACGCGGAGATTCTGCCTGCAGGTCTGATATCGATCGTGCCGAACCCAGCCGTCCCGTTCCGGCTCCCCAGCGCGTCGACGGGCGAAGCTTTCGGGAGCGCAGTCATCGCCGAGCCCGAGGCCGAAGAGCCCGCTACGCTCGCTGCAGCCTTGGTGCACGAATTCCAGCACATCCGGTTGGGTGGCCTGTTGCAATTGGCGCGGCTGCACGACGACGACCGCACCGAACGGCTCTACGCCCCGTGGCGGGAAGACCCACGCCCGCTCAGTGGGCTGGTGCACGGGGTCTACGCGTTCTTCGGCGTTTCGGCCTTCTGGCGCGCGCTGTCACGAGCGCACCCGGAAGACCGGTTGGCCGCCTTCGAGTTCGCTCACTGGCGCGCGCAGACATGGCAGACCCTCGAATCAATCCGGAACGACGCCGCGCTGACCGACGCGGGACGACGGTTCCTGGACGAACTCGCCACCGTTTTGGGCCCGTGGCAAAACGAACCAGGCGCCCCTGAAGCAGTGCACTGGGCGGAGAAGCTGGCCGCAGACCACTATGCCGGCTGGCGGCTCCGTCACATCCGCCCCGAGCCGGAATTGATCGCGGATTTCGCTCGCGCCTGGCTTGAAGGTGAGCCCTGCCCGCGCGTGATTCCGGGCGGCCGTCTCGACACCGTTTCGGACGGGGAGTGGGCGAACGCCCGTGCCGATCTGATCCGGGTCCGGTTCGGCCGGGACGGCGAACGCCGGCTGTCGCAGGTCTGGTCGCAGGTGCCGGGCGCGCTCGATGGCGACCACCAGTGGATCGCCGGCTCGGACGACGTGGCCCGGACCGCATACCGAGCCGTGCTCGACCAGGATCCGGAGCACGCCGCGGCGCTGATCGGCCTCGGCCTTTCCCTGCCGGCCGGGCCGGCCACGCACGCCTTGCTCGGTGTGCCGGAACTGGTCCGCGCAGTGCACCGGGTGTTGCGTGATGCGGGAAAGTCACCAGCGTTCGACGAACTGGCCGGCTGGATCGGCGAAGCGCAGGCTTGACCGGGCTACAACGGCATCGGATCGATGTCGCACTCCGCTCGCACCGCGTTCTCCGCCGCCGTGATCGCCGGATGGCCGGGGCGCAGCACCCGGTCGGCCACGACGAGCACGTCCCGGTGCTGGCTCAACGCTTCGCGGACGCGGCCGAGCCGCTCGAGGTCCAGGGCCCGGTTGAGCCGCGCGGCGAGAGTGGTGGGGTGACTCTCGGGCAGAGCCCGGCGCAGCCGCGCCAGCGTTTCGGTGTTCATCCGCAGGGACCGCTGCACGTCGCCGAGCGCGAACCAGTCGTTCGCCGTGTTGATCGCGCAAGCCAGGACGTGCGGGTGGGCCGGGCCCAGCCGATCACGCAGGCCGGAGAGCGCGCGCTCGTCCCGGGCCAGCGAGTTCGCCGGCTCGCCGAGCAGACGCAGAGTGACGCCGATGTCGGCTTCGGCAGCCAACGTGTGCGGGTGCCGGTCACCCAGGCTGCCCCGGTACAGCGACAGCGCCTGTTCGCCCAGCTCCAGCGATGCCGTCAGGTCACCGGCGTTGCGCAAGTCGATCGAATGGGCGAGCGCGCAGGCCATCGCGTTGGGGTGGTCCGATCCGTACTTGAGCCGGAACCGCTCCAGTGCGCTGCCCGAAAGGATCAGCGCCGCCTCGTGGTAGCCGTCTTTGCGGTGCGCCACTGCGAGGTGGAAGTCCCGGCGGATGACGCCATCGGTTTCCGAACTGAACAGACCGCGGACGCGTTCCACGACCTTCTCCTGCTCGATCCGCGCCCATGAGTAGTCACCGAGCTCGCGTCGGCAGATGATCATGATGTTGAGCGTGAGGATGGTTTTCCAGTTGTCGTACCCCAAGGACTCCGATCGACGCTCGTAGGTGTCCTCACCGAGCCAGCGAGCCTGCTCGTAGTCGCCGGCAAGCAGGAGTGAGACGACCAGGTCGTGGGCCGCTTCGAGTGCGGTCGGATCGTCGTCACCGAACAACGAGCGAACCTTTTCATAGGTCTGCCGGTTGAGGTCACGGGCGGCGAAGAAGTCGCCGTTGGACTTCAGTCCGGTCGCCACCAGCACTTCGGCGCCCAGCGCCTGTTCCGATTCCGGGCCGAAAGTCCGCCGGTAGAGCCGCAACGTCCGCCTGCTGACCTCCGACGACGCCTCGTATCGACCGAGCACCCAGAGCACGAATCCGAGTTGCTCAGACGCGGCGAGCGTCTGCGGGTCCTCGGCGCCGTACCGCTCCGTCCAGGCGGCGACGACCTCTTCGGACAGGGCGAGCGCGCCCATGTGGTCACCGGAGAAGTGCAGGAACTTCAGCAGGTTGAGCACCAACCGCCGAACCCACCGATCGGCGCAGTCGATCAGCCCGGCGTGCCGGAGGTGTGGCAACACCATCTGGTACTGCGGCCACTGCCGGGCCGTCTCGGGGTCGTTCGGATCGAGGTTGCCGAGCAGGAGATGAGCTCCGTGCTGCATTTTTTCGCGAGTCTCATCCGTCATCATCGCCCGTAACGCCAGCTGCGCGAGCCGATGCAGGAGCAATGTGCCGCTTCGGTGGTCCAGCTTCGCCAGCCTGCATCGGTTGATCTCCCGAAGCGCCCGATCCAGCAGGACGGGGTCACGCATCGCGATGTCCAGCTCCGGCGCGATCGACACTCCGCGAACCCCGGCGAACAGGCTGCGGGAAATCGGTTCGGCGGCGAAGAACGCGCACACCTGGAGCAGCTGGTGTGCAGCCGGGTTCCGGGTCGAGAGCCCGTCGAAGGAGACGTTCCAAGCCGCCGTCACGGAGACCTCGTAGTCCGTCGGCCGCGGAGACAAAGTCAAGAGCTCGGCCATCTTCTCGTCGAGCAGCCGGGTGTAGTCGGCCACCGGCATGCCGGTCTCGGCACGCCATGCTGCGGCCTGAGCCAACGCGATCGGCAGGTCCCCCAGCTTCTCCGCCAGCGCCTCGGCATCGGCGGTCGTGACCGCGCCGTCCCGGCGGCGCAGGAGGTCGACGCTCTCGGCGCGGGAGAACCGGTCGACCTCGATCAGCTCCGCCGGGAAGGACTCGGAGGCGGCATCGCGTGCGGTGACCAGAATCCGTCCTGGCCCGCCGACCGGGAGGAACGGTAGGAGGAACTCGGGTTCGTCAGCCGCGTCGAAAACGATCAGCCAGCGGCGGTACGGCTCGCCGGCGCGAAGCGCCTCCAGGACGGCTGGTACCGCGGCGACCGCCTCGTCCGCGTCCGACAGGCGTAGTTGCCGGGCGAGTTCCATCAAGGACGCCCGGATCTGGTTCTCCTGCGTCGCACTGACCCACCACACGAGGTCGTGGTCACGGAGCCGCCGGTAGATGTATTCGACCGCGAGCTGGGTCTTGCCGAGGCCGCCCGGACCGTGCAGGATCGCGCTGCCGGCCGAATCCAGGCTCGCACCGAGCCGGTAGAGCAGGTCCCAGCGGCCGACGAACTCCGGGTTGCGCGCGGGGACCGCGCCCCAGATCACCGGTGCGTCGGTGGTGATCCGCCGGACTCGGCGCAGCGATGTCGCCGCTTCTTCCCGGACGTTCTCGACCAGCCGCTCATCCGCGACCTCCGGTTCGGCTGCCGCCGGCGGGCCTACGTCTTCCGCGGCGTCGTCCTCCCCGGCGGCGCTGCTCTCCGCCACCGCGACCGCGAGTTCCCGCTCCCGCTCGTGCAGCCGTTCGGCGCGCCAGGCGTACGGCCCGGAAAGCGCGCGCATCACCACTCGCTCGAGGGTGACGTCAGCGCCCTCCTCGGGCAGGGCCGCGCGGTTGGGATCGGCCAGCGCGTCCGCGATTCTCAGCAGCACGGGGTGCTGCTCGCCGAACCGCTCTCCGGTCGCGACGACCACCTGCACGGTCTCCGAACGCCGTCCGGCCGTAAGCAGCGCTTCGCGGACCGAGGCCGGGAATTCGAAGACCGCATCGTCCCCGATGAGGTCCGTCTGCGGACCGAGGAGCCCGCTGGTGAACACTTCGGCGAGATGTGACGTGTCGGCCTCGGGCACGAGTTCCGCTCGCACGAACCGGGCGATCGGCAGGCTGACCGGAACCGCGGCCAGCAGGGTCGCGAGCCGGAACGCCGGTGGCGTCGCGGTGCCGAGGAACCGGCGGACCCGCTCCTGGGCCGTCGGCGGTCTGACCGGCTCTTCGTCGTCCCCCGTCTCGGGCATCGGCTGATCACGCGCGAGCAGGACCGTACCCTGCACCGCGTCGGTGACCGAGCGCGAAATGAGCCGCACCCACCAGCTGAACCACCTCCCGCCCAGCTCGAGGACCGGGATCGGCACCGCGCCGTTGAGGGCCTTTTCGGGGTCTGCCATGGTCATCCAGGCGTCCGGCAGGTCGAACCCGTAGCGGCGGTTCGGCCGGAACGGACCTGGTGACGTCAGCAACGCCCGGTGCAGCGGGATGCCGGCCTTCTTCCACATGTGCTGGGGCAGCAGGTGAACCAGAGCGACCGGCATGCCCCTGCTCCACTGCGCGAGCAGCGGCGAAACCAGGTCGCGTCGCCACGCCTCGCCGACCCCGTCGGTCAGGACGAGCATGAGCCGGTCGCCGTACCAGTCCAGGAGTTCGGCCACGCTGTGCTGCGGCGCGTCCGGAGTGCCGCCACGCAGCACCGGGGCCAGGGAGCCGTCGGTCGCCCGGGTCTCCGTTTCCAGGTACCGGATCCGGACGGTCCGGAACGCCCCGAGCTGTTGCACCAGCTTGAGGAACGAGCGAACTTCCCGCTGCCACAAAGCCATCGACGACCCGGCGTCGACCACCACCGTCAGGTCCAGGACACGGGTCGTCGTGACAGGTTGGAGTACCGGAAGCCAGAGACCGTCCTGGACCGCTTGTTCGGCGGTCTGTACCTCGTCCAACTGGACATCGCCGACCCGTGACGAGGGACGCAGCTGTTTCAACGGACGGAGGGCCCGCAGGATGTCGGGACCACCGAGCATCGTCGACGATCTCGGCGTCCGCCCGTTCCCGGCTGGCCGCTCGCCGCGCCCGTTGACGTCCCGCGCGAACGCCCCGACGACCGCGCGGCGCCGAGGCCCGGTGACGGGACCAGGCTCCCCGTCCGACGGAGACGGCGGATCCGCGACCGGAGCCGGCTCGGGTTCCGGGTGCGGTGCCTCCGGCTCAGGTGGGCCGGTATCACTGGAAGCCGGTTCCGATTCGCCGGTCTGCCGTGCCACGGGCTCCCCGAGCACCGCCGCGAGCCAGATCGCGTCCGCGACTTCACTCCACGACAGGGCCCCTACGTGCACCGGACGCTTTGACGGCTCCCCAGCCATCTCACGGCACCACGGAGTTCAACTGCCGCCAGATCGCGTCCATCAACCGGGGCCAGGACTCACCTTCCTCGTGGTAGGCGCCCGAAGTCGCCAGGTAGACCGCCTCGAGGAGCTTGTCGACTGGCAGCCCGCCGAAGGCCTCACTGCGGCTGACGAACTCTTCGATGATGCGGGACCGGTGGGTGTCACTCGGGTCGAGCGCGTGCGCCGCCACCATCGCGGCCAGCTGTTCGATGTCCGGATCCTGGATTTCGAGCCGGAGACACCGGCGCAGGAAAGCCGGCGGAAAGTCGCGGTCGCCGTTGCTGGTGATCACGACGAACGGGAACGCGGCGCACCGGACCCGGCCGTCCGGGATCGTGGCCTTCGTATCCGGGTCCGCCGTGAAGACCTCGACTTCGCGACTGCGGCTGCGCATCCGCACCAGCTCGGGGATCAGGAACTCGCCGTCCTCGAACAGGCTGAGCAGGTCGTTGGGCAGATCCGCCTCGCTCTTGTCCAGTTCGTCGACCAGGAGCACCCGTGGCTGTCGGCGGGGCAGGAAGACCGTGCCGAGTTCGCCGAGCCGCAGGTACTCGCCGATCGGCGGCTCCTGGTCGCCGTCTCGCCGGTCGGCGACGCGCGCGCCAGCTGCCTGAGCACGGCCGATCGCGTCGTAGTTGTAGAGACCGTCTTTGAGAGTGGTGTGAGAGGTGATCGGCCACCGCAGCACCCGGCCCAACCTCAGCTCCCGCGCCACCCGGTACGCGAGGCTCGACTTCCCGCTTCCCGGGCGGCCGGTCACCAGCAGGGGACGACGCAGGTACAGCGCCGCGTTGACCATGTCTATCTCGTGTGGGTCGACGTGCCGGGGCGGCAGCCGATGCTCGGAACCCAGTCGCCGGTCCGCCTCGCCCTCGTCCTGCGGCACGACGTCCTCCGTCGGCAACGGCCCGCCGTTGAACGCCCGCCATGGCGGCGGCGGTGGAAGCAGGTCGGCCAGGGAGACATCGTGAAGGGGATGGCCGGTGCCGCGGTAGATCCACCAGGCCGGCCGCTCAGGATGCTCTACCGCGTTCATCTGAATCCTCCCGTATCGCGTCCGGCAGGTAAGGACCGTCGTCCAGGAAAAGCAATCTGCTCGGGTCGTCCCACAGGACGACCAGATCACGGGCGATCCGCAGGTCGACCGGAATGGTTACCTCGCGGAACGCCGCCCGCCGGGAATCCTGGGTCCGTGCGGGCAGGTCACCGAGACCATTACTGCCGAGGAGCCACGCGACAACCTCGTGCAGAACGTCGATGGCGGCGTCCGGGTGCCACAACAGCACGGGAATCCCGGAACGCAAACCCGTCGCCATCTCGTCCCCGCCGGGGCGCGGCCGCGCCGGCGGCGGACCGGCGAGGACCATCATCAACCACTTCCCGTCGCTGAGTATCGCGTCGAGCCGATGGAGCCCGGCGGCGTCCTGCGGTGAGCAGTAGTACACCCGTTCAGGGGACGGATTCCCGCTCATCGCCTCCCAGCGGATTCGCCACGCCCGGTGCCACTGCCGGGAGAACATCCTTTCCAAAGAACGGATGACGATCGGGTAGTCCAGGAACAGCGGCCGGGGATCGCCCGTTTCGTGTTCCTTGCACCACCGGTGCACGGGAAGATTCACGAGCGCACGAGGCAGCACGAATTCGAGCGCCACCTCTTCTCGGTATTCCGACCAAGCTCGTTCCGCGTCGACGATCAACTGGTCGACGTGGTACTCGAGGTCCGCGCCGCGGATGGTGGCGATGCCGCCTCTTGCCGGTGGCCACTCTTGCGGATCCTCCTGCCGCCAATGGGAAACCACGTGCCGGTCGGGGTCGATCCCATCCAGTTCCACCATGATCACCAGGTGCAGGCGGAGTTCACCACCGCCGTCGTGCGCGCGTTCGGTGCGAAGCTCCCGCAACCGCAACTCTCCCTGCACCCGCCGAGCCTGCCAGGTGTTCCATTCCCGCAATTCGTCACCCAGCGGGCGCGCGCACTTCGCGGCGACCAACTCGACGAAGGCCAGTGCCGGCGGGAGCCCGTGTGCGGGCGTGTTGAACTCGGTCAACAGGCAGAACGCATCCCAGGCGTCATTCGGCTCGGCGGCCGGGCACGTCGCCGGGCTCGCCGCGCGCCGGACGAGGATGCCGAGCCGGGGCGGGGTGAATCCGACCAGCACGGAGCGCAACCATGACAATTCCGAATCCGGCAGGAGGTCGTGCATCCGCGGTTCGTGCACCAGCCGGTGCAAGAGCTCGGATTCCGGGGAACCCGGCCGCAACATGCGTACGGCCCGATCGAGGGCGTGCATCCCGCCATCCGCCCGGGCGCAGGCGTTGACGATATCGATCAGCTGGTCCCGTCCCGTCACGTGTTCCGAAAGGGTCAGCGTGAACCCCAGGTTGTCGTGAATCAATTCCAGCATCAGTGACCGGCTGGGCCGGTCGGCGGCCAGTCCGGCGTTGGCGAGAAGATTGACGATCGCCTCCCGGACCGCTATTCGCACCGTGGACGGGAGGTGCAGCTCCCGGCCCGGTCCGCGGGTTTGCTCACCGGCCGACACCTGACGAACCACCTCCTCGCCCGGGTGCCCGGGACCCGTGATTTTACCCATCGATCCTGGGCGGAATAGGGGCAAAAGATGGACACAAGGTGGTGCGCGGTGGGACAACCGGGCGAATACCACTGAGTCACAACTCTTCGATGATCGCTGCGAGTGCGTCGACCTGCGGGGAGGCCGGCTCCACCATCCTGATCGCGTCCAGCAGGTCGGCGAGGCCACGGGTGAACCGCTGGCAGGTCCTGGCCAGCGCGATCACGTGCAGGCGGTCTTCGGCGTGGTGCGGAACCACGTCCGCGATTTCCCGACGGGGGAACAGGTCGAGCAGGAGGTAGCGGCTTTCCGCCTTCCGGACGCACGGCACCGCGAGCAACGCGTCCACCAACGCAGAAAACACGTCCGCGACCGGCGGGCGCGGCAAATCCCGCACCGGGAACCCGTTGACGGCAGCGCCCAGCAGACGCAGCCAAGCTTCCGTCTTCGTTTCCTTGACCGAAACACGGATGCGGTGGTACGAGGGGGCGTCCGCCGCAGGGTCGGCGCGCACGACATCCTGGTAGAACGAATCCGAAACGATCAGGGCCAGTGCCGCACCGGACCTCTTCAACGCACTCTTCGCTTCCGGTGCGTCCACCAAGCGGAACGCGTGGCTGGTCGCGTCACTGACCGTGCCGTGACTGGCTTGGTAAACCTCGCCGGCGTGGAAGGCCACGCGCAACTGCACGTGCGCTTCTTCGGCGTGCACCGCGTTGTAGCGCCGCAGCTCCGCCAGCATCCGGTCGGGCAACGCGGCCACGAGATCCGCTTTCGCCACCTGGGCGGGCAGTTGGATCATCGCACCGTCACCGGTGTTCTCCCGGAAGAGGACATCCCAGGGCACACCGACCTCCGCGAACGACGTGCGCAAGAGGTTCCAGAACCCGTCGTGCACCACCAGGCGGTGCGCCGTGGTGCGCCTGGGATCGTTGTAGCCGGCGATGTCCAGCGCCATGATCGTCTTGTGGTACGCGGCCGAGTCCATGACCACCGGACCTCCCCGAGTTCGCGGCAGGCTGTCATTGTCACAGGTCAAGCCGTCAGCGGCTATGCTCCACCGACGTCGCGGCATCGCCCGAACGGCGTACGGCCTCCGTCCCTATCGCAATCGCCGGGAATGCGGGACAATACCAAGCGGGCCGACGGGGTCCGTTCTCCCTGTGAGAGGGGAATCGCGATGCAGGCTGCACGCTCCGGCAAGGAAGCGGGAATCGAATCCGCAGTCCTCGATCTCGGTGCGGTACCACTGTCGGAGCTGCGCACCTTGGACGGCAGCGAATTGCGCAAAGCATTGCGACACGCAGCGGAGCGGGTTTCCTTCATCCCGGTGACAGCGAGCGGCAGTGGAGGCGGAGATGGCAAGCGGGTCGACTGACCGTGCCCCCTGACGGCCTGGTCCCCCACCGCTTGTCGTGGACCGATTTCAACGCATTCGCCCGTGGTGCCGGCGGATTGGCCCCAGTGCAGCGCCTTCGCGCTACCGAGCGAAGCAGACGGCTGCTTCTGCTGAGGGGAATAGTCGACCAAGCGGCGAAATCTCCGGAGATTTCCGAGCCACTGCCGTCGCCTGAGTCGGCTTGGGAGTTACTGGCCAGCGTACAACGTCTCGCCCCCACAGCCGTCGAAACGATCTTGTCGCACCCATATGCCGGGACCTGGGCCGGCTATACCACCCGGTTGCGCAAACACGACACGACCGGCATCTGCCCGTTTTGGATACATTTGGGTCATTTGCACTGTTTGGCGGTGGCTGCAGCGGTACGTGCCGGTGTCGTGTTCGAGGCGGAACTCCCCGCCTGGCAGGGAAACGTGTCCCTACCGACACTCGGAATAGTTCGGTTTCACAGCAGCGAGGCATTCGAAGTGACAAAAGCACTCGCTGACGACAACGGGATCACCTTCCGGATGGGGCAGAACACGATTCGGTTGCCGGACGACCTCAGCGTCGAGACCCCGGGCTGGCTACCCGTCCGCTCGATCACCAGCCGGCACAGCGACCGGCAGCTGACGATCAGGCTCGACGATCTCGATCCGTACCGCGGGCTCTACGAACCGATCCCTCCACGAAGGCTCACGGCATTCGAGGTGGAGTCGTGGCGGACCGTCGTCGACGACGCGTGGCGGCTGCTCACCACGCACCTGCCGGATGTTGCCGAAACGCTGCCCGAAAGTCTCTATTCGTTGGTACCGGCTCCTGCGGTCGCTTTCCGGTTGCCCAGTGCATCGACAGGTGAAGCATTCGGCAGTGCGATCGTCGCGTACAGCAGCGATCCCGAGCAACTCGCCGCCGCGCTCGTCCACGAGTCCCAGCACATCCGGCTCGGCGGTGTCCAGCACCTGGCCACTTTGCACACCGACGATCCCCGCGAGCGGTTTTACGCGCCCTGGCGAGACGATCCACGGCCGATCGGTGGTGTGCTGCACGGGATCTACGCGTTCTTCGGTGTAGCAGCCTTTTGGCGGGCGCTGGCCGCGGCCGAACCGGACAACGCGCTGGCATCGTTCGAGTTCGCGTTGTGGCGATCGGCGTCCTGGCGCGCACTGCGCGCGGTGCATCGGGACGAAAGCATGACCGATACCGGACGCCGATTCCTCGACGGGATCGCGACCGAACTCGCACCCTGGCAGGAGGAGCCGGTCGCCTCCGGACCGGAAGCCTGGGCGGTCACCTCCGCGCTCGACCACTACGCGACCTGGCGCCTTCGGCACCTGCGTCCGGACGCCGACACCGTCTCGGTCCTCGCCGAAGCCTGGCACCACGGGGATTCGTGGCCCAAGTTCGGCGAACCACCGGAACCGCGGGCACCGACGCCGGTCCCGGACGGTGGCTGGACCGGGGCCCGGACCGACCTGATCCGGCTCCTTCTTGGTCGGAACGGCAGCGCAGCACTGGACGAGCACGGCCCTCACGTTCCCGGCGCTGCCGGCGCCGATCTGGCGTTACTACACGGGGACAACGAGGCGGCCGTGACGGGTTACCGGAACCTGCTGGTGACGGACCCGGATCTTCCCACCGCGCTCGTCGGTCTCGGGCTGGCCTTGGCGGCGCGCGGCACCGGCCCGGCGGCACGCGCATTGTTGCACCGCCCGGAACTGGTCCGGGCGGTGCACCGAGTCCTGCGCACGAGTACGGCCAAAACACCCGACATCGAAACCGTCGCCGGGTGGATCGGCCGGTTCACCCACTGAACTGGACTACAGCGGCATCGGATCGATGTCACAGTCCGCGCGGACCTTGTGTGACGCCGCCACCGTGCCAGGGTGGGCCTCACCGAGGACGCGGCGGTAGCGGATCAAGACATCTTCGTACAGCTCATCCGCCATCTCCACCTGCCCCAGAGTTCTGAGGTCGAGAGAATAGTTGAGCTGGACCGCCAGAGTCGTCGGGTGATCCTCACCGAGGACCCGGCGCGAGCGCACGAGCAGTTCGGCGTCGCGCTCCGCGGCCTCTTCGACGCGATCCAACGCGGCGAGATCGCTCGCGACATCGATCGCGCACACGATCGTGTGCGGGTGGTCCTCACCCAACTGCTCTCGGAACTCCTCCAGCGAACGTTCGTCCAGGACTCGGGCGCTCGACGGGTCGCCGGACAGCCGCAGAGTCACGCCGAGGTCGAGCGCCGCAGAGAGTGTGTGCGGGTGCTTCTCTCCCAGGCTTTCGCGGTAGAGATCGAAGACTTCCTCGCCTAGCTCACGGGCCCGCGTGAACTCGTGAGCGTGCCGCAGGTCGATCGAGTAGCCGAGAGCACAAGCCAGTGCATTCGGGTGCTTGTTGCCGTACCGGGTGCGGAATCGACGGAGCGCGTCCTCGGAGATGCTGCGTGCCGCGTCGTGGTCGCCGTCCTTCCGGCACGCGACCGCCAGATGATACTTTCGGCGCAGGGTGCTGATGCTGTCCGCACCGTAGAGCTGTTCGATCCTGTCAGTGATCTGCTGCTGCTCGATGCGCGCCCACGGGTAGTCACCCAGCTCACGCCGGGCGATAACCGCCAGGACCTGAGTCGCGACAGTCGATGCGTTGTCGTATCCGAAGACCTCGACACGCCTTCGGTAGGTGTCGATACCCAAATCGTTCGCCTGCTGATAGTCGCCCACCAGAAGCAATGCCGCGACGTAGTCACGGCCGGCGTTCAGCGTGATCGGGTCGTCGTTTCCGAACAAACCCCGCGCCTTGAGGTAGATCTCTTGGTTGCGCTGAGCGGCTTCCGCGAAGTCTCCCCTCGCCTTCAGAATGACCGCGTAGGTCAACGCAGCTCCGAGCGTCTCTTCTCGGTCTGGGCCGATCAGTTCCCGGTAGCGGTCGTAGGTATCGTGGCTGGTACTCGCCGCGTCTTCGTAGCGCCCGCCAGTCCATTGGAAGAATGCCAGCCGCTCAGCCGCTTTCAGCTCCTGCAGCGGCGGATCTTCGATGGGAGCTTCGCCCCTCTTTTGGCGTTCGAGCCGGTCCTGCCCCCACGCCCGCACCGCGCGTTCCGCGAGTGTGAGGGCGCCGTCGTGGTCACCCCAGTGGTAGAGGAACTTCATCAGGTTGATTACCAGCTCCCGCACCCACTGGTCCGTGCACTCGATCAGCTCGGCGTCGTAGATGTGCGGCAGTACTTCCTGGTAGCGCTGCCACTGCCGGGGTGATTGCGGGTCGTTCGGATCGAGGTTGGCCAGCAGTTGGTGTGCACCGTGTCGCATCTCGCTGCGGTGCTGCTCCGACATACGGTTGCGCAGGACCAACTGCACGAGCCGGTGCAGCAAGATGGTGTCGGTGCGGTGGTCGATCTTCGCGAGTCCGAACCGGTGGATGTCGCGAATGGCCCGGCTCAGCTTGATCGGATCACGCAACGCCGTGTCGAGTTCGGGCGAAACGGTGAGCCCGCGAACGCCGGTGAACAAGTTGCGCGACACCGGTTCGGGGGCAAAGAAGGCGCAGACCTGCAGCAGCTGATGTGCTGCGGGGTTGCTGACACTCAGCTGGTCGAAAGACACGTTCCAAGCCGCAGCGACCGAGGTTTCATAGTCCTGCGGGCTCGAGGTCTCGAGGATTTCCGCGACCTTCTCGTCGAACAGCTGCAGGTACTCCCCGGCCCTCATCCCGGTTTCGGCCAGCCAGGCCGCGGCTTGCTCGATAGCCAGCGGCAGGTCGCCCAGCTTTTCGGCGATGCGGTCGGCATCGTCGTCGTCGAGTTGGGGTCCGCGCCTGCTCAGCAGTGTCTTGCTTTCACTGCGCTCGAAGATGGCCACTTCGAGCGGCCGCGCCACTCCCGCCCAGTTCGGGTTGCGGGAGGTCACAAGGATGTCGCCGGTGCCGCCGACCGGGAAGAACGGGCGGACCATTTCCGGGTCTTCGGCCGAGTCGAAAACGAGCAGCCAGCGACGGTACGGCCGACCGAGGCGCAACGCCTCCTTGACCGCGGGCACGGCGGTGTTGGCCTCGTCGGCGCCAGGCAGGCGCAGGTGCTGGGCAAGTTCGGTGAGTGACGCGTGGATCTGGGTCGGGCGGGTGGCTTGGATCCACCAGACGACGTCGTAGTCCTGCAGGTGCCGGTATATGTATTCGGTGGCCATCTGCGTCTTGCCGATGCCGCCCATCCCGTGCAAGGTGGCGGGCAGGACCGCGGTGGTGCCGGCGCCCAATCGGTCGCTTAGCTGGGAGAGCAGCTCGCCGCGCCCGGTGAAGTTCGGGTTGGGCGGCGGAATCGAGCCCCAGACCGGCGGTACCTCTTCACCCGAACGCCTTACCTGGCGCGAAGTGGACGCCCCTACGCTGGCGACAACACTCGCCTGGTCCGCAGTTTTGTCTTTCGTCTCCGAAGAGCGTTCCGTCTGGGCCGGGTCCGCCACGTCCGTGGCTGCGGGCTCGCCAGGGATACCCGACTGCTTGAGTTCCTGCGACATCGTCACCGCCGGGATGTTAGCAGCGCTAACATCGTTATCCATAGTAGGGGAACCCCGCAAACCGGGTGAACCCGGAGAACCCGTGTTCAGTTTAGCCAAACGATCGGCTCGCGATAAGTAAGGACCTGACAACGCACTCATCACATCTCGTTCGAGGGCAATCTCAGCGCGTGACGCCGACTCGGGTTCCGGGTCCGGCGTCGAGTCCGGTTCGACCAGCGCCGCCTGCAGCCGGGCCAGCGTGGGGTTCTGCTCACCGTACTGCCGGGATGCCGCCCGCACCGCGTGCGCGGTATCCGATCTCCGCGCCCCGCTGAGCAGTACTCTCCTGGTCTGACCGGAGAATTCCCACGGGGTGTTGCGGTCCCAGGGCTGCCGATCACCGTCGTGTCGCAGCAGACCGCTCGTGAACACCTCCACGAGGTGATCCGGGCCGGACCCGGGCAGCATCTCCGCCTGCACCGCGGACGCGACGTCGAGGTCGACCGGAACCGCGGCGAGGAGGGTGGCCAGCCGGAACGCCGACGGCGAAGCCTGACTGTGAAAGTCCCTCACTCGATCGCTCGAGTTCACCTCATTCTCACCCGAAGCAAGATTTTCACTCGATTCGGTTACTGTTCCCGCCGTCCGGTCCCGAATCACCATGACCGAACATTTCCGCGGGACATCGGCCCGGCCGGTGACGACCTCCGCCCACCTGCGGAACCACCGTTCTTCCAGTTCCAGAACCGGCACCGCGACGGAGTTCGCGGTCAGTTCCGCCTGGTCGAGCTCGTCGAGCAGGAAATCGGTCAACCGGACGAGGTACGAGGCGTTGGGACGCACCGGTCCCTTGGTCGTGATCTCGGCGTTCTGCGCGTCGACGCCGCCACGGGCCCAGAGCCGCCGGGGCAGCAGGTGCACCACCGCGACCGGGACCTTGCGCCCCCACCGCGCCAGCAAGGGCTGCACGAGGTCGCGCCGCCACGCATCGCTGATCCCGTCGGTCAGGACGAGCATCACCCGCCGTCCGGAGGAGCCGACCGGTTCGCCTGCCCCGCGCGCCGGGCTGTCCGGCGTCCCGCCGCGGAGTACCGGTCCCAGGACCATGCCGCCCTCGGCACGCCCGGTCTTTCCCGTCTCCAGCAGCCGCACCTGGACCGAGCGGAAGATCCCGAGCCGCCGCTGGCACAGTGCGACGAACGCCGCGATGGTCGGAGTCCAGAGCGCCATCGACGGTGCCTGCTCGACCACCAGGGTCAGGTGCAGCCAAGGCACACGGGTTCGTTTGGTGACGGGAAAGACCATCCCCGCTTCCACGCTGCGGTCGACCGTCAGCTCCTCGTCGAGTTCGACGTCTTCCGGATGGCCAGAGGGGACCTTCCGCTTGAACGCCCGGAATGCGCGGACGAGCTTCCCGATGTCGGGTAACGGAGACGTCGCGCCGGCCGACGGTGATTCCTCTCCGCCGTCGAGCAGACCGCCCGCACTCGCGGATGCCCGGCGGTTCCCGAGTTCGGTCAGGACGACCGGCGGCAGGTCGGGGGGCGGCATCCGATCACCGCCGGGCCCAGGTTCTTCTCTCGGGACCATCGGTGGAGGATGCACCGCGGCTGTCTCAGGCGGCTCGTCCCGGGTTGGAGGGTCCGTCGGGGCAGGCGGCTCAGGCTCGTCCGCCGAATTCGCCGCGATGGCGGCCATCAGCCACAATCCGTCGGCGACCTCACTCGCCGTCAGTTCGCGGTCGTCAGGACCACCCGGGATTTCCGGCATTTCAGTGCCCCTGCTGGTTCAGGTGCTGCCAGAGTGCCTCGACCAGGTCCGGCCAGCCCGGGTCGTCCGGCCGGTAGGCCCCGGACGTCGCCAGGAAGATCGCGTCGAGCAGTTTGTCCGCGGGCAGTCCCCCGAGCGCGGTCCGCCGTGCGACGAAGTCCTCGATGAGCACCGCGCGGTGCTTCGGGTCGAGCGCGTGCGCGGCGACGATCTCAGCCAGCTTCGCCGGCCCGGGATCCTTCATCTCCAGGCGCAGGCACCGGCGCAGGAACGCGGGTGGGAAGTCTCGTTCCCCGTTGCTGGTGATGATGACGACGGGGAACGCCGAGCATCGGACGACCCCGTTCTCGATCTCCGCCGTGTGGCCGGGGTCTGCTGTGAACACTTCGGCGACGGGCGTGCGACCGGCGTCTCGCGCGAGCTCCGGGATGAGGAACTCGCCGTCCTCGAAGATCGACAGCAGATCGTGGGGCAGGTCGGATTCGGCCTTGTCCAGTTCGTCGACGAGCAGCACCCGGGGCAGCCGGCGCGGCAAGAACGCCGTCCCCAGTTCACCCAGCCGGAAGAAGTCACCGATGGGCCGATCCTCCGCGCCGGAGCCACGCGCCTGCGACGCCTGCAGGCGGCCGAGGGCGTCGTAGTCGTAGAGCCCGGATCTCAGCGTGGTCTGCGAAGTGACCGGCCAGCGGAGCACGCGCCCCAGTCGCAGCTCACGGGATATCCGGTAGGCCAAGGTCGATTTCCCGCTGCCGGGTTTCCCGGTCACCAGGAGCGGGCGGCGCAGGTACAAGGCGGCATTGACCATGTCGACCTCGGCACGGTCGGCGTGCCCGGCGGTGAAGCTCGGTTCCACGCCCAGGCGCCGGTCGGTCTCGGCGTCGTCCTGGGGCACGTCGGCGGCCGGCGGATCGTCGTCCCGTCGGAAGTCGCGCCACGGCGGTGGTGGCGGCAGCCGATCGGCCAGGTGCGTGTCCTGCAGCGGATGACCGGTACCGCGATAGATCCACCAGTCGTGCGTGCTCTCAGGACGCTCGGTCGTGCTCATCGGCACCCCCTCCCGGAACCGGACCGGTTCCGCCGTCGGCGAGAGGGAGCATCCGGTTCGGGTCGTCCCATAGCACCACCAGATCCCCCAGGATGCCGCCATCCGGGGACGACGACCGATTTCGGAGCACGTCGAGCCGGTGTTTCCTGGTCAGTGCCGGCAAATTCCCCAAATCGTCACTTCCGGCCAACCAGGTTACCACCTCACGCACAACTTCCGAAGAGACCGTAGGGTGCCAAACGACGACCGGCAACCCCGCGCGCAAAGCGGCGAAAAGCTCGTCCCGGCCGGGAATCGGGTTCGCCGGCGGCGTAGTGGTCAACACCGTCATGAGCCACCGCTCGTCGCTGAAAACCGCGTCGAGGTGCTGCTGATCTTCGGTGTCGCCGGGCTCGCAGAAATATACCCGTTCGACGGATGGTTCCTCCGTCCAGGAGGCCCAGCGTCGTCGCCAAACCCGGTGCGAACGCCGGGAACCCATCCGCTCCAGTGAACGAATAACCGTCGGATAAGTCATGTACAACGGCTGCGGCCCACCGAACTCGCGCTCCGTGCGCCAGGTGTGCACCGGAAGATCCAGTAAAGCGCGCGGGAGCACGAACTCGATGGCGACCTCCGCGTCGCTTTCCGACCACGCCTCTTCCGCCGCGGAGATCGTTTTCGCCACTTCGGCTTCGAGTTCCGCCGACGTGGTCACGACGGTTTCCCCGCGAGGTGGCGGCCATTCGTCCGGATCGTCCTGCCGCCAGTGCGAGATCTCGTGCCGATCGGTGTCGACCGGGTCCGGACTGATCATGATCGTCAGGTGCAGCCGGCCTGACCGCAATGGAGTGACCTGCGAACGAAGCTCGCGAAGGGCCCCTTCGAGCCGAAGCCGGTGAGCCTGTCCGTCGGCCCACCTGCGCAGGTTCGCGGCCGGCTGTTCGTCGCATTCGGCCGCGATCAGCTCGGCGAAAGCCACCACCGGTGGCAGCTCTCCGGGCGCGGCGTTGAAGTCCGCAAGGCCGGAGAAAGCCTCCGCCGCGTCCGGGAAGACCGGCACCGGGAAGACGTGCCGGGCGGCGCGGCGAACGGCCGCCCGGAGGCCGGGCGGCGCGAATCCTTCGAGTTGCTGCCGGAACCGCTCCTGCTCCGATTCCGATACCACATCCCGCAGCGGCAAGGAATCCACCAGATCGCGGAACTGCGTGCACTCTTTCGTACCCGGCCGGAGGAATTCGAGCACGTCGGCGAGCGTCGGCAGCCCCTCCTCGATCAAGCAGCACCCGTTGACGATCTCGATCAACTGGGCACGTGGCGCCAGCTGATCCGGCACGGTGAAGGGATTGTCAAGAGCTCGTCGCAACTCCGCGACCATCAATGTGCGGATGGACTTGTCGTCGGCGAAACCCGCGACCACCAGTACGTCCACGAGTGCGCGGCGAATCGCGATGCCGATGGGGGGCCGCCCTTGCCTTGCCGACACCGGCGTACCACCTCCCGCCCCCGCGAAGTGCCCCGAAGATCGGGAGTCTACCTATCAGGCGACGCCGGAAAAGGGGCAAAAGCCGGACAACTGCTAACGAACTCGAGGACCCGAGCGGCTCGCGACCACCGCGGCCAGCTCTTCCACCTGCGGCGATCCCGGGTCGAGCAGTCGCACCACGGCGAGCAGTTCCTCGAGGCCACCCTCGTACCGTTCGCACGTGCGCGCCAATTCGATCACGTGCAGCCTGTCTTCCGCCTGGTGCGGAACCGCCGCCGCGATTTCCCGCCGGGGAACCATACCCAGCAGGAGCCGCCGGCTTTCCGCGTTCCGCACGCAAGTGACCGCCAGCAGCGCTTCGACCAGCACCGCGAAAGGCGCCGGTCCGCCGCGGGGATCGAACCGCGATACCGGCACCACGGGTGCGATCGGCGGGGCACCCAGAAGGCGTAGCCACGCCGTGGTCGTGGTTTCCTTGACGGCTACCGGAATCCGACGGTATTGATCCGGGGCCGCGGCCGGGTCCTCGGTCACGACGTCGTGGTAGAACGCGTCGGCGGCGATCAGCGCCAGTTCCGCACCCGTGGCCTTCTGCGCGGCCTTCGCCTCGGGCGCGTCCAGCAGCCGGAACGTGAAGCTCACGGCCTTGCTGACCGAACCGTGCCCGCCCTGACCGACCTCGCCGGCGTTCAGCGCCAGCCGCAGGTGCATCCGGGCGGCTTCGGAGTGGACCGCGTTGTACCGGCGCAGCTCCGCGTGCATCCGCTCCGGGAACTGCGCGACGAGGTCCGCCTTCGCGATCTCGGGCGGCAGCAGGATCATCGCGCCGTCGCCGGTGTTCTCGACGAAGCAGACGTCCCAAGGGATGCCCGTTTCGGCGAACGTCCCCTTGAGGACCGCCCAGAGTCCCTCGTGCACTTCGTACAGGTGGACCAGCGTGCGGCTCGGGTTGTTGTAGCCGGCGATGTCGACGGCCATGATCGTTTTGTGGTGTGCGGCAGCATAGGAATGCACGATCCACCTCCCCACGTCCCGCACTCAGTGTCCCAGACGTATGCACGCTCGGCCATGTTCGCGCAGGGCGTTACCCCGAAACGCGACGCCGGCGGTATCGCGACGGCCATAATTCAGCGTGCCCACGACACGCCTGCACCTGGTTAGCGCGGATGAGGATCACCGCGTCTCCACCATCGAGCTCTTCTTCGACCTCGTCTTCGTCTACGCCATCACCCAGACCACCCAGCTGATGGCCGACCACCTGAGCCCCGCCGGGGTCGGGCAGGGGCTCGCCATGCTCGCCGTCCTGTGGTGGTGCTGGTGCTCCTATGCCTGGCTCGGGACCACCATCCACGTCGACCACGGGATCGCGCGGCTGGCGATGTTCGGGGCCATGACCGTCATGTTCCTCGTTTCGCTCACGATCCCCGAGGCCTTCGTCGACCATCCCGGCGGCTTGTTCGCGCCCGGGTTGTTCGTTGTCTGCTACGCGCTCGTGCGGCTGCTGCACCTCGTCGCCTACCTCGGGGCCGCGCGGCATGATCCCGGGTTGCGCAAGGTCCTGCTCAAGATGTTCGTGGGGCTGCTGCCCTCCGTCGCGCTGCTCGCCGTGAGCACCGCGCTGAGCGGGCCGTGGCAGCTGGGCCTGTGGGTCGTCGCGCTGCTGGCCGACTACCTCAACGTCTACCTCGCCGGGCCCGAGGGCTGGCGGCTGAACTCGCCCGCGCACTTCGCCGAGCGGTTCGGGCTGATCGTGATCATCGCGCTCGGGGAGTCGATCGTCGCGATCGGCATCGGGATCGGGGCACTGCCGATGTCGTGGCTGGTCGCCGGCGGCGCCGTGTGCGGGCTGGCGCTGGCCGCCGGGATGTGGTGGACCTACTTCGACGTCGTCGCGCGCGTCTCCGAACACCGGCTGACCCAGGCCACCGGCACCGAGCGGACGAAGCTCGCCACCGACTCCTACACCTTCCTGCACCTGCCGCTGATCGCCGGGATCGTGCTCGTCGCCCTCGGCCTGAAGAAGTCGCTCCTCTACCTCGCCGACACCGAGCACCACACGCCCGGCGAAGCGCTGCACGGCGTGCCGATCTGGACGCTGACCGGGGGTCTCGCGCTCTACCTGGTCGCGCTGAGCGCCCTGCGCAAGCGCAACCTCGGCAGCTGGAACGTCCAGCGGCTGGCCGCCGGCGTCCTGCTCGTCGCGGCGACACCGTTGCTGGAGCACGTGCCCGCGGCCGTGCTGCTGCTGGTCGTCGCCGGGCTCGTGCTCGGGCTCATCGGCTTCGAACGCCTGCGGTTCGCCGAGTGGCGGCGGCAGGTGCACGCCGAGCACTCATAACAGCTCCGGGCCGACGACGGACAGCAGCTGCAGCTTCTCGGCGTCTTCGGTGCCGGGCGTGGCGGTGAAGACGAGGAGCACCTGGGCGAAGTCGTCGGTGTGGAGCAGCTGGCAGTCGAGCGCGATCTCGCCGACGTCCGGGTGCACGAGCGTCTTGCGCCGCTCGAACGGCACCGCGACTTCGTGCGCCTCCCACAGCTTCGCGAACTCCGCGCTCTTCGCCGCCAGCAGCCGCGCCAGCTCCGCGGCCCGGGGGTCGCTGCCCGACGCCGCGCGCAGGCTCGCCACCAGGAACCGGGCGTGACGTCCGCGGTCGGCCGGCGGGTACAAGAGCTGCTCCGCCGGGTCGGTGAACCACCGGTAGGCGGCGCTGCGCGCGGGCCCGGCGTGGCCGGTCTCGTCCCCGAGCAGCGCCTGGGCCGGCCGGTTCTGCACCAGCGTCTCGCCGAGGTTCGACATCACCTGCGCGGGTGTGTCGTGCAGCCGGTCCAGCACGCGCATCAGCGCCGGGCTGACATGGTCCGCACGCGACACGCGCGATGGCGCCGTGTGCCCGGCAAGCCGGAACAGGTGGTCGCGCTCGTCCAGCGTCAGCCGGAGGCCGCGGGCGATCGCGGCCAGCATCTGCTCCGACGGCCGCGGCCCGCGCTGCTGCTCCAGCCGCGTGTAGTAGTCGGTGGACATGCCCGACAGCGTCGCGACCTCTTCGCGACGCAGGCCGGACGTCCGGCGACGCTGCCCGAGCGGCAGCCCGACGTCGTCCGGGCGCAGGGCCTCACGGCGGCGGCGCAGGAAGTCGGCGAGCTCGGCACGGTCCACGCCGTCGATTATCGGCGCTCTCCCGGCCGGCGCCAGGGATCGCCGATCCCCCGATCGGCGCGCTCTGCCACGGCGTCCGCGACGCGGCGACGCTGATGCCATGACCACTTACCTCATCACCGGGGCCGGCGGCGGCCTCGGCGCCATCACCGCCCGGGAACTCGCTGCCCGGGGACACCGGGTCGTCCTCGCCGTGCGCGACCTCGCCCGCGTCACGCCGCCGCCGGGCGACGTAGAGGTCCGGCACCTCGACCTCGCCGACCTGGCCTCGGTGCGCGAGTTCGCCGCCGGCTGGTCCGGTGACCTCGACGTCCTGGTCAACAACGCCGGTGTCATGGCCGTGCCGGACGGGAAGACCGCCGACGGCTTCGAGACGCACATGGCCGTCAACCACTTCGGCCCGTTCCTGCTGACGAACCTGCTGCTGCCGCACCTCACCGGCCGGGTCGTCACCGTCTCGTCCGGGCTGTCGCGGCGGGGACGGCTCCGTCTCGACGACCTGAACTGGGAGCACCGCCGATACTCCGCGATGGGGGCGTACGCGCAGTCGAAGCTGGCGAACCTGCTGTTCACCCAGGAGTTGCAGCGGCGGCTCACCGAGTCCGGGAGCGCGGTCCGGGCCGTCGCCGCGCACCCCGGCGTCGCGCGCACCGGGATCGACCGGCACTACGGCGGCGTGCAGGCCCTGGCGTTGAGGGCGCTCTACCCGGTCATCGCGCAGAAGAAGGCGGAGTACGGCGCGCTGCCCATCCTGTTCGCCGCGACCGAGGACATCCCGGGCAACGCCTACGTCGGCCCGGGCGGCCGGAAGGGCGAGCGGCCGAAGCTCGAACGGCGGCGGGACGACGCCGACGCTCGCGAGCTGTGGGAGATTTCGGCACGACTTACGTCGTAAGGTCGGCCCCCACTGGCGCCGAAGCGACTCCCGCGTTAACCTACTCACGAGTAGGTAACGGATGGAGGGCCACATGGCTGCGCCAAGGAAACGGGACGCGATGGGCTGGGGCCTTTCCGCGCTGACCCGGCTGGCCGGGAGCAAGGTCGTCGATCGGGCGGGGCTGCGCAAGCCCATCGAAGGCCTGGTCACCGCGGGGACGCGCAACGGCTTCCGCGTCGCCGGCGCCGCGACCCGGTCGTTCAAGTCGGTGCAGAAGCTGGGCAAGCCCGCCCGGCTCGCGCCGTCGTCCGACACCGGGCTGTTCGACCTCACGCCGAGCGAGGACCAGCAGCTCATCGTCGAGACCGTGACGGAGTTCGCCGCCGAGCAGCTGCGCCCGGCCGCCGCGGACGCCGACGCCAAGCTCGAGGCACCCGAAGGCCTGCTGACCCGGGCCGCCGAGCTGGGCATCAGCCTGGTCGGCATCCCCGAGGAGCTCGGCGGCGTCGGCACCGAACGCTCGGTCGTCACCAACGCGCTCGTCGCGGAAGCGCTCGCGCACGGGGACCTCGGCCTGGCCGTGGCCGTGCTCGCGCCGTCCGCGGTGAGCACCGCGCTGGTCAGCTGGGGTGACGAGCAGCAGCAGGCCGACTACCTGCCCGCGTTCGTCGGCGAGAACGTGCCCGCCGCGGCGCTGGCGCTGCAGGAGCAGAAGGCGCTCTACGACCCGTTCAAGCCCGCGACGAAGGCGCGTCGCACGCCGAAGGGCTACCAGCTCGACGGCGTCAAGTCGCTGGTCCCGCGCGCGGCGCAGGCCGAGTTGTTCATCGTGTCGGCCGACCTCGAAGGCCGCGGCCCGGCGCTGTTCCTGGTCGAGTCGTCGAACGCCGGCGTGACCATCGAGTCCGAACCGGCCATGGGCCTGCGCGGCGCCGCGACCGGCAAGCTGCACCTCGAACGCGTGAACCTGCCCGCGGGCGCGCTGCTCGGCGGCGGCAAGCTCGACGTCTTCACCGACCTCGTCCGGCTGTCGCGGCTGGGTTGGGCGGCGCTGGCCGCCGGCACCGCGAAGGCCGTCCTCGACTACGTCGTCCCCTACGTCAACGAGCGGGTGGCGTTCGGCGAGCCGATCAGCCACCGGCAGGCGGTGGCGTTCTCCGTCGCCGACATCGCGATCGAGCTGGAGGGCCTGCGGCTGGTGACGCTGCGCGCGGCGGCGCGGGCCGAGCAGGGCAAGCCGTACGCGCGGGAGGTCGCGCTGGCCCGGAAACTGGCCACGGACAAGGGCATGCAGATCGGCAGCGCGGGTGTGCAGCTGCTGGGCGGGCACGGCTTCGTGAAGGAGCACCCCGTCGAGCGCTGGTACCGCGACCTGCGCGCCATCGGCGTCATGGAAGGCGCCGTCCTTCTCTAGGTCTCGGAAAGGCGTTAACGATGATTAACCTGGAAGCTCCCAAGAAGGCCGGCGCCCTGATCAACCAGGCGTACCAGGCCGCGGCCGAGGTGTTCCGGCCGATCTCGCGCAAGTACGACCGCGCGGAGCACACGTACCCCAGCGAGCTGGACATGTTCGCGGCGCTGCTGGACGGCCTCAACTCCTCCGGCGAAGGCGGCGCGGGCGCGGCGGGTGTCCGCCGGTCCGGCTCCGACGACAAGGAGAAGGGCAACCGCAACGGCGCCAACCTGAACGTCGTCCTCGGCACGATCGAGATGTGCTGGGGCGACGTCGGCCTGCTGCTGTCGATGCCGCGCCAGGGCCTCGGCAACGCGGCGATCGGCTCGGTGGCGACGGACGAGCAGCTCGAGCGCTTCTCCGGCATGTGGGCGGCGATGGCGATCACCGAGCCGTCCTTCGGCTCGGACTCCGCGGCGGTCAGCACGACGGCGCGGCTCGACGGCGACCACTACGTGTTGAACGGCGAGAAGATCTTCGTGACGTCGGGCGAGCGCGCGGACGCGGTGGTCGTGTGGGCGACGCTGGACAAGTCCAAGGGCCGCGCGGCGATCAAGTCGTTCGTGGTGGAGAAGGGGACGCCGGGCTTCGAGGTGGTGCGCGTCGAGCACAAGCTCGGCATCCGCGCTTCGGACACGGCGGTGCTGCGCTTCGAGAACTGCCGGGTGCCGGCGGAGAACCTGCTGGGTAGCCCGGAGATCGACACGGCCAAGGGTTTCGCGGGCGTCATGCAGACGTTCGACAACACCCGCCCGCTGGTGGCGGCGATGGCGATCGGCGTGGCGCGGGCAGCGCTGGAGGAGACGCGGCGGATCTTGACCGAGGCGGGCGTGGTGATCGACTACGACCGCCCGGCGAACTCCCAGCACGCGGCGGCGGCGGAATTCCTCCGCCTGGAGGCGGACTACGAGTCGGCGTACCTGTTGACGCTGGAATCAGCGTGGATGGCGGACAACCGCAAGCCGAACTCCCTGCAGGCGTCGATGGCGAAGGCCAAGGCGGGTCGGTCGGTGGTGGAGATCGCGCTGAAGTGCGTCGAGCTGACCGGGGCTTACGGTGAGGAGTCTTTGCTCGAAAAGTGGGCCCGGGACGCCAAGATTCTGGACATCTTCGAGGGGACGCAGCAGATCCAGCAGCTGATCGTCGCTCGCCGGATCCTCGGCAAGACGTCGGCTGAACTGAAGTAGAAGCGGGGAGTGGTCGGCCTCCGGTACCCTCGCGGTCCGGAGGCCGATCGTGACTGAACCCACCGAGACCGACCAGCCCGTCGTGCATGCGCCCGGCGACCCGACGCCCATCAAGACGCCCGAAGAATGGGCCGCCGAAGGATGGGATGAAGGTCGGCAGCAGCCGAAAACCCTTGACGAAGCCCGGGAAGCCCTCGCCGCGCGGATTGCCGCTCATGATGCTCCCGATACCGAGGCGGACTCCGGGGCCTACGACGAGCCGGAGGGCTGATCCTTGTACGTTCCCTGGCTCGTCGATGCCGCTCGCAGCACCGGCTATCCCGTTGTCGAGGTGCCCGGGTGGCAGACTCGCGGCCACGGCGGCATGCGCGTCGTCGAAGGGGTGGTCGGGCACCACACCGCCACCGCCGACTCCGCTCCCGGTGACTACCCCTCGCTCGACATCGTCACGCGGGGCCGGGCCGATCTCGCCGGGCCGCTGTGCAACCTCGGGCTCGGGCGCAGCGGCACCGTCTACGTCGTCGCCGCCGGGTGTGCCTATCACGCCGGTGCCTCGCGCTGGCTCGGGTTCCTCGATGTCAACGACGAGTTCCTCGGCATCGAAGCCGAGTCCGCCGGCAACGGGGGCTGGACGCCCGCGCAGCTCGACGCCTACCCGAAGCTCGTCGCCGCGTTGCTGCGTTACATGAACCGCGGCGTCGAACGGTACGCCGGGCACAAGGACGTCTGCGTTCCCGTCGGCCGCAAGATCGACCCCGTCGGCATCGACACCGCCTGGCTGCGCGAACGCGCCGCCAACCCCACCGCCACCGCACCCCAGACGGGCGTCGAAATCCTCGAGCGCGTCACCGTCACGCCGCCGGACGCCGGGGAGCACGTCGTGCGCGTCTACCTCGCCGGCAGCGCCGGTGGGGCGATCGTCATCCGGCCGCGGCTGGGCGGAGACGGCTTCGCGCGGCCGATGTGGGTGTCGAACGTCTTCGCGTGGGGTTCGGATCGCGCGGGCGTCGGCCACAACCCGGCGCAGATCCCGGGCCACGACCCGAAGCTGACGTCGCACCGGCGCTACGACCTGCCCGGCGCGGTCTGGGCGGACGTCCGCTACAGCGCGGCCGAACCCTTCGAGATCGACCTAGTCGGCTGACTCCGAAACCTGGTCGTCGAGGAACTCGTCCAGGTAGCGCCACGTCGTGCCGCGCGCCTTGCGGCCCGTCAGGACGCCGAGGTGGCCGCCCGGCGCCGTCTTGAAGCGGACCTCCGGGGCCTTGTCCAGCAGCTCCACCACCCGCTCCACCGACGGCCGCGGCGCGATCGTGTCGTTCTCGCCCGCCACCACCAGCGTCGGGACCCGCACCGACGACAGCGAGATGATGCGCCCGTTGAGGTCCACCTTGCCCTCCGCCAGGTCGTTCGTGCGGAACAAGCGGTGGTACAGCTGGCCGAACGTGCGGCCCGGGTAGGCGTACATGTTGCCCATGAAGTGGTCGACCGCCTCGATCTGCGCGAGGTAGTCGCGGTCGTCGAGGTGCGAAAGGATCGCGATCGGCTTCGTGATCTCCTTGCTGATGCCCGTCGCGCGGAACACGCGACTGACCAAATAGGACGGTGCACCGCCGAACGCACGGTAGATCGGGGTCAGCAGGTGGCCGTTCGTCAGGTCCACCAGCGGGCGGAACGGCGCGATGATCGGGATCGCCGTGAAGTCCACCGGGGAGCCGATCGCGGTGATCGACGCGATCGGCAGGTCCGGCTGGTCCGCGTTCACCAGCAACGAGAAGATCCCGCCCAGCGACCACGACACCAGGTGCACGGCCTGGCCACCGTTGTCGGCGCTCACCTTGCGGATCGCGCGCGGCAGGACCTCGTCGATCCAGTGCTCGATGCCGAGGCGCCGGTCCGAGAAGGCGACCATGCCGTAGTCGACGAGGTACGCGTTGCGACCGCCCTCGACCAGGTGCTCGATGAGGCTGCAGCCGCGGCGCAGGTCGAAGCAGATCGCCGGCGCGGCCAGCGGCGGCACCAGCAGGATCGGCGGCCCGGACACCGGACGGCTGCTGTGCGTCATCCGGTACACCGAGCGGTTGGGGCCCTGGTCGATCAGCACCCGCGGCATCGGGCGCAGGTCGGCGACCCCGCCGTGCAGCACCTTGCCGACCACGTTCGACGCCGCCGCGGCCAATCGTGCGGGCGGTGAAACCATTCGAAAGCCTCCTGCGACGTCCCCGGGCACTTCCGGTCAATCTTGCCCGGTCAGGCCGGTGGACTCAACACCGCCCACGTCCAATTCGGACAGTCGCTAGGCCGTCCGAGTTACTCCGTGCCCGCCCCGGGGGCGCTCTCGGCGGCTCGCGCCTCGTAGTCCGCGCGGGCCGGGGAATGGGCCGCTGAGGCCAAAAGCTGGTCCGCCTTCAGAGCACGAGCGAGCGCTTCGCCGGCCCGCCGCGGCAGCAGCCGGGTGAGCTTGCCCATAGTTCCCACGGATCGGGGCACGAAGACCTCGAGACGAGGCTTGCGCAGCGCGGCCACGATGGCGTCGGCCACGTCCTCCGGGCGCGACGACTTGAACAGCTTCGCCTCGCCGAGGCCGCTCGCGAGCTCCGTCCGGACGATCGCGGGCATGACGCACGAGACGTGGACGCCGGATCCGTGCAGCTCGAGGTGCACCGCTTCGGACAGCCCCACGACGGCGTGCTTGGTCGCGCAGTACGTCGCCGCGCCCGGGAAACCCGCTTTGCCCGCGAAGGAAGCGACGTTGACGATGTGCCCGGACCGCCGCGGCCGCATCCGCTTCATCGCTTCGCGGGTGCCGTGGATGACGGCGTGCAGGTTGATTTCGATCTGACGCCGGGTGGTCGCGTCGCTCTCCGCCTCCAGCTCGCCGAGCGGCATGATCCCGGCGTTGTTGATCAGGACGTCGATCCGGCCGTGCCGGCGTTCGACCTCGTCGAGGAACTCGGTGAACCCGCGGATGTCGGTGACGTCCAGCGGCAGCGCCTCGGCGTCCAGCTCCCCGGCGGTTTTCTCGGCCCGGACCAGGTCGAGGTCGCCGATCACCACCTTCGCGCCCAGCTTGGACAGCGCCGACGCGGTCGCCGCGCCGATCCCCTGCCCGCCGCCGGTGATGACGACGACCTTGCCCGCGAGTTCCTCGGCCATGACGACTCCTTCGTCTGTTGGCACTGCGTCAACAGTGTCACCCCTGGCGTGGGTTCGCGCTACCCCACGCGTTGTTCGAAGACCTGCCCGACCCAGTCCTCGACGTGGAACCGCACCGTCGGCTTGAAGCCCTGGCTCTCGTAGTAGCGCTGCAAGGCGCCGTCGCCGCCGGCCCAGCAGTCGACGCGCACGAGGTCGATGCCGCGCCGCCGAGCCTCGTCGAGCGCGTACTCGACAAGACGCCCGCCGACGCGCCGCCCGGTGAACCGCCGCGACGTGATCAGCAGCCGGACGTACAGTTCACGCTCGTTAACCGGCGGCACGTGCGGGTCGTGCTCCTCGGAGACGATCAGCGCGCCGGCGGGTTCGCCGTCGACCATCGCGATGCGCAGACCGGGGTCCGCGGCCATCCCCTTGACGCGCTCGACGCGCTTCGGGACGCGGCTCCACGGCTCGGTCCCCCACTGCTTCGCACTGCCCCGCGCGACGAGCCATTCGACGGCTTCGTCGAAGAAGCCCAGCAGCGTGTCAGCGTCCCCAGAGTCACCCGATCGGATGACGGTGTTGTCCATGCCCTTGTTTACCGCACCACGCGTACTCGCGTGCCGACTTCGCCGATCCACACCGCGTTCAGCCGGCGGTCCGGTTCGTGTCATCCGAGCTTCAAGAAGCGCTGATTGACTTTCTCCGTTCACAACCTCTCTCGCGACGAGGACAAATTGACCCAGTCAGTGCCCCCCGGCGACGATCCGCTGGCCGCGTTCACCGTCGAACTCGAGGAAATCCGGGCAAAAGCCGCGGAAGCCCAGGAACGACTCCGATCCGCCGTCGCCACGGTGCAAGCGCCGGACGGAGCGGTCTCGGTGACCGTCGGCCCGAGCGGGGTCCTGCAGGAGCTCCGGTTCGGCCCCCGCGCGTACGAGCGTCCCCCGCAAGCCTTGTCCAGCCTGGTGATGCAGCTGATCGGCCGCGCGCAGCAGAAGGTTTCGGCCCAGGTCGCCGACGCGTTCAGCGGCATGGTGGGCGAAAACTCGGACGCCCGCGAGCTGTTGGACGAGTTCCTGCCGGCACCCGAGCAGCCCGAGGCGACGCAGCCGGGCAAGAGCGACGTGTTCATGCCGGAGCAGGAGGCCGAAGACCGTCCGCCGCGGCCGCCCGCGCCACCGCACCGCCCGCCGCCGCCGCCTCAACAACAGCAGCCGCCGCAGCAAGGTCCGCCGCGACGTCGTCCCCGGCCCGCGCCGGAAGAGGACGACGGCGAAAGCAACCCCTGGTAGTAGGGAGAAGAACCGGTGGTTTCCGGAGAAGGTTTCTCGGTCGACCCGGCCGAGCTGCAGAAGTTCAGCCAGTTCCTGTCCGGCACCACGCAACCGGCGGTGCAGGACGCCGCGAACCGGATGCAGGCCGCCAACGGGTTCGACAACGCCGCGTTCGGCATCCTGCTCGCGCAGGTGCTCGCCGTG
Organism: Amycolatopsis camponoti; assembly: GCF_902497555.1. Lineage (NCBI taxonomy): Bacteria > Bacillati > Actinomycetota > Actinomycetes > Pseudonocardiales > Pseudonocardiaceae > Amycolatopsis > Amycolatopsis camponoti. The sequence continues at coordinate 750,292 of NZ_CABVGP010000001.1, read as the reverse complement.
CCCTCGCGGATCACGATTGCCGCGATCACCGGTGAGATCAACAAGCTGGTCGGGGACATCGGCAAGTCCGCCGAGGACGTGAAGAAGGCCGCCGAGACCTACTCGACCCACGACGCGAACACGGCCCAGGGTCTGAGCACCTTCGAAACGGAGCTGGGCAAATGACCGTTCCCATCACGGCCTCGAACTCCACGACCGGCGCCGGCGTCTTCGACAGCTGGAAGCAGGTCGGCGACTCGATCGGCAAGGTCCAGACCGAGCACGGCGGCGACCTCGCGGCCGTCAGCGTCGAGCTGGGCATCAACGTCATCAGCGCCGTGCTCGACACCGTCGCGTTCGCCATGGACCCGCTCGCGAAGCTGATCGCGGCGGGCCTGGGCTGGCTGATCGAGCACGTCTCGTTCCTGAAGTGGCCGCTGGACCAGGTCGCGGGCAACCCCGCCGAGGTCACGAAGGTCGCCAACGAGCTGCACAAGATCGGCGAGTCGCTGCGCAACACCGGCACCTCGCTGGACGACACGCTCAAGGCGACGATCACCCAGTGGCAGGGCAAGGGCTACGACAGCTTCCTCAAGTCGATCAACGACCGGAAGGGCTGGATCGACGCGAACGCCAAGGCGGCCGACGTCGCCGGCTACATGGTCGAGACCACCGGCGCCCTGATCGGCGCGGTCCGCTCGCTGCTGCGCGACATCATCACGACGATCCTCGGCGACATCATCTCCACGATGCTGATCGCGCTCGCGCTCGCCATCCCCACCTTCGGCGCGTCGATCGCCGTCGGGGTGACCAAGTGCGTCGCGACCGTCTCGGTGCAGGTCGCGGCGATGATGGCGAAGCTGGCCAAGGTCGTCGCCTACGCCGGCCGCACGCTGGCCCGGCTCACCGGGCTGTCGAAGCTGGTCAAGGGCAAGCCGGGCTCCTCGTCGAGCGCGGGCCACGAGATGACGCCGATGCCGCCGCCGGGCACCGCGGTCACCCACGACCGCCCTGGTGGCGGCGCCACGCCCAGCACCCGGCCGCCGGGCGACGGCACGACCCCGAACTTCTCGCGGCCACTGCCCCCGCCGGGCACGGCGGTCACCCACGACGGTCCTGGTGGTGGCGCCACCCCGAGCACGCGGCCGCCCGGCGACGGCACCACGCCCAACTTCTCGCGGCCACTGCCGAAACCACCGGAGCCGCCGAAGCCGACGCCGCCGAAGTCGCACCTGAGCGACCACGACGTCTCGACGATCAAGAAGCACGAGGACTGGCTGAAGACCAAGTTCGGCGACAGCTACAAGAAGATGAAGTTCGTCGACGACTGGCTGAAGGCCAAGGCCCCGGACTACTACCCGATGCTGAAGGCGCTGTCCGACGCCAAGAGCTCGAAGAACTTCGTGGGCTGGGCGGGCAAGGACATCGTGCAGGTCGACCGCGGTCTCACGGACATCCAGATGCAGGCGGAGGCCGCCTGGGCCGAGGAAGACAAGAAGCAGCAACAGCAGCAGCCGCAGTAGCGAAGAGGGCACCTCCCGCGGGAGGTGCCCTCTTACGGCGTCAGGTGACTTACAGCGTCAGGCCACGCCGAGGTGACGCGAGATCAGCATCTTCTGGACCTCGCTCGTCCCCTCGCCGATCTCCAGGATCTTCGCGTCGCGGTAGAAGCGGCTCACCGGGTATTCGTTCATGAAGCCGTAGCCGCCGAAGATCTGGGTCGCGTCGCGCGCGTTGTCCATGGCCGCGTTCGAGGCCACCAGCTTCGCGATCGAAGCTTCCTTCTTGAACGGCTCGCCGCGCAGCATCTTCGACGCCGCCTGGTAGTACGCCAGGCGGGCCGTGTGCGTGCGGACCTCCATGTCGGCGATCTTGAACTGGATCGCCTGGTACTCCCCGATCCGCTTGCCGAACGCGACGCGGTCCTTGACGTACTGCAGGCACTCGTCGACGCAGCCCTGCGCCAGACCCACCGACAGCGCGGCGATCGCGACGCGCCCTTCGTCCAAAATAGACAGGAACTGGGCGTACCCGCGGCCACGGGTGCCGACCAGGTTCTCCGCCGGGACACGGACGTCCGAAAAGGACAGCTCGTGCGTGTCCGAGCAGTTCCAGCCGACCTTCGAGTACTTCGGCGCCACCTCGAAGCCCGGCGTCCCCGACGGGATCAGGATCGCCGAGATCTCCTTGCGGCCGTTCTCCATCACGTCCGTCACGGCCGTGACGGTGACCAGGCGCGTGATGTCCGTGCCCGAGTTCGTGATGAACGCCTTGCTGCCGTTGACGACCCAGCTGTCACCGTCCAAAGTGGCCCGGGTCCGGGTCGCGCCGGCGTCCGAGCCGCCACCCGGTTCGGTCAGGCCGAAGCCGCCCAACGCCGTCCCGGCGCAAAGATCAGGCAGCCACGTCTCCTTCTGCTCCTGCGTCCCGAAGCGGAAGATCGGCATCGCGCCGAGCGAAACGCCGGCCTCCAGGGTGATCGCCACCGACGAATCGACCCGCGCGAGTTCCTCCAGGGCGAGGCACAGCGCGAAGTAGTCGCCGCCCATGCCGCCGAACTCCTCGGGGAACGGCAGGCCGAACAGGCCCATCTCGGCCATCTTCGCGACGATCGCGTACGGGAACTCTTCCTTCTCGTACAGCTCGCCGATGACCGGCGCGACCTCGGCGTGCGCGAAGTCCTCCACGGTCTTGCGGAGGGCCTCGTACTCCTCGTCCAGGCGGAAGTCGATCACTGCTGCTCCTCTTGGGGCTTTACGACGGCAAGGGTTTCGTCCAGCGCGACCTGTTGGCCGGCCCGGACGGGGAGTTCGCTGACCACGCCGTCGATCGGCGCGGTGACCGTGTGCTCCATCTTCATCGCTTCGACGACCAGCAACGGCGTCCCGGCCTTCACGACGTCGCCGGCGGCGACCTTCACGACGAGAACCGTGCCCGGCATCGGGCTGGTGACCGGCCCGGTCCCGGCAGCCTCGCCGCGTGAGGACAGGACGAACTCCTGCTCGCCGAAGGGAAAGCTCAGGCCGTCCCGGGCGAGCCAGACCGTCCGGTCCGGACCGCAGGCCTGGCGGTAGCGGTCGAACCCACCGGCGTGGCGGATCTCCAGGACGTCGCCGTCACGCCGGGCCGAGACCCGCACCGCGTCGGCGTCGTCCACCTGGACGACCGCGGCGGCCGGCGTGCCCTGCACCCGGACCACGGCCGTGGCCTGCCCGGACTTCAGCCGGAACGTCACCCCGCCGGACCCGCCCATCCGCCAGCCGTCCGGCACGTCCCACGGGTCCACGACGGCCCCGGACGGCTGAAGTTCCAGTAGGCGGTCCAAAGCGGCCGCGACGAAGAACTCCGCCGGCACGTCCGAAGAGACCAAAGTGGACATACGGCGATCGACCAGCTCGGTGTCGAGACGCCCCTCGCGGACGTCCGGGTCGGCCAGCAGCCCGCGCAGGAACGCCGTGTTGGTGCCGACGCCCAGCAGCGCCGTGTCGGCCAGCGCCCGGTCGAGCCGGTGCAGCGCGGCCGCGCGATCGGGGCCCCAGGCGATGACCTTGGCCAGCATCGGGTCGTAGTTCGAACCGATCACCGCGCCGCGCGTCATCCACGAGTCGACGCGGACGCCGTCGCCGGACGGCTCGTGCACCGCCAGCACCGTCCCGCCGGTCGGGATGAACCCGCGCGCAGGGTCTTCGGCGTACACCCGCGCTTCGACGGCGTGTCCATTGAGGACGACGTCTTCCTGCTTGACGGTCAGGTGTTCCCCGGCCGCGACCCGGACCTGCCACTCGACCAGGTCGAGGCCGGTGACCAGCTCGGTGACGGGGTGCTCGACCTGCAGCCGGGTGTTCATCTCCATGAAGAAGAACTCGTCCGGGTCGTGCGCCGACATGATGAACTCGACCGTGCCCGCGCCGACGTACCCGACCGAACGCGCGGCTTCGGCGGCCGCCGAGCCCATCTTTTCGCGCGTGGCGTCGTCGAGCAGCACCGACGGCGCTTCCTCGATGATCTTCTGGTGGCGCCGCTGCAGGCTGCACTCGCGCTCGCCGAGGTGGATGACGTTGCCGTGCCGGTCGGCCATGACCTGGATCTCGATGTGCCGCGGGGTCGTGACGAACCGCTCCATCAGCAGGGTGTCGTCGCCGAAGGAACCCTTGGCCTCGCGCCGTGCCGACTCGATGGCGGCGTCCAGTTCGGACTCTTCACGGACCAGCCGCATGCCCTTGCCGCCACCGCCCGCGGACGGCTTGAGCAGCAGCGGGTAGCCGACCTTCGCGGCCGCCTCGGCGAACCCGCCGGCGGGGATGTCCACATCGGACGCCCCGGGGACCACGGGGACGCCGGCCTTCGACACCGTCGCCTTGGCGCGGATCTTGTCGCCCATGGCGTCGATCGCCGCGACCGGCGGGCCGATGAACACGAGCCCGGCCGCCTCGCAAGCGCGGGCGAACTCGGCGTTTTCCGCCAGGAAGCCGTAACCCGGGTGGACGGCCTGCGCACCCGAGGACACGGCGGCGTCCACGATGGCCGGGATGGACAGGTAGCTCTTCGAAGCTTCCGCCGGGCCGATGCGCACGGCCGTGTCCGCTTCGCGCACGTGGCGAGCCTCGGCGTCCGCATCGCTGTACACCGCGACCGCGCGGATGCCGAGTGCCCGCAACGTCCGGATGACCCGGACGGCGATCTCGCCGCGGTTGGCGACCAACACTGAGTCGAACATCATCACATCCGGAAGACGCCGTAGTTGACATCGGACAGGGGCGCGTTGGCCGCGGTCGAGAGCGCGAGGCCGAGCACCGTGCGGGTGTCCGCCGGGTCGATCACGCCGTCGTCCCACAGCCGCGCCGTCGAGTAGTAGGGGCTGCCCTGCGCTTCGTACTGCTCGCGGATCGGGTCCTTGAACGCTTCTTCGTCCTCGGCGGACCATTCGCCGCCGCGGGCCTCGATCGAGTCGCGGCGGACCGTCGAGAGCACGGACGCGGCCTGCTCGCCGCCCATCACGGAGATCCGCGCGTTCGGCCACATCCACAGGAACCGCGGCGAGTACGCCCGGCCGCACATCGAGTAGTTGCCGGCGCCGAACGAACCGCCGATAACGACGGTTAACTTCGGCACCCGCGCGCAGGCCACCGCGGTGACCATCTTCGCGCCGTGCTTGGCGATGCCGCCGGCTTCGTACGCGCGCCCGACCATGAAGCCGGTGATGTTCTGCAGGAACAGCAGCGGGATCGAGCGCTTGTCGCAGAGCTCGATGAAGTGCGCGCCCTTCATCGCGGACTCGGCGAACAGCACGCCGTTGTTCGCGACGATGCCGACCGGGTGGCCGTGGATCCGGGCGAAGCCGGTGACCAGGGTGGACCCGTATTCCTTCTTGAACTCGCCGAAGCGGCTGCCGTCGACGATCCGCGCGATCACCTCCCTTACGTCGTAAGGTGTGCGCGGGTCGGTCGGGACTACGCCGTACAGCTCGGCGGGGTCGACAGCCGGGGCCTCGGTCGGCAGCACGTCCCACGGGCGCGGCGTGCGCGGCCCGAGCGTCGACACGATGGACCGGACGATCCGCAGCGCGTGCGCGTCGTCGTCGGCCAGGTGGTCGGTGACGCCGGACTGCCGCGAGTGGACGTCGCCGCCGCCCAGCTCCTCCGCCGTGACGACCTCGCCGGTCGCGGCCTTCACCAGCGGCGGGCCGCCGAGGAAGATCGTGCCCTGGTTCCGGACGATCACGGCCTCGTCGCTCATCGCCGGGACGTACGCGCCGCCCGCGGTGCATGAGCCGAGCACCGCGGCGATCTGCGGGATGCCGCGCGCGGACATCGTCGCCTGGTTGTAGAAGATCCGGCCGAAGTGTTCACGATCCGGGAAGACCTCGTCCTGCCTGGGCAGGAACGCGCCGCCGGAGTCCACCAGGTAGACGCACGGCAGGTTGTTGTGCAGCGCGACCTCCTGGGCGCGCAGGTGCTTCTTGACCGTCATCGGGTAGTACGTGCCGCCCTTGACGGTGGCGTCGTTGGCGACGACCACGCACTCGCGGCCGGAGACCCGCCCGATCCCGGTGATGATCCCGGCCGAGGGCGCCTCGTCGTCGTACAGTCCGGTCGCGGCCAGCGGCGAGAGCTCCAGGAACGCCGAACCCGGGTCCAGCAGCGTGTCGACGCGGTCGCGCGGCAGCAGCTTGCCGCGCTCGACGTGCCGGGTGCGCGACTTCTCCGGCCCGCCGAGACGGGTGCTCGCCAAACGTTTGCGGAGGTCCTCGACCAGCTCCGCGTGCGACGTCGCGTTGCGGGCGTAAGCCTCGCTGTCCGGGGCAGCAGACGTCCCCAGTACCGGCGTGTCCATGGGCTCCCTCGAAGTTAGCGGTCGTTAACCTCCGTCTCGATGTTAGCGACCGCTAACGTGGGTTGTCCAGTCGCCGGAATGCGGCAGCGTCGGAACACAGAGAGGCCACCCCGGCGAACCGGGGTGGCCTCCGCGGGAGGAACGTCAGCCGATGGCGTTCCGCAGCGGCGCGTAGTAACCGCCCGACTGCCCGGCCACGGTCGGGTGATAGGACTCGATCACCGGCCAGGTCAAGCTGTGCAGGTAGTCGTCGGACGAGGAGCAGATGTTGTGCCCGACGAACGACGGCCGCACGTCGACGAACGTCGCGCCCGCCGACGCCGCCCGGGACTGGATCACCGACGCCAGGGTGTCCGCGCCGGAGTTGATCGCGGTCCGTTTGGTGTCGCTGAGCCCGACCCAGCACGAGCCGGGCACGGTGTAGAAGCGCGGGTAGGACAGGACGACGAGCTTGGCGCCCGGAGCCTTGGCCTTGATCGCGTTGTAGGTGTTGGTCAGCAACGCGGGCAGGGTGTTGTTGACGTAGGTCTTCGCGGTGTTGACGCGCGCGGTGCAGGTCGCGTCGCTGCCGAGGGTGCAGGTCTGGATCACGTCGCTGAAGCCGGCGTCGTTGCCGCCCACGGTGACCGTGACCAGGGTCGCGTTGGAGGGGATGGAGTTGGCCTGGCTGATGACGTCGCCGGTCTTCGCTCCCGAGCAGGCGAGGAAGGTGAACGACGTGCCGCTGTGGGCGTTGGCCCAGAGCTGACCGTAGGCGTTGGAGCTGCGGTAGCAACTCCCGGAACTGCCGTAGCTGCCGGCCCCGACTCCCGAGGAGTAGGAGTCGCCGAGCGCGGCGTAGACGGTCCCGGCGGCGTGGGCGAGGCCCGTGACACCGAGAGTGGACAGGACGACGGCCCCGAGAGCCGTGCTCAACCTCAGAAAAAACCGTCGCGAAAGACGGATCGGAACCCCCATGGGCCACTCCTTTGTGACAGAACCGACCCCAAAAGCACAGCATGTGGAAGCCCCACGAGGAACCCCTAGTTACCTGCAAGTAACCCACTCGGCCCACGCCGGAAGACGGGAACAGTGTTAGCGCTCGCTAACCTGTGAATTCGTTCGCCCGCCGGTCGCCTCTCGGCGAGCCGGACGCCACGCGGTGTTAGCACTTGCTAACCGCGACCGGGACGCATCTCGGGATGCCGCGCGCCGGACCGAACTCGCCGCGGTGTTAGCGCTCGCTAACCTGCCGCTCTAATATGGCCGGATGCCGGCCAACCCCACTCCGCTCGTGAACGGCGAGAAGGCGAACAGACGCGAGCAGATCCTGGCCGCGGCCGCCGAGCTGTTCGCCCACCACGGGTTCCACGGTGTCGGGATCGACGACATCGGCGCCGCCGTCGGGATCTCCGGGCCCGCGCTCTACCGGCACTTCCGCAGCAAGGACGCGATCCTCGGCGAGATGCTGAACTCGATCAGCCGCTACCTGCTCGACGGCGGCACGACGTGGGCGGCCAGGCCCGGCACGCCGCACGACACGCTGGCCGGGCTCGTGGCGTTCCACGTCGGCTTCGCGCTCGCGCACCCGTCCCTGATCACCGTTCAAGAGCGCAACCTCGCGAACCTCACCGACGCCGACCGCAAGCAGGTTCGCGCGTTGCAGCGGCAGTACGTCGAGGTGTGGGTCAGCGCGATCCGCGAAGCCATGCCGGAGCTGGGAGAACGGCAGGCGCGGTCGGCGGCACACGCCGTGTTCGGATTGATCAACTCGACACCGTACAACCGCCATCTCAGTGACGGCGAACTCGCCGAACTGCTCTCCCGGCTCGCACTGGGTGCCCTTCACGCGGCCGGATGACCGACCCGGATCAAGGTATCCCCACGACCGCCGTCGCTGGTGTTTGATGGGGCACGTGGATGCGGACTGGAACGAGCAGGAGCTCGTCGAGAAGGCTCAGCGCGCGCTGACGGCGCTGAGCCTCGGTGACGACGCCGAAGCCCTCGTCGAGGTCGCGCCGACGGCCGCCGAACCGCAGGCCCGCGCGGACGAGACGAAAGCGTTGATGCTGCTGCTGTTCGGCGAATGCAGCGCGATGGTCTCCACCCTCGGCGACGGCGGCAGCGCGCCGGTCAAGGTCCAGGTCTTCGACGAAGACGGCGAAGAGGTCTCGATCGACCAGGCCGACCCGCCGGTGCGGACCGCCGTCCGGACGCTGCTGGCGGAGGTCCACGGCAACACCGAGGCGGCGCAGGAACAGGTCGAGATCGCCTTGGCCAACGCGGCGCCCGACGAGGTGGACAGCCTGGTGCTGCAGGCGTTGCGGTGGACGATCCGGCTGTCGGTCGAGTGCCTCGACCGGGACCTGCCGGTGGCCCCCTGGATCTCGGAAGCCGTCTCCGACTAGGCCGGGCGCAGCGAGCGGACGATCGGCGCCAGGTACAGCTCGGCCAGCCGGCGCCGCTGGACGTCGTCGTCCACCGGGAGCACCGTCTCCTGCGTCAGCACCAGCGACACCACGATCCGGATCAGCAGCTCCGCCATGCCGTCGACGTCCTCGGCGGGCAGGCTGAGCCGGCCCGCCGCGATCTCCGCGTGGAAGTGCGCCGCGATCCGGGTGCGGGCCGCCGCGAACAGGCCGCCCGCCTGCACCGTCAGCTGCGGGAGGATCAGCTCCGGCTCGGTGCGCAGCAGCCGGTTGAGCAGCCGGTGCCCGCGCAGGTACCCCAGCGAGAAGCTCAACCCCTCGATGAGCTTCTCCTCCGGGGTCGCCTGCGCCTCGACGACGGCGTCGACCTTCGTCAGGAAGCGCTTCATCTCCCGCAGGACCAGCGCGTTGAGCAGCTGGTCCTTCTTCGGGAAGTAGCGGTAGATCGTCACCCGTGAGAGGCCGACGCGGCGCGCGACGTCGTCGACGGTGAACCGGCGCAGCCCGAAGTCCTCGGCCTGGGTCAGCGCCGCGCCCATGATCCGTTCGGCGGTCTCGTCGCCGGGGAGCTCGGCTTCGAGCGCGTGCTTGAGGAGGTCGCGCATGACCCCAACCCTAAGCCGGTTTACAACTTGACGGAAAATGTTTCATGCGTTCTAGTGTTACACGACACAGGGAGGTGCGGACATGGGTGATCGTGAAGCCACGGCGGACCGGCTGCTCAAGTCGAGCGCCCGGCTGTCCTACGACCCGGACGTGGACGTCCACTGGGCCGCGCCGCTGAACGACGACCAGTTCTTCATCCCCGAGAAGCTGGTTTCCCTCTACGGCACGCCGTTGTGGGACACGCTCAGCCGCGCGCAGCGGATCGAGCTGTCGCGCCAAGAGCTCGTGAACACCGTCAGCGTCGGGATCTGGTTCGAGCTGATCCTCATGCAGATGCTGCTGCGCGCGTCCTACCGGCAGGACCCGACGACCCGGCACGTGCACTACGCGCTGACCGAGGTCGCCGACGAATGCCGGCACTCCACGATGTTCGCGCGCCTGATCGAGCGCGTCGACGGCCGTCCCTACCGCAACAACCGCTGGCTGCAACTCTCCGCGCAGGCTCTCCCGGCAATCCTCCACGGGCCGTCGATGTGGGTCGCGACGCTGATCGGCGAGGAGATCTTCGACGCGCTGCAGCGCGAGCACCTCGACGACGAGTCGGTGCAGCCGGTGGTCCGTGCGGTGATGCGGATCCACGTCACGGAAGAGGCGCGGCACGTGCGGTACGCGCGCGACGACCTCGTCCGCGAACTGGCGGACGCGCCCTGGTGGCGCAAGGAGTTCGCGCGGATCGTGGTCGCCGTCGGCGCGCTGCTGATGTCGCGGCTGCTGTCCCGGCCGCGCCAGTACCTGCGCGCGGGGATCGACCCCGGCGTCGCCGTCGAAGCCGCGCGGACCAGCGCGCACCGGCGGGAGACGCTGGCCTTCGGGGCCCGCAAGCTCGTCCGGTTCCTGCGGGAGAACGACCTGATCGGCGGCCCGAGCGCGCGGCTGTGGCGCCGCGCCGGAATGCTCTAGGCGGAGGGAAAACCATGGCACTCAAGGATCTGCTCGCCGCGAGCACGGGACGGCTCGCCGACCGGATCGCCACGGTGGGCGACGAGGCCGCCGATCGCGCGGACGACGTGGCCTGGCGGGTCGCGAAGCTCTCCGACCGCGCCGCCGGACGCCTCGGGGACTACGCCGCCGACGCGTCACGACGGGTCGCGAACACCTTGGTACGCCTGGGAGAGCGCGTGACTAGCCCAGAAGCGCCTTCGCCAGGGCGGCGATCTGATCGGTCTCGATGAGGAACGAGTCGTGGCCGTACGGCGAGGAAACCACCGACGGCTCCGACGTTCCCGGGATCCCCGCCGCGATCTCCGCCGACTGGTAGAGCGGGTAGAGCCGGTCGCTGTCCACCCCGCCGATCACCGCGCGGGCGGTCACCCGGCCCAAAGCCGCCGCGACACCGCCGCGATCCCGGCCGACGTCGTGGGTGTTCATCGACTCCGTCAGCACGACGTAGCTGTTCGCGTCGAACCGGCGCGCCAGCTTTCCCGCGTGGTGATCCAAATAGGACTCGACGGCGAACCGCCCGCCCCGCAACGGGTCCTCGTCACCTTGGTACGCGCGGCCGAACCGCTGGGCCAGCTCCGGCTCGCTGCGGTAGGTGACGTGCGCGATCCGCCGGGCGATCCCGAGCCCGGCCTGGGGCCCCGACGCTGCCGAATAGTAGTCGCCGCCGTGGAAGAACGGGTCGCTGCGGATGGCGTGCAGCTGCGGCGCCGCCCAGGCGATCTGCTCGGCCGACGCCCGCGCGGTCGACGCCAGCACGAGCACCGACGCCACCCGCGAGGGCAACGTCACCGCCCACTCCAGCGCGCGCATCCCGCCCATCGACCCGCCGACGACGGCCGCCCAGCGCTCGATGCCCAGGTGGTCGGCCAGGACCGCCTCCGAAGCCACCTGGTCCCGCACCGTCACGACCGGGAACCGGCTGCCCCACGGCGTCCCGTCCGGATCGGGTGACGACGGCCCGGTCGAACCCTGGCAGCCGCCGAGGACGTTCGGGACCACGACGAAGAACTCGTCGGTGTCCAGGGCTTTCCCGGGCCCGATCAGCCCGTCCCACCAGCCCGCGCTGGGATGCCCCGGCGCCGGCGGCCCGGCCGCGTGGCTGTCGCCGGTCAGCGCGTGCTCGACGAGGACCGCGTTGGACGCGTCGGAGTTCAGCGTCCCCCACGTCTCGTAAGCGAGCGTTAACGAAGGCAGCACGCCACCGGCCTCGAGCGCGAGCGCGCCGGGGCCGGTGACGAACTTCCGGCGTCCCGGCGGATCACCGATCCGCCAGGCGCCGGTGACGGGGCCAGCCGTCACAGTTCCGCCTTGGCCGCCCGGAATCCGGCCTCCAGGTCGGCCTTGAGGTCCTCGATCCCCTCCAGCCCGACGGCGATCCGGACCAGGCCCGGCGTCACGCCGCTGGCGAGCTGCTCCTCCGCCGAGAGCTGGCTGTGGGTGGTCGACGCGGGGTGCACGATCAGGCTGCGGACGTCGCCGAGGTTCACCAGCTGGCTGTGGAGCTCGGTGCCGTCGACGAACTTCCGGCCCGCCTCGACGCCGCCGCGCAGGTCGAAAGCCAGGACCGCGCCCGCGCCGCGCGGCAGGTACTTCTGCTTGGCCGCGTAGAAGGGGCTCGACGGCAGGCCGGCGTAGTACACCTTTTCGACCTCGTCGCGCTGCTCGAGCCACTCGGCGAGCGCCTGCGCGTTCTGGACGTGCCGCTCGACGCGCAGCGACAGCGTCTCGATGCCCTGCAGGATCAGGAAGCTGTTCAGCGGCGCGATCGCCGCCCCGGTGTCGCGCAGGATCTGGACGCGCGCCTTCGCGGCGTACGCGCCCGGGCCGAGCGCCTCCCAGTACTTCAGGCCGTGGTAGCTCGGGTCGGGCTCGTTGAAGCCCGGGAACTTGGCCGGGTCCTTGCCGAAGTCGAACGTGCCGCCGTCGACCAGGACGCCGGCGATCGTCGTGCCGTGGCCGCCGAGGTACTTGGTGGCGGAGTGGATCACGACGTCGGCGCCGTGCTCGATCGGCCTTACGAGGTAAGGCGTGGGAATGGTGTTGTCGACCAGCAGCGGGACGCCGGCCTCGTGCGCGGTGTCGGCGACGCCGCGGATGTCGAGGACGTTGCTGCCCGGGTTGGCGAGCGTCTCGGCGAAAAAGAACTTCGTGTTCGGCCGGACGGCGGCGCGCCACTGCTCGAGGTCGTCCTGGTCGTCGATGAACGTGACCTCGATGCCGAGCTTCGGCAGTGTGTAGTGGAAGAGGTTGTAGGTGCCGCCGTAGAGCGACTGGCTCGAGACGAAGTGGTCGCCCGCGCCCGCGAGGTTCAGGATCGCCGCGGTGGTCGCGGCCGAGCCGGACGCGAACGCCAGCGCCGCGACTCCCCCTTCGAGCGACGCGACGCGCTGCTCCAGCACGTCCTGCGTCGGGTTCATGATCCGCGTGTAGATGTTGCCGGGCTCGGCGAGGCTGAACAGGTCGGCGCCGTGCTGGCTGTCGCGGAAGACGTACGACGTCGTCTGGTAGATCGGCGTCGCCCGCGCGCCGGTGGCCGGATCCGGCGCGGCGCCCGCGTGGATCTGCCTGGTCTCGAAGGACCACGCCGAGGTGTCGTCCGCGCTCATCGTTTTCTCCTTGCGGCTCAAGGGGGATCGCTGGAGTCCGAAGCTACTTCGGCCGAACGGAGTACCCAACCGCTCCCACTTCCTGGGAGCCTACGCCCTTGCCCCGCCGATATCTCTGTGTCTAAGATATTCGATCAGGAAGATTCACAGACTGGGAGGAAGTCCTGATGGAGCGAGTACAGGTGCTGGTCGTGGGGGCCGGGCTGGGCGGACTGTCGGCATCGCTGTTCCTGGCCCGGGAAGGAGTGGACGTCCTGACGGTCGAACGGCACGCCGGAACGTCGGTCCACTCACGGGCCGCCGGGCAGAACTGGCGCACGATGGAGCTGTTCCACTGGGCAGGAATCGACCGCGAGGTGCTGCAGGTGAGCCCGCGGGCCTCGCGGGGGCTGCGGATCACCGTGGCGACCAGCCTGGCCGGCCGCGTCCTGCACCGGCTCATGGAAGACGGCAGCGAGTTCGACGTCTCGGCCTCGACGACGATGCCCGCCGGCATGGCAGGCCAGGACGTCGTCGAGCCGATCCTGCTGGCCCACGCCGAGAAAGCCGGCGCGCGGGTCCGGTTCCGGACCGAGCTCGTCGACCTGACGCAGGACGACGACGGCGTCACCGCGACGCTGCGGCACCGCGACTCAGGCGAAGAGACGGTCGTGCGCGCGGACTACGTCGTCGCCGCGGACGGCGGGCGCAGCGGCATCCGGCAGCGGCTCGGCATCGGGACCACCGGGATGGACGCGCTGAGCCACTGCCTCGGCGTCGTGTTCGACGCCGACCTCGGCGACCGCGTCCAGCCGGGCGTGACCGACCTCTTCTACCTGCAGCACCCGGACTTCACCGCGGGGCTGGTCAACACCGACGTGCCGAACCGGTACGTCTTCGCGCCGGACTACTTCCCGGACCGCGGCGAGAGCCCCGCCGACTTCGGCCACGACCGGCTCGTGTCGATGATCCGCGCGGCCACCGACCTGCCCGATCTCGAGCCGCAGATCGTCTGGACCGGCTCGTGGGAGATCGCCGCGCGGCTGGCGGACCGGTTCCGCGCCGGGCGGGTGTTCCTGGCCGGCGACGCGGCGAAGGTGACGCCGCCGACCGGCGGCCAGGGCGGCAACACCGCGGTCGGCGACAGCGCGGACATCGCGTGGAAGCTGGCCGCGGTGCTGCGCGGCGACGCGGGTGCGGCGCTGCTCGACACGTACGAGGCCGAGCGGCGGCCGATCGCGCGGATGATCATCGACACCTCGCTGCACAACATGAAGCAGCGGATGCACCCCGGCCTCGACGTCACGGGGATCACCGAGCCGGAGGACATGCTGAACGCCATCCTCGGGTTCCGGTACCGCTCGTCCGCCGTGCTGTCCGAGGAGCCGGACGACGGGTCGCGAGTGGAGGACATCCACGCGCCGACCGGACGTCCCGGCTTCCGGGCCCCGGGCCTGGCGTCCACTGTGGACTTGCTCGGGCACTCGTGGGTGCTGCTGTGCACCGGAGGCGAGTGGGAGCACGCCGCCGCCGACGTCGCGGCCGAGACCGGCGTCGGCCTCGACTGCCACGTCATCGACGACGGCCTCTTCGCCGCGAGGTACGGCCTTTCGGCGGGTGGCGCTTCGCTCGTGCGCCCCGACGGCGTCGTCGCGTGGCGGGCGAAGGAGCCGGTCGAGGACCCCACCGGCGAGCTGTGGCGGGTCCTGACCGCGGTCTTGTCGCGCCAGTCGCGCTAGTCGCGCTGCTGCAGCGCGAAGCGGTTCCCCTCGGAGTCGACGAACATCGACCACCAGCCCCACGGCTGCTTCTCCGGTTTCGACGGGAACTCCACCCCCTTCGCCGACAGTTCCTCGTACGTCTTCTCGACGTCGTCGGCGTGGAAGAAGAAGTTCGACGTCGGCAGCTGGTCGTTCTCGCCGAAGCGGCGGCGGTCCTCGGGGTTCTCGCTGAGCACGAGGATCGTCCCGTTCGGGGCGGTCACCTCGACCCAGCGGTGCCCCTGGTCGTCGTAGGGCACGTCGGTGGTCACCGCGAACCCGACGATCCCGGACCAGAACTCCTTGGCACGCGCCTGGTCCTCGACCCCGACGACGACCTTGCTGACCCCTTGGATGGGCATGACCCCGCCTCTCTCTATATCCACCGTGGATATAACCAGGGCGGAGTGTAGGCTGCTCGCATGGCCGACGGCAACCCGCTCACCCCCGCGGCTTTCCAGGTGCTCCTGGCCCTGGCCGCCGGGCCGGGCGGGCGCGCGCACGGCTACGGGATCATGGGGTTCGTCGCCGAGGTCACGAGCGGCGAGGTCCAGCTCGGCCCGGGCACGCTCTACCGGACGCTGACCCGGCTGGCCGCCGACGGACTGGCCGAGGAGCTGCCGGGCGAAGACTCCCGGCGCCGCTACTACCGCATCACGCCGGCCGGCCGCGAAGCTGCTTCGCGTGAGGCTGCTTCGTTGCGCCGGCTCGTCGCCGCGGCGGACGACGCGGGCCTGCTGGCGCGTCCGGAGTCGGCGTGAGCCGCCCGCTCGGCCTGGTGCCGCACCTGTTCGTGAAGGACGTCGAGACGGCGCTTTCCTTCTACGGCCGGGCGTTCGGCGCGGTGGAGCTGTTCCGCACGGTCCTGCCGGACGGCACGGTGCTGTTCGTGGAGCTGGCGGTCGGCGACGCGCGGCTGCTGGTGAGCCAGGAGATCGCGGCGCTGGACGCACTGGCGCCGTCGACGATCGGCGGGACCCCGCTCCTGCTGACGCTGGAGACCGCCGACCCGGACGACCTCGCGCGACGCGCGGTCTTCGCGGGCGCGACGGTGGAGGCCCCGGTGACGGAGATGTTCTTCGGCGAGCGCTACGGCCGGGTCGTCGACCCGGACGGCCACCGCTGGGCGCTCACCACGAAACGCGAGCAGTACACCCCGGAGGACATCGACGCGCGCAAGCCGCACGAGGTCTAACGGCGCGCGAGGACCCAGTGGAAGGTGGCCGCGCCCTCGGGTTCGTGCATGGTCACGGGCTCGTCGAGGACCAGGGTGAACCCGGCTTCGGCGAGCAGGCGCCGGTTGACGTCGGGTGCGTGGCTGCTGAAGAACATGGGCGTGCCGAGCCAGTCGTCCTCGACGCCGTTCGCCTCGCTGCACCCGAGCGCGGCGAGGAACCAGCCACCCGGCCGCAGCCAGCGCGCGATCCGCGCGAAGAGCGCGCCCTGCTCTTCGCGCGGGACGTGCAGCACGGAGTAGAACGCCGTCACGGCGTCGAAGCTGTTGTCCGGGAAGGACACCGCCGTCATGTCCGCCTTCTCGAACCGCGCCCCGGGGACGGTGCGCCGCGCGAGTTCGAGCTGGGTCGCGGAGACGTCGACGCCGAGGACGTCGTGTCGTTCGGCGAGCAGCTTCGTGCACGGCACGCCCGCGCCGCAGCCGAGGTCGAGCACTTCCGCGCCGTCGGCGAGGCGGCCGGTCAGCTCGGCCAGGAAGCGCAGCCGGGGATCGTCCGCGATCCGCGCGCTCCACTCGAGGTACCGCTCGGCCGAGCTGTCGTAGCCGGTTTCGACGATCCGCCGCGCTTCGCTCACCGTCCGACCCTACCGAGCCGTCCAGCGGTTTCTCGGCCAGAATGATCCCGTGGTCTCGGTGCGCAGCGTGGTCGACCGGGTGGGGCCGACGCTGCTCCACGCGCTGCAGCTGCCCGACGAGTCGCCCGCCGTCGCCGATGTCGTGATCGCCGAACCCGGCGGGGCCGTCGCCGCCGGGGATCTCGTGCTCGGCGTCGCCACCACCGGCCCCGAAGACGCCGCCGAACTGGTGAAGCGCAGTGCCGAACAGGGCGCCGCCGCCGTGCTGCTCAAGCCGCCGCTCGCCGCGAAGCCCGCCGTCAAGCGGGCCGCGAAGGCCAGCGGCGTCGCGCTCGTCCAGGTGCACGCCGCGACGTCGTGGGCCCAGCTGGTGTGGCTGCTGCGGACCGTCCTCGACGCCCTCGCCGACGAGTCCGAGGACCTCGATCCCGGCTCCGGCGACCTCTTCCGGCTGGCCGACGCCGTCGCCTCCGTCGTGGACGCCCCGGTGACCATCGAGGACACCAACTCGCGCGTGCTCGCCTACTCCGCGCGCCAGGACCTCACCGACCCCGCGCGCGTCGCCACGATCATGGGCCGCCGCATCCCCGACGACGTCCTCGCGCGGTTCCGCTCGCGCGGGGTGTTCCGGGAGCTGTCCCGCGGCCGGCAGACGATCTTCGTCCCGGCCCAGCGCGACGGCACGCTGCCGCGGCTGATCGTGCCGATCCGGATGGGCGGCGAGCTGCTCGGGTCGATGTGGGCGGTCGTCGCCGGGCCGGTGTCCGACGAGCGCGCGGCCGCCTTCGCCGACGCCGCCCCGGTCGTCGCGCTGCACCTGCTGCGCCGGCGCGCGCACACCGACGCGCAGCGCCGAGCGTCGGCCGAACTGCTGCGCGGGGTGCTCGAAGGCCGGGCGAACCCGCGCAAGGCGATGGCCGAGCTGGACCTGTCCGACGAACCGCACCGGGTGGTCGTCATCGAGGTCACCGGCGGCGACGGCCGTGACGCCGAGGGCCTGCGGCTCGCCCTGCTCGAACGGATCTCCCAGGGCATCGGGCGCCGTCCGGTCGCGACCGAGCTGGGCGGGCTGCTCTACGCCGTGGTCCCGGACCGGCCGGGCCCCGGCGGCTGGGCGGAACTGCGCGACGCTCTCGTCGCGACGGGGCCGTCCCGTCGCAGTGGCGCCCCGCGCGCCGCGGCCGGCGCTCCCGGCGAGATCGGCGACCTCTCGGCCTCGCGCCTCCAAGCCGACGAAGCCCTCGGCCTGCTGCGCGCGGAGATCCTCGACGAGCGCGTGGTCACCTTCGACGAAGCCTGGACGGCGTTGACGCTGCACCGCGGCGCGACCGCGGCGGCCGGCGCGAAGGTCGCGGAGCTCGGCCCGCTGGGCGCGCTGCGCGCGCACGACGAAACGGGCAAGGCCGGCTACGTCGAGACGCTCTACGAGTGGCTGCGCCACCCCGGCGACCCGCGTGCGGCGGCGCGCGAGCTGCGGATCCACCCGAACACCCTGCGGTACCGGATGCGCAAGCTCCTCGAACTGGTGCCACTGGACCTCGACGACCCCGACGTCCGACTGGCCCTGATCACCCAGCTGGTCGCGCTGCGCTGGAGCTGACTGCGCCATTCGGCCCATTCCATGACCTATGCACTACTCCGCATGGATCGCGCCGAACGTTCCGATTGTCTTTTCCAGCCGAAAGATGGTGGATTCCGGTGATCGCCTGACGCACCTTCTTCGCAGCACCCGGGGTAGCCGGGCCGGCGCAGAGGAGTGTCCATGAGCAGTTCCGAGCGGGTTCGCAGGGCCGTCAAGCTGGGTGCGGTGTCCGCACTGTCCCTGGTCGCCCTGGTCGTCCCGGGCACCACCGCCGGGAGCGCCGTCGCCGCCCCGGCCGGCGACTGCTTCACCCCCACCCACGCCGCGGACCGCGGCAAGGACGGCCACGCCGACAGCCTGTCGCCCGCCGAAGCGGCCCGCATGGACGCGGACCTGCAGAGCAAGCTCGCCGGCAAGCGCACCGCGCTGAAGGCGCCGTCGGCGGTGTCGATCCCGGTCTACTTCCACGTGATCACCAGCGGCTCGACCGGCAACCTGCCGGCGTCGGCCATCACCAAGCAGATCTCCGTGCTCAACAGCGCGTACGCGTCCAGCGGCTTCAGCTTCACGCTGACGAGCACCGACTACACCAACAACTCCACCTGGTACAACGGCATCACCGACGGCACGTCCGCCGAGCGGAACATGAAGAACGCGCTGCGCAAGGGCGGCAAGAACGCGCTGAACATCTACACCGCCAACCTCGGTGACGACCTGCTCGGCTGGGCGACGTTCCCCTCGAACTACAGCTCGCAGCCGAAGCTGGACGGCGTCGTGATCCTCGACGAGTCACTGCCTGGCCGGTCGGCGACCAACTACAACGAGGGCGACACGGCCACCCACGAGGTCGGCCACTGGATGGGCCTGTACCACACGTTCCAGGGCGGCTGCTCCGGTTCGGGCGACTACGTCTCGGACACCCCGGCCGAAGCGACGGCGACGTCCGGGTGCCCGGCCAGCAAGGACACGTGCACCTCGGCGGGCAAGGACCCGGTCCACAACTTCATGGACTACAGCTACGACAGCTGCATGTACGAGTTCACCGCGGGCCAGGCCACGCGGATGAACAGCTCCTGGTCGGCCTACCGCGCCTGACCCTCTCGCGAAGTACCGGCGAGTCCACCTTACGGTGTAAGTCACCTTACGGCGTAAGGTGGGCTCGCCGGTACTGTCAGGCGACCAGCAGCGTCTTGCCGATCGTGGTGCGGGACTCCATCGCCGCGTGGGCGTCCGCGGCTTTCTCCAGCGGGAACCGCTGCCCGATCACCGGCACCAGCCGTCCGGCCGCGGCTTCCGACAGCGCCGACTCCGTGAACGCCCGCATCTCCGCCGGGCTCCCGATCGAGCGCACCAGCGAGACACCCCGCGAAGCGGCGTCCGCTTCGGACACCTCCGCCCACGAACCGCCCGCGAGGCCGTACACCGCCATCCGCCCGCCTGGACGCAGCGACCCGAACGCCGCCGTGCCGATCGCCCCGCCCACGCCGTCGAAGACGACGTCGACCGCGCCCACCGAAGACGCCCAGTCCGGGGCCAGGTAGTCGACGACCTCGTCCGCGCCCAGGACGTGAGCCACCTTCGCCGGCCCACCCGCCGCGCCGACCACCGTGGCGCCCGCCGCCTTCGCCAGCTGCACCAGCAGGCCGCCGACGCCACCCGCCGCGGCCTCGACCAGGACTCGATCGCCGGGCCGCACCCTGGTGGCATGGACCAAGCCCGTCGCGGTCCGGCCGTCCGCGAGCAGCGCCACCGCCGCGTCGAGCGCCAGCGCGTCCGGCACCGCGAACGCCGCCGACGCGTCCACCGCGACGCGCTGGGCGTACCCGCCGGAGCCGCCGGTCGACGTCACCACCCGCTGTCCGGCGAGCCCCGGGTCGGCGCCCGGGCCGACCGCGCTGATCACGCCGCCGACGCCGTTGCCGGGGACGATCGGCAACGGCGGCCGGAACGGTCCCGTCCCGGCCCGCACCTGCGTCTCGACGAACGTGGTGTTCGCGAACGCCACCTCGACCAGCACCTGGCCGGGCCCGGGTACCGGGTCCGGCGCGTCGCCCGGCTCCAGCACTTCCGGCCCGCCGAACTCCCGCAACCACACAGCTCTCATGGCTCCACGCTGCAACCTCCAGCGCGGTCGAAGTCAACGTTCTTGTCCGCGTAGCACCACGATAACGGCGAAGAAATGTCCGCACAGCACGATGACACCGCCGTCCGGGTGGCTCACCGTGAGTGGCACCACCGCACCGAATCCGGACGCAGACCGACCCAGGAGGCCGACCGTGCGTATCGCTGTCCCCCGTGAAATCAAGAGGCACGAGTACCGGGTCGCGCTGACCCCGGCCGGGGTGCACGAGCTGGTCGGCCGCGGGCACGACGTCTTCGTCGAGACCGGCGCGGGCATCGGCTCGTCCATCTCCGACGATGAATACGTCGCCGCCGGCGCGAAGATCCTCGCCACCGCCGAAGAGACCTGGGCCGAGGGCGAGCTGGTCCTCAAGGTCAAGGAGCCGATCGCCGAGGAGTACCCCCGGCTGCGCGCCGACCAGGTCCTCTTCACCTACCTGCACATCGCCGCCGACCGGCCGCTGACCGACGCGCTGCTGGCCGCCGGCACCACCGCGATCGCCTACGAAACCGTGCAGACCGCGAACGGCGCGCTCCCGCTGCTCGCCCCGATGTCCGAGGTCGCGGGCCGGCTGGCCCCGCAGGTCGGCGCGTTCTCGCTGATGAAGCCGAGCGGCGGCCGCGGCGTGCTGCCCGGCGGCATCCCCGGCGTGCACCCGGCGCGCGTCGTCGTCATCGGCGGCGGCGTCGCCGGCCTGAACGCCGCCCGCGTCGCGCTGGGCCTCGGCTCGGACGTCGAGATCCTGGACACCAACGTCGACCGCCTCCGCCAGATCGACAACGACTTCGGCGGCCGCATCCGCACGGTGACGTCGAACCGCCTCTCGGTCGAAGAGTCCGTGCTGCAGGCCGACATGGTCATCGGCGCGGTGCTGGTCCCGGGCGCGAAGGCGCCGAAGCTGGTCTCGAACGAGCTCGTGTCCCGCATGAAGCCGGGCAGCGTGCTCGTCGACATCGCGATCGACCAGGGTGGTTGCTTCGCCGACTCGCGCCCGACCACGCACGACGAGCCGACCTACACCGTGCACGAGTCCGTCTTCTACTGCGTCGCGAACATGCCGGGCGCGGTGCCCCGGACGTCGACCTACGGCCTCACGAACGTGACGCTGCCTTACGCCGTACAGCTGGCCGAGCACGGCTGGAAGGCCGCCCTGCAGGCCGACGCCGCGCTCGCCAAGGGCCTCAACACCCACGCCGGCGCCCTGACGAACGGCCCGGTCGCGGTCGCGCACGACCTGCCGCACACGGCGCTGGAGACGGTTCTTGCCTGACCCTATTTCACCCGAGCGGGCCCCTGTCGTTCCTCGGCAGGGGCCCGCTCCCCTTTCGCCACCAGCCGGCGGCCGAAGGCGATCGCGGGCAGTTCGACCCAGCGCCGCAAGCCGCAGGCGAAGAGCAGCGCGACGGCGGAGGTCGCGACGGCCTTCGCCGGTCCCGTCGGCAGCAGGAGCCCGGTCACGCCCGCCGCCCCGGTCTGGGCCAGGTAGAGCGCGTAGGACCGATCACCGATGTAAGTGAGCGGACGGCTCGCGAGCAGCCGCCGCACCGGGCCCGCGGAGACGACCGCGACGAGCAGCAGCGCCGCGCCCACCGCGTAGATGGGGACGACGAACTGCCAGTTCCCGCCGAGCGAGCGTCCCAGCGGCTTGACCGACAGCTGCAGCACGCCGAACCCCAGCGCGACCAGCACCCCGGCGGCCGGGCTGGTCAGCGGCCGCAGCACGGCGAACCCGCGCGGGTGGTGCAGGGCCAGGCCGAGCAGGCAGCCGACGACCAGCGAGCCGTAGTGCACCGTCAGGCTCGCCCACTGGTGCGACGGCGCCAGCGGCAGCACACCGAGCACGATCCCGATCGCGCCGGCGCCGATCATCAGGCGCAGCGCGGTCTTCCCGGACTTCGCCGATGACGTCAGCACGAGCAGCGCGGGCCAGACGAGGTAGAACTTCTCCTCCACGCCCAGCGACCACGACGTCGGGTACGGCGTGTTGAAGTCGACGACTTCGTTGAGGAAGGTCAGGTAGTACGGCATCGCGTCGCCGAGCCTGCCGCTCGCGTACGTCCCGGCGAGGGTCACCGCCAGCGCCGTCAGGCCGAGCAGCAGGAAGTACACCGGCATGATCCGGAAGACGCGGCGGACGTAGAAGTCACGCAACGAGATCCGGCCGGTGCGCTCCTCTTCGCGCAGCGCCAGCGTGGTGATGAGGAAGCCGGACAGCACGAAGAACAGCTGGACGGCGATCCAGCCCTGCAGCCGGTCGACGACGGGGCCGCCGTAGTGGAAGAACACGACGGCCAGCGCGGCCAGCGCGCGCAGGCCGGTGAGACCCGGGAACCACGACGACGCCCGGTATTCGGCGTGGTCGAGGGGGCGCCAAGAGATGATCATGGCCGCAGCGTCGGCCGCGGACGCTGAACGCAGCCTGAAGCCGGCTTAAGACGTCTTCAGCTCCGGAATCCGGACGACGAACCGGCTCCCGCCCTCGACCGCGGCCGTGCCGCCGTGGGCGCGGGCGATGTCGGCGACGATCGCCAGGCCCAGCCCGGATCCGCCGTCGTCGCGGGCGCGCGCGTTGTCGAGGCGGACGAAGCGGTCGAAGACGCGCTCGCGGTCCGCTTCGGGGATGCCGGGCCCGTCGTCGGTGACCGACAGCACCGCCCAACCGTCCACAGTGGACACTTTGACGGCGACGCGGGACACCGCGTGCCGCCGGGCGTTGTCGACGAGGTTGCGGAGGAGCCGTTCGAGCCGCGACCGGTGGCCGCGCACCACCGGCGCGCCGCGGATCTCGATCTCCGCCCGGCCGGCCGCGACCGCCTGGACCACTTCGGACAGTGCCACGGGTTCGAGCCGGTCCGGCCCGGCGTGGTCGAGCTTGCCGAGCAGCACGAGGTCGGCGACGAGGTCCTGCAGGCGGGTGACGTCGAGCAGCGCGTTCTCGCAGGAGTGCCGCCAGTCGAGCCGGTCCGGGTGGGCCAGCAGCACTTCGAGCTGGGTCCGCAGCGAGGCGAGCGGCGTGCGCAGCTCGTGCGAAGCGTCGGAGGTGAACCGGCTCTGGCGCGTGACGGCTTCGTCGAGCCGCGCGAGCATGGTGTTCATCGTCCCGGCGAGGCGCGCGATCTCGTCGCCGGTGCGCGGCGCCGGAACGCGGCGGCTCAGGTCGTGCGCGCCGATCTCGGCGACCTCCCCGCGGATGGCCTCGACCGGGCGCAGCGACCGGCGGACGGCGAGCCACGCGATCACGCCGATGAGCAGCGCGACCGCGGGGACGCCGAAGGTGAGCACAGTCCGGACGGAGTCGACGGCCGCCTGGCCTTCGGGGTCGAGCTGCGCACCGGCGTAGACCTGGTACCTGCTGTCGCCGCTGGTGGCGTGGACGACGTGCAGGGTCAGGTCGTCGTCGAGCCCGCGCAGCTCGGGAGCACATCCCACCGACCGCTGGTCGGCGCGGTCGATTTCGTACGGCCGCAGAGTGACATCGGCGTCGTACGCCGTAAGGGTGGCGCCGCTCAGGACGGGGCAGGACGCGACGCTCTTGCCCGTCCGGTCCTTGACCTCGTAGATCGAGTCACGCACGAGCAGCGTCAGGTCGCCGGGCCGGGCGCCGGTGTTCAGGAGCTGGACGATCGCGTCGGCGTGGGCGTCGGCGAGCTGGGTGGCGGCGTTCCGGAGCCGGCTCTCCGCCTGGAGCACGAACCACAGCGACACCGCCCCGAGCGCCACGGCCGAGGCGGCGAAGGCCGTCACCGCGACGCGGAACCGGGTGGAGCGAAGGAAGCTAGGCACCCGAGCCGGCCACGTGGTAGCCGGCGCCGCGGACCGTCCGGATGGTCTCGGCGCCGAGCTTGCGCCGCAGGGCGCTGACGTGGACCTCGACGAGGTTGGCGGTCGCGGAGGCGGCGAAGTCCCAGAGGTTGTCGAGCAGCTCGGCCTTGGTGACGACCTGCCCTGGCCGTTGCATGAGGTAGGCGAGGAGGGCGAACTCCTTGCCGGTGAGGGTGATGTCGGCGGTGCCGCGCCGGCACGTCCGGCCGGCCTGGTCGAGTTCGAGGTCACCCAGTTTGAGGACCCCCGGGCGGGTGGCGCCGCCGCGCCGGATGAGGGCGCGCAGCCGTGAGAGCAGGACTCCGTAGGAGAAGGGCTTGGGCAGGAAGTCGTCGGCGCCGGTGTCGAGGGCTTCGATCTCGTCGTCCTCGCCGTCCTTGGCGGTGAGCATGAGGATGGGGGTGCTGTCGCCCTGGTCGCGCAGCCGCCGGCAGACGCGGTAGCCGTTCAGGCCGGGCAGCATGATGTCGAGGATGATCGCGGAGTAGGGGTGCTCGGTGGCGAGCCAGAGGGCATCCCGCCCGTTGTGGGCGACATCGACGGCATAGCCCTCGGCACTCAGCCCGGCCCGCAGCGCTTCGGCGAGCCGCCGTTCATCTTCCACGAGCAAGATCCGCACCGCGCAACGATGCCACAAGCCACACGAAAACACCGAGACCACCAAATGGCCACCCGTCCCCGGCCAACGCCGGGAGCTGCGCCCGAGGCACCGTGAGGTCCAAGCACAACCCGGGCGGCCTACCCGGACAACGCTGGGAGGTGCACCCGAGGCACCGTGAGGTCCAAGCACAACCCGGGCGGCCTACCCGGACAACGCTGGGAGGTGGGCCCGAGGCACCGTGGGGGTCCGGGGGCTCGGCCCCCGGGCAACATGGAGTGAGTTGCCGCTGAGGAGCGAAGCCCGAAGCGGAAACGTAGCGGCGACCCGCTCAACCAACCTGGGGGTCATTGGGAGCGGGCCGCCAAGGACAAGCTTAGAGGGGTTCGCCGGACTTTGCTGCACCGGGTCGGCAAGTCGAACGAATTCTTTACCAAGTTGATCTGCCCTCCAGCGCACCTCGACCGCGAAACCTGAGGTCAGCGCCGTGCAAGCGCCACGCAGGGCGACCGCTTCCGGTAGCGGAACGTGACGAACGTCGCTCTCCGCGGGTTCGGCCGTTCCGTGCGCGCGGGCGGCGCGGTTAGGGCAGGATGACGCCGCATCAGCGGGGAACGTTAGGGGACGGTATGCACGACGGCAGTGGCCGGATTGTGGTGCAGAACCTGAGCAAGCAGTTCGGCGCGGTGAACGCGGTGCAGAACCTCAGTTTCACGGTCGAGCCGGGTTCGGTGACGGGTTTCCTGGGCCCGAACGGCGCCGGGAAGACGACGACGCTGCGGATGCTGCTCGGGCTGGTGACGCCCACGGCGGGGCAGGCGACGATCAACGGGCGCCCGCACTCGCAGCTGGGGAACCCGGCGCGGGTGGTGGGCTCGGTGCTGGAGAACGAGGGCTTCCACCCGAGCCGCACGGCGCGCAACCACCTCCGCGTCTACGCGGCGGCGATCGGGGTGCCGGACCGGCGCGCGGACGAGGTGCTCGGCCTGGTCGGCCTGGGGGCCGTCGCGGACCGGAAGGCCGGCGGTTTCTCCCTCGGCATGCGGCAGCGGCTGGCGCTGGCGACGGCGTTGCTGGGTGACCCGCAGGTGCTGGTGCTGGACGAGCCGACGAACGGCCTCGACCCCGAGGGCATCCTGTGGCTGCGCAACTTCCTGCGCTCGTACGCGCGGGAGCAGCGGCGGACCGTCCTGGTCTCGAGCCACCTGCTCAACGAGGTCGAGCAGCTGATCGACCAGGTCGTGATCATCAGCCAGGGCGTCACGCGGTACTACGGCTCGCTGGACCAGCTGCGCAAGAGCCAGCAGTCGCGCGTGCTGGTGCAGCCGGCGGACCCCTCCGCGCTCGTGAAGGCGTTGCAGGAGAACGGCATCACCGCCGTCTCGCCGACGCCGGACGGCCGGGTCGCGGTCGCCGGGTCGAGCGTCCAGCAGATCGGGGACATCGCCGCGAAGGCCGGCATCGCCGTCTACGGGATGCAGGAGGACCACGCCGACCTGGAGCGGATGTTCTTCCAGCTGACGCAGGGCCAGTACGCCGGCGGCCCCCAAGGTTACCCGCCGCAGCCGCAATACCAGGGTCCGCCGCCGGGGTATCCGCCGTCGGGTCCGCAGCAGCAGTACCGGGGAGGACCGCAGCAGTGATGGGCAACCTGATCAAGGCGGAGTTCCGCAAGACGCTGTCGCTGAAGACGTGGTGGGTGCTGCTGATCCCGCTGGCGCTGGTGGCGTTCTGGCTGACGTTCGCGTGGGGCAAGATCACCAACGACTTCGCCGACTTCCTGAGCTCGGACAGCGATGCCCGGCAGGTCACCCGGCTGATCGGCCTGGACCCGAGCCAGGTGCCGGTGGGGCTGCTCGCGCTCGCGCACGGCGTCAACATCGCGCAGCTGGTCCCCGGGCTGTTCGGGATCTTCGCGCTCGCCGGCGAGTACCGCAGCAAGACGATCACGACGACGTTCCTGACCGCGCCGAACCGGATTTCGGCGCTGACGGCGAAGATGCTCACCTACGTCGGGTGGGGCGCGATCTACGGGCTGGTCAGCTTCGGCGTCTCGGCGATCGCCGTCATGTCGTCGGTCGACTCGGGCCGGTGGCCGTCGGCGGGCCAGTGGCTGGCCGCGCTCGGCGGGACGATCCTGGCCTCGGTGCTGGTGACGTTGTTCGGCATCGGGTTCGGCGCGGTGCTGCGCAACGTGCCGCTCGCGGTGGTGCTGTTCCTCGTGTGGTTCCTGATCGTGGAGAACGTGCTGGTGATCCTGCTGTGGGGGCAGACGACCCTCCTGGGCGGGATCCTGCCGAACGGCACCGCGAACGGGATCGTCGGCGGGATCGCCGCGGACGCGTTCGGGTTCAACTCGCTCAACCTGCCGGACGACGTCAACTCGGGCGCCCAGCTGCTGCTGCAGTACACGGCGGCCGCGCCCGGCGTGCTGTCCTGGTGGGCGTCGGCGCTGATCTTCTTCGCGTGGACGATGCTCTTCTTCGGCCTCGGCTGGGCGGGCAACCAGAAGCGCGACATCACGTAGTTTCACCCGTCCGGGAAGGCCGTCTCGAAGTCTTCGAGGCGGCCTTCCTCGCGTTCGGGGAAATATTTTGTCGGTGGCGGCGCTTAGTGTGACAACGTGACCATCGCTCCTCCTCGCTCCCGTCAAGAGCTCCCACCCGCTGAGACCGTCGGCTGGGTCCGCCGGCTGTCCGCCGCGGCTTGGGAGCACCGCGCCATCGTCGTGCTGTCGCTGCTCGCCGCCGTGTTCAGCGTCGGCGTGCAGGCGGCGAGCCCGCTGCTGGTGCGCACGGCGGTGGACGACGCCGTGGCGGGGCAGACCGGTGCGCTGCCCGGGATCGCCGTCTTCCTGGTGTCGTTGCAACTGGTCGCGTTCGCCACCGCCTTCCTGCGCCGCTACTTCGGCGGGAAGCTCGCCCTCGACGTCCAGCACGACCTGCGGCAGAAGGTCTTCAACGCGGTCTCGCGCCTCGACGGCGGCAAGCAGGACGCGCTGCGCACCGGCCAGGTCGTCTCGCGCGCGATTTCGGACCTGCAGCTGGTCGTCGGAATCCTCATGCAGATCCCGCTGTCGTTCGGCTCGGTGATCTTCGCGGTGCTGTCGTTCGCCGCGATGCTGTGGATGTCGCCGGTGCTGACGCTGATCGCGCTGGTCGTCACGCCCGCGGTCGGCGTCGTCATCGCCCGCAGCCGCAAGCGCCTCTTCCCGGCGACGTGGTCGGCGCAGCAGCGCGCGGCGGACGTCGCGCAGCAGGTCGAGGAGACCGTCACCGGCGTGCGCGTCGTGAAGGGCTTCGGCCAGGAGACACGGGAGGTCTCGAAGCTCGAAGGAACCGCGCGCAAGCTGTTCGCGGAGCGGCTTCGCGCGGCGAAGCTGTCGGCGGTGCCGACGGCGACCACCGCGGCCCTGCCCGCCGCCGGTCAGGTCGCCGTGCTCGGCATCGGCGGCGTCCTCGCGCTGAACGGCTCGATCACCCTCGGCACCTTCCTCGCCTTCGCGACCTACCTCGCGACGCTGATCGGCCCGGCCCGGATGCTGTCCGGCCTGGTCGTGCAGGCCCAGCTGACCCGCGCCGGCGCCGAGCGCGTGTACGAGCTGATCGACGCGCAACCCGAGGTCGTCGACGCCCCCGACGCGCGGCCGCTGCCGCCGGGGCCGCTCGGCGTCGAGCTGGCCGACGTCCGATTCGGCTACACGCGGACCGACCCGGTGCTGGCCGGGCTGTCGGTCACCGCGAACCCGGGCGAGACCCTCGCGCTGGTCGGCACCGCGGGCTCCGGGAAGTCGACGATCTCCCTGCTGCTGCCCCGGTTCTACGACGTGCACGCGGGCTCGGTGCGGGTCGGTGGTCTCGACGTCCGGGACGTCCCGCTGCGGCAGCTGCGGCAGGCGATCGGCGTGGTGTTCGAGGAGGCATTCCTGTTCTCCTCGTCGATCCGGGACAACATCGCCTACGGCCGTCCGGACGCGAGCGAGGAGGAGATCGTCGCGGCCGCGCGCGCGGCCGAGGCGGACGAGTTCATCCGCGCCTTGCCCGACGGCTACGACACGCTGGTCGGCGAGCGCGGGCTGACGCTGTCGGGCGGGCAGCGGCAGCGGCTCGGGCTGGCCCGGGCGCTCATCACCGACCCGCGGATCCTGATCCTCGACGACGCGACGTCGGCCATCGACACCGTCACCGAAGCGGCGATCCACGAAACCCTGCGCTCGGTCACCGCGAGCCGCACGACACTGCTGATCGCGCACCGGCGCTCGACGCTGGCGCTGGCCGACCGGATCGCGGTCCTGGACGAGGGCCGCGTCGTCGACGTCGGCACCGAAGCCGAGCTGACGGCGCGCTGCCCGCTGTTCCGCGAGCTGGTCGCGGGCCCGGGCGACGACGTCGAGGAGAAGCACCGCTGCGAAGGCCTCGACCGCGGCCCGGCGGGGATCACGCGGGCGCTGTGGCCGCGGGACGAGAGCCGCGACGAGGTCGACGACCTGGCCGACGCGGCGCGGCAGCGCAGCGGCAACCCGAACAGCAGCGGGTTCGTCGGCGGGGGCGGGGGCGGCGGCCTCGACGTGCCGCCGACGCCGGAGCTGATCGAAGGCGTGCGCAAGCTCCCGCCCGCCGCGGACGAGCCGCGGATGTCCGATGTGGACGTCACCGCGCCCGACCCCGGCTTCCGGCTGGGCCGGCTGCTGCGGCCCGTCCGCTGGCCCCTGGCGCTGGTCATCGGGCTGGTGGCGGCGGACGCGCTGGCGTCGATCGCGCTGCCGGGGCTCTACCAGTTCGGCGTCGACCACGGCGTCCGCGCGGGCGTGGAGTCGATGATCTGGCTGGCCGCCGGCATCGGCGCCCTGGTGATCGCGGCCGACTGGGCGGTGGTGTTCGCCCAGACGCGCCTGACGTCGCGGGTCGGCGAGACGGTGCTGTACGCGCTGCGCGTCCGCAGCTACGCGCACCTGCAGCGGCTCGGGCTCGACTACTACGAGCGGGAGCTGTCCGGGAAGATCATGACCCGGATGACGACGGACGTCGACGCGCTCTCGACGTTCCTGCAGACCGGGCTCGCGACGGCGGTGGTCAGCGCGCTGACGCTGGCCGGGATCACGGCGGCGCTGCTGGTCACCGACGCCGGGCTGGCGATGTTCGCGCTGGCGATGGTGCCGGTCCTGGCGGTGGCCACGGTGATCTTCCGGCGGGCGGCGTCGAAGGCGTACAACGAGGCCCGCGAGCGGGTCAGCGTCGTCAACGCGGACATGCAGGAGAACGTCAGCGGGCTGCGCGTCGCCCAGGCGTTCACGCGCGAAGACCGTTCCGCGGAGGCGTTCGCTTCGCGCAGCGACGACTACCGGCGCTCGCGGCTGCGGGCCCAACGGTACGTCGCGACGTACTTCCCGCTGGTGGCGCTGCTGTCCGACCTGGCGACGACGACCGTGCTGGTCGCGGGCGCCGACCGCGTCTCGGCCGGGACGCTGTCGGCCGGCGTGCTGCTCGCGTTCCTGCTGTACCTGCAGCAGTTCTTCTCGCCGATCCAGCAGCTGTCGTCGGTGTTCGACGGCTACCAGCAGGCCCGCGTCGGCCTGAACCGGATCGGCGACCTGCTGCGGACGCCGACGTCGGTGCCGGCGGCGGAGAACGCCGTCGCGGTGCCGCCGCGGCTGCGCGGCGAGGTCTCGTTCAAGGAGGTCGACTTCTCCTACACCGGCGCCGAGACCCCGGCGCTGGAGCAGTTCTCGCTGGACGTCGCGGCCGGGGAGACGATCGCGCTGGTCGGTGCGACCGGCGCGGGCAAGTCGACGGCGGTGAAACTGGTGGCGCGCTACTACGACGTCACCGGCGGCGAGGTCCGGATCGACGGCACGGACGTCCGCGAGTACCAGCTCGACGGCCTGCGGCGCCGGATGGGCGTGGTGCCGCAGGAGGCGCACCTGTTCTCGGGCACGGTGGCGGACAACGTCCGCTACGGCCGGCCGGCGGCGACCGACGCCGAGGTGGAGGCGGCGGTCCGCGCGGTGGGCGCGTTCGACGGCGTCGCGGCCCTGCCGGCGGGCTTCCTGCAACCGGTGGGCGAACGCGGCCGGTCGCTGTCGGCGGGGCAGCGCCAGCTGGTGGCCCTGGCGCGGGCGGAGCTGGTGGACCCGGACGTCCTGCTGCTCGACGAGGCGACGGCGGCCCTGGACCCCTCGACGGAGGCGGCGGTCCTGCGCGCGACGGAGACGGTGTCCCGCCGCCGCACGACGTTCGTGGTGGCCCACCGCCTGGCCACGGCGGCCCGTGCGGACCGCATCGTGGTCCTGGACCACGGCCGCATCGCGGAAACCGGAACCCACGAGGAACTCCTGGCGGCCGACGGCCTCTACGCCCGCCTCTGGTCCCTCGGCTGAACGCCGAAAGTCCGTGGCCGGGCGGCCGGGGCGCTGGGAGCATGGCAGGCATGTTCGAAGAGAAGCGGGTCCCCGACCGGCAGGTGCGAGCTGCGCAGACCGAGACGACGGTCCGCGTCTACCAGGCGTGCTCACCGGCCGTCGCCGACGCCGCGCTCGAGAAGCAGACCTTCGGGGAGCCGGACCGCACCGTCTGGCTCGACCTGTCCTTCCGTCTGGCCGCCTACCACAGCGGCAACGGGAGCAAGCCCGGCCACGAGCGCGTCCTGGCCGTCGACCTCGAGCGCGAGGGCTTCGAGTGGGCCCTCTCGCATGAGGGTCCGGTGCTCATCCAGTGGGACGCCGAGCGAGATCTCGACCACACGCCGCTGAACTTCGAAGCGATCCGCATCGGCCTCACCGGCGAAGCGGTCGGCCACTACGTCGATGAATGGATCCAGTCGATCACCGACGTCACCCCGGTGGTGCGCGACATCTCCGGCCTCCTGGCCACCGACCAGCTGCACAAGGCGGTGAAGCTCGTCCCCCACGAGCCGCCGTACGAGCTGTCAGCCGAGGTGAAGAAGGCCATCGAGGCCACCGTCTAAGGCAGCGCCCGCCACTTCAGGGAGCCCAGCCCCGCCGCCTCGACGTCCGGCCGCGAAGCCCACCGGACCGTCCCCGGGCGCACGTGCACCCCGGCTCCGACCAGCCAGTCCGGCTCGTCGGGCTCGACCCACTCCATCTCCTCGAAGTCGGCCAGCGTCGGCCAGACCGCCTGGCACGAGTCGCACCGCAGCACGACCGTGCCGGACTCCGTCACCAGCGGCCGCACCAGGCCCTGGTCCCAGAACGAAGGACATTCGACCAGCCACATCCCTCCAGTGGAACCCGCCATGGTGAACGTCCCCACACCGGAGGACCAACCCCGGCGAAAGAGCCCGCGAACCCTGTACCGGGTACAGCGCTTAAGGTTCCCTTAGCACATCTTGATCGAGTCAGTGACCGATCCCCTAGTGCGCCACGCCTCACACAGGCCGGTTCCATCACATCGCGGTCACCGAGGGGGTTAGCCTGGTAGGCGCATCAGCGGATTCATGATCGAGATCGAGACGGATAGAGGCGAGCCCCAGCCGTGTCCAGCAGCAGCCCTGCGTCACAATTCGGCCCCAACGAGTGGCTGGTCGAGGAGATGTACGACCAGTTCCTCGCCGACCCTTCCTCAGTCGATGCCGCCTGGCACGACTTCTTCGCGGACTTCAAGCCGACGCAGAACGCGCAGGCCAAGGCGGACAACGCCCGGCAGCAGGCCGAAGCCAAGCCGGCCACCAACGGCCAGGCTTCGCAGCCGTCGCCCAAGGCCGTGCAGAACGCCGAGTCGGCGGCCAAGCAGGCGGCCACCAAGCCGGCCCCGGCGAAGGCGGCCCCCGCGAAGACCGAGCC
This sequence comes from Amycolatopsis camponoti, assembly GCF_902497555.1. Classification (NCBI taxonomy): domain Bacteria; kingdom Bacillati; phylum Actinomycetota; class Actinomycetes; order Pseudonocardiales; family Pseudonocardiaceae; genus Amycolatopsis; species Amycolatopsis camponoti. Next base: position 717,885 of record NZ_CABVGP010000001.1, on the reverse strand, counting down.
GAAGGCCGCGCCGAAGCCGGCCGCAGCCAAGGCGGAGCCGAAGGCCGACGCGAAGAAGGACGAGCCGGAGTCGAAGCAGCTGCGCGGCGCCGCGGCCGCCATCGCGAAGAACATGGACGCCTCGCTGAGCGTCCCCACCGCGACCAGCGTGCGCGCGGTCCCGGCCAAGCTGATGGCCGACAACCGCATCGTCATCAACAACCACCTCAAGCGCACCCGCGGTGGCAAGATCTCCTTCACGCACCTCATCGGCTACGCCATGGTGCGGGCGCTGAAGAACTACCCGAACATGAACCGGCACTACCAGGTCATCGACGGGAAGCCGTTCGCGATCACGCCGGAGCACGTCAACTTCGGGCTCGCGATCGACATGAAGGGCAAGGACGGCTCGCGCAACCTCGTCGTGGCCTCGGTCAAGAACACCGAGGACATGTCGTTCCTGCAGTTCTGGCAGGCCTACGAGGACGTCGTCAAGAAGGCCCGCAACAACAAGCTGACCGCGGACGACTTCGCCGGCACCACGATCTCGCTGACCAACCCGGGCGGCATCGGCACCAACCACTCGGTGCCGCGCCTGCAGGCCGGCCAGGGCGCCATCATCGGCGTCGGCGCCATGCAGTACCCGGCGTCGTTCGAGGGCACCAGCGAAAAGACGCTGGTCGACCTGGCCATCAGCAAGATCATGACGCTGACCTCGACCTACGACCACCGCATCATCCAGGGCGCGGAGTCCGGCGAGTTCCTCAAGCGCATCCACCAGCTGCTGCTCGGCGAAGACGGCTTCTACGACGACGTCTTCACGAGCCTGCGCCTGCCGTACGAGCCGATCCGCTGGGTCGCCGACATCCCCGAGGGCCCGGTCGACAAGACCGCCCGCGTGATCGAGCTGATCGACGCGTTCCGGATGCGCGGTCACCTGATGGCCGACACCGACCCGCTGAACTACCGCCAGCGCAGCCACGCCGACCTGGACGTCCTGTCCCACGGCCTGACGCTCTGGGACCTCGACCGCGAGTTCCCGGTCGGCGGCTTCGCCGGCCAGGAGCGGATGAAGCTGCGCGACATCCTGGGCGTGCTGCGCAACTCGTACTGCCGCACGGTGGGCATCGAGTACACGCACATCCTCGACCCCGAGGAGCGCCGCTGGATCCAGGAGCGCGTCGAGATCCCGCACGAGAAGCCGGACCCCGCGGTCCAGAAGTACGTGCTCTCGAAGCTGAACGCCGCCGAGGCGTTCGAGACGTTCCTGCAGACCAAGTACGTCGGCCAGAAGCGCTTCTCGCTCGAAGGCGGCGAGACGGCGATCCCGCTGCTCGACACGCTGCTGGACAAGGCCGCCGAGCACGAGCTCGACGAGGTCGTCATCGGCATGCCGCACCGCGGCCGGCTGAACGTGCTGGCCAACATCGTCGGCAAGCCGATCAGCCAGATCTTCCAGGAGTTCGAGGGCAACCTCGACCCGGGCCAGGCGCACGGCTCCGGTGACGTGAAGTACCACCTCGGCGCGGAGGGCAAGTACTTCCGCATGTTCGGCGACGGCGAGACGAAGGTCTCGCTGACGGCGAACCCGTCGCACCTGGAGACCGTGGACCCGGTGCTCGAGGGCATCGTCCGCGCGAAGCAGGACCTCCTGGACAAGGGCGGCGAAGGCTACACCGTGCTGCCGGTCCTGATGCACGGCGACGCGGCCTTCGCGGGCCAGGGCGTCGTCGCCGAGACGCTGAACCTGTCACTGCTGCGCGGGTACCGCACCGGCGGCACCGTGCACGTCATCGTCAACAACCAGGTCGGCTTCACGACCGCGCCGGAGCACTCGCGCTCGTCGCAGTACGCCACCGACGTCGCGAAGATGATCGGCTCGCCGATCTTCCACGTGAACGGTGACGACCCGGAGGCGGCGCACTGGGTGGCCAAGCTGGCCGTCGAGTACCGGCAGGCGTTCCACAAGGACGTCGTCATCGACCTGATCTGCTACCGCCGCCGCGGCCACAACGAGGGCGACGACCCCTCGATGACGCAGCCGGCGATGTACGACATCATCGACACGAAGCGTTCGGTGCGGAAGACCTACACGGAGTCGCTGATCGGCCGCGGGGACATCTCCGTCGAAGAGGCCGAAGCCGCGCTGCGCGACTTCTCGAGCCAGCTGGAGCACGTCTTCAACGAGGTCCGGGAGCTGGAGAAGCACCCGGCGAAGGCGAGCCCCTCGGTCGAGGAGGAGCAGCAGGTCCCGGCCAAGGTCGCGACGGCGATCACCAAGGAGACGCTGGAGCACATCGGCGACGCGTTCGTGAACGTGCCCGAGGGCTTCACGCCGCACCCGCGCGTCAAGCCGGTCATGGAGCGCCGCCACAAGATGTCCCGCGAGGGCGACATCGACTGGGCGTTCGGCGAGCTGCTCGCGTTCGGGTCGCTGGCGATGGAGAGCCGGCTCGTCCGGCTGTCCGGCCAGGACTCCCGCCGCGGCACGTTCACCCAGCGGCACTCGGTGTTCATCGACCGCAAGACCGGCCAGGAGTACTCGCCGCTGCAGAACCTGGCCGAGGGCCAGGGCCGCGTGATGATCTACGACTCGGCGCTGTCGGAGTACGCGGCCGTCGGCTTCGAGTACGGCTACTCGGTGGCGAACCCCGAGTCGCTGGTCATGTGGGAAGCGCAGTTCGGTGACTTCGTCAACGGCGCGCAGACCGTCATCGACGAGTACATCTCCTCCGGCGAGGCCAAGTGGGGCCAGCGCTCGGACGTCGTGCTGCTGCTGCCGCACGGCCAGGAGGGCCAGGGCCCGGACCACACGTCGGGCCGCATCGAGCGGTTCCTCTCGCTGTGCGCGGAGGGTTCGATGACCGTGGCGGTGCCGTCCACCCCGGCGAACTACTTCCACCTGCTGCGCCGGCACGCCCTCGACGGCATCCAGCGCCCGCTGATCGTCTTCACGCCGAAGTCGATGCTGCGCAACAAGGCCGCGACCTCCTCGACCGAGGACTTCACCGGCCAGAGCCGGTTCATGTCGGTCATCGACGACGTGACGCCGGACCCGGCGAAGATCCGCAAGGTGCTGCTGACCTCCGGGAAGCTGTACTGGGAGCTGGTGGCGGAGCGGACGAAGCGCGAGGCGGACGACGTCGCGATCGTGCGGATCGAGCAGTACTACCCGCTGCCGAAGAAGAAGCTGCTGGCGGCGCTGGAGCGCTACACGAACGCTTCGCAGGTCGTGTGGGTCCAGGAGGAGCCGGAGAACCAGGGCGCGTGGCCGTTCTTCGGCCTGAACCTGCCCCGCAAGTTCCCGGAGCTCTTCTCGAACCTGGAAGTCGTCTCCCGCCGCCCGATGGCGGCGCCGTCGGCGGGTTCGTCGAAGGTGCACGAGGTGGAGCAGAAGGCGCTGATCTCGAAGGCGTTCGACTGATCGCTTGACCACGACGAAGGCCTCTTCCCGCCGAGCCGGGAGGAGGTCTTCGTCGTCTGCGAGGTGCTACGCCGAAAACCGGCTTTCGCCCGCGACCGGTTCGAGGCAAGGTGGCGGACATGCTGATCCGCCGCGAGACGCCCGCCGACCGGACCACCGTGTACGCGATCCACAGCGAGGCCTTCCGGCGCGAACCCGGCGTCACCCCGGTCGAAGCACCCCTGGTCGACGAGCTGCGCGCGGACGGCGACCTGCTCGACGCGCTGTCGCTGGTGGCCGTCCGCGACGGTGAGCTCGCCGGGCACGTGTGCTGCAGCCGGGCCCGCATCGGCGACGACACGACGTCGGCCGTCGGGCTGGGGCCGCTCGGCGTGCTGCCCGGGCACCAGGCCGTCGGCGTCGGGTCGGCGCTGGTGCACGCGGCGCTCGGCGCGGCGGACGCGCTCGGGTACGGCGTGGTCGTCCTGCTCGGCGACCCGGCGTACTACGCGCGGTTCGGCTTCGTCACGGCGTCGACGCTCTCGATCGCGGCGCCGGATCCGGCCTGGGGCAAGCACTTCCAGGCCCGCACGCTCACCGGCTACAAACCCACGCAGGCGGGCGCGTTCGAGTACGCGCCGGCGTTCTCCCGGATCTGAGGAGTTGCATGTACGTACCGAGCTCGTCCGTCGGCGTCCGGATCAACCGCGAGCAGCCGCCGGCCAAGCTGGTCGAGCTGGCCCGCCAGGCGGAGGCCGCCGGTCTCGACGAGGTCTGGCTGGTCGAGGACTGTTTCTGGGCGGCGGGCATCGCCACGGTGGCGACGGCGCTGGCGGTGACGTCGACGATCAAGGTGGGCATCGGCGTCCTGCCGGCGGTGGCCCGCAACCCGGCGATCGCGGCGATGGAGCTGGCGGCGCTGGCGGAGCTGCACCCGGGCCGGCTGATCGGCGGGCTGGGCCACGGGGTGGCGTCGTGGATGCGCCAGATCGGCGCGTACCCGGCCTCGCCGCTGGCGGCGCTGGAGGAGACGCTGGTCGCGGTCCGCCGTCTGCTGGCGGGAGACCGAGTGTCGGTGCGGGGCCGGCACGTCGACCTGGACGAGGTCGAGCTGGTGTTCCCGCCTGCGGTCGTGCCGCCGGTGCTGGCGGGAGTGCGCCGCCCGAAGTCCCTGGCCGTGGCGGGATCGTCGGCGGACGGGACGATCCTCGCCGAGCCCGCGCCGCCGGAGTTCGTGCGAACGGCGCTGACGGGGATCGCCGCCGGGCGGTCGGCCGAAGGTGCCCCACCGCGCCACACCCTGGTGACGTACAACTGGCTCGCGTTGGGTGACCCCGATCGAGCGCGGGTGACGATCGCGGAGTCGCTGACCCCCGGCGCGCGCGTGCAGGTCGAGGGGCTGCCGTTCGCTTCGGAGCTGCTGGAGCTGGTGGACTCGGCGTCCACTGTGGACGAGCTGGCGGCCGGGCTGGATCCTTCGTGGCTGTCGCGGTTGGCCGTGTGCGGCGATGTGGACGAGTGCGTGGCCGCGGTTCGCGCGTTGCACGAGGCCGGCAGCGGCTCGGTGGTGCTGCTGCCGCTGCCGGAGGAGCCACCGGAGCGGGGCATCGAGGACGCCGGCCTGGTCGCGGCGGCCTTACGTCGTTAGGCGGCCTCGAGGACGAAGAACAGGAAGCCCAGGAAGGCCCCCGATGGGAATCCCGCGAGTTCGTCGGGGAACAGGTCCCGGGCCTCCGGCGCGAACGGCGGTTCGCTGACGACGGCGGTGCGGAAGCCGGCCGCGGTGAAGGCGTCGGTCATCGCGTGCAGCGGCCGGTGCCAGTAGGTCAGGACGGTCTCCCGGCCGTCGAAGGTGTACTCCTCGGACCACCGGACGGTCGCGAAATAGTCACCTTCGGGATGGATGAGCTTGTAGAGGAACGGGTGGTTGACGGCCGCGATCAGCCGGCCGCCGGGCGTGAGCACGCGCCGCAGCTCGCCGAGCGGCGCGGTCCAGTCCTCGAGGTAGTGCAGGACGAGGGCCGCGACGACGTCGTCGAAGGCGCCGTCGGGGTAAGGCAGGGGTTCGCCCAGGTCGGCGACGCGGAGGTCGGCATCGGGTCCGAGACGCCGACGGGCCAGCTCGACCATCTTGGCGCTGGCGTCGAAGCCGGACACGGCGGCGCCCCGCTCCCGCAGTGCGGCGGCGAGGGGCCCGGAGCCACAGCCGGCGTCGAGGACCCGCCGCCCGGCGACGTTCCCGGCCAGGTCCAGGACGGCGGGCAGCGTGTAATAGGCGTTCTGCAGACTGGTCTCGTTCTCGGCGGCATACGCCTCGGCGAAGGTGTCGTAGTCAGTGGCCACGCACCCCATCGTGGCAGCGCGCCGGGAGCGGAAAACAAGTTCGTCCACTCCGCCCCGCGTGTCAGGATCGGGGCATGCCGGTCGACCCGCACCTCCTCCTGGCCTTCGTCCTCACCACCATCGTCGCGATGGTCACCCCGGGCCCGGACATGCTCTTCATCCTCGGCTGCGGCATGCGCGGCGGCCCGAAAGCCGGGTTGCTCGCCACCGCCGGGGTCGCCACCAGTGAAGCCATCCACGTCGCCGTCGCCGCCGCCGGCCTCGCCGCTCTCTTCGCCGCCGTTCCCGTCGCCTTCACCGTCGTCCGGATCACCGGGGCCGCTTATCTCATCTACCTCGGCGTGCAAGCCATCCGGAACCGGAAGCCGCTCGTCGAGCGGAAGAGCGACCGCGCCTACCTCAGCGGCCTGCTGACCAACCTGCTCAACCCGAAGATGGTCACCTTCACCATCGCCTTCCTCCCGCAGTTCATCGACCCCGCGCGAGGGCACGTGGCCCTGCAGTTCGCGGTCCTCGGCGCCATCATGATCGTGTTCGAGTTCCTCGTCGACGGCGCCGTCGGGGTGCTCGCCGGCCGCGTCGGCGGGTGGGTGCGCCGGAAGAAGAACCAGCGGCGCATCGAGGTCGCCACCGGGGGCATCTTCATCGGGCTCGGCGTCAAGCTCGCCCTGGACTAGGACTTCAGGTTGTTGCGCGCCAGGAAGTCCTCGGCGATGTCCAGCGGGTTGCGCTTCTTCTCGGTGAACTCGACGTTCAGCTCGGTCAGCTGCTCGGTCGTCAGCGCCGCCGAGACGCGGTTCAGCGCGGCCACTTCGGACGGGGACAGCGTTCCGCGCGCCACCAGGGGGACGATGTTCTGCGCCGGGAACATGTTCTTGTCGTCGACCAGCGGCACGAACCCGTTCGCCGCGATCGTCGACGACGTGCTGAACAGGTCCGCCACCTGGACGTCGCCCGACTTCAGCGCCGCCACCGTCACCGGCCCGCCCGTGTCGGTCGTGCGGATCTCCTTGAACTCGCAGCCGTACAGCTTCTTGATCTGGTCCTTCCAGCGGCTGCTCCACTGGCCCGGCCCGCCGAACACCAGCTCGCCGCAGCGCTTCCCCAGGTCGGAGAACGTCTTGACGCCCGAGGCCGCCAGCTGCGCCCCGACGACCAAGAGGTCCTTGTCCTCGGCCGGCGCCTGGTCCAGGACCTCGAATCCGGCCGGGATCTTCTGCTTCAGCTGCGCGTAGACGTCCTGGGACGTCGTCGCGGACGTCTCCTTGTCGAAGTAGCGCAACAGGTTCCCGCTGTAGTCCGGCACCACCGACAGCGACTTGTCCTGCAGCGCCTTGACGACGACCTCGCGGCTGCCGACCGGCGGCCGCACCGTCACGTTCGTGGCGCCGGCGTTGCGAAGCGCGCCGGCGTAGATCTGGGCCAGCAGCAGGCTTTCCCCGACGTCGGACGCGCCGATGATGATGTCACCGGACGCGCCGCCCTCGCCGCCGCCCGCCAGCGGGTTGCCGCACCCGGCGGCCAGGACCAGAGCAAGCACCACGACCAGCCGTTTCACGCCGTCACCTTCTTCACGGCCGCCGCGAGCCGGACGCCCCGCGGCACCAAAGCCCGGTTCAGCAACGAAAAGAGCAGATCCAGGACGATGGCGAGCAACGTCGTCAGCAACGCGCCCGCGATCACCTCGGAATAGTCCAAAATGGCCAGTCCGTCGAGCAGGAACCGGCCCAGGCCACCGAGTCCGACGTACGCGGCCACCGCGGCCGTCGCCACGAGCTGGAGCACGGCGTTGCGGATGCCGCCGAGCACGAGCGGCAGCGAGATCGGGACCTCGACCTTCCAGAGCCGCTGCCAGCCGGTCATCCCGACGCCCTCGGCGGCGTCGACCACGCCGTGGTCGGTCGCCTGCAGCCCGGCGTACGTGCCGGCCAGGATCGGCGGCACGGCCAGCACGACGAGCCCGATGATCGTCGACGTGACGCTTTCGGTGAAGAGCAGGAACAGGAACGTCACGAGCCCCAGCGTCGGCAGCGCGCGGATCGCGTTGCCCGCGCTCACCAACGCGACACCGCCGCGTCCGGTGTGCCCGACGAACAGTCCCAGCGGGACAGCGATGACCAACGCGATCACCAAGGACAGCAAGACGTAGCCCAGGTGTTCCAGCAGCCGCTGCGGGACGCCGTCCGGGCCCGACCAGTGCGCCGGGTCGCCGAACCAGTGGAAGAGGTCGGTGATCATGCGACAGCCACCCTTTCCCACAGCGTCAGCAGGTTCCGGATCCCCACCAGGACCAGGTCGACGACCAGCGCGAGCAGGAGCGTCAGCACGATGCCGACGACGATCGGCGAGAAGTACTCACGCTGGAAGCCGTCGGTGAACAGGACACCGAGGCCGCCGGTGCCGATCAGCGCACCGACGCTGACCAGGCTGATGTTGCTCACCGACGCCACCCGCACGCCGGCCGCGAGGACCGGCACGGACAGCGGAAGCTCGACGGCGAAGAACTTGCGCACCGGCTTGTACCCGACGGCGGTGGCGGCGGCGATCACCGACGGCGCCACCGCGTCGAGCGCGTCGAGGACCGGGCGGACCAGCAGCGCCGTGGTGTAGATCGTCAGCGCGACGACGACGTTGACGCTGTCGAGGATCTTCGACCCGATCAGGCCGGGGATGACGACGAACAGCGCCAGCGACGGGATCGTGTAGAGCAGGTTGGCCAGCACCATCAGCACCTGCCGGGCGGGCCGCCAGCGGTGGCCGAGCCAGCCCGCCGCGATCGCGAGGACGATGCCCAGGACCAGCGGGAGCAGGGCCAGGTAGATGTGGTCGCCCAGGTCACCGAGGATTTCGACGCGCGTGTTCGCGCTGCTCAGGTACTGCCCGAGCTCGTCGAAGAAGCTCATGACGCCTGGGGCGTCGCCTCGATCACGTCCAATACCTGTCTCGCGACGACGCCACCAAGCACACGGTGGTCTTCGTCGACGACCACGCCGAGACTGGCGGGCGAGGACAGCGCGGCGTCGAGCGCGCCGCGGATCGGCGTCCCGTGGACCCACAGGGAACCACCGGCGACGAGGTCGTCTTCGGACAGTGCGCCGTCCACTGTGGAGTTCGGGCGCAGCCAGCCGCGGGGTTGCTTGTCGGTGTTGACACCCAGCCGCCAGCCGTCGCTCGCGGCGACCGGGGAGCCGATCTCGACCAGCTCGATCTCCTTGACCTCGACGCCCTCGGCGGAGAGGAAGGACAGGCCGCGGTAGCCGCGGTCGCGGCCGACGAACGACGCGACGAAGTCGTCCACCGGGTGGCGCAGGACGTCGGCGGGGGTGCCGTACTGGGCGAGCTTGCCGCCGACGCGCATCACCGCGACCTTGTCGCCGAGCCGGACGGCCTCGTCGATGTCGTGGGTGACGAACACGATGGTCTTGCCCAGCTGCGACTGCAGCCGCAGCAGCTCGTTCTGCAGGTCCTCGCGCACGATCGGGTCGACCGCGGAGAACGGCTCGTCCATCAGCAGCACCGGCGAGTCCGCGGCGAGCGCGCGGGCGACGCCGACGCGCTGCTGCTGGCCACCCGAGAGCTGGGCCGGGTACCGCTTGCCGACCTCGACCGGCAGGCCGATGGTCTCGAGCAGCTCGGCCGCCCGCTTGCGCGCCTTCGCCTTGTCCCAGCCGGACAGCAGGGGCACGGTGGCGATGTTGTCCAGGACCGTCCTATGTGGAAAGAGCCCGGCGTGCTGGATGACGTAGCCGATGCCGCGGCGCAGTAGCGCCGGGTCGCCCTCGGCGACGTCCTTGCCGTCGAGCAGCACCTGGCCGCCGGTGGGCTCGATCATCCGGTTGATCATCCGCAGCGACGTCGTCTTGCCGCAGCCGGACGGGCCGACGAACACGGTGATCGTGCCGTCCTCGACCGTCAGGTTCAGCTTGTCGACGGCGACCGTCCCATCGGGATACTGCTTGGTCACGTCGCGGAATTCGATGGTCACTTGCCCACTCCCCATGTCCGGTGCAATCGACCGTAGCCGAGTTGGCGACGGTTGGCACGGTGTTCCGGCAGGTGGTGACTGAGGCTTGTTCTGGTCAGGCCGCCGCTTCCCGCGCGCGGGCCGACTGGTCGGCGCAGCTGTCATGCGGCGGCCGACGGCTTAACAAGCCTCACTACGCTCAGAGCCTGTGAAGGCACTCGACGATGTCCTCGCCGCGCACGGCGTCGGCGTCCGCCCGCTGCACCGCGTCATCGACCTCCTGCGCACCGGCGACCACGACCTCGGCGAGCTGGTGCGGCTGAGCACGGCGCCCCGGCGCAGCGTCGAGGACGTCCTCGCGGCCCTGGGCGACGACCTCGACCGCAGCGGCGACCGGCTGCGGCTCTCCCCCGGCGTCGCGGCGTCGTACCTGCAGTACAGCACCCCGCGCTACGCCGACCCGCTCGACGAAGCCGTCGCGACCCACGAGCTGCTGCCGAAGGTCGCCGAGTGGGTCGCGGAGGTCCCGCCGCCGCTGGCCGCGCTCGACCACGTGCAGGCCACGCCGGAGACGGTGCTGCGCCGCGCGTTGTGGCTGGACGCGCGGTACGACCTCGCGTCGGCGCGGCTGCTGTTCCTCGGCGACCACGACCTGACGTCGCTGGCGGTGCGCGCGGTCTGCCCGGCGGCGTCGCTGACCGTCGTCGACCTCGACGAGCGCGTGCTGGCCTACCTCGACGAGCGCGGCGGGCGCGAGATCGCCACCGCCCACGCGGACCTGCGCGTCGGCCTGCCGCCGGCCTTCAACGGCGGCTTCGACCTGGTGTTCAGCGACCCGCCGTACACGCCCGAGGGCATGGGCCTGTTCGCGGCGCGCGGCGTCCAGGCGCTGCGGGAGCCGTCCGAGGGACGGCTGCTGTTCGCGTACGGCTACAGCCCGCGCCACCCCGCGCTGGGCGCGCAGGTGCAGCGTTCGCTGGCCACGCTCGGGCTGACGTTCGAGGCGATCCTGCCGGACTTCAACCGCTACTTCGGGGCGCAGGCGATCGGCAGCGCGGCGGACCTGTACGTCTGCCAGCCGACGGCGAAGGCCAAGAAGATGCGTGGCGCCAAGGGGAAGTCCGCGATCTACACCCACGGGCCGCAGTCGGTGGAGGCGTCCGGGACGAAGCCGGCACTGCTGGAGAAGCTGAAGGAGATCGCCGTCTCGGGCGGGCTTTCGCCGGAGACGCGGCCGGTGGACTGGTCGATCTCCGGGCCCGAGGGCGACGCGGTCGCGATGGACCTCTCGGCCGACCCGGGCCCGTGGCTGCTGCGCGTCCTGCTGGGCACGAACGCCCGGCGCCTGGCGCTGCTGGTGCCGAACGCGCACCCGGACCTGGCGGACGAACGGTCCCAGACGGCGCTTTCGGAGCTGATCCGCGGGAAATACGCGCTGCGGTACCTGCGCAGCACGCCGGACAACCGGCACGCGGTGGTGGTCGCGGACGCCGTCGAAAACCAGGAAGAGGTGCTCACGCGCGCGCACGCCCGGCTGGCGAACGTCTCGCTCGACGTCCCCGGCGACCTGACGGACCTGCGCCTGGTCGACGTCCCCCGCCACCGCCTCACCGAACTGCTCTGAACACGCCGAAGGGCGGCACTTTCCGTGAAAGTGCCGCCCTTCGGACCAACGTCAGGCCGTGACGCCGTCCGCTTCCGCGGCCTTCGCCACCGCGGCCGCGACCTCGGGGGCGACGCGCGGGTCGAGCGGCGAGGGGACGATGCGGTCCGGGCCCAGGTCATCCATCGCCACCGACACGATCGCCTCGGCGGCCGCCAGCTTCATGCCCTCGGTGATCGCCCGCGCGCCGGAGTCCAGCGCGCCGCGGAACACGCCCGGGAACGCCAGCACGTTGTTGATCTGGTTGGGGAAGTCGCTGCGCCCGGTGGCCACGATCGACGCGTAGCGCGCCGCCACCTCGGGGTGCACCTCCGGGTCCGGGTTGGACAGTGCGAACACGATGCCACCGCCCGCCATCCGGCCGAGCAGCGTCTCGTCGATCGTCGCGCCGGACAGGCCGAGGAAGACGTCGGCACCTTCGAGCGCCTCGGCGAGGCCGCCCTTCAGGCCGGCCTTGTTCGTCGTCGCGGCCAGGCGTTCCTTGACCGGGTTCAGGCCGTCGCGGCCCTCGTGGATGATGCCGCGCGAGTCGAGGACGGTGACGTCGCCGATGCCGGCCTCCTGCAGGATCCGCGCGCACGCGACACCCGCGGCGCCGGCGCCGGAGACGACCACGCGCTGGTCGGCGATCGCCCGGTCGAGGACCAGGTTGGCGCCGCGCAGCGCGGCCAGCGTGACGATCGCCGTGCCGTGCTGGTCGTCGTGCATGACCGGGCAGTCCAGCGCCTGCTTGAGCTTGTCCTCCAGCTCGAAGCACCGCGGCGCGGAGACGTCCTCCAGGTTGACGGCCCCGTAGGACGGCCGCAGCCGCACCATCGTTTCGACGATTTCGTCGACGTCGGTGGTGTCGAGCACCAGCGGGATCGAGTCGAGCCCGCCGAAGGTCTTGAACAGGACCGACTTGCCCTCCATGACCGGCAGTGACGCGCTGGCGCCGATGTCGCCGAGGCCCAGCACCGCCGTCCCGTCGCTCACCACGACGACGAGCCGGTCCGCCCACGTGTACCGCTTGGCCTTGGCCGCGTCCTCGGCGATCGCGCGGCTCACCTTCGCCACACCCGGGGTGTACGCGATCGAAAGGTCACGCGGGCTGGCAATCGGGCGGGTGGCCGCCACCGAGAGCTTGCCGCCCTCGTGCCCGGTGAAGATCTCTTCGTCGGTGACCGGCGCTCCGGCGCCGGTGGGGTCGCTCATGGGGATTCCTGTCGTCGTTTCCGTCATTCCCCCAGTGGGAATGACGGAACTCGCGGATCGGACTTGGGTCACTGGAATTTCTCCTGGGCATGCGAGACGGGACCACGGCTACAGGGGAAACCGTGGTTGTTCCCGGCACGGCAGCCCAGCGCGGTAGCGCCGGCCTGTCGGCGAGGCGTCACGTCGGCCATCGGTGCCGTGGGTCTGGCGATGGCCGCGGACGCGGCGGTCCAGTCAGTGTGACAGGTCCGGTCCGGAAGGTGACCCCTCGGTGCGGCTGATGTCACATCGGACCCCTATTCCGGCAATTGCCAAGACGTCCGTTCGGTTTTTTAAGCGCCCGATATGGTGACGCCATGGAATTCCGCCGGCTGAGCGTCCCGGACGCCTTCGAGTTCTCCCCCCGGGCGTTCCCCGACGAGCGAGGCCTGTTCGTCGCCCCCTTCCAGGAGGGCGTCCTGCGCGAGGCGACCGGGCACCCCCTGCGGCTGGCCCAGGCGAACCACAGCGTGTCCCGGCGCGGCGCGATCCGCGGCATCCACTTCGCCGACACGCCCCCCGGCCAGGCGAAGTACATCTACTGCGCACGCGGCTCGCTGCTGGACGTCGTCGTGGACCTCCGCGTCGGCTCGCCGAGCTTCGGCACGTGGGACGCCGTCCGGCTCGACTCCGAGCGGTTCAACTCGGCGTACCTCGCCGAAGGTCTCGGACACGGCTTCATCGCCCTCGAAGACGACACGGTGATGGCCTACCTGTGTTCCGAGCCGTACAACCCCACGGGCGAGCACGGCATCACCCCGCTCGACCCGGCACTGGGCCTGCCCTGGCCGGCGGACATCGAGCCGATCCTGTCCGAGAAGGACCGCACGGCGCCGACGCTGGCCGAAGCCCAGGAGCAGGGCCTGCTGCCGTCCTACCAGGACTGCGTCGCCTACTACGACAAGCTGCGCTCGGCGCACTGACTCAGCGCACGACCGGGTCCGCGTGACCCCTTGCGCAGTTAATATGCGCGCATATAGTCTGCCCGCATGGCACCTTACGAGTACGAGCACAGCGAGACCTCGACCGCCCCCGCCGCCGCGATCTGGCCGCTCTGGGCCGACACCGCCCGCTGGCCCGAGTGGGACGCCGGCGTGCGCTCGGTGGCCATCGACGGCCCGTTCACCGCCGGGACCAGCGGCACCATGACGATGGACGGGATGCCGCCGATCCCGTTCACACTGACCGAGGTCACCGAGGGCCGGAGCTTCACCGACGAGACTCGCCTGCCCGACGCCCACCTGCGGTTCGAGCACGTCCTGACCGACGTCGACGGCGGCACGCGCATCACTTATCGCGTCACGATCGACGGGCCCGAGGGCTTCGGTGAGCAGGTCACGTCGGACACTCCGGAGGCGATGCAAGCGCTTGCGCGCCTCGCTGAGGCTGAGACATCCGGGGCTTCGCCCCAGGCCGGGGGCTCCGCCACCCGGAACCCCCGAAGGGCAGGATCACGAGTATGACCGCCCCGGAGTCCAGCCTGCCCGGCCCCGACCGCAGCCCCGGCTTCCTGCTGTGGCGCGTGACGCTGGCCTGGCAGCGGGCGATGCGGGCCGCGCTGGCCCCGCACGACCTCACGCACGTCCAGTTCGTGCTGCTGACCACGACGTGGTGGCTCACCCGCTCGGGCGAGCCACCCACGCAGCGACAGCTGGCCGAGCAGGCCGGCACGGACACGATGATGACCAGCCAGGTCGTCCGCAAGCTCGCCGAACGTGGCCTGCTCGCCCGCGCCGACGACCCGGCCGACGCGCGCGCGAAGCGCCTCGAAATCACCCAGGCCGGCCTGGACCTGGTCGCAAAGGCCCTGAAGGACGTCGAAGCCGCCGACGCGTCCTTCTTCGAAGCCGCCGACGACGGGTTCGTCGACTCGCTGGCGAAGCTCAGCCCCTGAGGTCTTCGGCGAGGACGCGCTCGATGTTGCGCTCGGCCAGCGCCGTGATCGTCACGAACGGGTTGACGCCGGTGCTGCCCGGGATGAGCGAGCCGTCGGTGACGTACAGGTTCCGGTAGCCCTTCACGCGGCCGTAGTCGTCCGTCGCCTCGCCGAGCACCAGCCCGCCCAGCGGGTGGTAGGTGAAGCGGTTCTCGAAGGCACGGGTGTCGCCGAACAGGTCGTAGCGGTAGATCGTCCTGTTCGCCCGGTTGACCTTGTCGAACAGCGCCTTCGCGGCGTCGATCGACGGCTGCCCCTGCGACGCCGTCCAGTGCAGCTTCGCCGAGTCGCTCGCGGCGTCGTAGGTGAAGTGGCCGCGTTCGGGGTTCTTCGTGATCGCCAGGTAGAGGCTGACCCAGGTCTCGAGGCCGGCGGGCACCGGCGCGATCTCGGCGAACGCCGGGTGCACCGGGTCCGCCCAGTTGTCGATGCCGAGCGCGGGCATGCCGGACTGCAGGCTGCCGGTGGTGTCCCAGACGTGGTTGGCGCGGCCGCACATGACGTTGCCGTTGGTGCCCCAGCCCCGTCCGACGGCTTCGCCCAGGCCGGGGAGGCGTCCGGTGTCGCGGGCGCGCACCAGCAGCTCCGTCGAGCCGACACTGCCCGCGCCGAGGAACAGGTACCGGGTGTTCACGTGCCGCGTGCCCAGGACGGTGCCGTGTTCGTCGATCTCGCGGACGACGAGCGTGTACGTCCCGTCGGGCTGATGGAGGATCTCGCGGACCTCGCGCAGCGTCTCGATGGTCACCTTGCCGGTGCCGAGCGCGGCGGCCAGGTAGGACTTGTCGAGCGAGCGCTTCCCGTGGTTGTTGCCGTAGATGACCTCGGACGCGTCCGCCGAGCGCGGGACCTCGCCCGCCTCCTCCCGCCGCAGGTAGTCCATGTCGTACACGCTGGGCACGAACACCGTGCCGAACCCGGCCCGGCCCGCGGCCTTCCGCGAGACGCGGGCGTACTGGTAGGACCGGCACGTCTCGAACCAGCCGGGGTCGACGACGTTGACGCCCAGCGCCGCGTTCGCCCGCGGGAAGTACTTGCCGTACATCTCGGCGGCGTCGACGCGCGGGAGGATCTCCTCGAAGTAGGACCGCTTCGGCGTCACGGCCATCGCGCCGTTGACCAGGGACCCGCCGCCGACGCCGCGGCCGAGGTACACCGCCATGTCGCCGAAGTTCACCCGGTCGAGCACGCCGGCGTAGCGCCCGATGTCGCGGTTGGCCAGGTCGAGCCAGAGGAACGACGCGAGCGGCGCCTCGGTCCGGTCCTTGAACCACATCGCGCGCTCGTCCGGGTTCAGCATCGGGCAGAAGACCTTGCCGTCGGCACCGGGCGTGGTCCACAGCTTGCCCATCTCGAGCATCAGCGTCGGGATCCCGGCCTCGCCGAGCCGCAGGGCCGTGACGGCGGCGCCGTAGCCGGTGCCGACGACCACCGCCGGCGCGTACTCCGGGAGCGGCGACGCGGCGGCGGGCCGCGTCGAGACCGTGGTCAGCCCGAGGGCGGCGGCGGAGTTCAGGGCGGCGAGGCCGAGGAACCGGCGGCGGGAGAACGCAGACATGGTCCCGAGCATGCCCGAGGTCAGTAAACGGCGTTAACTAAATGAAACGTGTTTCACTCGATCGAGGGAAATCTCGGGTGTCCCCTGGGGGCGATCCCGGATGTCCGGTCCGCGCGGGACGAGCAGGCTCACGGCCATGAAACTTCTCGCACTGGGGGCGGCCGCGGTCGCCGTCGCCGCACTGGCGGTCATGCCAGGGGCGGCGTCCGCCGACGAGCTGCCGACGTTCGACTTCACGGACTGCCCGGCACCGCCCGCGAACGCCGACCCGGGCACGTGGCGTTGCGAAGCCTTTGTCTCGCAAGGGAAACTGACGATCGACGGCAAGGAGATCCCGCTCGGGGAGATGCGGCTGACCTTCAGCGAAGGCCGGGTGAACGGCCAGTACGCGCAGGTCTTCGGCTCGCTGCGACACGCTCCCGTGAGCGTTCCCGGCCTGGCCGGCACGACGATCCAGCTGCGCTACGGCGGTCACTCCGACTTCCAGAGCAACGACGAGCGCCGCGGCGAGCTCGACGTCTACGCCGTGCTGCGGCACCCGTTGCTGCGCGAGGACTGCGGCATCGGCTCGGCGTCCGCGCCCCTGCACACCGTCGTCCACGACGACCCGGCCGTGCCGCCGCGGCTGATCTCGGACAACCCGAAGACCGCGTTCTTCGGCGTCGTCGACTCGGACCTCGCCCTCCCGGCGACCCACGGCTGCGGCCCGCTCGGCAAGCTCGTCGACCGGCGCCTGGGCCTGCCGTCGCCGTCCGGCGAGAACGCGTTCTACCAAACCACGTACGTGCAGTACAAGCCGCTTTAACGCCTCTTGGGCGTCACCCAGATCGTGATCGTCCCGGTGACCACCGGCTTGCCCCGCGAGTCCGAAATGGTCACCGGGACGTCGATCTCCGCACCTTCGTCGCCGAACTCCGGCAGCGCGGGCAGCGACGCGATCGCGCGCAGGCCCGTCTCGGCTTTCGCGACGTACTGGACGTTCATGCCCTTCGGCAGCCAGCGGTGCGTCGCCGGGACCGTCGCCTCGGCGAGCATGCCCATCGCGATCTCGGCGAGGTTGCAGGCGGCGATCGCGTGGAACGTGTGGATGTGGTTGTAAACACCCCACCACTTCGGCGCGGTGACCTCGCAGTGGCCCGGCCGCAGCTCGCGCACCGAGGGCAGCACCGTGCGGAAGTACGGCACGCGCAGGCACATCGCGGCGCTGAACAGCTGTTTCCCGCCCGGCTTCGCGGCCAGCTTGTGCCACAGCGCGAACGTCGGCGTGTCGGACATCGGGGTCTCCTCCAGCTAAGCTACTGCTCAGTAGCCAAGCAGACGACCGGCCGCCACGCAAACCGCCGGATATATTCGCCCGTGTGGCGAACCGTCTCTTCCTCCTCCGGCACGGCCAGACCGAATGGTCGGTGAACGGGCGGCACACCGGCCGCACCGACATCCCGCTGACGCCGGCCGGGGAAGGTCAGGCGCTGGCCGCGGGCGGCACGCTCCGGAGCCTCGTCGGCGGGCCGTCGCTCGTGCTGTCGAGCCCGCGGACCCGGGCGCTGCGGACCGCCGCGCTGGCCGGCCTGCGCGTCGACGAAGTGACCGAGGACCTGTCCGAATGGGACTACGGCGAGTACGAGGGCATCACCACGCCGGAGATCCGCAAGACCGTGCCGGGCTGGACCGTGTGGACCCACCCGATCCCCGGCGGCGAAAGCGCTGCGGAGGTCTCCGACCGCGCGGACCGCGTGCTGGCGCGCGCCCGGAAAGACATCGAAGCCGGCGACGTGATCCTGGTCGGCCACGGCCACTTCAGCCGCGTGCTGGTGGCCCGCTGGATCGGCCTGCCCGCCACCGCGGGCGTCCACTTCGGACTCGACGCGGCCGGCATCGCGGTGCTCGGCGACGAGCGCGGCGAACCCCAGATCGAACACCTCAACCTGCCGCCCGCCCTGGAGGACTGACGTGCCCGACGACCGCATCCGCCGGATCCGGCCCGACGACGTCGAGGCCGCCGTCGGCTTGGCGTACGCGCTGGCCGACTACGAGCGTGCCCCGGACGAGTGCCACCTGACGGCTCCGCAGCTGCACGAGGCACTGTTCGGCGACGCGCCGAAGCTGTTCGGGCACGTGGCCGAAGTGGACGGCGAGATCGCCGGCTTCGCGGTGTGGTTCCTCAACTACTCGACCTGGCGCGGCGTGCACGGGATCTACCTGGAGGACCTGTTCGTCCTGCCGTCCCACCGCGGGTCCGGCCTGGGCAAGGCCCTGCTGGCGGCGCTGGCCGCGGAGTGCGTCGCGAACGGCTACGCGCGGCTCGAGTGGTCCGTCCTGGACTGGAACCCGGCGACGGAGTTCTACAAGGCCCTCGGCGCGGTCCCGATGGACGAATGGACGGTCAACCGCCTCACCGACGAACCCCTGAAGGCGCTGGCCGCCCAGGCCTGACCAGCCGTCGTGAGTGAGAAACTGGGTTAGAACACTGTTTCTCACTCACGACCACCACGTGCTCAATCCTCTTCGTGGCCTTCGCGCTCGGCGCGGCGGCCGGCCAGCCCGCCGCGTTCGGCGGCTTCCGTCTCCGTCTCGCCTTCGCGCAGGCCCAACGCCCAGGCCCGGGACGGGGCGCGGAACAGCAGCACCAGCGTCGCGATGCCGAACAACGCGATCGGCACGCCCCACGCCGGCTCGCCCGACGGGCCGAGCAGGTACCAGCCCAGGCCGACCACGATCAGCGCGATCACCACCCCCGGCGAACGCGCCCACGTCTGCCCCAGGACCAGCCCGCCCGACGCGGCCAGGAACGCCAGCGCCACCACGATGAACGTCCCCGACTCGACGTAGACGTTGTTGCCCGGCTGCGCGGGCGAGCCCAGGCCGTTCACCAGCACCACCACCCCGAACACCAGCAGGGCGAGCGACGGCACCGCGGTGACCACGCCGGCCAGCCGGACCTCACGGGGAGCGGGCGAGAGCTTCACTGCGACAGCCTTCCGGAGGTCTTTTTCGCGGGAGCACAGTGGACTCGACCAGGGCGGGTCACCGTGCGTGAGCTGATTCGATCGTATGCCACCCGGTCGGCCGTTTTCGCGGGACCGCCCGGGCGCTGAGAATTCAGGTGTCGTCGATGAGCGGGCGGTCGGCCCGGGTGCACTTGTCACGACGAGCGGACACTCGTCACACGAAGGAGGGCCGCCCGGCACAGGGTCACAGGTGCGGTTCGGAGCGTCGCCACGACCGGTGCTTCCGGTCACCTTGCGCCGTCGAGAGGTTCTCGGGGCGGTGGGCGTCACCTACCCTGCGGTAGTGCGCGCAATCCTCGTCGTGAACCCCCAGGCCACCTCGACCACCGCCGGTGGCCGGGACGTCCTGGCGCACGCGCTCGCCAGCCAGGTCAAGCTCGACGTGGTCGAAACGGACTACCGCGGGCACGCCATGGCCATCGCGCGCTCGGCCGCGCGGGACGGGATCGACCTGGTCGTGGCGCACGGCGGCGACGGCACGGTCAACGAGGTCGTCAACGGTCTCCTGGCCGATTCCGATGGCGACCCGACCCAGATCGGGCGGGTCCCCGCGCTCGGCGTCGTCCCCGGCGGCTCGGCCAACGTGTTCGCGCGCGCCCTCGGCATCTCCTCGGACCCGGTCGAAGCGACTCACCAGCTGCTCCACGCGCTGGAGAACGACCGCTCGCGCCGGGTCGGGCTCGGCCTGGCCGACGGCCACTGGTTCACCTTCAACTCCGGGCTCGGCTGGGACGCCGACGTCGTCGGCCGCGTGGCGAAGCGCCGGGGCAAGCAGACGACCGCGGGCCTCTACATGAGGGCCGCCGTCCGCTCCTACTTCCGGCCGCCGCTGGGCCGGCCGGCCCTCACCATCCGCGTCCCGGGTGAAGAGCCCACCGAAGCGCTGACCGCTTTCGTGTCGAACACCGATCCGTGGAGCTACCTGGGCCAGCGTCCGATCCACCTCAACCCGGGTTGCTCGTTCGAGACGGGATTGGGTCTGTTCGCGTTGAACGGTCTGGGGTTGCCCACGGTGTTCAAGCATGTACGGCGTGCTTTGGCTACGAAGAGCAACCAAAAAGGGAAACGTCTCGTGCGTCACGACGACGTGCCGATGATCCGCATCGACGCTGCTGAACCGGTAAACTTCCAGGTGGACGGCGACCTCGTCGGCCAGCGGACCCGAGTGGAATTCTTCAGTGTCCCCAGTGCACTCACGGTAATCGTGTGACGACGGGACCGCTGATCGCCTGCGGCAAAGTGCAATCTGCCGTTCGTCGACGCAGAAGCTCCACTCAGCGCATCAGCCTTCCCTTCGGGCGGCTGTTTCGGAGAGAAACCGCAGGTCAGAGGGGTCGCTCGGCCGGGTGACCTGACTCACCGATCTTCAAGAAACCCTTGTCGAACGCGGTGCTTCGTGAAAGCATTCACAAGCACCCAAGAACACGACCGCCATTGACGACTGTGGCGCGGCCCTCCCGCGCCCTATGAAGGAGCTCACGAACATGGACTGGCGCCACGACGCGGCCTGCCGAGACGAGGACCCCGAGCTGTTCTTCCCGGTGGGAACCAGCGGTCCTGCTCTGTCGCAGGTAGCTCAGGCGAAGGCCGTGTGCCACCGCTGCACCGTCGCTTCCGACTGCTTGGCCTGGGCTTTGGCCAGCGGCCAGGACGCCGGCGTGTGGGGCGGAATGAGCGAAGACGAGCGACGCGCGCTCAAGCGCCGCCGTACGCACATTGGCACGCGTACCAACGCCTGATTTCACCAAGATCCACCGAGCCGAGTAGGAAAAATCACCCGGCGGGCATTTTTCGTGCCCACGCCGTCTGGGGTGATACCTACCCAGCTCAAGTTTAACAACCGAGGTGAAACCGCCCCACGACGGGTGTGCTGAAACCTCACCAGGACTTCAAGTCCTCGAAAACGTTGAACGGCCCGGCACACGAGCACCACGTGCCGGGCCTTCAACGTCTCCTGGTTCCCCGCCGCCGGTTCCCTCCCGCGATCCGCACCCGATCACGTCCACCGAGACGGATATGCCCGGCGGTGATCAAGTCCAAACAGGACGGTCTACAAGCGCCTCGAAAGAGGGATGCGCAGCGCCGCTTCGGTACCCGTCACCCGGGTGGACGACGTCTCGGCGTGCACCTTCCGCAGCGACAGCGAGCCGCGCAGCTCGGACTCCACCAGCGTCCGCACGATCTGCAGGCCCAGGCCGTCCGAACGCTCCAGCGAGAACCCCGCCGGCAGGCCGCGCCCGTTGTCGCGGATGACGACGTCGAGCCAGCGGGCCGAGCGCTCCACGATCAGCTCGACCTTGCCCGACCGGCCCGCCGGGAACGCGTGCTCGATGGCGTTCTGCACCAGCTCGGCCAGCACCATCACCAGCGGCGTCGCGATCTCCGCGACCACCACCCCGAACGAGCCCTTCCGCTTCAGCCCGACCTGCGACTCCGCCGTGGCGACCTCGCCGACCATCGGGAGCACGTTGTCGAGCAGCTTGTCGAGGTCGACGCGCTCGTCCACCGAGATCGACAGCGCCTCGTGCACCAGCGCGATCGACGTCACCCGGCGCACCGACTCCGCCAGCGCGAGCCGCGCCTCCTCCGACGACGTCCGGCGGGACTGCAGGCGCAGCAGCGCGGCCACCGTCTGCAGGTTGTTCTTCACCCGGTGGTGGATCTCCCGGATCGTCGCGTCCTTCGACAGCAGCGCCCGGTCGCGGCGCTTGACCTCGGTCACGTCGCGGACCAGCACCAGCGCGCCCGCCGCCTGCCCGGCCGGCCGCAGCGGCAGCGCGCGGAACAGCACCACCGCGCCGCGCCGCGAATCGGCCTCCGTGCGGCTCGACGGCTTCCCGTCGAGCGCCTCGATGATCCGGTGGGACACCTCGGTCGCGTCGAACGGGTCGCGGATCAGCGACCGCGTCAGCGGCGCCAGGCGGGTGCCGACCAGGTCGGACTCGTGCCCCATCCGGTGGTAGGCGGACAGCCCGTTCGGGCTGGCGAACACGACGGTGCCGCTCGAATCCAGCCGGATCAGCCCGTCACCCACCCGCGGCGAGGTGTGCGTGTCGGTCGCGTTGGTGCCGCTCGGCGGGAACGTGCCGTCGACGATCATCTGGCACAGGTCGCCGGCGCTGCCCAGGTACGCGATCTCCAGCGGCGAAGGCACCCGAGGTGCGGCCAGGTTCGTCTCGCGGCTCATCACGGCGACGACGTCGTCGTGGAACCGCACCGGGATCGCCTCGCGCCGCATCGGTAGGTCGCGGTACCAGTGCGGGTCCTCTTCACGGCAGATCCGCGCCTCGCGCATGGCCTTCGCCAGCTGCGGGTGCTCCTCCACGGTGAACCGGGTGCCGACGACGTCCTCGGGGTGCGCGGTGGGCGCCGTCGTCGGCCGCGCGTGCGCGACGCAGACGAAGTCGCCGCCGTCCGGCTGCAGTTCCTCGGTCACCGGGACCCAGAGCAGGAAGTCGGCGAAGGACAGGTCGGCCAGCAGCTGCCACTCCGCGACGACGGTCTGCAGGTGGTCCGCGGCCTCCCCGGGGAGGCCGGTGTTGTCGGCGAGCAGTTCGGCGAGCGTCGACACGGTTACTCGACCGTCCCGAGGACGTCGCCCTGCTGGACGCGGTCGCCCTTCGCCACGGCGAGGCTGGTCAGCGTGCCCGCCTTCGCGCTCACGGCGGGCAGCTCCATCTTCATCGACTCCAGGATCAGCACGGTGTCACCGGCGTTCAGCGTGGCGCCCGGCTCGGCGACGACCTGCAGCACGGTGCCGACCATTTCGGCCCTGATCTCGGCCATCCGGCACCCCTCCTCGCGCTCGCCCGGCCACCCCATCCAACCAGAACGGGACGTCATGACACACTTGAGAGGTTGACCAGCTTTGACGACGAGGAGTGAACATGTCGAAGCGCGCCCGCAAGCGTCGCAGCCGGAAGAAGAACAGCGCGAACCACGGCGGTAAGCCCAACTCCTGAACCCGGCGTCGGCACGCAAAAGGCCCCCGCACACCTGCGCGGGGGCCTTTGTCGTGCTCGGGCGCTATTCGGACCGCTGCTCGATGGTGACCTCGGTGCGTTCGACCGTGACGCCACCGCGGGTGGCGACGGTCTGGCGGATCGACGCGCGCAGCCGGCTCTTCAGCTCGGCCGGGGCGTGGTCACCGCCACACTTGCGGGCCAGCAGCTGCTTGAGGTGCTCGTCGATGCCGTACTCCTCGAGGCACGGCGGGCAGTCCTCGATGTGGGCGCGCAACGCGGCGTCCCGCTCGGCACTGCACTCGCGGTCGAGCAGCAGGTAGATGTCGGCGAGCGCCTCTTCGCAGCGGACCTTGTCCGAAGCGCCTTCGCACATGTCGTTCATCGCCCGGCCACCTCTTCCTTGGCCCCCCGGATGAAGCCGCGCTCACGCGCGACGTCGGCGAGCAGGTCGCGCAGCTGGGCGCGGCCTCGGTGCAGGCGGGACATCACGGTGCCGATGGGCGTGTCCATGATCTCGGCGATCTCCTTGTACGCGAAGCCCTCGACGTCGGCCAGGTAGACGGCCAGCCGGAACTCCTCGGGCAGCTTCTGCAGGGCGGCCTTCACGTCGGTGTCGGGCAGGTTGTCCATCGCCTCGACCTCGGCCGAACGCAGCCCCACGGAGGTGTGACTCTCCGCCTTGGCGATCTGCCAGTCGGTGATTTCCTCGGTGGGCTGCTGCACGGGCTGCCGCTGCCGCTTGCGGTAGCCGTTGATGTAGGTGTTGGTGAGGATGCGGTACATCCACGCCTTGAGGTTCGTGCCCGCCTTGAAGGACGCGAAAGCGGCATACGCCTTCAGGTAGGTCTCCTGGACCAGGTCCTCGGCGTCAGCGGGGTTGCGCGTCATCCGCATCGCGGCCGAGTACAGCTGGTCGAGCAGTGGCATCGCGTCCCGCTCGAAGCGCTCGGCGCGCTCGGCCTCGGTCGCTTCTTCCGACGCTGGGTTCTGCGTGCTCGGCAAACCGTTCCCTTCCCGCTCGGCGTCGATGCGCGTGCGCGCATACGGCGACGTCGAGTTTACGCGGGGGCCGGGCACACCGCGGTTCGCCGGTGCCTCAAGGCGGCGGCGGCTGCGAGAGCGTGTGGTGGCGAGGGTTGGTGTCACGTCCCGTACAACCGATCGGGGGGTGCGGGCATTCCCTAGACTCCGGCCCATGGCTGGCAAGGGCACCCCGGCGACGGCGCTGCTGGGGAAGCAGAAAGTGGCGCACACACTGCACGCGTACGACCACGACCCGCGAGCGGAGTCGTACGGCCTGGAGGCGGTGGAGGCACTGGGCCTGGAGCGCGCCCGGGTGTTCAAGACGCTGGTCGCCGAGGTGGACGGCCGTCTGGTGGTGGGCGTGGTCCCGGTCACGGGACAGCTGGATCTCAAGGCGCTGGCGGCCGCGGCCGGGGGCAAGAAGGCGAAGATGGCGGACCCGGCGGCGGCCCAGCGGGCCACGGGGTACGTGCTGGGCGGGATCTCACCCTTGGGCCACCGGAGCCGGCTGCCGGTGGTGATCGACGCCTCGGCTCCGACGTTCGAGACGGTGTTCTGTTCGGCCGGACGCCGGGGCCTCGAAGTCGAGCTGGCCCCGGGCGAGCTGATCCGGCTCACGGCGGCGGTGGTGGCGCCGATCGCGGCCTGACCAGCGGGTTCAGGCCAGCGGGCGCAGCACCCGGGACAGCCACTCCGTCGCCGCCCGGGACACCGTCTCCAGGTCCTTCGACAGGCTGTGGTCGCCGTCGACCATCACGATCTCGTGGTGCGGTCCCGCCTTCGGGCGCCCGAACGGGTCCCGCTCCCCCTGCACCACGAGGACCGGCACCTCCACCGCGTCCAGCTCCGGCTGGCGCGTCTTCTCCGGCTTGCCCGGCGGGTGCTCCGGGAACGCCAGGCACAGCACCGCCACCGCCTGCCCGGCCGACGCCGTCCGGCAGGCCACCCTGGCCCCCGACGAACGGCCGCCGAACACCAGGGGCAGCGCGTCGAAGCGCTCCGAAAGCTCGTCCGCGATCGTCAGCCACGCCGTGTCCAGCTGGTTCGCCGGGGCCGGCGCGCGGCGGCCCGCCACCCGGTACGGCTGCTCGACCAGCGCCACGTGCACGCCGGCCGTCTGCGCCGCCCGTGTCACCGCGACCAGGTCCTTCGCGCCCAGGCCGCCGCCCGCGCCGTGGCCGAGCATGAGCACCGCCACGCCCTCCTCGGCGCAGTGCAGGTAGACCCGGGCCGGGCCGTACGCGGTTTCGATCGCGAGGGCGGTCATGACTTCGGCGCGTCGAAGAGGGCGCCCTCTTGCGCCGGGTCGACCCGCTCCAGCAGCTCGGGCCCGTTGTTGCGGACGTTGTTGACCAGGGTCGAGATCGGCCGCAGCTCCAGCGACGCCACGATGTCGTCGGGCGTCGGCACCAGCAGGTCCTTGACGTCCTCGCGGTCCGGGTCGAGCCAGCCGTCCCAATGGGACCTGGGCACGATCAGCGGCATCCGGTGGTGGACGTCGGTGAGCTGGCCGGCGGCGTCGGTCGTGATGATCGAGAACGTGATCAGCGGCGCCGCGTCCTTGTCGTCCTTCGGGTGCCAGCTCTCCCAGATGCCGCCGAACGCGATCGAGGAGCCGTCCGGCTCCGTCATGTAGAACGGCTCCTTCTCCTTGCCGGTGCGGCGCCACTCGAACCAGCCGTCGGCGGGCACTAAGCAGCGGCGGGACACCAGCGCGCGGCGGAAGGCGGGCTTCTCGGCGGCCGTCTCGGCGCGCGTGTTGATCATCCGCGAGCCGACCGACGGGTCCTTCGCCCAGAACGGCACCAGGCCCCACTTCATCATCCGCAGCGAACGCACGGCGGGCTCGTCCTCGAGGACCTGGCCTTCGTCGTCACGAGGGTGACGCTGCACGACCGTGACGACGTTCTTCGTCGGCGCGACGTTGTGGTCGGCGCGCGCGTGCCCCTCGGTGAGGTCGATCGCCTCGAACTCCTCGATCAGTTTCGCCGGGTCCTTCGTGGCGGCGTAGCGGCCGCACATGACCAACCTCCTCGCCCGCCGGATACATCTTGGACGCCATCGTTACACGCAGGCCAGGGCCCTGGCGAGCGACGTGGGATCATTCGGGTGGGCACCGGTGCACGAGAGGACGACGGGTTTGGCGCGCAACGACTGGAGCAAGCTGGACGAGTCCGACGTCCGCGTGCGTCCCGGCAAGGGCACCCGGCCTCGCAGCAAGCGCCGTCCCGAGCACGCCGACGCGGTCAACGCCATGGTCATCGGCAAGGACCGCGGCCGCTGGACCTGCGCGATCGACGCCGATCCCGGGCAGGTGATCACCGCGATGCGAGCCCGTGAGATGGGCCGGACCCCGGTGGTCGTCGGCGACCGGGTCGGGATCGTCGGCGACGTCTCCGGCAAGCCGGACACCCTCGCGCGCATCATCCGCGTCGACGAGCGCACCAGCTCGCTGCTGCGCACGGCCGACGACACCGACCCGTTCGAGCGGCTGGTCGTCGCCAACGCGGAACGCCTGCTGATCGTCACGGCGCTCGCCGACCCGCCGCCGCGGACCGGCTTCATCGACCGCTGCATCGTCGCTTGCTACGCCGGCGGCGTCGAGCCGGTGCTGTGCCTGACGAAGGCCGACCTGGCCAGCCCGGACGAGCTCCTCGCGGGCTACGCGGGCCTCGACATCCCGGCGATCGTCAGCCGCTTCGACGAAACTCCCGAAGGCCTCGCCGAGATGCTGAAGGACCGGGTGACGGCCCTGGTCGGCCACTCCGGTGTCGGCAAGTCGACATTGGTCAACCGCCTGGTCCCGAATGCCGACCTGGCCGTCGGCGTGGTGAGCGGAGTCGGGAAGGGGCGGCACACGTCCGTCGCCGCGGTGGCGCTGCCGCTGCCGGACGGCGGCTGGGTGATCGACACCCCGGGCGTCCGGTCGTTCGGCCTGGCCCACGTCACCGCGGACGACATCGTCGACGCCTTCGAAGAGTTCGCCGAAGCCGCCGAGGAGTGCCCGTCGGGCTGCGGGCACCTCGGGCCGCCCGAGGACCCGGACTGCGCGCTCGACGACGTCGTCACCGAGGGCCGGGCGGGCGCCGAGCGGCTCGCGTCGCTGCGCCGCCTGCTGCAGTCCCGCGGGGGCCACGAAGTGACTCGCGTCACAGACGCCTGAGACAACCGGGAACCGAACTCGGATCGTCACCGTCACATCGGTAACCATTCGCCCGTTCGGGCGATATTCCGAGCGGAAGTTCCGAGATCTGAGGGGAATTCGATGCGCAAGACCACCCTGGTCGCGGCGGGCGCCGCACTGGTGCTGACGTTGACGGCGTGCAGCACCTCCGGCACCGCCGCGCCGGCCGGCGCGGGCAACCAGCCGCAGGCCAACGGCGGCGGGCTGCTCGCTTCGCCGTTCACCGACGCGATCCAGCTGGCGTCGGCGTCCAAGCAGGGCACCGAGAAGTCCAAGTCGGCGAAGTTCACCATGGAGGGCTCCGCCGCCGGCCAGACCATCAGCGCGACCGGCGCGATGGCCATCGACGGCGCGAACACCAAGTTCTCGATGACCAGCACCGCGGCCGGCGAGACCACCGAGATGCGCATGGTCGACAAGGTCATGTACATCAAGCTGCCCGCCGAGCAGCAGAAGCAGATGGGCACCGACAAGTCGTGGGCCAAGATCTCGGCCGACGGCACCGACCCCGTCTCGCAGGCGATGGGCGCGTCGCTGACGCAGTCGGCCGAGCAGAGCGACCCGAGCAAGATGCTCGACCAGATCTCGAAGGCGGGCCGGATCATCTCGTCCGACCAGACCGAGCTGAACGGCGAGCAGGTCAACCACTACAAGGTCGAGCTGGACGTCGCCAAGGCGGTCGACCAGTTCACCGGCCAGCTCCCGGCCGCGACCCGCGACAAGGTCGCCGGCATGCTCAAGGGCAAGGACATCAAGATCCCGGCCGAGCTGTGGCTGAACAAGGACAACCTGCCGGTGCAGGTCACCATGGACCAGGGCCCGATGATGCAGGCGATGGGCGTGCCCGCGGGCGACGCGAAGTTCACGATGAAGTACAGCGACTGGGGCACCCAGGTCGACGTGTCGGCCCCGCCGGCCGACCAGGTCGTCGACCTCGGCGAGCTGATGAAGAAGGCCGGTCGCTGACCGGAGACTCTCAGTAGCAGCGGCTCCCCCGAACGGGTTCGGGGGAGCCGCTGTGTTTTTGTTGGCGCCATGCGCAAAGCCGCCGTCGTGCTGCTGTTCGGGTTCTTGCTGGGCTCGTGTTCTTCGCCGCCGTCACCACCGGCGTTCACCGACGCGCGAGCGCTGGCCGACGCCGCCACGGCGGCCACGACGAGCGGCGGCTCGGCGAAGTTCACCACGGACGTCGCGGTGGGCCAGGTCCGTTCGAAAGGCCAGGGCCAGGCGCGGTTCGGCGCGGGCGGGACGTCCCAGGTGATGACGACCGACTTCATCGGCGAGCCGATGGAGCTGCGGCTGGTGGCCGGCAAGCTGTACGCGAAGGTCCCGGAGGGGTCCCGCGACGAGGTCGGCACGGGCAAGCCGTGGGTGGTGGTCACGGCGGCCGGGACCGACCCGTTTTCCCAGGTCCTGGGCGGAAGCCTGGCCCAGCTGACGACCCAGAACGACCCGGCGCACACCCTGGGCGAGATCCGGACGGCGGGCTCGATCGTCTCGTCAGAGCACGGGAAACTGGACGGCGTGGCCGCGGAGCACTACCGGGTGGAGCTGGACTTGGCCCGGCTGGGGGCGGATTTGCCGGCGGGGCTGTCCGCGGATTCGGCTGGGCGCCTCGGCGGGAAGTTCCCGGTGGAGCTGTGGCTGGATGAGGGGCATCGGCCTTTGCAGGTCGTGCTGGATCTTTCGCCGATCCTGCAGGGTGGGGAGGCTCGGATCACTACCCGGTACAGCGAGTGGGGGGTTCCGGTGGATGTTCAGGCGCCGCCTGCGGGCGAGGTGGGGTAGGTGTTCTGTCCGGGGAACGCGATCCGCTGCGGCAAAGTCGCGGTGGCTCGCTCACCCGCAGCTCCGCCGAAACCGCCCCTTCGGCTCCGCCCCGCCGGACAGCCCCCGCCCTTCCCTGGGGGGCGTCCCCGGTCCCAGTCTATCGGCCGCCCCCGACCACCCAGACCGGAATCCACCGGTTGTCCACAGGTCATTCCACCTGTGGACAACTCAGAGCAGCTCCAGCAAGAACGGCAGTTCCTGCGGCGCGTACCAAGCCAATTCGTGGTCCTCGGCATCCCCCAGGGTGAACTCCGCGTCCGGGTCGCCCAGGTCTGCCGCGTCGATCACCGCCGCGGCCGCCGAGACCGCGTCGGCCGCCTCCGGGGCGTCCACGTGGATCGCCGCCACCGCCGACAGCGGGATCGGGCCGCCGATGCGGACCACCGGGGCGTCCAGGTCCGGACGCAGCGTCAGGCCCTCGACGTCCGCCGAAATCACCACTCGACGTGGCTCGCCCTTCTCCTCCGCCGCGATCAGCCGCAGCGAAGCGCGGGCCGCGTCCAGCAGGGCCGCGTACTCCAGCTCTTCGTCCGACCCGCTCGAATACGCCTCGCGCAAGGCCGGCGTCAACGCGAACGCCGTTCCGCTGCGGGCGCGGAACTCCCCCGAGGATTCGAGGTCGCGAAGCATCGCGATGGTCGCAGGCAGATAGACCCTCACCAGTGCGCACCCTTCAGCTCTTCCACGGACTCTTCGATCATCCCGGCCACGAGGTCGACGTCGAACGCGGCCTTGCGGTCGCCGTTCAGTCCGAAGTAGACGCCGCCGTGGTACGACGTCACCCCGATCGCCAGCGCCTGGGTGCGCATCAGCGGCATCACCGGGAACATCTCGACCAGTCTGGCCTCTCCCGCGTACATCGGCACCTGCGGGCCCGGCGAGTTGGTCACCATGACGTTGAAGATGCGCCCGGACAGCGACCCCGCCGCGCGCGCCCCCAGGGAGTGCAGGGTAGCCGGGGCGAAGCCGCCCACCTTGAGCAGCCCGCGCGCCGCCACCGGGCGGCCCGAGTCCAGGTGCTCGGTCATCGCGTGGCCGATGTGCTGCAGCCGCAGCACCGGGTTGGGCTCGCCGACCGGCAGGTCCACCAGGTACGCGGCCACCTGGTTGCCGACCAGGGCCGGCGTCGAGTACTCCGCCGTCTCGGCGTCGCGGACCGCCAGCGGGACCAGCGCGCGGATCGTCGCGTTCGGGGTCAGCGACTCCTCGCGCGACAGCAGCCACTCGCGCAGGGCGCCCGTGATGGCCGCGAGGACGACGTCGTTGACCGTGCCGCCGTGGGCCGCGCGGATCTTGCGGAAGTCCTCGAGCCGCGTGCGCACCACCGAGAACACGCGCCCGCCGGACACCCGGACGTTCAGCGGCCCGGTCGGCGCCGGCTTCACCAGCGTGCGCAGCGTCGACGCCACCCCGCCGACGGTCTCGGCGAACTTGCCCGCCGCCGCGAACGCGTCGTTCGCCGCCGAGCGGACGTTCTCCACGACCACGCCCGGCCGCTGGACGCCCTCGCTGACCGCGTCCAGCACCAGCTGCGCGCGGCTCGGCTCGCGCCGCGGCGTCCAGATGTCCTCGAACGGCTCCGGCTCGGCCGGCGTCGGGTCGAGGATGAGCTGGCCGAGCTCGATCGTGCCGACACCGTCCACAACGGACTGGTGAGTCTTCGTCACCAGCGCCACCCGGTCACCGGAGAGCCCCTCGATGAAGTACGCCTCCCAGAGCGGCCGCTCCGGCGCCAGCCGCCGCGACATCAGGCGCGCGACCAGGTCGAACAGCTGCTCGTCACTGCCCGGCTGGGGCAGCGCCGAGCGCCGGACGTGGTAGTTCAGGTCGAAGTCGACGTCGTCCACCCACACCGGCCGCGCGAGGTGGCCGGGCACCTCCGCCACGCGCTGGCGGTAGCGCGGCAGGTACGCCAGCCGCGCCCCGACGAGGTCGAGCAGCTGCGCGTAGGTGAACCCGGAGCGCGGCCGCTCGAAGATCGCCACCCCGCCGACGTGCATCGGCGTCGCGTGGTCCTCGACGTAGAGGAACGAGGCGTCCAGCGCGGACAGGCGGTCGGGCATGAGCCGATCCTTACACAGTGCGAGACTGCCGGGTGTGGGTGATGAGTCGACTGTCTCGCCGAAAGACCGCTTCCTGACCGTCTACGGCCGGAAGCCGGTGCTCGAAGCGCTGGCCGACGGCGGCCTGCGCGTGGACAAGGTGATCCTCGCCGACACCGCTCGCGGCCCCGGCGCGGCGGAGATCCAGCGCGCGGCGAAGGACGCGGGCGTGGTCGTGCAGCGCGCCAGCGCCCACCGGGTCAAGGTGCTCGCGGGCAACGGCAAGCAGGACCAGGGCGTGCTCGCCGACGTCGTCGCGCCGCGGATGCGCGCGCTCGAAGCGGCGCTTTCGGACCGTCGCCCGCCGTCGCGCGTGCTGCTGCTCGACGGCATCACCACGCCCGCGAACGTCGGGATGATCCTGCGCACGGCGACCGCCGCCGGGCTCGACGGCGTGATCGTGCCGCGCCGCGGCGTCGCGGCCCTCGACCCGCTGGTGGTCAAGGCTTCGGCCGGCGTCGCCTTTCGCGCGCCGGTGCTGCGGTGCGGTTCCGCGCGCGATGCCGCCGAAATGCTCACCGAAGCCGGTTACGGCCTTTACGCGCTCGGCGCGTCGGCGCGCACCACGGTTTTCGACGTCGACCTGCCGCAGCGCGCCGCGTTCGTGCTCGGCGGCGAGACAGGCGGAGTCGGCGCCGAAGTCGGCGAGCTCGTCACGGAATGGGTGTCCATTCCCATGCCGGGTGACGTCGAGTCGCTGAATGTCTCAGCCGCGGCGGCGGTCCTGTCATTCGAACTGGTCCGCCGCGCGCGGTGACGCTCACCCGTCCGGGAACAGCGCGTCGAGCTCGGTGAGCGTTTCCTCGACCGACCGGTGGTGCACGCCGACCATGCCCGCCTGGACGGCGCCGCGGATGTTCGCGGCGGAGTCGTCGACGAACGCGCAGCGCACGGCGGGCAGGCCGAGCTGGTCGGCCGCGATCAGGTAGACGGCCGGATCCGGTTTGGCGACCCCCACCTCACCGGAAAACACGAGTGCGTCGAAATAGTCGAACATCGTGTTCTTGACCTCGGCCGACGCCCCGGGGGCGTTCGACAGCAGCGCGGTACGGACCCCTCGCTCACGCGCGGCCACCAGGTAGTCGTAGAAGCGGCCGGCGTCGGGATCCGTGAGAACTCCGGCGAAATCGACCAATAACCCCTTCAGCACCCGGCACACCATAGCCGGGGCGCCGACGCGTTGTCTCGCATAGCGCAACAACGGCTCGCGCCTACCGCACCGGCGTCGGCGAATCCATCGCTTCGGCGGTTCTTTCCCGAATCGGGCGATTCCCATCGCCTTTCCGGCCGGTTCCCACCTCTAAGCGGCGGCGACGGCGAAATGCCGTGCCCGGGAGGGGAGGAAATGTCCGAGGAACACAGCGTGAGAACGCTGGTCCACACCGAAGTGCCGCGCCGGGCCGAACGGCCGCCGGCGATGCCCCGCCGAGAACACCGGCGCGGCGACGCCCGGTTGCCGGTGCCGAGGCAGCTCGAAGCGAGCGAGGTCCACCGCGTGCTGAACATGCTGCTGGAGGCGTACGACGGACGGCGGCCGGTCCCGCAGATCCGCGGGCTGGTGGGGCCGGAGGTCTTCGCCGGCCTCAGCGGGCCGCACCGCGCGGGGCCGCGCCACCGGATGCGCCGGGTGCACGTGTGCACCCCGGTGGCGGGGGTGATCGAGGCGTGCGCCCGGGTGGAGGTGGCAGGCCGGTCGTTCGCGCTGGCGGCCCGCTTCACCCGGACCCCGGCAGGCTGGCAGTGCGTGCGTTTCGCGCTGCTGAAGCCGGGCCGTCCGGACCAGCAGGCGCGCCGGCAGGCGGCGGCGTGAGCGGGGCGCACGCTGCCCGCGCACCGCCTGCGACGGCGCAGCCGGGCGCCCACCGGCGGTCAGTCGAGCCGGGCGGCACCGGCGATCCGGCAACACCGACCAACGCAGCCGGTCGGTCGGTGCCGCCGGCCAGGCCGGTCGGCTGCTGCAGCCGGTCGGCCGGTACAGCCGGTCGGCCGGTACAGCCGGTCGGCCAGTGCAGCTGGCCAGGCCGGTCGGCCAGTGCAGCCGGTCGCCGGTGCGGATGGTCGGCCGGTGCGGATGGTTGCCGCGAGCCGAGCGTCGGAGGACTCACCCGAGGCCTCCGGCGCCCGACCGACCGCGGCCGAGCCGGCGCGACCCGAGATGCGCCGCCCCAGCGAGGGCGGCCGCGGCTCCCCTCGGTCCTAAGAGGCCACGACCGGGAGCGTCGCCAAACCGCGCAAGGTCGTCGTCGCATTCCACTCGGGATCGCCCGCCAGCCTCAGCTTCGGCAGCCGGCGAGCCAGCTCCCGGAACACGATGCGGCCCTCCAGCCTCGCCAGCGGTGCTCCGAGGCAAAAGTGGATCCCCTGGCCGAACGCCAGGTGCCGGCCCGGCGTCCGGGACGGGTCGAACACGTCGCCGCCCGTCGACGGGTCGCGGTTGGCCGCTCCGATCAGGACTATCGCCTGGCTGCCCGCCGGGACCTTCACCTCGCCCAAAGCCGTGTCGCGCAACGCTGTGCGGGCCGTCAGCTGGACCGGGGAGTCGTAGCGCAGCGTCTCCTCCACCACCCGCTCGGGAGCCGCCGCCCCCACGCCGTCGTGGCGCAGCAGCGCCAGGACTCCGTTGCCGATCAGGTTCGTCGTCGTCTCGTGGCCGGCGATCAGCAGGAGCGTGAGCGTCACCAGCAGCTCGCCCTCGCTGAGCACGTCGCCCGCGTCCGACACCGCCACCAGCGCCGACAGCAGGTCCTCCCCCGGCTCGCGCCGCCGCTCCTGCGCCAGCGAACGGAAGTAGCGGACGAACGACTGCCGTGCCCGGACCGCGGGCTCGACCGAGTCCGGGTGCTGCAGGAACGGCGGGTCCAGCGCCCGCGCCATCGCGTGCGACCACTCCGCGAAGCGCTCGCGGTCGTCCAGCGGCACGCCGAGCAGCTCCGCGATCACCTCGACCGGCAACGGCTTCGCCAGCGACGTCATCAGGTCGAACCCGGCCGGCGCGCGGTCGACGAGCGACGCGGTGATCTCCTCGATCCGCGGCGTCAGCCGCTCGACCATCCGCGGCGTGAACGCCTTCGCCACCAGCCGCCGCAACCGCGTGTGGTCGGGCGGGTTCAGCGACAGGAACGCCCGGACCACGCGTCCCGATTCGTCGACCGGCTGGTCCGGAAGCCGGTCCGCCGGATCCAGGTACTCCGGTTCGGGGTGCCCGAACGCCGGGTCGCGCAGCACCTGCGTCGCCTCGCCGAGACCGCTGACCGCGAACATCCGCTCGGCCAGCTCGGCGACGGGGTAGCGCTCACGCCACCGGCGGTAGTGCGGGTACGGATCCGGCCGCCGACCGGCGCCGAACAGCGCGAAGAACTCCTGCGGGTCCACCGGCTTCTCCCCTCGCGCAAGAACGGGGCCGGGGTGCGCGTGCACCCCGGCCCCGGAAAACTTCGTCAGCGACGCGGGCCCTTCTTGCCCTTCTTCTGGGCGTCGCGCTGGGCGGCCCGGCGGTCCCGGCGGGTCCCTCCGCCGCCACCGCCCGCGGCCTGCGCCGCGCCGTCGGCGTGCGACTCGACCTCGCCGTCCTCGCCAGGGCCGGACAGCGTCACGCCCGACTGCTGGCCACCGCCGCCGAGGCCCTTGCCGCGCAGCGCGGCCGGGACGGACTCGGTGTCGGTCGTCGGCGGCTGCGGCGGCGCCGGCCGCGCGTGCCGGCCCTCCGCCGCCTGACCGTTGCCCGAAGCGACGCCCGTGGGCAGCGCGGCGGCGTCTTCGGCCGGAGGCGCCTCGGCCCGCTCGACCTGGAGGTTGAACAGGAAGCCGACGGCCTCCTCCTTCAGCGAGTCGAGCATCGCGCGGAACATGTCGAAGCCCTCGCGCTGGTACTCGATCAGCGGGTCGCGCTGCGCGAGCGCCCGCATGCCGATGCCCTGCTTGAGGTAGTCCATCTCGTAGAGGTGCTCGCGCCACTTGCGGTCGAGGACCGTCAGCATCACCTGGTGCTCCAGGGTCCGCATGCCGTCCGGGCCGACGAGCGCGTTGATCTCCGCTTCGCGCTTGTCGTAGGCGTTGCGGGCGTCCTGCACCAGGGCGTCACGCAGGCCTTGCGCGTCGAGGTCGCCGTCCTCCATCAGGTCGTCCCAGTCGATGCTGACCGGGTAGAGCTGCTTCAGCGCGGTCCACAGCTTCTCGTGGTCCCAGTCCTCGGCGTAGCCGTTGGAGGTCGCGCCGTCCACGTAGGCGTTGACGACGTCCACGAGCATGCCCTCGATCTGCTCGCGCATGTTCTCGCCGGCCAGCACGCGGTGGCGCTCGGCGTAGATCACCTTGCGCTGCTCGTTCATGACCTCGTCGTACTTGAGGACGTCCTTGCGCTGCTCCATGTTGATCTGCTCGACCTGGGTCTGCGCGCTCTTGATGGCCTTGGAGACCATCTTGTGCTCGATCGGCACGTCGTCGGGCAGCCGCATGGTCGTCATGACGCGCTCGACCATCGTCGCGTTGAAGCGGCGCATGAGCTCGTCACCGAGCGACAGGTAGAAGCGGGACTCGCCGGGGTCGCCCTGGCGGCCCGACCGGCCGCGGAGCTGGTTGTCGATGCGGCGCGACTCGTGCCGCTCGGTGCCCAGCACGTACAGGCCGCCGGCCTCGCGGACCTCCTCGGCCTCGGCCTTCGACTCCTCCTTGACCTGCTCCAGGACCTCGGGCCACGCGGCCTCGTACTCCTCGGAGTGCTCGACCGGGTCCAGGCCGCGCTCGCGCAGCACGTGGTCGGCGATCAGGTCGGGGTTGCCGCCGAGCACGATGTCGGTACCGCGGCCCGCCATGTTCGTGGCGACCGTGACGGCGCCCTTCTGGCCGGCGCGGGCGACGATCAGCGCCTCCCGGTCGTGGTGCTTCGCGTTCAGCACCTCGTGCGGCACGCTCAGCTTCACCAGCAGCTTCGACAGCCGCTCGGACTTCTCGACGCTCGTCGTGCCGACCAGGACCGGCTGGCCCTTCTCGTGCCGCTCGGCGATGTCCTCGGCGACGGCCTCGTACTTCGCGTCCTCGGTCTTGTAGATCAGGTCGGGCTGGTCGGCGCGGACCATCGGCCGGTTCGTCGGGATCGGCACCACACCCAGCTTGTAGGTCTGGTGGAACTCGGCGGCCTCGGTCTCGGCCGTACCGGTCATGCCGGCGAGCTTCTTGTAGAGGCGGAAGAAGTTCTGCAGCGTGATCGTCGCCAGGGTCTGGTTCTCGGCCTTGATCTCGACCTTTTCCTTGGCCTCGATCGCCTGGTGCATGCCCTCGTTGTAGCGGCGGCCGGCCAGGATGCGCCCGGTGAACTCGTCGACGATCATGACTTCGCCGTTGCGGACGATGTAGTCCTTGTCCCGGTGGAAGAGCTCCTGGACCTTCAGCGCGTTGTTCAGGTACCCGACCAGCGGGGTGTTCGCGGCCTCGTACAGGTTCTCGATGCCGAGCTGGTCCTCGACGAAGCGGACGCCCTTTTCGGTGACGGCGACGGTGCGCTTCCGCTGGTCGACCTCGTAGTGGTACTTCGAGTTGATCAGGTTGGTCTTCTCGGTGCGCTCGCGCGAGCCCATCGTGGTGGTGTCGATGCCCTGCATCAGCGGCGCGAGCCGGGCGAACTCGACGTACCAGCGCGACGACTGGTCCGCCGGGCCCGAGATGATCAGCGGCGTCCGGGCCTCGTCGATGAGGATCGAGTCCACCTCGTCGACGATGGCGAAGTTGTGCCCGCGCTGCACGCAGTCGTCGAGGCTCCACGCCATGTTGTCGCGCAGGTAGTCGAAGCCGAACTCGTTGTTCGTGCCGTAGGTGATGTCGGCGTTGTACTGGGCGCGCCGGACCTCCGGCTGCTGCTCCGAGAGGATGACGCCGACCTCGAGGCCGAGGAACCGGTGGATGCGGCCCATCCACTCCGAGTCGCGCTTGGCCAGGTAGTCGTTCGTCGTGACGACGTGGACGCCCTTGCCGGGGATGGCGTTGAGGTAGGCCGGGAGGACGCAGGTGAGCGTCTTGCCCTCCCCGGTCTTCATCTCGGCGACCTGGCCGAGGTGCAGCGCCGCGCCGCCCATGAGCTGGACGTCGAAGTGGCGCTGGCCGAGCACCCGCTTGGCCGCCTCCCGGACGACCGCGAAGGCCTCCGGCAGCAGGTCGTCCAGCGACTCGCCGTCGCCGTTCCGCTTGCGGAACTCCTCGGTCTTGGCCCGCAGCTCGGCGTCGGTCAGGTCCTTGACGTCGTCTTCGAGGGTGTTGATGTGATCGGCGATGTTGCGCAGCCGCTTCACCATCTTGCCCTCACCCGCGCGGAGCAGGCGGTTCAGCACCATCCGGTCGACCTCACTAGCTGATCAAGAGTGCGCCCAGGCCGGTCCCGGGCAGGTTTTCCCGTGGCGGCCGCCGTGGTCGGCGCCACCTTCCCACCCCATCGTAGGGAACGGTGGGCGTCGTGTGCACACGCCGTAGGTCCTGACATGCGGATGGCCCGCACGCGAGCCGCGTGCGGGCCATCCGGCAGGCCTCCTTAAGACCGGCTCAGCCGAGCCGGATCACGCCGTAGTCGAAGCCTTTCCGCCGGTAGACCACGCTGGGCCGGCCCGCCTCCGAGTCGTTGAAGAGGTAGAAGTCGTGGCCGACCAGCTCCATCTCGTAGAGAGCCTGGTCCACCGTCATGGGCTCCGCGGTGTGCTGCTTCTCGCGAACGACGCGACCGGGCTGGTGACCCAGGTCGTCGTCGGCCCAGCTCTGCTGCTGGGGCAGGTGGATCTCTCCGGCGACCGCGAAACCGTTCGTCTGCGGCTCGGCTTCGGGTGCTTCCAACACCGCGGTAGTCGCGGCGGGACTGGCTGCGGCCGGGGATCCACCACCCGGCAGGGCCGAAGTCGCTTCGGCGACCGATTCCGGGCGGCTGCGCCCGTAGTGAACGCGCCTCCGGTCGTGTGTCCTCCGCAGCCGGTTTTCCAGCTTGGTGACTGCGGAATCGAGCGCTGCGTAGAAGTCGGCGGCACACGCTTCAGCGCGTACGGCCGGTCCTCGCCCCTTTCCGGTGATTTCGACGCGCTGGCAGCTCTTGGCCTGGCGCCGATTGGGTTCGTGGAACAGCTCCACGTCGTACCGGATGACTTTCCTGTCGTAGCGCTCGAGGCGGGCCAGCTTTTCGCTGACGAGTGCCCGATAGTGCTCGGGCACCTCTACGTTGCGGCCCTTAACGACGATGTCCATACACGACCTCCCTCGCTGAGATGACTGCGAGCTGTTGAGTTCACACACGGCGCCGGTGTAGCGGGGACGGAAGCCCGGATCGCGGGCTGAGAAGGAACTCGGGAACGGTTCACGACGTCTCGTGCCGGGAACCCGAGCGCGGACTCAGCGCACCTCCGGCGCCAGGGACATGGGCTCGTCACCTCCCTGCCTGCGGGGATTGCTGATAGCGGAGCACGTTAGCTTCCTCACGCCCGTTGCAACAGCCCCCGAGCCGGGGGATGTCGAGGAATGAGACTCCGTCACCCCGCGCAGTGAGCGGAGGGTGAACAGCCGAAAACACCCGCTGGTCGGACGCGGTGCGTTCGCCGTGGGTTCACACGGACGGCGCACCGCTGCCGGCTGGTGGACGCCGAGGGTGACGGCCAGGTCCGCCGCAGCCGCCACCCCGGTGGAGTGGTGCGGCGGCCGAGTGCTGATGATCGACACCCTCATGCCCGGACAACGGCCGCGGGGCAGCTTGCGTTCCCGTCGGATGTCACTCGTGTAGGTGACATGGGGGTCACCCGCGTGCGGGGTGAGGTGCGGTGTGCGCGGCCGTTCGGGGGCGTTTGCGGTGGTGGACGCGGTCGGGGCGGTCGCTTTACGTGGGAGCCGTTCGGCGAGGGTGTGTGCGGTGTCCGTGAGGCGGTGCGGTTGTGGACCCCGGTTTTCCTGGCCGGAGGGCGCCTCGGCCGGCCGGAGCCGTCGCGGTCGGCCCCGGCTGACGCGGCCGGCGGCTCCGGCGCCCGCGCCGGATCCCGCGGCTCACCCGGCTGCGAGCAGCGTCAGAACCGCGGCCACCTCGATCCCCTCCCCTTCCAACGCTCGCACGCAAGCGGCCGCCGTGGCTCCGGTGGTGATGACGTCGTCCAGCACCACCACCGGGAATCCCGGCGGCGGGCGCCCCGCTTCGCGGAACCGCAACCGGCCGGCGAGGTTGGCCACCCGTTCCGCGCGATCCAGGCCGACCGCGTCGCGCGCGCCGCCGGCCAGCTCCAGCGCCGGGGCGACCGCGACTTCGAAACCCCAGCCCGCCAGGACGCTCGCCGCGGCGTCGGCCAGGCGCTCGACGTGGGGACCGCCGCGAACCCGGGACGCCGATCGGCGGCTCGGCGCCGGAACCAGGCAGATCGCCCGGGCCGCGGAAGCGGTTCCGGCTTCCCGTGCGAAACGCGACCCGTTCGCCGCGGTGACGGGCGGCCCCTTCGGCCGCCGTCCAGGTGACGACGAGAGGCCTACGAGGGCCGGGTCGGGGAAGCTTGGGCTCGCGGGACCGGAACCGCCCAGACGCGAATCGGGGAAGCCCGGGCCGGCGGGGGCGGCGAGCCTCGGATCAAAGCAGGGCCCGGCACCCCCCAGGGCCGGTCCAGGGAGGTCCGATCGAGCCGGACCGGCACCCACACCCGCCACCGAAGCCCTCCGGAGCGGCAGCACCACCAGCGCCTCCGCCATGGCCCGCCCCAGCGACGCCGCCAGATCCCGGCGCCCGCGCTCCTTGTAGGCGATCAGCAACCGCCGCGCCACGCCTCGGTACCTGGCCAGCACGAACACCCTCGCCACGCCCGTCACCGGGGCACGGACGACCTCGGACACCGAACCCCACACCCCCGCGCACCGGGCGCAGCACGGCGCCCCGCGGGCCCCGCAGCCGGCGCACCGGGCGGGGATCAGCAAGTCGAGTAGCAGCACACGGACAGTGTCCCCGTCACCACCGACAGTTTTCGCCGGCTCAGCCCGGGTAGAACGGATCCGCGTCCTTCATCGAGTGGTCGTGCGGCCGCCACACCTCGCCCAGCACCGACGCCGTCCACAGGCCGCTCGCGTCCGCCACCACGATCGGACGGCCGGGGGCCGCCGTCACGCCGTGGACCTGGGGGGTCAGGTTGGAGCTGTTGAACGCGTCCATCCGCTGGCCGTCCACCGTCACGCGGATCACCGGCTGCGACGTCGACTTCGTCACCGCCACCAGCGTGTCCTGGGTCAGCCAGTCCACGTCGACCACGTTCTGGAGGTCGTGCGGCTGCAGCAACCTCGGCTCGCGCAGCGCCACCGAATCGCCCGCACCGACCACCGAAGCCACCCACAGCAGCCCGTTCACCACCGCCGCCACGCGGGCGCCGTCGCGGGAGAACCGCAGCTCCGTGACGTCGCCCTGCTGGGTCAGGTCCGTCGCGTTGACCTGCAGCGGGGTCCACTGGTTGGTCGGGCTCATGACCATCCGGGCCACCGACACCTGGTCGACCACCGTCCACACCTCACCGGTGCCCGGCCGCCACGTCGGGCGGCTCAGCGTGGTCCCGCCCAGGCCGGCCGGCGGGAGGTCGTGGCCCAGGTCGCCGATCCGCAGCCGCACCTTGGGGCCGTCGCGGTCCACCACCGCGAGGCGCTTGCCGTCGATCGACTGGGCCGCGTTCACGACGTCGTAGCCGCCGTTGCCCGCCGGGCCCCCGACCGGGGCGCCGTCGCCCAGCGACCGCACCCGGCCGTCGACCGTCATCAGGCCCTTCAGCTCCAGGCTCGGCGACAGCGAAGCGCCGTACGCGGGCAGTTCGTTCGACCGCCAGTCCGGGTGGTTCGCGACCAGCGGGGCGCCGTCGGCGAGGATCCGGATCCGCGCCGACGTCACGTACTGCAGCGTGAGGACGATCTGCGCCGCGATCAGGTTCCGGATGTCGTCGGCGACGCCGGACAGCCCGGTCAGCGGGACCAGCAGCGTGCCGTCGTCGAGGCTCTTGACGTTCGTGTCGATCTCGACCGGCTCGCCGAGCAGGTTCTTCACCGACCCGGCCAGGCTCGTCGAAGGCCCGTTGACCAGCAGGTACATCACCCGGCTCGGCAACCCCGACTGGGGCTTCGCGACGACGTAGCGCCGGTCGGGGACGAAGGTGGCCGACTGCTCCGAGTAGAAGTTCACCGGCACCGCCGTGTAGTTCTCGCTGAAGTCCGACTCGGTCGCGTACAGGTCGGGCGGCGGGTCGACGATCCGCCACTGGCCGTTCGCCTGCTTGCGGACCTTCACCTTGAGCGCCGCCGGGCTGTAGTCCGGCACGAACGCGCTGTTCTGGTCGAGCGTGCCGACGTCGATCCCGCGCACGTTGACGACGAGGGTGTTCGGGTCGGGCTGCGGGGACGGGTCGTAGACCGTGCCGAAGGTGTCCTGGATGATCGTCAGGCTGCGGCTCGGCCGCCAGTTCGCCCGGCCCTGCTCGTCCAGGTAGGCGCGGGCGGCCGCGTTGTTCTGGCCCGGCTTGAGGGTCGCGCCGACGAAGTCGCGCACGAGGGTCAGCGGGTCGCTGTCCGGCTTCGGCTCCGGGACGACGTCGCCCGAGCCCTGGCCCTGGCGTTCGCCGGAGACGACCACGGGCTGGGACTCCAGCGGCACGTTGGCGCAGCCGGCGACCAGCACCACGCACAGCACCGCGAACACCAAGCGGGGCAACCGAAGCCGCGCCCGGGGCTTCCGAACAGCCTGTCGTTTCACTGACCGATTTCCTCACGTTCGGCGAA
The DNA here is from genome assembly GCF_902497555.1 of Amycolatopsis camponoti. Lineage (NCBI taxonomy): Bacteria > Bacillati > Actinomycetota > Actinomycetes > Pseudonocardiales > Pseudonocardiaceae > Amycolatopsis > Amycolatopsis camponoti. The sequence continues at coordinate 675,951 of NZ_CABVGP010000001.1, read as the reverse complement.
GATCGCCTCGGGCGCCGGCGTGATGTCGATCAGCCCGATGGGCACCTCGGCGGCGACGCGGTCGGGCGGCGGCAGCGCCAGCGGCGGGTCGCCGGCGGGCACCTCCTGGCGGCGCGGCAGCACGAGCCGGAAGCACGCGCCGTCGCCGAGTTCGCCCCACGCGTCGAGCTCGCCGCCGTGCAGGCGCGCGTCCTCAAGGCTGATCGCCAAGCCGAGCCCGGTGCCGCCGGTGCGCCGGTTGCGCGACGGGTCGGCGCGCCAGAACCGGTTGAACACCAGGTCGGCCTCGCCGGGCCGCAGGCCGACGCCGTGGTCCCGGACGGTCACCGCGACCGCGGTCTCGTTGGCCCCGACGGTGAGCACCACCGGCCGGCCTTCGCTGTGGTCGACGGCGTTGCCCAGCAGGTTGCGCAGGATCCGCTCGACGCGGCGGGCGTCGACCTCCGCGATGACTTCCTCGTCGGGCAGCACGAGCTCCACCGAGCTGCCCGCGTTGCCGGCGATCACCCGCACCTGCTCGACCGCGCGGGTGGCGATCGGGCGGACGTCGATGAACTCCGCGGACAGGTCCTCGACGCCGGCGTCGAGCCTGCTGATCTCCAGCAGGTCGCCGAGCAGCGACTCGAACCGGTCGAGCTCGTCGACCAGCAGCTCGGTCGAGCGCGCGAGCCCGGCCGGGAACTGCTCGCGGGACGCGTGCAGCACGTCCGCGGCCATCCGGACGGTGGTCAGCGGCGTGCGCAGCTCGTGCGAGACGTCGGAGGTGAACCGGCGCTGCAGCCCGCCGAAGTCCTCGAGCTGGCGGATCTGGCGCTGGATGCTCGCGGCCATCCCGTTGTAGGACACCGCGAGCTTCGCCAGGTCGTCCTCGCCGAGCACGGTGAGGCGCTGGTCGAGGTCGCCCCCGGCGAACTGCTCGGCCGCCGCGGCGGCCTGCCGGACCGGGCGGACCACCTGCCGGGTCACCAGGTTCGTGATGCCGGCGAGCAGGAGCAGCAGCACGAGCCCGCCGACGAGCAGCGTGTTCTGCACGGTGGCGACGGTGTTCTGCTCGGTCGTCAGCGGGAACAGCAGGTAGAGCTGCAGCGGGCTGGCGACGGTGTTGAGCGGCGTGCCGACGATCAGGTACGTCGTGCGCCCGCCGTCGGTGTCGCTGACCGTGTGCTCGAGCCAGCTCATCTCGTTGGCTTCGACGAACTGGCGCAGCCGCGGCGGGACGTTCGAGAACGGCCCGGCGGACGAGGGCTCGTCGCCGGACTGGTCGTGGCCGCCGCTGGCGAGCACCGGGACGAACGTGCCCGCCGCCGAGCCGGCCGCGTCCTGGCTGGTCGGCGTGATCGCGATCTTCTTCAGCGCGTTCTGGAGGCGGTTGCTCATCGCCTCGTCCGTCTCACCGCCGAGACCGACCAGCTCACCGGCGGCGGTGTCGGCGGCGGCGCGGGTCTGTGCGATGGCGGCTTCGCGCTTGGTGTCCAGCAGGCGCTCGGTGATCTGGTTCTGCAGGACCATGCCGAGCACGAAGACCACGGCCGAGGACAGCGCGAGCGTCGACACCGTGACGCGGAACTGCAGCGAGTGCTTCCACAGCTCGTTGAACGCGACCGCCCGACGGCGCGCGAAAACGACGACACGCCGCACCAGGCGTGCCGTCGAACGCGCGAACGCGGGGAGCCGTCTCGGGGTCTCCGTGCTCATCGACTCATCACGGCGGGCCGGCCTTGTACCCGACACCGCGAACGGTCAACACCACCTCGGGGTGTTCAGGGTCCTTCTCCACCTTGGAGCGCAGCCGCTGGACGTGGACGTTCACCAGGCGGGTGTCCGCCGCGTGCCGGTAGCCCCACACCTGCTCGAGCAGCACCTCGCGGGTGAACACCTGGCGCGGCTTGCGGGCCAGCGCCACCAGCAGGTCGAACTCCAGCGGGGTCAGCGGGATGGCCTTGCCCTCACGCGTGACCTCGTGGCCGGGCACGTCGATGGCCAGGTCCCCGATCGTGAGCGACTCCGCCGGCTCGGCTTCGGTGCGGCGCATCCGGGCCCGGACCCGCGCGACCAGTTCCTTCGGCTTGAACGGCTTCACGACGTAGTCGTCCGCGCCGGACTCGAGGCCGAGAACGATGTCGACGGTGTCGCTCTTGGCGGTGAGCATGACGATCGGCACCCCGGACTCGGCGCGGATCGCCTTGCAGACGTCGATCCCGTTCATCCCGGGCAGCATCAGGTCGAGCAGGACGAGGTCGGGCTTCAGTTCGCGCAGCGCGGGCAGCGCGCGCGAACCGTCGGCGACCACAGCCGTGTCGAACCCCTCCCCACGGAGCACGATGGTGAGCATCTCCGCGAGGGCGGGGTCGTCGTCGACCACGAGAACACGTGCCTTCATGTCCACATATTCGCACTAGTTCCGGCGGCCGGACGCGCGACCCGCGTGTTTGACCACCAGAAAGATCAAGATCCGCAGCATCGCCTGCTCCATCCGGGTGCCCCTGGACGGTCCGTGAAGGCCGGCACGCGGCCTTCACGGACCTGCGGGAAAAAGGTCAGGAGACGGCCGGGACCGGCGCGTCGACGTGCACTTCGCCGTCCGCGACGACCACGCGGTGGGTCCGCACCGGCGCCTTGGCCGGCAGGCAGGTGGGCACGCCGGTGCGCAGGTCGAACAGGGCGGCGTGCAGCGGGCACTCGACGAAGCAGCCCTCGAGCCAGCCGTCCGCGAGCGAGGCGTCCTGGTGGGTGCAGGTGTCGTCGATGGCGAAGAAGCCGTCCTCGGTGTGGAACACCGCGATCGGGACCGGGCCGTCGAGGCGGAGGGCTTCGCCAACGGGCAGGTCGGCGACGGCGCACGCTCGGATCATCGGGGCCTCCGGAAAAGACTGGCGGGGTGCCGGGACGGTTCGTGAATGTTGCGCATCGCGCGACTCTGCGCTTCTTGCGCAACAATCCGGCCCCGATGGCGGCCACGTCAAGAGATTCGCCCACTCAGCCGATAGGCGCGGTACAAAACGGATAGTGTTGCGCTATGCGGAACCAGGACTCTGCTGACGCAACCTCGGCGGGAAAGCACGCCTCGGCTGGTGGCAACGCGACGCAAAGCCAGGTGCAGTCGGTCGACCGGGCGATCAGCGTGCTGGAGCTGCTCGCCCGCAACGGCGAAACCGGCATCACCGAGATCGCGGGCGAGCTGGGCGTCCACAAGTCGACGGCGTCGCGGCTGCTCAGCGTCCTGGAGTCCAGAGGCCTCGTGGAGCAGCTCGGCGAACGCGGGAAGTACGCGATCGGCTTCGGCATCGTGCGGCTGGCCGGCGCCGCGACGGGCCGGATGGACCTGGCCAAGCTCGGCCGGGCCAGCTGCCTGTCGCTCGCCGAAGAGCTGGGGGAAACGGTGAACATCGCCATCGCCGACGACGGCGTCGCGATCAACATCAGCCAGGCCCGCGGCTCGGCGGCGATCACGACGCAGAACTGGACCGGCCAGCGGACGCCGCTGCACGCGACCTCCAGCGGCAAGATCCTCTTGGCGTACATGGGCGAAACCGAGCGCAAGCGGGTGCTGAAGCGGAAGCTGGAGCAGTACACGCCGCGCACGACGGTCGAGCCGGACGAGCTGATGACCGAGCTGGAACGAGTGCTCGAAGACGGCTTCGCGGCCTGCTACGAGGAACTCGAGCTCGGCATGCACGCGGTCGCTGTGCCGATCCACGGCCCGGGCGGGGACGTCGTCGCGGCGATGAGCGCATCGGGCCCGTCGTACCGGCTTTCGAAGCAGCGGGTGAAGCAGATCGTGCGGCCGATGACCGAAGCGGCCGACGACCTTTCCGCGCAGCTGGGCTACTTTCGGGACTAGCACCGCTGGGACTAGGGGTACAGCAGCGCCATCGCGCGGATCGTGGTTCCCAGGTGCGCCACCAGTTCCGCGGGCGCCAGCACCTGCGCGTCCGCGCCGAGCCGGAGCACGCCTGCCGCCGCGTGGGCCACGCTCTCCATCGGGATCTCGGCGCGGCGCCAGCCGTCGCCGTCCGCGGGGCCGAGCGTGCGCCGCACGAGCCGGGTGGCTCGCGGGCCCAGGATGTCCGGCAGGGCCTCGATTCCCGCCGGTGACAGCCGTACGACAGCGGTCTCGCCGGCTTCGCTTTCCTCGTAGCTTTCGACGTTCGCGCGCCAGAACTCCGCCAGGTCGAAGCCGTCCGGCCGGGTGAAGTGCTCATCGAGCGTCCGCAACCGCTCGATGTTCCCGACGCGGTAGGTACGCACGCGCGGCCCGGCGACGAGGTACCAGACACCGGCCTTGAGGACGAGGCCGAGCGGGTGCAACCGCCGCGTCACCACGCCGGGCTCCGGCGACCACCGGCGGTAGGAAACCTCGACGATCCGGTCCTGCCACAGCGCTTCCGCCGCCGCGAGCAACTGCGGCACCGGGTCCGCTTCGCGGTACCAGCCCGGCGCGTCGAGGTGGAAGCGCTGCCGGATCCGCACGGACGCGTCCCGGTACGGCGTCGGCAGCGCGGCCATCAGCTTCAGCTCGGCCGCGGCCACCTGGGCGCCCAGGCCCAGCTCCGCGGCCGGCTGCGGCAGGCCGGTGAGGAACAGCGACCCGGCCTCGCCGGCGGTCAGCCCGGTCAGCCGGGTGCGGTAGCCGTCCATCAGCTGGTAGCCGCCGTCCGGGCCGGTCTCGGCGTAGATCGGGACGCCCGCGGCCGCCAGCGCTTCGACGTCCCGGTAGACGGTTCGCGGGGTCACGCCCAGCTCCGCCGCCAGTTTCGCCGCGCTCATCCGGCCGCGGTTCTGCAGCAGCAGAAGCAAGGACACCAGCCGGCTCGCACGCACCCGGCGAAGTCTGCCAGCGGCCACTGACAGAAGGTGTCAGTGGCCGCGTCCCAAGATCGCCGTCATGAACGACTTCGACTTCCTCATCGGCTCCTGGACCGTGACGAACCGGCGGCTCGGCAAGCTGCTCGCCGGCAGCGACGACTGGACCGTCTTTCCCGGCACGGCGACCTGCTGGCCGCTCTTCGAGGGCGGTGGCAACCTGGACGAGATCGTCTTCCCCACGCTCGGCAGCCGCGGCTGCACCCTCCGGCTCTTCGACGTCGAGCGCGAGGAGTGGTCGCTGCACTGGGCCAACAGCCGGACCGGGCTGCTCCAGCCCCCGGTCGTGGGCCGCTTCGACGGCGGCCGCGGCGACTTCCACGGCGACGACACCCACGAAGGCGTGCCGGTGAAGGTGCACTACGCCTGGACCGGCACGACCACGTCCTCGCCGCGCTGGGAGCAGGAGTTCTCCGCCGACGGCGGGCGGACCTGGGAATCCAACTGGGTCATGGAGTTCGCCCGCGCCTGAGCGGGCACCTTTTCGGGCGCTTGACACCGCGTCTCGCATCACGCACTTTGTTGCCGAGGACGCAACTTCGTCGCCCGGAGGAACAGATGGCAGCACGGCCCCGGGTGGTCGTCGCCGGTGGTGGCCTGCTCGGCTGCGCGCTGGCGGACGAGCTGACCGAGCGCGGCTGGACCGACGTCACCGTCCTGGGCGCCGGCGAGGCGGACGAGGGGCCGGGCCTGGTGTTCCGGACCGACGCGGACCGCACGCTGACCGAGTTCGCGAAGTACACCGCCGCGAAGTACGGCGGCCTCGACGGCCAGTGGTGCTTCAACCCGGTCGGCAGCCTGGACCTCGCGACCACTCCCGAGCGGCTCGCGGACTTGCGGCGGCGCCACGGCTGGGCGACGTCGTGGGGCGTGCGCGGGTTCCTGCGCACGCCCCGCGAGTGCGCCGACCTGCACCCGCTCCTCGACGGAACCCGGTTGCTGGGCGGGTTCCACGTCCCCGGCGACGGCCTGCTCCACGCGCGGCGCGCGGCCGAAGCCCAAGCCCGGCGCGCGAAAGCCCGGGGCGCGCGGTTCAGCGCCGAAGAAGTCGTGAGGGTCGAACGGGCCGGCGGCCGCGTCACCGGCGTCGTCACGGCGGCCGGCCGGGTGCGGGCCGACGTCGTCGTCTTCTGCGACGGCCCGGACGGGCTCGCCCTGCCCGAAGCGCCGCTGCGGCTGCGGTACGCGCGGACGTCACCGCTGCCGGAACTGGCCGGGCACAACGACGACCACGTCCAAGCGGGCAAGCCCGTGCTGCGCGACCTCGACACCGGGCTGACCGTCCGCGAGCACGTCGACCGGCTCGGCATCGGCGGCGCGTGGGACACGGCGGTCGCGCTCCTGCCGGCGCTGCGGGACGCCGAAGCCGCGACCACGACGACGATCCCGCTGCCCGGCACCCCGGACGGGATGCCGGTGCTGGGCGAACACCCGGAGCTCGACGGCTTCTGGGTGGCGAAGGCCGTCCGCGCCGAGCACTCCGCCGGGATCGCGCGCGAGCTGGCGCGCTGGCTCGTCGACGGGCAGCCGGCGCTCGCACTGCACGGCTGCGACCTCGCCCGGTTCGCGCCGTCGTCCCGGTTCACCGCGGAGCCGGTGCGGACCGGCCCCTTCCACGAGCGCCAGGTCGCGCTGGGCGCGCACTTCGGCGCGGCGGACGGCTGGGCGCGGCCGGACCGGTACTCGGCCGAGGCCGGTGCGGAAGCGATCGTCACCCGCGAACGCGTCGCGATGTTCGACCTGACGTCCGCGCCGCGACTGGCCGTCACCGGCCCCGGCGCCCTGCCGTTCCTGCAGACCATGACGACCGGCGACCTGGCGCACCCGCCGGGAACGCTCACGGGAACGCTCCTGCTCGGCGAAGACGGTGGAGTGCGCGGCCGGCTCACCGTGGCGCGCCTCGGCGACGAACGGTTCCACGTCGGCGCCGGCGGGCGCCTCGACTTCGCGTGGCTGCGGCGGCACCTGCCCGGCGACGGAACCGTCCAGGTCCACGAAACGACCCCGGGGACGTGCTGCCTCGGCGTCTGGGGACCGCGGGCGGACTCCGTCCTCCCGGAACTGTCCACGGCGGACTTCTCCGCCGAAGAGACTTACGTTGTAGACGTCCCGGTCGTCGCGTTGCGACTGTCCACCGTGGGCGAACCCGGCTGGGAACTGCACACGACGGCGGACCTGGGCCGCCGGTTGTGGGACACGCTGCGCGAACGCGACATCGCCGTCGCGGGTTATCAGGCGTTAACGAGTCTGCGGATGGAGGCGGGGACAACCGTCGCCGGCGTCGACTTCACCACCGAGCACGATCCCTACGAGGCCGGGCTCGGGGACGCCGTCCACCGCGACAAGGGGTACTTCCTCGGCCGGGACGCGCTGGCGGGCCGTTCCGCGGCGACCGTGAGCCGCCGGCTGACCCGGCTGACGACCGGGCGGGTCTTACAAGGTAAGGAACCCGTGTACGTCGAGGGCCGCGCGGCCGGGTACGTCACCAGCGCCGGGTACGGCCACACCCTGGGCCACGCCATCGCGTACGCCTGGCTGCCGGTGGAGCACAGCCGATCCGGAACACCGGTGGAAATCGGGTACTTCGGCGAGCGCGTCCCGGGGCGGGTCGCATGAAGCACTACGACGTGATCGTGCTCGGCCTCGGCGGGATGGGCAGCGCCGCGGCGTACCGGCTGGCGCGGCGCGGGCAGCGGGTGCTCGGCGTCGACCAGTTCGCGCCGGTGCACAACCGCGGCTCGAGCCACGGCGGTTCGCGGATCACGCGCCAGGCGTACCTCGAAGGTCCCGAGTACGTGCCGCTCCTGCTGCGCGCCCACGAGCTGTGGGAGAGCCTCGAACGCGACAGCGGACGCCGGCTGTTCACCCGCTGCGGCGGGCTCATGGTCGGCCAGGCGGACTCGCGCACGATCACCGGCAGCGTGGCGTCGGCTCGCGCTTTCGGCATCCCGCACGAACTCTTGGACGCCGGCGAGATCCGCCGCCGGTTCCCGACCATGACGCCGTCGGCGGACGAGGTCGCGCTGTACGAACCGGGCGCCGGACTGGTGTCGCCCGAGGGCACCGTCGCCGCGCACCTGCAGCTCGCCGCGCGGTGCGGCGCCGAGCTGCACCACGAGGAGAAGGTGTTCACGTGGAGCACCATGGCCGGCGGCGTGCGCGTCGGGACCTCGCACAGCTACTACACGGCCGATCGGCTCGTGCTGTGCCCCGGCGCATGGGCCGGCGAGCTGCTGCGCGGCTTCGGCGTCGAGTTCACCGTACGACGTAAGGTGCAGTACTGGTTCGCGCCTTCGGGCGGAGCCGAACCGTTCCGGCGGCATCCCGTGTACCTCTGGGAGGGCGACGGTTACACGTTCTACGGCTTCCCGGCGCACAACGCGTCCGCGGACGGCGTGAAGGTCGCGTTCCACACCGGCGGCCGCGCGTGCACCCCGGACGGCATCGACCGGATGGTGACGGCCGAGGAGGTCCACGAGATCGCTTCGGTCGTCAAACGGCATTTGCCGACGCTGCCGGGAGCTTTCCTCCGCGCGGCGACGTGCATGTACACCGACACGGCCGACGAAAGCTTCGTCGTGGCCCCGCACCCGGAGGAGGAGCGGGTGGTGCTGGCGTGCGGGTTCTCCGGGCACGGCTTCAAGTTCGCCCCGGTGATCGGCGAGATCGTCGCGGACCTGGTGATCGACGGCGCGACGGACTTCCCGATCGCGAGGTTCGACCCGGCCCGGCTACGGGTTTAGCAGCGTCTTCGCGAGCGCTTCGAGGTCGACGTCCGCGACGCCGTCCAGCACGTGCCACGGCGCGAGCCAGCCCGACGCCGCCAGCTCGTCGTACACCGCCGCGCACCGGCGCTGGAGGCCGTCGTCGGTCTCGAACGCGTCGCGCTCGCGGTCAGTCTCCGCCTCGGCTCGCCGCTCGGCGCGCTCGGCCGCCACCGCGGGCGTGACCCGCAGCAGCAGGTGCGCGTCGGGGCGGGGCAGGCCGAACCGCCCGACCTCCAGCTCCCACACCCACTTCACGACTTCGCCGGCCGCGTCCTGACGCAGGCGCGCGGCCGCGTACGCGGCGTTGGACGCCACGTACCGGTCGAGCAGGACGACGTCGTGCGCGTCCCGCAGCGCGCGGATGTCCTCGGCCGCGCCGCTGCGGTCGAGCGCGTAGAGCACGGCCATGCCGTACACCGAGTCCGCGAGGTCGCCGTGTCCGCGGTGCAGCGCTTCCTTGACGAGGTCGGCGTGCACGCTCACGCCGTAGCGCGGGAACGCCAGCTTCGCGACGCTCGCGCCCTTCGCGCACAACGCGTCCGTCAGCCCGTCGGCGAGCGTGCGCTTTCCCGCGCCGTCGAGCCCTTCGATGACCACCAGTCGACCCACGGACGACACACTAACGGTGGTGGACCGGCGGGCTCGGTGGAAGGGGATCGACGCCGAGCCCGCCGGTTCGTCTTCAGGCGGAGATCCTCCGCAGGTGCAGCACGTAGCCCGCGCCGCTGACGGCCAGCACGCCGACGAGGATCAGCAGCGGCACCCAGCCGGTGTCGTGGCCGGACGGTGCCGGGCCGCCGTCGCCGCGGGGCATCACCTGCGACGTCGCGTCGTAGCCGCCCGCCTCGCCTTCGCGGGCGTAGGCCGAGCCGGGGAGCTTGTCCGCGTACCGCGCCGCGACCGTTCGCTGGTAGTCGGCGACGTTAACGGTCGTTCGCTCCGACAACGACGTCAGACGGCCGTCCCTTACGGCGTACCAAGCGTCGATCTGGGGTTCGTGCAGCAGCTGGGCACCCGCCGGCAGGGCGCGGGCGAACGCCGTCTCGACGTCGCCCGAGGCGATGTTGCCGATCTGCCAGGCGCCGTCGTCGCCGCGGACCGACCAGAGCGTCGCGGTCCGGCCGTCGGAGGCCCGCGCGGGCACCGCGAAGTAGGCGAAGTCGCCCGGTGCCGCGCCCGGCTTGCCGACGACGAAGTCCGGCGAGAGCTCGTAGACCGGGTAGGCGTCCGGCTCGACCTGGACCGTCACCGGGCCCTTCGCATCCGGTGCCTGCGCGAAGAACCGCACCAGTGTGTCCTCGAGGCCCGCCGCCGCGGCGTGCGCGGCCACGGCGTCGGCGCTGCTGATGACGGCGGCCTGGGCCGCGCCTGACACCGGTGCCGTCATCAGCAGCGCCGCGCCGGTCAGCACGGCGAGCACGAGCGCCCGCCTGCTCATCGGGAGATCCCGGTGAGCGTGTGCGTCCAGGTGAACGACGAGTTGTGCGTGTAGAAGCCGTAGGTCGACCAGTTGTAGCGCTTGGCCGGGCCGGGATCGCCCCAGTACACCCAGTCGCGGCTGGTGTCGTAGCCGTAGAGAACGTGCGTGTGGCCGCCGCCGGAGCGGTACCCGACACGGGTCTCGACCGGCCGGCTCGCCGCGGTCTGCGTCCGGATGTCGGCGTAGGGGATGCGGCGGTCGAGGTAGCGGCCGGGCGACGCGAACCCGAGCTTCGCGAAGGCGCGCTGCGGGTCGGCGAGGGTGCCCGGGAGGTTCGCGCAGTCCTTTCCGGTCTCGCCGTGGGCGAGCTGGCAGAACCGCGTCTGGCTGACGGCGGTGCCGTGGAAGGCGGCGATGGTGGCGCCCGAGCCCGCCCAGCACCACTGGTTCTTCTGCTGGGACTGCAGCATGATCCGGTTCCGGTACGTCGACGGCACTCCGGGCGCGGCTGCTTGCGAAACACTCGGCGCGACCAGGCACAACAGCAGGCAGACCGCCAACGTGGCGGGTGCTCGGCTCGACTTCACCAACACGGACGGCCTCCTGCTCGAACGTGGGCGAACCAGCGGTGGTCACAACGGTGAACAACGCGGTCACAAGGAGCAAGAACGCCATCTGGATGAACGGACCGTTCCGGGTCGTTGCCGGAACGCGGAACAGTCACCATAACGAGGCCAACCACCCTGAACGGGGGTCGGCACCTCCACCCTACGCTGCTAACGTGAACGTTCCGCGGTGTTCACGCCCAGCGCACACACTGGTCGGGTGAAGGGACGAGCGGTGGCACAAGACGGGAACCTCCCACTGATCATCGATGGCGCCCGCACGACCCGGGCATCGGTCGCCGAGCTGCCGAAAGAGCTGACCGAGGCGCTCCGCACCGGCGAGTTCCACCATGCCCTGAGACTGGCGATCGCCTACCGCGGCCTCTCGCTCGCGCGGCTGCGCGCGCACTTGGCGCTGCGCGGCGTCCAAATCGGACAGTCGACGCTGAGTTACTGGCAACGCGGGCTGCGCCAGCCCGAGGTACCCAAGGCGCTCCCGGCGGTCCGGGCCCTGGAATCGGTCCTCCAGCTGCCCGCGGACGCCCTCGTGGTGCTGATCGGGCCGCGACTGGTCCGGCGCGGCCACCAGCCGGCGGCGTCGTTCCACGACCTGCGTTCCGGTGACATGGGGTCGATCGTCGAGGACCTGCTCGCCGAGCTCGGCGCGTACCCGTCGTCGAACCACTACAACGCCGACCTCGAGCTGCTGTCCGTTCACGACACGATCACCTTCGACGCGGAACACCGTCAGGTCAGCCTGCGCACGCGGCTGGTGACGCGGGCACGGCGGCACGGGCCGGATCGCTACCTCACGGTGTACAACGGCGATCCGGGGTGCCGGATCGACGACGTCGAGCTGATCACCGACGAGGGCTGCCGCGTCGGGCGGATGCGCCGCAACCCGGACGCGGACACGATGGCGACGGAGCTGCTGTTCGACCGCAAGCTCGCCGAGGGCGACATCCACGTGTTCTGCTTCGAGGTCCGCGACGACTCGGGGTCGGCCTCGCCGGGGTACTACCGGATGCTGCGCGACCGGTGCGCGAGCTACCTGGTCCAGCTGCGCTTCGACCGCAACGCGCTGCCGGCCCGCTGCACCCGGCAGGTCCGGGCGCGCGACGACGCCCTGCCGGTGGTCGCGGAGGAGCTGGCGTGCGACATGGGTGGCGTGAGCAGCGCGTTCTTCAACGACGCCGGGCCGGGGCTGGCCGGCGTCGCCGTCGAGTGGAACTGATCACGCGACTCCTTCTCGCAGCGCGGTGAACAACCGCTCGAGACGCGCGCGGTGGTCTTCCGCCACGACGTCCGGGTCGCCGGCGTCGATGAGCCGGCTCGCGGTCCGCACCAGCACCGTGGCGTAGCCCGCGATGAAGAACGCGGCGAACAGCGGCCCGTCGCCGTCGAAGGCCGGGTCGCTCGCGAGCTCCTCGGCGAGGAGCCGCTGCAGGTCCGAACCGATCTCCCGCACGCGCGCGATCAGGGCAGGCGACGCCGCGACCGTCCGGAAGAACGGGATCGCCCCGTCGGCGACGCCGGACAGCCCGTGGCGCTCGTCGAGCAGCCGGAGGGTCTCGGCGCGCAGGGACGCGAGCACGTCGACGCCGGGAGCGCGGTCGCGCACCGCCGAGCGCAGGACGTCGGCCGCGTCGACCTGGCGGTCCAGGAGGAGGTCCTCCTTGCGCGGGAAGTGCTTGAAGACCGTCACGCTCGAGACGCCGGCTTCCCGCGCGACCTCGGCGACGGTGACTTCGTCGAACCCGCGCTCGAGGAACATCCGGGTGGCGACCTGCGAGATCTTCGCCCGCGTCTGCGGCCCGCCGCGTTCCCCGGTCCTGGGCATCCGGCACCCTCCATTGTCTCACTAAACTTAGTCAGTTAACTTAGTGGCATGCTCTCCGAACCGACCACCGGCATTGTCACCGACCCGGCCCCCCGATCCTTGCGGGAGGCGTGGGTGGCCCTGGCCGGGCTGTCCGCGGTGTTCCTCTTCGAGATGCTCGACAACTCGATCCTCAACGTCGCGCTGCCCACGATCGGCCGCGAGCTGCACGCGTCGACGACCGTCCTGCAGTGGGTGACCGGCGCCTACGCGGTCGTCTTCGGCGGGTTGATGCTGGCCTTCGGCGCGCTGGCCGACCGGTTCGGGCGGCGGCGGATCATGCTCATCGGCCTGGTGCTGCTCGGTGTCGCGAGCCTGGCGACCGCGTTCGTCACCACCGCGGAGCAGCTGATCGCCGTCCGGGTGGCGATGGGGGTCGCGGCCGCGATGACGACCCCGGGCTCGATGGCGCTGGCCTTCCGGCTGTTCGCCGACGACGGCCTGCGCGTCCGCGCGACCACCCTCATCTCGACCGTGGGCCTGGTCGGGCTCGCGATCGGCCCGACGGCCGGCGGGTTCGTGCTCGCGATCGCGCCGTGGCAGGTCCTGCTGCTGGTGAACGTCCCGGTGGCCGCGCTCGCGATCATCGGCGTCCGGTTCGGCATCGCCGCGGACGACCCGGCCGGCCTGCACCGCGACCCGGTGGACGTCCTCGGCGCGGTGCTGGGTACGGCGACGGTCGTGTTCGCGCTCGTCGCACCGACGTTGTTCGTGAACGAGGGCGCCAGCGCGTGGGCACCGTGGACGGCCACCGCCGCGGCGGTCGTGGCGGCGGTGTTGTTCGTCGTCCGCGAGCGTTCGGTCCGCTATCCGCTGCTCGACCTCAAGCTGGTCGCGCACCCGCTGGTGTCGAGCGGCCTGGCGTTCAAGGCCGCCGCCGGGCTGGCGACCGCCGGCCTCGGCTACCTGGTGACGCTGCAGCTGCAGCTCGACTGGGGCTGGCCGCCCGCGCTCGCCGCGGCCGGGATGCTGCCGCAGGTGGTCGTGCTCGTCGCGGGCGGCGCGTTCGTCAGCCCGTTCGTGCGCCGGGTCGGCCTCGAGCACGCGGCCTGGATCAGCGCGGCGGCGGTCGTGGCCGGGCTCGCCGTCTACGGCCTGTTCAGCCGGTTCGGCTACCCGTGGGTGGCAATCGCGCTGGTGCTGGTGGCGGCGGGGATGCGCGTGGTGGGCGTCGTCGCGGGCGTCAACGTGCTGCGCGGCCTGCCGGAGAACCGCACGACGATCGGCGCGGCCCTCACCGACACGGCCACCGAGGTCACGTCCGGCGCCGGCATCGCGACCACCGGCACGATCCTCGCGGCGCTGTTCACGGGGGATATCGCGACGACGCACTGGACCGTGCGGCAGACGGCGGAGTTCCGGGAGGCGGTGACGGTCGCGGGCTTGACGCTCACGATCGTCGCGGCGGCGCTCGTCGCCTGGGGATTCGTCCGCTCGCGACGCGTCTAGTGACCGCGGTGCTTGGCGCGGGCTTTGGCCCGGGCCAAAGCCCGCCGACGGGTGGCTTCGGCGGCCGCACGGCGTTTGCGGGCCGCCTTGTTCTCTCCCGCGCGCTCGGCCACCGCTTCCTTCAGCGCCCGCTGGGCGGTGGTCCCGATGCCTTGTTCGCTCTTCACCGGCTTCGCGCGCGGCTTCTGCTCCGGAACGGGCGGGGCCTTGCGCACTTCGTCGGACCCCGAACACCGATCGGGTGTCCTCGTCGAACTGGGCCACGAACTCGCGGGCATCCGGGATCCGGCACGACGCAGCACAAAGGGCCGCCCCGAACACTTTCGGGGCGGCCCTGACCTGCTGAAACGCTGAACCCTCAGTACCGGTAGTGCTCCGGCTTGAACGGGCCTTCGACGTCCACGTCGATGTACTCGGCTTGCTCCTTGGTCAGCTTCGTCAGCTCGCCACCCAGGGCGTCCAGGTGAATGCGAGCCACCTTCTCGTCCAGCTTCTTCGGGAGGCGGAAGACCTCCTTGTCGTACTCCTCGTGCTTGGTGAACAGCTCGACCTGCGCGATCACCTGGTTGGAGAAGCTGTTCGACATCACGAACGACGGGTGCCCGGTCGCGTTGCCCAGGTTCAGGAGCCGGCCCTCGGACAGCACGATGATCGTGTTGCCGTTCGGGAAGATCCACTCGTCGACCTGGGGCTTGATGTTGATGCGGCGGATGCCCGGGTAACGGGCGAGCCCCGCCATGTCGAGCTCGTTGTCGAAGTGGCCGATGTTGCCCAGGATCGCCTGGTGCTTCATCTTCGCCATGTCCTCGACCAGCACGACGTCCTTGTTGCCGGTCGTCGTGATGACGATGTCGGCCTCGGGGAGCGCGTTCTTCAGCGTGCGGACCTGGTAGCCGTCCATCGCCGCCTGCAGCGCGCAGATCGGGTCGATCTCGGTGACGATCACGCGCGCGCCCTGGCCGCGCAGGGACTCCGCCGCGCCCTTGCCGACGTCGCCGTAACCGCACACGACCGCGACCTTGCCGCCGATCAGCACGTCGGTGCCGCGGTTGATGCCGTCGATCAGGGAGTGGCGGATGCCGTAGCGGTTGTCGAACTTCGACTTCGTCACGGCGTCGTTGACGTTGATCGCCGGGAACAGCAGCTCGCCGGCCGCGGCCAGCTGGTAGAGCCGCAGGACACCGGTGGTCGTCTCCTCGGTGACGCCGCGGATGCCCTCGCCGATCTTCGTCCACTTGCCGGTGTCGGCCGCCACCGAGTCGCGCAGCAGCTCGAGGAACACGCGGAACTCGTCCGAGGTGTTCTCGTCCGGGGTCGGCACGACGCCCGCCTTCTCGAACTCGGTGCCCTTGTGCACCAGCATGGTGGCGTCGCCGCCGTCGTCGAGGATCATGTTGGGACCCTCACCGTCCCAGGTGAGCATCCGCTCGGTGCACCACCAGTACTCCTCGAGCGACTCGCCCTTCCAGGCGAAGACCGGGACACCCTTGGGTTCCTCCGGCGTGCCGTGCGGGCCGACGACGATCGCGGCGGCCGCGTGGTCCTGCGTCGAGAAGATGTTGCAGGACGCCCAGCGCACCTCGGCGCCGAGCGAAACCAGCGTCTCGATCAGGACGGCCGTCTGCACGGTCATGTGCAGCGAGCCGGAGACGCGCGCGCCGCGCAGGGGGTAGACCTCCGCGTATTCGCGCCGCAGCGCCATCAGTCCGGGCATCTCGTGCTCGGCGAGGCGGATCTCCTTGCGGCCGAACTCGGCGGCCTCGAGGTCGGCGACGGCGAACTCGATGCCGTTGCGGGTCTGGTGCCGCTTGGCAACGCTTTCGGGGGTCATAGTGGCGATTCCTCCAAGACTCGATGACGTCCGAACACTACCGTTGTCCGCTCGACCTTCCCTAGGATCGCGTAGGAGGCCTCCACCGTGCCCATGCCCGGCCCGGACACCCGCGTCGTCGAAATCCGCGTCGCCGGGCTCGTGGGCACCAGCGGCGAGACCCTGCTCGACGCGGTCTCCACCGTCGACGTCGCCGGCGACGGGCTGGGTCGCGTGATCCGCCCGGCGGACCGGCTGCGAAGGCCGGCGCCCGGGCCCGTGCTGCCGGCGCTGGGCCGGTCGATCCCGCGGACCCTCGAAGGCTACCTGTGGCACGGGATGACGTCCGGCGGCGCCGCGAAGGCGACCTGGGCGCTGCTGTTCCCGTTCTCCCTCGCCAACGTCGCGTTCTGGATGCTGCCGCCGGCCCCGCCCGGGCGACTGCTGCCGCGTGTGCTCGGCGCGGTCTGCCGCGGCCTGCTGCGCGTCGGCGCCCTGCTGCTCACGATGCTGCTGATGGGCCAGCTCGCGGCGATCGCGCTCGACCTGTTCGCGACGCAGTGCCTCGCGCCGGGTTCCGGCTGCCTGCCCGTGGTCCCCGACGTCCTCCGCTCGGTGCCGGCGCGGATCGCGGTCGGCGTCGTTCCCCTGCTGGTCGTGATCTTCGTGCTGCACCGGATCTCGTCGGCGACCTGGGCGGTGCACGCCGACGGCGACCTGACCCAGGGGCCGCTGCGGATGCGCGCCGACCCGGAGACGCCGGCGCTGCGCTGCCTGCACACCGTCGCGGCGCTGGTCTCGGTCGCGCTCCTGCTGCTCGGCGGGCCGTTCCGGGTGCCGGGGAACGTCTTCGACCTGGTGGTGTGGATCGTCACGCTGGCGCTGGTGCTCGCGACGGTCGTCGCGGCCGCGATCGGCGTCGACACCGGCCGCTTCGCCCGCCCCGGCGTGATCACGCTGGCCGCGGCGCTCGTCGTCGTGGCCGCGGTGCGGCTGCGGCCCGGCCCGGGCCCGCTGCCCGGAACCAACGGTGTCGTCGAGGGGCTCGGCGCGGCCCTGGTCGCCGTCACGGTGCTGTTCGCGCTGTTCCTGGCCCCGGCCGCGCTGCTGGCCCGGCCCGGCTGGGTGCACAAGCCGCGCCGGCTGCGGCCCTGGCTGGGCGGCTGGGCGGCCGCGCCGGTACTCGCGCTGGCCGGGCTGCTCGGCGGCGGGTTCGGTGCCGGTCTCGCCGAAGCGCTCCGCCGGCTTTCCGGCGCGGAGCTCCTGCACGTGCCCGATACGTACTTGCTGGTCACGGTCCTGTGGGGCGCCGGGCTGGCGTTGGCGGCGGTGCTCGCCGTGCTGGGCTTCGCGGTCGCCGTCCCGCTGCGCCGGCTGCGCCGCGGCGTCCCGGAGATCGTCGAGCTGATGGAGCACGACGAGCGGCAGGAGGCCCAGGCCGCGGCGGCGTGGGCACGCTCGGCGTGGGAGCGGCGGCACCTGCACCACCTGGCCCTCACGGTCGCCTCGGCGATGTCCGCGGGCGGCGCGGCCCTGCTGGTGCTGCGGTTCGGGTTCGGGCTGGTCCCCGGCTGGTTCGGGCCGCTGTCGGCGATCGGCGTGGTCGCGCTGGGCGCGCTGGCCGCGGGCCTGCTGCGCGTCGTCTACACGGCCGCGCGGACCCCGCAGCGCAGCCGGCACCTGGGGGCGCTGGCCGACCTCGTCTGCTTCTGGCCGCGGGCGGCGCACCCGACCGTGCCGCCGTGCTACGCGCTGAAGGTCGTCCCGGAACTGGCCGCGCGGGCGCGCGAGCACCTCGCCGAACCGGGGACGCGGGTCGTGCTGTCCGGCTACAACCTCGGCAGCCTGCTCACGGTCATGGCCGCCGCCCGGCTGACGGCCGAGCTGCCCGAGGCCGACCTCGAACGCGTCGGCGTGCTGACCGCCGGCTCGCCGCTGCAGTGGGGCTACCAGCGCGCCTTCCCCGCGTTGCTGCCGCAGGAAGCGCTCGAGACGCTCTTCGCCGACCTGAACGGCCGCTGGCGCGCGCTGTGCCGCGGCACCGACATCTTCGGCGGCGGCGTGACGACCTGGCGGCACGAGGTCTCCGACCGGTGGCTCTACGGCGTCGGCTACCAGCCCGAAGGCGGCATCGGGCCGCTGAAGGCGAAGGCCGACGCGAACGGCGTCCTGATCCTCGGCGGCGACCACTGGCTGCCGGACCCGCTGCGCGGCCCGACCGGGCGGCACCGCTGGGCGCCGGGAGTGCTCAAGCACCAGGACTACGTGGTCGACGCGGAGTGGGACCACGCCGTCGCGATGGCCGCCGGCCTCGGCAAGCCCACCGGCGGCGAGCAGGGACTGCTCTTCGGCGACTTCCCCCTGAAACAGTGAAGGCCCCTCGCCGGAGCGAGGGGCCTTCGACCGCGAGCTAGCTCAGCTTCACTCGGAAGCCTTGCGGCGGAACTTCAGCAGTGCGAGCAGGCCGCCACCGCCGAGGATCAGCAGGGCCGCGATCCACACCAGCCACATGTTGTCGAAGCCGGTGTTGGCCAGGCCGCCGCCGGTGCCGGACTCGTTGCCCGCCGGGACGACGGCCGCACCCGTGGTGCTGGTCGGCGCCACCGTGGTCTCCGAGGAGGCCGGAGCGCTCGGCTTCGTGGTCTCGGTCGGCTTGGTGGTCGGCGGCGTCTTGGTCTCGGTCGGCTTCGAGGTCTTCGTGCCGCAGAGGAACCACTTGTCGATGTTCGGCTGCTTGCCCTTGAAGGTCTTGGTCGCCTGGAGGTCCTTCCACGGCGCGGTCGCCGGGAACATCTCGCCACCCTTGCCGACCTTGCCGGGGATGTACTCGTTGAAGCCGTCGTCGCCGCCGATGACGACGATGCGAGTGACGGTCACGCCTTCGTGGACCTTGGTGATGGTCAGGCGGCTCTGGCCCTCACCACCGGTGAAGTCGACATCGCTCTGGTTGAGGTCCTTGCCCTTCGCGCACGCGGCGTGACCCCGGTCCGGGATCGGGTTCGGCCGGTTGTCATCGGTGTAGCAGGCCAGCGCGGAGCCGGCGGTGCCGATGAGGGCGGCGGTGGTCAGCGCCATGATCGCGACGGCGCCGCGGAAGGTACGTCTGCGCATTCAGAACTCCTGATACCGGCGGGGAGTGAGCACTTGAGAAATCTGGGGTCGCGAAACCACCGAGCGTGTGAATCACGCTGCTGTAATTCACCCGTCAGTGGCACACGAAGGATCGAAAGGTATCGCACGTCACTCGACCGGCTACACCGGGTCCCCTTTTAGGTACGAACAGCAAGATCGTCCGATGTGAAGTCGCGCGAAAAAGCCCCGCCGACCTGCGCGAACGCGGATCGGCGGGGCTTCACGAACGAGTGGGTGACGCTAGGCCTCCGGAGCCTTGACGGGCTCGTCGAGACCGTCGGCCTGCCGCTTGCCGAGCAGCGAGTGCCGCCGGCTGTAGCCGAAGTAGATCAGCACGCCCACGATCATCCAGGCGACGAACCGCAGCCAGGTCAGCACCGTCAGGTTCAGCATCAGCCACAGGCACGCGAGGATCGCCAGGATCGGGATCAGCGGCACCAGCGGCACCTTGAACGCGCGGGGCAGGTCGGGCCGCGTCCGGCGCAGGATCAGCACGCCCGCGGACACCAGCACGAACGCGAACAGCGTGCCGACGTTGACCATCTCTTCGAGCTTGTCCGCCGGGAAGAAGCCGGCCGCGAGCGCGACCAGGCCGCCGACGATCAGCGTCGCGCGCTTCGGCGTGCCGTGCTCACCGGTCTTCGCCAGGCCACGCGGCATGAGGCCGTCGCGCGACATCGCGTAGATGATCCGGACCTGGCCGAGCATCAGCACCATGACGACGGTGGTCAGGCCGGCCAGCGCGCCGAAGGAGATGATGTTTGCCGCCCAGTCGACGCCGTTCGCGGAGAACGCCGTGGCGAGGGTCTTGTGGCTGCCGTCGCCCGCCGAAGTCGCGAGGTCCTTGTACGACGTCATACCGACGACCACCAGCGAGACCGCGACGTACAGCACGGTGACGATCGCCAGCGAGCCCATGATCCCGCGCGGGACGGCCTTCTGCGGGTTCTTCGTCTCCTCGGCGGTGGTCGCGACGATGTCGAAGCCGATGAACGCGAAGAACACCAGCGAGGCACCGGCCAGCAGGCCGAAGACGCCGAACGAGCTGCTCGCACCGCCCGCGATCAGGGAGAACAGCGACTGGTCGACGCCGGTCTGGCCCGCGCCGCCGGTCTCGCCCGGCGGGATGTACGGCGTGTAGTTCGAGCCCTTGATGTAGAAGATGCCCAGGATGATCACGAACAGCACGACGGCGACCTTGATGCCGGTGATCACCATCGAGACCCGCGAAGACAGCTTCGTGCCGACGGCCAGCAGGAGCGTCAGGATCGCGACGACGACCAGCGCACCCCAGTCGACGGTCACGCTGCCGATGTCGAACGTCGTCTTGGCGCCCTTGCCGAACAGGTAGCCGAGCACCGTCTCGAGGTAGACCGACCAGCCCTTCGACACTGCGGCCGCGCCGACGGCGAGCTCGAGGATCAGGTCCCAGCCGATGATCCACGCCATGAACTCACCGAACGTGGCGTAGGAGAACGTGTACGCGCTGCCCGCGACCGGCACGGTCGAGGCGAACTCGGCGTAGCACAGCGCCGCCAGCGCGCAGGCGATCGCGGCGAAGACGAACGCCAGCGAGACCGACGGGCCGGCGTAGTCACCGGCCGTCCGCGCCGTGAGCGTGAAGATGCCGGCACCGATGACGACCGCGACCCCGAACACCGTGAGGTCCCACGCGCTCAGGTTCCGCCGGAGCTTGGTATCCGGCTCGTCTGTGTCCGAAATGGACTGTTCGATGGATTTAGTGCGCCACAATCCCGTTCCGGGCACCGTTGACCTCCTGCGGCTGGCCTGCGTGTATCGCGGTACGTCACCCTATCGGGTCAGACGCGTGACGGCTCGCCGAGCGAGCAGGCCTAGTTCGCGAGACTGCGGTCGAGGTCCGGTTCGAGGTAGATCAGCTTCGCGACGGGCACCTTCGCGCGCACGCGGGCCTCGGCGTCGTCGATGGCCGCGGCCAGCTCGGCGGTGTCGAGACCCGGCACCATCGCCAGCTTCGCCGCGACGAGCAGCTCGTCCGGCCCCATGTACTGGGTGCGGATGTGGATGACCCGCTCGACCTTGCCCGCGGCGAGCTCGTCGACGATCGTCGCGAGCACGGGCTCGTTGGCGCCTTCGCCGATGAGCAGGCTCTTCATCTCGACGATCAGGATGATCGCGATGACCCCGAGCAGCGCGCCGATCGCGAGGGTGCCGACGCCGTCCCAGACGGGGTTGCCGGTGATGACGGACAACCCGACGCCGAGCAGCGCGAGGACCAGGCCGATCAGCGCGCCCGCGTCCTCCAGGAGGACGACGGGGAGCTCGGGCTCCTTGGCCTGGCGGATGAAGCCCCACCAGCTCGCGTCGCCCTTGATCTTCTTCGACTCGCCGATGGCGGTGTAGAAGCTGTAACCCTCGAGGCCGACCGCGACGAGGAGGATGACCACGGCGACGATGGGCGATTCGAGCGGCTCCGGGTGGCCGATCTTGTGGATGCCCTCGTAGATCGCGAAGGCGGACCCGAGGGTGAAGAGCATCAGCGCGACGATGAAGGAGTAGAAGTACCGGTCGCGGCCGTAGCCGAAGGGGTGCTCCTTGTCGGCCGCCCGCTTCGACGTCTTCTGGCCGAGCAGCAGCAGGCCCTGGTTCGTGGTGTCGGCCAGCGAGTGCACGGACTCCGCGAGCATCGACGACGACCCGGTGACGAGGAAGCCGACGAACTTCGCGGCCGCGATCCCGGCGTTCGCCCCGAGCGCGGCGATGATCGCCTTGGTTCCGCCTCCAGCTGACACGACCGCTCCCCTGGTTGGTCCTGAATGTCCGGGTGGAGCCTAATAGGGGCGCGTGCCCGCGACGGTCCCCGCCCGGGCTAACGGGACTGCCGCTTTCTGTCGGACCCCTTCGCTACGGTGGCCGTTCCGGCACTGGGGAAGGTGGACATGGCTCACTTCGGCGTGCTCGGGCCACTCGCCGTCGAGGGGCCGCCCGGGCGCTGGGTCGCGCTGCGCGGCGACCGGCAGCGCACCCTGCTGGCCGTGTTGCTGCTCAACGCCAACCAGCACGTCCACGTCGATGTGCTGGTCGAAGCGCTGTGGCCGGAGCGGCCGCCGAAGTCCTACGCCTCGAACCTGCACACCTACCTCTCGCGGCTGCGCGAGCGGATCGACGGCCTGCGCGTCGAGCACGGTCCGCTCGGCTACCGGCTGAGCGTCGAGCCCGGCGAGCTCGACCTGCTCGTCTTCCGGTCGGCCGTCGCCGACGGGCAGCGGGCCGGGGACGCCCTCGCCGCGTCCGGGCACTACCGGCGCGCGCTCGCGCAGTGGCGGGGGCCGGTGCTGGCCGGGCTGCACGTCCCGCGGCTCGACGCCGACGTCGCACGCCTGGAGTCCGAGCGGCTCGCCGTGTTCGAGGACTGCGTGGACGCCGAGCTCACCGCCGGCCGCCACGGGGAGCTGACCGGCGAGCTGCAGGCCATGATCACCGAGCACCCACTGCGGGAACGGCTGGCCGCGCAGCTGATGATCGCGCTGCACCGGGCCGGGCGCCAAGGCGACTCCCTGGAGATCTACCGGCGGCTGCGGACCACGCTGGTCGAGGAGCTCGGCGTCGAACCGGGTGCCGAGGTGCGCCGCGTGCACGCCGCCGTCCTGCGCGGCGAGGACCCGGTGCCGCGCATGCCGCCACCGGTCTGGCCGGTGTGCCAGCTGCCCCCGGACATCGCGGACTTCACCGGCCGCGGCGCCGAGCTCGCCGAGCTGACCGCCGCGCTGGGCAGCGGCGCCGGCGTCCCGGTCGCCGTGGTCAGCGGCGAACCGGGCGCGGGCAAGAGCACCCTGGCCGTGCGCGCCGCGCACCGGCTGCGGGCGCGTTTCCCGGACGGCCAGCTGTACGTGCCGCTGGGGCGGCCCGTCGGCGAGGTGCTGGCCGACCTGCTGCGCGCGCTCGGCGTGCCCGGCCCGGCGGTGCCGGACGACGTCGGCGCCCGCGCGGCGGTGTTCCGCGGCCGGCTGACCGACCGGCGGGTACTGGTGGTGCTCGACGACGCCGGCGACCCCGAGGACGTCCGCGCCCTGCTGCCGGGTACGCCGGGGTGCGCGGTGCTCGTGACGAGCCGGCAGCGCCTGAGCGGGCTGGCGGGCGCGCACCGGCTGCCGCTCGGTCCGCTGTCCGGCGCCGAAGCCACCGAGCTGCTGAACCGGCTCGCCGGGGCACGCGTGGCCCGGGAGGGCGCGGACGCCGGCCGGATCATCGCGGCGTGCGCGCGGCTGCCGCTGGCCCTGCGGATCGCGGGCAGCCGGCTGGCGATCCGCCCGCACCTGCGGCTCGGCGAGCTGGCCGACCGGCTGGAGGACGAGGTCCGCCGCCTCGACGAGCTGACCGTGAGCGATCTGGCCGTCCGGAGCAGCATCGCGCTGAGCCACGAAGGGCTGAGACCCCCGGCGCGGCGCGCGTTCCGCCTGCTCGGGCGGTGCCGGCTCGTCGACCTGCCGGCGTGGGCGGTCACGACGCTCATCGGCGAGGACGCCGACGAGGCCGTCGAAGAGCTCGTCGAGGCGAGCCTGCTGGAGGCGCGCGAGCCGGACGCGACCGGCGAGGGCCGGTACCGGATGCACGACCTCGTCCGGCTGTACGCGGCGGAGGGACCGCCGGAGCCGGGCAGCGGCCCGGCGACGGTGCTGGCGGCAACCCTCGCGCTGGCCGACGCGGCCGCGGCCCGCCTGCCGCGCACGGTGCCGATGCCGGCGATGGCCCACTCGCCGTTCCCGCAGCCGTTGCCGAGTTCACTGGTCGAGCGGCTGCTGGAGCGTCCGGAGGAGTGGTTCGCCGCCGAGCGCGCGAACCTGGTGCGGCTCATCGGGTCGCTGGGGGCGCGGGAAGCGTTGCTGCTGCTGGACAAGCTGAGCGTGTACCTGTACCTGCACGGCCACTACGCCGACATGCGCGCGGCGTACGAAACGGTCTTGGCGGCGACGGACGACCGCCCGTCGGCGGCGATCGCCGAGGCGAACCTGGCGCTGCTGCGGCACGCACGCGGCCAGTACGAGGAGGCGGCGGCCGCGTACCGCGAATGCGCGAAGGAGCTGGAAGCCCACGGCGACCACCGCACGCACGCGTGGGTTTCGGCGAACCTGGCGCGCTGCCTGATCGGGCTGGGCCGCGCCGAAGAGGCACTGCAGACCGCCCGCAGTCTGTCTACTTTGGACGACCAAGTGGTCAGGGAGGCGGAGTCGGCGGCGTTGCTGCGCCTGGGCCGCGTGCCGGAGGCGCGGGAGGTCGACCGGGCGGCGCTGGCGTCGGCCCGGGCCACGGGGGACCCGCGCCGGATCGGCACGGCGCTGCACGGGTTCGCGTGGTCGTCCCTGCTGACGGGCGACGGCGAGCGGGCGCGGTCGGCGATCGCGGAGTCGGTGGAGCTGCTGCGCGGGACGATGGCCCGCTCGGCGCTGGCGAAGTCGTTGCGCACGCTGGGCGCGATCTCGGCGGCGACGGGTGCGCGTCGCGGTGCGACGGCGGCGTTCGAGGAGGCCCGCGCCCTCGCCCGGGATCTGGACGAGCGCCCGCGGGAGCTGTCGTGCACGCGTGCACTGGCGGCGAGCTGGATCGGCGAAGGCCGCGCGGCGCGGGCGATCCCGGTGCTCCGGGCGTGCCTGGACGAGTTCAGCGAGATGGGCGGCAGGTCCGCGACGTGCTTGACGTGGCTGGTGCTGAGCCGGGCGTACGAGGCAGCGGGCTCGCCGGCCGAAGCCGCTTCGGCGGCCGCCGAAGCAGCGGTGCTGTCGGATCCGCGCGACGCGAGCGCGGCAGCCCTGCGCCGAGCCCTGCTGCTCCTGACAGAACCAGCCTGACCCACCACTCCCGCTTGCTCCCGCTTGCTTTCGCTGCTCCCGTGTAGTCCCGCCGATCTCGCGTGATGCCCCTCGAATCACGCGAGATGCCTCGCCAATCACGCGAGATGCCTCGCCAATCACGCGAGATGCCCCGCCAATCACGCGAGATGCCCCGCCAATCACGCGAGATGCCCCGCCAATCACGCGAGATGCCCCGCCAGTCACACGAGACCCGCGCCCGATCATGCGAGATCCCGCCCCGGCCAGGGAAACCCGCGCCGGATCACACAAGATCCGACCGCAACCACGCGAGACCCCGCCAGGCCCACTCCCATCACGCGAACCCTGCCCCCGATCCCCGCCGAGGCCGGCCTTGGGCGTTGCCCGCCGGCCCGGTCCTCCCCGACCGGCCGGCGAGCCACCCCTCCCAGCACCCCTCACCGGAACACCCGGACCACCCGAACACGAGGTGGTGCCGCCCCCTCGCGGCACCACCCCAGCCCACGGGCGCCGGGCGTTGTCCGACCGGCGCCACCCCCAGCGGGCCGGTGACGCGCAGCACCGCACCAGGGTCATCCCTCTGGGTCGATCGTGGCCGAAGCCGCCACACGGAACGCACACGGAAACGTCCGCCCCGGGAACGACGAAGGCCACCACCGGAGGTCCGGTGGTGGCCTTCGCACAAACGTCAGTCCTCGCAGGTGCCCGCGGTCGCGCGGAACAGCTGGGCTCGTGCGCCGTCCAGTGCGCGTACCCGCACCGGTGGGTCCGCCGCCGGCAGCCACACCGACTGACCGCGGCGCAGCTCGACCTTCTCGCCGTCGTCCGCCGTCACCAGCAGGTCGCCCGCCGTGCACAGCAGGATCTGGGGGCCGACGCTGTCGACCGAGATCTCGTCGTCCTGGCCCGGCGCCCACTCGACGCGCGACAGCTCGAACTCCGGCGCGTCCGTCCGGTACACCGAAAGACGGTCGCCGCCGTCGCCGCACTGGACCGGCATCTCGCCGCACGCGAAGTCGACCACGCGCAGCAGCTCCGGGACGTCCACGTGCTTCGGCGTCAGGCCGCACCGCAGGATGTTGTCCGAGTTCGCCAGGATCTCCACGGCCGTGCCGTGCAGGTACAGGTGCAGGTTGCCGGCCGGCAGGTAGATCGCCTCGCCCGCGCGCAGCGTCAGCCGGTTCAGCAGCAACGCCGCCAGCACGCCCGCGTCGCGCGGGTGCGCCTCGCCGAGCTCGAGGATCGTCCGGCACTCGACGGCGAACTCGCCGTGCTCCTTGACGTGCCGGACGCAGGCGTCCAGCACCTCCGGCAGCAGCGAGTCCAGCGACCGCTGCGGCAGCGTGATCCACGTCGTGAACAGCGCCCGCAGCCCCGACGGGTCCGGCTGCGCCTCGATCAGCCCGGTGTACTTCGCCAGCCCCGGCGTCTCGATCGCCTTCAGCAGCTTCACCGTGCGGTCCGGCTCGCGGAACCCGGCCAGCGCGTGGAACTCCGTCAGCGCGCAGACGAGCTCCGGTTTCGCCGTCGGGTCCGGGTAGTTGCGGTTCGACGCGTCCCGCGGGATGCCCAGCAGCTCCTCGCGAGCGTGCCCCTCCGCGGCCTGGGCCGCCGACGGGTGCGCCTGCATCGACAGCGGCTCCTCCGCGGCGAGGATCTTCAGCAGGAACGGCAGCCGCCCACCCCACCGCTTCGCGCAGCGCTCGCCCAGCTGGCCCAGCGGGTCGGCTTCGACCAGCTCCAGCAGGCTCCGCTCGGTCCCGTCGGGGCCGATGACGTGCGACGGGTCGCCCGGGTGGGCACCCATCCACAGCTCGGCCTCGGGGTGCGGCGCGGGTACCGGACGGCCCAGCAGCTCGGGGATCGCCGTCCGCGATCCCCAGGCGTAGGGCCGCACCGCGTTGCGCAGCAGCTCCACTGTCACCTCAACTCCACTCCTTCGGCGCCGGCCGGGGCCGGTGCTCGGCGGGTCTCACGCCCTCGCGGGCGCGAAGCGACCCGCGCCGCCGATGCTGCCCGCCGCCAGCCCGAGATAGACCGCCGCCAGTTCGAACCGCAGCGCCAGCACCGCGGCCCGCACGATTTCGTCGGCCTCGATCTCCTCGGCCGGTGCGATGACCTCCGTTCCGGGCAGCAGATCCTCGGCCTGGTAGCGCGCCGCGTCCGTGGCCGGACCGGTTCGCACCGAGAGGAGCAGCACCCGAGTCGGGATGTCACCTGATGAATCGTCCGGATCGGCGAAGATGTCACGCGCCGCGCCACTCGCCAGTGCGGCGCGCCGCAATGCGGGACGCGCCAATGCCTGACGATAATCCTCGACGTCACAGACGGTAGCAGCGTGGGCGGCAAACGCGTGCGCAGCGTGTTCGCCGACGGCCACCGCGACCGGGTCGAGACCCCACAGCAGGGGCACGCGGTCGGCGACGCGCAGCGCGAGCGCCTTGGCCGGGTTCGCGAACGACTCGCGGGCCAGGTAGTCCTTCTCGGCTTCCACGTCGAGCTGGTCGGCCAACGCCTGGACGTCGGAGACCAGCAGGCCCAGCGCGTTCGCGGTGAGCAGCCCGGCGGCCAGGCCGCGCGGGAAGGCCAGCTCCGGCGGCACCGGGATGCGCGGCGCCAGCAGCACGCCCTTGCCCGCCACGGCGGCCGCGACCGGACCTTCGGCCGGCGCGGAGAGCACGACCGAGGCACCGAAGCGCGCGGCGCGCTCCAACGACGCGGCGAGCTCGCGGTCGCCGGGGTCGTCGGTGTGGGCGAAGACGACGTCGAGCGGGCCGATCCAGCTCGGCACCACCTCGGCGACGACGACCGGGACCGGGCACGACGGCGTCAGCAGTGCCGCGAGCAGCCTGGTGAGCGTCCGGCTCACGCCCGGCCGGTCGATCAGCACGAGGGCGCGCGGGCGCCCCACGTCGAGCCGGTCGGCCAGCCCCATCTCGGCGGCCATCTCGGCGGTCGCGCGCACCTGGGCGCCGGCCATCGCGGCCGCCCGGAGCAGCCCCGCGCTGTCGGCCTCGGCCAGCCGCGCGGGGTCGTCCAGCAGCGAGTCGTCAAGCACTGTCGGCATCGGATTTTCCGCTGTCGCCGGGAGTCCGGGCTTCGTCCAGGAGCAGGACCGGGATCCCGTCACGGACCGGATATACCCGGCCGCACTCCGTGCACGTCAGTGCGTCGGCCTCGGGGTCGTCCGGCGCCCCGGGGCGCAACGGGGCGTGATCGGGCGACGGGCACGCCAGGATCTCGAGGAGCTGGGCGTCGAGCGTGATGGCCATGGTTCCTCCATACCACGCGATGAGGTGTGGTGAAGGGCACCTTCGGGACACAGTTGGGCCCGGAGGCCCGCCCTTCACCGTGGACGGGTCAGCTGCGGATGATCGCGAGTACTTCGTCCACCAGCCCCTGCACGGCCTCGGCGTTCGCGGCCTCGACGTTCAGGCGGAGCAGCGGTTCGGTGTTCGACGGGCGCAGGTTGAACCAGGCGCCGCCCGGCAGCTGCACGGTCAGGCCGTCCAGCTCGTCGAGCTCGACGCCGGGGCGGGTGCCGAAGGAGTCCTTGACGGCCATCATCTTCGCGACCTGGTCGTCGACGGTCGAGTTGATCTCGCCGGAAGCCGCGTAGCGCGAGTACGCGCTGGTCAGGTCGGACAGCGGGCCGTTCTGCTCGCCGAGCGCGGCGAGGACGTGCAGCGCCGCCAGCATGCCGGTGTCGGCGCGCCAGAAGTCGCGGAAGTAGTAGTGCGCGGAGTGCTCGCCGCCGAAGATCGCGCCGGTGCGGGCCATCTCGGCCTTGATGAACGAGTGCCCGACGCGCGTGCGGACCGGCTTGCCGCCGTGCTCGGCGACGATCTCCGGCACGCCCTTGGACGTGATCAGGTTGTGGATGATCGTGCCGCCCGGGTCCTTGGCCAGCTCGCGGACGGCGACCAGGGCCGTGATCGCGCTCGGCGAAACCGGCTCGCCGCGCTCGTCGACGATGAAGCAGCGGTCGGCGTCGCCGTCGAAGGCCACACCGGCGTCCGCGCCGACCTCGCGCACCTTCGCCTGCAGGTCGACGATGTTCGCCGGGTCCAGCGGGTTGGCCTCGTGGTTCGGGAAGCTGCCGTCGAGCTCGAAGTACATCGGGACGACGTCGATCGGGAGTCCATCCATGCCCCCGCCACCACCCTCAGCGGAGGCGCTGCGCGCCGCAGAGCCCATCCCGAAGACCGTGGGGACGGTGTGGCCGCCCATGCCGTTGCCGGCGTCGACGACGATCTTCAGCGGCCGGTTGCCCGACAGGTCGACGAGGTTGCGCAGGTAAGCGGCGTAGTCGGCGAGGACGTCCCGCTCCGACACGGTGCCGCGCTGGCCCTCGAACTCGGGCACGCCCTGCTCGACGGTGTCGCGGATCTCGGCGAGCCCGGTGTCCTGGCCGACCGGGGACGCGCCGGCGCGGCACATCTTGATGCCGTTGTACTTGGCCGGGTTGTGGCTCGCGGTGAACATCGCGCCCGGCAGGTTCAGCGAACCCGAGGCGAAGTAGAGCTGGTCGGTGCTGGCCAGCCCGATGCTCACGACGTCCAGACCCTGCGAGGTGACGCCCTCGGCGAAGGCCGACGCCAGGCCCGGCGACGAGTCGCGCATGTCGTGCCCGATCACCACGGCCGGCGCTTCCGGCTTGATGAGCAGGGCGAACGCGGCGCCGAAGTCGCGGACGAGCGCCGCGTCGAGCTGCTCGCCGACCACGCCGCGAATGTCGTAGGCCTTCACGATGCCCGAAAGGTCTGGCACGCCGTCTCCCCGCGAATAGTCGTCCCGGCGCCCGCTGCGCCGCGCGGAAAGCCTACCGGCGGTGGTGGTGGGTTACGCGTTCAGGCGCGACCGGGGAGGACACGCAGGTGCCCGCGGCGCCCGGAGGGGCCTTCCGGCTCGGGCGCGGGGGCCGGTTTGCCAGGGCGGCCGGCCTCGCGCACGGCCTCGGCCAGCGCCGTCAGCTCGTCGGCCGACGGGTCCGGCGCGGCGAAGGCGCCTTCGTGCCGGACGACTTCCCAGCCCTTGGGGACGGTCAGCCGCAGCGCGTGGGCTTCGCAGAGGTCGTAAGAGTGCGGCTCGGAAGCGGTGGCCAGTGGGCCGACGACGGCGGTCGAGTCGCTGTAGGCATACGTCAGCGTGGCCACAGCCGGCTCGAGACAGCCGGTACGCGAACACTTCCGTACGCTCCGCACGATCCGAAACGATAGCGCGTCGCCGCAAGCTAGTAGGAGCGACACGCGCTGGGACGTGCCGACCGCATAGACTTCCGGGGTGGCGACGGCTCGTGACTACCGACAGCGGCGGCGCTCGCGACGGGACCGGCACGGCCGGGGCCTGCGCGGGACGCTGTACCCGGCGACCCTGCCCGCCGCCGCGAGCCGCGCGGAGAGGTTCGACGCGCTGGTGCTCGACGCGCTGGAACCGATCGAGGCCCGCTGGCGCCACGAGCTGACGAAGCTCGACGTGGCGGTCGACGACGTGCCCGAGGTCCGCGAGAACGGCCGTGCGCCGTCGGACGGCGTGCTGCACGACGGCGCGGTGCCGTTGTCGCGGCTGGTCCCGGCGGGCGTGGACCGGACGGGGATGCCGACGCGCGCGCGGATCGTGCTGTACCGGCGGCCGCTGGAAGCGCGGGCGAAGGATCCGTCGGAGCTGGCCGACCTGGTGCACGACGTGCTGGTCGAGCAGGTGGCCGGGTACCTGGGTGTGGAACCGGACGTCATCGAAGGCGAGTAGCTTCGCGGCGGTTCGCGGGCGGCGCTGGCGGGACGCGCACGAACGGTCCAGTCGCGCCGCTCGAGGTGTGCGAAAGGGCCACTCGCGCCTTCCAGACGTTGCGAAAGGGCCACTCGCGCCCTCCTCGCGTTGCGAAAGGCCACTCGCGCCCCCAACAACCACGCGAAAGGGCCAGTCGCGCCGCCCAAGCCGGGCCCTCACCTCACGGGCGGCGCCGGGCCGGGACCGCCGTCAGCAGCGTGAACAGCACCGCCGCCAACTGCGCGAGCAGCAGCAGGTTCCGTTCCGTGCCCGGGAACTCCATCGTCACCTCGGACGTCGACGGCGGCACCGACACCGCCACCTGGTGTCCCCACGCCGGCACGATCGGCACGCTCTTGCCGCCCACCGATGCCTTCCAGCCCGCTTCCTGCTCCGCCGCGAGCACCAGCAGGCGCCCGGTCGGCCCGTCCGACACCCGGACGCGCACGTCCGGCAGCCCCGCCTGGACCGGCGCCACGCCCGGCGCGTTCCCGGGCGCGCCGCCGCCCGTGACCGCCGCCTTCGCCTGCTCCGGGGAGATCAAGATCACCTGTCCGGCCGGCGGCAGCAGGCGAAGCACGCCACGGCCGTCGGACGTCGGGGCGGCCACCGACACCAGGTCCTTCGCCAGCGGCACGTACGCCTGCGGGTCGACGCCCGCCGGCAGCACCACGAACTGCACCCCCGCCGCTGCCGCCGCGGCGAACGCGCGCTGGACCGCCGCCGCGTCGCCCTGGCCGAGGTCTCGGCGCCACGACGCGAGCCGGGCCGGGGTGCCGGGCGTCGGGGCCAGCTCGTCGTCGCCGTAGTGGGGCAGGCGGCCGCCGATCTGGCGGGTCGCGTCCGTCGCGAGGTCGAGCACCGACCGGCCGGACGCGGACAGCTCCGCCGCCACCTCCGGCGCGAGCGCGGGCCGTTCCCCGGCGCGAAGCGGCCCCTGGCCGCCGACGACCACCGCGCCGGCCGCCAGCGCGAGGAACACCACAACTCCGGCGACCGCGAACACCTTCGGCAGCCACGTCGCGGGCACCCCGGCCGAACCGCCGCGCTGCCACGAGCCGAGCACGACCCACAGCAGCCCCGCGCCGACGATCAGCAGCGGCACGCCGGTGTGGCCGTGCGCGGGTGATCCACCCTGCATCGGCACCGCCGTCACCAGCCGCACCAGGACGAGCCCGCCCGTCCCCAGCGCGGCCAGCGCGAGCCCGCCCGCCGCGAGCTTCGTCGGGCGGACGACGATCGCGATCAGGGCCGCCGCGATCACCGCGACGCCGATCGGCCACGCGCCCGGCCCACCGGGGTCGAGCCCGGCCAGGTCGGTGCCGGACACCGCCGAAGCCGCGCCGCCGAGCCCCTGCACCAGCAGCTCCGGGTGCCGCAGCAGGACCGTCGGCCACGGCAGCAGCAGCGCCAGCGGCAGGAGCACCACGATGCCGACCGACGCGATCCGCCGCGCCAGCCCGGTCGGCGCGGGCAGCACCACGAACCCGATCAGCAGCCCGGCGAGCGCGAGCCCGTGCGCCAGCGGCGAGAACGCGCCGAGCAGCGCCATCCCGATCGCCGACAGAGCCGAGACGTGCAGCCAGCGCGTGTCCGCCCGCACCAGCAGCCCCGCGATGCCCGCGGCCACCAGCGGCAGCACCAGGTGCACCACGACGACGTCGAGCCGGCCTTGCGCGACGCCGGCGGTCGCGGCGGGCAGCAGCGCGTACGTCGCGGCGATGACCGCGCGGACCCAGCGGCGCACGCGCAGCCGTCGCGTCGCCACGTACGCGCTCAGGGCGGCCAGCGGGATGTCGCCGAGGAACAGGATCGCCACCAGCGCGGCCGGGCCGCCGAGCGGCGCGAACACCGCGCCGAGCGTGCCGAGCACCGGCAGCGTCGCCGACGCGGGCGCGCCGGTGCCGCCGGCGATCGCGTGCCACGGCGTCAGGTATGACGACCAGAGCTCGCCCAGCCCGCCGACCGGCAGCAGCTTGCCGCCGAAGAGGTCGAGGCCGAGCCGGGCACGGTTGACGACCAGCCCCAGCGCGGTCATCACGACGAGCAGCACCACCGGCGGCGCGAAGATCGTCGCCGCGAGCACGCGGCGCCGGTTCACCTCGACGAAGACGATTTCCGGCTCTTCGACGGCGGTTTCAGTGGCATCGGCGTCAGTGTCTTCGGCGTCTTCGGTGGCCGAGACCGGTTCGGGTGCGGCGGTTTCCGGCAGCGCGACGGCGACGAGCGTGCCCGGCCGGCGCAGCCCGGATCCGCGCGAGCTGAGCCCGCGCAGGGCACCCGCCGGCAACGCGTCCGGCCCGACGGGACGCGTCTCGCGCGCGTCGAGCGCTTCGGGCGTCACCCACGCCGACTCGGTTTCGACGGTCTCGGGCACGCGACCCAGCGCGAGGTCTTCCTCGACGCCGCGGCGGACCAGCCCGACGACGCCGGCGCGGACGGCGTTGCGCAACCGCGTCACGCGTCCGGTGAAGAGCCCGCGAACCGTTCCCGGCCGCGGATTCCGCCGTCGGCGGGCGCGTGCGGCGCGCAATCCGCCGCGTCCACTGAGGAGGTACGTCGCGGCGGCGAACTCGGCCCGCGCCTCGCCGGTCCGGCGCAGCAGGACGAACGCCAGCGCGCGCAGGAGGGAGAGCAGCGGGAGCCGGATCATCCCCAGCCAGAAGGAAAACGGCGAGCAGTTCACGAGGAACACCCGCAGCCCGTGGGCGCGGTTCGCGGCCGCGAGCGGGGCGGCGACGGCGTCCGCCGCGCGCTGCCCGGTCGTGACGGCGCGCGCGTGCCGCACCCGCGCGGTCGGCACCGAGAGGACGAGCCCGCCGGCGGCGTTCGCGCGCCAGCCGAAGTCGAGATCCTCGCGCAGCAACGGGAATTCGGGGTCGAAGCCGCCGAGCTCGTCCCAGGCGTCGCGGCGCACGAGCGAGCCGGCGCTCGGCACGGCGAGCACCTCGGCGGGCTCGTCACCGAGCGCGGCGACCTGCTGGCGGTGCCCGGAAGCGTCGGTGGACAGGCCGGCTTCGACGATCAGCCGCGGGTCGGTCCAGTCGAGACCGAGCGAGCCGAGCACGGTCGCCGACGGCGTTTTGGTGGCGACGCGCAGCAGTTCGTCGAGGCAGTCGGGCTCGGGCGCGCAGTCGTCGTGCAGCAGCCACAGCCACGCACCGGGGTCGCCCCAGCGCTCGGTGGCGTGCTCGACGGCTCCGGCGACCGCGGCGGCGAAGCCGGTTTCACTCGACAGTGTGATGACGCCGGAGAGCACGGGCGCGGAATCCGGGCCGGGATCGGCGGCCGCCTCGGCGAGCAGCCGCGCGGTCGCGTCGGTGGAACCGGTGTCGACGGCGAGGACGTGCCGGGGCCGGACAGTGCTGCGGCGCAACGAAGAAAGCGCCAGCGGCAGCCAGTTCTCGCCGTTGTGACAGACCACAATGGCCAGAACGGGCGCGGTGCGCAGGGCGGGCGGCGCGGCGGTGCGGGGCAACGACTGCTCCAGATCAAGCGGCGGATCGGTGCGGCCACCCTACGGCCCCGGTCCGTCACCCGATGGTGAACCCACGCCGAGTGTCGGAATCGCCGGTGACGCACGCATCACCGGCGGTTCCCCCCTCTAGACCGCGCGTTTCTTCAGCTTGCGGCGCTCCCGCTCGGACAGACCGCCCCAGATGCCGAAGCGTTCGTCCTTGGCCAGCGCGTACTCAAGGCACTCGTCCTTGACCTCGCAGCCCAGGCAGATCCGCTTGGCTTCCCGGGTGGAGCCGCCCTTCTCGGGGAAGAACGCCTCCGGGTCCGTCTGCGCGCACAAAGCGCGTTCCTGCCAGTCCTGCTCTTCTTCGGTGGCATCGATGAGCTCGGTGAGATCTCCCAGAGCCTGCTCCGGGATCTCGCCCCAACCCATGACGTGCCCCCATTCCTTACCATCGGCTTCCAACCGCACGTCCGCCTCCTCGCTCCCTAGCACTCCCCAGGCTGGCGGTGGTGAAACGACACTCGCCGTCCCCTCGACGACGAATGACATCACTGTGATTACACCCGTGTAGTGCGGTCAGGTCAAGCGGAGTAGCGAGTTCGGGGGACGTTCGGGCCCGATCGCGCAAGGGGACACGCCGGTAACTTCACACCGGGCATACGGAACACTGGAAGCGTGCAGAAGTCAGCAGTGCGCCCCAGCCCGGTCTTCCTCGGCATCCTCGCGCTCACCGTCGCCGGTGGCGTGATGGCCGCGTTCGGTGACATCAACACCGTTTTCGTCCGCGACCGCGACCCGCTGCTCATCGCCGGGGTCGTGATCTTCGTCGCCGCCGGCTGGGTGGCGTCGCTGTCGCTGCACGAGTTCGGCCACGCGATGGTCGCCTACCGCGGCGGTGACTACAGCGTCGCCCACAAGGGTTACCTGACGCTGGACGTGCGGAAGTACACCGACCCGGTCCTGTCGATCATCCTGCCGCTGATCTTCCTGATCATCGGCGGCATCCCGCTCCCGGGCGGCGCGGTCTGGATCAACCGCGGCGCGCTGCGGTCGCGCGGGACGTCGTCGTGGGTGTCGCTGGCCGGGCCGCTGAGCAATCTCGCGGTGGGCGCGGCGCTGGCACTGGTGGTCGCGCTGGTCCCGATGGCGGGCGGCCTGGTGATCGCGATGTCCTACCTGGCGCTGCTGCAGATCGTGACGTTCATCTTGAACATCCTCCCGATCCCGGGCCTCGACGGCTGGGGCGCGATCGAGCCGTACCTGCCCCCGCAGGCCCGCGAGCTCGGCGCCAAGGTCCGTCCGTGGGCGCCGATCATCCTGTTCGCGATCCTGTGGTTCTTCAAGCCGGCGAACACGGCCCTGTGGCAGGGCGCGTACTCGATCTTCGGCGCGTTCGGGGGCTATGTGGACGGTGCGCAGATCGGGTTCAGCGTGTTCCAGTTCTGGAACTGAGGCCGGGCCGGGCACCGCGCGGGAGCTCAGGCGCGGTGCCCGGTCAGCCAGACGTGCGCCCGCTTCCAGACTTCGCGCAGCCCCGATCGCTCGCCGAAGTAGTCCCCCGCCGCGCCGACGACCGGCAACATGCCGATCGCACGGTGCAAGAAGTTCCCGCGTGGCCGCTTCTCCAGCTCCTCGGTGATCCCGAGCAGCCCGCGCCCGAGGCGCCACAGCGTCCCCGCCGCCGCCTTCACCGTCGCCTTGCCGTGCTTCTTCTCCGACGCCGTCAGCTCTTCGGTCAGTCTCGCCGCTTCGTCCGCCTCCGCGGCTTCGTCGTGCTCCGGGTGCCTGCCCGCCGCGAGGTCGGCGTCGATCTCGCGCTCGAACAGCACCGACGCGATCAGCTGCACCCGCGTCCCGACGTCCGTCACGCCGTACTCGCCCGCGATCGCGCACAGCAGCAGCCCCTGTGACGCCGCCCCCAGCGTGTCCTGCACCGGCAGCCGGTCGGCCAGCGCGCCGCCCAGGCCCGGGATCGACGTCAGCAGCGCCGTGAAGCGGCCGACGCGGTTCATCCACCAGCTCGACCGGTCGTAGCCCGTCATCCGCGCCCACGCGGCGGTGCCGGGCACCTTCACCGACGTCACGCCGTGGATCAGCTTCGCCTTGAGCCCGGACTCGACCTCGGCCAAGTCCTCCTTCTCCCGCGCCTGCAAGCCGAACGGATCGGACTCGCGCAGCGCGTCGAGCATCGGCCCGCACGCACGCACGAACGGCCGCAGCACCGCCACGACCTGCTTGTCGGAGATCGCCTCAGCCACGTCCCGGACTCCTTCCCGCGGCCCGGCCCAGCCCGCCGCCGAGCACCAGCGCGCCCGGTAGCGCGCTCGCGCCGAGCAGCACCAGCGCGCGCCAGTCCTGGATCAGCACCAGGTCGCCGCCCGGGCCCAGCAGGCCGAACCCGAACACGACGACCACCCACACCGCCAGGGGTACCCACGAAAGCCCCGGCCGCACCAGCTTCGCCGTCGTCGACACCAGCCACGGCGTCGTGACGGCTCCGACGATCACCGTCACCGGCAGCGGCACGACGCCGACGCGCAGCGGCAGGAAGAACAGCTCCAGCACGGCCAGCAGCACCGTGTCGAAGGCGAGCAGGAGCAGCAGCAGCCTCTGCTCCCAGGTCAGCGGCTCCGGCACCGTCACAGCCCGCCGAACAGGTCGTCCGCCGCGCCTTCGGCCGGGCCGTGGGCCAGGACGAAGGAGTCGTGCGCCGGGATCGGCTGCGCGAGCCCGTTCGTCAGCGCGAAGTACGGGACGTCGCCGTCGACCACGGCCAGCTGCGTCGCGTGCGCGCGCAGGGCCGCCAGCTTCGCCGGGACGTACGCGGCGACGTCGAGCTTCGTCGTGATCTCCTCGTCCGGGGTCACCGGCAGCTCGTCGTCGGGCGGTACGGGGTACTCGGTCTCGCCGAGCCGCAGCGCGGCCAGCCCGGCGCGCACCGCGTCACCCGACGCGACCGTGTGGAACACCCTCGTCACCGACTCCGCGCCCGGCGCCGCCGCCATCGTGATCTCGTGGGCACGAACGTGGTCGGGGTGGCCGTAGCCGCCGAAGGAGTCGTAGGTGACGACGACCTGGGGCCGCACCTCGTCGAGGATCTCCGCGAGCTGCGCCGCCTGCTCGTCGGCGCTCCCGCCGGTGAACGCCCGCGGGTGCGCGGCCGACGGCGTGCCCGCCATGCCCGAATCGCGCCACCGGCCGATGCCGCCCAGATAACGATGTCGTGACACCCCCAGCGCGGCGCACGCGGCCTTCAGCTCGGCGACGCGGTAGCCGCCCAGCTGGTCGGCCGCCCAGGCGCCCAGCCCGGCCAGCTCGGGCAGGCCGGCCATGATCTCGCCCTCTTCACCGAGCGTGCAGGTCACGACCGTCACTTCGGCGCCTTCGGCGGCGTATCGTGCGATCGTGGCGCCGGTGGTGATGCTCTCGTCGTCGGGATGGGCGTGGACGAGCAGCAGCCTGCGCGGTACCGGGGAGATCACGGGTTGAGCGTAATTCCCGTGCTCCGACCTTCGTCGGGGACACCCTCGGTTATCCTCGCGCGAGTCGCGACCGCCGCGTCGCGATCGTCTGTACCCCCACGAAGGGCATCTTGGTGAGCACTGAAGCAACTTCGGCGGACGTCGCCGGCGTGTCCGGATCCGTTCTGTCGATCTCCGACCTGAGCGTGTCGTTCCAGACCGAGGACGGCGTCGTGGACGCCGTCAAGGGCATCGGTTTCGACGTGCAGCCCGGCGAGATCGTCGCCGTGGTCGGGGAGTCCGGCTCCGGCAAGTCCGTCACGTCGATGTCGGTGCTGGGCCTGCTGCCCAAGACCAGCCGGATCGCCGGCGAGCTGCGCCTCGGCGAGCGCAACCTGGCGGATCTCAAAGAGAAGGAAATGCAGAAGATCCGCGGCAACCAGGTCGCGATGATCTTCCAGGAGCCGATGACGGCGCTGAACCCGGTCTACACGGTCGGCTGGCAGCTGCGCGAGGCCCTGCGCTCGCACCTGGACATCTCCAAGGCCGCCGCGGACAAGCGCGCGGTCGAGCTGCTGGACATGGTCGGCATCCCGAACCCCGAGCTGCGGTTCAAGCAGTACCCGCACCAGCTCTCGGGCGGTCTGCGCCAGCGCGTCGTCATCGCCATGGCGATCTCCTGCGACCCGAAGGTGATCATCGCCGACGAGCCGACCACCGCGCTCGACGTCACGGTGCAGGCGGAGATCCTCGGCCTGCTGCGCAAGCTGCGCGACACCCTCGACACGGCGATCGTGCTGATCACCCACGACATGGGCGTCGTCGCCGACATGGCCGACCGCGTCATCGTGATGTACCAGGGCGAGATCGTCGAAGAGGCCCCGTCGCGCGAGCTGTTCGCGTCGCCGAAGGAGGACTACACCCGGCGGCTGCTGGCCGCGGTGCCGGTGCTCGGCCAGCGTCCCGAGGGGCGCCGCCTGCTCGACGACGCCGGGATCGCCTCCGACAGCACCGAGGCGGCCAAGATCGCCGAGGAGATCCGGCTGGCCGACGCCGAGCTGGAGGCCGTGATCGAGGAGGCCGCGCCGGCCCTCGAAATCAAGAACCTGGTGCTCGAGTACCCCGGCCGCCGCGGCCAGGGCAAGAACCGCGCGGTCGACGACGTCTCGCTGTCCATCGCCAAGGGCGAGATCGTCGGCCTGGTGGGCGAGTCCGGCTCGGGCAAGACGACCGTCGGCCGCTGCGCCGTCGGCCTGCTCCAGGCCACCGAGGGCACCGTCGCGATCGCCGGCAAGGACATCACGAAGATGTCGGCGAAGGAGCTTCGCCCGCTTCGCCGGTACTTCTCGATCGTGTTCCAGGACCCGGCGTCCACGCTGGACCCGAAGATGACGATCGGCGAGTCGATCGCCGAGCCGATGGTGCTGCACAAGGTGCTCGGCGGCAAGGAGCTGTCGGCCCGCGTGCGCTCGCTGCTCGACAAGGTCGAGCTGGGCGGGCACTACATGAACCGCTACCCGCACGAGCTTTCCGGCGGCCAGCGCCAGCGCGTGGCGATCGCCCGGGCGCTGTCCCTGGACCCGGCGCTGCTCATCGCGGACGAGCCGACGTCGGCGCTGGACGTCTCGGTGCAGGCCCGCGTGCTGGACCTGTTCCTCGACCTGCAGCAGTCGCTGCAGTTCGCGTGCCTGTTCATCAGCCACGACCTGGCGGTGGTCGACCTGCTCGCCGACCGCGTCGCGGTGATGCAGCACGGCAAGCTCGTCGAGATCGGCACGCGCGACCAGGTGCTGCACTCGCCGCAGCAGGACTACACGCGCCGCCTGCTGTCGGCGGCGCCGGTCGCGGACCCGGTACTGCAGGCGGAGCGCCGCGCGGCCTGGGAGGCCGGCAAGCTGGCCCCCGTGGCC
Organism: Amycolatopsis camponoti; assembly: GCF_902497555.1. NCBI lineage: Bacteria > Bacillati > Actinomycetota > Actinomycetes > Pseudonocardiales > Pseudonocardiaceae > Amycolatopsis > Amycolatopsis camponoti. The sequence goes on along the minus strand of NZ_CABVGP010000001.1, from coordinate 636,616 downwards.
GACTGAGGCTCTGAACGCACGGAAGGCCGCCACCCCTTCGGGTGGCGGCCTTCCGTCGTTCACGGGCTTGGCAGGGGGCCCGGCGTGAAACGGAAGCGGGGGTGACCGGAAACCGGTCACCCCCGCTTCACGCGTTCAGGCGGTCAGGCCTTCATCCTCCGCTGTCGCGGGTCGAAGGCGTCGCGAAGACCGTCACCGATGAAGTTGATCGTCAGTGAAATCAGCACGAGCACGATGAACGGCCCGAAGAACAGCGCCGGCCGCGTCTGCAGCTGGGCGTAGTTCTCCAGGATGACGCGGCCGAGCGAGGTGTCCGGCAGCTGGACACCGAGGCCGATGAACGACAGCGCGGCTTCCGCCAGCACGGCCTGGGCGACCGCGAGGGTCGCGTTGACCGTGATGCTGCCGACCATGTTCGGCACCAGGTGCTTGAAGATGATCCGGAACGTGCCGGCGCCCGAAGCGCGAGCCGCGTCGACGAACTCGCGCTGGGACAGCGACATCGCTTCGGCGCGGGTGATCCGGGCGATCTGCATCCAGCCGAACGACGCCAGCACCAGCGCGACGATGTACCAGGAGCCGCTCCCGAACACCTTCGCCAGGATGGCCGCCGCGGCGATCTGCGGGATGATCAGGAACAGGTCCGTCACCCGCGAGACCGCCGAGTCGGTGAACCGGCGCAGGTAGCCCGCCAGTGCGCCGAGCACGACGCCGACGACGGTCGACAGGATCGACACCGTGAGGGCGATCAGCAGCGAGAACTGGGTACCGCGCAGGATCTGCGACACCATGTCCTTGCCGACCTGCGTGGTGCCCAGCGGGAAGTCGCCGCTCGGCTTCGCGAAGGACGGGAAGGAGCTGTCCTCGTAGCTGTGCTTCCAGAACAGCGGCAGCAGGATGCTGAGCACGATGATCAGCACCAGCACCGCGGTCGACGCCATCGCCAGCTTGTGGTGCAGGAACTTCCGGAGCACCAGCTTGCCCTGGCTCCGGGGTTCGGGCAGCGCTTCCGGCGGGAGGGTGCCGTCCTTGGTCGCGGCTTCGCTCGCGAGAAGGGAGTTCAAGTCAGCCAACGCGAATCCTCGGGTCCAGGATGCCGTACACCAGGTCGGCGATCAGGTTGGCGACGATCACGCTGGTGGCGATGACCACGAGCCAGCCCATCATCACCTGAGTGTCGTTCTTGTTGACGGCTTCCACCAGCAACGTGCCCATACCGTGCCAGTTGAACACCGTTTCGGTGATGATCGCGCCGGCGAGCACCGACCCGAAGTTCACCGAGAACAGCGTCGTCACGGGGATCAGGGCGTTGCGGAACGCGTGCCGGAAGATGACCCGGCCGTTCGCGAGGCCCTTGGCCCGCGCGGTGCGCACGTAGTCCGAGTTCATCACCTCGAGCATCGAGGCCCGCTGGAACCGGCTGTACGCGGCGAAGCTGATCGCCATGATCGACAGCGTCGGGAGCAGGTAGGCACCGATCGTGCTCGTGATGAAGTCCCCGACGCCGTCCGTTTTCAGCTGTTCCGGGCTGGTCGTGCGTAGCCATGGATTGCCGAGGACGTCCTGCAGGCCGAGGTCGCGCACCCACCCGTTGATCTCGATGGCGTAGTTCTTCAGCACGATCGCGATGCAGAAGATGGGCATCGAGAACAGCAGGAAGGCGAGCGTGGTGGCGAGGTAGTCGATGATCGAGTACTGCTTCACCGCGGCGAGCACGCCGACGATGATGCCGATGATCAGCGCGAGGATCTCGGCTCCGACGACCAGCTTGAACGTGACGCCGAAGGCCGCCATCACCTTGGGCGCGACCGGCTGGAGCGCGTTGCCCTGCGCGATCGACGTGCCCCAGTCACCCGACAGGAAGTCCCCGAGCCAGCTGAAGTAGCGCGGCACGACGCCCTGGTCCAGGCCCAGCTTGTGGGAGAGGGAGTCCAGGGCTGCCTTGCTGATGTTCGGGTTGTGCCGAAGCTCGCCGAGCGGGTCACCGGTGGCGGCGACCATCACGAACGACAAAAAGGTCCCGACCAGGAGGACGGGAATCGATATCGCCAGACGGCGAAGGATATAGATCACCAGGTTCAACGAACTGCTCCTCATCCGGGCCTGGTCGTCAGAAGTGCGCTGGACCGCCGCCCGGTTGTCTACCGTAATGGGGGTAACCCTACGGTCAACAGCTACTTCCGGTGGGTACCGGGGCCCGGCTCGTGGCCGGACCCCGGTACCTCCCAGGTCATCTGGAGCGAGGGAAACGAAGAGGCGGGACGAGCCCTACTTCTTCTGCTCCCACTCGCCGACGTTCCACAGGACACCGTTGTAGGACTGCATGTACGCGCGGTCAATGCCCTTGAACGCCCACATGCTCGGCGTCTGGAACAGCGGGAGCGTCGCGTACTTGTCCGCGATGGCCTTGTCGGCTGCCTGGTAGCTCTGCAGCTTGACCTGCTCGTCGGTCGCGCCGACCGCGGTCTTGAACGCCTCGTCGATCTTCGGGTCGCAGAGGTTCTGGTAGTTCTGGTCACCACCGGCGTTCGGGCAGACGTAGATCGAACGCGACTGCGACTTGAACGGCGGGGAGGACCAGCCGAACAGCGCGATGTCGTAGTCACCGGTCGAGACGCGGCCGCCCTTGAGGAAGTTGGCGTCGGTCTCGTCCTTGACCTCGATACCGGCCGCCTTGGCCTGCGAGATGATGATCTCGACGGTCTGGCTGCGGCGGGCGTTCTGGTTGTGCGTGATCTTGAACGAGGCCCGCTGGCCACCCTTGGCGAAGATGCCGTCGCCACCCTTGACCCAGCCGGCGTCGGTCAGGGTCTTGGCCGCGGCCTCGGCACCCAGTCCGGCCTTGCTGCCGTAGAGGTCGGTGTAGCCCTCTTCACCCTGGAAGAACACGATCGAGTTCAGCGGAGCCGCGTCGGCCTGGACTTCCTTGAGCAGCTTGTCGGTGATCGCCTTGCGGTCGACCACCTCGAAGAACGCCTTGCGGAGCGCGTCGTCCTTGAACATGCGGTTGAACTGCAGGTCCAGGTGCTCGTAGGTCAGCTGCGAGGCCGACCCGTAGGTCACGCCCTGCGCCGCGAGGCCCTTCATCGTGGCCGCCGCGGTGGCGTCCGGCTGGGTCGACGCCGCGACGTCGATCTCACCGTTCTGCAGCGCGGTCGCCATGGCCTTGGTGTCTTCCATGGCGCGGACCACGAGCTTGGCCGGGCCGCCCTTGCCGCCCGCCCACTTCGGGTTCTTCACCAGCGTGACGGACTTCTGGTTCGCGTCGAACGAGTCGATCATGTACGGGCCCGAGGCCGGCATGATCGACTTGTCGAAGCCCTTCCACTTGTTCGTCCAGAAGTCGCCGGCCTTGGACAGCTGGGCCGGGTCACCGGTCGGCGCGAGCTTGGTGATGTCCGCGATGCCGGTCTTCTGCTCGAGGATGTGCGCCGGCAGGAGCTGAACCCCGCTGAACAGGCCCTTGTAGTCGAGGTACGGCTCGCTGAAGTCCGTCTCGAGGGTCAGGTTGTCCTTGCAGGTGGCCGTCTTGATCTTGTCGTAGCCGGTGGTCGAGGCCGCGTCGAACGGGTTCTTGCCCTCCGCGCCCTTCGCCTGCCCGCTCTGGGCGAGCCAGGCCAGGTAGAAGTCCTTGCAGTCGAAGGGGGCGTCGTCCGACCACTTCAGGTTCGGCTTGATCTTGTACGTGACGACCTGCGGGTCCTTGGAGGTCACGTCGACCGAGTCGAGAATGTCCTTGTTGAGCAGGATCTTGTTGTTGCCGTCGAGGACGAACGCGTCTTCGAGCACGGCGGTCAAGATGTAGGTGTTGTACGAGCTGTTGGTGTCCGGGGTGTTGTTGTTGTACCCGGAGTACCCGTCGTCGATCCCGACCGTGACCGTGCCGTCCCAGCCCTTGACGTCCGCGAGCTTGAACGTGTCACCCTGCTCGGCCTTGCCGACCGCCATCGACTTGACGTCGGTCGACGATCCGTTCTGGTCGGTGCTGCCCGAGCCCGAGTCGCCACCGCTGCAGGCGCTCAGCAGCAGCGAGGCGCCTGCGACGAGCGACAAGGCGGAGACTGCTTTGGTTCTCCTCATGAAGTGTGCCCTCCTAGCACTGAGCCCTTGAATTGTGACAAGGACCCACACCGCTCCGGTTTGGTGCCGGAGCCTACGACACGCCAAGCGACACTCAACTGGCGCACTGCGGGTGCACGCTAGAAAGGAAAAGTACCGACAGTCACCAGTTCAGGGTCGATCGTGACCAAAGGGTGACTTCCAGTGGACATCCAGAAATACGACGGTTACCTCACGGATTCACCGAGTCCCACTCGAAGGCGTGCGTCAAGATCACCCGGTAGTACTGAATGCGTAGTCGCGCGATTACTTCGGGCCGCGAGTCCAGTTCACGGCGGACCCGAACGGGCCCACCATCGGAGGACCCGGGGTTACGCCCGAGATGCCCGAACCGATCGCCAGGGTGTCAGCCAATTGGAACAGCGGGATCACCACGTTCTGGCGCCAAAGTTCAGGCTCAAGAGTGGTCAGGGCCTCGGTGACCGGGGTCGCCCCGGACAGCGCCGCGTCGATCGACGGCTGCAGTGCCGGGTCGCAGAACCCCGCCGAATTGCCCGGAACGACGGGCTTCGCCGGGTCCGTCCCCGCTGCCGTCTGTTCGGGGCGGCAGCCGAAGGTCGACGCGAGCACCGAGGCCGTGTCGCCGCCGACCGCCTGCGGCACGACCGCGATGTCGACACCGACGCTGCCCGCCGAGTCGCCGGTCGGCTGCTGGATCCCGCCGGTGACCGGCATCGCGAGCAGGCCGCTGAACAGGTCGCGCGGCTGTGGCGTGATCGCGTTGACCTCGATGCCCTGCGCGGACAGCTGGCTGGTGAGCTCCTTGGCGATCGTCGCGTACGGCTCCTGGGTGCCGGGCGAGGCGATCACCAGCGAGAGCGCCTTGCCGTTCTTGCGCCAGGTGCCCGCGGTCTTGGCGTAGCCGGCCGCCTTCAGCGACTCCTCCGCCTTGGCCATGTCGGGGGCGGTGGGCGGGCCGGGCGGGATGGTCGCCGTGTACCCCTTCACCGACGGCGCCGTCACCTGCGCGTCGGCGTGCAGCTGCGACGACGGGCCACCGTTGACGCCTTCGGTGACCAGCTTGGCCCGGTCGATCAGTGCGGCGATCCCGGCGCGGACCTGCGTGTCGTGCAGCGTCGCGCTGACCGGCCGCAGCAGCACGTCGGCGACCAGCGGCCGGGCCACAGTGTGCAGCTGCACGGCCGGGCCGAGCTCGCCGAGCAGCTTGAGCTCGTCGCCGGTGGTCCTGGCCAGCGCGAACTGGTCGTTGCCGCTGCGCAACGCGGCCAGCAGCGTGTTCTGGTCCGAGCGGCGCAGCACGATCCGGTCGATCGCCGCGGGCTTCTCCCAGTAGCGCTCGTTGCGCTCGAGGATCACCTCGCCGCGGGCGGTGTCGAGGCTCTTGATCGAGAACGGGCCGGCGATGGCCGGGAAGTTCGAGGCCAGGGCCCCGCGCCAGCCGTCGGGCGCGTCCTTCAGCAGGTGGGCGGGCAGCAGGTCCGAGAACAGCGTCTGCCAGCCCGGGTAGGGCTTCGCGAAGGTGACCTCGACGCGCTTGCCGCCTTCGCGGGACTGCAGGTCGGTGATCTGCCGGTAGCCGGCCGGCCCGATCACGCCGGGCTGGTCGCGCATCTGGGTGCGCAGGTAGTCGAAGTCCTCGGCGGCGATGGGCGCGCCGTCGGACCAGGACGCGTCCGGGCGGATCTCGTAGGCGACCACGAACGGCTGCTGGGAGACCACCTCGGCGGACTTCATGAGGTTCTTGTCGAGCTGGGTGCTGCCGTCGTCCTTCTGGCGGAACACCGAGGGCAGCAGCAGCTGCGACAGCGCGGAGGTCACCTGCGAGGAGTCGGCCAGGTTGTGCGGGTTGTACCCGCCGAGCACGTCGTCGACCCCGACGACGATCTGCGACGGCGTCTTCCCGGTGGTCGGCGGGGGCGGGACCGACGAGGACACCACCGGCGGCGGCGGGGTGTTCGAGCAGGAGGTGACCAGCACGGCCGCGAGTGCCAGTACCGGCACCGCCTTGCGATTCACCCGCACGCCCCGTTCCTCCCAGAATCTCCCCGATCGGGTCAGCCATGCTCCCACGGCCGCGTCCGCGGCCGGAACCGGGATTCCCGTACCCGGATCGGCCGGGCGCGGCGCCGCTTGGTGCCGCTATCGAAAAAGACGCGCGGCGCACCGTCCGGGTTCCCGGACCGTTCCGGAACGGCGGAACGAACACGCCCCGGACACGAGACGGGTTCGACCCGGTGGTGAACACCAGGCGTCGAATCCACGAAAACCCCTATAAAGATATAAGGAGAAGAACAGCGGAATTCGTGACTTCGCGTCGGTCTATTGTCCACCCAGGGTGACGGGCTCGCAATGCAAAAACCTCCCGGCGTGGTACGCCGGGAGGTTTTTACGCGATTTTCTGCTGATTCAGCTGTTGTCGCGGCTCTTCGCGCGCGAACGCTCCTTCGCCCGGGTGTTGATGTCCAGGGTGACCTTGCGGACCCGGACGACCTCGGGCGCGACCTCGACGCACTCGTCGACGGAGCAGAACTCCAGCGCCTCTTCCAGGCCCATCTTGCGCGGGCGGGCCAGCGTCTCCATCACGTCGGCGGAGGACTGACGCATGTTCGTCAGCTTCTTCTCCTTGGTGATGTTGATGTCGAGGTCCTCGAAGCGCGGGTTCTCGCCCACGACCATGCCCTCGTACACCTCGGCGCCCGGCTCGACGAAGAAGGTGCCGCGGTCGGCCAGCTGGATCATCGCGTACGCGGTGACCGGGCCGGTCCGGTCGGCGACCAAGGAGCCGCTGTGCCGGGTGCGGATCTCGCCGGCCCACGGGAAGTAGCCCTCGAACACGTGGTTCGCGATGCCGGTGCCGCGGGTCTCGGTGAGGAAGTCGGTGCGGAAGCTGATCAGGCCGCGCGACGGGAGCACGTACTCCAGCTTGATCCGGCCGGTGCCGTTGCCGCTCATGTCTTCCATGCGGCCCTTGCGCGCGGCCAGGAGCTGGGTGATCGCGCCGAGGTGCTCCTCCGGCGAGTCGATGTAGAGGCGCTCGAACGGCTCGTGCAGCTTGCCGTCGATCGTGCGCAGCACCACCTGCGGCTTGCCGACGGTCAGCTCGAAGCCCTCGCGCCGCATCTGCTCGACGAGGATCGCCAGCGCCAGCTCGCCACGGCCCTGGACCTCCCAGGTGTCGGGGCGCTCGGTCGGCAGGACGCGGATGCTGACGTTACCGATCAGCTCCTGGTCCAGGCGGGCCTTGACCAGCCGCGCGGTGACCTTGTCGCCGCCGTTGCGCCCGGCCAGCGGCGAGGTGTTGACACCGATGGTCATCGAGATCGCGGGCTCGTCGACGGTGATCCGGGGCAGCGCCACCGGCGTCTCGGAGTCGGCGAGGGTGTCGCCGATGGTGATCTCCGGGATGCCGGCGATGGCGACGAGCTCGCCGGCGCTGGCCTCGGTCGCCGGGACGCGGGTGAGCGCCTCGGTGACCAGCAGCTCGGAGATGCGGACGTTCTGCGTCGTGCCGTCTTCGCGCATCCAGGCGACGGTCTGGCCCTTGCGGAGCTTGCCGGCGTGGATGCGGATCAGCGCGATGCGGCCGAGGAAGTTCGACGCGTCGAGGTTGGTGACGAGCGCCTGCAGCGGCGCGTCGAGGTCGGCGGCGGGCGGCGGCACGTGCCGGAGCAGCGTCTCGAACAGCGGGTCGAGGTTCTCGCTCTCGGGGATCTCGCCGTCGGCGGGCTGCTCCAGGCTCGCCTTGCCGGCGCGCGCGGAGGCGTAGACGACCGGGAGGTCGAGGATCGCGTCGTGGTCGGCGTTCTCGATGTCGCTGGCCAGCTCGAGCAGCAGGTCGTGGGTCTCCTCGACGACCTCGGCGATCCGCGCGTCCGGGCGGTCGGTCTTGTTGACCAGCAGGATCACCGGCAGGCCGGCTTCGAGCGTCTTACGCAGTACGAAACGGGTCTGCGGGAGCGGGCCCTCGGACGCGTCGACCAGCAGGACGACGCCGTCGACCATGGCCAGGCCGCGCTCGACCTCACCGCCGAAGTCGGCGTGGCCGGGGGTGTCGATGACGTTGATCGTCACCTGGCCCTCGGGCGTCTGGCGGTGGATCGAGGTGTTCTTCGCGAGGATCGTGATGCCCTTTTCGCGCTCGAGCTCGCCCGAGTCCATGACCCGGTCGACGAGCTCGGCCCGCTCGGCGAAGGCGCCGGACTGGCGCAGCATCGCGTCCACGAGGGTGGTCTTGCCGTGGTCGACGTGGGCGACGATCGCGACGTTGCGCAGGTCGGGCCGGGTCTTACCGGTCGGCCGGCCGGTTTCGACGGTAGCGCTGGCTGCGGGCACGCGAGAACTCCTGAACTTCAAGGGTTGGATGGCCGCGTAAGCCCGTCAGGCATCCCGTGACCGGCTCTGGTCACACGCGGACCTCACCCAGGATACCTGCCACCCCTTTGTGAGCGGCCCCACGCCCCCACGTCGGTTAGCCTGACCTAACGTGGAAACCCGGTGAACGTCGCCGATTCGGAAGGTGCGTGCGCGTGGGCAAAAAGCCGGACGACCCGCGGAAGGTCGTGCGCAAGCTGATGAAGGCCGGCAAGGTCAAGAAGAAGTGCTGCCGGTCGAAGCCGCGCTGCAAGAAGTGCCCGGTGCTGGCGCTGAAGAAGGCGAAGCTGGACCTCGCCGCCTAGCTAGTGCGTGATCGCTTCGTTGAGCAAGCGCAGCTCCGGAGCGGTCTTGGTCGGCGAGAACTCGATGACCTCGTACTGGGCGAGGTGCCGCACGCAGAAGGGGTCGGACGCCAGGATGGCGTCGAGCTTCCCGCGGTTCAGCGGGCGCGTGATGATGACGCCGCCGATGCGCGGGTTCCGCCGCCCGGACGCCAGGAAGTGGCCGTGCTCGTACTGCCTGTTCAGCCACTCGGCGTGGTCCGGGAGCGCCAGGTCGATGTCCTCGATGGGAGCCGTGTAGTTCAGCAGGACGACATACATGGTTAAGACGGTAGACCCGCTCGCGCGTTCCCGCGTCCGGACGATACCGAGTGGTGACGGACATCGGCTAAGCTCGCCGCATGCACGCGCAGACGTCCAGCTGGTGGCCGCCCCAGGCGGCCGTCTAGTCCTGCGCTGATCACCAGCGGCCGCCCCGGACGGGCGGCCTTTTTCATGCCTTTTCCGGGGTGGTCCCCTCGGAAAGGAAGACCATGAGCAAGCTCTCCGGCATCACGCCCTCCGGTCACGTCCACCTGGGCAACTACCTCGGCGCCGTGCGCCGCTGGGCTCGCGAGGGCGGCGTGGACGACCTGTACTTCGTCGCCGACCTGCACGGCATGACGACCCCGCACAACCCGGCGAAACTCCGATCCTTGGCGAGCGAGCAGCTCGCCGTGCTGATCGCCGCCGGCATCGACCCGGAGCGGGTGTTCGTCCAGTCCGACCTGGCCCGCGAGCTGGGTGCGCTGACCTGGGTCCTGGAGTGCACCTGCAACTACGGCGAGGCCGCGCGGATGATCCAGTTCAAGGAGAAGTCCAAGGGCCAGGCCGGCGTGCGGCTGTCGCTGCTGACCTACCCGGCGCTGATGGCCGCGGACATCCTGCTGCAGGGCGCGGACGAGGTGCCGGTCGGCGAGGACCAGCGCCAGCACGTCGAGCTGACGCGGACGCTGGCCAAGCGGTTCAACGGCACCTACGGTGACGTGTTCACCGTCCCCCGGGCGGTGCTCCCGCCCGCGGGGGCGCGCGTCAAGGACCTGGCCGACCCGGCGCGCAAGATGTCCAAGTCGACCCGGGACGCGGTGGGTGTGGTGTTCGCGCTCGACGAGCCCGACCAGATCCGCCGCAAGATCCGCCGCGCGGTCACCGACGGCGAAACGGTCCCGGCGCACGACCCGGAGACCCGGCCGGGAATGGCGAACCTGCTGGAGATCCTGGCCGCGTGCCGGGGTGGCGCGCCGACCGACCTGGCGGCGGAGTTCTCGTCGTACGGAGCGGTGAAGGACGCCGTCGCGGACGCCGTGATCGAGGAGCTGCGGCCCCTGCGTGAACGAGCGTTAACGCTGCTCGACGACGTCGCGGAGCTGGACCGGGTCCGCAAGGCGGGCGCGGAGCGGGCCCGGGAGCGCGGCTCGCACCGGCTCGACGCGGCGCTGCGGATGATCGGCGCTAACTGAGCAGCGCGCGCAGGGCCGGGAGCAGGATCCGGTCGGCGGGCAGCCAGTCGAGGCCGTCGAGGTCGTCGAGCCCGAGCCAGCGCACGGCTCGGTGCTCGACGGCGCGCGGCTCTTCGCCGGGCGAAACGAGCGTCGCGGCGTAGATGCGGAGGACCTTCTCACCGGGCAGCGGCACGTCCTCCCCGACGCGCGCGCCCACCTCGATGACGACGTCCAGCTCCTCGCTGCACTCGCGGGCCAGCGCGAAGGCCTCGGACTCGCCTTCCTCGACCCGGCCACCGGGCAGTTCCCACTGCCCCGCGTGCTTCGGCGGCCAGGCCCGCTGCTGGGCGAGCAGCTTCCCGTCCCGCACCAGGGCGGCACCCACGATCACACCGTTCACAGCCCCGGAATCTACCCGGAAGCCCTCCTGCCGGGCGGACCCGCAGCCTTACAGCGTAAAACCCGACTTACTACGTAAGGCGTCTTACGACGTAAGAAGCACCGGGGCAGCTTCAGCCGCGTGAACCGCCGTCCTCACCCGCGGCCGCGCGCCAGACGACGACGAACCGCGCCCCGCCGTCCGGAGACTCCCCCACCTGCACCCGGCCGCCGCGCCGCCGGACCGTCTCCGCCACCATCGCCAGCCCCAGCCCCGTCCCACCGGACGACCGGGCCCGGTCGTCCGCGATCCGGTAGAAGCGGTCGAACACCTTCTCGCGGTGCTCCGGCGGGATGCCCGGGCCGTCGTCGTCGACCACCACCCGGACCGACGACCTCGACGCCAGCACCGACACCACGATCTCGCCGCGCGCGTAGCGGCACGCGTTGCGCAGCAGGTTGTCCAGCACCAGCTCCACCTCGGCGTGCGCGGACGACGCCCACGCCTGCGCGACCGCATTGCTCACCCGCGTCTCCGGCGCCCCCGCCGGCAGCCGCGCGACCGCCGCGCGGACCTCGCTCACCAGCTCGACCGGCTCCGCGGGCGGCACCTCCCCCGCGTCCGACCTGGCCAGCGACAACAGCCCGTCCAGCAGCGACGACAGCCGCTCGGCCTCAGTCAAGATGTCCGACAGCGTCTCCTGGGACAGCTCCGGATCCGGGTTCGTCACCGCCACCTCGGCCTGCACCCGGATCGAGGCGACCGGCGACCGCAGCTCGTGCGCCGCGTCGCCGGTGAACCGCCGGAGCCGGTCACTGGCCTGCTCCTGCCGCTCCAGCAGCGCGTTGAACTCCTCCGCCAGCGCGCGCAGCTCGTCGTGGGAGTCCGGCAGCGCCAGCCGCGCTCCCGGCGGCAACGCGCGCACCGAACCCCGCATCCGCGCCACCGGGCGCAGCGACAGCCGCACCACCAGCCACGTCGCGAGCCCCGCCACCAGCGCCCCGATCGAGGCGACGACCACCAGCCAGACGCCGCCGTAGTGCACCGCCGCGGAGAACCCGACCAGGCCCGCGCCCGCCACGACCAGCCGTTGCGACCCGTCGGGCGCGCTCACGACCGTGCCGAGGTACCGCGCGCCGTCGCGCTGGACCGGCTGCCCGGCCTTGAGCGTCGAGATGTCGTACAACGTAAGGCCGGTCGGGGTGCCGCCGTCCACCGGCGCGCCCGCGGTGTCCAGCACCCGCAGCGTCACCGGCGCCGCGCCGGAGAGCGGGCGCCCGGCGCTCACTTCGGCGCTCGCGGGCCCGAGAGCGGCCGACAGCTCGCGGTCGACCGAGCCGATGAGCAGCGGCGAGAGGTTCGACGCGGCGAGCGCGGCCAGCCCGAGCAGGCAGGCCAAGGTGATCATCGCGGCCAGCAAGGTGATCCTGACCTGCAGGGACCGGCCCCGCCACCACGAGATCACGGGGTGATGACCTGGTCGAGCTGCGCGTCGGACGCGAGGTAGCCGTGCCCGCGCACGGTCCGCAGCAGCGCGCCGGCGCCGACCGCGTCCAACTTACGTCGTACGTATCCGACGTACACCTCGACGAGGTTGCGCGTCACGGCCTGCTCCTCGCCCCAGACCGCGCGCAGCAGCTCGTCCTTGGTGACGACCGTCCCGGCGCGGCCGACGAGCACCTCGAGCAGCGCGAACTCGCGCGGGCTCAGCCCGACCTCCTCGCCGTTCCAGTGCACCTGCCGCAGCCCGCGGTCGACCGCCAGCGCACCGAGGCGCAGCGTCCCCCGCCCGGCCTCCGGACCGGCGCGGCGCAGGGTCGCGCGGACCTGCGCGACCAGCACGACGAAGGAGAACGGCTTGACGAGGTAGCCGTCGGCGCCGAGGTCGAGGCCGTCGGCCTGGTCGACCTCGCCGTCCTTGGCCGAGACGAGCAGCACGGGCGTCGTGACGCCGTCCTTGCGCAACCTCTCCAGCACGCGATAACCGGACAGTCCCGGCAGCATGATGTCGAGCAGGATGACGTCGAAGGACCCCGTGCTCGCCAGCTGCAGCCCGGTGGGGCCGTCCGCGGCGGTGACCACGTCCATGTCCTCCGCGCGCAGCCCGCGCTGCAGTGCCTTCCGCACGCCCGGTTCGTCGTCGACCACCAGCACCCGAGGTTTCACGAGGTTCATCATGGCCGGTTCGCGCAGGTCGCGTGGGATCTCTCAGCACGATCTCAGCCGGAGAGGGAGAACCTTCAGGGGTATCTCAGTCTCGAGAGGGAAGCGTCGGAGCCAGGGAGCCGGGCACACTCGGGCTCGGGAACACCACAGGGAGAGACGCATGAAACCGAAGACGAAGGGCATCACGGCCGCGGTCGTCGGCACCGCGCTCGGTGCGGGCGGGCTCGCGTTCATCGCGATGCCGGCCAGCGCCGACGACAAGCCGGCGCTGCCGCAGGTGAGCGCGGAGGACCTGGTGCAGTCGGTCATGACGGCGAAGCCGGGCGCGTTCGACGGCACGGTCAAGGTCAGCAACGACCTGGGGCTGCCGTCGGTGGGGAACGCGCTGCCGGGGGCGTCGGCGCTGAACATCGACTCGGCGCACATCTTCAGCGACGGCGCGGGCAAGAGCCGCCTGGCCGCCACGCAGGGGGCCAGCCAGGAGACCGTGGTCCACGACGGCACGACCGTCTGGGACTACAGCTCCAAGACGAACACCGCGACGAAGGTGACGATCCCGGCCGACGTCGCCAAGCAGAAGGGCGCGGGCAGCGAGAAGCTGGCCGACCCGGTCGCGGCTTCGACCGAACTGCTCGCGAAGGTCCGCGAGAGCAGCACGGTGTCGGTCGACGGCACCGCGACGGTCGCCGACCGCCCGGCCTACGAGCTGGTCCTGACGCCGAAGCCGGGCGAGCGGACGCTGCTGCGCGAGATCCGCGTCGCGGTCGACTCGCAGACGCGGATGCCGCTGCGGGTGTCGGTGCTGAGCAACGGCACGTCGACGCCGGCGCTCGAGGTCGCGTTCAGCGAGATCCAGTTCACGCAGCAGCCGGCCGACCTCTTCACCTTCACCCCGCCGAAGGGCGCCAAGGTGCAGGAGAAGACACCGACGGTCGACCAGCAGCACAAGGACCTCGCCGAGCAGGCCAAGCAGGACACCAAGGTCGTCGGCGACGGCTGGGACACCGTCATCACGGGCAAGGTCCCGGCGGACGCGCTGAACGCGGCGCCGAAGCAGCAGGCCGGCCGTGAGGGCCGGGGCGGCAACGCCGACCCGAAGGCACTGCTCGAGCGCTTCGCCAAGAAGGTCAGCGGCACCTGGGGCAGCGGCTACCTCGTCACCACGAAGGTGGGCAGCGCGGTGCTGACCGACGACGGCCGCTTCGCCGCCGGCGCGGTGCCGGAGCAGGTCCTGTACGAAGCGCTGGGTCAGAAGTGACCAGCACGACTGTCGAGTCCGGGGCGGACGTCTCTGCGGAGGCGTCCGCCCCGGCGGTTCCCCTGGCGGCGCGCACCCGGGGACTGCGCAAGGTCTACCGCGGCACGGTCGCGGTGGACCACGTCGACCTCGACATCCCCGAGGGCGCGGTCGTGGGGATGCTCGGGCCGAACGGTTCGGGCAAGACGACCACCATCCGGATGCTGCTCGGCCTGGTCCGGCCGACCGAGGGCGAGGTCGAGCTGCTCGGGCGCAAGATGCCCGAATCCGCCGCGCACGCGCTGCCGGACGTCGGCGCGCTGGTCGAGGGGCCGGGCTTCCACCCGTTCCTGTCCGGGCGCGACAACCTGCTGCGCTTCGCCGCGGCCGAACCCCGGCTGGCCGCGGGCGGGATCCCCCTCGCGGTGGATTCGGCGCTCGAGCGCGTCGGGCTGACCGTCGCGGCGCGCCGGCGCTACAAGGGCTATTCGCTCGGCATGAAGCAGCGGCTCGGGCTCGCTTCGGCGTTGCTCGTGCCGCGGAAGATGGTCGTGCTCGACGAGCCGACCAACGGCCTCGATCCTGCGGGTACCAGGGAGATCCGCAGGATCGTCGCCGAGCTGCACGCCGACGGGGTCACCGTGCTGGTGTCGTCGCACCTGCTGGCCGAAGTGGAGGCGACGTGCACGCACGTCGCCGTGCTGCAGGCCGGCAACGTCGTCGCGCAGGGCGAGCTGGCGGAGCTGCTGGAGTCCGGGAACGCGGCCCTGCTGGTCCGCACGCCCGACGCCGAGCAGGCGGTGGAAGTGCTGCGGGAGAACCGGATCGGTGCCCGGCTCACGCCGGACGGCGTCCGCGCCGACCTCACGGCGGCGGAAGCACCGCGGGTGCTGCAGGTCCTGGTGGGCGCGGGGGTCGCGGTCCACGAGGCGACGCGGGCCCGCACCGGGTTGGAAGACCTGTTCGCACGGCTGACGGAGGGATCGGAATGACGGCGGTCCTCGAAGCACCGGCGGCCCGCACGGGCCACGACACGGTGCCGCTGCCGCGCCTGCTGGCCGCGGAGCTGCGCTGGATCTTCCGGCGGCCGCGCACGTTGGCCGTGCTCGGGCTACTGGCGCTGATCCCGGTGATCATCGGCATCGGCCTGACGCTGGTGAGCGACAACGCGCAGGGCGGCGGCCCGGACGAGGGCGGCGGCGCGTTGCTGGCGTCCGCGGTCAACAACGCGTTCGTCCTCCCGATCGCGGCGGTCGTGATGTCGCTGGCCCTGCTCCTGCCGCTGGCATCCGCGATGGCGGGCGCGGACGCGATCGCGGGCGAGACGGCCCACGGCACCCTGCGCGGCTGGCTGATCGCCCCGGTCGGCCGAGGCCGGTTGCTGGCGGTCAAGGCGTTCGGCGTCGCGACGGTGTCGGTGGTCTCGGTGCTGGCGATGTGCGTGACGGGCGTGGTGACCGGGCTGATCATCAACGGCACGGACTCGCTGTTCACGCTGTCCGGCACGACGCTGACCCTGGGCGGCGCGCTGGCCCGGATCCTGCTGATGGCGGGCTGGGTGGTGCTGCAGCTGTGGGCGGTCGGCGCGGTGGCGCTGGCGATCTCCAGCTGGACCGAGCACCCGATGCTGGTGGTGGCGTCGGTCCTGGCGGCCGACATCGTGTTCACGATCCTGGGGTTCCTGACGTCGCTGGACTGGCTGCACCCGTTCCTGCTGACGAAGGACTGGTCGATGGCCCCGGCGGAGGTCCTGCAGGACCCGATGGGCACGCAGATGCTGGGCGAGGGAGCCTTGCGGGCGGCGTGCTACATCGTGATCGGGCTGTCGCTGGCGTACGCCCGGCTGTCCACCCGCGACGGCTGAGGTTCGTCCCCGGGCCAGGTCTTTCGACTCGGTCCGGGGACACCGGCATACTCACGCCATGACCACGGATCAGCCCGGCGAGATCCGCCCGGGGGACATCTACGAGGACTGTTCCTTCCACCCGGTGCTCTGCACGTACATCGATGACGGCGACGAGATCGGTGGCATCTCGCTGATCGACGCGTCGTCGCCGCGCGCCTGTTCGCTGTCGGGGTGCGCGGTCATCAAGTTGTCGATCGACGACGTGATCGCGGCCAACGCCGACTGGCCCGCTTACCTGGCCCGGCGCAAGTCCGAGTTCGACAGCTGACCGACCAGCGCGACGCCGTCCGGGTCGAACTCCAGCTTCACCGCGTCCCCCGCCCGCAGGTCCGACGCCGCCGGGGCGATCGCGTCCACAGTGGACTCCGCCAGCTTCACCACCAGCCGCACGTGCTCGCGCCGGTGCACGGCCGCCACCACTTCGCCCGGCACGCCTTCGGCGGCCACCCGCAGCGCGTGCGGCCGCAGTCCCAGTCGCACCGGCCCGTCCACGACGTCCGGCAGAGCGACGTCACCCAGCGTCGTGTGCGCCACGCCGCCCGCGACGACACCGTCCGCGAACGTCGTCACGCCGAGGAAGCGGGCCACATCGTCGTCCGCGGGGTTGCGCCACACCCGGCGGACCGCGCCCTCCTGGCGGACCTCGCCCGCGTCCAGCACCGCGACCCGGTCGGCCAGCGTGAACGCCTCCTCCTGGTCGTGCGTCACCAGCAACGCCGTGATCTTGCTGCGCCGCAACAGGTCCGCCAGGTCGATCGCCAGCTGCTCGCGCAACCCCGCGTCCAAACCGGACAGTGGCTCGTCGAGCAGCAGCAGCCGCGGCTTCGGCGCCAGCGCCCGGGCCAGCGCCACCCGCTGGGCCTGCCCGCCGGACAGCTCCGTGACGCGCCGCCGTTCGAAGCCGGAGAGGCCCACCAGCGCCAGCAGCTCGGCGACCCGCGCACCCCACGAAGACCGCGGTACGCCGTGCATCCGCAGGCCGAACGCGATGTTCGCGGCGACGTCGCGGTGGCCGAACAGCTGCCCGTCCTGGAACACCAGACCGAACCCGCGCCGGTGCACCGGCACCGCGCCGAGGTCGTCGCCGTCCCAGCTCACCGAGCCGCGCGCCGACGGCTCGAGCCCGGTGATCGCGCGCAGCAGCGTCGACTTCCCCGAGCCCGACGGGCCGAGCAGCGCCAGCACTTCGCCGTCGGCGATTTCCAGGCGGACGTCGCGGACCGCCGCGAACGATCCGTAGTGGACGGTCAGGTCCCGCACCGAAAGCGCCATCAGAACTCTCCCACCCGGCCGCGTCCCAACCGGTCGATCAGCGCGACCGCCAGCACTGTCACGAGCATCAACAGCGCGCACGCCGCGTACGCCATCTGGTTGTTCAGCTCCCCGGGGCGTCCCATCAACGACGCGATCGCGACCGGCAGCGTCGGCGCCGTCGGCCGCGCGAGGAAGCTCGTCGCGCCGAACTCGCCGAGCGCCACGACGAACCCGAACCCGGCCGCCGCGACCAGCGGCCGCAGCGTCAGCGGCAGGTCGATCTCGCGCCACACCCGCAGCGGGCTCGCGCCGAGCGTCGACGCGGCCTGCCGCAATCGGACATCGACCGAGCGCAGCACCGGCAGCACCATCCGCACGATCAGCGGGATGATCACCAGCGCCTGGGCCAGTGGTACAAGGTAAGGCGACGTCCGGAGGTCGCCGGGCAGCGCGTCGAGCGTGACCAGGTAACCGAACCCGACGGTCACCGCGGACACCCCGAGCGGCAGCATCAGCACAGCGTCCATGGTCTCGCCGAGGCCGCGCGCGGCTTTCGCGGGCGAGCGCCGCAGCGCCACCAGCACCACGGACGCGAGCACGCCGACGACCATCGCGAGCAGCGTCGCGTCGATGGCCACCTTCAGCGAGTTCAGCGCCGCGTCCCAGCCGGAAACCTGCAGCGCACCCTTCTCCCCGGTGCTCGTTAACGCTCGATAACCGGCGAAGCTCCAGCCGTCGGGAGTGGACACCGATTCGACGAGCAGCGCGACGATCGGCGTCAGCAGCAGGGCCAGCACGACGCCCGCGGCGCCGACCACCGGCCATTCTCCGCCGCGAGGACGTCGTGTTTTCGCGGCGCCGATCCGGGCGCCGTCCTTGCGCCGCCGCGCCAGCCCGCCGAGCACGAGCGCGGCGACCACGGCCGCGAACTGGATCAGCGAAAGCGCCGCCGCGCCCGAGAGATCGAGCAGGTCGACCGTCCGCAGGTAGATCTCGGTCTCCAGCGTCCGGTACTTCGCGCCGCCGAGGATGAGGACGACGCCGAAGCTGGTGGCGCAGAACAGGAACACCACAGCCGCCGCGGACGCGATCGCCGGCGCCAGCGCGGGCAGCGTCACCGAGCGGAACGCCCGCCACGGGGACGCGCCCAGCGCGCGGGCGGCGTCGGTCGTGCGCGAATCCAGCCGCGCCCAGAGCCCGGCGACGGTCCGCGCGACGACGGCGACGTTGAAGAAGGCGTTGGCCAGCACGATCGGCAGCACCCCGCCGTCCGGCCACAGCGCCCGGAACGCCAGGCCGACGACGACGGTCGGCAGCACGAACGGCACCAGCACCAGCGTCCGCGCGAGGCCGGCGCCGGGCAGCTTCACCCGCGCGAGCAGGAACGCCACCGGCAGCCCGGCGACGATCGCCACCAGCGTCGACGCCGCCGCGCTCGCCACGGTGAAGCCGGCCAGCTGCCACGTCCGCGCGTCACCGAGGACGACGTCGAGGCCGCCGTCGGCGAACCCGCGGCCGATGATCGCCAGCACCGGCCACGCGAAGAACACCACCAGGAACCCGATCGGAGCCAGCCCGAGCAGCGCCAGGCCGAGCCCGCGGGCGGTCCGCGGCGGGGCCAGGACTGGTGCTTTCCGGGGTGTCACTGCACGAGCGAGCGCCATTCGCCGATCCACTTCTCGCGCCCGGCCTGGACCTGGTCCGCCGTCAGCGCCTGCGGCTTCTGCGGCAGCGGCGCGACCTGCGCCCAGCCCGCGGGCAGGTCGACGCCCTGGCGCGCCGGGTAGACGTACATGTTGGCCGCGACCGTCGCCTGGAACTGCTGGGAGAGCAGGAAGTCGACGACCTTGCGCGCGTTCTCGGCCTGCTTGCCGTTCGCCAGCACCCCGGCGTACTCGACCTGCCGGTAGCAGGTGTCGAGCAGTGCCTTGGTGCGCGGCTTGCCGTCGTCGCCGACCTCCGCGGCCGGCGAAGACGCGTACGAGACGACGATCGGCCGCGGTCCCTTGCCGGACGAGCCGGAGAAGTCCTTGGTGTAGGCCTCTTCCCAGCCGCTGACCACCTTGACGCCGTTGGCCTTCAGCTTCGTCCAGTAGTCCTTCCAGCCGGACTCGCCGTACTTCGCGATGGTGCCGAGGAGGAACGCGAGGCCGGGCGAGGCCGTCGCCGGGTCCTCGGCGACCAGCAGGTCCTTGTACTTCGGGTCGGCCAGGTCGTCGTACGACGCCGGCGCCGGGATGCCCTTGCTCGTGAAGTAGTTCGTGTCGACGTTGACGCACACGTCACCGACGTCGACGGCGGACAGCCGGTGCTCGGGGTCGACGGCGTAGCGCTGCGGCCCACGATCGGCCTCCGGGCTGGTGTATGGCTCGAAGACGCCTTCCTTGAGCGCGCGCGAAGCGAAGGTCGAGTCGACGCCGTACGCGACGTCGCCGATCGGGTTGGCCTTCGTCAGCACGAGCTTGTTGGTCAGCGAGCCGGCGTCGCCCTGCTTCAGCACGGAGACCTTGATGCCCGACTGCTTCTGGAAGGCGTCGAGCACCTCCTGCGGAGCCAGGAAGGAGTCGTGCGTCACGAGGGTGACGGTGGGCGTCTGCTGCGTGCCACCGTCACCGTCCGACAGCGAGCACCCAGCGGCGACGGCGCTGACGGCGGCGATGGCCGTCGCGGCGCGCACAGCCCTGCTTTTCATCTACCCTCCTGCACTTCACCGGACGAGGAGGGAAAGCCCTCCCTTCGCCGGCATGATCCGGTCAGGTGCGAACGGTCGCGGGTGACCCCGCCTCTCAGCCCGGCTCGACCGGACTCCCGTGGCAACCGTGCAGCGTAGTCCAGGACGCAGGACGATGGAGACATGACGGAAATCTTGAGCGACTCCGAGGCTGACGAACGCTTGAGCGCGGACTGGACCAGGTCCGGGAAGGTCATCTCCCGCGAGGTGGAGCTGGCGAGCTTCCCGCAGGCGATCGAGGTGGTGGACCGCGTCGCGGTGCTGGCCGAGGCGGCCGACCACCACCCCGACATCGACATCCGCTGGCGCACGCTGACGTTCCGGCTCTCGACGCATTCGGCGGGCGGCTTGACGGAGAAGGACTTCTCGCTGGCGGCCGAGATCGACGAGGTGCTTTCTTCTCTGTGATCCTGGTTACGCTGAGTGCACTTTTCTGCGGTTTCGACGTCTCTCGGTAAACGACTTTGCTAGGAGAGACGGTTATGACGCAGGCGATCGTGGTCGGCACGGCGGCATTCGCGACGATGGTGGCAGCGGCCGGCGGTGTGCTCTGGTTCACTGTCCGGTCCCGCCGTCACTCGGACGGCTGAGCGCTTCCGGTGAGTTCGATCACAGCAGCTAACAAAGGGCATGATCAGCGCGCTGAGCAGGGCGGAAGCATCGGTTTTCGGCCTTAGGAAATGCCATGAACAGCACCGCCACCGCCCGCCTCACCGCCGCCCAGCGCGCCTGGATCAGCGCCCTCGCCCCCGCCGCGGTGCTGATCGCGATCGCCCTGATGGGCCTCCTCGGCTGACGCACCGGGCTCCGCCGCCCTGATCTTCGGCGCGGCGGAGATCACGCTGGTGTTCGGCTACCCGGCTCGCCCGATCCGGTCGACGGGCGGGAACTCCGCCGGGGTGTCGTCGCTCGTGGTCCAGTACTCGAGCCCGGACAGGCGCCCGCCATCGGCGAAGACGATGAGCCCGCCGTCGGGCGCATCGGCTTCGACCGGCTCTCCGAGATCCGCCGTCGGCAGGGTCGCGTCGACTTCGAGGTCGATGGTCGGACACCCACAGCCGCACCGGCCGGTGACCCGGGCCGTTTCCGCCTGGGCGCGCAGTTCGGCCGCGCCGGGGAAGTCGCCGGCGAGCAGGAAGGTCAGGACCTCCCGCTCGGCCGGCGTCAGCGGGCGGCTCATACGTTGAAGCGGAACTCCACCACGTCACCGTCGGCCATGATGTAGTCCTTGCCCTCCATGCGGACCTTGCCCGCCGCGCGGGCGGCCGCCATCGTGCCGGCGGCCATCAGGTCGTCGTACGAGACGATCTCCGCCTTGATGAAGCCGCGCTCGAAGTCCGTGTGGATGACGCCCGCCGCCTGGGGAGCGGTCGCACCCTGGGGGATCGTCCACGCGCGGGACTCCTTCGGGCCCGCCGTCAGGTACGTCTGCAGGCCCAGCGTGTGGAAACCCGCGCGGGCCAGGGAATACAGGCCCGGCTCCGGCTGGCCGACCGACTCCAGCAGCTCGCGGACCGACTCCTCGTCGTCCAGCTCCAGCAGCTCCGCCTCGACCTTCGCGTCGAGGAAAACCGCGTCCGCCGGCGCGACCAGCTTCGTCAGCTCCTCGCGGCGGGCTTCGTCGGTGAGGACGCCTTCGTCGGCGTTGAAGACGTACAGGAACGGCTTCGTCGTCAGGAGGCTGTGCTCGCGAAGCAGTTCGAGGTCGACGTCCTTCTGAGCCGAGAAGAGCGTGCGCCCGCTGTCGAGGATCTCCTTCGCCTTCTGCGCGGCCTCGAGCGCGGGCTTCGCTTCCTTCTTGGTCCGCGCTTCCTTCTCCAACCGCCAGACAGCCTTCTCGAGGGTCTGCAGGTCGGCCAGGATCAGCTCCGTGTTGATCGTCTCGATGTCGCTCAGCGGATCGATCCGGCCGTCGACGTGGATCACGTCCGGGTCGTCGAACACGCGGATGACCTGGCAGATCGCGTTGGCCTCACGGATGTTCGCCAGGAACTTGTTGCCCAGCCCGGCACCCTCGGACGCGCCCTTCACGATGCCCGCGATGTCCACAAAGGACACGACGGCCGGCACGGTCTTCTCCGACTTGTACAGCTCGGCGAGCTTGTCCAGCCGCGGGTCCGGCAGCGGGACCACGCCGACGTTCGGCTCGATCGTCGCGAACGGGTAGTTCGCGGCGAGCACGTCGTTGCGGGTCAGCGCGTTGAACAGGGTGGACTTGCCGACGTTGGGCAGGCCGACGATACCGAGGGTGAGACTCACGATCCCGCAGTCTACGTGTCTCGCCCGGTCGGGGGCCACGCGCCCAGCGCCGCGTCGGATTTCCGCCAGCGACGGCGCTGACCTGCTGGCATGCTCGAATCCATGGTCACGTCAACCGACGCTCCGGCGATCTGGCGGGACGCCGAACGCTGCTACCGGGTGGTCACCGCCCGCGACTCGCGCTTCGACGGCCAGTTCATCATGGCGGTGCGCACCACCGGCATCTACTGCCGGCCGTCCTGCCCGGCGTCGACGCCGAAGGTGCAGAACGTCCGCTTCTTCCCGACGTCGGCGGCCGCGCAGTCCAACGGCTTCCGCGCCTGCCGCCGCTGCCTGCCCGACGCCGTGCCGGGCTCGCCGGACTGGAACGTGCGCGCCGACCTCGCCGCGCGGGCGATGCGCCTGATCTCCGACGGGACCGTGGAGCGCGAAGGCGTCCCGGGTCTCGCGCGGCGGCTCGGCTACTCGGAACGCCAGCTCGGCCGGGTGCTGACCGCCGAGCTGGGCGCGGGCCCGCTCGCGCTGGCCCGGGCGCACCGCGCGCATTCGGCTCGGCTGCTGATCGAGGTATCGGGGCTGCCGCTGACGGACGTCGCGTTCGCGGCGGGCTTTTCCAGCGTCCGGCAGTTCAACGAGACGATCCGCGAGGTCTTCGCGACGACGCCGTCGCAGCTTCGCGCCTTCGCGGCTTCACGACGTGGACGTCAGGGCGACGTGGGTGGGACGCGCCTCAGCCTGCGGTTGCCGTTCAGGCCGCCTTTCGACGCTGCCGGGCTGCTTCGCTTCTTCGCAGCGCACGCGGTTCCGGGCGTCGAAGAGGTGACTTCGACGTCCTACGCACGGACGTTGCGGCTCGCACACGGCACCGGCATCGTCCGGCTGACGCCGGAGCCGGACCACGTGCGCTGCGAGCTGCTGCTGTCCGACCTGCGCGACCTCGGCAGCGCGGTCAGCCGCGTGCGCCGGCTGCTCGACCTCGACGCCGACCCGGCGGCGGTCACCCGGGTCCTCGCCGCCGATCCGGCGCTGGCCCCGGTGGTGGCGGCCGTGCCGGGGATGCGGGTCCCGGGCGCCGTCGACGGCGAAGAGCTGGTGGTTCGGGCCCTGCTCGGCGGCCGGGTTCCGGCTTCGTGCGGCGAAGAGGTGCCGGGCGAGTGGGGCGTGACCCGGCTCTTCCCGACGGCGGCCCAGGTCGCGACGGCCATGCCCGAGCACGCGGGAATCGTCGCGCTGGCCGAAGGGCGCCTGGACGTGCACGTCGGCCGTGACGCGGCGGAGCTGCGCGCCGAGCTGCGCGCGTGCCCCGGTATCGACAGCGCCACCGCGGACTACGTCCTGATGCGCGTTCTCGGCGCACCGGACATCCTCCTGGCAACGGACACCGCCGCTCTGCGTGGCGCCGAAGCACTGGGTATCTCGCCGGATTCGCTGCCGGAGCGAGTCCGGGAGTGGACTCCGTGGTGCTCCTACGCCGGGATGTACCTCCGGCGCGCCGCCTGACGCCGCGTCAGCCCTGCTCGCCGCGCCACAGGAGGGCCTGCGCGACGATCACCTGGGCGCCGTCGAAGGTTGCGGCCGGTGAGCCGTGCAAGTGGTAGCCCAGGTCGAGCGCCTCGCTGACTCGGTGGCAGAACTTCGCGTCGTCCGGGCCGGTGAGCAGGCGGTAGCGGGGCAGGCCGTTCGGAGGCTGGTCCGTCATGCCTTCATCTTGTCCTCAACCAGCACGCACCTCCACCGTCGAGCCCGTACGGGACTTCCGGACCCTCAGCCGCGTCGGGATGCGCTGCCGCAGCTCCTCGACGTGGGACACCAGGCCGACCACCCGGCCGCCCGCGCGGAGCTCGTCGAGGATGTTCATCACGACGTCGAGGGTTTCGGCGTCGAGCGTGCCGAACCCCTCGTCGACGAACAGCGTGTCCAGCAGCGCGCCGCCGGTCTCCCCCGCGACGACATCGGCCAGCCCCAACGCCAGGGCCAGCGACGCGAGGAACGACTCGCCGCCGGACAGCGTCTTCGCCGGGCGGATGGTGCCCGAGTAGTCGTCGAGCACGTCGATGCCGAGCCCCCCGCGGGTGCCGCGCGCCCCGGCCGCGTCCGAGTGCACGAACGAGTACCGCCCCTGGCTCATCGTCCGCAGCCGGTGGGTGGCGGCGACCGCCACCTCTTCGAGCCGCGCCGCCAGCACGTACGAACGCAGCGACATCTTCCGGCTGTTCTGCCCGCGCCCGTTGACGACATCCGCGAGCGCGCGCAGCTCGGCGTACGCCGCTTCGGCCGGTGCGAGGCCGGCGAGGGCCTTGTGCAGCAGGCCCGCCAGCCGGGTCAGCTCCTCGTGCTGAGCGGTCGCGACCCGCAGCGCCGCGTACGCGGAATCCGCGCGGGCTCGCGCGACCTCGGCCGCGTCGGCCGCGCGGTCGACGTCCGCGACGTCGTCCGGCGAGATGCCGAACAGGTCCGGCTCGGACAGCAACGCCCTGGCCCCCGCCGCGGCGGCCTCAGCCTCCGCGATGCCCTGTTCCAGCTTCTCGATCTGCTCGTCCGGCAGCATCGCGGCGCGCGCCTTCTTCAGCGACGTGAACCCCTTCGCCTCGACCGCCGCCTCGACCAGCGCGCGCTGCTGGGCGACGCGCTCGCGGGCGCCCGCGACGGCCGTCCGGGCCTCGGCGACCCCTTCGAGGGCCTCGGCCAGCCCGACCAGGTGTTCCCGCCGGGCACCGACGTCCGCGAACTCGCCGCGCCCGGCGACGAGCCGGCGTTCGCGCTCGGCCAGCCGCTCTTCCAGGGCCCGGACGTCGGTCGTGGCCTCGATCGCCGCCTGCTCGGCCCGGCGGCGACGTTCGGTCCGCAGCTCCAGGTCGCGTTCCAGGAGGACGACCTGATGGCCGAGCTTCGCCCTGCCGGCTGCCTGCTGCGTCAGCGACGTGACTGCCCCACGGGCTTCGGTCAGCTCGGCCGTGACCGATTCCGCGGTGCGCTCGCCCAGCCGTTCCAGCAAGCCCGCCAGCCGCGCCTTCGCTTCTTCGAGCGCGACGACGACCCGCTGCCGCACCGCGTCGGCCGCTTGCTCGGCCTCCTCGGCGGCGCGTTCCTCGGCGGGGTCGACGAGTTCGACGTCCCGGTTCGCCGGCGCCGGGTGCTCGGCCGAACCGCAGACCGGGCACGGCGCGCCGTCCGGCAGCGCGGCGGCCAGTTCGGCCGCCATCCCGTCGAGCCGCCGCTCACGAAGGTCGAGCCGGTGCTGCCGCGCCGCCTGGTGCGTGTCGACGACCTCGCGCAGCTTCGCCTCGCCTCGCGCGACTTTCGCGCGTGCCTCGGGCAGTTCGCTCGCGTCGCGCGCGAAGGCCCGCAGCTCCTCGACGCGCGCCTTCGCCCCGTCGAGCTTCGCCTCGGCTTCGGCCGCCTTGACGGCGTCATCCCGCAGCTTCGCCAGCTGGCCGGGAATGGCGGCCAGCTCGGCGGTCAGCTCTTCGACCTGCTGCCCGGCCGTGACGGCGGCCAACTTCCGGTCGTCCCGCCGCATGACGTCGAGCTGCTGCTGCTCGGCTTCGGCGACGAGCTCCGCGACCGCGCCGGCCTCTTCCCGCGCTGTGGCCGCGCGCGCCTTGAGGTCTCCGGTCGCCCGGGTGCCGAACTCCCGCAGCTCGGCGCCGCGTGCCTTCTCGGCCTGCTCGGCTTCGGCCAGCTCCGCCGCGCGCCGGTCCAGCAGGTCGGCCTCCACGGCGACCCCGGCGGCCCGCCTGGCGGCCGCCACCTCCTGGGCCCACTCGGCGCGTTGCGGCGCCTGCTCGGTGATCTCGAGGAGCCGCAGGTGCGCGGTGCGGACCCGGCGGATCTTCTCCACGTCGGCTCGCTCTTCCTGCAGGTGGACGTCCGCGCGCTGGGCCGCCGCGCGCGTGCGTTCCTCCTCGGCCGCGGCCTGTCCGGCGCGTTCGGCGGCCGCCGCCAGCACGGCGGCGACCCACTCGCCGACGCCGGTTTCGGGCGGGTCCTGCTGGGCCTCCTGGGCGTAGCGCGCCAGCAGCTCACGCACTTTTCCTTGCTGCTGCTCCAGTTCCCGGCCCCGCTCGGCCCGCAGGTCGGCGAACCAGCGTTCGACGTCGGCGAAGCGCTCGGTCCCGAAGAGCCGCTCCAGGAGCTTCTCGCGCTCGGCCGTGTCCGACCGCAGGAACCGGGCGAACTCGCCCTGCGGCAGCAGGACCACCTGGAAGAACTGGGCCGCGGTCATCCCGAGCAGCCGCTCGACGGTGCGCGCCACCTCCTCGATCCGGATCAGGCCCTCCGGCGCCAGCCCGGCCGGCGCGGTGCCGACCCAGCTCAGCGACACCCTCGCCTGCTGGGTGGTCGTGCCCTCGCCGCGCCGCTTCGGCCGCTGGTACTCCGGGTTCCGGACGATCTTCAGCCGGTGACCCTGCACGGTGAGCTCCAGCGCGACCTCGGTGACCTGGTCGGGCTCGGCCAGGTCGCAGCGCAGCCGCTTGGCCTCGTTGCGGGCACCGGGAACCACGCCGAACAGCGCGAACGCGATCGCGTCGAGCAACGTCGTCTTGCCCGCGCCGGTTTCGCCGTGCAGGAGGAAGAGACCGTCGGCGCCGAGCACGTCGAAGTCGACCACTTCGCGTGCGCAGTACGGCCCGAAGGCTTCGACCTCCAGCCTGTGCAGCCTCATTTCGCGAGCGCCCCCCGGTCGGCCGCTTCCAGGGCCTTGAACAGGAGCTGCTCTTCGCTCTCGGTCGGGGCGGCACCACGGCAGTCGTCGAGGAAGCTGCGCGAGATCTCGATGTCCGACCGGCCGCGCACGGCGTCGGAGTACCGCAGCGGGGCACCGCTGTAGCCGCCTTCGGGCTCCCACTCCAGGTGGACGGCGTGGGGGAACCGCTGCTTCAGCCGCCGCATCGCGTCCACCGGGCGGACCGGGTCGGTGACCGTGACCGACAGGAAGTGCTCGAGGAACTCGTCGTGCGCAGGGTCCGCGAGCAGGTCTTCGAGCGGACCGCGGAGCGTCGCCAGCGCCCTCGGCACCGGCAGTTCGTGCCGGCGGACCTCGCCGAGCCCGCTCGCGTCCAGGTCGACCAGCCAGACCGATTTGCGTTGCCGCGCCTCGGAAAACGAGTACGCCAGCGGACTGCCGGAGTACCGCAGGTGCTCGGCGAGCGCCTGCGGGCCGTGGAGGTGGCCGAGCGCCACGTAGTCGACGCCGTCGAAGACCGAGCCGGGCACCTGCTCGACGCCGCCGACCGCGATCGTGCGCTCGGAGTCGGTCGGCGCGCCACCGGTGACGAACGCGTGCGCGAGCACGACCGACCGCGTCCCCGGCCGGGTTTCGAGGTCCGCGCGGATCCGCCGCATGGCCTCGCTGAGCACGCCGGTGTGGCCGCGCGCGTCCGGCACGCCCAGCGCGTGACGCGCCGGTTCCGGCTCCAGGTAAGGCATTCCGTAGACGGCGACCGGGCCGTGGCCGTCCTCCAGGACCACCGGCTCGGCCAGCCCGCCGACGGTGGTCCGCAGGTGCAGCCCGCCCGCCGCCGCGAACTCGGCGAACGCGCCGAGCCGCGGCGCGGAGTCGTGGTTTCCCGGCGTGACCACCAGTTGCGCACCGGCGGCGCGGATCCGCGCGACCGCCGCGGTGGCCACCCGGACGGCCTCCGCTGACGGCACCGCGCGGTCGTAGATGTCGCCTGCCACCAGGACGGCGTCGATCGCCTCGCCGGCCACGAGGTCGGCGAGGTGTCCGAGCACCGCTTCCTGTTCCGCGAGCAGATCGGCGCCGTGGAACGTGCGGCCGACGTGCCAGTCGGAGGTGTGCAGGAATCTCACGAGGGCCAAGGTACGACCCGGCACCGACGAAACCGCGGCGACTCGCCGCTACCTCACTCGAACGTGTGTACGAACACTAGCAGGTGCCCAGTTCGAAGGCGAGGTCCCAGATCACCGCGGTGACGCCGAGATCCGCCGCCCGGCCGAGGTCCTTGACGGAGCACGCCATGACGTTCCCGCTCGTCGGCGTCGGCCTGCCGATCATCGAGCCGCTGGCCCGCCCCGGCGCGATCCGGCGGATCGCGCTCGCCGCCGGGGAACCCCGCGAGGGGGGCGGAGCACAGCGCCCGGATCGGACACGCCCCGCGAAAATCTCATTTGTTCGCAGGTCAGCTACCCAGAGCGACGGTTCGGCTGCGGTTTTTGTCGGTGCCGTCCGCCATGATGTCTGCGCGGTCCGGACCGGGCGGCCCGGAGGGAGGAGATGGACGTGGCGACAGTGCTGACCACCGCGGCGATCGTGCTCGCGGTCCTGTTGCTGTTCGCCGTCGCGGTGCTGTGGCGGCTCTACAACGACGGGATGCGCCGGGCGGACGCGGCGGCCCGGCAGGTGGCGGCCGAGCGGGCGAAGTCGGACCAGCAGCAGCTGGCGCTGCGCCGCTACGAGGTCGCGTTCGCCTCGATCAGCGGACGTGGCGAACTGGGCGAGCAGGTGCTGGTCGAAACCGCGCGGGCGCTCGGGCTGCGCGAGAATCTGCACTTCACCCTGCAGACGGACGTGGGCGGCGGCGGCTCGGCGAAACCGGACATGGTGCTGCGGGTGGGCGGCGACCGCACGGTGCCGGTGGACGCGAAGGCGAGCATGGCGATCTGGGCCGAGGCGGTCGAGACCGACGACCCGGCCGAGCGGATCGACGCGTTGCGCGCGCACGTCCGTCAGGTCCGCTCCCGGGCGGCCGAGCTGGCGGGCAAGGGCTACCAGCGCTGGGCCGACGCGATCTACGGAACGATCATGTTCGTGCCGTCCGACGCCGCCGTGGTCGCGGCTTTGGACACCGACCCGGAGCTGCTGCGCTGGCTCATCGACCGGCGGGTGTTCCTGTGCGGGCCGACCGGGTTCGGGGTGCTGGCCTCGGCGGCGCTGTTCGCGGCGAGCGACCGGACGCTGGAGGCCGACGTCGAACAGGTGCGGGCCGGGGCGGCGGCCGCGCACCGGGCGGCGGGCGGCGCGGTGGAGGCGCTGAACCTGTCGAGCACGCACCTCCAGCGGTTCCTCTCGGCGCGACGGCGGGAGGTGGAAGCGCTGGAGACGTTCCGGGCGACCGTGGCACCGCTGACGGACGCTTCGGGCAGCCCGTCGGCGGTTCCGCAGGTGCGGAAGGGGGACGAACTGGCAGCCAGCTGACCGTTCCTCGGGCTCGGGTCCCCGCGTTCGCCGGCGGGAAGCGCTCGCCGGCCGGCGAGAAGAGTCGGCGCAGTCACTCGTTTCGCTTTCGACGGCGGGCAGCGGTCGCGCGTCCGCCTGGTCCGTGCCCTCGACCGGCCGGCGGGGCGAACCGCGCGCAAGCCTCCGACCTGCGACGACCCTCGCGCCCCCTCGGTGAAAAGGCGACAAACCGGCAACGGCGGCAAAGGACTGGACCACACCACAGCAGCACCCGGCGGGCCACTCGGGTCACGCCGCCGGGTGGCGATACACCCACGTCGGCGGCGGTGCTGGCAAGATCTTCACAACCACGAGATACGGTGTTGTGCTGTGACCGCGATTCGCGATCGCCAGAGCGATCCAGATGCCGACGACGTCCCCGTACCGTGGGACGAGCGTCCAGTCGTCGGTTCGAGGCGCGGACTGCCGTGGTGGGCGGCGGTCCTGGTCGGCCTCGTCCTGGCGGTCGTGGGCGCCCTCATCGGCAAGCCGAGCCAGTCCAGCATCCCGGTGATCTTCACGGTCTGCTACATCGCCGGGGCCGTCATCGCGGTCTGCGCGGTGCGGCGCCGAGGGCTGTTCGGGCCGATGGTGATGCCACCGCTCGTGCTGGCCGTGACCGTGCCCGGCGTGATCCTGCTGACCTCGGGGTCGGCGGGCGACGACATGCTGTCGAAGGTGCTGAGCATCGGCACCCCGCTGATCAACGGCTTCCCGATCATGGCGATCACGACCGGGATCACGCTGCTGATCGGGTTCGTCCGGATCTTCCGCGAACGCGACCCGGACGCCCCCAAGAAGGGCAAAGCGGCCGACCGCCGCCGAGCGGACGAAGACGACGAGAAGCCGTCGACGCGCGCCGCGGCGACGTCGGCCGGTGGCCGTCCGCGGCCGCCGGGGTCGAACCGGACCGGCCAGACACCGCTGCCCTCGGACGCCCGTCGCGCCCGGGACGGCGAACCGCCGCGTCGCCCGCGCCCGCCCGCGGAGGGCGAGCGCCGGACCCCGCGCACCGGCGCCCCGGCCGAACGCGACCGCGGCGCACGCAAGCCACCGCCGGCGGGCCGCCGCACACCGCCCCCCGCGGACAGCGATCCCCGCCGACGCGGCGACGCCCCCCGGCGACGTCCGCGCCCCCCGTCGGAAGACGGCCGCGACACGCCCCCGCCTCGCCGCCCTTCCGGCGGCCGGAGCACCCCACCGCGCCGAAACCGTCCCTGGGACGACGAAGAGCGCTGATCACGACGGAAATGGCGGTCACCTTCCGCGGAAGGTGACCGCCATTTCGCGTACGCGGGTGCAGCGACTCGGTGGATCCGGAGAGACCGCGCGTGCTGCGGCCGCCCGCAACCGGCACCGGGGCGCGCGAGCGGCGGTGAGTCAGCGAGCAGCTGCGGAACGGCCGACGGCGAAGCTCATCGAGCCCGCAACGCAGTTCGGCGGCGAGCCGCAGCCGCGACCCACCGCCGAATCGGACCTGCGAACTCAGACCTTCCGAAGCTCCTTCGGCGGCGCGAAGGTGATCTTCTCGTTCGCCGTGGTCACCTCGTCGACGTCGCCGTAACCGCGCTCGGCCAGCCACGCCAGCAGCTCCATCACCAGCTCGTCCGGCACCGACGCCCCGGAGGTGACCCCGACCGTCGTCACCCCGGCCAGCCACGCCTCGTCGACCTCGTGCGCGAAGTCGACCAGGTACGACGCGCGCGCCCCGGCCTTCAGGGCCACCTCGACCAGGCGCTTCGAGTTGGACGAGTTCGTCGACCCGACCACCAGGACCAGGTCGCACTCCGCGGCCATCGCCTTGACCGCGACCTGGCGGTTCGTCGTCGCGTAGCAGATGTCGTCGCTCGGCGGGTCCGCCAAGCCCGGGAAACGCTCGCGGAGCTGGTCGACGCGCTCCATCGTCTCGTCGACCGACAGCGTCGTCTGGGAGAGCCAGATCACCTTCGACGGGTCGCGGACCTCGACCTTGTCGACGTCCTCCGCCTTGTCGACCAGCTGGACCTTGTCCGGCGCCTCGCCGGCCGTACCCTCGACCTCTTCGTGGCCCTCGTGGCCGATCAGCAGGATGTCGTAGTCGTCCTTGGCGAACCTGTTGACCTCCTTGTGCACCTTCGTCACCAGGGGGCAGGTCGCGTCGATCGTGCGCAGGTTCCGGTCCGCCGCCTCCGCGTGGACCATCGGCGACACGCCGTGGGCCGAAAACACCACCAGCGCGCCCTCGGGCACCTCGGACGTCTCGTCGACGAAGATCGCGCCGCGGTCGCGCAGCGTCTCGACCACGTGCTTGTTGTGGACGATCTCCTTGCGGACGTACACCGGGGCGCCGTAGACCTCGAGGGCCTTCTCGACGGCGATCACCGCGCGGTCGACGCCGGCGCAGTAACCACGGGGTTTGGCGAGCAGCACCCTCTTGCCGGAAGCGGTGCCGGTGATCGTCGGGGTACCCGCGGGCTCGATTCCGGGACTCGCTGAACTCATGGCACCCAGGGTACGGGCAGTCCCGAGACGAACTCGAAGTCCCTTTCGGGTGAGCTTCGTCCCTCTACCGAGCTGTGCCCGGGGTCACGCAACGCGCCCGAACCCACTCTTTCGGTTGGGCAGGATGGCGGATATGCGGCAGGCTGGACGCATGAAGCCATTCCCGCTCCCCCTCCGGGTCGCCGCGGGCCTCGCCGTCAGCACCGCCGAGCGGGTTCGCGAGCTTCCCCGGCAGCTCGCCGGGCTTCCGGTGACCGTCGTCAGCCAGGTGCTGCAGGCCTCCATGCGCGTCCAGCAGCACGTCACCGAGCTGGCGATCAAGGGCGACAACGCCCTGTCCAGCCTGCGGCCCGTCGAAGACGCCCCGAGCTGGGCGACCTTCGACGAAGACCTCGACGTCGCGCCGCGGCCGAACCTCACGCCGGTCGCCGACGTGCCCGAGCCCCGTTCGGAAATCAACGGTCACATTCCGTCAGCGGCCGAACTCGAAGCGGAACTGGGCGACCCCTGGGCCGAGGAGGAGCGCGCGCTCGCCGAGGACCACGCCGACGGCGAGAACGACGCACCGGAAGCCGAGAACAAGCCGCAGCCCGGCACGCCCAAGATCGACAAGAAGGCCAAGAGCGACATCCCCCGGACCAGCGCCGGCGGGTACGACGGCCCGGCCGGGCTCACCGGCTACGACCAGCTCACGCTCCCGCAGCTGCGGGCCCGCCTGCGCCAGCTGTCGATCCCCCAGCTCGAGACGATCCTCGAGTACGAGCGCGCGCACGCCGACCGCTCGTCCTTCACCGGGATGCTGTCCCGCCGGATCGCCAACGCGCGCAAGACCGAGCAGGCCAAGGACAGCGGCGAAGAAAACGACGCGGAAGGCCAGTGACCGAAACCGAAACGAGCACCGCCGAAAAGCCCTGGCCGGTCCGCACGGTCGCGCGCAAGATCGGCGACTGGATCCACCGGCTCGGCAGCGTCTGGGTCGAAGGCCAGGTCACGCAGGTCAACTCGCGGCCGAACACGCAGACCGCGTTCCTCACCTTGCGCGACCCGTCGGCGGACGTCTCGATGTCCGTGACCTGCCCCAACTGGCTGATCCGCGAGATGGAACCACCGCTGCGCGAAGGCGCCAGCGTGGTGGTGCACGCGAAGCCGTCGTTCTTCTTCGGCCGCGGCACGATCAGCCTGCGCGCCGACCAGATCCGCGCCGTCGGCATCGGTGAGCTGCTCGCCCGGATCGAACGCCTGAAGAAGCTGCTGACCGCCGAAGGGCTCTTCTCGGCGCAACGAAAGCGGCCGATCCCGTTCCTGCCGCAGGGCGTCGGGCTGATCACCGGCCGCGCGTCGGCGGCCGAACGCGACGTCCTGGTCAACGCCCAGACCCGGTGGCCGCACGTCCGGTTCAAGGTCATCAACACCGCGGTCCAGGGCTCGCAGGCCGTCCCGCAGGTCATGCGCGCGCTGCGCATCCTGGACGCCGACCCCGAGATCGACGTCATCGTCATCGCCCGCGGCGGCGGCAGCGTCGAGGACCTGCTGCCGTTCTCCGACGAGGCGTTGTGCCGCGCGGTGTCCGCGGCCGGGACGCCGGTGGTCAGCGCGATCGGGCACGAGCCCGACACGCCGCTGCTGGACTACGTCGCCGACCTGCGGTGTTCGACGCCGACCGACGCCGGCAAGCGCATCGTCCCGGACCTCCGCGAGGAGACCGAGCGCGTCCGGCAGATGCGCGACCGCGGCCGGCGCGCGCTGCACGGCTGGGTCGACACCCAGACGCGGCTGCTGAACCAGCTGCGCAGCCGCCCGTCGCTGGCCGACCCGCTGGGCCCGGTCCAGCGGCGCCAGGACGACGTCGACGTCCACCGTGAACGCGCGCGCCGCGCCATGCTGACGCTGCTCGCCAAGGACCAGGCCGAGCTGGCGAGCTCCCGGGCCCGGCTGACCGCGCTCGGCCCGGCCGCGACGCTGGCCCGCGGGTACGCGGTCGTGCAGTTCCTCGACGCCGAAGGCAACCTCCAGGTACTCCGCTCCGTCTCCGAAGTCGAGGCCGGTGCCCAGCTGCGCGTGCGCGTGGCCGATGGCGCGATCGGCGCGGTGGCGGAAGGAGAACAGGGGTGACGCTGAAGGCGGCGACGTTCCTCCCCCTCACCTTGGACGCGGCCCGGCGCTGGGGCTCGCGTCCCCTGCTGGACCAGGCGATCCGCACCGACCGGGCGGCCGCCGAGTGTTGGACGGCGCTGCTCGCCGGCTGCGGGGGCGCCGCCCGGCGCGACCTGGGCCCGCAGCTGCGTCGGCTGTCCGAAGCGACCTCGACGCAAGTCGGCTCGCGCTGGTGGTTCGCCGAGGGTGCCGGGCACCGCAAACGGGTGGCGGGCGCCCAGGAGAACCTCGAAGAGGCGATCGCGGAGGGTGACGGCCAGGAGTTCGCGCTGGCGTTCGTCGGGTACGACCACGCGATGGCGAGCGCGGTAGTGTGCGCCACCAGCAGCGCAAGCCGGAAGGTCGGAGAACGTCCAGCGTGAGTGAAGCAGCCAGCGAGGAACTCGGCTACGAGCAGGCCCGTGACCGCCTCGTCGAGGTCGTCCGGGAGCTCGAGGCCGGTGGCCTGTCCCTCGAGCAGTCGCTCGCGTTGTGGGAGAAGGGCGAGAAGCTCGCGAAGGTCTGTGAGCGCCATCTCGAAGGCGCGCGCGAACGCATCGAGGCTGCTCTGGCGTCCGTCGAAGACGAAACCGGCGACGGTCAGTGACGTTTGCCATGCTTTCGGCATCGGGAAACCGGACAGGGATCTGACAGACTGTTCACCCGTCAGTTCCACGATCCGGGAGGCCTGATGTCCACCGAGCCGCGACGCCGTGAAGCGCCCGACCGCAACCTGGCGATGGAGCTGGTCCGCGTGACCGAGGCCGCCGCGATGGCGGCCGGCCGCTGGGTCGGCCGCGGCGACAAGATCGGCGGGGACGGCGCGGCCGTCGACGCGATGCGCCAGCTCGTCTCGACGGTGTCGATGCGCGGGGTGGTGGTGATCGGCGAGGGCGAGAAGGACGAAGCGCCCATGCTGTTCAACGGCGAAGAGGTCGGCAACGGCGACGGGCCGGACTGCGACGTCGCGGTCGACCCGGTCGACGGCACGACGCTGATGGCGAAGGGCATGCCGAACGCCCTCGCGGTGCTCGCGGTCGCCGAGCGCGGCGCGATGTTCGACCCGTCCGCGGTGTTCTACATGGAGAAGCTGGCCGTCGGGCCGGAGGCGGCGGGCAAGGTCGAGCTGGGCGCGCCGATCGCCGAGAACATCCGGCGCGTCGCCAAGGCGAAGAACAGCAGCGTCGGCGACGTCACCGTGTGCATCCTCGACCGCCCGCGCCACGAGCAGCTCATCAAGGAGGTCCGCGACGCCGGCGCGCGGATCCGGTTCATCTCCGACGGCGACGTCGCGGGCGCGATCGCCGCGGCCCGCCCGACCACCGGCGTCGACATGCTGGTCGGCATCGGCGGCACCCCAGAAGGCATCATCGCGGCCTGCGCGATGAAATGCCTCGGCGGTGAGCTGCAGGGCCGCCTGTGGCCGAAGGACGACGCCGAGCGCGAGAAGGCCATCGCCGCCGGTCACGACCTCGACCGCGTGCTGCTGAACGACGACCTCGTGCGCGGCGACAACGTCTTCTTCTGCGCCACCGGCGTCACCGACGGCGACCTGCTGCGCGGGGTCCACTACCGCGAGGGCGGCGCGACGACGCAGTCCATCGTGATGCGGTCCAAGTCCGGGACCGTCAGAATGATCGACGGCTACCACCGGCTCACCAAGCTGCGGGCGTACTCCTCGGTCAACTTCGACGGCCACCTGGACGCGCCCGACGACGACGTCGTTCCCCCGCTGCCGTAGAAGGAGATCCGTGACCAGGCGCGTACTGGCCCTGCTGGTCCTGATGTTCGCCCTGGTCCCCGCCACCGCGTCGGCCGAACCGGCCATCGTCGGGGGCGCCGCCGCCGACCAGCCGTACCCGTTCGCGGTGTCGCTGCACTCGTCGACCGGCAAGCTGTTCTGCGCCGGGGCGCTGATCGCCCCCACGTGGGTGGTGACGGCCGCGCACTGCGCGTTCGACAAGGCCCCGGCCGGGATTTCCGTGCGGACGGGAACGAACGACGTGGGCCAGGGCGGTGAGGTCGACCAGGTCGCCGACGTCGTCGTGAACCCGGCCTTCAACACGCAGAGCCCGGCGGGCGACATCGCGCTGCTGCGGCTGGTCACCCCGGTCAAGGCGGCACCGGTCGCGCTGGCCACGTCGGCGGCACCGGGCACGGCCACCCGGATCCTCGGCTGGGGCCAGACCTGCCCGAAGATCAACTGCGGCCAGATCCCCACGACGCTGCAGCAGCTCGACACGCACATCGTCGAGGGAGCGAAGTGCACGTCGGTGTTCGACGGCACGGCCGAGCTGTGCACCGACAACCCCGGTGGCAAGGCCGGAGCGTGCTTCGGCGACTCGGGCGGCCCCGAGGTCGTCCGCGACGGCGACCAGTGGCTGCTCGTGGGCGTCACCAGCCGGCCGGGCAACAACGACCCGGTGTGCGCGTCGGCGCCGTCGATCTACACGTCGGTCGTCGCGTACGCGCCCTGGATCGCGGAGAAGAC
The DNA here is from genome assembly GCF_902497555.1 of Amycolatopsis camponoti. Lineage (NCBI taxonomy): Bacteria > Bacillati > Actinomycetota > Actinomycetes > Pseudonocardiales > Pseudonocardiaceae > Amycolatopsis > Amycolatopsis camponoti. The sequence continues at coordinate 600,183 of NZ_CABVGP010000001.1, read as the reverse complement.
GAAAGCCTGACTTACTCGGCGTTGCTCGAGTGGCCTGGGAACAGGTGGGCGTCCGGGTCGAGGGCGACGGCGATGTTGTTGACGGCCGTCGCGGCCTCGCCGAAGCCGGTCGCGATCAGCTTGACCTTCCCCGGGTACGCGGCGACGTCGCCGGCGGCGTAGACGCGTTCGCGCGCGGTGGCCATCGTCGAGTCGACCGCGATGGCCCGGTGGTCGATCTCCAGGCCCCAGCTCTCGATCGGGCCGAGGTCGGCGGTGAACCCGAGGGCCGCGACGACGGCGTTGGCCGGCAGCCGTTCGTCACCGGCGCCCTTGATCGAGAGGTCGACGGCTTCGAGCGCACCGCTCTCGTTTTCGACGAACCGCGTGACCTCGGCGTCGGTGATGATCCGGGTACCGAGCTCGCGCGCCTGCCGGACGATCGACTCGGCGGCCCGGAACTTGGCGCGGCGGTGGACGAGCGTCACGCTCGCCGCGACCGGGTGCAGGGCGAGGATCCAGTCGAAGGCGGAGTCGCCCCCGCCGACGACCACGACGTGCTGCCCGGCGTGCACCTGCAGCGACGGCACGAAGTGGACCATGCCGCGGCCGAGCCAGCCGTCGCCGGCCGGCAGCGGGCGCGGGGTGAACTCGCCGATGCCCGCGGTGACGAGCACCGCGCGGGCCTTGAGGGTTTCGCCGCCGTCGAGGGTCAGCTCGACCCCGGTTTCCGTCGACTCCAGCTTTTCGGCCTTGCGCCCCAGCAGGTACTTCGGCTTGAACGGCGCGGCCTGCTTCACCAGGCCGTCGATGAGGTCGCGGCCGCGGACCTCGGCGAACCCGCCGACGTCGTAGATCATCTTCTCGGGGTACATCGCCGTCACCTGGCCGCCGGGCTCGGGCAGCGAGTCGACCACCGCCATCGAAAGGCCGCGGAACCCGGCGTAGTAGGCGGCGAAGAGGCCGGTCGGGCCCGCGCCGATGATCACGAGGTCGTAGGAGTCCCCAGAAACGTCAGTCATGCTCGCTCCAGCCAGTGGTGGATGGCGGTGATCGAGAACACATCCGATCCTAGCGGGATCGGAGTTCACTCGACGGCGTGCGACACAGGCGCCCCGACGACCGGCGGCCACCGTGGGGTGCGCGGCGGACGGCGCTGAGCGGAGCGGCGGCGGTCGTGGCGCTGCTCGGCTGGTTGGTGCTCGCGGTGTGGCTGGGACTGCCGTCGGCCGAACCGGTGGGCTTCCTCCCGTTCGTCTTCGGCGCGTTCGCGGCTCTGGTCGTGGTCGGCCGCTGGCTGGCGCGGACGGGCCTCCTGCTCGCGCTCCTCGCGCTGCTGCCGGTGCTCGCCGCGGTGCTCGGCGGCTGGACGGCGATCGGCGACGAGGTCCTGCTCGCGCGGGGAAAGCCGGTCGACGTGCTGGTGACCGCCGAACACGCGCACCGGCTGCGGGGTGGCCCCGCTTACACCTACGACGTGCGGAACCCGGACGGCAGCCCGGAATCGCTCGACCCGGGCGCCGGGACACGGCTGGCGGTGGGCGGCCGGGTGGACGTCGTCGAGGATCCGGCCGGGCTCGTCGCGACGCAGCTCGCCGGGCGGCAAGCGCCGGCGGTGCCGCTGGTGTCGGGGTCTCTGGGCGCGGCGTGCCTGGTGGCGGCGGTCGCCGTCACGGCGGTGGCCGGCGAACGGCGCAGGGTGCGCAACGCCACCACGCGGTGACTCGCGAACAGGTCCAGAATCGGTGTCATGGCTGACCAGGAATACCGGATCGAACACGACACCATGGGCGAGGTCCGCGTGCCGGTCGACGCGCTCTACCGGGCGCAGACCCAGCGGGCCGTCGAGAACTTCCCCATCTCCGGCCGGGGCCTGGAGCGCGCCCAGATCCGCGCGCTCGGCCTGCTCAAGGCCGCTGCCGCGCGCGTGAACCTCAAGCTCGGCGTGCTCGACGCCGACGTCGCGAACGCCATCGCCGAAGCCGCCGACGAGGTCGCCGAAGGTGCCCACGACGCGCACTTCCCGATCGACGTCTTCCAGACCGGCTCGGGGACGTCGTCGAACATGAACGCCAACGAGGTGATCGCCACCCTCGCCACCCGGGCCCTCGGCAAGGACGTGCACCCGAACGACCACGTCAACGCCTCGCAGTCGTCGAACGACACCTTTCCCACGACCATCCACGTCGCCGCGACCGAAGCCGTCCTCAAGGACGTCATCCCGGCGCTTGAGTACCTCGCCGGCGCCATCGAGGTCCGCGCCGCGGAGTGGACCGATGTCGTGAAGTCCGGTCGCACGCACCTCATGGACGCCGTCCCGATCACCCTCGGCCAGGAAGCCGGCGCGTGGGCCTCGCAGGTCCGCTTCGGCATCGAACGGCTGAAGTCGGGCCTGCCGCGGCTGGGCGAGCTGCCGATCGGCGGCACGGCCGTCGGCTCGGGCCTCAACGCGCCGGACGGCTTCGGCTCGAGCGTGGCGACCGAGCTCGCCACCGTCACCGGCCTGCCGCTGACCGAGGCCCGCGACCACTTCGAGGCGCAGGCGACGCAGGACAGCGTCGTCGAGACGTCCGGGCACCTGCGCACCGTCGCCGTGTCGCTCAACAAGATCGCCAACGACCTGCGCTGGCTGGGTTCCGGCCCGCGCACCGGCCTGGCCGAGCTGGCGCTGCCGGACCTGCAGCCGGGCTCGTCGATCATGCCGGGCAAGGTCAACCCGGTCATCCCGGAGGCGACGCTGCAGGTGGTCGCGCAGGTGATCGGAAACGACGCGGCCGTCGCCTTCGCCGGAGCCGCGGGCAACTTCCAGCTGAACGTCAACCTGCCGGTGATCGCCCGCAACGTCCTCGAGTCGGCGCGCCTGCTCGCCGCCGTCTCGCGGCTGCTGGCGGACAAGGTGTTCGACGGCGTCAAGGCCAACGTCGACCGCGCCCGCCAGTACGCCGAGGGTTCGCCGTCGATCGTGACGCCGTTGAACAAGTACATCGGCTACGAAGAAGCGGCTGCGGTGGCGAAGCAGGCGTTGAAGGAGCTGAAGACGATCCGCGAAGTCGTCATCGAACGCGGGTACGTGAAGGACGGCAAGCTCACCGAAGAGCAGCTCGACGAAGCGCTCGACGTCCTCCGCATGGCCCGCGGCGGCAAGTGACCCGCTACCGCCGGCGCAGGCGCGCGTCCGCCAGCGCCGGCGGGGTGTAGTCCTTCTCGGCCGGGTTCAGGTCCGTGCCCGGCGGGACGATCTCGTCGATGCGGTCCAGCACCTCGTCGTCCAGCACCAGGTCCGCGCCCGCCAGCAGGTCGTCGAGCTGTGACGGCGTGCGGGGGCCGATGATCGCCGACGTCACGCCCGGGTGGGCCCGGACGAACGCCGTCGCCAGGTGCGTGAGCGGCCGGCCCAGGTCGTCGGCGATCTTCTTCAGCTGCGCGATCGCCTCGAACTTGACGGCGTTCTCCGGCAGCGCCGGGTCGAACTTGTGCGCCTGCAACGTCCGGCGGCCTTCGGAAAGGTCCACATCGGACGGTTTCAGGTACTTTCCCGACAGCCAGCCGCTGGCCAGCGGGCTCCAGGTCAGCACGCCCATGCCGTACTTCCGCGCGGTCGGCAGCACGGCGGCCTCGATCGCCCGGTTGAAGATCGAGTACGGCGGCTGCTCGGCGCGGAACCGTGCCAGGCCGCGCTTTTCCGCCACCCACTGGGCTTCCACGATCTGCTCGGCCGGGAAGTCCGACGACCCGATCGCGCGGACCTTGCCCTGCCGCACGAAATCCGTCAGCACCGACAGGGTTTCCTCGATGTCGGTGGCCGGGTCCGGCCGGTGGACTTGGTAGAGGTCGACGTAGTCGGTGTCGAGCCGCCGGAGACTGTCGTCCAGGGCCCGGGTCAGCCAACGCCTCGAGAGCCCGCCCTGGTTGGGGTCGGCACCCATCTGGAAGAAGCCCTTGGTGGCCAGCACGACGTCGTCGCGGCGGCCCTTCAGCGCCTGGCCGACGATCCGCTCGTTCTCGCCGTCGCTGTACATGTCCGCGGTGTCCCAGAAGTTGACCCCCGCGTCGAGCGCGGTGTGCAGCATCCGGACGCCTTCCTCGTGGTCCGGATTGCCCCACTTGCCCAGCATCATCGCGCCGAACGCGTATTCGCTGACCGAGATGCCCGTGCCGCCCAAAGTTCGTCGTTTCATGCCACCACTCTGGAAGCGGCGAAGCGGACGGACCAGGTCACGCTCGACCTGGGTCTGGCAGTACCAGGCGGGAAACCGCCAGCCGGGAATACTGGAGGCATGAGTGACGCAGCCGAGCTGGGCGCCTTCCTGAAGGCGCGCCGCGCCGCACTGGACCCCGCCGACCTGGGCCTCCCGCCCGGGATCACGCAGCGGCGGGTCAAGGGCCTGCGGCGCGAGGAGCTGGCGCAGCTGTCCGGCATCAGCGTCGACTACTACACGCGGCTGGAGCAGGGCCGCGCGAAGAACGTCTCGGACGCGATCCTCGACGCGCTGGCCCGCGCGCTGCGGCTCAACGCCGGTGAGGAGTCCTACCTGCGCAACCTCGCCGCGCCCAAGCGCCGTGACGAGCGCGCGCCGCAGCGGGTCCGGCCCGAGCTGCAGCAGCTCCTGGACGCGATCCAGGCGCCGGCGTTCGTCTTCGGCCGGTACATGGACGTGCTGGCGTGGAACGCGCTCGGCGGCGCGGTCGCGTTCGCCTTCGCCGACCTGGACGAGCGCAACATGCCGAAGCTGATCTTCCTCGACGAGCGCGCGAAGCAGCTGCACCCGGAGTACGACGCGGTGTGCCGCGAGCTGGTCGCGAACCTGCGCGCGGAGAGCGGACGGCATCCCGGCGACCCGCGGTTCGCCCAGCTGATCGGTGAGCTGTCCCTGGCCAGCGAACAGTTCCGGAAGCTGTGGGCCGAGCACGCGGTGCTGGAGAAGGCGCAGGGGTGGAAGGTGCTGCGCAACCCCGTCGTCGGCGAGCTGCGGCTGCGCTACGAGACGCTCCGCCTGCCCCAGGACCCCGACCAGGGCATGGTCGTCTACCACGCCGAACCCGGGTCGGAGACCGAACGCGCGCTCGGCCTGCTGGCCAGCTGGGTCGCCGATGAACGACCGGTGAACACTCGGTCGTCGGAACCCCACGCCGGGTGAGCGCTCCTTAGGCTGCTTCACCTGGGGAGTCAGGGGTAGAGGAGCAGCACGGTGGGCGTCGGCGCGACGATGCAGTCACTCGCCGAAATCCTGAGCTCGGACTCCGGCAGCCTCGTCCTGGGCCTCGCCGCGCTGGTCGCGATCGCCGCGCCGTTCATCGACCGCTACTTCATCCGGCGGCGCCGGCTGACGTTCCGGGTGCTCTACAACTCCAAGATCGGGCTGTCCCCGATCGACCTGCACGACGGCGAAAACGGCTCCGCGCAGGCGGCCCCGCAGCTGGAGCAGGTCGCGCGGCTGCTCGACCGGATGAGCATCGTCGTCATCCGGGTGCACAACACCGGCAGCTTCGACATCGCGCCGGGCGACTTCGAAATCCCGCTCTCGTTCACCTTCGGCAGCCGGATCGTCTGGGACGCGCGCGTGTCCGACGCGACCGACGACGGCCTGCGCCAGCACGTCCGCGACGGCCTCGAGTTCTTCACCCGCGAGACGCCGCAGAAGCCGGTCGAAGCGGTGAAGCTCTCTCGCGTACGCGCGCTGCTGCCGAAACGGCTGGCCGGGCTCGCCGCGGCTGAGGCACCGCCCGAGGCGCCCGAGTGGCACGGCGTGCGGTTCGCGCGGCTTTCCTTGAAGCGCAAGGAAAAGTTCAAGCTGGTCGTCGTCCTGCGGGAGTCCGACGGGTACGAAGGCGAGATCAGCAAGGAGATCGACCACCACGCGCGGCTCGCCGCCGGCCGGATCAAGGACGACCGCAAGCAGCGCCGGTTCGGCTGGCCGGTCATCACGACGGCGGTCGGCGTGCTGCTGACCGGCGCCCTGCTCGCGACACTGCTGGTCTCGTGGTCCCGGCCGGGCGACTCCGCGCAGTGCGCCACCGGCAAGCTGTCGGTCGAGGGGTCGAGCGCGTTCGTCCCGATCATCGACAGCATCGCCGCCGAGTACCACGGCCAGTGCGACGGCGCGGCGATCACGACCCGCGCGACCGGCAGCGTCACCGGCGTTCGCGCGCTCGCCCCGGTCGACGCCGCCGGCAAGGACGAGCTGGCGGTGCTCTCGGACGGCCGGTCCGGCGAAGCAGGCCCGGACCTGGAGGCGAAGGCCGTCGCGGTGGTCGTCTACACGCTGGTCGTCAACCGCGGCGCCGGGGTCGACAATCTGACGATCCAGCAGGTCAAGGACATCTTCAGCGGCCGGGTGCGGAACTGGGACCAGCTGCGGCCGGGGCCGTCGGTGCCGATCGGGATCGTCGGGCGCGGGCAGGAGTCGGGCACGCGCAAGACCTTCGAGCAGAAGGTGCTCGGCGGCGCGGAGGACCGGCTGACGTCGGACTCGTGCCGCAAGCCCGAGCGCGACCCGGCTGCGGCGACCACGCGCTGCGAGCGCGGCACGACCGCCGAGGTGCTCACCGAAGTCGCCGCCGTGCCGGGCGCGATCGGGTACGCCGACGTCCCCGCGGCGAAAGCAGCAGCGGCCCGCAACCAGCTCGGCATCGTGCAGCTCGACGGCCACTACCCCGACGTCACGACCATCGACGCCGGGTATCGGTTCTGGACCGTCGAGTACCTCTACACCAAGGGCGTGCCGTCGAACGGGAGCGTGCTGAAGCGGTTCCTCGACTACCTGGCGAGCCCGACCGCGCGGGCGGAGCTGCAGGACGCCGGGTACACCCCTTGCGTGGCCAAGGACGGCCTGCTCGACCCCCTCTGCACCAGGCCGGACATCTGACCGTCCTGAAATTGTCGGTGGTCCGGGTCATGATGTCCGGGTGTTGCTGAGCGAGATAGTCCGGGCGTCCGCCGAGCTGGCGGCGACGAGGTCCAGGAAGGCGAAGATCGCCATCCTGGCCGCACTGCTGCGCGCGGCCGAGTTCACCGAGCTGGCCACGGTCATCGCCTACCTGACCGGGCAGACGGCGCAGGACCGGCTGGGTGCGGGCTGGCGCACCCTGGCCGGGCTCGGCGCGTCACCCGCCGCGTCGCCGGTGATCACGGTGCTGGAGGTGGACGCGGCCTTGACAGAGGCCGCCGGCGTAGCCGCGGGCACGGGCTCTTCGACACGACGGCAGGACGTGCTGCGGGAACTGTTCGCCCGGCTCACCGAGGAGGAGCAGCAGTTCCTGTTCCGGCTGGTCACCGGCGAGCTGCGGCAGGGTGCGCTCGAGGGCGTGATGATCGACGCGATCGCGGCGGCGGCCGAGGTGCCGGCCGTCGACGTGCGGCGCGCGTTCATGCTGTCCGGGAAGCTCGGCGTCACCGGCGTCGCGGCGCTGACCGGTGGGCAGGAAGCGCTGGCGGAGTTCCGGCTGACGCTGGGCACGCCGATCAAGCCCATGCTCGCGTCGCCGGCGGAGTCGCTGGACGAAGCCGTCGCCGAGCACGCCGAGGCGATCGTCGAGTACAAGATGGACGGTGCGCGGATCCAGGTGCACCGCCAGGGTGACGAGGTGCACGTCTGGACGCGGACGCTGCGCGAGATCACCGGGAGCGTGCAGGAGCTGGTCGAGCTCGTGCGGGCGCTGCCGTGCGAGTCCGTGGTCCTCGACGGCGAAACGCTGGCGCTGACCGACGCCGGGCGGCCGCGGCCGTTCCAGGACACGATGAGCCGGTTCGGCAGCACGCGCGACGAGCAGGTGAAGGCGCTGCTGCTGCGGCCGTACTTCTTCGACTGCCTGCACCTCGACGGCGTCGACCTGCTGGACGCGCCGCTGTCCGAACGCAACGCGGCCCTGCGCAAGGTCGCCGGAGCGCACGTGATCCCCGGCGAGGTGGGTGTGGCGGGAGCGGCCGCCGTGCTGGAGGCGGCGATGGAGGCCGGGCACGAAGGGGTGATGGTCAAGGACCTGGCGTCACCGTACGCGGCCGGGCGGCGCGGGCGGGCGTGGCTCAAGGTCAAGCCGGTGCACACGATCGACCTCGTGGTGCTCGCGGCCGAGTGGGGCCACGGGCGGCGCACGGGCTCGCTGTCGAACCTGCACCTGGGCGCACGCGACCCGGACGGCGGCCCGCCGATCATGGTGGGCAAGACGTTCAAGGGCATGACCGACGAGATCCTCGCGTGGCAGACGAGGACGTTCCAGGAGATCGAGACCCACCGCGACGACTGGACGGTGTACGTCCGCCCGGAGGTCGTGGTGGAGATCGAGCTGGACAGCGCCCAGGTTTCGACGCGTTACCCGGGCGGGCTGGCGCTGCGGTTCGCGCGGGTGGTCCGCTACCGCCCGGACAAAGACCCGGCGGAGGCGGACACGATCGACACCGTCCGCGGATTGCTGCACGGCGACCGCTCGGAAGGGAGCTGACGACGAAAGTATCGATCACGACATCGGGCGTCTCCGCGGTGCTTTCCTCGTAAAAGGAAAGACGAAAGTCGATGTTGCCCTCTCCCGCTCCTGAGCAGAGTGGCTGACGGAGTTTCCTTCAGCCAAGGGAGAAAGCATGAGAGTGCGCGCTGTGTCCGGTTTGCTCGCGAGCACCACCCTGCTCGTGACCGCGTTCGCCGTTCCGGCGTCGGCCACGCCGGTGCCGAGCACGCCGAACACCGGGCACCAGCCGTCGAAGCACCACTTCTCGGCGGCCGCGCAGTCGTTCGTCGGCGCCGACACCGTGCAGAAGCGCGTCGCCAAGCTGGAAGCGGCGATGGCGTCGCTGCCCAAGGAGAGCACCGCGTACAACGCGACGAAGCTGTGGAACGCCGGGATCACCGGCGCGGGCAGCACCGTCGCGACACTGGTGTCCTTCGGCGACGACCAGGTCAAGCAGGTTCTCGACACGTACTCGAAGAACCACGGCCTGCCGCCGGCGAACGTCGAGGTCATCGAGCCGTCCGGCGCGGTGCCCGCGTGCACCGACCCCGGCGTCGACACCGCGACCTGCCAGGGCTGGGGCGGCGAGACCGACCTCGACGTCACGATGATGCACGCCATGGCGCCGAACGCGAAGATCATCGTCGCGGCGACGCCCGTCGCGGAGACGCAGGGCTTCACCGGCCTGCCCGAGATGATGCACGCCGTCGACTACATGACCGAGCACAAGCTGGCCGACGTCATCTCGATGAGCTTCGGCACCACCGAAGAGAACTTCCCGTCGTTCGACTCGATCAAGACGCTCGACCCGGCGCTCGACCGCGCGAGCAAGGCCGGGGTCACGATGGTCGCCTCCTCCGGTGACGACGGCCCGACCGGCGGGTACCTCTACGGCCCGGGCAACTACCCGTACCGCGTCGCGAGCTGGCCGGCGTCCGACCCGCGCGTCACGACGCTCGGCGGCACGCAGCTGCACCTCGACGCGAACGGCGCGCGCACCAAGGCGGACGACGTCGTGAACGTCGCCGACAACGGTTTCTCCGAAGGCGCCGGGCTGTCGAAGACGTACGCGCGGCCGAACTGGCAGGACGGCGTCAAGAAGATCACCGGCAGCAAGATGCGCTCGTTCCCGGACATCAGCATGGAAGGCGTGTACGGGACGTCGCAGTCCGCGCCGCTGTTCGCCGGCGTGCTCGCGCTCGCGGTGCAGGCCAAGCACGGCAGGCTCGGCCAGATCAACCCGGCGCTGTACACGAAGCTCGGCCCGGCGGGCACGAAGGCGGGCATCGTCGACGTCACCGAAGGTGACAACAGCCAAGACGGTGTCACCGGTTTCACCGCGGCGAAAGGCTTCGACATCGCCAGTGGCTGGGGCACGGTCGACGCGTCGGTTTTCGTTCCCGCACTGGTGAAAGCACTGCGTTGACAAACACTGCGCTGACAATTTAACCGGAATCAGCGATATTCGGTTTATTCGACGCGGGAAATGACAGGAATTTTACCCACAGGACGCGGACCCGGTCGTCAGTACGATGCTGCTCCCTGAAGACCCGCTCAGTCCCCGAGCGGTCATGGAGGAGTACAAGTGGCAAGCAAGGAAGAGCTGAAAACGGCGATCCACGCCGCTTTCGACGGGGCCGTCGCCGACGGGACGAGCTACACCAAGGTGTACGCCGCGGAAATCAAGCAAAAGAACTTCATCGTTTTCCGCACCACCACCGTCAGCAATTTCGCGGTGGGTTTCCGGCCGGGGCAGACCGACCTCGTGATCGTGCCGCTCGAAGAAAAGAGCGGCACGGTCACGGCGGGCACCCCGCTGACGATCACGGACGCGAACCGGGCCTCGGTCAAGAAGCGTGACCTGCAGGGCCGGTTCGTGATCAAGACGACGGAAGGGCAGAGCTTCAAGCTCAGCATCCTCCCCTCCGTGCCGAAGCTGCTCGCCGCCAGTTACCAGCTGCCGGTGGACCAGAAGGCCGAGTACGAAGCGTTCACCGCGCTCCGGGACTCGCTCACCACGGCTTGACGACCGGGCGCCCCGGTGCCGCACAGCACCGGGGCGCGTCCGGCAACAGGCGCATTCGTCCACAGTGGAACTATCCTCCGGGGATGCGCAGCGAAAAGCTCACCCGCGCCTGGTTCGCGGTCACCGCCGTGGTGGCGCTGACCGGCCTCGTCTCCCAGGTGGTCGCGTCCGCGACGGATCCCGGCGGCCGGGTCGCGAACCTGCTCTGCTTCTTCACCATCGACTCGAACCTGCTGGTCACCGCCGCCTCGGTGCTCGTCGCGCTGGGTGCCATCCGCACGAAGCTGTTCGCCGTGCTCTGGCTCGACGCGCTCGTCGGCATCATCGTGACGGGCATCGTCTACCAGGTGGCCCTCGCCGGCCTGTCCGAGCTGCACGGCCTTTCGCTGTTCGCCGACACCATGCTGCACAAGGTCACGCCGATCCTGTTCGTGCTCGGCTGGCTCTTCGCGGGCCCGCGCGGCGTGCTGACCTGGCGCGCGGTCGGGTGGTCCCTGCTCTACCCGCTGGCCTGGCTCGCCTTCACGCTGCCGCGCGGCGCGATCACCGGCTTCTACCCGTACCCGTTCGTCGACGCCGGCGCGCTCGGCTACGGCCAAGTCACCCTGAACTGCGTCTTCATCGGCCTCTTCTTCACGGCCCTCGCCGCCGGCGCGTTCCTGTACGAGCGCCGGGTGCGACCCGTTTAGACCTGGTCTCAAAACTTAAGGGTGTGTCACTGCGTAACCCGCCGAGGGAGATCGATCTCCTGGAGGAGGCTGCAGCCGCGTTGCCGACGGCACCATCGACGGGGATGGACGAGCACTCTCGTCGGGAAGTGATCAGCCATCGGTGGGGCCGCCTCTTCAGAGGCGTTCGACGCGGTCGGCCTGCGGGCCCCGGTCGCTCTGACGCACCGCGTACCGGACCCGGTCACCCTTCTGCAGCGGCTCCGACCCCATGATCACGGACGCGTGGGCGAAGAGATCGTCGCCGCCGGCGTCCGGGGTGATGAAGCCGAAGCCGCGGTCGTCGTCGTAGCGCGCGACGACGCCCTCGCCGCCTCGTGCGGGCACGTCCCGCGCCGCCGGCCCCGCGGCCGCAGCAGGTGCCGACCGCTGCGGCGCCGTCTGGGGCTCGGCGCCCCGGACCAGGTGCACGTCGCGGGCCTGCGGGCCCTTGTCTCCACTGGCCACCTCGTAGGCGACGCGGTCGCCCTCCGCGAGCCACGTCAGCCCCTCGGCCAGGGCCCGGGCGTGTACGAAGACGTCCCCGGCGCCGGAGTCGGGGTTGATGAAGCCGAAGCCCTTGTCCTCGTCGTACCAGGCCACCGTGCCGTCGGCACCGTCCGCGATACCGGCCGCGGCGGGTGAGCCGGCCCCGGCTCCCAGCGGGATCACGTGCCCGGCCTGCGGGCCGCGCTCGCCTTCGACGATCAGGAAGGCCACCCGCTGCCCCTCGGTGACCACGCCGCCGGTCACGATGGCGGAGCTGTGCACGAAGATGTCGGCGCCGCCGCCGTCCGGCGACGCGAAGCCGTACCCCTTGCCCGGCTCGTACCAGTTGATGGTGCCGAGCAGGCCCACGGCGCTGCCGGTGGCCGCATCGGCGGTGACGCGAACGCGCAGCGCCTGGGGCCCGCGGTCGTTCTCGCCGACCTCGAACACGACGGCCTGACCCTCGCGGAGCATTTTCGCGCCGCCGTCCCCGACGATCTCGGAGGCGTGCACGAACACGTCCGGCGAGCCGTCCTCGGGCGCGAGGAAGCCGAAACCACGTTCGGCGTCGAACCAACGGACGGTCCCTTGCGGCATCAACGGCTCCAGGTCGAGAGGGCGGGCACTGGCCCCCAGTCTCTCTGACAGACCTCCGGTCCGTCTGGCCGGGCCCACAGGCGGGCGGTGCGGAGCCAGGGGCGGGCCGTTGGTTCACCTGGCGACACGCCGAGTTTCGGGACCAGGTCTCAGGCCCGGACGCGGCGGAACGCGTTGAGCCCGTCGGTCACCCCGGCCCGCACCAGCGTCGGCAGCGCGCCGCGCCGGTCGACCGGCTTGCCCGCGGCGATCCGGTGCATCTGCCGGGTGTGCCACTGGATCTCCAGCAGGCTGTCGGCCAGCCGGATCCCGGTCTTCGGGCACCGCCGTTCGGCGCGGACGTCGTCGCCGCGCAGCAGCCGCTCCGGCAGATCGGGAGCGACGACGAGCGGACGGCCGAGCCCGATGACGTCGAGTTCGCCGGAGCGCAGCGCCGCCGTCATGCCGTCCGGAGTCGCGAAGCCGCCGGTGACCATCAGCGCGACGTCGGAGACCGAACGCGCCTTCGCGGCGTAGTCCAGGAAGTACGCTTCGCGCGCTAAGGTGCTCGCCCGGCCCGAACCCATCATCGCGGCCTTCTCGTACGTACCGCCGGAGACTTCCAGCAGGTCGAGCCCGGCTTCCCCCAGCTCGCGCACGACTTCGAGGGACTCGTCCTCGGTGAAGCCGCCACGCTGGAAGTCCGCGCTGTTGAGCTTGACCGATAATGGCACGTCGTCGCCGACCGCCGTACGCACCCGCCGCACCACTTCGAGGAGGAACCGGCGGCGGCGGACGGCGTCGCCGCCCCAGGCGTCGGAGCGCAGGTTCGTCAGCGGGGAAAGGAACTGCGAGACGAGGTAGCCGTGCGCGCCGTGGATCTGTACGCCCGCGAAGCCCGCTTCGACGAACGTGCGCGCCGCGACGCCGAAGCGTTCGATGATCGCTTCGATCTCTTCGCTCGTGAGAGCGCGCGGAGCAGCGAAGGCGGTACGCACGCCTCGATCGCCGAAGGGCACGGCGGACGGCGCGACCGGCTGCCGGGACAGGTACCGCGGGCTCTGCCGGCCCGGGTGGTTCAGCTGCACCCACAGCCGCGTGTCCGTGCCGTCGACAGCCCGCGCCCACGGCCGGTAGACCACGGGATCGGGGGTCGCCGCGACGTTGCGCGGCTCGCCGAGCGCGGCGGGATCGACCATGACGTTCCCGGTGATCAGCGCCCCGGCGCCGCCGCGGGCCCAGGTCCGGTACAGCTCGAAGAGCTCGGGGGTGGGGGCGTTCCGGCGGTCGCCGAGCTGCTCGCTCAGCGCCGATTTCACCAGGCGGTTGGGCAGGACGGCGCCGCAGCGCAGCTTGAGCGGCTCGGCCAGCAGAGCACGGGACATCGCGCGGCACCCTTCGAACTTACCGTCAGTAAGATTACCCGAAAGTAGCATACCGTCGGTATGTCGTCGACCCGCACGATGACCATTAGGGTCGGGCGCATGACGGCGATCGTGCAGAACCTGGTGACTTCCGGTGTCTTCGAGCTCGACGGAGGCAGCTGGGACGTCGACAACAACGTGTGGATCGTGGGCGACGACACGGCGGTGATCGTGGTCGACGCGGCCCACGACGCGAAGGCGATCGAGAACGTCGTCGGCGAGCGGAAGCTGGCCGCGATCGTCTGCACCCACGCGCACAACGACCACGTCAACGCGGCCCCGGAGCTCGCCGCGGCCACCGGCGCGCCGATCCTGCTGCACCCGGACGACCGCGTCCTCTGGGACCAGACGCACCCGGACCGCGCGCCGGACGGCGAGCTGGCGGACGGCCAGACGATCACGATCGCGGGCACGGCGCTGCGCGTCATCCACACGCCAGGGCACGCGCCGGGCGCGGTGTGCCTGTACGCGGAGGACCTGGGCGTGCTGTTCACCGGCGACACGCTGTTCCACGGCGGCCCCGGTGCCACCGGACGGTCCTATTCGGACTACCCGACGATCGTGAAGTCGATCCGCGAGAAGCTGTTCACGCTCCCGGAGGCGACGAAGGTCCACACGGGCCACGGCGACGGCACGACGTTGGCCGCGGAGAAGGCGGCTTCGAGCGGCTGGGACGAGGCTTAGGACGTGTGCTTCCGGGCGACGAGGGCGAACTCCTCGATCGCCCGGTCGAACGCGGCGCTGGCTTGCCGGACCGGCGCCGGCAGGAACTCCCGGTCGAACTTCTCGTCGGCGTCGAGCTCCCACCGCGTGCGGTGGAGTTCCATCTCCTTCTTGCGGAGCAGGTTCGCCTGCTCCACCAGCTCGTCCGGCCCGCTCATCACGAGCAGCCCGTAGAACGCGCGTATTTCGGTGCGGGCCGTGTAGTAGCCGTCTTCGAACTCGACCTCCCGCTGCGCGTCCGTCTCCCGTTCCTTGCCGAGCGTCCGGCGGCGGTGGACCACGTTGATGTCGATGATGTGCTTGCGCGCCCGCGTCGCGGCCTCGATCAGTCCGGCGCAGCGGTCGGCGCGGTCCTGCCGCAGCTTCGCGCGTCGCGCCGCGTTGAGCTTCAGCGGTTCGAGCAGCGCGCCGAGCGTCACGCCGATCAGCGACGCCACCGCGGCGATGCCCGCGGCCCCGGCCGCGGTCAGCACGTCAACCGCGGCGACGTCGGCGACACCCGCACCCGCCTCTTCGCCTCTTCGGCCAGTGTGAGCGCCCACTCCTGCAGCCCGGCGACGTCGATGCCGTGCGGCGGCTCACGCCGGAACGGCTCGATGTTCGCCGCCCCGCGCTCCAGCAGTGACGCCGCCCCGGCCGTGTTGCCGCGCGCCGCGTGCGTCAGGCCGACCGCGAGCTGGGCCATCCCGCGCCACAGCTCGCGGTCGGGCCCGTCGGTCGTCTTCCACGCGTCCTCGAAGACCTCGTGCGCGTGGAACGGCTTGCCGTCGTCGAGGAGCTGCTGGGCCTCCGCAAGCGTTTGCGCCGGGGTCCTCGCGATGCCTTCCGGCTGGCGCTCGACGCCGTCGGCGCCGTAGGGCAGCGGCCGGCCGAGGCCATCGCGCGGCCGGGCGTTGCGGGCCCGTCCCTCGGTGTCGCGGTCGCGGCGGCTCATGCTCCGATCCTCCCACGTTCGCCGTCCGCGCCCGGGCCACGTAGCCTGGGGACTCGTGCGTTTCCTCGACGGCCACCGGCCCGCCCACGACCTGACCTACGACGACGTGTTCCTGCTGCCGAACCGTTCGGACGTGGAGTCCCGCTTCGACGTCGACCTCTCCACCGCGGACGGTACCGGCGCGACCATCCCGATCGTCGTCGCCAACATGACCGCGGTCGCCGGCCGCCGGATGGCCGAGACCGTCGCCCGACGCGGGGGCCTGGTGGTGCTCCCTCAAGACGTGGACAGTGACGCCGTCGCCGAGATCGTCGGCTGGGTCAAGAGCCGGCACACGGTGTGGGACACGCCGCTGGTGCTGACCGGCGGCGACGCCGTGGCCGACGCCCTCAACCTCGTCCACAAGCGTGCTCACGGCGCCGTCGTGGTCGTCGACGGCGAAGGCCGCCCGGTCGGCATCGTCGACGAAGCGGCCTGCGCGGGTGTCGACCGCTTCGCGCGTCTCGGCGACGTCGCGCAGCCGGCCGCTGTCGCGGTGCCGCTGACCACGCCGGCGCGCGAGGTCTTCGAGCGGCTGCACAGCAACGGCGCGACACTGGCGCTCGGCCTGGACGCCGACGGCCGCCTCGCGGGCGTGCTGACCGCCGTCGGCGCGCTGCGCGCGGACATCTACACCCCGGCGGTCGATGGCGACGGCAAGCTGCGCGTCGCCGCCGCGGTCGGTGTCAACGGCGACGTCGCGGCGAAGGCCGAAGCCGTGCTCGGCTCCGGCGTCGACGTGCTGGTCGTCGACACCGCGCACGGGCACCAGGAGAAGATGATCGCCGCGCTGAAGGCTGTGCGGTCGGTGTCGCCGCAGGTCCCGGTGGTCGCCGGGAACGTTGTCACGGCCGAAGGCACGCGCGACCTGATCCAGGCCGGCGCCGACGTCGTCAAGGTCGGCGTCGGGCCGGGCGCGATGTGCACCACGCGGATGATGACCGGCGTGGGCCGCCCGCAGTTCTCGGCCGTCGCGGACTGCGCGGCCGCGGCGCGTGAGCTGGGCAAGCACGTCTGGGCCGACGGCGGCGTCCGCCACCCCCGCGACGTCGCGCTGGCGCTGGCCGCGGGCGCGTCCGCCGCCATGGTCGGCTCGTGGTTCGCCGGCACCTACGAATCCCCCGGTGACCTGCGGTTCGACGAGCAGGGCCGGCCGTACAAGGAGTCGTTCGGCATGGCGTCGAAGCGCGCGGTGGGCGCGCGGACGCGCACCGACAACGTCTTCGAACGCGCGCGCAAGGCGCTGTTCGAGGAGGGCATCTCGTCGTCGCGGATGTCCCTCGACCCGGCCCGGCCGGGCGTCGAGGACCTGCTGGACTCGATCGGCTCGGGCGTCCGCTCGTCGTGCACGTACGCGGGCGCGCGCACCCTGGAGGAGTTCCACGAGCGCGCGCTGCTGGGCGTCCAGTCGGCGGCCGGCTTCGCCGAAGGCCGCCCCCTTCCTTCCGGCTGGTAAAAGCCGTGAAGGCCACCTCGAGCCGAGGTGGCCTTCACCGACTTCAAGCTCAGCCGTGGTCCTCCAGCATCTCGGTGACCAGGGCGGCGATCGGCGAGCGCTCCGAGCGCGTCAGCGTGACGTGCGCGAACAGCGGGTGGCCCTTCAGCTTCTCGATCACCGCCGAGACGCCGTCGTGCCGGCCGACGCGCAGGTTGTCGCGCTGGGCGACGTCGTGCGTGAGCACCACCCGCGACGCCGTGCCGAGCCGCGAAAGCACCGTGAGCAGGACGTTCCGTTCCAGTGACTGCGCCTCGTCGACGATGACGAACGTGTCGTGCAGCGACCGGCCGCGGATGTGCGTCAGCGGGAGCACCTCGAGCATGCCGCGGTCGAAGACCTCGTCGAGGACGTCCTGGCTGACCAGCGCGCCGAGCGTGTCGAACACCGCCTGCGCCCACGGCTGCATCTTCTCGCTCTCGGAGCCGGGCAGGTACCCGAGGTCCTGGCCGCCGACCGCGTAGACCGGCCGGAACACCACGACCTTGCGGTGCTGACGGCGTTCCATCACGGCTTCGAGGCCGGCGCACAGCGCGAGCGCCGACTTGCCGGTGCCGGCGCGGCCGCCGAGGGAGACGATGCCGACGTCGGAGTCGAGCAGCAGGTCGAGCGCGACGCGCTGCTCGGCGCTGCGGCCGTGCAGGCCGAACGCCTCGCGGTCGCCGCGCACCAGCCGGATGCGCTTGTCCGCCGTGACCCGCCCCAGCGCGCTGGACGTGCCCGCGAGCAGCCGCAGCCCGGTGTGGCAGGGCATCTCGGTGAGCTCGTCCAGGCCGTACTCGAGCGGATCGACGGTGCCGCCGCCGAACAGCGTGTCGAGCACTTCCTGCTCGACGTCCACGTCCGCCATGCCGGTCCAGCCCGAAGGCGTGACCTCCTGCGCGCGGTACTCGTCGGCCTCCAACCCGACCGCACCCGCCTTGACCCGCAGCGGGATGTCCTTCGTCACCAGCGTGACCGCCGGGAACTCCGCCGCCAGGTTGAGCGCGCAGGCGAGGATCCGGTGGTCGTTGGAGTCGGTGCGGAACCCGACCGGGAGCACCGTCGGGTCCGAGTGGTTCAGCTCCACCTGCAGCGTGCCGCCGTGGTCCCCGATGGGGAGCGGCGCGTCGAGCCTGCCGTGCTGCCGGCGCAGGTCGTCGAGCATGCGCAGGGATTCCCTGGCGAACCAGCCGAGCTCCGGGTGGTGGCGCTTCGCCTCCAGTTCACTGATGACGACCAGCGGAAGCACGACGGCATGCTCGGCGAAGCGGGTGACCGCCCACGGGTCCGAAAGGAGGACCGACGTGTCGAGCACGTACATGTGCTGCTGGGATTCGGGCGAGGTCGAGGCTTTCTCCGGGCCAGGAACGGCACCGGTCGAAGAACGGCCAGAGGCCTTACGGGGCAAACGCTGCGCAGTCACGACGGCATCTCCCTCGAGGGCGTGTGCACCTCACGCCCGCACTCGCTGGGCCGGGCACCTCCCTGGCTGGACCGCTCCTCCTGACCGGTGGGTCAGGCGGCTCGGCCACGAGGGCCGGGTGCCGGCCCCCTCGTGCGTCTCGTGGGCGGCTGCGCCGCCCCCTCGATCACCGTCACGACCAGGGCCTCCCGCGAGGACCCGCACGGATCGCGTGCCCTCACCTCGGAAGGTACCCACGAATGCGGGATCGCGCAGGGAGCCAACACGGTGATTCGCCAGATCGTCACCTCACTGTCGGTCGTCCGACATCAACGGCCAGTGATGGTCACCGTGGGTAACCAGGGTCTCGTTCGATGCACACTCGCCGGAATGATCTTGGTGAAATTGCTGACCGGTTGTATTCACAAGATCGACTGAACGGCTTTTACCACGTCGGGTTGCGCTGCGCATTTTGCGCCGCGCACAAAGAACCGGTCCGAGTGAAAGCACCCGCAGCAGGCTCACACAATGGGCGTACAAGCCGTACGAGGCGCCTGATAGACGGGTAATTTTCTCACTGCGGGACACACCACCGGTTCTCCGGTGCCCCGGACCCCAACAGTTCTACCTAGGAGTGTGCGAAGTGCTGAAGAAGGCTGGATTCGTGGCCGCCACCGCTGCGGGCCTCATGATGATCGGCAGCACCGCGTTCGCCGCGACGGGCGACACGACGGGTACCCCGGACCCGACGTTCGGCGACGCGTACGCCACGTTCATCGAGGGCGGCGGCGCGCTGGGCTACGGTGCGGCCTCCCTGGTCGCCGGCGCCTACACGGGCATCGCCACCACCCCGGCGCTGATCCTCCACTCGCTGGAGCACCACCACCACTGAGTGCTGGCTTGCGAAGGGCCCCGGAGCACGCTCCGGGGCCCTTCGGCGTTTCCGCGGTTTCAGGAACCGAACCGGCGGTGGCGCCAGGCGTAGTCACGGATGGCGCGCAGGAAGTCGACGCGACGAAATGCCGGCCAATACGCTTCGGTGAACCAGAATTCCGAATGCGCGGACTGCCAGAGCAGAAATCCGGAAAGCCGTTGTTCACCGGAAGTTCGGATGATGAGGTCCGGATCCGGCTGTCCCGAGGTGTAGAGGTGCTCGGAGATGTGGTCGACGTCGAGGATCTTCGCCAGCTCGTGAATCGTCCGGCCTTCGTCGGCGTGCTGGAGCAGCAACTTGCGGACTGCATCGGCGATCTCCTGCCGCCCGCCGTAACCGACCGCGACGTTGACCTCCATGCCGGTGCGGCCCTCGGTGCGCGCGGCGGCTTCGCTGAGTCGCTTCGCGACTTCGGCGGGTAGCAGGTCGAGGGCGCCGACGATCCGCAGCTGCCAGCTCTTGCCGGGCGCGGCGAGCTCGTCGGTGACGTCGGTGATGATCTTCAGCAGCGGCGTGAGCTCGTCCGGGTCGCGGTTGAGGTTGTCGGTCGAGAGCAGCCACATGGTGACGACCTCGACGTCGGCCTCCTGGCACCAGCTCAGGAAGTCCGCGATCTTCTTCGCCCCGGCGCGGTGGCCGTCCGCCACGTCCGAGAAGCCCGCTTCACGGGCCCAGCGGCGGTTGCCGTCGAGCATGATGGCGATGTGCCGGGGATGCCGGCCGGCGGCCTGCTGGATGAGGCGCCGGCCGTAGGCGCTGTACACGACGTCGGACAAGAAGGAGCGCACACTCACGTCGAGGAAGCCTACGCACCCGGTGTGAGGCGCGTGACTTGACCGCTGCCAGGGAACCTACGGTCCCGTAACCTGGAAGGGTGAGCGTGACGACGGAACCACCCGAGCCCGTAGCGGACCTCCGCCCCCGACTGCGCGGGCACATTCACTTTTGGACGTTCTTCGGTGCCCTCGCCGCAGCGGCGGCACTGATCAGCCTGGCCGCGTCCACGGTGTCCTCGACCGCGGCACTGGCGACGTCGGTGTACGGACTGACGGTCCTGGGACTGTTCGGCGTGAGTGCGCTGTACCACCGCCGCTTCTGGAGCCCCCGCGCGTACAAGTGGATGAAGCGCGCGGACCACTCGATGATCTTCTTGTTCATCGCGGGGACGTATACGCCGTTCACGCTGCTGGCGATGTCCAAGCCGACCGGGTACGTGATTCTGGCGATCGTCTGGGGTGGGGCTGTCGCCGGTGTGGCCCTCAAGATGCTGTGGCCGCATGCTCCGCGGTGGCTCGGGGTGCCGATCTACATCGCGCTGGGCTGGGTTGCGGTGTTCGTGTTCCCGGAGTTGCTGTCGCATGCCGGAGTCGCGGCTTTGGTCCTGCTTTGCGTGGGTGGGTTGTTCTACACGCTCGGGGCGGCTTTTTACGGGTTCAAGTGGCCCAACCACTGGCCGGATACCTTTGGGTACCACGAGTTCTTCCACGCCTGCACTGTGCTTGCCGCCGTTTCGCACTACATCGCGATCTGGCTGGCCATGTACGCCTAGCTGCGGTTTTACCCTTGTGGATCTTCCTCAGGCCGCCGCCAGGCCGTCCCTGAACAGGGCGTCGACGGCGTTGCGGGTCCGCTCGTGACTGGTCGGCAGCAGGTGCGTGTAGACGCGCAGCGTGAAGCCCGGGTCCGAGTGACCGAGGTAGCTGGACAGCGCCTTGATGGATTCGCCGGCGTCGAGCAGCACCGAGGCGTAGAGGTGCCGGAGCGCGTGCATCCCGTCCGCTCGGGTCGGCTTCTCGATGCCAGCCTTCTTGAGCGCAGGTAGCCAAACGCTCAACCGAAAGCCGCCGCGCCGGAACGGCAACCCGTCGTAGTCGACCATGAGCAGCTTCACGGCGACCGGCTTGCCCTCGGGGTGGACCCACGGAAGCGTGATCTCGGTCGCCGGAAACTGCTCGGCGTACTCGTCCAGGGCGGACAACAGCTCACCACCGATCGGCACCTCTCGCGTCTTGCCCCGCTTCGGCGGCGCGAAGCACAGGACGTTGTCGACGATCCGGACCTGCCGCTCGACCTGGGCGACGTTCCGGTCCCGGTCGACGTCGTCCAGGGAGAACCCGAACACCTCACCCTGCCGCAGCCCGATCCCGGCAGGAACCCGGACGACCGGCTTGAACCGGATCGGCAGCGCGTTCAAGACGGCTTGCGCCCGCTCCGGCCGCCAGGGTTGTACCTGCCGCAGACCCGCCCGGGGCCGAGTCACGCTCGACGCCTGGGCCGGGTTGCTCACGATGAGTTTGTCCTCCTTCGCGAAGCTGAGGATGGACACGAGGTGGGTGAAGTACAGGACTCGCGAGCGCGTGCTCACCCTGCGATCCTGGAGCCAGCGGAGCCACGCTTGGACGTCGCTGGGCTTGATCGCCCCGACGGTCTTCGCCTTGAAGAACGGCTTGAGGTGATTGGCGAGACGGCTGATCACCCGCTCCCGGGTCGTGTGGTCGAAGGTCTGCGCAGCAACCCACCGATCCGCGACGACGGAGAACAGCACGCGGCCGGCCTGCGGGTCGACGTACTTGCCCTCCCGCTTGTCCGACTCGACCTCGATGAGGAAGTCTTCGGCGCGCTTCTTCTGCTTGTCCGCGAACGACTTCGAACGTTCGTTGTTGTCCGGATCGAGGTACCGCACCTTGTACCGCAGCCCGATGCCGTACAGCTCGGACCGCTCCATGACCGGCTTGTCCTTGTCGTTGAAGAGCAGCCGTCCGGTTTCCGGGTGCCGCGCCTGGCGGTACCACCGGTCCTGAATGTGTCCCATGTGGACTCTCCTTTCTCGAAACTGGTTACGCGGCTTCGGTGGCCCAGGCCCGCACGGAGGCCGGGTTATAGCGCAGGTGCCGGCCGATCTTCTTCACCGGCGGACCCTCGCCACGCCATTTCCACTGGTAGAGCGTTTTCACCGGGACGCCGAGGTAGTCCGAGACGTCTTCGACGGACCAGAGGCGTTCGATGCTGTGGACGTTGTTCATGTGCTCCCCCTTGTCACGCTGCGAGCTGAGTTGCCGAAGTTTCTGGATCACTCCCCGGTGGCCCAGCGGCCGCGAGTAGCGCCCGGTCGTACTCGGCCCTCCACGTGATCCGCTCCGCGATCGCCCGCATGACCAGGTGCGACCGGGGCGGGACCTGCGGATCTCCTGGTTCGACCTTCCGCCAGACCAGCCGGGCCGGGTCCGGTTGTGGCTTCTCGATCCCGATCGCCGCCAACGCCTGCCGGACGAAGGCTTTCCGGTCGGCTTTGTGGTCGTCGAGGGTCTTGCCCGACCACTTTCGCGACACCAGCACCCGACGTCCCGGCAGCCCGAGCGTGGTCCGCCGATGCGCCCGTCCCTTGCAGTGCCCCGGGGTGGTCTTGCTGCCTGCTCCCTTGGGCTGGACCCCGTACAACAGCCAGACCGCGCAGCGCGGCGAGCACGGCGTGACCGACAGTTCGGCGTGCAGCCGGTCGTGGTGATCCCGCAGCCGCGCGGTGTCCGCTTCGACGACCTCGCCGGTGGACTTGGTGAGGTACTTGGTCAGGTAGCCGATGTGGCGGCCGGCCTCCTCGGTTCCGCCGAGGATGCCCTTCGAGTGCACCTGCCGCCCGAACGTGACGACATGCGCCGGATCCTCGACCTGGTCCACGGCGTCATCCCAGGCGGTTAGCGGTTCCCGGGTGTCCGGGTCGAGGAACGCCCGGGTGTCCGGGTCCCAGACCGGCAGCCGCTCGGTGTAGACGAGCTGGTCGTGGCAGGGCCACCAGACCTGGTGATACGTAGCCTCCGTGACCTGCCGGATCACATCGTGCGGGATCGCACCGCGGATCGCCGCGTGCAGGTGCGGAGCCGTGCGCTTCTGCGGCTCGACGGTGGCGAAGTACTGCGCGTCCCAGCCCACGACCCGGCGCAGGTTCTGCCACCACCGGTCCACCAGCGCAGAGAAGTGCACCGCGTCCCGAGCGGCCCGCCGGTAGTCGTACCGGGCCGGGTCGACCGGAGCCCCATCACGGACGGGGCCGTAGGTGTCGCAGGTCAGCGTGACGAACATCGACGGCCGGAACTTCCCCGCGTACTCCCGACCAACCGTGGTCTTCGCGACCTTCTGCCGGGGCAGGTTCGGCGCGTCCTGCCGACGCCGGGTCGAGCGCTTCACGGCTCGCTTGGTTGGCACGTCGAGGGCGGGCAGCCGGCCCCGCATCCCGAGTTGCCGAAGTTCCGCGTCGACCCCGGCGATCTCCTCCCGCAGCTCCTCGGCCTCGGCCTGGTCGTGCTCGACGACGTCCCGATAGGCCGCGATCAGGTCCGCGCGGTAGGTCAGCAGCTCTTTGTGATCCTCCGAGGGCGGTTCGGCGGCGAGGACGGGCTCTTCGGTCATATGCCAGCCCTCGCGGCACTGGGCTTGCCGAAGTACCTTTGCCTTCCGGGCGCAGGGCAGGCATACCGATTCCACGGTGGAGCCGCAGGGCACGGGGACATACCGGAGTTCGCCGGTCTGGGTGTCGCCGACTTCCATCGTGAACGGGCGGACGCAGACGCCGTGCTTCTCCGCCGTCGCCCGGATCACGTCGGCTGCCAGCGGTGTCCGCATCCGCTCGGCGCGTGTCTCGCTCATCAGGCCGCCACCTCCCCAGGCGATGACCAGCCACGAAGCAGATAGACAGGCATGTCCTGCTTCGCTCCGGCCGGGAGGTCGGGGAAGGTGCTCGGCTCGAACCGGACCACCCCGAACACCACAACGGGGATGCCGCACGGCGTCCGGCCACTGATCGACAGGTGCACCCACCGCCCGTCGACCAGCCGCCACAGCCGAGCCGAGACGTCCTCGAGCGTCTGCGTCCACACCAGCAACGCCCGCGACACCTCTGGCAGGCCATCGACGTCGAGCTGAACCGTGATCGGGCTCGACCAGGCGTTGACGTCGACCGACGCGGCCGGCGGCAACTGATACGAGTCCAGGTGATCGCGGATGGCGTCGAGGAAGATCATCAGCCGGTTCACGCGGCCACCCCCTCACCGCCGTGCCGCAGATCCGCGACACCCCCGTTGGTCACGTACTCCTCCAGCGCCTTCACGGTGCCGTCGGACACCCACCCGGCCCGGATGCGCAGCGGCTCGCGGATGCCTTCGCCCCACACGTAGCCCACACCGGCCTCCGAGTCACCAATCCGGTTCGCCCACGCACCGCGCTCGTACGCCCCATCACCGAGCACCATCCCGACGTGCGTCTTCGACGTGACCCGCAGACACACCCTCCGGGTGAACAGCTCCCGGACCGGCACGGTGTCCTTGGTGGGCTCCTGGACATAGCCACGGACCGAGATCCCCAACGCCCGGCCTTGCGTCGTCAGCAGCGCGACCCGTTCCACAATGGCCTCACGGGTCTTGCGGTCGGTGTACTTCGTCAGCGCGCCGATCTCGTCGAACTCCAGCAGCTCCAACGGATACTCCGTCGACACCGGAATGGTCCGCAGCCGACCGGCGAACGCGCGCTTGCGGGATTCCATCTCCTCGACCAGGCCGTCGAGGACTTCAACGGCGTCCTTGCCGCCGACCGCGTAGCGGGAGAAGATCCCACGTCCGTACGCCAGTTCCATGCCCTTTGGATCGATGCCGGACATGCGCACCACCCCAGCCCGAATCGCCGAGGCCGCCGCGACCAGCGGGCACCACATCACCGAGTTCTTGCCCGCGCCCGAGGCACCAGCGGTCAAGCAATGTGCACCCGAGCCCAGCAGCGGAACACGCCAGTCACGCCCGTACTCGGTCCGGCCCGCCCAGACGTTGCGCAAGTCCACACCGGACGAGTCGATGCCTTCCGGGACCTGCGGGCCGGCCACACCTCCGCCGAGCAGGTCACGACGCTGGAAGTCGATCGACACGACGTTCGGGGCCAGCTCACGGACCTGACACCGGGCGACCTTCCGCGCGACGGCCAAGGCACGAGCGGCGTCGTCGAAGTCCTCCGGCTTCTGCCCGGCCACCAGCTCCACCCGCACCTCATCCCACGAGGCACCGGAACGGACGCCGAGAACCTTGGGCAGCCGCGCGTTCGCCCGGTTCGACGTCGATCGGGACAGCGCGCGTCGACGGCCGACGAGGTTCACGTTCACCACCACCGGCAGCGCCTCGTCCCGCACCGACAGGCCGCAGGCGTGCAGCCACTCCGGCAGCTTCCGCCCATAGATCGCCCACCGAGCCCACCAGGAGCGTAGGAACCTCCAGCACCACTGATCGAACGAGACAGCGTCGATCGCCCACCATGTCACCAGGACCACCGCGATACTGGCCGCGACGAGCACCAGGGAGAGCCAGCCGAACAGCTCACACCACACGACCACTGCGATCACGGCGAGACTGGTCCGCCACCGGGTCACGACCTGCGCGATCATCCACACCACGGCTTTGCACAGCCACCACAGGGCCACGAACACCACAGCCGCCGCAGCCAGAGCTTCCAGAATCGAGGCCAGGGCACGGCCGACCTTGTGCAGCACCCACACACCAAGCCCCAGGCCAGCCAGGGCCACTACCGCGAAGCCGGGAGACATCACCGACCACCCCGCTTCACCCGCAGATCCAGCGGCAGCATTCCCAAGCACGGAGCGCACTGGGTCTCGC
The DNA here is from genome assembly GCF_902497555.1 of Amycolatopsis camponoti. NCBI lineage: Bacteria > Bacillati > Actinomycetota > Actinomycetes > Pseudonocardiales > Pseudonocardiaceae > Amycolatopsis > Amycolatopsis camponoti. The sequence goes on along the minus strand of NZ_CABVGP010000001.1, from coordinate 574,384 downwards.
CGGGAAGGAGTTTGGCGAAGCGTTTGCAGGAAGCGCAGCGCGTTCGGGTGACCCCCGTTGACGCTCGCCCGTTGTCATCGTTTAGCGTTGTCATTGTTCACTTCCGCTGGTTGTGGACAGCGCAGGAGCGGCAAGGTTGGTAGCCAGGTTCCGCTTCTGCGCCTTACGGATCACACGCACCCACATCAGGACGTGCTTCAACGCCGCACGTCATAGTGTGCGTTTTTCGCTGATACTATTGACTTTCCGGTCGTCTACATGCGACTAATCAGCGGACTTCCCTTCCGCCTGAAGTTCGGCCGAGATCTCACCTGCCTGCCGCTCCTCGTACCCGGCCCAGTACAGCGCCTCGTGGTGATGACCCCGGTCGACGTCCGCAATTGCCTTGTACAACCGTGCGTTGCCGAGCCGGAACGCCAGCCAGACCGACGGGTTCGCGTTGTTCGGCGGCCGGCGGTCCATCACAACCTCGTGCGCCTCCCGCAGTGTCTTCGGCTCAGCCTTCCGCACCGTCACGCCTCTCCGCGCGGGCTTCCAGCAGCGCCGCCAGGTCCTCGGCGTGGTCGCGCAGCTGGCGCAGGAACACCACGCAATCCGGCCACGCTTCCCGGTCCTGCGGCGGCACCAACGTCAGCACGAAGGGCGCGCCGGCCAACACCAGAACCGGCGGAGCCGACCGATCCGGACCGGTCTCCTCCACCGTCACCTCGATACCCGGACCCACCGCCCAGCGGACGCCCAGCCCGTCCATCACCGCCGTGTCCTGCTTCAATCGCCCAATCCCTTGCCAACTCGGCGAACCCCTCGGCCGCCGACTCCAACGCGGCCACACACCACCACGGCAACCCACGCGCCTGCGCCAGCTCGTGCCACGCCCGCGACACCCGCCGCGCAGAATTCGCCGTGTTCGTCGCACTCACCGGCGACAAAACCGCACGACCGTGCTCCCACGCGGCCATGTAGTCCCGATACGCCCGCTCCCACGCCTCGACCCGCTCGCGGAAGCCCATCCCTGTCACGCGGCCTTTGCCGTCTCACCGGACCCACCGGACCGGGACGGCTTGCTCGCGGCCTGCTTGAAGCCGGTCGCGCGGAACACGTAGGACTGGTACTTGAACTCACCCTGCCCAGCCACGCGCGGTTCCGCCGTCAGGCCGTCCAGCTCGATCGGCCGCATCCCGGGCAGCGCCTCCGAGGTGGTCGGCACCGGCTGGACGTCGGCGAGAAGCGTGATCTCGAACGACGCCCGCTTCGCGCGGGTCTCCGCCGGGTCGGTGACCATGACCTTCCACTGGCGCTTCCCGGTCACCTCGTCAACCCGCTGCCGCACCGGGCGATTGGCAGCCCGGTCCTCACGCGATTGGTATTCGTTATCGGGCGAGACTTCGCCCACCATGACGAGGCCCTGGGTGAACGCGTCGTCGAAGTCGATGCCGAACCGGTGTCCCTTGTCGATAGCCATGCTGAATCCCTTGTGTCGTCTGCTAGTTGGTAGTTTCTGGCGGCTCTCCGCCTCGTGCCGCTGCGGCGTCCAATGCCGCGCTCGCCTTATCCAGTTCCCTCCGGAGTACGGCAATGGCGTCGGAGTCCACGAGCAGGACCACCGGGAACGCCTTGCCGAACCGGACTTCGGCGCGGTTTGCGTACGTCAGCGCGCGGGCACGAATCGGCAGATCAGCCGTGACGTGGATCTGAACCGTGTCGCGCATGCCACGCCGCGCTTACGCCGCACGTCGGCGAGGGACCGCCCGCTTGTCCGAGCCAGCCGGCCGAACGGCGGTTTCAGTAGTCACGCCTACCTCCTCGGTGTCCTGGCACCGGGCCTGCCCCGGCAACCTGACACCCAATCTCCGCCAAAACGCGGGACGTGATCACCACGTGGCAGGACATCTCGGGACGTCCCTGGTACCGTCGAAGACGTCCCTACACGTCCCGAGGGGTGCAGATGCCGAATGAACGCCTGCGTGACGCGCTGCTGCGCAATGGCCTGGCGTTGGAGCAGGTCGCGAAGGCGGTCGGCGTCGATCAGAAGACCGTCGAGCGCTGGATCACCAAGAACCGGACGCCCTACCCCAAGCACCGGCACAAGATCGCCGCCATGGCGCGCGAGTCAGAGACCTACTTGTGGCCGGACTCCGTGGCCCCGGAACGCAAGGCCGAGACGGCTGCCGCCGAGCTGGTGCAGGTCTTCCCGCACCGCAACGCCGTCCCCGTCGAACTGTGGGACCGGTTGATCAAGGATGCATCGGAGACCGTCGAGATCCTGGTACACGCGGCGTTGTTCCTGGTCGAACGCCCGCGGTTCATCAAGGACCTGACTGCCAAGGCAGCGGCCGGCGCTCGAATCCGGCTCGTGTTCGGAGACCCCGAGGGTGACAGCGTCGCCCTGCGTGGCGAGGAAGAGCAGCTCGGCGACGGGACGCTTGCGGCACGCATCCGCAACGCGCTGGCGTCCTACCGGCCGCTGGTCGGCGTCGACGGGGTGGAGATGCGGTTCCACAACACGACGCTCTACAACTCGATCTTCCGTTTCGACGATGAGATGATCATCAACACGCACGTGTACGGATTCCAGGGAGCCCACGCCCCGTCCCTCCACCTGCGAAGACTGTCCGCCGGGGACCTTTTCGAGACGTACTCGGAGAGCTTCGAGTCAGTCTGGAACCTCGCCAAGCCAGCCACCTTCTAGGAGGCAGCATGACCCGAGTCGACTACTACAACGACCCGAACGCACCCAAGGCAAACAGCATCGCCGTAGCGGTCTCGGCGTTCATCCAGGACGACGAAGGCCGAATTTTGATGATCAGGCGCACGGACAACGACCTGTACTCGATACCAGGTGGCCAGCTTGAACTCGGCGAGACGTTGGCCGAGGCGGCGGTTCGGGAGGTCCGCGAGGAGACCGGCATCGAATGCGAGGTCACGGGAGTGATCGGCCTGTACTCGGACCCTAAGCACGTGATCGCCTACGACGATGGCGAGGTCAGGCAAGAGTTCTCAATCTGCTTTCGAGCGACTCCTAGAGGCGGAACACTGCAGACCAGCGAAGAGAGCAAAGTTGTCGATTGGGTAATGCCATCCTCGCTCGAATCAATGAGCATTCATTCCTCGATCGAGATGCGAATTAGGCACGCGCTCACCCGTAATCGAGATCCTTTTTTCACCTAGCAACAAGACATCTTTCGGGTCACATTAATACATCGATTACATAACGATATTCTTTGTTTCAATTGAATTACGTGCGTAACTAGCCGACAAGGCGGAGCGATTTGGTGATCAGACTGACTTGATCAGGGGAGCGTCCATGCCGGCTGATACGCAGAAACTTAAGTCCATCGCCCTAACTCTGTATCCAGACGCAGAGGTGACACACCTGGGGACTGGTGGCTTTGCCAGCACGTTCAAAGTACAGCGCGGGAGCGACGTCTTCGCAGTCAAGATTCTTGACCCAGAACGGACCGATGTCGTCAGAACCGAGCGAGAGTTCGCGGCCCTGCGACGCGTCAGCCACAAAAACGTGGTCGCATACCGAGCGATCGATGCGATCACAATCGACGACACCTCATTTCAATATGTTGAAATGGACTACATCGACGGTGCACCACTGAGCAAGTCGTTGAAGTTCAACGACGAATTCGACCTTAAGACTGCCGCATCTATTATGATGCAGGTTGTTGAAGGCGCGGCGGCATTGTGGCGCGAACAGACAGCACACCGCGATCTCTCTCCGAGCAATGTGATGCTTACAGAGTCGGGGCAGGTTGTAATCGTTGATCTCGGAATGGCCCGTCACGTAGATGACGAGACACACACGCTGCTACCCACCCCAGGGACGCCTGGATGGATGAGTCCGGAGCAGGTTAGCAAGTCACCGCAGCGTGGAGATTGGCGATCTGATCAGTTTGTCATTGGTCTTCTAGCATGGAGGCTAGTCACAAATTCCAAGCCCTTTGGGAAGGTCACAGGCGTCGAACTTTGGTCAGCCCCAGGTGTAATCGCTATCCCTAAAGCGAAGGATGTGAACGCGCGCGTTCCAGCCAAGCTCTCGAATGTTCTCGAGAAAATGACCCAGCAACAGCCATTCAAGCGATACCTCGATCCCGAGAAGCTGCTTGAAGACGTTGGGAACGCGGTCGCCGCCCTGGAGGGAGACGGCTCAGACGACAACTCCAACTCCTTATGCTTCTACCTAGCGGTTGGCCAAATAAAAAATGTCGCCACTTCGGAATTCGTCACCGAACTCGGAACAGACGGCTTAATTCTCGACGCCGCCGGCTGCAGCGCACGGATAGACGTAATGACCCAGGTAGCAGCCAGCAGTAAAGTCAACCTCGCGATCGATCCCGTTTCATATTTGGATCGATCGCCGATCGAAGCTCGATCCTCATCCTACAAAAAGCTGCCATATGGCCAACGAGCGAGAATATTAGAAGTTCCAAAATCGGAATCCGCCCGCGCCGACTACTGCCGCAGCATAGTCGAGCACCAGATCGACAATAAAACCGACATCGTGATCTCACCCTACTTTCTCGCAGATTCCGGGGAGCTGGAATGGATCGACGAAAGCCTCTCTTGCGCAGAGACCTGCCGCGACATCCTTCAGCAGGCAGGACACAAGAACGAGGTCTGGTCAGCGGTCGCTGTCGGCTCGGGCGTACTCAGCGGCGGCGCAGGACTTGAGCACCTACTGAATGCACTCACGGCAACACGATTGCCGGCAGTCTACCTGCTGGTGCATACGGCACAGGTACCATTTGCCCCTCTTGCCGACGAGGGAACCCTTAGGGGAATTCGTGACGTGATCGCCGTCTGCCGAGAGATCGAATCCCCCATAATAATTGGACGGCGGGACGTTTCTGGCTTGCTAGCCCTGGGCCTGGGCGCATCGGGATGGTCAACTGGCGTATCCGCGAACCTTGAGAATCTTCCGCGCCACTTGGAAGAGGTAGAAGATACGCGCGGTGGTCAAGCCGCCGATCGTTACTACGTGCCCGATCTTCTGAACTCCCTTAAGATCGAAACGCATGCTCGCTTGCGACGTGCCGGACTTCTAACAAGAACTTACACAAAGTACGATCGCGATCTATTTTCTTCAGGCAGGCCCATCGCGCAGATCTCAACGACCGAACAGCGGATCACTCTGCGCCAACACAATATGCAAGCAAAGAGCGATCAAGTAGCTGAGTTGTCGAGCCTCGAACCTAGCAAGCGTCGCGAATGGATGAAAACCAAGATTCAAGAGGCTCAGGGTCTTTACTCAAAGCTGCGCGGGATTGTCGACCCAGCTGAACTCGGAACATTCCTGGAGGTTTGGAAAAAGATCATCTAAGAGAGGAGCCGCCGACTCGCTTAACAGTCGCCCATCCCGTCGCAACAGATCGTTCCGCAGCCAGTCTTCGAGACGAATCATCCATGGGCTGATTCGGCACTGCCGCAGCCAGTTCGCGCACGATATGATCGTCATCGATTCCGAGGACGCCGATCCCAAGCTCTCCGGCGGCCGTGATAGATTTTTCAGCAGCAGCCATCGGGAGCGCGATATAAACTTCATGAGCAAACAAGTGATATCGAGCCGCTTGGCCGACAGCTCGACGCCAGTCTCGCAGTTTTAATTCAACTGCAGTTATGTTTGTTCCCGGGTCGGGTATCTTCTCCACAATTTCATATTTCCCAGACGAGCATCGAATCAGACCCCTATCAAGTAGCGGTGCCATAGCGTTCTCGCGAAGAGATTTCCATCCCCATGGCGCCCATTCGCGCAGCTCTAGCTCTGTTCTAGCCTTAACGAGGAACCGGAAAAGTTCAACTTCATTTCTCGATGTGAGACTCACGTATCGATAACGATAGCTGTTAGCGCGTTCGCTAGCGGTCCTGCCATAGGTTGCAACTAGGTCCGCGATGCCGGCGCCTGCATCGATCTCGTCAGCTACGCAACCTTTTTCACAACGCGACTCCAGCCATGCAGCTACCGGGTCCCGCAAGTCGACCTCACGTCGCAAAACTGGTTTTTCCGCCAGCGCCGTACCGGTAGTCATCACTCGTTCACTCGCTTCCCGCTGCGTCCGTACCTCCATCCTCGGTCATACAGACACTGCACGCGAGGTCCGATGGAGGGTATCTAGAGACAAGAAGGCCATGGATCGTGGGTGATAACGCACACCATGTGAGCTTCTCGGATACTGCCGAACTTGGCTCTATGGGATCAAGGGCGCGCCGCCGCTGGCGGCGCGCCTGTCGCCTACGTGGCCCCTCACCTGGGCGCCCGCATCCGCTTCCGGCACGGCGGGCTGCCGCTCCGCTTCGCCCGCCGGCCGGGCGGTGCGGCCGCCAGCGGGTCACCCGGCGAAGCGCCGCACGGCGGCGGGACACTTCTCCCCTGGGGCATCCTCGGCCTCCTCGACGAGCTACGAGCGGTGGTAACAGTCGGGTCGTTTGGGAGTCGATCTCTGTTACGCACCGTCGTTGGGGACCTCCATCCCGACGCCTGATCGTGACAACGGCCGGTAGCACCGCGTCAAGACGATGAAGCGTGTCTTGACCCGGCACCACCGGCCGCGTGCTGGCTTCATATCGGGATGCAGAGCAGGTTGTGGCGTCGGTCGCCAGGCCGTCTCCAGGCCGTCAGAGGTCAGGAAGAGGCAAGCACCCGCGAGAACTGATGACAGGTAAAACCGCAGCTCAGCGCACCTAAGAGGCAGAGACGCCGAGGTGCAGAAGAGGCCCGGAGCAGATCATCGCGATCTGGCTGGCCATGTACGCCTGAGCACTGCTGGGGACCTCCCCCTTGGAAGTCCCCAGCGATGCGCGTCAGCCGAACATTCCCGGCTGGTACTCGCCTGCCGGGTTGCGGACGATCACGTTCAGGCGGTTCCACGTGTTGATCTCCGCCACCAGGCAGACCAGTGCGCCGATCTGCTCCTCGTCGAAGTTCTTGCGGACTGCCGCCCAGGTCTCGTCCGACACGCCCTCGTGGTTGTCCGCCAGGCGGGTTCCCTCCTCGGCCAGGGCCAGGGCCGCTCGCTCCGCCTCCGTGAACACCACCGCCTCGCGCCACGCTGCCACCAGGGCCAGGCGGACCGCCGTCTCGCCCGCCGCCGCCGCGTCCTTCGTGTGCATGTCCAGGCACATTCCGCAGCCGTTGATCTGGCTCGCGCGGATCTTCACCAGCTCCTGCGTCGCCTTCGGCAGCGAGGACTCCTCGATCGGGCGGGAGGCCGCGATCAGGCGCTTGAAGAACTTGGTCGTGACTTCGTTCTCGAACATGTTGAGCCGCGCTTCCATCGTGCTTTCCTTCCGTCGTCCGCTTTCACCCCCCTTGACGACGCGCGCGGCCGGGTTGTGACAGCCGGATTCGTGGTGCCGGTCACATGTACACCTTCGCGCCATCCCCCACGCCGTCTTTCACGGCCGGTACAGCCCGTGCGACCTGCTGGAACACGCCGGACCTCGCCAACGAGCCGCGCTTCAAACCACCACTTTCCGGGGTCACCCACGGGAGCACCACGACGGTTGCCGTGATCAACAGCGCGCTCCACGGTTGCTCCTACAGACACCGACGCGCGAAAGGAGCAGTACCGCGATGGCCAAGACCATGCAGCCCCAGGAGCTCATCGACAGTGCCGTGGTCGACCCGGCCGGCAACAAGCTCGGGAAGGTCGGCAACGTCTACCTCGCCGACACGACGCACCAGCCGGAGTGGATCACCGTCAAGACCGGTCTCTTCGGCACCAAGGAGAGCTTCGTCCCGCTCTCGGGGGCGCACACCGACAAGGACGGCGTGCACGTCCGGGTCGACAAGGACGCCGTCTCCGACGCACCGCGCATCGACGCCGACGGGCACCTCTCGCCCGAGGAGAGCGCCCAGCTCTACCAGCACTACGGCCTGCCGATGCCGCGGACCTCGCCCGATGGCCGGATGGACGGCCGGACGGGTGACCGGACGCAGGGCCGGAACCCGGCGATGGGCGGCGCCGACGGCCGCGGACGGTCCGAAATGGACGCCGCCGGGAAGTCCGGAATGGACAAGGGCCAGCGCGCGAAGTCCGGCCAGGACGGCATGACGCGGTCCGAGGAACGGCTGAACGTCGGCACCGAGCAGGTCGAGACCGGGCACGTGCGGCTGCGCAAGTACGTCGTCACCGAAGAGCAGCAGGTCACGGTCCCGGTGCGGCACGAAGAGGTGCGCATCGAGCGGGAGCCGATCAAGGACGGCCAGGCCGGGGGCGAGATCGGCGAGGCCGAGCAGGACGTCGTCCTCCACGCCGAGAAGCCCGTGGTGCGCAAGGAAACCGTGCCGGTCGAGCGGGTGCGCCTGCGGACCGAGACCGTCACCGACGAGCAGACGGTCTCGGGCAAGGTCCGCAAGGAGCAGTTCGAGGTCACCGACGACGAAGGCAAGCACCGCAAGTAGGACCCCCGGTGGGTGGCCGGCCCCCGACGCCGGCCACCCACCGGTCACGCCACCGCGGCCTGGACGCGCGGCAAGCCGGCGACCAGGCGCAGGCCCTTCTTCCGCAACGACGGCGGGATCGGCGGCATCGACAGCGTCATGGCCTGGTCCCAGCCGTGGATGTAGAGCTCGAACTTCACCAGGAAGCCCTTCTTGGGCTCGGTGATCGCGACGTGCGTGCGCGGCACGGCGAACAGCGCCTTGCCCGGGCCGCCCGTGTACGCGTCGGCTTCGAAGAACAGCAGCTGACGGTCGGTCAGCAGCAAGTAGAGCTCCCGCTGGGTCGTGAGCGAGAACATCGTGCCGCCGCTGAGCACCGCGGTCGCGATGCTCAGCGCGAAGTGCTCACCCAGCACCTTCCGCAGCGAGCCCACCTTGGCCATGGCGATCACTTCGGGCGTTTCGCCCGGTTGCATCATCGGTGCGGCGGTTTCGAGCAAGCGTCTTTCGCGGCGTGCGCCCATGGGAAGACCTTCGGGGAGAGGGAAATCGGACGCGCCACGCTAGACGACCCGTGCGGCCCGCTCTCCGCTACCCCACCGAAGCAGACCGTCCGGTCAGGACCGCAGCATCGGCGCCGCGAGGAACTGCTCCGGGATCGCGAACGCGTCCACCAGCGTTCGCGCGTGGGGGCGCAGCTGGGCGCACAGGCCGTTCACCGCCGCGGTGACGGCCTTTCCGCGGGACGCCGTCAAGCGGCCGTGACCCAGGAACCACGCCAGGTCCTCTTCGATCGCCGACAACGCGTACAGGTCGCAGACGCGGTCGAGCAGCGTGCGGGCGTCCGGGTCTTCACACCTCGGAATGGCCGCCGCGAACGCTTCCAGCACCAGGCGCTCCATGTGGACGCGGCCCGCGCGCAGCACGTGGTCCTGGGCCGCGTTGAACACCCCGAACGGGTCCGATGCCGCCTTGCGAAGGCGCTTCGCCACCCCTTCGACGACGTGCTCCTCGCGGTCTTCGAACAGCCTCAGCTGCCACTCGCGGCTGAAGAAGACATCCGCGTCCGACCCCTCGGTGAGCGACTCGAGCGCCTTGCGCACGGACGTCCGCTCCAGGATCGCGCTCACCACCTGGTCGGTGAAGAACCGGGCGGTGGCCAGCGGCGACAGGTCCTCGAAGTCCTGCTTGTAGCTGGTCAGCAGGCCCTTCGCGACCAGCTGCAGCAGCACCGTGTTGTCGCCCTCGAACGTCGTGAAGACGTCGGTGTCGGCCTTCAGACCCGGCAGGATGTTCTCCGCCAGATACCCCGAGCCACCGCACGCCTCGCGCGCCGCTTGGATCGTCGCCGTCGCGTGCCACGTGTTGAGCGCCTTCAGGCCGGCCGCGCGCGACTCCAGCTCGCGCTGCTCCTCCTCCGGCGCCGAGGAGTCGATGTCGTGCAGCTTCGCCACCAGCTCTTCCTGCGCGAAGGACAGCGCGTACGTCTTCGCCAGCGCCGGCAGCAGCTTCCGCTGGTGCCCGAGGTAGTCGAGGATGACGACCTCCTCGCCCTCCGGCGTCATGAATTGGCGGCGCTGCTCGCCGTAGCGGATCGCCAGGGCCAGAGCGCGTTTCGTGGCGGCGCCCGCGCTGCCGCCGACGCTCACCCGGCCGCGGATCAGCGTGCCCAGCATCGTGAAGAACCGGCGGCTGTCGCTCTCGATCGGGCTCGAATACGTCCCGTCCTCGGCGACGTCGCCGAAGCGGTTCAGCAGGGCCTCGCGCGGGATCCGGACGTTGTCGAAGCTCAACCGTCCGTTGTCGACGCCGTTGAGGCCCGCCTTCGGACCACAGTCCTCGATGGACACTCCCGGCATCGGTGCGCCGGACTCGTCCCGGATCGGCACCAGGAACGCGTGCACACCGCGGGATTCGCCGCCGGTGACGAGCTGGGCGAACACCACCGCCATCCGGCCGTCGCGGGCCGCGTTGCCGATGTACTCCTTGGTGGCCATGGCGTCCGGCGTGTGGACGACGAACCCACCGTCCACGAAGGTCGCCGTCGTGCGCAGGTGCTGGACGTCGGAGCCGTGGCCGTGCTCGGTCATCGCGAAGCAGCCCAGCAGGTCCAGGTTCATGATCGCGCGCAGGTGCGCGGCGTGGTGGCGCTCGGTGCCGAGCAGCTGGACGGCGCCGCCGAAGAGTCCCCATTGGACACCGGCCTTCACCATCAGCGACAGGTCGCCGTAGCCGAGCAGCTCGAACGACGTCACCGAGCCGCCGACGTCGCCACCGCCGCCGTAGGCCGGGTCGAAACCCAGGCCGGGGCGGTCGCTCTCGGCCAGGGCGCGCAGCTGGTCGAGCACCTGGGCGCGGTGGTCCTCGATGCCGAGGTCCACCGGGTCCCGGAACTCCGCCTCGCTCATCTGCGCGCGGACCCCGCGGCGCACCTCGGCCCAGCGCCCGTCGAGGACGGTGGTCAACGCGTCCGGATCCACCTTCGATGGCACTTCGGGGACGTCCACGGCTACCTCCGGAAAGGACTGACGGCAGGCTTCCTACTCGTTGGTAGTAAGCCTGCCGCAGCCGCGCCGATCCCGCAGGTTCAGATCGGCTTGCCGTTGACCGTCACGTTCGTGAACTTGGCGTTGTCCACGTACTTCAGCGTGTTCGACGTGTCGGACACGCCTTCAAACGTGGAGTTCGCCACGGTGAACCCGTGCACGTGAGCCTGCGAAAGCCCGCTGACGTCGAAGGCCTTGCCCGCGATCTTCGTGCTCGAGCAGTTGCCGATCGTGAACGGCCCGAACGACGGGACGTTGCTCCCGGTCTGGCTGTTGTAGGTGGACGTCACGTACACGAAGTTGCGCGCGAAGGTGCCGGAGACACTGTCGAGGTTGATGTTCTCCGAGAACCCGCCACGCAGCGTGTTCGACTTCACGTACAGCGCGAACTTCGTGTCACCCTTCACGGTGAGCTGGTACGCGTAGACGTTGCGGATCCCGCCGGTCTGCTCGCTGCCGCAGGTGATCGCGCCCCAGTTGCCGTTCATCACGCAGTTCACGACGACGAGGTTCTGGCACGGGACGTTCACGCGGCGCCCGTCGGCGTCGCGGCCGGACTTGATCGCGATGTTGTCGTCGTGCGCGCCGAGACTGCAGTTCGCGATGACGACGTGGTCGCACGACTCGGGGTCGCAGCCGTCGGTGTTGGAGTGCGCGGTGCTGGGGTCGGTGCTGACGCCGTCGACCGTGACGTTGCGGCACAGCGTCGGGTGCAGCTGCCAGAACATCGAGTTCTTCAGCGTGATGCCCTGGATCAGGACGTTTTCGCAGGCGTACGGCTCGACGAACGCCGACCGCATCGTGTGCCCGGACCCCGGCACCACGCGCTTCTCGGGCGGGGTTCCCTTGGCCACCAACGTTTCCAGGTACGCACGGTCACTGCCCTTGTTCCACGACGACGTCGCCGCCGCGTCGAGCGTGCCGCTGCCGGTGAGACCGATGTTCTTTTCCCGGTACGCGTAGATCATCGGCGAGTGGTTGACGCACTCGATTCCTTCGTAGCGCGTCAGGACGTTCGGGAACTTCGACGCGTCACCGCCGAACTTGAGCACCGCGCCCTTTTCCAGGTGCAGGTCGACGTTGCTCTTGAGGTAGATCGCGCCGGTGAGGAAAGTCCCGGACGGCACGACGACGTGACCGCCACCGGCCGCGGTGCAGGCCTCGATCGCCTTCTTGATCGCCGCGGTGTTGTCGGTCTTGCCGTCGTTCTTCGCGCCGTAACCGGTGATCGGGAAGCTCCGGTCCGGGAACTGCGGGATCGTGGTGTTCGCGACGATGTCGTTGGCCGCCGGCCACGGGAGCGCGGGGACGTCGACGCGGTAGCGGTGCGGGGCCGGGACCGGGATTCCGGGCACCAGTGCGACCGCCATCGTGCCCTTGATCAGCTGCCGGCGGGTGAACCTGCCGTCCATGGACGCCATCCTTCGGGGGAAGACCCTGTGCGACGGCGGAACCACGGCACGGACCGTGGGCACGACGCACTCTAGGCGTCAACGCGGCCCCAGGTCCAGGCTTGCGCGAGCGGCGAAAGTGCTGTCATGATCGGATCATGTCGATTCGAAAGGGCGTGCGCGCCCTCGCGCGTTGAACGCCTCGCGACGGCCCGGCCGTCGCTTCCCCGGCCCCGAACTGTGGTCACGGGCCCTCGAAATCCGGAACTCCTGGCTGAGCCACGCGCTGAGCACCGAGCCGGCCGATCGTCCGGCCGCCGAAGCGGCCATCACCCGCCTTTACGAGCTGGCCGGCGCGTCGCCGCCGTCCTTCGAGTGGGTGCCTTCCCCGGCCGCGGCGACCGAGGTGGTGACACCTGGGCAAGCGCTTTCCCTCGGCGGTGACCTCCCGGTCGAAGCCCGCCTGGCGACGCTGGTGACCTCCCTGCGCGAGCGGCTCGACCAGCGGATCGGTCCCTGGCACGACCGGCGCCGGCGGGTGGACCGGCCACCGCCGGACCCGCTGGGGTTCTCCTTGCGGACGTTGCTGAACAACGGCCTGGGGCCCGCGCTGCGGCGGTCGATCCGGGACTCCGTCGCCGGTGCCCTCCGTGGTGAGCTCACGACGCGGGCCGGGCTGCACTGGGACGGCCAGCAGGAGGCGCATTGGATCGCGCTGTACGACCTGCACCGGCAGGTCGACGGCGTGCGGTTCGAGCCGGCCGACGGCGTCCAGCTCGATCTGTGGGTCACCCTCGCGCGGTCGTGCGGCTGGTGGTGGCCGCGCGAGGACGTCTGCGTGGTCGCGGAACGGCCGCTCGTCGTGCGCACCGAACGCGTCGACGACGACTACGGCCTGGTCCGGCTGCACCACGAGACCGGGCCCGCGGTGGCGTTCCCCGACGGCTGGACCGTGCACGCGTGGCACGGGACGCGGGTGCCGTCCTGGGTGATCGATGCGCCGGCGGCCGAGCGGATCATCGCGGAGCGCAACGTCGAGGTGCGCCGCTGCGCGATCGAGCGCGTCGGCTGGCCGGCGTTCGTGGCGGAGGCGGGGTTCGAGCTCCTCGACCGCGCCGACGACCCCGGCAACCCCGGGTACGAGCTCCGGCTCTACGACGGCCCGTCGGCCCGGCTGCTGCTGGTGGTCAACGGTTCCGTCGAACGCGATGGCACGCGCCGGCACTACGGGCTGCGCGTGCCCGCCGAAATCGACCATTCCCTCGACGCCGCCGGCTGGACGTACGGGCTCAGCGGAGCCCAGTACGCGCGGCTGCGGCGCCGGACCTGAACTCTTCGAGGTGATCCCATGTATTTGGCAGAACTGCTCGACAAGACCGGGCTCGACGTCCTCGCCCACCTGGACCGGCAGGTCGACGTCCCGGTGATCGACGGGCTCCAGGCCCAGGGCGACCTGATCGTGATCCCGGACGACATGACCGGCTCCGCGTACTTCCGGGCCGGTTGGCGCCCGCTGCCCGCGGAGGGGGTGGAACTCGTCCGCGGCGGCGACGGGAACAACCCGCACACCCTCGTCGGGCGGTGCGAGCTGACGACCCAGGTCTTCGACCCCGAGGGCCTCTCGGTCGCGATGCTGCACATCGAAGTGCCGGTGTACCTGGTACACCCGGAGCACGGCGCGACGGGCATCGCCCCGGGGCGCTGGCTCGTGCGACGGCAACGTGAGGCCGGCGGCTTCCGGCGCGCCGGGGCGAGCTTCTACCAGGGCGGGCCGGTGCTGGTCGCCGACTGAGGGACCCGTGGGGTGCCACCGAGGGGGCGGCACCCCACGGCACCGGTCGTGAGTGGGAAACCGTGTTCTAACCCTGTTTCCCACTCACGACCGGTCTTGGTCAGGCCAGGTCCGGGCCCTTCGAACGCAGGTCGTCGACCTTGCTCATCGCTTCCCGCAGCTCGCCCAGCCAGCTGTCGGCGTGCTCGCCCACCAGGCGGACCGCCCACGCCAGCGCGTCCGACCTCGACCGAGCCACTCCCGCGTCCACCAAGGTGTCCAGGACCAACCTCTCCGGCTGGCGCAGCCGGGTCATCACCGGGGCCGAATGCGTCGTGAACAGCGCCGTCGTTCCGCCCAGCTTCGCGCCCCAGGCCACCTTGCGCTGGTAGCGGTGCTCCGCCTGGCGTGCGATCTCGATGCGCTCATCGCGCGTCTCCTCGCGGTGGCGGCTGATGCGGCCCTCCTCGGCCGCCGCACGCGCGGCGTCGTCCGCGTACTCCTCCGTCAACGCCGGCAGCTCGCCCACCACGATGATCTCTTCGCGGTCGACCGTGATCCGCGGCGCCCCGGTGAACCAGCCGTCGGGCAGGCGCCCGCCGAACCACGCCGCCGCGTCGCTCGCCGACGGCACCTCCGCCTGCTGCCAGCCGCTGCTGCCCTTCCAGCCTCGTCCCATCTCCGCCACCTCCACGATTACATGATTACAACGCTACTCACGCTACGCCGAACGCAGGTGGAAGAGCAGGTCGTTCACTCAGAGCTGAGCCGTCAGCTCCTCGGCGGTGGTCACCGGCCGGTCGCAGACGTACCCGCGGCAGACGTAGGCCGCCGCGGCACCGTCGACCAGCGGACGGTCCGCCAGCAGCGGGACGCCCGGCGCGTCCGGCTCGCCGGCCAGCACGATGCCGCCGCCGTGCACGCCCCGCGCCGCGGCCAGGCGCAACGCCGGATCCGCGCCGACCACCGCGACCTGCACCGGGCCGGCCTGCAGCGCCTCCGCGACTGACAGCCAGTGCCCGGCGAACCGCGGCACCCGGCCTGCCAGCACCCCGACCCGCCGCAGCGCCTGCTCGGCCGCCTCGCGATAGCGCGTCGCGGAGTCGTGCCCGGCCAGCGCGGACGCCGTCAGCAAGGCCCCGGCCAGCGCGGACGCTCCCGCCGGGCTCGCGTTGTCGCCCGGGTCGGCCGGACGCTGGACCAGCGCCTCGGCGTCGTCCGCGGTGTCGAAGTACGCGCCCGGGACGTCCGGGGACGCGAAGTGCGTCAACGCCAGGTCGAGCAGCCGGGTCGCTTCGGTCAGCCACTTCGCCGAGCCGGTCGCCTGGTGCAGGGCCAGGAACCCGTCGGCGACGCAGGCGTAGTCCTCCAGCACCCCGGCCGACTCCCCGACGACGCCGTCGCGCGAGCTGCGGCGCAACCGGCCGTCGACGACGTGGACGCGCAGCAGCAACTCGGCCGCGGAGACCGCCCGCTCGATCCACTGTGGACGATCGAACGCGACCCCGGCCTCGGCCAGCGCCGTGATCGCCAGGCCGTTCCAGGACGCGATCACCTTGTCGTCCCGGCCCGGCTGCGGCCGCTTCGCGCGAGCCTCCAGCAACTTGACCCGGAGCGGTTCCGGCAGGTCCCCGAACAGCCGCAACGTCGACGCGCCCTCCTCGAAGGTCCCCTCCTCGGTGACGCCGAACAACGCGGCCGCGGAGTCGTCGCCGAGCACCTCACGCAGCTGCGCCGGCGTCCAGACGTACGTCAGGCCTTCGACGCCGTCGGTGTCCGCGTCCAGCGAGGACGCGAAGCCGCCTTCGGCCGTCCGCAAGTATCCGAAAAGGAACTCCGCGGTCCCGGAAGTGACGCGCGACGCCGTCGCCGAGCCGGTGCGCCGCCACAGGTGAGCGTAGAACCGCAGGAGCAACGCGTTGTCGTACAGCATCTTCTCGAAGTGGGGCACGATCCACGACGCGTCCACGGAGTACCGCGCGAAGCCGCCGGCGAGCTGGTCGTACAGACCGCCGCGGGCCATCGCTTCGGCCGTCGACTCCACAAGGGACAGTGCGTCGGCGGATCCCGTCCGCTCGTGGTGCCGCAGCAGGAACTCCAGCACCATCGACGGCGGGAACTTGGGCGCGCGGCCGAACCCGCCGTTGACCGGGTCCGCCTCCTGCCGCAGCTTCTCGACCGCGGCTGCGAGCACGGCCTCGTCCACCACGGACTCCTGCAGCGGGCCCGTCTGCTCGGCGATGTGCGCGACGATCTGCTTGGCCCCGTCCAGCAGCTCGTCCGGCCGCTCCCGCCACGCCTCGGCGACCGCGGCGAGCAGCTGCCGGAACGACGGCATCCCCGGCCGCGGCGAGGGCGGGTAGTAGGTGCCGCAGTGGAACGGCTCGCCGTCCGGGGTCAGGAAGCACGTCATCGGCCAGCCGCCCTGCCCGGTCATCGCCTGCGTGGCGGCCATGTACACGGCGTCGATGTCCGGCCGCTCCTCGCGGTCGACCTTGATGTTGACGAAGTGCTCGTTCATCACCGCGGCCGTCTCGGGGTCTTCGAACGACTCGTGCGCCATGACGTGACACCAGTGGCACGCCGCGTAGCCCACGGAAAGCAGGATGGGCACGTTCCGCCGTCGCGCCTCGGCGAGCGCGTCGGCCCCCCACTGCCACCACTCGACCGGGTTCTCCGCGTGCTGGAGCAGGTACGGGCTGGTCGCGCTGGCGAGACGGTTCATGCCGCCCAGCGTAGGTCGGGGCTCAGGTTTGGCGCTGGGTGGCGTCCATCGCGACGCCCACGACGTTGCCGGTGCCGGACGTCCGGCGGTAGTTCACCGCGACCCGCACCTCACCGGCGTAGGGCGGCCCGGGCAGGGCGTACGGGCCCCGCCGGTTGCGGCCGAGGCCGGGCCCCATCGACCACGAATCGGCGACGCGGGACTGCCCGGCGGCGTCGGTGATGACGATCTGGCCCTCGCCGTTGGTCGCGCTCTCGCACCCCTCGACGGTGAACAGCTGG
Organism: Amycolatopsis camponoti; assembly: GCF_902497555.1. NCBI lineage: Bacteria > Bacillati > Actinomycetota > Actinomycetes > Pseudonocardiales > Pseudonocardiaceae > Amycolatopsis > Amycolatopsis camponoti. Next base: position 557,281 of record NZ_CABVGP010000001.1, on the reverse strand, counting down.
ATGAACGGGTGGGTCTTCTGGAAGTTGGCCTCCCACACCGTTTCGAACGAGGCGTTGGTGATCTTCGGCCAGTCGCCGAACCGGACCTTCTCGAACGACACCGGGATCCACGGCCGCGCCAGGCCGGTGCCGGACGCGGCGTCGTCGGAGGCGACGATGTCGCTGGCGCCGTCGGTCAGCGCCCAGAACTGGCGTCCGCTGTCGGTCGTGTAGGTGTACATCACGTCGGCGCCGCCGTCGCGGCGGATCCGGATGATCTGCTTGCCGTCGCCGCCCGGCCCGAAGTACAGGATGAGGTGACCGTCCGGGTCGACCATCCGGATCACGCCGTTGTCCTGCACGGTGAACGTGCCGCCGGAGATGGTCGCGTTGCCGATGCCGACGCGCTTGCGGAGCTCGTCGACCTCCCGGCGCAGCGCGACCACCTGGTCGACGATGCTGGACGGCTGGTTGATCTGTGCCATCAGGCCGCGTCCTCCAACAGGGGGTTCATGGTCAGGACCACGCCCTCGCGCCCGTCGTCGCCGACGGTGACGTCGAGCGCGACGATCCGCATCAGCGTGTCGATCCCGCCGGCGTGGAAGTCGTCCTTGATGATCACCCGCGCGTCGTCGCCCACCCCGATCTCGGCGACGGTCGGCGGGAGTCCACCGTGGACGGTCAGGGTCGGCAGCACGACGGGCAGCCGGCTCACCGCCTGGTCCGAAAGCGCGTGCGAGGCCAGCTGCCCCGGGTCGGTCACCGAGCTGTAGCCGTACTCGGTCTCCAGCATCGGCCAGCCGTCCGGGTACCGGTCGCGGTCCTCCGCCACGGCGACGAGCATGCCGCTCTCGATCCCGTCGCCGGAGGCGAACGTCCGGGTGGCCATCCGGGTGCCGTCCGAGGGCCAGCCGTAGCCGAGCAGGTTCCCGCCGTACTCCCAGACGTGCGCGGAACCCTCCTGCCCGAGCCGCGGCGTGCCGAGCCGGAGCAGCCGCGTCGGCCGGCCGTTGCGGTCGGGAGGCCCGACGTCGAACATCACGTCCGGGCCGTCGTAGAGCTGGGAAAGCTTGCGCAGCGCGTCGCCGACGCTGACGTTCTGGTAGCCGAAGTACGTCCGGTCGAGCCGGATGCCGGAGAGGCCACGGTCGGGGAAGGTGACGCCGATGTTCCCGCCCGGGTGGGACTGCGCCAGCTCGACCAGGTTGCGGGCGATCGTGTTCTGGTCGGTGTTCTTCCACTCGACCTTCTGCTTCGCCACGAAGTGCGGGTCGGTGAACGCGGCCGCCGGGAGCACCGGCAGCACCTTGCGGTGCTCGAAGTAGGACCAGAAGTCCCCGCACCCCAGCGAGATCTGCTGCGAGCCCGAGTCGAACTTCCGCGTCCACACGAGCCCGCCCCAGACCGGGCGGCTGTCGCGCAGCACGTAGACCACGCGGCGGCCCGGCGTGCTCAGGTCGTACGGATCGATGGCGCTGATCCGGGCGTCGCCCAGGCTCAGCGTCGCGGACAGCGTCCCGGACGCGCCGAGCTTCTTCGAGTACTTGACGCCGGTGAGCGGGACCTCGGCCAGCGTCCGGTTCGTCATCAGGTCGGAGATCAGGTAGGTGTGGACCGGGTCCTGCGCCATCTCAGGCCCGCAGCCAGGTCAGCGAGACGTGGTTGACGTTGGCCCAGCCCGCGTCGTGGACCCGGCCCGCGTTGTCGGTCCAGAAGATGACGCTCACCGTGGCCCCGGCGTTGAAGAAGTTCGTCGTGGCGCAGCTCATCGTGCCGGGTGAGGTGTTGAGCCAGCGCGACATCGTGTGGGTGTAGCGGATCCCGGTGTTCACGCCGTCCGTGATGGCCATGTACGTGTGGTACTCGCCGCTGCCCCCGGGGGCGACCATCCGGAAGGCGGCGTCGATGCTCCAGATCCCCGCCCGGTTGAGCGTGAACGTATCGTTGGTCGCCGACGGCGTGATGTCCGGGGACGCGTAGACCGTGGTGGGGAACCGGCTGCGGGTGTCCGTCCCGGACGGGAAGCTCTGGACGTTCCCGCGCGTCTCGTAGCGGGCCTCGTGCCGGGTGGGTGTCGCGGTGGTGCCGACCGCGCCGCCGCCGGTCGCCAGCGAGCCGACCCAGTCCGCGCCGTTCCACCGGTAGACCAGGTTGTCCTGCGTGCTGAACACGAGCTGGCCGGGCAGCGGGTCGGTGACCATCGCGCGGATGTCGGCCAGCGACGTGCACACGGGGATGCTCGGCACCCGCCACTTCTCGCCGTCGTTGATCTCCAGCCAGCGCCGGTCCTGCCGATAGGTGGTGATCCCGTTGTAGGCGTGCACGGCGTCGCGCTCGCCGACCCCGCGGCTCGGCATGACCCCGCCGAGCCCGACCACCCAGCCGGGGCGGCGGTCTTCGACCAGGTCCGGCGTGATGGTCTTGGTCCCGGCCGGGACGCGCACCCGGGCCAGCTGCATGTAGTCACCGGTGGGCGTGGGCTCGGCCGGCGTCGACGACGGTTCACCGACGAGCTGCCGGACCACGAAGCTGTTGGTGGTGTCGCCGTAGAACTCGTCCGACTGCTGGGCGACGATCAGGTCGATCCGCGCGTTGGCCGAATGCGCCGGGTTGTCCTTGAGCAGGTCCAGCGTCTTCACCGCGTCCAGGGTCTGCACGTAGCTGCCCACCCCGCGGCTCGCGCGCATGAACATCTGGAACGGCTGGATCGTCACCGTTCCGTCCGGGGTCGGCGACGCCGCGGCCACCTTGCCGGGGTCGCCGAGCGCCGGCCGGATGCCGTTGCGGGACAGCACCGGGCCCGGGCCGGACTGCACGACCGCGCTCAGCGCCAGCCGCGCGTCTTCGGTGGTGATGACGCCGTTCGGCGAGTCGGACACGGCCCACGAGTTGCGCTCGGCCATGGTGTTCCCCCTCAGGATCAGATGATGGCGTGTCGCCAGCGGCCGGTGAGCGACGCGTTCGGGTCGTAGGACGCGGCGGTGAAGTCGACCTGGACCGCGCCGTTCGCGGGGATCGGGAACCAGCCGCGGGTGAGCAGCTTGTCGCTCTGGTTGACGCCGTTGAGCAGCACCGTCCGCGTGTCGGTGTCGATGGTCAGTGTCTGTCCTCTTTGGATGGTGAAGGTGCCGTCGAAGACCAGCCGCTCGCCGGTGTCGCGGTTGGCGATCACCGGGCCGGTGACCGGGCCGCGGACCTCCCACACCGGCCAGCTGGCCGCGCCGCCCGCGTTGACCGCGCGCAGCCGGCCGCCTTGCTTGCCGGTGCCGAACACCAGCGGGAAGGTGAGCGGGTACGGCAGGCCGTCGGCCGGGGGCGAGGGCAGGGCGGTGACGTCGCGTTGTTCCGCGACCGAGTACAGCCGCGGATCCGTGGCCTGCCACTGGATCGCGCCGGTGGTGTACCCGAGCGCGTAGTACTTCTCGACGTTGATCGTCCGCCGGACGCACCGGGCGTTCGCCAGCCAGCTCTCCCCGTCGAGCCGCACGACGAGCGGCTCCTCCAGCGGCCGTTCCGACGGCGCGGTGATCTTCCGCAGGGTCGTGACGACCGCGCCGAAGTCCGCCGCCGGCACGCCCTTGACCAGGTAGGACAACGTGACCGTGCGCTGGCCGGCCAGCTGGTTGCCCTGGAACCCGCCGTGGCGGCCGGGCCGGTCGGGGTTGTCGGCGCGCATCTCCGGCAGGTCGAGCCAGCCGTCGAGCTTGGTCATCCGGAACGGGCTGCCCGAGCCGAGCAGCGTGCCCCGCCACTCCAGCTGGCCGTCGGCGGTGATCAGGTCCCCCGCGCTCACTCAGCCACCCCCTCGGGACATCCAGTCCAGGTCGCCCGCGATGTCGCGCGGGGTCTGGCTGGGTGTGGCGTAGAAGTTCTCGATGTGCACCACGGCCCGGTCCGGCTGCGGCCCGTCCGCGGCGAACCCGGCACCGGCGAAGGCCGGCGCCCGCGGCTGGACGGTCGCGAGGTCACCGAGCCGGTTCGTCACCAGGCCGGCCAGCTCGGTCGACGCCCGTGACACGGCGGTGCTCGTCTGCTCGATGCCCTGGGCCAGCCCCAGCGGCACCCAGCGGCCGAGCTCGGCGGCCACCTTCGACGGCGAGTTGATGCCGAGGATCGACTTGATCGGGCCGGGGATGATGTCCTTGATCAGCCCGATGATCTTGTCCTTGATCCAGTTCGCGGCGTTCTTGATGCCGTTCCACAGGCCTTCGAGGATCGAGCTGCCGACGTCGAGCAGCAGGTTGCCGAGGTTGCCCAGCGCGCGCAGGATCATCCCGGGCAGGCCGCCGAGCCACGACAGCAGCTCGCCGAGCTTCCCGACGGCACCGCTGACGATCGAGCCGAACCAGCCGATCACCATGCCGGGCAGCTGGCCCAGCCAGCCGATCGCGGCGATGACGCCGTTGATCGCGACCTGGATCGCCGAGACGATCGCGCTCCACACCATCTTGAGGAAGTCCCAGATGGCCTGGAACGCGGCCTTGGTCCACGCGACGATCGTGTCCCAGTTGGCGATGATCAACGCCACGAGCGCGACCACGGCCGCGATGATCAGCGGGATCGGGCCCATCGCGAGCAGCCACGCCGCGGCCATCTTGGCGCCGGCGATCAGCGATTCGACGCCCATCATCACCCAGGCGGCGACGACTTGCGCGGCGGTGGCGAGCGCGGCCCAGCCCATCAGTCCCCACTGGATGACCTGCTGGATCATCGTCGCGAGGGAGATCGCCCCGGAGATGGCCGCCTGCACCGACATGGCGATCCAGGAAGCCACCGTCGAGGCCGCCGAGACCACCGCCGAGGCCGCCATCGTGGCGAACGAGGCGACCATCCCGGCCGCGGCGATCGCGGCCTGGATCCCGACTTGGACGAGCGCGGGCAGGAAGAAGGTCAGGAGCACGCCGCCCACGATCATGATCGGGGTCTTGTTGGCCTCGATCCAGCTCGCCAGCGCCTGGAACACCGGCACCACCGTGCCGGAGATGAAGCCCGACACCGCGGCGAGCGCCGGCTGGAAGTTCTGGGAAATGAAGCCCAGCGCCGCGTTCAGGCCCGCTTGTATCCCTTCCCCGAGCAACGCGATGACGGGTCCGCTGAGGATGGACAGCAACCCGCCGCCCAGCGCCGTCGCGGCCTGGATCCCGATGTTCGCCGCGGTGCCGACCACCGGGCCGTGCGCCGCGCTCAGCCGCTGCGATACGCCCGCGCCCCATTCGTCGGCGCTCTTGAGCATCAAGCCCTTGGCTTCGTCGAACTTCTTCTGCATTTCGCCGAGCACGGCCTTGAACTGCTCGTCGTTGATGCTCAGGTTCGCCGTGAAGTCACCGATCGTCAACGCCATCGCACACCCCCTCCCTACAGGTTGCCGATCACCGAGCGGGCCGTCTCCCCGTCGACCTCGATCGGCTCGTCCTTGATCACCTGGCGCCACACGCTGTCCGGGGACAACCCGGAAACGAGCGCGGCGAACTCCCACCAGGACAGGCCGTCGTCGAGGTCGGCCATCAGGTCGCGGCCGTACTCGCGCCGCCAGTCCGCGTAGAGCAGCCGCCAGTGGCGCAGGATCAGGCGGATGGTGTGTTCGCCGTCGCCCCCGCCACGCTCGCCGCGGGGGCCTTCCCGTTTCCCGGGGCCTGCTGGCGGTTCTGGTAGAGCTGCTGGCAGGTGCCGAGCACGTCGGGCAGGTCGTCGATCTCCAGCCCGCGGTTGAGGATGTCGACCAGGTTCTGCTCGCCGAGCAGCGCCGACAGCATGTCGAACGCCTCCTCGGCGTTGACCTCTTCCGTGGCCGCCCGGCCGTTCTTCTTCGCCGACACCGCGAACAGGATCAGCTTGGCGGGCAACGAATGCGGCAGCGTGTAGACCTTGCCCAGGATGCGGATGCGCGGCGCCACGCGGGCCGCCTTGCGCTCGCGCCAGGCCTCGTCGAAGTCGTAGTCGACGGTGAGCTGGTCGTCGGAGACGCCGTTCGGCTCGGTCATTCGCCGTCCTCCGCGACGCTCGCGCTGACGGCGGCGGCGGTCGACGGCCCGGACCGGGTGACGGTGGCGACCCAGGCGTACTTGTCGTTGTTGCCACCGCCGTGCTCGCCGAGGCTGAAGGTCGCGTTCCAGACCTTCCACTGCGTGTCCACCGGGTGCCGGAAGCGGATCTTGCCGACGCTGGCGAACCCGACCTGCGTGGCCAGCGCTTCGACGCGGGCCTGGCCCGGGTCCTGCGCGCCGTTGGCCGGGTCCTTCAGCAGGAACCCTTCCAGCGCGAGCGTCGCGCCGCGCTGGATGACCTCCTGCTCGTAGTTCCCCGCCGAGTCGAACGTCGTGGTGTCGACGACCTCTTCGTTCTCGCCGGCGTTGGGCACGGCGGAGTTGAGGCCCCCGATCGGCGTCCAGGTGGTGCCGTTGGTCTCGGCGACCTGGATGATGATGTCGCGGGCGTTGATCTTGACAGTGGGCATCGACGCTCCCCTCCTCGATACTGCTTGTGCGGTGCGGAAAAGCGGGTCTCAGGCGCGGTTGCCGACGGGGCGGTGCAGCTCCATCCGCAGCGCGACGGACCATTCGTCGCGGTCGCCGGCGTCGCGTCCGACGTAGACCGGACCGGCCTGCGTGCCGACGCTGGAGACGAGCCAGGTGTTGCCGGGCAGCCGCCGGTTTCCCAGCCCGTGCACGGCGTCGTAGACGGCTTGCGCCTTCGCCTCGGCTGCGACGGCGTTCTTCGGGGTGCCGCGCACGCGGATCTGGACCACGGGTTCGTCGTAGGGAAGCCGCGCGTCGGACTCCGCGCCGGGAAGCCGGCTCAGCACGAGGGCCGCGTCCGGAGTGGCCGGCATCGCGAGCAGGAAGATGTCGCCGCCGGTACCGCCGGATTCGTAGTTCCCCAGCCCCAATTCCTCAAGCAGCGCAGCGACTTCTTCGAGAATTGTCACATTGGCCCCCCGGCCGCTCCCCCAGTGCTGACGCCAGCTTGCCCGACGTCCGAAGGATCGTCAACTGTCCGTTTTTGCCAAATTCGGACGCGCCGACGAGGGTTCTCGGCCACACTGGGCAGGTGCTGCTGACGATCACGACGACCCGGAACCCCGCCACCGACTTGGGTTTTCTCCTGCACAAGCATCCGGAGAAAGCCCAGTCGGTCGCGCTGTCGGCCGGGACCGCGCACGTCTTCTACCCGGAGGCGACGCCGAATCGTTGCACCGTCGCGTTGTTCGTCGAAATCGACCCGATCGCGCTGGTGCGCGGGGGCGGGACTTCGTTGACGCAGTACGTCAACGACCGGCCGTACGCCGGCGGCTCGTACCTCGCGGTCGCGCTGCGGGCGGCGTTCACGACGGCGCTGGCGGGCCGCTGCGCCACGCGCCCGGAACTCGTCGACGAGCCCTTCGGACTGGAGATCCGCGTGCCGTCGCTGTCCGCGCGGGGCGGCGCCGAAGTCGTGCGCAAGCTGTTCGAACCGCTCGGCTGGCGCGTGGCGACCGCGCCGATCCCGCTCGACCCGCGATTCCCGGAGTGGGGCGAGAGCCGGTACGTCGACTTGACGCTCACCGGCACCCATCGGGTCGCCGAGGCGCTGCGCCACCTCTACGTGCTGCTGCCCGCGCTCGACGGCGACAAGCACTACTGGGTCGGCCAGGACGAGGCCGACAAGCTGCTGCGCGCCGGCGACGGCTGGCTCGCCGCGCACCCCGAGCGGACGCTCATCACGAACCGGTACCTCGAGCGGCGCCGGCCGGTGGTGACCTACGCGCTTTCGCGGCTGGCCGAATCCGACGACGTCCCCGCGGACGCCGAGGCGGTCGTCACCGAGCTGCCGGACAAGCCGGAGAGCCTCGCGTCGCAGCGCCACGGCAGCGTGCTCGCCGCGTTGCGGGCCGCCGGCGCGCGGCGCGTGCTCGACCTCGGCTGCGGGAGCGGCGCGCTGCTGCGCGTCCTCGGGAAGGACCGGTCGTTCACCGAGATCGTCGGCGTCGACGTCTCCGCGCACGCCCTGGACATCGCCGAGAAGCGGCTCAAGGACAGCTCGCGCGTCACGCTCCGGCAGTCCGCGCTCACCTACGCCGACCCGGCGCTGGCCGGGTACGACGCCGCCGTGCTCATGGAGGTGGTCGAACACGTCGACGAGGAGCGGCTCCCGGCCCTGGAACACGCGGTGTTCGGGGTCGCGGCGCCGCGTACGGTGCTCGTCACGACGCCCAACGCTGAGTACAACCGGCTGTTCGAGTTCCTGCCGATGGGGCATTTCCGGCACGCCGACCACCGGTTCGAATGGACGCGAGCCGAGTTCCGCGCCTGGGCGGACGGCGTCGCGACCCGGCGCGGCTACGACGTCCGGTATCTGCCGATCGGACCGGAGGACCAGGCAGCAGGACCGCCGACCCAACTGGCGGTCTTCACCACCCAAAAGGAGGTGGCCGCGTGAAGCTGACCGTTCCCGACATGTCGCTCGTCGTGCTCGTCGGCGCTTCCGGCTCCGGGAAGTCGACGTTCGCGCGCACGCACTTCGCGCCGACGCAGGTGCTCTCCAGCGACTTCTTCCGCGGGCTCGTCGCCGACGACGAAAACGACCAGTCGGCGTCGGCCGAAGCGTTCGACGCGCTGCACTACGTCGCGGCGAAGCGGCTCGCGGCCGGGCGGATGACCGTCATCGACGCGACGAACGTCCAGCGCGCTTCGCGGGCGAGCCTGGTGAAGCTCGCGAAGGAGCACGACGTGCTGCCCACGGCGATCGTGCTCGACCTGCCGCTCGGCGTCTGCGTCGAGCGCAACGCTTCGCGCCCCGAGCGCGACTTCGGCGACCACGTCGTCCGGCGCCAGCGCGGCGAGTTGCAGCGGTCGCTGAAGTCGCTGGAGCGCGAAGGATTCCGGCGCGTGCACGTGCTGCGGTCCGAGGCCGAGGTGGCCGAGGCGGAGATCGCCGTCGAGCCGCTGCGCAACGACAAGCGCGACCTGACCGGGCCGTTCGATGTGATCGGCGACGTCCACGGCTGCGCGGCCGAGCTCGAGGAGCTGTTGGGCGAGCTGGGGTACGTCGACGGCGTCCACCCGGCCGGGCGGACAGCGGTGTTCGTCGGCGACCTCGTCGACCGCGGCCCGGACACCCCCGGCGTGCTGCGGCGCGTGATGGGGATGGCCGCGTCCGGCGACGCGCTGGTCGTGTGCGGCAACCACGAGCAGAAGCTGGTGCGCGCGCTGCACGGCCGGAAGGTCAACGCCGCGCACGGGCTCGCGGAGTCGCTGGAGCAGCTCGCCGCGGAAAGCGAGGAGTTCCGCCGGCAGGCCCACGAGTTCTGCGACGGCCTGATCGCGCACTACGTCCTCGACGGCGGCGACCTGGTCGTCGCGCACGCCGGGCTGCCCGAGCGCTACCACGGGCGCGCGTCCGGGCGGGTCCGCAGCATGGCGCTCTACGGCGACACGACCGGCGAGACCGACGAATACGGCCTGCCGGTGCGGCTGCCGTGGGCGCGCGACTACCGCGGGTCGGCGATGGTCCTGTACGGGCACACGCCGACGCTGGAGCCGGAGTGGGTCAACAACACGATGTGCCTCGACACCGGCGCCGTGTTCGGCGGGAAGCTGACCGCGCTGCGCTACCCGGAGCGCGAAGTCGTCTCGGTGAAGGCCCACCAGGTCTGGTACGAGCCTTCACGGCCTCTCGACGCTTCGCGGCCCCTCGGCGGACGTGAGCCGGCGGTCCTGGAGCTGGCCGACGTCACCGGGAAGCGGATCGTGCAGACCGCGCACCACGGCCGCGTCGGCGTCTCGGCGGAGCAGTCGGCGGCGGCGCTGGAGGTGATGAGCCGGTTCGCGGTCGACCCGCGGTGGCTGGCCTACCTGCCGCCGACGATGGCACCGTGCTCGACGTCGGCCCGGGACGACTACCTGGAGCACCCGGAGGAGGCGTTCGCCGAGTACCGGGCGGCGGGCGTCGAGTCGGTGCTGTGCGAGGAGAAGCACATGGGCTCGCGGGCCGTGGTCCTGGTGTGCCGGAACGACGCCGGTTCCCGGCGGTTCGGCATCGAGGGCGGCGGCGCGGTGTACACGCGGACCGGGCGGCCGTTCTTCTCGACCGCGCAGAACGCGACGCTGCTGGACGACGTGCGGTCGGCGGCCGGCGGGCTGTTCGACGAGCTGGAGTCGGACTGGCTGCTGCTCGACGCCGAGCTGCTGCCGTGGAGCGCGAAGGCGGGTGGGCTGATCGCGGACCAGTACGCGTCGGTCGGCGCGGCGGCCCAGGCGGTGCTGCCGGCGGCGGTCTCCGCGCTGACGACGGCGTTCGCGCGCGGCATCGACGTCTCGGACCTGTTGCGGCGCACGGCAACGCGTTCGTCCACAGTGGAGTCCTATCGGGACGCCTACCGGCGGTACTGCTGGCCGACGGCGGGACTGGACGGGGTGCGGCTGGCGCCGTTCCAGCTGCTGGCTTCGGAAGGGGCGACCTACCACGACCGGCCGCATTCGTGGCACCTCTCGGTGCTGGACGGCCTCGCCGGCCCGCGCTTCCAGCGCACCCGGACGCGCTCGGTGGACCTGCTGGACGCCGCGTCGGTGGCCCAGGGGGTCGCGTGGTGGGAGGAGCTGACGGCCGCGGGCGGCGAGGGCATGGTGGTCAAGCCGTCGGCGAACCTGACCCGGGGCGCGCGCGGGCTGGTCCAGCCGGGCGTGAAGGTCCGCGGGCGCGAGTACCTGCGGATCATCTACGGGCCGGACTACACGCTGCCGGCCAACCTCGATCGGCTGCGCAAGCGCGGGCTGAACCGGAAGCGCATGCTGGCGCTGCGCGAGTACGCGCTGGGGCTGGAGGCCCTGGAGCGCGTCGCGCGGGGCGAGCCGCTGTGGCGGGTGCACGAGTGCGTGTTCGCCGTGCTCGCCCTGGAGTCCGATCCGGTGGACCCGCGGCTCTAGCTAACTGTCGGCCTTGGTGGTCGAGGAGTCCTTCGCGGGCTTCTCGGCCGCCTCGTCCTTCTTCTCTTCCGCCTCGACGGCCGGCGCCGGCTCTTCGGCCGGCGGGTCGTCGAAGCTGGCCGGGACGCGCTTCAGGTGCTTCGTCATCGAGCGGACCAGGAACGCGACCGCGATGAGGAACAGGATCAGCACCAGGAAGCCGACCGGAGAGGACTTGCCGAAGTCCTCGCCCTGCCCGCCGTTGTCGCCGTCACCCGGCTGCTGCGTCAGCACCAGAACCGACGCGGTCACCGGAAGCGCCACGCCGGCCGGCAGCGTCAGACTCATGTGTTCACCTTCTCCTCGATGCCGATGCCGGCGAACAGGTCGTCCTCCGGCAACGTGCTGTCGACCTGCGACTTGACCAGCTCGTACTCCTCGGTCGGCCAAGTCTGGCGCTGGATCTCCAACGGGACGGCGAACCAGCGGCTGGTCGGGTCGATCTGCGTGGCGTGCGCCTTCAGCGCCTCGTCCCGCACCTCGAAGTATTCACCGCACTCGACACGGGTCGTCACCCGCTCCATCACATCGGCGCGATCGGGGTCCCACTTCTCGAGCCACTCGGTGTACGGCGACTCGAGCCCGGCCTCCTTCAGCGCGGCGTCGAAGGCCATCATCCGGGCCTTCGAGAAGCCGTGCAGGTAGTACAGCTTCAGCGGCTGCCACGGCTCGCCGGCGTCGGGGAACCGGTTCGGGTCCGGCGCCGCGTCCCACGCCGCCATCGACACCTCGTGGGTGCGGATGTGGTCGGGGTGCGGGTAGCCGCCGTTCTCGTCGTACGTCGTGATGACGTGCGGGCGGAACTCCCGGATCACGCGCACCAGCGCCTCGGTCGACTCCTCCAGCGGCACGACCGCGAACGAGCCCTCGGGCACCGGCGGCAGCGGGTCGCCCTCCGGCAGGCCGGAGTCGACGAAGCCCAGCCAGCGCTGGCTCACCCCGAGGATCTTGGCCGCGCGGGCCATCTCCTCACGGCGGATCTCGTGCATGTTCGCCAGCACCTCGGGCCGGTCCATGGCCGGGTTGAGGATGCTGCCCGCCTCGCCCCCGGTGCACGTGACGACCAGCACCTCGTGCCCTTCGGCGGCGTAGCGCGCCATCGTGGCGGCGCCCTTGCTCGACTCGTCGTCCGGGTGCGCGTGCACGGCCATCATCCGCAGGCGCGGCGCGGCGGTCTTCGTCAACTGGTCCACCATGCTGCGAACGACTCCTTCTCTACCCGTATTCCGCGACCCACCTGCGGGCCGCCCACCCAGCGGGCGGATACTCGAAGCCGTACCCGCCCCACCATTGTCCCCAGGGGTACGACAAGAACGAGCAGGAGGCCCCGCGTTGGCAGGCGGACCGGCGGAAACGGCAGCGCCCGTGCTGCCCGAAGGCCGGTACGGCAGCACGCGGCCGAAGGCGCCCCGGCGCTGGCGGCGGTGGCTCTTCCTGGCCATCGCCCTGCTGGTCAGCGGCGTGATCGCGTGGGTCGCGTACGTCAACCTCGGGTCCGCGCCGATCGACGCCGAGCGCGTCGCCTTCCGCGGTGAACCGGGCAACGCGATGGAAATCACCATCAACGTGACGCGGGACGACAACAACCGGGCGGGCGTCTGCATCGTGCGCGTCCGCGACAAGACCGGCGCCGAGAGCGGCCGCAAAGAGCTCCTGATCCCCGCCGGCGCGAAGTACAGCAGGATGACCACGACGATCAAGAGCATCGGGGAACCGGTGACGGCCGACGTGTACGGCTGCTCGTACGACATACCAGACTACCTGTCAACCCCATAGCGGCCAACGGGGTGAACCGCGCGCCCAACGCCCACGGCGCGCGGAAATAACGGGCGTCGGCCTGTCGCGCCGTGATAGTCTGACCCTTCAGCACGGCCCGCGACGGGCCGTGTTTTTCCTTTATCTCAGCCACGCGGGCACCTACGCCCGTGTGGGCCGGCTTGAACACGCAAGCCTGGCAGGCCCGACGAGGAGATGGTGACCGTGAGCGACACCAAGGTGACCTGGCTGACCCAGGATGCCTACGACCGGCTCAAGCACGAGCTCGACGAAATGATCGAGAATCGTCCGGTCATCGCCGCGCGCATCAACGACAGCCGCGAAGAGGGCGACCTCAAGGAGAACGGCGGCTACCACGCCGCCCGTGAAGAACAGGGCCAGGCCGAGGCGCGCATCCGGCACCTGCAGGAGCTGCTGCGCTCGGCCAAGGTCGGCGAGAAGCCCGCGAACGACGGCACCGCCGGCCCCGGCAAGGTCCTCACGGTCCGCTACGAGGGCGACGACGAGGACGAGAAGTTCCTCCTCGCCACCCGCGAAGAGGGTGCCGAAGGCGACCTCGACGTGTACTCCCCGGAGTCGCCGCTGGGCAAGGCCCTGCTCGGCGCCAAGGAGGGCGAGTCGCGCGAGTACGAGCTGCCCAACGGCAAGCTCCAGAAGGTCACCCTCGTGAAAGCGGTTCCGTACACCGACGCCAAGTGACCAATCCGGCCAAAAGCAGGCCGCCCGCACGCGGCAAGTAGTGCTTCCACGAAGCCTTCGGCCGTGGCTGTGGCCGGATTGGTCACCATCGGTACAGGACAACGGCTAGCGTGTCCTCCCAGGAATCACGTTCTGGGAGGACATCGCCGTGAGCACCGAACCCCTCTGCCAGGCCTGCGGCATGCAGTACGCCGTGGCCCGTGACGACTGCCCGGTCTGCGAGGACGAACGCCAGTACGTCCCGGCGGCCGGGCAGCAGTGGACGAACCTCGAAACCCTGCGCGCGAGCGGCACGTACACACCGCGCATCGAAGAGCAGGGCCGCGGCATCATCGGCGTCGGCTCGAACCCCGGCTTCGCGATCGGCGAACGCGCGTTGCTCGTGCAGGCGCGGTCCGGCAACTTCCTGTGGGACTGCGCGGCCTACCTCGACGACGCGCTGGTCCAGCAGGTCCGCGACCTGGGCGGCATCACCGGCATCGCGATCAGCCACCCGCACTACTACACGACGATGGTGGAGTGGGCGCACGCGTTCGACGTGCCGATCTACCTGCACGAAAGCGACCAGCAGTGGATCGGCCGGCCCGACCCGGCGGTGAAGCTGTGGTCCGGCACGACGCTGGACGTCGCCGACGACCTGCGCCTGATCAACCTGGGCGTCCACTTCACCGGCGGCACGGTCCTGCACTGGCCGGACGGCGAAGACGGCCAGGGCGCGCTGCTGTCCGGCGACATCGTGCAGGTCATCCCGGACCGCACCCACGTGGGCTTCATGTACAGCTACCCGAACCTGGTCCCGGAGCGCCCGCACATCGTCCGGCGCGCGGCGGAGCTGCTGGCGGGCTACCGCTTCGAGGCGATCTACGGCGCCTGGTGGGACGCGATCGTGCGGACCGACGGCTTCGAGGTCGTACAGCGCTCGGCGAAGCGCTACCTGGCCCAGGTGGCCGACGAAGGCTGAGCGTCAGCCCCGCGCGGTCCGTTCGAGCAACGGGCGGACCCGCGGCGGCACCGGGGTCGACAAAGCGATCGACGTCGACGTCCGCAGCACGTCCGGGACCCCCACCACCTCGTCGATCACCCGCTGCAGGTCGTCGTTCCCCCGCGCCACCATCCGCACGAACAGGTCGCCCTGGCCCGTCGTCGCGTGGACCTCGCACACCTCGTCGATCGCCGAAAGCGCTTCCGTCACCTCCGCGCGGCGGCCCTGGGCGATCTCCAGCCACGCGAACGCCGTCAGGCCGTAGCCCATCGCCGCCAGGTCGAGCTCCGGCGGGAAGCCGCCGAGGATGCCGCGGTCGGTCAGGCGGTCCAGGCGCGCCTGGACCGTCCCGCGCGCGACCCCCAGCCGGCGCGCGCTCTCCAGCACGCCCAGCCGCGGGGAGTCGGTGAGCAACAGCAGCAGGCGCGCGTCCAATGCGTCGAGGTTCTCCGACATTGCTCTCTCTCCTGCACAAGTTGTCCACGTTGACAGCCGATGTCCGGCCACCGCCAAGCATATTGCCCAGCGAAAACAGAGACCATTGCACATCTTGCCTCATAGGGTCGATCCTTCGAGGTATGACCCAGACTGCCGAACCCCAGAGCGGCCTCGACGACGTCAGCTATGACCAGCTGCGTCAGCTCGTCGGGCTTGTCGACCACGACGCCTCGACCGACCCGTTCCCGGTCAAGGCCATGGACGCGGTGGTGTTCATCGCGGGCAACGCCACCCAGACGGCCTGGTACTACCAGATCGCCTTCGGGATGCAGCTCGTCGCGTACTCGGGCCCCGAGACCGGCGACTTCGAGCGCAAGTCCTACGTCCTCAAGTCCGGCTCGGCCCGGTTCGTCATCACCGGCGGCGTGAAGCCGGACTCGCCGCTGCTCGACCACCACCGCAAGCACGGCGACGGCGTCATCGACCTGGCGCTGGAGACCACCGACGTCGACAAGTGCGTCGAGCACGCCCGCGCGCAGGGCGCGACCGTCCTCGAAGAGCCGCACGACGTCTCCGACGAGCACGGCACCGTGCGCGTCGCCGCGATCGCGACCTACGGCGAAACCCGCCACTCGCTGGTCGACCGGTCGCGCTACACCGGGGTCTACCTGCCCGGCTACGAGCCGCGCGAGAGCACGGTCAAGCGGCCGGAAGGCGCGCCGAAGCGGCTCTTCCAGGCCGTCGACCACTGCGTCGGCAACGTCGAGCTCGGCAAGATGGACTACTGGGTCGACTGGTACCACCGCGTCATGGGCTTCGTGAACATGGCGGAGTTCGTCGGCGACGACATCGCGACCGAGTACTCGGCGCTGATGAGCAAGGTCGTCTCGAACGGCAACCACCGCGTCAAGTTCCCGCTGAACGAGCCCGCCGTCGCGAAGAAGAAGTCGCAGATCGACGAGTACCTCGAGTTCTACGGCGGCGCCGGCTGCCAGCACATCGCGCTGGCCACCAACGACATCATCGCCACGGTGACGGCGATGCGCGCCGCCGGCGTCGAGTTCCTCGACACCCCGGACTCCTACTACGACGACCCCGAGCTGCGCGCCCGGATCGGCAACGTCCGCGTGTCGATCGAGACGCTCAAGGAACACAGCATCCTCGTCGACCGCGACGAGGACGGCTACCTGCT
Organism: Amycolatopsis camponoti; assembly: GCF_902497555.1. Classification (NCBI taxonomy): domain Bacteria; kingdom Bacillati; phylum Actinomycetota; class Actinomycetes; order Pseudonocardiales; family Pseudonocardiaceae; genus Amycolatopsis; species Amycolatopsis camponoti. Next base: position 541,275 of record NZ_CABVGP010000001.1, on the reverse strand, counting down.
GCAGATCTTCACGAAGCCGATCGGCGACCGCCCGACCGTCTTCTACGAGCTGATCGAGCGCCACGGTTCGCTGGGCTTCGGCAAGGGCAACTTCAAGGCGCTGTTCGAGGCCATCGAGCGTGAGCAGGAGCGCCGAGGCAACCTGTAGCTTCACGAAACGGCGAAGGCCACCATGGCGGACCTGCGGGTCCCCTATGGTGGCCTTTGACGTGTTCCGGGAACCGATGGCGGCCCGGGACCGTCAGTGTGGAGAAGCAGAGAGAAGGGGCCGGGATGCCGGACAGCATCGACGCCAGCGACGCGATGATCGACAACTGGACCAAGCGGCTCGAGGAGAACGCCGCCCGGTACCAGGCGCTGGCCGATCGCATGCAGGGCCAGTCGGTCACCGAGCGGTCGAAGGACGGCACGGTCCAGGTGACCGTCGATTCGCGCGGCCTGCTGAAGAACCTCGTCATCGCCGAGACCGCGGCCGGGAAGCGGATGGCCGAGGTGTCGGCGCAGGTGATGCAGCTGGTGCAGCGCGCGCAGGCGCGCATCCCGGAACTGCTGCAGCAGGCCATGACCGAGACCACCGGCACCGGCGACCAGGCCGCGGCGGAGATCGTCCGCGAGGCGCAGAGCACCTTCCCGGAACCGCCGCCGGAGCCCGAGCCCGCGTTCCCGGAGCCCGACCGCGTCCGCCGGTTCCTGCCGGAGGACAACGACGAGCAGCCGCCGCGCACCCCGCCGCCGCCCGCGCCTCCGCAGCCGCAGCAGCAACCGCCGCGACGCCGGCGTCCGGCCGACAACGACGATGACGACGACTTCGGCGGTCCGATTCTTTCCTGAGGGGGAAACCGATGACGGATGTGGAACTCAGCACCGACCTGACGGCGCACGCCCACCAGCTCGACGCCATCGGTGACGGGCTGCAGCAGGCCGTCGACGCGGCGAACCAGGTCAGCATGCCGACCGACGCGTACGGCATCCTCTGCCAGCCGTTCCGGATGATGCTCGACCCGGTGGAGCAGTACGGCATCGACGCGCTCAAGGACGCCGTGCAGGCGATGACGGCGGTGTCGGGCAAGGTCCGCGAAGCCGCGGCGGCGTACCACAAGTACGAGGCCGGGGTGGCCGACGACCTGAACAAGTCCGCGGGCGGTGCGTGATGCCCGAGGGGAACCCGCTCGTCGTCGACGCCAAGAAGGACCCGGACGGGCCCGGCGCGTTCACCGCGGGCAACGGGGACTACGGCTGGGCCGGCGGCATCGGCATCGCCGAGTCGTCGATGGACGCGTTCAACGGGATCAAGGACGGCGACTGGGTTTCCGGCGGGCTGGGCATGCTCAGCCTGGCCGGGGAGATCGCGGGTGCCGCGATCGACCCGTTCGGCTACCTGATGTCGTCGGTGGCGTCGTTCCTGATGGAGCACATCCAGCCGCTGAAGGACATGCTCGACTCCATCGCGGGCAACCCGCCGGTGATCCAGTCCTACGCGGACACCTGGGGCAACGTCTCGAAGGCGCTGGGCGAACGCAAGACCGACTTCGACAACGCGGTCAAGAACGGCACCACCGGCTGGACCGGCGAGGGCGCGGACGCGTACCGCAAGTTCGCCGCCGAGCACAGCGAAGCGCTGTCCGGCGCGGCGACGGTGGCCGGCGCGATCAGCACGGTCACGATGATCATGGGCCAGGTCGTCTCGTTCGTGCGGGAGACCGTGCGGCAGCTGATCGCGGACCTCGTCGGCAAGCTGATCGCCTGGGTGATGGAGGAGGTCTTCTCCCTCGGCTTCGGCACGCCGGTCGTGGTGGCGCAGGCGTCGGCCGCGATCGCCAAGTGGGGCAAGAAGATCGGGGAGCTGCTCAAGAAGCTCACCGACACGATCCGCAAGGTGTCGCCGCTGCTGTCGAAGCTGGTCGACGTCTTCGAGAAGATCGCGAAGGTCTTCGGCAAGGTACTGGGCAAGGTCAGCGGGCTCGACGGGCTGAAGGTCAAGGAAGGCGGTTTCGTCCACAAGGTCCCCAAGGAGGGCGGCGGGGTCCACACCCGCGCCCACGGCGGGGACGGCGCCGACGGTTCCCACAGCGGCGACGGGGATTCCTCGCACAGCGGGGAAAACTCGGGCGACGCCGGTCACACCGACGGGGATTCGCCGAGTTCCGATCCGATGAACACGGATCCGGGATCCCGCCGGAGCTCGAGCCGGGAGGGATCCGGTTCGCCGGACGGGGACAGCTCGCCGTCGCGCACCGGGGACGGGGATGGTTCGCCCTCGGGTGACAACTCGCCGTCGCACACCGGGGACGGTTCTTCCGCGCACACCGGCGACAGTTCTCCTTCGCGCGCGGGCGATTCGAGCCCTTCGCCGACTCGATCGCCTTCGGGCGACGGCAGTCCTTCGCCTACCCGCGGCGCCGACAGCACGCCCTCGCACACGGGCGACAGCAGCCCGTCGCCTGCCCGCGGCGCCGACAGCACCCCGTCCCACGCGGGTGACAGCAGCCCGTCGCCCACACGAGGCAGCGACAGCACCCCGTCGCACACCGGGGACACCAGCCCTTCGCCGACTCGTGGCGCGGACAGCACGCCTTCGCACGCCGGGGACAACGCACCGTCGCGGGCCGGCGACAGCAGTCCTTCGCCCACCCGGGGCAGCGACAGCACCCCGTCCCACGTGGGTGACACCAGCCCCTCACCCACCCGAGGCACCGACAGCACGCCGTCGCACACCGGCGACACCAGCCCCTCACCCACCCGCGGCACCGACAGCACGCCCGCGCAGACCGGTGGCGGCTCGCCGTCCCGTGGTGGGGACGGCGGCTCGCACCCCGACACCGAGACGCCCAGCAGCGCCACGCCGCCGCGGGCCGAGGGCACCACCTCCGCCAGCGGTACCGCGCCCACCGCTCCGCGCACCGGTGAACCCGGCGCGGTCCCCTCTCCACGCGGTGGCGACGGCGCCTCCGTCCCGGCGCAGGGTGGCGCGCCGATGATGGGCGGCGGCGGTGGCATGCCGCCCGGTGGCGGACCCGCCGGCGGCGGCGGCCTCGGCGGTGGTTCCCCGCGCACCGGCGGTGGCGGCTGGACCGGCACCCCGGGCAGCCCGGGCGCGCACAGCCCGCACGTCGACGCGCCCGGCCGGCCCCGCACCGGCGGCGACCTGCCCGGCGGCGGCCGTCCGCGCACGCCGGACGCACCCGCCCCCGCGGCCCGCGGCTTCGGCCCCGGCACGCACGCACCTGGCACGCACGCACCCGACACCCACGCGCCGGGCACCCACGCGCCGGGCACCCGCCCGCACGAAAACGGTCCCCACGACGGCCCCGGCCATCACGACCCCGACGGCGGCACCCCGCACCACAACGAGCCGCTGACCCCCGACGAGGTCAACGCCCGGCACTCCGAAAGCACGCCGTCGGGCAGCTCGTACCACGCCGGCGACCCCGAAATGGGCGACCTGCCGCACCGCGTGCAGCCCGACCCGGACGGCCGCTACACCGTGGACGTGCACGTCACCCCGGACGGTCACGCCCGCATCGGCGACCGGCTCTACACGCCGGAGGAGTTCGCGGACATCCTGCGCCGCAACGGCGACTACGACGGCCGGCCGGTCCGCCTGATCGGCTGCGACGCCGGCTCCAACGACTTCGCGCACCGGCTTTCGCGCGAGCTCGACACCGAGGTCATGGCCCCGACGAAGCCGGCCTGGACGGACTCGCACGGCCGCGTTTTCTCCTCCGACTACGAAATCGGCCCCGACGGCCGCATGCGCCCCCGCATCCCGCCGGACGGCGAGTGGAACACCCACCACCCGGACGGTTCGACGCACCGGGCGGGCGACGACGGCTTCGCGCCGGATTCGCACCACGGCGACCAGCACGACGTCGACGCGGACAGCGCCCGCCACCGGGGCGACGGCGACGACGACGGGTCGCCCTCCCACGCGGACGAAGACGACGAAGAACTCTTCGACAGCAGCACCTGGGACCAGCACGAGGTCCCCCGCTCGGACCCGACGTACGACGACAAGTTCGTCAACTACGACCGGCCGGGGAGCGAGCACCCGCACGACTCGCCGGACAACCCGTACCACCGGCCGCCGGATTCGCCGCAGACGATCGAGTCCGGGCCGCGCCCGCGGGACCGCACGGAGCCGGGCGACTTCTCGACGCCGGTGCCCACCCACCCCAAGGTGCTGGCCGGGGTCGAGCTGACGCCGAACACCGAATACCACGTGGTCAACCGGACCCGGGGCGGCGACATCGCGTCCGAGACGCGCTTCTACACCGACGCCGAAGGCAAGATCAAGTGGGTGGAGTGCAGCCCCGGCGGCGGCCGGACGCCCGAGGGCGTCAAGCTGCCAGCGAACCCGGACTTCAACTACCCGCTGCTGCCCGACTGCCACTACCGCGTCGACAACTTCAACGACCCGTCGAAGAAGCTCGACTACCACACGGACAGCCGTGGCCAGACGGACGCGGCCACCGGCCAACCGCACTACGGCCCGTCGAACGAGGACTTCCGCGACGCCGGCGGCAAGTACACCGGTCAGGGCCGGGCCGGGCACGAAGGCCAGAACGCCTACCGGGGGGACCCGAACCACGGCGAAGTCCGGTGGGCGGGCGGTCACCTCATCGCGACCGAAGCCGGCGGCGCGCCGGGCTACGGCAACATGCACGGGCAGATGGCCGCGTCGAACAGCGGGCACGCGCGCGACGGCTGGGACCCGCCGGAAACCTGGCGGCGCCAGGAGGAACAGCTCGCCGCCTACCACAACCCGCCCGACCGGGAGGTCGAGCTGCTGCAGGTGAGCACGCCGCGGCGGGCCGACGGTCTGTCCGAAGAGGACGTCATGCGGTGGCGGGTCACCGAGGTCGACCCGGCGACGGGTGAACGGGTTTCCCGCGTGTACGAGAGGGTGTTCGTCAACGTGCCGGAGAACATCGACCCCAACGCGACGGTGAGGCGTTATGGCGAGCCCTGATGAGCTGATCCCGCAGATCTTCGACGCCGTCGAGCGGGTGCTGCCGCCGAAGTGGCGGCACGCGACGTTCCGGGTCTGGGCGACCGTCGTGGCGTACCAGACGGAACTGACGGTCGTCATGACCGACGGCAGCTCACCCGAGGTCGCCCCGCCCGCGGTGACGAACCTGCTCGCGGCGCTGCGCGAGGCGATGTACCAGCCGGGGCGCGGCACCTGGTTCTCCGCGGCCTTCCTGCTGCGCGCGGGCGAAGAGCCGGAGGCCACGTTCAACTACGACCAGGACCCGCGGTGGTTCCCGGAGCTCCCGCCGGTGGCGTTCGCGCGCGACCTCGCGGCGTTCCCGCGCGCGGACGAGTGGATCCCGGAGTGGCTGCGCCGGGTGCTCGCCGACGCGGCGGCCATGGTGCCCGCACCGGAAGACTAGGGTCGGATCGACGAAACTTCGCACCGGTGAACGAAAAACGGAGGACCGGACCGCATGACGCTGAACCCGATCGAGCAGAACGAACTGCTCGGCGAGATCGCGAAAACGCTCATCGAAGCGGCGCCGCCGAACTGGCAGCGGCTGTTCTTCGAGTTCATGTCCGTCGGCAAGCACGCCAGCGTCGGCATGGCCGCGACGCTGGAGAACGGCACTCGGCAGCAGGTGCCGGCGCCGCGGGAGCTGTCCAAGCCGCTTTCGAAGCTGCGTCGCGGGATGTACGCCGACGGCCTCGGCACGTGGTACTCGATGGACATGGTGATCGACCGGCCCGACCGGTACCAGGTGCGCTTCAACCGGGACGAAGAGCCGCCGTTCCCGACGCCCGCGGCCCCGGAGCAGTACGCGTTGGACCAGGAGCGCTTCCCGCGTGCGCCGGAGAACATGCCGGACTGGTTCCGGGCGAAGCTCCCGTCGTGAGCCGCTGAGCGAACCGGAGGGGATGAACCGTGAGCCAGCCACCGGGGCCGCTGCGCCCGGACCAGCAGCAGGAGATCGTCCGGCAGATCGGCGCGGTGCTGACGGCGCAGGTGCCGCCGGGGTGGCAGCAGCTGCGCGTCGAACACCGCGCCGCCGGACGGCACGTCGAAACCGAACTGCTGGTGACCGGCCCGGACGGCCTGCCCCGGCCGGCCCAGCCGCACCCGGAAGCGGTGCGGCTGCTCGGGGTGCTGCGGTCGGGCATGTACCAGCCCGGACTCGGCACCTGGCTGGGCGCGATCTTCGTGTTCGCGCCGGCGCAGCCGCCCGACGTCGACTTCGTGCGGCCGGACCTCGAACCGCCGTTCCGGCAGCAGCCGCCGCCGATCGGGTTCCAGGACGAGCTGCGCTTCTTCCCGCGCGCCGACGAGCACGTCCCGGGCTGGCTGCGTGAGCGTGCCGGCCTGACCCCGCCGGTCGCCGGCGGAGAGGTCCGCACCCCGCGGATCTACGACGGCGTCGACGCGTCGGGCAAGCCGCTCGTCCGGCGCCGGCCGCTCGTCCCGGCGGAGATCGAACGGGTGCTGGCGTACCTCGACGCGGCCCCGGTCATCCTGGCCTCGCGCAGCAACGGCCCGGACGCGTTCGCGCCGGACCGCACGGACGCGGTGCCGATGAACTTCCGCACCGACGGCGCCTGGGCGTGGCCCGGCGCGGTGGCGTACTACCTGCGCGAGCACGGGGTGCCGCCGGACCCGGACCTGGTCGCCCACATCCGGGCCCGCCGCTTCACCGCACCGTCGGACGTCCCCGAGCCGGCGAAGGACCTGGCCCTCGCGGCGATCACCGGGGAAACGCTGTGACATCCGGGGCTCCGCCCCGGGCCGGGGGCTCCGCCACCCGGAACCCCCGAAGAGCGCCTCAAACAACCGTGTAACCCGCGTCCGTCAACGCGACTTCGAGGTCCTTGCAATGCTCGGGACCGCGGGTTTCGAGCGCCAGGACGATATCCGCCTCGCCGAGGTCGAGGCTGCCGGAGATCCGGGAGTGTTCGACGTCGAGCACGTTGGCGCCCAGCTCGCTCACGCGGGAAAGCACGCCCACGAGCGAACCCGGGCGGTCCGGGACCCGCAGGTGGAGGCGCAGGTAGCGGCCGCCGGCCGTCATGCCGTGCTGGATGATCTGCAGGAGCAGCACCGGGTCGACGTTGCCGCCCGAGAGGATCGCCACCACCGGGGGCTCGAAGATGCCGGGGTGCTGCAGCAGCGCCGCGACCGTCGCCGCGCCGGCCGGCTCCACCACCAGCTTGCGGCGTTCCAGGCAGAGCAGCACCGCGCGGGAGAGGGACTGCTCGGAAACCGTCACGACGTCGTCGACCAGCGACGCGACGTGCGCGAAGCTGACCAGGCCGGGCTCGCCGACCGCGATCCCGTCGGCCATCGTCGAGGTCGAGCTCAGCCGCACCGGCGCGCCCTTGGCCAGCGACGGCGGGTACGCCGCCGCCTCCTCGGCCTGCACGCCGACGACGCGGACGTCCGGGCGCACCGCCTTCACCGCCGACGCGACCCCGCCGACCAGCCCGCCGCCGCCGGTCGCGACCAGGATCGTCTTCACGCCCGGCACCTGCTCGAGGATCTCGAGGCCGACGGTGCCCTGGCCGGCGATGACGTCCGGGTGGTCGAAGGGGTGGATGAACACCGCCCCGGTCCGCTCGCCGAACTCGATCGCCGCGGCGAGGGTCTCCTCCAGCAGCGCGCCGTGGAGGTGGACGTCGGCGCCGTACCCGCGGGTGGCGGCGAGCTTCGGCAGCGGCGCCCGCAGCGGCATGAAGACGGTGGACTTGGCGCCGAGCAGCGACGACGCGAGCGCGACGCCCTGCGCGTGGTTGCCGGCGCTGGCCGCGACGACCCCGCGTTCGCGTTCGGCCTGGCTCAGGCCGTGGATGCGGGTGTAGGCGCCGCGGATCTTGAACGACCCGGTGCGCTGCAGGTTTTCGCACTTCAGGTGCACCGGACCGCCGTGGAGCCGGCGCAGGTCGCGCGCGTGCTCCATCGGCGTCACCCGGGTTACTCCGCGTAGGAGTTCCCGGGCGGCCTGGATCCGCTCGATGGTCACGAGTTCCATGGCCCGGATGATGCCACTCAGGAACTCCACAGGTTGACAGGGCGGGGAGCCGGGTACCCTGGGGCGTGTCAACGCACGGTAAACAGGGAGCAACCATGGCACGGGGGAACGACGCGGACGCCGCTCGACGGAGCCGCGCGACCCGGTCGGCCGGCCTGCTCCCGCTGGTGATCGGCGTGGCCTCGGCGGTCGCGCTGACCGGTGCCGCGTTCTTCACGGTCGACAGCGCGTCCTGCGGGTCGCCGGCCCAGTACATCCGCCACGACAGCCACGTCGAGCTGGTCGGTGGCTGCGTGGACGGCGCCACCCTGCCGGCGACGGGCACCCCGAAGTCGGGCGGCGTCGTGCACGGCAACTACAACCCCTGAGCCGCGGCGGGCTCGCGTCCGTGACCAGGGTTGTTACCCCGATGTGCCCCTGGGACAGGAAAGTGCCTTCTTCCGCGGCCTCCGCCGGTCCCCGATGATCAAGCGCATGACACAGGCACCTGAAACCGGCTACGAGCCGGGCCGCGGTCCCGGACCCGCCAAGCCCACCGAAGAGGCGCTGAGCCGCTTGCTCGGCGCGCACAGCTTCGGCGCGCTGGCCACGGTCAACCGGGCCGGCTACCCGCACCTGTCGACCATCGCCTACGCCTGGGATCCGGCGGAGCGCGTCGTGCGGATCGGGTCCGCCCTGGGGCGCGCCAAGGTCCGCCAGCTGGCCGCCAACCCTCGCGCGGCGCTCTACGTGAGCAGCGCGGACCACCTGACCTTCGCGGTCGCCGAAGGCCTCGGCGGAGTGTCGCCCGTCAGTTCCGTGCCCGGCGACGAGACGGGACGGGCGCTGCTCGCGATGCAGGCGCCGTTCACGGACCCGGAGGACGAGGCCGCCTTCTTCCGCAACATGGTCGAAGACCGGCGAGTCGTGATCACGCTCCGCGTGGACCGCCTCCACGGAGGCGGCCTCGACGTGCGCTGAGCGGCGTCAGCCCAGGGCGGCCAGCAGGTCCGCGACCAGGTCACGGCCGTCTTCGATGCCGACCGACAGGCGCAGCAGGTCCGCCGGGACCTGGAGCGTCGAGCCCGCCGTGCTCGCGTGGGTCATCTTGCCCGGGTGCTCGATCAGCGACTCGATGCCGCCGAGGGACTCGGCCAGGATGAACAGCTTCGTGCGGGACGCGACTTCCAGCGCCGCCTGCTCGCCGTCCGCGTGGCTGAACGACACCATCCCACCGAAGCGGCGCATCTGCTTGGCCGCCGTCTCGTGGCCCGGGTGCTCCGGCAGGCCGGGGTAGTAGACCTTCGCGACCTTCGGGTGCTTGACCAGCGCCTGCACGATCAGCTCGGCGTTGTCGCTGTGCCGCTCCATGCGCAGGGCGAGCGTCTTGATGCCGCGCAGCGTGAGCCACGCGTCGAACGGGCCGGGCACCGCGCCCGCGGCGTTGCGCAGGTAGAACAGCTGCTCACGCAGCTCGTCCTCGTTCGTGATGACCGCGCCACCGACGACGTCGGAGTGGCCGCCGAGGTACTTCGTCGTCGAGTGCAGCACGATGTCCGCGCCCAGCGAGAGCGGGTTCTGCAGGTACGGCGTCGCGAAGGTGTTGTCGACCACCAGCCGGGCACCGGCGTCGTGCGCGACGCCCGCCAGCGCGGCTATGTCGGCGATGCCGAGCATCGGGTTGGTCGGCGACTCGCACCAGATCAGCTTCGTCTCGGGCCGGATCGCCGCGCGCACCTCGTCGAGGTTCGCCAGGTCGGCGACGGTGTGCTCGACACCCCACAGGCTGAGCACCTTGTCGATCAGGCGGAACGTGCCGCCGTACGCGTCGTTGCCGAGCACGAGGTGGTCACCGGGGCGCAGGGTACTGCGCAGCACCACGTCGGACGCCGCCATGCCGGACGCGTAGGCCAGCGCGTGCCGGCCGCCTTCCAGCGAGGCCAGCGCCTCTTCCAGCGCCGAGCGGGTCGGGTTCGCGGTGCGCGAGTACTCGTAGTCGCCCTCGCGGGTGCCGCCCACGCCGTCCTGCGCGTAGGTCGAAGTCTGGTAGATCGGCACGATCACGGCGCCGGTGCGGGGGTCTGGCTTCTGACCGGCGTGGATCGCGCGAGTCTCGAATCCCAGTACGGAGTAGTCGTCCACCATGGGGTCAGCGTACGGCGGGGCTCCGACATTCCCGTCAGGTGGGACGGATCTCAGCAGCGCACCACCGCGCGGTGGGCGCGGACACCGCGAGCAGCAGCGTGACCAAGGCCGGCGGCGCCACGAGAGCCAGCGCGGTCAGCCCGCCCATCGCCAGGTCACCGGGACCGCCGAGGTCGGCGAAGGTGAGCCCGGCGGCCGCGAGGCCCGCCGACGTCAGTGTCGCGAGCAGCGCCGCCGAGCTCCCGGCGATGCAGCCGATCCGGCCGGCGGGCTGCCGGCGCGACAGCAGGACGCCGCCGGGCATCAGCGTCGAGGCCAGCACGGCGTTCACCGCGGCGTGCACGGCCACCCGGCCGGCGTCACCGGGGAACCGGACGAGCGCGACGACGTCCAGGACGAGCCCGGCCAGGTAGAGCAGCCCGCCGAGCAGGGCGAGCGCCGCGGCGGCGAGTGCCGTCCGGCCTTCGGTACGGGTCACGGCAGCCGAGGATACGGCCGGTCACCACGAGTGACCGGCGTGGGTCACCAGCTTCGGGACGAGTAGGCCTCCTGGCCCGCCCACAGCGGCATCGCCGGCGCGCGGTAACGCAGGTAGCGGAAAGTCGGCGGCAGGAGCGCCAGGATCAGCACCAGCACCGCCAGGGCGGCCAAGCCCACCCGGTCCACCATCGCGAACCCGCCGTGGGTGAACATCGCGTCCGCGAACCGGGCCAGCGGGACGCCCACCGACAGCGGCTCCATCAGCAGCGCCCCGATCGCCAGCAGAGCGCCCAGGCCGAGCAGGATCGCGCCCGCCGTCGCGCGGAACAACGTCGTCAGCGCGCCCAGCAGGAGCACGAGCCCGGCTCCGAGGTAGGCGGCGAGGTCCACGAGCACCCAGCCCGGCAGAGCGCCGAGGCTGAATTCGGCGGGCATGTCGAGGAAGATCTTGACCGGCACATAACCGGCGGCGACGGCGGCCGCGAGCCCGAGCAGGCCGGCGAGGATCGCCGTTACTCCGGACGGCCGAGCCGATGAATACGAATGCGAATGTGAATGGGCCACCGGATATCCGCGTTGACCGGTCACGACTCCCCCATCAGCAGAACGCAGGACTACGACGTTCACCCTAGTCGGGAAAGGAGGAAGTGACTCCGAAAGAGAACGGAATTGGGCCGGACGGCGGAACCCAAGATCATTTTCCTGCGCTAGCGGCAGAAATGCTGTCACGGGATCCGGATGACCCGCGATAGCGCGCAATTGTCCTTTTCGGACAATTAAGTACTGGGTGCTCAATGCAGCGTGCCCCGGAGCCGAATGGGCTCCGGGGCACGAATGCGGTCCTAGTTCACCACTGCTGCTGCGGCGGCTGGCCGGGCTGGCCGAACCCGCCGCTCGGCGGTCCCTGCTGGCCAGGGGGCTGGCCCCAGCCCTGCGGCGGCTGCCCCGGCTGCTGCGGGTAGCCCTGGTGCTGGCCCGGCTGGCCGTAGCCGCCCGGCTGCTGGCCCGGCTGCGGGAAACCCCCGCTCGACGGCTGCGGGAACCCGCCGCTGGACGGGTTGGGCCCGCCCGGCTGGCCGTAGCCCGGGGGCTGGCCGTAACCCTGTCCCGGCTGTCCGTAGCCGCCAGGCTGACCAGGCTGGCCGAACCCGCCCGGCTGACCGGGCTGACCCGGCTGGCCGAACCCGCCCTGCTGCTGCGGGGCACCGAAGCCGCCCTGCGGCGGCCCGCCGAAGCCCTGCGGCCCGCCCGGCGTGGCACCGCCGTCACCGAGGCCGACGAACTGCTGCGTCGCCGGGATGAACCCGAGCACACCCACGATGAGGATGAGCACGCCGAGGATCAGCGGCGGCAGGCCGAGGCCGAAGGTGTCCCGCTCGGACGCGGAGGCCTGCGAGAGCGTCTCGGCGTTCGGCGTCATCCCGATCTTGAGCAGCAGCGCGAAGACCGTGAGGAGCGCACCACCCGCGACGATCGCGATCGGGACGAACTTCTTGATCCCGCCCAGCTTGCCCACGAGCGCCAGCCCGACGCCGCCGGCGAGGGAGATCAGCGCGCCCAGCAGGATCATGACCACGTAGAACCAGACGAGGCCCGGGCCGATGATCCCGGCCGCGTCGAGCACCTTGTCGATGGCCGCCTGGTCCGGAGCGAGGTCGAAGATCTTCGAGTAGTCGCTCGCGTCGCCCATGTAGCTGAACGCGATGATCAGCGCGATCAGGCCCAGCAGGGCCACCACGCCACCGGCGATGTAGCCGAACAGGCCGTTGCCCCCGGCGGACGGGCCGCCGAACTGCGGCGGCTGACCGCCGAAACCGGGCTGCTGCGGTCCGCCGAACCCGGGACCGCCGAAGCCCTGCTGCGGCTGACCGGGCTGCTGGCCCGGCTGGCCGTAGCCCGGCTGCTGGCCGAACCCGCCGGGCTGACCGGGCTGCCCCGGCTGACCGAAACCGCCCCCCGGCTGGCCGTAGCCGCCCGGCTGCTGGCCGAACGCCGCGGCCGGGTTGTCGGCCGCGCTCGGCGGCGGGGTGTACGGGATCGCCGGCGGCTGGGAGCCCGGCGGGACCAGCTGCGTGGAGTCCGCGACCGGGGCGTCGCCGCCGCCCGCCGGGTTCACCCACTGCGTCGCGTTCGCGTCGACCGGCGGCATCGCCTGGGTCGCGCCCGCCCCGCCGTCACCCGGGTGACCCGGCTGGACGACCTGCGTCGGTTCGGGCGTCTCCCCGAACGGGGAACCGCCCTGTGGCTGGGCGGGCTGCACGACCTGGGTCGGTTCCGGGCTGCCGAACGGGTTGTCCTGCTGCGGCTGGGCGCCACTCGGCGGGCCCTGAGGTGGCTGGCCGCCACCCCACGGCTGGTTCGGTGGCTGCGGTGCACTCATGTGGGTCTTGAACCCCCTTGACGAGGACGCGAAAGTGTTCTATTTGCGCTCACGCTATCGGATCACCCGGCAGGGCGCTCGTAACGCCCCGGCCCGGTGCGCCGATGAAGGACTTTCACAGCTCCTGCTCAGCGGCCGGCGAGGAAGCCCAGGAGGTCGTGCCGGGTGACGACCCCGGCCGGCTTGCCGTCGACCAGCACGAGCGCGCCGTCGGCACCCTCGAGCGCCGTCATCGCGGCGCTCACCTGCTCACCGCCGCCGATCGTCGGCAGCGGCGGGGACATGTGCCGCTCGAGCCGGTCGGCCAGCTGCGCCTTGCCGGTGAACAGCGCGTCGAGCAGGTCGCGCTCGTTGACCGCGCCGACGACCTCGGCCGCCATCACCGGCGGCTCCGCGCTGACCACGGGCATCTGGCTGACGTCGAACTCGGCCAGGATCGCGATGGCCTCGGCGACCGTCTCGTTGGGGTGCGAGTGCACCAGCGACGGCAGCGAGCCGCTCTTCTTCGTGAGCACGTCGGCGACCGTCGCGCCCGAGGAGTCGGGGGGCAGGAAGCCGTAGGAGGACATCCAGGTGTCGTTGAACACCTTCGTCAGGTAGCCGCGGCCGCCGTCGGGCAGCAGCACGACCACGACGTCGTCCTCGGTGAGCCGCTCGGCGAGCTCCAGCGCGGCGGCGACGGCCATCCCGCAGGAGCCGCCGACCAGCAGGCCCTCCTCGAGCGCGAGCCGCCGGGTGATCTGGAACGAGTGGGCGTCGGAGACCGGGATGATCTCGTCGGCGACCTTGCGGTCGTAGGTGTCCGGCCAGAAGTCCTCGCCGACGCCCTCGACCAGGTACGGCCGGCCGCTGCCGCCGGAGTAGACCGAGCCCTCCGGGTCGGCGCCGACCACCCGCACGCGGCCGTCGCTGACCTCCTTGAGGTAGCGGCCGGTGCCGGAGATCGTGCCGCCGGTGCCGACGCCCGCGACGAAGTGCGTGATCTTGCCGTCGGTCTGCTTCCACAGCTCGGGGCCGGTGGAGAGGTAGTGGCTCTCCGGGTTCTGCGCGTTGGCGTACTGGTTGGGCTTCCAGGCGCCGTCGATCTCGCGGACCAGGCGGTCGGAGACGTTGTAGTAGGAGTCCGGGTGCTCGGGCGCCACCGCGGTCGGGCACACCACGACGCGGGCGCCGTAGGCCTTGAGGACGTTGCGCTTGTCTTCACTGACCTTGTCCGGGCAGACGAAGACGCAGTGGTAGCCCTTGCGCTGCGCGACCATGGCCAGCCCGACGCCGGTGTTGCCGGACGTCGGCTCCACGATCGTGCCGCCGGGGCGCAGCTCGCCCGAGGCTTCGGCGGCTTCGATCATGCGCAGCGCGATGCGGTCCTTGACCGAGCCACCCGGGTTCAGGTACTCGACCTTGGCCAGCACGAGCGGCTTGAGCCCCTTGGTCAACGAGTTCAGCTTGACCAGCGGGGTGTTGCCCACGAGGTCTGCGATGTGCTCTGCGTACTCCACGACCGCCAGCCTAAACGGCGCACCGGTGGCGTTGTCCACCTCACGCCGGATCGGGGTCCGGGGGCCTCCGGGTGCGCGTCGGCGATGCCGGGCAGCGGTGGCGAGGTCGGACCGCCCGGCGAAGAGCTCAGGCCGCCACCAAGCAACCCGTCCACGCCGGATTCGGCCCGAGGGCCGCCGCACGCTGAGCCGTCATCCCGTCCCGGAGGGTCCGCCCGGCGCCGATCGGCACGCGGCAGCCCGTCCGCAGCACCAGGGACGCCCCGCGGGCGGCCCATCCGGTCATCATCGCCAGTTCACCTCCCGTGTCGTGGAACGGCGACTTCACTGAGGACACGATGCTATCGGGCGGGCGGTTGCCCGGGATCACCCTTTCGTGTCAATTCCGCCTGGTCGGGCTGGTCCGCGAGCGGCCGTTCTTCCCAATCCTGGGGCCAGGTCCGGGGAAACCCCCGTTGAGCCCGCGCACCCGCGAGCCGCGCGGCGGACTTCTTGCCGAAATCGGCCGGACCTGCGAAAACGGCGCCGTTGAAGGAATCGCGTTCGCCGCCGAAAACGGTTCCGCGGAAATCGACGCGGTCCGTGAACCAGGCCTTGTTGAAATCCGCTTTGGTGCGGAATTCGGTGCCGCGGAAGGACGTCAGTTCGGAGAACGTGGTCTCGTAGCAGACGATCGAGCGGATCACGCAGTGCGTGAGGTTCAGCCCGACCAGCTCGGCGCCCGAGAAGTCGAGGTCGACGTCGGGCCAGAAGGCACCGCTCGGCGCCTCGGGCGGGCCGGGCCGCAGGTGCAGCAGGAGGATGCGCTGCGCGGTCTTGCGGACCTGCAGCTCCTCGAGGTCTTCGTCGCCGGGCGCGTACGGCATCCGCAGGTAGGCGCAGAGGACGTTGACGATCGTCTGCCGGTTTTCGGCATACCCCGCGGCGAGCCGTTCGAGGGAGTAGAGGCCGGCGAGGCGGACCGGCGCCTTGTCGCTGCCGAGCTGGTCGGCGGCCTTGCCGTAGATCTCGGTGATCCGCCGTTCGGTGGCGTCGTGGTCTTTCTGCACGAGGTCCAGCTCGGCCGATCGTTGCCGGCGCGCGGCGAGCAGCAGCGCGGCGGCGCCCCCGGTGCCGACGACGATGTTGGCGGCGGTCCTGAGGGCGTCCAGCCGGGCGGAGTCCTCCGGGCGGCCGCCGCCGAGGAGGGTCAGCAACAGGGTGGCGGCGAGCGCGGTGACCACCAGCAGCCCGGCGCCCCACAGCAGGATCGTCCTCGTCCGCAGCACCCGCGCTTCGGTCCCCATGGCCGGCGATCTTGCCAGCGGCGGACGTCAGCCGATGTAGTGAACGGGCGTTTTCGCCTGAACCGCGCAGTCCGGCCGTGCGAGTCACCCCCGGCGGGCCGGAACCGCCGGGCGCCGCGGAGAAGCTCACACCGCGTTCGGCTTTTCCGGCGGCGCCCGGCGCGGCAGTATGGTGAGCAACCGCTTAGCACGCTTAGCTCGCGATACGAGGATGTGTCACGTCATGCCTGAAGCCGTCATCGTCTCCACCGCTCGCTCGCCGATCGGCCGCGCCGGGAAGGGCTCGCTGGTCAGCATGCGGCCCGACGACCTGACCGTGCAGATGATCCAGGCGGCACTGGCCAAGGTGCCGCAGCTCGACCCCACCGACATCGACGACCTGATGCTGGGCTGCGGCCTGCCGGGCGGCGAGTCCGGGTTCAACATGGGCCGTGCCGTCGCCGTCGAGCTGGGCTACGACCACCTGCCCGGCTGCACCATCACGCGCTACTGCTCGTCCAGCTTGCAGACCACCCGGATGGCGTTCCACGCGATCAAGGCCGGCGAGGGCGACGTCTTCATCTCGGCCGGTGTCGAGACCGTCTCGCGGTTCGCCAAGGGCAGCTCGGACTCGTGGCCGGACACGCACAACCCGCTGTTCGCCGACGCCGAGAAGCGGACCGCGGCGACCGCCGAGTCCGGCACCGACAGCTGGACCGACCCGCGCACCTCGGGGGACGTCCCGGACGTCTACATCGCGATGGGCCAGACCGCGGAGAACCTGGCGCGGCAGAAGGGCGTCACGCGCGAGGAGATGGACGAGTTCGGCGTCCGCTCGCAGAACCTGGCCGAGAAGGCCATCGCCGACGGCTTCTGGGCCAAGGACATCACCCCGGTCACGCTCGCGGACGGCACGGTCGTCTCGAAGGACGACGGCCCGCGCGCGGGCGTCACCATCGAAGGCGTCTCCGGCCTCAAGCCGGTGTTCCGCCCGGACGGCCGCGTGACGGCGGGCAACTGCTGCGCCCTCAACGACGGCGCGGCGGCGCTGGTCATCATGTCCGACACGAAGGCGCGCGAGCTGGGCCTGACGCCGCTGGCGCGGATCGTGTCGACCGGCGTGACGGGCCTTTCGCCGGAGATCATGGGCTACGGCCCGGTGGAGGCGTCCAAGCAGGCGCTGTCCCGCGCGGGGCTGTCGATCGGCGACATCGACCTGGTGGAGATCAACGAGGCGTTCGCGGCGCAGGTGATCCCGTCGTACCGCGACCTGGGCATCGACCTCGACCGCCTGAACGTCAACGGCGGCGCGATCGCGGTGGGCCACCCGTTCGGCATGACGGGCGCGCGCATCACGTCGACGCTGATCAACTCGCTGCAGCACCACGACAAGCAGTTCGGCCTGGAGACGATGTGCGTGGGCGGCGGCCAGGGCATGGCGCTGATCATCGAACGCCTCTCCTGACCTGCTGAAGCCCTGCGCGAAGGCCACCTCGAGGCGACTCGAGGTGGCCTTCGGCGCTAGTGGACCATCACCGGCGGGGTGACCTCGTCCCCTTCCGAGGACGACGGCACGGCCGGGCGGGACTTCGGCAGGAACAGCGCCGGGATCACGCACAGCACCACCAGGACCAGCGACCACACGAACGTCGTCGAGAACGCGTCCGCCGCCAGGCCGGTCGCCGCCGTGTGCGTCTCCGGGTTGAAGATCGCCGCCGTCGCCGCCAGCTGGCCCTGGGCCGTCGGGACGCCGAACTTGCCCGCCAGCAGGGCCGCCAGGATCGTCGCCATCACCGCCGAACCGATCGCGCCCGCCGTCTGCTGGACGATGTTCGTCGCCGTCGAGGCCCGGGCCATGTCCTTCGGCTGGAGCGTCTGCAGGGCCGACGTCGTGATCGGCATCATCGTGCAGCCCATGCCGAGGCCCATCACGAACAGCGCCGACAGCAGGATCCAGTACGGCGTGGTCGCCGTGACCTGGGTCAGCATCGCCATCGAGCCGACGAGCAGCACCATGCCCGGCAGCACGATCCGGCGCGCGCCCACCTTGTCGGCCAGGCGGCCGGTGATCGGCATCATGATCATCGCGCCGAAGCCCTGCGGGGCGAGCAGCAGCCCCGCGTGCAACGTCGTTTCGCCGCGCACCAGCAGGAAGTACGTCGGCAGCAGCATCATCCCGCCGAGGAACGCGACGAAGAACAGCGACATCGTCACCATCGCGATCGTGAACGACCGGTTCTTGAACAGCCGCAGGTCCACCAGCGGGTTCGGCACGCGGAGCGCGCGCACGACGAACGCGACCAGCAGCACCACCCCGGCCAGCACCGGCAGCCACACCTCGACCGCGCCGAACCCGCCCGCGGACGGGATCTTCGAAACGCCGAAGATCAGCGCCGCCAGCCCCGGCGAAACCATCAGCATGCCGATGAAGTCGAAGCGCCCGGCGGCTTCCGGTTCGTCCTTCGGCAGCAGCCGCCACGACAGCAGCAGCGTGACGATGCCGATCGGCACGTTGATGAAGAAGATCCAGCGCCAGCTGACCGCGTCGACCAGCCAGCCGCCGAGGATCGGGCCGCCGATCGGGCCGAGCAGCATCGGCACGCCCAGCACCGCCATCACCCGCCCGATCCGCTGCGGGCCGGCCGCGCGGGTCAGGATCGTCATGCCGCACGGCATCAGCATGCCGCCGCCGAAGCCCTGCAGGACGCGGAAGACGATCAGCGTTTCGATGTTCCAGGCCGCCCCCGCGAGCATCGAGCCGGCCAGGAACAGCACGATCGCGAGCATGTAGAGACGCTTGGTGCCGAAGCGGTCGGACGCCCAGCCGGTGACCGGGATCACGGTCGCCAGCGCCAGCAGGTAGCCCGTGGCGACCCACTGGATGACGTCGAACGAAGTCGAGAACTCGATCGTCAGCTTCTGCAGCGCGACGTTGACGACCGTGGTGTCCAGGATCGCCATGATGGCGCCGAGGACGACCACGGAGGCCACCTTGAGCACACCGGCGTCGAGCGCGTCACCGTTCGGCGCCGCGCCGGTTCTTTGCGTAGTCATCTGGAGAATTCCCCCGGTTTCGTGGATTCGTCCGCGAGGCTACCGGGGGCCACCGACAAAACGCGTCTCAGCGGATGCTGTCGGCCGGCACCGGGTTCGTGAGGCCGAACGGCGGCCGCAGCTTCAGCCCGATCCGAGTGCCGAGCTGGTTGGTGATAGACCACCCGAGTCAAGATCACAAGAGTTGTTGACAGCCCGGTCAGGCCGAAATAAGGTCGAGAGGTGCGCACATTCTTGTGCGCACATTCGAGAAAAGGGTCAAGAAATGAGGGGTTTCTTGAAGACTTTCCTTCGGCGCACCGGGGCGGTAATCGCCGCCACCACCGGCGCCCTCGCATTGCTCACCGGCGTTTCGGACGCCGCCGGCGCCGACGCGGCTTTCCGGCCGCCACCGGGCGCGATCCCGCCACCGAAGTGCGACCCGGTCAACCAGGTTCAGACGCCGCTCCAGTGGGAGTTCCACTCGGAGTACAAGCACGTCGTACCGAGCGGGATTCCCGCGCCGTACCACTACTTCCGCACGTACTTCGTGTCCTGGGCCCCGGCCGAGTGGGACGACGTGTCCACGAAGGTGGTCTGTGACGTCTACTCGTTCTAGTTCCACCTGAACACCGGCGACGGCGAATCCAGGGGAATCCCGGCCCCGACGCCGGGATTTCCCTGGACCACGCGTCACCCGGCCCGGGTCACTTCTTCGTCTTGAAACAGAAAGTCGTCGGCGGGGTCGAATAGGCGAGCACACCGTCGGCGTCGGTTCCGTCGCACTGGGCCCGGTCGTTCACCGCCGCGACCTTGACGAACTCGGCCGAGGCCGACGGGTCGGTGCACGCCACGCGGCTGAAGGCCTTCGGCCCGTCCGGGAAGTTCGTGAAGCACTCACCCTGCTTGACGTTCGGGATCATGCACATGGTGCTCGCCGGGCGGTCGACGGTGAGCTCGATGTAGCCGTCGCCCGGGCACTGGGCGCCCGTGCCGTTCTGCTTCGCCGCGACCAGCACGTTCGCCGACTGATCGCCGCAGGCGACCTTTTCCGGCATGTTCTTGCTGGTGATCTCGGTGAACTCGGCGACGCTCAGGCATTCGCCCACCGCGGCGTTTTCCGGCGCGCTCGTGAACTTGACGACCGCCACGATGCCGCCGACGATCACGATGAGCGCGACGATGCCGAGGCGGATCCACAGCGCCTTCGACTTCTTCGGCGGAACCGGCGGCGCGGGCGGGAAGCCGGGCTGTCCGGGCGGCGGGCCGTACTGGCCGGGCATGCCCTGCGGCGGAGTGCCGGGCGGGGTGCCGTACTGGCCCGGCTGGCCGTACTGCTGCTGCGGCTGACCGCCGGGAGGCGGCCCATAGGGATCGGGCTGACCCACCGGCTGCTGGCCCCCGGGGGCCGGAGGGGGAACGCTCACTGTGAACCTCACACATGTGAAATTGAGAACCGACCGGCATATCCAACACGGAGGGTGAGCACACTCCGCACCGGGGTCCCCATATGCACGAATTACCCACAGAAAAGGCGCCCCGTTGGTTACGGAGCGCCTTCACTGAGTAATCAGCCGGAAACGGTGAGCCAGGTCAATCGCGGAGGTAGGACAGCAGCCGCAGGATCTCCAGGTACAGCCAGACGAGCGTCGTCATCAGGCCGAACGCCGTGTACCAGGCCCACTTCGACGGCATGCCCTCGCGGATCATCCGGTCGGCCTGGTCGAAGTCGAGCAGGAAGCTGAACGCCGCGATGCCGATGCACAGGATGCTGAAGGCGATGGCGAGCGGGCTGCCGTCGCGCAGCGGGTTGAACCCGAAGGCGAACGAGCTGATCAGGTTGAACAGCATCAGGACCGCGACGCCGACGACGGCCCCGACGATCCACTTGGTGAGCTTCGGCGTCACCTTGACCGCGCCGGTCTTGTAGACCACCAGCATGCCGATGAAGACACCGACGGTGCCGATGATCGCCTGCAGCGCGATGCCCGGGTAGATCGCCTCGAACACGCCGCTCAACGCGCCGAGGAAGAGTCCTTCGGCGGCCGAGTACGCCAGCGTCAGCGGGCCGCTCGGCTTCTGCTTGAAGATGATCACCAGCGAGATGACGAGCCCGACGATCAGGCCGCCGATCATCGCGCCGATGAGGGCACCGGAGAGCCGGCCGGTCTCGGCCAGCTGGTTCTGGGCCCAGATCGCGGTGACGACCCCGACGAGCAGCGCGACGCCGAGGCTCATGCCGGTCTTGACGACGACGTCGTCGACGGTCATCGGGCGGTCGTCGTCGCCGGAGGTGACCTGCCCGGGTCCGTACCCGGGCACGCCGCCCTGGGTCTGGTTGAAGCCCACCGGGGGCCCGTACTGCCCTTGAGTCTGGGTTCCGCCGTGGGGCAGGTTGCGGAACGCCGGGTTGCTACTGGAACGCACCTGATCCTCCTGGATCTGCTGCTTCGTGGATCGACGCTGCATCGGGTTCAACGACCGCCGGGTACGTGCGGTTCCCGTCGAGTAAAGACAACTTTACTCGACGGCAGGCCCGTGGCCACGGCAGACACCGTATGCGACCGAGATCACGACCGCTCGACCGCCGCCACCCGAAGGGCGGTAGACAGTCCGGCCCTCTCGGCGCGACGCTCACTTCGCGTGCCCGGTTGTTCACCGAACGCGCGTCGGGGAGTTGATCAATCGTGTGACCTGCGGAGACGCATTCGCCGTCGCCGCGCGTCCCGAACAAGGAGCCTGCACATCATGAGGTGGTCAACACGCCCGCGCGCGGGCCGCCGCGCGCTCACCGGCCTGGTCGCCGCGACCCTGCTCGGCGCGCTCTCCATCACCACCGGTGCCCCCGCCGCGTCCGCCGCGAGCCGGGAAGGCATCGGCCACGCGGTCGAGCCCGGCCAGGACGGCACCGGGTCCCGCAACTGGCTGGGGTCCTACGTCGTCGGCGGCCAGCAGGTGTTCTGCGTGAGCTTCCAGCTGAAGGCGCCGGACACCGACGAGAAGTACAAGCCGGGCGACGAGCTGCTCACGAAGTGGGGCACGAAGCTGCCGTCCGGCCAGGCGGCGGACATCTCCTACCTGCTGCTGCGCTACGGCGGCACGAAGGACCCGGACGAGGCCGCGGCGCTGGCCCACCTGCTGCACTCCTGGACCTCGGCGCCGCGCACGCCCGCGGACCTCGACCCGTCGCTGCCCGCCGCGAAGCTCGGCTACGACGCGCCGTACCACCTGACGCACCTGCCCGCGGGCGCCCAGGCCGCCGTCGGAAAGCTGCGGACCGAGGCGGAAGCCGGCCGCGGCCCGTGGACGGCCTCGGTGACCACCCCCGAAGGCGAGCAGCACCTCGGCGAACCCGCCGCCTGGACGGTCACCGTCAAGAACGCGAAGGGCAAGGGCGTCCCGGACGTCCCGGTGAAGCTGACGGCCACCGCCGCGACGGCCGGCGAGGACCCGGCCGCCACCGCGGGGAACTCGAGTCCGCAGGCCGCCGCGAAGGACGTCACGCTCAAGACCGGCGCCGACGGCACCGTCCAGGTGAAGCTGACCCCGACGGGTGAGCGGCCGAAGCTCGTCGCGTCGCTGGCCGCGCCGGCCGACCGGCCGTACGTGCGGGCGCCGGTCGACACCGCGAAGCAGCGCGTCGTCTCCACCGGCGGCGAGAAGGAGCTGACCGCGCAGGGTGTGGTCAGCGTGGCGAAGCCGGGCCAGGTGAAGGTGACGAAGACCGACGCGACGACGGGCAAGGGCGTCGGCGGCGCGGTCCTGCGGATCACCGGCAAGGACAAGGCGACGGCCGCGCTCGGCCAGGACGGCAAGCCGCTCACCGGCGCCGACGGCAAGCCCGCGGTCGTCACCACCGACGGCACGACCGGCGGTGTGACGGTCGAGAACCTCCGCGCGCCGCAGGAGATCTGCGTCGTGGAGGCCGGGCCGCCGCCGGGGTACACGAACGCGTACGACCCGAAGAACCCGCCATCGGCGTGCGGCACGGTGAAGCCGGGCGAGACGCTCGCGCTGACGGTGGTGAACAAGCCGAACGAGGTGCCGCGCGCGATCCCGGCCGGCGACGCGCCGGTCGTGCGGGCGCGGGGCGTGGTCGAGACGAGCTACTCCACGCCGGGCCTGGCCGGGCTCGGCCTGCTGGTGCTGCTGGGCGCCGGACTGGCCGGCTTCGCCGCGCGGCGGGCTTCGCGCAGGTAGTCCGGGATGGCGAGCGAAGACTGGCAGGGCGACAGCTGGTTCATCGACGAGTGGCATCGGGGGGTGGGGCACGCCGAGGAGGCCCGGCCCGGTGCCGACTGGCGAGCCGACGGCGGGCAACCCGACGCCTACTGGCAAGCCGACGGCGGACAACCCGGTACCGACTGGCAAGCAGCCGACAGCGGACAACCCAGCGCCGACTGGCGAGCCGACGGCGGACAACCCGACGCCTACTGGCGAGCAAGCGACCCGCGAGCGGGCGACGGCAGTCGCGCGACGGCAGCCGACAGCACAGGTGGCCGGACCAGCGGCACCGACGGCTGGGCCGGACCCGGACCGGTCCCGGCGGCGAGCGGCCGTGCCGACCCGTGGGCGCGGCCGAAGCCGAAGCGGGGCCGGCTGGTCGCCGGCTTCGCGCTCGGGGCGGCCACGGTGCTCGCCGTCCAGTTCGGCTCCACCGTCGTCACCTCGCCGCCGGTCGCCGTCGTGGGCGGGACCGCGCTGCCCGCCGCGGGCGCTGCCGCTCCGGCGGCCCGCCCCTCGACACCCGCGCCGCCGCCGGCGGCCACGAGCGCCGCGCCCGCCGCGCCGGCCGCCGAGACGTCGAAACCGCCGCCGGCTCCGCCTCCGCAACAGCCCGGCACCGTCCGGCTGCCCGCCGGGGGCACCGCCGCGCTCGTGCGCAAGGACCTCGGCCCCGGCGGTGAGCTGCCCATCCCGGACGACCTCGGCCAGGCGACCTGGTGGGGCGCCGGGCTCGATGCCGCCGGTGGGGCGAGCGTCTTCGCCGGGCACGTGAACTGGCGGGGCGCCACCGGGCCGTTCGCCGAGCTCTGGAACGCGGGGATCGGCGGCGTGGTGACCATTGTGGACAGTGCGGGCAAGACCTGGCGGTACCGCGTCTCCCAGCTGGTCACCGTGCACAAGGACGACCTGCCCGGGCGGGCCGACGACCTGTTCGGCCAGTCCGGCCCGCACCGCGTGGTGCTGGTGACGTGCGGCGGCCGCTGGGTGGGCGGTTCGGACGGCTACGAGGAGAACCGCGTCGTCATCGCGGACCCCGCATAAGTTACTCGTGGGTAACATCACGTTTCGGCACGGTGGTCAGTGACGTCGCCATGCAGCAGAATGCCCAGGGTCAGGCGACGGCGGTGAGAGGTGTGGAGACGATGGCGACGTTCTTGGTGACCGGGGCGACCGGACTGATCGGGCGCCAGTTCACCCGGCTGCTGCTCTCCCGTCCCGACGAGGACCGCGTCGCGCTGCTCGTGCGCGCGTCGTCGAAGGCGAAGCTGGCCGCGCTGGTCGACCAGTGGCCGCACTCCGACCGCGTCACGCTGGTCACCGGCGACCTCGGCGAGCCGCTGCTCGGCGTGTCCGAAACGGACCGCGACGCGCTGCGCGGCGGCGTCGACCACGTCGTGCACCTGGCCGCGCTCTACGACCTCACCGCCGACGACGAAGAAAGCATCAAGGCCAACGTGGACGGCACGCGCGAGGTCGTCGGCCTCGCCGCGGACCTGCGCGCCGGCTGCCTGCACCACGTGTCTTCGGTGGCCGTCGCGGGCGACCACGAAGGCGTCTTCACCGAGGAGATGTTCGACGCCGGGCAGCGGCTGGTCACGCCGTACCACCGGACCAAGTTCGAGGCCGAGAAGATCGTCCGCGAGCAGGACCAGGTGCCGTGGCGGGTCTACCGGCCCGCGGTCGTCGTCGGGCACTCCGAGACCGGCGAGATGGACAAGATCGACGGCCCGTACTACCTCTTCCCCGCCATCAACCGGCTCGCCGGGCTGCCGGACGTCCTGCCGCTCGTCGGCCCGGACCTCGGCGACACCAACATCGTGCCGGTCGACTACGTCGCCAAGGCGCTGCTGGAGCTGGTCGTCAAGCCCGGGCTGGACGGCCACGCCTTCCACCTGGTCAACCCCGAGCCGCAGCCGGTCGTTTCCGTCTACAACGCCTTCGCGAAGGCCGCGGGCGCGCCGACGATCACCGTGCAGCTCGGCGAGGGGCTCTCGAAGCGGATCGTCGGGCTGGTCAAGCTGACCGAGCATATCCCCGGCGTCACCATCGCCCGCGACGCCGTGATGGAACGGTTCGGCATCCCGCCGGTGCTGCTGGAGACCATGGCGTTCCCGTCGGTGTTCTCCTCGGCCGAGACGCGCAAGGCGCTGGCCGGCAACGTCGAAGTGCCGCGGCTGGAGGAGTACGCGCCGACGCTGTGGCGCTACTGGCGCGAGCACCTCGACCCGTTCCGCGCGCGCAAGCACGGCCCGCGCGGCGAGCTGGACGGCCGCCGCGTGATCATCACCGGCGCGTCCTCGGGCATCGGCCGGGCGACGGCGTTGAAGGTGGCCGCCGCGGGTGGCGTCCCGCTGCTCGTCGCACGCCGCCAGCACGAACTGGAGGAGGTCCGCGACGAGATCGTCGCCGCCGGCGGCACGGCGTCGGTGTACCCGGCCGACCTCACCGACGAGGACTCGGTGCACAAGGCCGTCGACGCGATGCTGGCCGAGCACGGCCGGATCGACATGCTGGTGAACAACGCCGGCCGGTCGATCCGCCGGTCGATCCGGCTGTCGTACGACCGGATGCACGACTACGAGCGCGCGATGGCGATCAACTACTTCGGCGCGGTCCGGCTGATCCTCGCGGTGCTGCCGCACATGTCGGAGCGGAAGTTCGGGCACATCGTGAACGTGTCGTCGATCGGCGTCCAGGGCATCGCGCCGCGCTTCTCGGCGTACGCGGCGTCGAAGGCGGCGCTGGACTACTTCTCGCGGATCGCGGCGACCGAGACGCACGGCGACGGGATCACGTTCACCACCATCCACATGCCGCTCGTGCGCACGCCGATGATCCGCCCGACGAAGATCTACGACGCGTTCCCGACGAAGTCGCCGGAACAGGCCGCGGACATGGTGATGAAGGCGCTCGTCGAGCGGCCCAAGCACATCGGGACGCCGGCCGGGCAGGCGATCGGGCTGGCGTACACGCTCACGCCGGGCCTCACCGACGCCGTCGCGTACCAGGGTTTCCGGATTTTCCCGGATTCGACCGCGGCGGGCGGTTCGGGCGGGCTCAAGATCGGGCGTGGCGAGAAACACCTCTCGCGCGCGGCGATGGCTCTCGCCCGGCTTTCGCGCGGCTTTCATTGGTGACGCAGAGTTTTCCGGGTACGGCCATTCCGGCGACGCGCCGCCCGGCCCGCGACACGTGTTGGTGATTTGTTAAGCCGACCGGCGTAAGCGGACGGTGCCCGGGTACGGTCGGGCGCATGGTTCCTGAGCGCGACCCCGCCGCAACCGCCCTCAACGGCCTCCTCCCCCTTCGTCGTGAATACACGCAGGCCTGGCACGGCTTCGACCGCAACGAGGTCCGCCAGTACCTCGACCACGTCGAGGCCCAGCTGCGCCGGGTGCTCAGCGACCGCGACGCCGCCGTGGCGCAGGCCGCCGCCGCGACCCGCGAAGCCGAGTCGATCCGCGCGCAGATGGCTTCGCTGGAAGCGCGCGTCGAGGAGCTGAAGAAGCCGCCGGAGCGGCTCGAGGACCTCGACGAGCGGATGCAGCGGACGGTCACGCTCGCGCAGGCCCGCGCGGACGAGATCATCAAGCGCGCCGAGGCCGCCGCGGAGAAGACGTGGGCGGGCTCGACCGAGGCGTCGACGAAGCTGCGTGAGCGGTACACGAAGCTCGTCGCGGAGCTGGACAAGCAGGCCGACCTGCTGCACTCGGAGCACGAGAACGCGCTCGCCGAGACGCGCGCGGAGGTGCAGCGGCTGACCGTCGAGGCGGCCCAGCGGCGCGAACTGCTGGACAACGAGGCCGAGCGGAAGCGGCGGAAGCTCGAGCGCGAGTTCGAGGCGTCCCTGGCGGCCCAGAAGGCGGCGCTGGAGAAGCACGTCGCCGACCAGCGCACGGCGAGCAAGAACCAGGCCGAGCGCCGGCTCGCGGAGGCGACGGCGGAGGCCAAGCGGCGGCTCGACGAGGCCACGGCGGAGGCCCGCCGCCGGCTCGACGAGGCGACGACCCAGGCGGCCCAGCGCACGACGGCGGCGAACCGCAAGGTCGAGCGGCTGGCGGAGATCCGCGAGCAGGCCCGCAAGAGCCTGGCGGCGGCGGAGGACATCCTCAACCGCAGCGAGACCCAGCTGGCGACGCTGCCGGAGGAAGCGGTGATCCCCCAGGCGTCCAAGCTGGTGGGCGGCGACTCCCCCGAGTCCGCGACCACGCCGTCGGCCCCGGTGGTGCCGGTGGTCCAGCCGTCGATCCCGGCCGCGGCGAAGCCGGCGGTGAAGCCGGCGGCCCCCAAGCCCGCTCAGGCCGCGAAGCCGGCCAGCGCCCCGAGGCAGCACGGCCCGGCGACCAAGCCGGCGAACGGCAACGGGAACGGCGTGAAGCCGCTGTCACCGACGGCGAGCAAGCCGGGTTCCTGAGGTTCGGCATGAAGGCCGCCCCGAGGTTTCGGGGCGGCCTTCGTCGCGTTCCGGGGCTGAGCAGCCCCCGTTTTCCACGCTACCGGCGGGCACCGACAGTTCCGGAGCCCCGGCGCGAGTTGTCCACAGCGCGCCAGCTGGCCTTCGTTGCGTTGAACGCAACCAGGGCCACATCGGGGCGCTCAGCCGCGGGCGGTCCTCGGCCAGGGGTTCGCGGCCTCCAGCTGGGCCGCCAAGCCCAGCAGCAATGACTCGCCGCCCGGTTTCGCCACCAGCTGGACCGACGTCGGCAGCCCCGACCTGACCGAGCGGCCCACCGGGACCGTGATCGCCGGGTAGCCCGCCAGGTTCCACTGGCCCGTGAACCCGGCCAGGCGCGTCGACGGCAGGACGTTCGTCAGCCAGCGCTTCTCGTGCCAGCGGCCCGCCTTCACCGGCCAGTGCGACAACGTCGGCGTCATCAGGACGTCGTGGGACTCGAAGTACTCCGCGGCCCGCGCGATCCACCGGTCACGCGTGCGCGAGCGGATCAGGCCGGCTCGCTCGATCAGCCGGCCCACCCGCACATGGGTACGCGTCCGCCGCTGGAACCGCCCGAAGTCGAAGTCGCGAGCCTGCTCGGCCGGGCCCGCGCACCAGCGGGCCGTCATGCCCAGGACCATCGTCGCCGGGTAGCGCGGTGCCGCCGGGGAAACCGCGTGACCGGCCGACGTCAGCAGCTCGGCCGCCCGCGAAACCGCCGCCACCAGCTCGCGGGGCACCGGTGTGCGCAGCAGCGGCACCGTCGTCGACATCCCGATCCGTGAAGCCGGCGGCGGCGAAACCACGGCCAGCGAAGGATCCGACGCCAGCACCGAGACCAGCAGCGCCGCGTCGGCGACCGTCGTGGCCAGCGGGCCGTGCACCGACATGCCGAACCAACCGCCCTCCGACAGCACGCCCGCGCCCGGCTTCAGCCCGACCAGCCCGCACATCGCCGCCGGCAGCCGGACCGAGCCCATGCCGTCGGTGCCGTGCGCCAGCGGGACCAGCCCGGCCGCCACCGCCGCCGCGCTGCCGCCCGACGAGCCGCCCGAGGCGTACGTCGGGTCCCAGGGGTTGCGGGCGATGCCGTCCGGGGTGTCGCTCATCGGCCAGACGCACAGTTCCGGCACCCGCGTCAGCCCGACGAGCACCGCGCCGGCCGCCCGCAGCCGCGCCGCGATCACGCCGTCTTCCTCGGCGGGCGAAGACGGCCCGGCCAGCGAACCGTGCGACGCGTACTCGCCCGCGATCTCCGTGACGTCCTTGACCGCGACGGGCACCCCGGCCAGCGGCAACGAAGCGAGATCGGGCCGCGCGGCCACCGAAGCGGCCTCCGCGAGTGCCTCCTCCACACGCACCCGGCGGAACGCGCCGACGACACCGTCCGCCGCGGCGATCCGGTCGAGGGCTTCCTTCGTCACCTGGACCGGGTCAAGCTCCCCGGCGCGGACGGAAGCCGCGATCTCTGCTGCGGTCGACACCATGATCGCGACCCTAGCCCACCAAAAGGTGACAGTGGCAAAGAAAACGTCTCAGATCGCGCCCGCTCGCAGCGCGTAGGCGACGGCGTGGGCGCGGTTGTTGAGGCCGCAGCGCGTCATCAGGCCGTAGAGGACGTTCTTCACGGTCCGCTCCGAGTAGCACAGCTTCGCGGCGATCTCCTCGGTCCCGAAGCCCTCGGCGACCAGCCGCAGCACGTCGCACTCGCGCGCGGCGAGCCCCGAGAGCGTGAGCCCGTTCGGCTCCAGGACGTCCTTGCGCATCCGCTGGACCTGCGAAAGGAGCGCTCCCTGCAGCCGCGGCGGCAGGTTCGCCGTGCCGTCGCCCGCGGCGAGCACCGCCGTCACCAGCTCGGCGCCACCCGTCTCACGACGCGGCAGGATCGCCACCACGCCGCTCTCCAGCACCGACATCAGGTCGCTCTCGCGGAAGTGCTCGACCACCAGCACGACGTGCGACGCCTTCGCCGCCCGGATCTCGCCCAGCACCGCCTCGGTGACGTGCTCCTCCATCACCAGCAGCACGTCGGGCACCAGATCGGTGATCCGGACGTCCGGATGGCTCTCCAGCAGGGTCACCGCGCCGGCGTGCGTGATCGGGTCCGAGGCGAGGACGGTCACTTCGACGGGCTTCATGGCAGCAGTGTGGACGGCCGGTCTTCACGCCTTCCCTATTCCGTCTTCACGCGCGTGAAGACGTCACCGGCCGCCGCGGGCCAGCTCCCCGACCGCCTCCCGCGCCCGCTCCAGGCACCCCGGCATCCGCTCGGCCGCCCGGCCCCAGTCGCGCTTCGCGCGCAGGTACTCCTCGCGCGCCTCGGCGGTCCAGCCGGCCAGCTCCGGCTCCACAGTGGACTCCAGCTCGGCGAGCAGGTCGCCCAGCTCGCCGGTGATCGCCCCCATCCGGTCCAGCACCAGATCGGCGAAGCCGAACTCGAGCTCGCGGCGGGTCATGACCGCCGCTGCCTCGGCACGCCGCCGCCCGTCAGCTCGAACAGCCGGACCAGCCGCGAGTGGATCACGTCGAACTCCTGCTCCCAGTCACTCATCGCCTGGCCGAACCGCACCGACGCCTCGCCGCGCCACGACGCCTGGGCCGTCGCCATCTCGCTGTTGACGTCACGCAGGTGCGCACCCGCCGCTTCGATGGCGTACGCGATGCGGACGGCGGCGCGTTTCATGTCCTCCGTCGGCTCGGCTGCGGCCATTTCGGGGCCTCCTCGAGGTCTCGGCGGACCGAGGGTCGCGCACGCCGCGGCCATGCGGAACCCCGCTCGTCCGCCGTTGCCCGAATGTCCGCCATCCTTGCCTGGCGGTTCACGGTGGCCGCGTATGCTCACGTCAGGCATCCGGCGCGTGACGGTTCGTCAGCGCACGAAGGGAGACCGATGTCGGCTGCGGACGGCTCCGCACCGAGACTCCAGCTGCTGGGCCCGGTCAAGGCGTGGCAGGGCGATACGGAGCTCGACCTCGGCTCCGCGCACCGTCGGACGGTTCTCGCCGTACTGGCGATGAACCCGAACCGCACGGTTTCGCGCGAGGAGCTGATCGACGCCGTCTGGGGCGAGGCGCCGCCGCAGAGCGCCCAGGGTTCCATCTACACCTACGTCTCCGGCCTGCGCCGCGCGCTCGAACCCGGCCGCGCCAAGGGCGAGGGCCCGCAGCTGCTCGCGTCGATCGGGTCCGGCTACTCGCTGCGCCTGGACGCCGGCGCGATCGACGTCCACCGGTTCGAATCCCTGCGCGAACTGGCCCAGCGCAAGCAGTCGGCCGGCGACCCGCGCGGTGCGCGCGAAGTCCTCGACGAAGCCCTCGACCTCTGGCACGGCGTCCCGCTGTCGGGCCTGCCCGGGCCGTTCGCCGCCGCCCAGCGCGCCCGGCTGGCCGAGGTGCGGCTGGCGACGATCGAGCGTCGCGCCGAGATCGTGCTGGAGTCGGGCGGGCACGCCGAACTCATCGCCGAGCTGACCGCGCTGACCCGCGAGCACCCCTTCCGCGAGACGCTGCGCGGCCTGCTGATGCGCGCGCTGGCCCGCTCCGACCGGCGGACCGAGGCGATCGCGGTCTACGCCGACGTCCGGGACAGGCTCGTCGAGTCCTCGGGCACCGAGCCGGGCCCCGCGCTGCGGCGGCTGCACGACGAGCTGCGGGACAAGCCGGCGCCGAAACCGCCGCCGACCGTGCGCGTGCCGCGCTCGCCCGTCACGTCGATGCCGGACCGCGCCGACGTCTTCGTCGGCCGGGAAGCCGAGCTGGCCCGGCTGCGCGAAGCCGTCGACGAGCTCGGTGCGGGCACCGGGCATTCGCTGTGGCTCGAAGGCGAACCGGGCAGCGGCCGGACGGCGCTGCTGGCCGAGCTGCTCGCCATGACCCAGGACTTCCGGCCCGCCTTCGCCGCCGCGGACGCGCTGGACCAGCGGTTCGCCCTCCGGCCGCTGCTCGACGCGCTGGGCGTGCACCCGCGGGCCACCGACGAGCGCCGCGCGAACCTGGCCGCCCGGCTCGCCGAGCGGACCGGCGAGGACCCGGTCGACAGCCTGCTGGGGCTGGTCCGCGAGCTGTGCGCGGAGGCGCCGCTGGTGCTCGCGGTCGACGACCTGCAGTGGGCCGACGACACCACGTTGCGCGTCTGGCGGTACCTGAGCCGGGAGGCGCGGGAGCTGCCGCTGCTGCTGGTCGGCGCGTGCCGGCCGGTGCCACGACCCGCCGCCCTCGACGAGCTGCGAGCCGAACTCGACAACGATGTCACATCCGTGCTCGCGCTGCCGCCGCTGGCCGAGGCGGAGACGCTCGAGCTGGCCGCCGAGCTGGCGGGCGCGCCACCCGGGCCCGGGCTGCGGGCGCTGGTGTCCTACGGCTCCGGAAACCCGCGCTACGTCAGGGAAATCGTCGAAACGCTGCTGGCGCAGTCGATGATCGTGCTCGACGGCGTCCACGCGCACCTGGACGGCAACTCGTTCCGGACCATCCCGGCGCCGCTGGCGTCGCGGATCACGCTGTACCTGAGCTTCCTCTCCAGCGGCACCCGCGACACGCTGCGCTGGGCCGCGCTGCTGGGCCGCGAGTTCTCCCTGTCGGACATCGCGATCGCGACCGAGCGGCCGCCGACGGCGCTGGTCGGCGCGGTGGACGAGGCCATCACGTCCGGCGTGCTCGTCGAATCGGGCGACCGGCTGACATTCCGGCATTCGCTGCTGCGCCGGGTGCTCTACGAAAAGACGCCCGCGGCGATGCGGGTGGCGCTGCACCGGCAGCTGGCCGAGGCGTTCGCCGCCGCGCGCGCCCCCGCCGACCGCGTCGCCGAGCAGCTAGCCGCCGCGCCCCCGCAGGTCGACCCGTGGGTGACGACGTGGCTGCTGGACAACATCGGCGCGGTCGCCACCGAGACCCCGCGCGTCGCCGTCGACCTGCTGCGCCACGCCGTCACGCAGGGCACGCTGCCGCCGGACGCGCGGGAGACGCTGACGGCGACGCTCGCGCGGCTGCTGTTCTGGCTCGGCCGCGAGCCCGAGGCGGAGGCGCGGTCGGTCGTCGCGCGGACGTCCGACAGCAGGCGCGCCGCCGAGATGCGCTGGATCCTGGCCTACGTCTACTACCGCCGCGGTGACTTCGCCGAGGCGACGGCCGAGCTGAAGCGGACGCTCGACGACACCGAGGTCCCGGAGATGTGGCGCGGGCGCCACGAGTCGCTGCTGGCCACGCTCGAGCGGCTCGGCGAGGAGACGGCACTGGCCCCGGCCGGGCTGCACCCGCTGGACGACGCCGCGCTGTCCGTGCCGACCCTCGACAGCCTCGACGAGGCCACCGAGCCCTTGGAAGCCGCCCGGCGGATCGCCGCGACGCGGGCGGTACCGGGTGAGATGCACCTGGCCGGCGCGGTGCACTACTACTGGCTGGGCCGGTGGCCGAAGGCGCTGGCCGAGCTGGACGCGGTGATCCGCGACGGCGCGGAAACGGCGTCGTACGTCTTGCGCAGCCCCGGTTCGGCGTTGCTGGTGCACGGCGTCGGCGCGCTGATCGCCGGGCACCGCGGCGAGCGGGTCCTGGCCGGCACGCACCTCGACGCGGCGGGCCGGCAGCAGTGGCCCCCGGGCCTGGAGCCCGACGGCGGCGACTTCCTGCTCGCGGCCCGCGCCCTGCTGGCCGAGCAGGACGGCCGGCCCGAGGCGGCGCTGGCCGCGTTGCTGCCGCTGCTGGAGGAGCACTACCCGCCCGCGGCCCGCCACCAGTGGCTGCCCGACCTGGTGCGGCTCAGCCTGTGGCTCGGCGAGACCGACCTCGCCCGGCAGGCGGTGCGCCTGCTGACCCCGGAGGGCGAGGTCCCGCCGGCGCACGCGGCCGCGGCCGCGCACTGCCGCGGGCTGGTCACCGGGGATCCGGAACCGGTGCTGACGGCGGTTTCGCACTACCGGGTGGCGGGCCGGTTGCTGAAACGGGCCAAGGCGACCGAGGACGCGGCGATCCTGCTGGCGGAGACGGGCCGGCTCGACGACGCGCGGACGGCGTTCCGCGTGGCCTTGACGGCCTACACGGGGATGGGCGCGACGTGGGACCTGCGGCGCGCGGAGACGCGGATGCAGCCGTTCGGGATCCGGCGGGCGGGCGCGGTGCGGTCCCGGGCGGTCGCCGGGGAGTGACGCCGGCCCGGACCGGCTCTCGTCCGGGCGCGCGGCGCAGGTCCCTACCGAAGTCGTGACCCACCCCGGGACCGGGCAACCCGGTCCGGGCTTGCCACGTCAGTAAGCTCGCCGGAGTAGTCGGCAGCGAAGATGTCCGCCGGGGTCCTGGGGGCCCGCCCCCGGCGGGTTCGTCCCCTGAAGAACGGCAGGGACATGCGAGGGGAAGCGGACACCGGTCTGCGAGTGGGCTTGCTGGGACCTCTGCGGGCCTGGCGCGGGGCGGCCGAAATCGGCCTGGGCCCCGCTCGTCAGCGCGCGATCTTCGCGGTGCTCGCGGTCAACGCCGGCCGTCCGGTCCCGCGGGCCGAGCTGATCGCCGGCGTCTGGGGCGACTCCGCGCCCGCGAGCGTCGAGGGCAGCGTCCACACCTACGTCTCGGGGCTGCGGCGGGCGCTCGAACCGGACCGGTCGCGTTGGTCGGCCGCCAGCGTCCTCGTGTCGGACCCCGCCGGGTACTCGCTCCTGCTCGACGAAGACGCGCTCGACGCCGCCGTCTTCGAACGCCACCGTGAACGCGCGCAGCAGCACCTGGACCGCGGGGATCCGCGGGCGGCCGTCACCGAGCTCGACGCCGCCCTCGCGCTCTGGCAGGGGGAAGCGCTCTCCGGCGTGCCCGGCGGGTTCGCCGAGCGGCACCGCGAATACCTCGCCGAGCTGCGGCTGAACACCCTCGACCGGCGAGCCCAGGCGCTGCTGGCCCTCGGCGGGCACCTCGACCTCGCGCCGGAGCTGGCCGTGCTGGCCGGCGAGCACCCCCTGCGGGAGTCGCTGCGCGAGTCGCTCATGCTCGCCCTCTACCGCAGCGGCCGGCACGCCGACGCCCTCGACGTCTTCCGCGACGCCCGCGCCACCCTCGTCGAGGAGCTCGGCGTCGAGCCCGGCCCCGCGCTGCAACGCCTCCACCAGCAGATCCTCGCCCAGGACCCGGGCCTCGACGCGCCCGCGGCGCCGGTCGAGGTCAGCGGGCACCGGCTCTTCGGCCGGGAAGCCGAGACGACCCGGCTCGCGGAGCTCGTCGCCGACGTCCGGGCCGGGCGCGGCCGGGCCGTGTGGATCGAGGGCGAAGCCGGCATCGGCAAGTCGGAGCTGCTCACCAGCACCCTGCCGGACGGCCCGGGGTTCCAGCGGCTCTGGGCCGCCGCCGACGAGCTGAGCACGCGCTTTCCGCTGCAGGTGATGCTGGAGTGCCTGGCGATCGACGCGCATTCGGCCGACCCGCGCCGCGCGAAGGTGGCCAAGGAACTCGCCGGTGAAGGCCCGGTGCGCCGCGGCCTCGGCCCGGCCGACCCGGTGCTCGGCGCCGTCGACCGGCTCCTGGCCCTGGTCGACGAGCTGTGCGCGCGCTCGCCGCAGGTACTGGTGGTCGACGACCTCCAGTGGGCGGACGAGGCGTCCGTGCTGGTCTGGCACCGCCTCTGCGCGGCGACCCGGCAGCTGCCGCTGCTCCTGGTGGCCGCGACCCGGCCGGCGCCGGACCGCGCCGAGCTGGCCCAGCTGCGCCGCGGCGTCCAGGCGCGCGACGGCGTGGTGCTCGACCTCGCTCCGTTGACCGGTGCGGACGTCGGACGGCTGATCGAGGACCAGATCGGCGCCGTCCCCGGGCCCGGGCTGCGCGAGCTGGCCGCTCGTGGCGCCGGGAACCCGTTGTACGTCAAGGAGATGGTCGACGTCCTGCTGCGCGCCGGCGCCGTCGAGGTCTCCGGCGGCGAGGCCGACGTCGACGACCCGGCGGAGTTCGAAGCGCCGCGGTCGCTGGTCGCCGCGGTCGACCGGCGGCTCGACTTCCTCCCCGCGCGGACGCAGGAAGTACTGCGCTGGGGCGCGCTGCTGGGCATGGAGTTCGCCGTCGGGGACATCGCCGCGGTACTCGGCACGCGGCCGTCGGACCTGCTGGAACCGCTGGAAGAAGCCGTCGCCGCGAACGTCCTCATCGACACCGGGACGCAGCTCGCGTTCCGCCATCCCCTGCTGCGCCAGGCCCTGTACGACCGGCTGCTGGCCGGGACCCGGGCGGCCTTGCACCGGCAGGCCGCGGAAGCGCTCGCCGGGATCGGCGCGCCGGTCAAGCGCGTCGCCGAGCAGCTGGTCGCCGCACCGGCCACTGTGGACGAATGGGTGCTGGACTGGCTGGCCGCGCACCACGCGGCCGTGTCCAACCGGGCGCCGCTGATCGCCGTCGAACTGCTCGAACGAGCACTGGCCGCGGGTGCCGGGCCACGGCGCGAAGTCCTGCTCGTGGCGCTGGTCAAGGTGCTGTTCCGGCTGGAACGCAACCCGGAGTCCCTGGCGCAGCAAGCTCTCGACGTGGCCACCGACCCGGAGTCCGCCGAGGAGATGCGGCACGTCCTCGCGGCGCTGAAGCACCGCCGAGGGGACACCGAGGGCGCGGTCGCGATCCTCGCCGCGTCGGCCGACGACCCGGCCGTGCCGGAGCTCTGGCGGGTCAAGCACCGGCAGCTGCTGGCGAACTTCCGCCGTGGCGATCTGTCCGATTTGGACACCGCGGAGAAGGCCGCGTACGAGACCAAGTCGTTCGCCGGCGGCGACCGGTACCTGACCGCGCACGCGCTGCAGTCGCTGTGGCTGGTGGAGTCCGTGCGCCGCCAGCACGACTCCGCGCTGACGCACATCGACGCGGCGATCGAGGCCGTCGGCGACGAGCACGAGCTGGCCGACCTGCACCTCGACCTGCTCGACAACCGCGTGTTCACGCTGCAGAACCTCGACCGGCTCGCCGAGGCGGACGCGGCGTTGCGGGCGGCGGGCGACGTCGCGGCCCGGCACTCGATGCCGGTGGGGCTGCAGGTGTCCGTCGCGGTGCACCGGTACTGGGAGGGGCGCTGGGACGAGGCGCTGGTCGAGCTGGACACGGTCACCGAGGACGGCCCGGCGATCACGTTCTACGGCCTGCGCGAGCCCGGCCCGGCGGCATTGCTGCTGCACGGCGTCGCGGCGCTGATCGCGGGCCGCCGCGACGACCGCGCGCAGGCGGCGGCCCACCTCGACGCGGCGGAGGAGTACGCCCCGGCGACCGGCGCCGAGCGCGAGAGCTTCGACTTCCTGCTGGTCGCGGACGCGCTCGCGGCGGAGCAGCGCGGCGACCGGGCCCGCGCGATGGCCGTCCTCGAGCCGATCCTGAACCCGACGTACGCGCAGATGATGCTGCGCCACCAGTGGCTCCCGACGTTCGTGCGGCTGGCGATGGAGCAGGACGACGTCGTCCGCGCCCGCCGGGCACTGGAGGTCTGCGAGGAGGAGGCGGCGAAGGAGCGACGGCCGGCGCGGGCGCACGCGGCGGTGTCGTGGTGCCGCGGCCTGATCGAGGAGGACCCGGCGGCGGTACTGGCGACGGCGGAGCACTTCCGCGCGGTCGGCCGCCGCCCGGAGCTGGCATCGGTCCTCGAGGACGCGGCGGACCTGCTGGCCCGCGCGGGCCGCCTCGACGCGGCGCACGCGGCGTTCGAGGAGGCGGCGGAGATCTACACGACGCTGGGAGCGCGCTGGGACTTGCGCCGGGCGGAGACCCGCCTCCGCCGGCTGGGTGTCCGACGCGGGGCGCTGTTCTCCGCGGTCCGGCCGGGCCACGGCTGGGAGTCGTTGACGCCGATCGAGATCCGGATCGCGGCCTTGGTCGCGGAGGGCCGCTCGAACCCGGACATCGCGGCAGAGCTGTCGCTGCCACGGCGGACGGTCCAGGCCCACGTCACCCGCCTCCTGGGCAAGCTGGAGACGCCGTCCCGCTCGGGCGTCGCCGACGCCTTCCGCCACCGCCCCTGACGCCGTGTCGACCCTAAAATCACGCGTGTCGACCCTCCCGTCACACCCGTCCGGCGGTCGGCCGCGGCGCCCACGTGCGGGAAGGGTCGACACGCGTGATCAGGAGGTCGACACGCGTGATTCAGGGGTCGACACGGCTAGTCCGTCAGTGCGTTGGCCTTCGCGACCCGGCCCAGGAACCGGCCCGAGTCCTTGACCGTCCGGACCTGCGTCTCGAAGTCCACGTGCACCAGGCCGAAACGCTGCGAGTACCCCATCGCCCACTCGAAGTTGTCCAGCAACGACCACGCGAAGTACCCGCGCACATCCGCGCCCAGCCGAATCGCCTCGTGGACCGCGCGGATGTGCTCCAGCAAGTAGTTCACCCGGGCCGCGTCGTGCACCCGGCCGGACACCACCTTGTCCACAAAGGACGCACCGTTCTCCGCCACCACCAACGGCAAGCCGGACCGCGACGAGATCCAGCCCAGCAGTGACGTGAACACCTCGGGCGCCTGCTCCCACCCGAACGCTGTCAGCGGGCCGACGGCCGGCAGCACGTCCACGCCCCGCAACCCCGGCAGCGGGCAGTTGCCGTGCACCGAAAGGTCCTCGAGGGGCGTCACCCGCGCCGGCGCGTAGTAGTTCACGCCCAGCCAGTCGATCGCCGCCGCGATCGTGTCCGTGTCACCATCCAGCACAGAAGCCGCGAACCGGCCTCCGTGGTGGGCCACATCGGCGACGACGTCCTCCGGGTAACCGCGCCCCAGCACCGGGTCCAGGAAGAACCGGTTGTGGATCCCGTCGAACTTCCGGGCCGCCTCGAGGTGCGCCGGCGACGTGCCGTCCGGCAACGCCGGTGCGAAGTTCAACGCCAGCGAGAACTCCTGCCCCGGACGCGCCGCCGAAGTCAGCGCCCGGGTCGCCAGCCCGTGCCCGAGCAGCAGGTGGTGCGCCGCCACCAGCGCCGTGTCGTAGTCCTGGACGCCCGGCGCGTGCACCCCGCTGCCGTACCCCAGGAACGCCGCGCAGAACGGCTCGTTGATCGTCGTCCACTGCTCGACCCGGTCGCCCAGAGCGTCGTGGACGTGAGCGGCGTAGTCCGCGAACCGGTAAGCCGTGTCGCGCGCGGGCCAGCCGCCCGCGTCCTCGAGAGCCTGCGGCAGGTCCCAGTGGTACAGCGTCAGCACCGGCACGACGTCGCGGCGCAGCAGCTCGTCCACCAGCCGGTCGTAGAACGCCAGGCCGGCGGACGACGGCGTCCGGCCGTCCGGCATCACCCGCGGCCACGCCACCGAAAACCGGTACGCACCCAGCCCCAGATCCGCCAGCAGCCCGATGTCCTCGGGAAAGCGGTGGTAGTGATCGCACGCTACCTCGCCGGACGCGCCGTCGAGGACCGCGCCCGGGCGAGCCGCGAAAGTGTCCCAGACGGACGGTCCGCGGCCGCCCTCGGCCACCGCGCCTTCGACCTGGTAGGACGCGGTCGCCGCGCCCCACAGAAAGCCCGTCGGAAAGGTCATACTGGTGCCCCTTTCAGGATCCCCCGGACGATGTGGCGGCCCAGCAGCAGGAACAGCGCGATCACGGGCAGCACGCCCACGGTCGCCCCGGTGAGCATGAGCGCGTAATCGGTGTAGTAACCACTGGCCAGCTGCGACAGGGCGACCTGCACGGTCGGTGTTTCGTTCGGGTCGAGTACCACCAGCGGCCAGAAGTAGTCGTTCCACGCGGCCATGAACGTCAGCATCGCGAGCACCGCGGCCGCCGGGCGCAACGCGGGCACGGCCACGTGCCAGTAGGTACGCAGGATTGAACAGCCGTCGACGGTCGCCGCGTCGACCAGCTCGGCGCTGATCGCGTTCTCGCACGCCTGGCGCATCCAGAACACGCTGAACGCGCTCAGCAGCCCCGGCACGATCACCGCTTCGAGCCGCCCGTACCAGCCGAGCTCGCCGACCACCAGGTAGAGCGGGATGACGCCGAGCTGCGCCGGCACCATCGCCGAGCCGACGACCAGCAGGAACAGCGTGTTGCGCCCGCGGAACCGCAGCCGCGCGAAGGCGAACCCGGCCAGGCTCGCGAGCACGACGTTGGACACCATGACGGTGCCCGCGACGATCAGCGAGTTGCCCAGCGCCAGCCAGAAGTCGACGGTGTCGAAGACGCGCCGGACGTTCTCGACGAGGTGCCCGCCCGGCAGCAGCAGCGGCGACGTCTCCCCGATCGCCGCATTGTCCCTTGTGGACACGACGAACGACCAGTACAGCGGGAAGATCGACGCGCCGAGGACGCCCACCAGCACCGCGTAGACCCAGCCGCCGGGGCGCCTCACGACGACCTCACGAACCGGCGCACCAGCCGGTAGTTCACGAGGGCGAACAGCGCGCAGACCACGAACATCACCCAGGTCAGCGCGGCCGCGTAGCCGGCGTCGAAGTGCGTGAACCCCTTCTCGTACAGGTACATCACGAGCGTCTGGAACTGGCGGTCGTTGCCGCCGGTCCCGCCCGACCCGCCGGTGTCGAACAGCTGCGGCTCGGCGAACAGCTGCAGGCCGTTGACCGTGCCGGCGATGGCGGTGAAGGCCAAGGCGGGCCGGATGCCCGGCACGGTGATCGACCAGAACGTCCGCCAGCGCGAAGCCCCGTCCAGCGCGGCGGCTTCGTAGAGGTCGCCCGGGACGGCCTGCATCGCGGCCAGGTAGATCAGCGCGTTGTAGCCGGTCCAGCGCCAGAGCACCATCGACGCCACCGCGAAGTGCGACGTCCAGCTCGACGCCTGCCAGTTGACCGGCGCGACGCCGAACCAGCCCAGCACCTCGTTGACGACGCCGTAGTCGCGGCTGAACAGCTGCCCGAACACCAGCCCGATCGCGACGACGGACACGACGTTCGGCAGCAGGATCCCGGTGCGCCACCAGGTCGCGCCGCGCAGCGGGCGGTCGAGCAGCGCCGCGATGCCCAGCGCCAGCAGGAACTCCGGGACGGCGGCCAGCACGAAGATGCCGACGGTGTTGGCGAGCGCGTTCCAGAAGTTCGGGTCCGCGAGCAGGTCGCCGTAGTTCGCCAGGCCGAGGTAGCCCTGGTCGCCTTCCAGCAGGTTCCAGTCGTGCAGCGACACCCACGCCGTGTAGAGCAACGGGAAGGCGCCGAAGACGACGAACAGGGCGAAGAAGGGCGCGACGAACAGCAGCGGCGTGGCCTTGCGGTCGAAACGGGCGAGCCGGTGCTGCACGCGCGCTACTTCAGGGCGGCTTGCGCCTGCTGGACGGCTTCCGTCCAGGCCCGGTCGACGCCGTCGGTCTTGTCTTCGATCCGCCCGAGGGCGCGGCCGTACTCCGGCCGGACGTCGGCGTCGCGCAGGCCGCGGTAGTTGGGCCGGAGCTGGTCCGCCGACGCGGCGAAGATCCGCCCGATCGGCGCGTCCCCGAAGTACGGGTCGGTGTGCGCGACGACCTGCGGGTCCGCGTACACCGACGGCTCGCTGGGCAGGATGCCGTCGGAGAGGAAGAGCTTCTTCTGCTGCTCCGGCGCGGTCAGCCAGCGCGCGAGCTCGTACGCCTCCTTCGGGTGCTCGCCCTGCTTCGGCACGGTCAGGAACGAGCCGCCCTGGTTGCCGCTCTTGCCGGGCACGGTCGTGACGTCCCACTTGCCCTTGTTGCCGTCGCCGCCGGCTTCCTTGATCTGGCTGAGCATCCACGCCGGGCAGGCGACGGTCGCGAAGGAGCCCTGCTTGATCGCGACGTTCCAGGCCTGCGTGAAGGTGGTCGCGGCCGCCGTCTCCCCCTTCGCGGCGATACCGCCCGCGAGGAAGAACGCAGTGCGCACGCTGGGATTGCGGTCGCCGATGAAGGAGTCGTCGGCCGCGGAGAAGTAGTTCTCCGGCGACTGGTTGAGCATCGCCGTGTAGACGGTCCCGGCGGAGTCCGCGAACTTCACGCCCGGCGTCTTCGCCGTGAACCGGTCGGCCGCGGCGGCGTAGGCGTCCCAGTCCGGGATCAGCTTCGCGACCTCGTCACGGTCGGTCGGCAGGCCCGCGGCCTGGAAGAGGTCGCGCCGGTAGCAGAGCGCGAGACTGCCCATGTCGGTGCCGAGGCCGAGGACGAACGCGCCGTCGGTGCCCTGCGCCCACTTCCAGGGCGCCCACTGCTTCTCGAGGTCCCGCGCGCCGAAGGAGGCGAGGTCGACGAACTTGTCCTTCGCCTTCCGGTACTGCGGGATGTACTGCTCTTCGATCGCGACGACGTCGGCGGCACCGTGGCCGGTGGCGAGCTGCGTCGCGAGGCCCTTGTGGTGGGTGTCGAAATCGGTGACGCGGTTCTGCACCGTGATCTCGGGGTGCAGCTTCTGGTACTCGGCGATCAGGGGCGCGTAGCCGAATTCGCCGAAGGTGGCGATGGTGAGCTTCGTCGGGCCGCCGGAGTCAGCGGGACTGCAGGCGGCGAGCGGGATCAACGCGGCGACCGCTACGGCGGTCCGGCGGACGATCGTGCGCAACGGGCTTCCTCAGATCACACCGGCCCGCACGGCGTAGGCGACCGCGTGCGGCCGGTTGCGCAGGTTGAGCCGGTTGGTCATGGCGTAGATGACGTTCTTCACGGTCCGCTCCGAGTAGCAGAGCTTGCCCGCGATCTCGGCAGTGTCCCAGCCTTCGGCCATCAGGCGAAGCACATCCACCTCGCGCGGCGTCAGCGCCGCGGTGGTGCCCTCGTGGGCCAGGGCGTCGACCTGGTCGCGCAGTGACGTCGTGCGCCCCCGTGCGGCGGCCAGCACGCTGTCGGTGAGCCGGTCGAGCGCGGTCCGCGGCAGCACGACCGAGACGTGGCAGTCGGCGAGCAGGCCGAGGTGCCCCGGGTCGACGTGCCCGGCGACCAGCACGATCGCGGCCGGCGACTCGGCGGAGGCGGCCCGCAGCGCGGCGATCGCCTCGCGGTCGACCTGCCCGACGGCGAACACGAGCACGGCCGCCTCGGCCCGCCGGGCGCGGGGGACGACCAGCAGCTCCGGCCGGGACTTCAGATGATTGGTCAGCCCCGTCAGCGCGATCGGGTCCGACGCCCACGCCGCCACTCGAACCTGGTCCATCGCGACCCCTCCCCACTGTCCGTGTTCCGGTGGTGCCAGTCTGCTGAGGTCGCCTTCACGAATTCTCTAACCGCGGTGCAGGCCTTCTTCACATCGTGAAGCCGGGCCGTCGACTACCGTCGTGGGGCACACCGACGACTGAAGGGACCGATGAACCACCGACGTCCGGCCGCCTTGGGGGTGGCGCTCTGCATCGCTGTCGTGAGTTCCCTGGTCACGGGCTGCCAATCGGACACCGTGGCCGGGCTGGCGATCCCCCGGTCACCGGTTCCTCCTCCGCCTTCACCTTCCCGGACGGCCGCACCTTCTTCCCCGGCGCCGACGTCGAGCCTGACCCGGCCCGGTGACTGCGCGTCGCTGGTCAACGGCCTCGACGTCCGCGGCCAGGTCGCGCAGCTGGTCGTCGTGGGGGTGTCCGGCGACAACCCGGGCACCACGGTGTCCATGGTGCGCGACAACCAGGTCGGCGGGATCTTCATCGGTGGTAACGCAACAGCGTTGTTGAAAGATCGCTCCCTCGACGCCGTCCAGGCCGCGGCCAAGCTGCCGGTGGCCGTGTCGGTCGACGAAGAGGGCGGCCGCGTCCAGCGCATCGACGACCTCGACGGCGAGATCCCGTCGGCCCGTGAGATGGCCGCGACGAAGACTCCCGCCCAGGTCCGCACGCTGGCCGCCGACCGTGGCCGCCAGCTGCGCGCTCGCGGCGTGACGGTCGACTTCGCCCCGGACACCGACGTCACCGACGCCCCGGACGACGACGTCATCGGCGACCGCTCCTTCAGCCCGGACCCGAACCGCGTGAAGACCTACGCCGCGGCGTTCGCGGCGGGCCTGCGCGACGGCGGGGTCCAGCCGGTGCTGAAGCACTTCCCCGGCCACGGCCACGGCTCGGGCGACTCGCACAAGGGCACGGTCGTCACCCCGCCGCTCGCGCAGCTGCGGACGGTGGACCTGGTGCCGTACCGGAACCTCGCCGACTACGGCCCGGTCTCGGTGATGGTCGGCCACCTCGACGTGCCCGACCTGACCGGCGGCGTCCCGGCGTCGATCTCGCCGGCCGCCTACCAGCTGCTGCGCACCGAGTTCAAGTTCACCGGGCTGGTCCTGACCGACGACCTCGGCGCGATGAAGGCGATCACGGCCCAGTACTCGCTGCCGGACGCCGTGCTGAAGGCGTTGCAGGCCGGGGCGGACGAGGCGCTGTGGTCGTCCGGCGGCCGCGTGGACGAGGTGCTGAACCGGCTCGTGAAGGCCGTCCAGTCCGGCGAGCTGCCGAAGGCGCGGGTGCAGGAGTCGGTGACGCGGGTGCTGCGCAGCAAGGGCGCGTGCGGCTGATCGTCCCTAGACTCCTCGGCGGAACGCCACCTACCTGAGGAGCGGAATGGCAAACCTGGGCGGCACTTTCAGCCTCGGCGGGGAAGTCCCGGTGACCCGGATGGGGTACGGGGCCATGCAGCTGGCCGGC
This sequence comes from Amycolatopsis camponoti, assembly GCF_902497555.1. NCBI lineage: Bacteria > Bacillati > Actinomycetota > Actinomycetes > Pseudonocardiales > Pseudonocardiaceae > Amycolatopsis > Amycolatopsis camponoti. Next base: position 497,349 of record NZ_CABVGP010000001.1, on the reverse strand, counting down.
CCCGGTGTCTGGGGACCGCCGCGTGACCACGACACCGCGGTCGCCGTGCTGCGCGAGGCCGTCGAAAGCGGCGTCACCCACATCGACACCAGCGACTACTACGGCCCGCACACCGTGAACGCGCTGATCAAGGAAGCCCTGCACCCGTACCCGGACGCGCTGACGATCGTCACCAAGGTCGGGGCGCGGCGGACGCCCGACAAGGCGTGGCCGCCCGCGTTGTCCGCCGACGAGCTGACCCAGGCCGTGCACGACAACCTCCGGAACCTCGGCGTCGAGGCCATCGACGTGGTGAACCTGCGCCTGGGCAACACCGCCGGCGACTACCCGGTGCGGATGTCGCTCGCCGAGCCCTTCGGCGTGCTCGCCGAGCTGCGGCAGCAGGGCCTGATCAAGCACCTCGGCGTCAGCCACGTCACCGCGGAACAGCTCGACGAGGCCAAGGCGATCGCGCCCGTCGTCTGCGTGCAGAACCAGTACAACCTGGCGCACCGCGAAAACGACGACCTCGTCGACAAGTGCGCCGCCGACGGCATCGCCTTCGTGCCGTACTTCCCGCTCGGCGGCTTCAGCCCGTTGCAGTCGGGCATCCTCGACGACTGCGCCGCCCGCGTCGGCGCGACGCCGATGCAGGTCGCGCTCGCGTGGTTGCTGCGGCGGTCGCCGTCGATGCTGCTCATCCCCGGGACGTCGTCGCTCGAGCACCTGCGCGAGAACCTCGCCGCGGCTTCGCTGGAACTGCCGGCCGACGTCCTGGCCGACCTCGACCGGATCGGGGCCGCCTGATGGCCGAGTGGGGCGACCTGGTCGCTTACATCAGGCAGGCGTACCGGGTGGTGCGCGACGAACCCGACGAGATCCGCATCCGGCTGAGCTTCGGCGACGACCCCGACACCGAGCAGCGGGCCCAGATCATGGTGATCGCCCACGAGATCCTCGACCAGCAGGAGGACTGGGTCCAGATCGCGACGCCGTTCGCCCGCCACGACGAGGTCGACCTCCTCGACGTGCTGACCGAGGTCGGCAACTCGACGGTCGTGGGCGGGCTGGCGGTGATGGGCGACCACCTCGTGCTGCGCCACTCGCTGCCGCTGATCCACCTGGACATCAACGAGTTCATCGACCCCCTCGAGCTGGTGGCGGGCGCGGCGGAGCTGCTGGAGCAGCAGTTCACCGGCCGCGACGACTACTGAGGGGGACAACCGCGACGGCGGCGGCCACGGTCACCCCGGCGGCGACGCCGAAGGCCGTGGTCGCCGAGCCGCTGCTCAGGTAGAGGCCGCCGAACAGGGCGACCCCCAGGGTGCCGCCGAGCTGCTGCACGGCGTTGAGCAGCCCGGCGGCCGAGCCCGTCTCGTGCGGCCGCACGCGCTGCAGCGCGGCGGTGAAGAACGGGACCGTGAACGTTCCCATCCCGAGTCCGCACAACGCCAGCGCCGGGGTCACCCCGCCGGCGACCGCGAGGATCCCGGCCAGCAGCAGGCCCAGTCCGGCGAACATCACGCGGGAGCCGAACTTCGGCACCAGCCAGGACCCGGCGACCCACGACGACACTGCGAGCCCGGCCGAAAGCGGCAGCAGCGTCAGGCTCGCGGTGCGGACGTCGACGCCCTCGCCGAGCTGCAGCCGCATCGGGACGAGGAGCATCAGCCCGGTCATCACCGCGAAGTACAGCAGTGACCCGGCGAGCGCGGCCGGGAACCCGCGGTGGGCGAACAGGCTCGGCTCGACCAGCGGCGCCGCCGTCCGGCGCTGCTGGAACCCGAACCCGACGAGCAGCGCGGCACCGGCCGCGAGCAGCGGCCACGCCGTCCCGCCCGGGCTGATCAGCGGGTAGACGAGCAGCCCGGCGCCGGCGGCGACGAGCAGAGTGCCGGTGAGGTCGAGCTTCGGGCGCGTGGCGGCCTTGTCCTCGGGCAGGAACCGCGCGGCGAGCAGGACGGCGAGGCCGAGCGGGACGTTCACCAGGAACACCGCCCGCCACGACAGCGCCTGCGTCAGCAGGCCGCCGACCAATGGCCCGGCGACCGCGGACAGGCCCATCACCGGGCCGATGCTGCCGAGCGCCTTCGCGAGTTCGGCGCCGTCGAAAAGCGCCCGGATGAGCCCGATCGTCTGCGGGATGATCAGCGCCGCGGCCGCGCCCTGCAGCGCGCGGGCGCCGATCAGCAGGGCCGCCTCCGGCGCGGCCGCGCAGGCCAGCGACGCGAGCACGAAGGCCGTCACGCCGATCTTGAACGTCTTCGCCCGGCCGAACACGTCCCCGAGCCGGCCGCCGGTGATCAGGAGGGCCGCGAACGGCAGCGTGTAAGCCGCGCTGAACCACGGGATGTCGGCGGCCGGTCCGGGCAGGCCGTCGTGGATCACCGGGCCGGCGACCTGGACGATCGTGGCGTCGAGCAGGTTCATCGCTTCGGCGGTGAGCAGCACGGCGAGCGCGGCCCAGCGGGGCCGGTAGCGGGTCGTGGTCGGCATGAGGTGCCCCCCTTTCGTCGGCACCGACCTTGTCCCGCCTCCGGCTTGGACTTCCACTTCTCGCGGACGGCTGGCTGATTTCTTCCACGCCGTACGCTTTGATGAGGGATATGACCATCCTCGACGACGTCGATCGCGCGGTGATCCACGCGCTGCATCTCGACGGGCGAGCGCCGTTCACGAAGATCGGGGACGTCCTCGGCGTCTCGACGCAGACGGTGGCGCGGCGCTACCGCCGGCTACGCGCCGAAGCGTCGCTTCGCGTCGTCGGCTTGCCGGACCCGCAACGCGCCGGGCAGGCCGAGTGGATGGTCCGGCTGACGGCGACCCCGAACACCGCGCGCGACGTCGCGCTCGCCCTCGCGCGGCGCGCCGACACCGCGTGGGTCAAGCTCGTGTCGGGCGGCACCGAGATCTGCGTGAACGTGTCCATGCCGGCCGCGAGCGACCATTCGCTGCTGCTGCGGGACATCCCGCGCTCCGCGAGCATCACGGCCGTGTCGGCGCACCAGCTGCTGCACCGCTACCTCGGCGGCCCGACGGCGTGGCTCGGGCGCGCGAACGCCCTCGACGCTTCGCAGGTCGCGGCGTTGACCCCGGAGTTCTCCGGCGACGGCAAGCCGCTGACCGGCGACGACGACGCGCTGATGGCCGCGTTGCAGCGCGACGGCCGCGCGAGCCTGGCCGAGCTGGCGACGGCCACCGGCTGGTCCGCGGCGACCGTCGCGCGCCGGCTGGCCGACCTCCAAGCCGGCGGCACGGTGTTCTTCGACCTCGAAATCGACCCGGCCCCGCTGGGCGCCATCACCCACGCGCTGCTGTGGATGTCGGTCGCCCCCGCCCACCTCGACGCCGTGGCCCGGGAGCTGGCCACCCACCCGGAGCTGGCGCTCGTCGCGGCGACGACCGGGCCGGCCAACCTGGTCGCGCACGCGCTCTGCCCCGACGCGGCGGCCCTGCACCACTACCTGACCCGGCGGCTGGGGGCGCTCGACGCCGTCCGCACCCTGGAGACGGCGCCGGTCCTCCGGACGATCAAAGCGGCCGCGTCCCGCTGAAACGCCGCCTTTCCCGTGAAAGCTCCGTCAGCGCGTCTGCGGGATCCGCACCCTGGCGGCCGGGGACAGCTGCACGATGCGCTGCAACCGGGCCCGGCCCAGCCGGTGGAGCATCTCCCCGAGCTCCTCCGGCGCGATACTGCTTTCGAGGTCGAGCCGCGTCACCTTGACGACGTGGTCGATCTCCGCGGCGGGGAGCCGCCCCACGAACTCCCCCGCCAGCCACACTCCGACTTCTTCGACGACGTGGTCCGCCCGGTGGCTCCGTACGGTCATCGCTCTCTCGCTCTCCTCGTTCCGGATCGCCTTCGCCCTGGTCGAGGCCGGAAAATTCCGGTCTGACGCAGGTCGGACGAACCCGCCCGCGACCCATGACGCGGAAACCCCGAAATTAGGGGCGGAAAAGCTTTCCGTGTCCGGACCGGTGAGTACCGTGACGATCAGCTTTCACTCACATGGGCTGTTCGCCGCCCCAAGTTGTCGGCCGATCGGGTGGAAAACCGGAGAACAGTGCCGGTGCCGCGTCCGCGTCTGGACTCTGGAGACGTCCGGTAGTGCGGGCGTTCCCTTGCGGGACGCGGAAACGGAGACGCGATCCATGGCCCGGTACGACCGGACCGACCTCGGGGCCTACAGCCTGGGGTTGCTCGACGCCGTCGACACGGCACGGGTGGAGCGGCACCTTTCGGCGTGCCCGGACTGCCGGCAGGAGGTCCGGGAGTTCGAGGCCGTCCGCTCGATGCTCGACCACCTCGGCCGCGCGGAGTCCACTTAGGACGGATCGCGGAAACTGTCGGTGCCCGCCGGTACCGTGCGCGCCGTGACCGACTTCCTGACCACCACCCGCCACGCCTACTCGATCGTCGCCGAGAGCTACGCCCGGCTCTCGCCACCGATAGCCGAAGACGTCCAGGACCGCGCGCTGCTGACGGCGTTCGCCGACCTCGTCCGCGAGGACGGCGGCGGCCCGGTCGCCGACCTCGGCTGCGGAACCGGCCGCGTGACGGCGTACCTCGCCTCGGCGGGGCTCGAAGTGGCGGGCATCGACCTGTCGCCGGAGATGCTCGCCGTGGCCCGCCGCGACCACCCTGAACTGCGGTTTTCCGAGGGGTCCCTGCTCGGGCTGGACCTGCCGGACGGTGGTCTCGCGGGCGCGGTGGCCTGGTACTCGATCATCCACACGCCGCCGGCCCGGTTGCCGGAGGTGTGCGCGGAGCTGTTCCGGGTGCTGCGCCCGGGCGGCCACCTGCAGCTGGCGTTCCAGGTCGGCGACGAGCGGCAGCACCTGACCGGCTGGCAGGGCCACGACGGCCTCTCGCTGGACGCCTACCGGCAGCCGGTGGAGCGGGTGAGCGAGCAGGTGGCCGGCGCCGGGTTCGAGATCCTGACCCAGGCGCTGCGCGACCCGGAGGCGCGGGTGCCGCACGGGCGGGTGCTGGCGCGGAAACCGTCCGGAGACTCCGCGGCGGAGTAGCGCCGGCACCGAAGGTTCGCGCAAGTCCGGTGCCCGAGGCGCCGCTTTCGGCGGCGATGGCCGAATTCCGCGCGCGACCGGGCACCGAAACCCGCCGCCGAAGGCTCACGAGTCCGGTGCCCGAGGCGCCGCATACGGCGGCGATGGCGGCCGAGTTCCACGCGACCGGGCGCCGAAGGTTCACGCGGGTCCGGCACCCGGAGCACCGCATTCGGTGGCGGCGACCGGATTCCGCACGCCCGAGCGCCGGAACCCCGTCGCCGGAACCCCGTCGCCGCACGGTTCAACTCGGGAGTCGTTCGCGCACACCCCTTGCCCGCTCCGCCCGAATCCTTGACTGGACTAGACCAATCTGCTCTAGTGACCGGTGTCACCCTCGTTCCGGCCGGTCGAGCACACCCCCTCCGACACCGGGCGCCCCCGCGTCCGGACTCCGTCGTGGCCGAAGGAGTGAGCCAGTCTTGAGAAGACGTCTTGTCGCGGTCCTGTCAACATTCGCCGCCGCCGCCGCACTCGTGCTCGGCGTGCCCGCCGCCACCGGTCAGGTCCCGCAGGCGGCCGCCGCCGCCTGCAGCGGGCCCAACTGGGTCGCGGGCCAGTGGTACGACGTGGGCGCGGTCGTCAAGTACACCAACGGCAGCTACTACCGCGCCAAGAACGCCAACCCGGGCTACGACCCCATCATCAGCACCTGGTACTGGGAGCCCTACAGCTGCGACGGCGGCGGCGGAACCACCTGCAACGCCCCGAACTGGGTCGCGGGCCAGTGGTACGACGTCGGTGCGATCGTGAAGTACACCAACGGCAGCTACTACCGCGCCAAGAACGCCAACCCGGGCTACGACCCGATCATCAGCACCTGGTACTGGGAGCCCTACTCCTGCGGCGGCGGCACCGACCCGGGCAACCCGGGCAACCCCGGCTCGTTCGTCATCAGCGAGGCGCAGTTCAACCAGATCTTCCCCGGCCGCAACGGCTTCTACACCTACAGCGGCCTGACCGCGGCCCTCTCCGCCTACCCCGGCTTCGCCAACACGGGCAGCGACACGGTCAAGAAGCAGGAAGCCGCGGCGTTCCTCGCCAACGTCAACCACGAAACCGGCGGGCTGGTCTACATCGTCGAGCAGAACACGGCGAACTACCCGCACTACTGCGACTACGGCCAGCCCTACGGCTGCCCCGCCGGCCAGGCCGCGTACTACGGCCGCGGCCCGATCCAGCTCAGCTGGAACTTCAACTACAAGGCCGCCGGTGACGCACTCGGCATCGACCTGCTCGGCAACCCCTGGCAGGTCGAGCAGAACGCGGCCGTCGCGTGGAAGACCGGCCTCTGGTACTGGAACACCCAGAGCGGCCCCGGCACGATGACCCCGCACAACGCGATCGTCAACGGCCGCGGCTTCGGTGAGACCATCCGCAGCATCAACGGCTCCATCGAGTGCAACGGCGGCAACCCGGCGCAGGTCCAGAGCCGCGTCGACAAGTACCGCCAGATCACGTCCATCCTCGGCGTCGACCCCGGCGCCAACCTCTACTGCTGACCTGAAGCGAGCGGCTCACCTTCCCGACCGGTGAGCCGCTCGCCCAGCAGGCGGCTCACCTCCCCGAGGTGGTCGTTCAGGTAGAAGTGGCCGCCCGGGAACGACTTCAGCTCGAAGCGGCCGGACGTGTGCGCCGCCCACCGCCCCGCCTCCGCTTCGGTGACCGTCGGGTCGCGGTCGCCGATCAGCGCGAAGACCGGGCAGCCCACGTCGGGGCCGGGCCGGTAGCGGTAGGCCTCAGCCGCCTTGTAGTCGTTGCGCAGCACCGGCAGCACCATGCGGACGAGCTGCGGGTGCTCCAGCACCCGGACGTCGGTGCCGCCCAGCTGCCGGACATCGGCGAGCAGCTCGTCGTCCCCCCGCTCGTGGACCCGCCCCACGCGGGACGCCGACGGCGCGCGGCGCGCGGACACGAACAACCCCAGCAGCCCGGTCTCGAGCCGCCGCGCGACCTCGAAGGCCAGGCTGGCGCCCATGCTGTGCCCGAAGAACGCCACCGGTCCGGCACCCTCGGCGGCGAGGACGTCCGCCAGCCGGTCGGCGAGCAGGAACAGGTCGTCCACCAGCGGTTCGGCGTGCCGGTCCTGCCGGCCCGGGTACTGCACGGCCAGCACGTCGACCGCGGGCGCCAGCGTGGCCGAGAGCGGGTGGAAGTAGCTCGCCGCGCCGCCGGCGTGCGGGAAGCACACGAGCCGCGGCGCGCCGGGCGCCGCCGGGTGGAAACGCCGGAGCCACCCCACGGAGTCCGTCATACCGCTGAATGTCCCAGGCCCGCGCGGACCGGGTCGACGCCTGTCGTGCGGAAGCCGGGCGGGCCCCGGTGCCGGGACCCGCCCGTTCCCTCCCTCCTCAGGGGGTCACTCCGCCCGCCACAGCGCGGGAACGGCCGGGGGTTCCCAGCCCGGCTGGGCGGTGTGCCCCTGCAAGCACACGTAGCCCCGGCCGCCGTAGGTGACCCGGGCACCGGCCGCGTAGGCCGTGCCCGCCGCCCAGGTGGTGCCCCCGGGCGGCGGGGAGGTGGGCGGCGCCGACGTCGTGGACGTCGGGTTCTGCGGGACGTTCAGCACGAAGTCGAACGCGGCTTCCTTCGCGGAGCCGTTGTCCCGCACGGTCATCAGCAGCCGCGCGTCGAAGATCGTGTCGGTGTTGTTGCGCGGCTCGTTCGGGAAGTAGAGCTGGGTGGTCAGGATCGGCCGGCCGGGCGCCTGGACCTTGACGTGGATGTGCCGGGTGCGGCCGGGGTAGAGGCCGGGCACGATCGTCGAGAGGCGGAACGCGCCCTGGGCGTCGGTGTACTGGTGGCCGCGGAACGCGTAGCCGGCGCTGTCGTACGCGCCGTTGACGTCGGCCTGCCAGAAGTCCAGCAGCACGCGGCCCACCGGCAGGCAGGCCCGCCCGAACACGTAGCCGGACACCGTCAGGCGCGTGCCCGGGGTGCCGGGCGTGACCAGGTCGGTCCGTTCCGGCGAGTTCGGCTTGAAGTAGGGGCCTTCGGTCTGCTCGATCGTCGGTTCGTCGCCGTCGTGGCACGCCGGGGTCAGTTCGGGGGCGGCGCCGGTGGCGGCGGTGGTGCGGGCGAGCGCCGGCCCGCCGATCAGGGCGACCGGCGCGGCGACGCCCGCGGCCAGCGCGGCGCGCAGCACCGTCTTGCGGCTGAGCTTGGTGTCCTCGTCCATGCCTGCTCCTCGTGGGGGCGTCGGGAATCCCCTCGAACGTAGGCAGCGCACCGGGTGCGCGACGATGGACTGGGCCGGTCAGTCGTGGTGATTCTCCCCGCCGCGGCGGAAGTCGCCCGGGCTCAGCCCGGTCTCGCGGCGGAAGAACCGGCAGAAGTAGGCCGGGTCGGCGAACCCGACGCGGGTCGCGACCTGGCGCACGGTGAGGTCCGTCCGGAGCAGGAACCGCTGGGCTTCCCGCGTCCGCGCCTCGCGCAGCAGCTGCGCGGCGGTGCGGCCGGTCGCGGCCTTCACGGCCTCGGTGAGGTGGCCCGGCGTGACGCCGATGCGCGCGGCGTGCGCGGACACCGACCACAGCCCGAGGTCCGGGCGGCCGGTGAGCCGGGCGAACTCCGCCGCCACCGTCCCGGCGGGCGCGGGCGGCGGCCCCAGCAGCCGTCCGGCCCGCGCGACCAGGACGTGGAGCAGCGCCCGCAGGACCGACTCTTCGCCGTGGCGGAGCTCCTCCACGAGGTCCGCGACCAGCCGCGTGACGCCGGCGTCGGCGTCCGGGTCCAGCTCCAGCAGCGGCTGTTCGCTCAGCCGTCGCAGCAGTTCGCGGTCGGCCGGGTGGTCGAGGAGGAACTCGTCGGTGAACAGGACGACGTGACCGGTCAGGCCGCGCACATCGGCCCACTGGTGCACCTGCCCCGGCGCGATGACGCCGAGGTGCGGCGGACGCAGCGGCCGGCGCGTCAGGTCGACGACGTGCGCGCCGGTGCCGCCGGTGACGTGCACCAGCTCGTGGAAGGTGTGCCGGTGCGGGAACTCCGCGCGCGAGAGCGGCCCGATCGCGTCGAACGTGCCGACGGCGAGCGGCGGCGCGTGCGGGGCCGGCACCTCCAGCCGGTGCATCGGCAGCTCCCCCGCCCGCGGTGGCGGGCAGGGCGTCCCGGGCGGAACGGTCGTACCGCGCATGACGTCGTCCCTTCGCCGTCCGGGCGAAAAGTCTAGACCAATGCACGGGCGGTTCGCCGCTTTTGCCCCGATGATCGCAATCCGATGGTCGGGTCCCTGACGCACGAAAACGGGGCCGGTCCACAGTGGACCGGCCCCGTTCCGGGTACTGACTGGTACTTATGCGCGGCTGCGACGCCGGTTCACCAGCAGCATCAGCGCGCCGCCACCGAGCAGCAGGCCGCCGACGGTGAACGGAACCGCGGCGTCGACACCGGTGTTGGCGAGCTCGCCGCCCCCGCCGTTCGAGCCGGCCGGAGTGGTGCTCGGCGCGGTGGTCGGGACGCCGGCCTCGGTCCAGCTGGCGGGCGCGTTCGCGGTCACCTCGGTCTTCTCCGAGTCGGCGACGATCAGCGACTGCGCCGGCTTCTTCGCGTAGTTGTCGGCGACGAACAGGCGTCCGGTGTCCAGCTCGCCGGTGGCCTTGAGGGTGAAGGCGCCCTTGCCCGGCGTGGTGCCCGCCGGGACGTCGACGAACAGCTTGCTGCCGTCCTTGACGTCGGTGCCCTTCAGCTCCTTGCCGTCGGCGTCGGTGATCTTGACGCCCTCGGGCAGCTGGCTGGTCAGCGAGGTGACGTCCCCGCTGGTGGCGACGCTGTACGGGCCGATCTTGCCACCGGCCGTGCCCTCGGTCTTGTCCGCGGCGATGTTCAGCGTCGGCTTCGGCTGCTCGCCGATGCCCTTGTTCTGGTCACCGGTGAAGTACGCGTAGAGCGCGGCGACGTCGGCGTTGGCGTCGGCCGAGTTCTCCTCGGCCAGCGGCTTGGTGGCGTCCAGGTTCACGCCGTCGCTGAAGTGCCACACGGCGGCCTGCGTCGCGGCGATGGCCTCGCGCTCGGAGACGCCGTCGTGGACCTCGACGCCGGCCTTCTTCAGCGCCTTGCCCAGCGCGTCCAGGCCGGTGCCCGGGTAGCCGTTGTGCAGCACCCAGTTGATCTTCGCGCTGTTGGCCGTGAACGGCCCCTCGGCGGGGTACTTGTTCCAGGGGCGCTCGACCATGTCGACGTCGGTGCGCAGGCCGACGGTGATCTGCACGCAGTAGAGCTTCAGCGTGCTGCCGTTCGACAGCTTCATCTCGAACAGTTCGGCGATGTAGTCGCCGCCCTTGCCGAGGTTGAGGCGGTAGCCGACCGTGCCGGCGTGCTCGTCGACGCGGCCGCGCGCGGCGCCATCGTCGGCGAGAGCGGCCGGAGAACCGATCATGACCGCGGCGGCCGCGGCGAGAGCCGCGATCCCGCCACGCACAAGAGTGGACCTGACCTGCATAAATCTCCTATCCGAGCCCGAACCACGACGGGGTAACCGCACACCCCCGCAGGCGGTCACCGATTCGGGTGAGCGATCACCCGGTCAAGCGAGACGGGAGCTTACACGGACCCAACAAGCGCTACGCGAGGTGTCCCCATTAACTCGAAAGAGTTGGAGAATCGTGTAAATCGGTCAGTCAAAAAGTGCAATTGACGATTTATCGCGCGGTCACTTCACCGACGGCCGGACGCAACCCGGAGGCCATCCGCCCGATGACGGCGGCGTACTCCGCCTTCAGTCGCGGCTTGTCCACATCGGACGCCTCGGCCAGCGCCATCCCGGCCGTGCCGAGCATGCCGAACACCAGGCGGGTCGTGGTCTCGAGCGGCTGGTCGTCGATGTCGCCGCCGTCCACCAGGGCCTTGATCAGCTGCTCGACGAGCCCGTACGCGTACTGCTCCTCGGCCGCCTGCCAGCGCAGCCAGCCGAGCGCGAGCGGCGCTTCCCGCCAGACGAGCTTGCCGTAGCCGGGGTCGCAGCAGTGGTCGAGGAAGACGTCGAGCGCCGCGAAGGCCGCCGACCAGGGATCCGTCCCCCGCGCCGCCGCGGCCGCGGACAGCTCCATCGCCTCGGTCTCGAGCTGCGCGAAGACCGCCTCGAACAACGCCGTCTTGCTGGCGAAGTGGTGGTAGATCGCGCCGCGCGTGGCCTGGATGTCGCCGGCGATCTCTTCCAGCGACGTCCCGGCGAAGCCGTGTTCGGCGAACCGGCGCGTGGCCGCCGCCAGCAGAGCGGCCCGGGTGGCCTCGGAGTACTGCTCCCGCCGGCTCTTGAGGGTCGACATGCGCAAAGCATAGGACATACACTGCGTATGTCACCGACACGGCGCATGTGGGGGTTGCCATGACCGACGTAGACGAACTGCTGTTCAACCCGTTCGAGCCCGGCTTCTTCGAAAACCCGTACGCGCAGTACAAGAAGCTGCGCGACGGTGACCCGGCGCAGGAGCACCCACTGGGCTTCTGGTTCGTCTCGCGCTACGAAGACGTCTCGGCGCTGCTTCGCGCCGGCCTGTCCGTGGAGGTCACGAACCTGGCGGAGTCGCCGTTCGAGTACTTCGCCGCCGATGAAGACGCCGGCGCGCTCAACCGGTCGATGCTCGACCGCGACCCGCCCGACCACACGCGGCTGCGCTCGCTGGTGACGAAGGTGTTCACCCGCCGCGCGATCGCGGCGCTGGAGCCGAAGATCGCCGGTCTCGTCGACGCGGCGCTGGACCGCATGGCCGAGAAGGGCGAGTCGGACCTGGTCGAGGAGCTGGCGTTCCCGCTCCCGTTCGCGGTGATCTCCGAAATGCTGGGCATGCCCCCGACGGACCACTCCCGCGTCCGCGAGCTGAGCGGAACCCTGGTGCGCTCCCTGGAGATCGTCGCCGACGAGGAAACGGCCCGCGCGATCATGGCGGCGGACGCGGAGCTGACGGCGATCACGCGCGAGGTGATCGAGTGGAAGCGTCACAATCCCGCGGACGACTTGCTGACGGCCTTGATCGCAGCGGAACACGACGGCCAGGTCCTGGACGGCGACGAGCTGGTGGCCCAGGTGGTGTTGCTGTACGTAGCGGGCCACGAAACAACGGTCAACCTGATCGCGAACGGCGTCAACGCACTGCTGCGGAATCCGTCGCAGCTGACCCTGCTCCGAGACCGACCGGACCTGGCGTCGAACGCGGTGGAGGAGTTCCTGAGGTACGACTCCCCGGTCCAGCAAACCCGCCGCGTGACGACGTCCCCGTACGCGGTGGCGGGTCGCGAGATCCCCCCGGGGACGTTCGTGCTGGCGTGCTTGGGCTCGGCGAACCGGGACGAGAGGTTCTTCGGCCCGGACGCTTCGGAGCTGCGGCTGGACCGCCCGGAGGCACGTCACCAGGTGTCGTTCGGGGCGGGTCCGCACCATTGCCTGGGCGCGGCGTTGGCCCGGCTGGAGGGTCAGGTGGCGGTGAGCCGGCTGGTGCAGCGGTTCCCCGAGTTGGGTTTCGCGGGCAAGCTGGAGTGGAACGGCCGCATCAACCTGCGCGGGCCGTCGAAGTTCCCGGTAACGGTGCACCCGACGGCATGACTGACAACGGCCGCCAGAAAGGTCGCACGTCGAACACGAAGAGTAGCTCGTACGATACGAATAGCGCCTCGAAGCGCCCCCTGATCCACTTCCTCAGAGTTGCCGAATTCAACAACCTGATCGCACTGAGTGACGCCCAGTACGTCGCGCCCCGAGTGCAACTCGACCGTGGAGCCGCAAAAGTGCAGCTAACGGCCACAATGCCGCGAACACCCGAACTGTACGGGTAACAGCAAGGGCGGGATTCGTCACTCAGTGCGACAGGGGCCAGACGAGCGAATACCATCGAAATCCGCCCGGCCGGTGGCACACTGAAGGAAGCCGCTGCACGTGCAGCAGCTTCAGCGGCAAGCCCATACGGGAGGCGGTGATCAATTTTGCCCGGCAGATCTGAATCAGTTTATCCGGCGACTGGATCACCGTTGCTCGACCGACGGTCACACTTGTATCTCGCCGTAACGAGCACGCCGAGCCGCACGACTGTGCAGTCGTCGGCGGCGCTCGAATTCGATCTTCACGATTCTGGATCGATGACAGCGCCGGAGCCTCGGCGAATCCGCCACCCGGCCCGTGCGGCGGCGATTCGACCGCATGCATCGGGGTGGTGGGTTGAGTTGCGTGTCCTGGCTGTGATCCTGATAGCAGCGGTCACCTGGGCCACATTTTTCAATATCACCAAGAGCGCCCAGAGCTTGAACGGCTACAACCTGACCGCCGCGATCATCGTTGCCGTCGCCGTTGGCGCTCAGCGGATCTCCGCCGTCCAGCGCTGGCTGACCGCGCCGAAGAGCAAGCGTCAGGAGTTGATCGAGGGCGTCGCCCAGCGAACTCTCGTCAACCTGTGCCGCAACTGCGTTGTCACCGATACGCTCCTGGAACTACGGGTCCATATTTGGGAAGTTCCACTGTGGTACCGGAAAATATTTCCCTATAGGTTTCGCGTTTGGTGGAAACATCTTCCGGTCTGGGACAGGTTGACCCGAGTTGCAATTCGCCCAGCCTTGAAACGAACCGCAGCGGTAGGACTGATGAAGCATGCACCGTCAGGCGTGAAGTTCCGCAAGGGACGAGGACTCGTTGGCGTGTGCATCGCCAACAATATCCGCGCCGAGATTCTGATCTTGGATGCGAACGACGAGACGTACCAGCAGGCACTGGCCGCAGGCAGCGAAGAAGAGTGGCAAGAAAAAGGCGTCGATATCACCAAGAACTTGTCCTTGGAGGACGCGAAGCGACTCGCGGCGCTGTACGGGTTCGTCATCGCACGCGTTCTCCAGGACGGCACCTCGGGCGAAGCGACCGGCTGCGTGACCATAAGCGTGACGAACGCCAATGACCCAGACTTCGACTTCTCTCGAAACGAGCGATTCAAGGAGGCTTTGGTCGACTGCGCGATGACCGTTTCACTTGCATAGAAAGCTGAATGACATTCAACGAACGAAAGGAGCACCATGGTTCGGATCGAAAAGATGCTACCGGGCGAGGCCGAGGGCAACGTGAGGCCTGAGGATTACGGCTTCGGGGTGATCAAGGTCGAGGAGCCGACCGGCCCGGAAGCAGCCGAGCGCATCGGCAAGTTGTACGAGGAAGCCAAAGAGCAAACCGGTGTCGCCGACCCGCAGATCGAGCACTATCTCGGCGAACTGGCAGCCGGCCAGGCGCGGAAGCCACGCCGTCGTCTCCGAGGACGTCTACACAGGATCGAGAAGGCGGCCAAGCGCTCGTAACCCTGATGGGCTAATGTGCCCGTGCTATGACGAACCAAGTGGACCAGTCACGGTGGTCATTTGGGGGGCGGACTGGCCCTGACCTGCAGACTCACACCTCGAGTACGACCATCAGCGCGTCCACTTCCCACCCACACGCCTGCCTCGACACCGGTCCGGTTCGGACACTGCTGGCCAAGCACACCCACGAGGTGCGCCCGAGGCGCCGCTTCGGTTCGGCGGATCTGGTGATCGACCCGAACGTCTTCGACCCGACGCTGACGAGCGTCTCACCATTCCTTTTGCAGTCGTTGCAGTTTCAGGTCGGCGAACGCGTTCTCGACATGTTCTGCGGCAGCGGCGCCTTCGCAATCAACGCCGCACTCCGCGGGGCAAAGGTGGTCGCCGTCGACGCGTACCCCGAACCCGTTGCCTGTGCGCGTGCCAACGCCGCGCTGAACAACGTCACTGACGCCGTCGAAATTCGCCTGGGAACCTTCGGCGAGAGCCTGCGTCCAGACGAACGCTTCGACGTGATCGTCGCCAACCCGCCGCTTCTTCCGATCACTCCGTACGACACGTTGTCGGCGGCGGTCATGGACACTGACCTGCTCGCGACGTCATCGTTCATCGCCGGGCTTCCGACGCACCTGGCCGACCGCGGCCGGTGCTACCTCGTGACATCGAGTGTCTCCGAGCGGATCGGCTTCGATGTCGACCGGCAGTGCCGGGCCGTGGGACTCGAATCAAGCGTGATCGCAAAGTTGGAGCGTGGGTACGAGTCCTACCGCATTCACGAGTTGAGGCTCGACCCGAGCCCGCCTCGTTGAGGCTATCTGCACAGGAGTCCATCTTTGCTTGGGCCTGGTGGTGCCCCCGACGGGGTTCGAACCCGCACTGTGTCGATTTTAAGTCGACTGCCTCTGCCGGTTGGGCTACGGGGGCACCGCACACTCTAGGTGATGGCCGCTAGTGCAGCGTCCACGACTGGTTCGCCGCGCCCGTGCAGGTCCAGATCTGCAGCGGTGTTCCGTCCGCTGAGCTCGGGCCCGTCGCGTCCAGGCACTTGCCCGAGGCCGGGTTCACCAGCTGGCTTCCCGAGGCCGTCCACTGCTGGGCGCCCGTTCCGTTGCAGTCGTACAGCTGCACCCGGGACCCGTTCGCCGTGCCCGCCGAAGCCACGTCCAGGCACTTGCCAAGCGCTCGCAAAGTACCCGAGGAAGCAGTCCACTGCTGCGCACCAGTCCCGTTGCACGTGTACAGATCGACCGTCGTCCCGTTGGCGGTCGAAGCACCCGCCACGTCCACGCACTTGCCGCCGTAGCCCGTGATCGTGCCGCCGCCGGCGGGGGGCGGAGTCGTCGTGCCGCCCGTGATCGCGTTGAAGATACGAGAGTACGCATAGCCCGTCGCGCGGTCGTAGTCCTGCAACTCCCAGAATGACAGCTCCGCCACCCCGTTCGACGCCGCGAACGTCTCCAGCTGCTGCGCGTCCGACTGGCTGAACTGGGCGCCGTCGTCGTTGCGGCCCGCGATTGGGGTCAGGCCCATCATCGCGTACGCCGCCGAGGTCGAGATTCCGTACAGGCTCGACAGCTGGGACGCCGATGCGCGCGCCGCCGAGAGGGCGTCGCTCAGGACTGGCTGGCCGTCGTAGAAGTCCATCACCATCAGGTTGACCACGCTGACCTTGACGCCCTTGTTCTTCGCGTCGCGCAGGAGATCCAGCTCGTTCGACGGGATGCCCGTCGGGTCGACCGCCAGCGTGTAGTCGACCTGGACCGCGCCGTTCTGCTGCTGCAGCGCCGCCAGCGCGGAGTTGCGGCGCTGGTTCGACGCCGTGTCGTTCAGGACGCCGCCTTCGATGTCGAAGTCCAGGCGGGGCGTGCCGTAGGTGTTGACGACGTTGGCGTACGCCGCGGTCAGGCTCGACGTGTTCGTGCAGGTCTGGGCCAGCTCGCCGCCCTCCGCGCCGCCGAACGACGGGATGACGTTGCCGCCCGCCGACTGCAGTGCGGTGATCTGGGACTTGAACGAGCCGACGCCGGTGCCGTTCGCCTCCCACACCGGCGTGCAGCCGGACTGCGGGGTCAGGAACGCCAGCGTGAAGAACTTCGTGCCGGTCGCGTTCATGTCCGCGGCCATCTGGCCGGCGTCGCCGTCGCTGATCTGCAGGTACGGCGCCGCGTAGTGGGCGGGGAAGGCGGGCGTGGCCGCGGCGGCGGTGGACGGTGTCAGGGCGAGCGCGGCGACGACGGGCAGCGCCGCTACGAGTGCCGCTTTGGTACGGGAAAAGGGCATGGCAAAGCTCCAAGGGGGACCGTGGGGAAAGGAGCCGGAGCGGACTTATTCCGCGTTGTGAAGAAAGGGTTTACCCGCTCACCGGCCCAGTTGTCCAGACCATGTCGCTCACCGGCACACAGCCGGATTTTTCCCCGCAATAACCCCAAAAAGCCCTTATCCGCCGCTTTTCCCGGACGACTCGTCGGCGCGGCGGTACTCCAGCCAGCGCTGCCCCACGAGATCCCAGACGCGCTGGTAGTCGTCGAACTTCGCGCGGATCACCTCGACGTCGAGCTGCTCCGGCGGCGTCGACGCGACGTAGAAACCGAGGTCGTCGCGCAGCCGGTAGAACCGCGACTGCACCTCTTCCATCAGCACCCACAGCGACCGCCAGGCGAAGAACGGCTCCAGCGCGCTCACCACGGTGACGATCGCGACGAGCGCGAACGCCGTCCCGGTCCACCCGTCGAGGTTCTGCAGCCCGAGGATGATCGTCGACGTCGCCGAAAGCGCCAGCGCCACCAGCCGGATCGACACCGCCCGGCGCCGGAAGCGGGACTTCCGGTTTCGCGCGTACTCGTTGGCCTTCTCGATCCGGGCCAGGACGTCCTGGGCGAGCTCGAGCGGCGACAGTCCCGGCGTCGGCGGGTCGGACTGGATCGGCGGTTTCACCGGCCGAGAATACCGGCCGGGCACGCAAAAGAGCCCCGGTCACCAGGACCGGGGCTCTCCGCGAAAGAACGTCAGGACTTCGAGACGCGCGCGAACTCGTCCTTCGGGTTGTTGATCTGCCCGAGCGAGATCACCTCACGCCGGAACAGCCCACCGAGGATCCAGTCGAACAGGATGCGGATCTTGCGGTTCCACGTCGGCATCGCCTTGAGGTGGTACGCGCGGTGGAACAGCCACGCCGGGAAGCCCTTGATCTTCAGGTTCAGCGCGTCGGCCACGCCCTTGTGCAGGCCGAGGCTCGCGACCGCGCCGAGGTTCTTGTGGAAGTAGTCCTTCGGCTTGCCGCCGCGGATCACCTTGATGATGTTCTTCGCCAGCAGCCTCGCCTGGCGAACCGCGTGCTGCGCGTTCGGCGGGCACGTGGCCGTCGGGTCCTCTTCGGTGCGCGAGAGGTCCGGGATCGCGGCGTTGTCGCCCGCGGTCCACACGTCCGGGTGACCGACGACCTGCATCGCGGCCGTCGCCTCGAGGCGGCCGCGCTTGTCGAGCGGCAGGTCCGAGTTGGCCAGCACCGGGTTGGCCTTCACGCCGGCGGTCCAGATGAGCGTGTCGGTGTCGAACTCCGTGCCGTCCGAAAGCACGACGTGGCCGTTCTCGAACGACTTCGCCGCCGTCGACAGGTAGACCTCGATGCCGCGCTTCTCCAGCTGCTCGACCGTGTACACGCCGAGCGTCTCGCGGACCTCGGGCAGGATGCGCCCGGCGGCCTCGACGAGCACCCAGCGGACGTCGGCCGGCTGGATGTTCGGGTAGTAGTTCTCGACCGCGAACCGGGTCATGTCCTCGAGCTCGGCCAGCGCTTCGATGCCGGCGAACCCGCCGCCGACGACGGTGAACGTCAGCAGGCGCTTGCGCAGCTCGGGGTCCAGCGTGCTGGCGGCCTCGTCGAGCTTGGTCATGATGTGGTTGCGGAGGTAGATCGCCTCGCCGATGGTCTTGAAGGCGATGCCCTGCTCGACCAGGCCCGGGATCGGCAGGATGCGCGCGACGGCGCCGAGCGCGACGACCAGGACGTCGTAGCCGAGCTGCTCGATGTGGCCGTCGGCGGCTTCGACCGTGACGGACTTCTTGTCGTTCTCGATCTTGGTGACGCGCGCGGTAAGCACGTGGCAGCGCTTGAGCACGCGCCGCAGCGGCACGACCACGTGCCGGGGCTCGATCGCGCCGGCCGCGGCCTCCGGGAGGAACGGCGCGTAGGTCATGTGGGGCTGCGGGTCAACGACGGTCACGGAGGCCTCGTTGGCCCGGAGCATCTTCTGGAGGCCGTACGCCGTGTAGAGCCCGACGTACCCACCACCGAGGACGAGGATCCGAGTCGGTTCCGACTTCGACTTCGCAGCAGCCATGTCCTCATGGTGACACCTTCCGGAGCGCCTCGCTCGGGGACCCCATCTCGCTGTGACCAGCGTCGCTGCGGTTTCCGTAACGATTCAGTTCGGCGCAGTCACCGAGGCCGCGGCCCGGAAGACGCCGGCCACCATGGCGTGGGTCACGAGCCGAGTCTGGACATTCCGCGGCGACACGTGATAACAGCCGAAAAGGCGCAGGTCGTCCAGTTCCACGACCGCGCCGTGCGCGAACGCCGGACGCGGCCGCGGCACCGGCCAGCCCGCCTCGGCGAGCACGGGCAGTAACGCCTGCCACCCGAAGGCGCCGAGCACGACGATCGCCCGCAGTGTCGGACGTAACAGCACCAGTTCCTCGGCGAGCCACGGACGGCACGTGTCGCGCTCGGCCGGCGTCGGCTTGTTCTCCGGCGGCGCGCAGCGCACGGGCGAGACGAGCCGGGTGCGGTACAGCTCGAGGCCGTCCCCGATCCGCTCGGACGTCGGCTGCGACGCGAGCCCCACCTCGTGCAGGACGCGGAAGAGGAAGTCACCCGAAGGGTCGCCGGTGAACATCCGGCCGGTGCGGTTGGCACCGTGCGCCGAGGGCGCGAGCCCGACGACGGCGATCGACGCGTCCGGCGGCCCGAAGCCCGGCACCGGCCGCGCCCAGTACTCCTCGCCGCGGAAGGCCGCCTTGGTGCCCACGACACCCTCGCGCCAGGTCACGAGGCGCGGGCAGGCGCGGCACCCGGCCACGGCGGCGTCCAGCTCGGCCAGTGACCTCATCGCAGCGCCACCCGGGACAGCCGGTCGGCCAGCCGCGTCGTCTCGGGCAGCCGGTAGCGCGGGGCCAGCGCCAGGGTCAGCCGGCAGGCGTGGGCCAGGGCGATCCGGTGCCCGGCCGAGACGTACACCGGCTTGACGCCGTCCTGGGTCCGCAGCACCGCGCCGACCTCCTCGCCGGCGTCGACCAGCGGCTCCGCCGAGCCCCGGGACGGCCCCGGCTCGGCGTGCGAGCCGACGAACCGCGTCTTGCCGACGCCGAAGGCGGGCAGCCCGGTCAGCACGCCGAGATGGCACGCGAGGCCGAAGCGCCGCGGGTGGGCGAGGCCGTGGCCGTCGCAGACCAGGACGTCCGGCTCGCGGTCCAGCCGCTCGAGCGCGGCCAGCAGCGGCGGCAGCTCGCGGAAGGCGAACAGGCCCGGTTCGTACGGGAAGACGGCCCGCGCGCGGTGCGTCCGCTGCTCGACCACGGTGAGCCCGGTGGTCTCGAGGGTGACGACGGCCGCGGCGATCCCGTCGGCACCGTCGTAGGCGACGTCGAGACCGGTCACCGTCGGCGGCAGCTCCGCGAGGTCGTCGACGAGGTCGACCAGGCCGCGCAGCCGTTCCTGCACGGCGAGCGCGTCCTCGGCCGTCTTCGGCCAGTCCCCGGTGTGCACCAAGTCACCCTGCCACAACTAGGTTGGGTCCATGGCGGACACGACCCCCGAAGAGGCCCCCGAGAAGAAGGCTCCGGAAGCGACGGAGATCCCGGCCGAGCCGACCGACGACATCGTCACGACCCAGCACACGATCACCGTGAAGCGGAAGAAGCTCGCGTACACGGCGAAGGCGGGCCGGATCGTCCTCCGCAAGGAGATCGTCAAGGACGGCAAGTCGGAGGGGCACAAGGCGAAGGCGGAGGTGTTCCTCACCTCCTACACCCTCGACGACGCCGACCCGGGCACGCGGCCGGTGACGTTCGCCTTCAACGGCGGCCCCGGCTCGTCGAGCATCTGGCTACACATGGGCCTGCTGGGCCCGCGCCGGGTGCTCTCGGGTGACGTCGACGACCTCGTGCCGCCGCCCTACGGGCTGGCCGACAACCCCGAGACGCTGCTGGCGCACAGCGACCTCGTGTTCATCGACCCGGTGTCGACCGGCTACTCGCGCGCGTCCGACGGCGGCGAGACCAAGGACTTCCACGGCTTCAAGGGCGACATCGAGTCGGTCGGCGAGATCATCCGGCTGTGGGTGTCACGCCACCAGCGCTGGCTGTCGCCGAAGTTCCTGGCCGGCGAGTCGTACGGCACGCTGCGCGCCGCCGGGCTGGCCGCGCACCTGCAGGAGCGGCACGGGCTCTACCTCAACGGCCTGCTGCTGATCTCGTCGGTGCTCGACCTCGGCACGCTGCGGTTCACCGAGGGCAACGACCTGCCGTACTCGCTGTACGTGCCGACGTACGCGGCGATCGCGCACTACCACGGCCTGCACGGCGACCGGCCGCTCGACGACGTCCTGGCCGACGCCGAGGACTTCGCCGCGAAGGACCTGCCGTACGTGCTTTCGCGCGGCGCGCGGCTGTCCACGCAGGACCGCGCGGAGGCGGTCGCCACGCTGGCGTCGCTGACCGGGCTCAGCGAGTCCTATGTGGACCGGGTGAACCTGCGGATCGAACACGTGCGGTTCTTCACCGAGCTGCTGCGCGACCGCGGCCTGACGGTCGGCCGGATGGACGGCCGCTTCACGACCTGGGAGCCCGACGGCGGCCGCGAGCACATGAGCGACGACCCGTCGATCTCGCGCGTGATCGGCGCGTACGCGGCGTCGTTCAACCACTACGTGCGGGCCGAGCTCGGGTACGAGAACGACCTGCCGTACGAGCTCATCCACGAGGACACGTTCAAGGCGTGGTCGTACTCGGACTTCGAGGGCCGCTCGGTGTCGGTGGTCGACTCGGTGAGCGCGGCGATGCGCGCGAACCCGCACCTGCAGGTCCACGTGGCGTTCGGCCACTACGACGGCGCGACGGCCTACTTCGCGGCCGAGCACGTGCTGGCCCACCTGCAGATCCCGGAGGAGCTGCGCGACAACATCGACACGGCGTACTACCCGGCCGGGCACATGATGTACGTCCACGAGCCGACCCGGGTGCAGCAGGCGAAGGACCTCGCGAAGTTCGTCAAGAAGGCCTCGAACCGCTGAGCCTCACCGGTCCCTGGAGAGGCCCGGCTCCAGGGACCGGTGGAGTTCGTCGTCGCTCCGGCACCTTCAGCGGGGTTCCGGTGGAGACCAGTCGACGGCGGTCCCGCGCGGCAGCGGGTCGCCGTACCGGCCGGGTGGCAGTGGCCGGCGGCCCCGGACGTACGCGACCAGCTCCGTGACCACGACCAGCGCGACGTACGCGACCAGCCACGGCCCGTACGCCGGCGGCAGCCGGTGCGTGACGACGTCCAGGAGCGGCGGGACCGCCGCGAAGGACGGTGACGCCGCGTGGAGGTTCTCCGCCAGCAGGCCGCGGTAGACCGCGAACGAAGCCTCGTCCTCGGCGAGCACCGGAGCCCGCAGGAAGCTGGTCAGGATCGCGCCCGCGCAGAGCGCGCTCACCCCGAGCAGCGTCAGCCAACCGGCGGCGCGGGCCGCCGGGAGCAGGGAAACCGCGAGGGCCGCGCCGCCGCCGTAGGCCAGCACGGCGGACGCGACGAACCAGCCGTCGAGAGGCTTCGCCGGCGGGCCGGGCCACGGGCTCGTGTGCTTCGCCAGCTCCCGCTGCCGGGACCTGGCCGCCCGCCACATCGTCAGCTGGGCGACGAAGCACACGACGTACGCGGGCAGGCTCGCGGTCGCGCCGAAGAGCTGGGCGTGGGCGATCCCGGCGACGAGCGCGAGGACCCCGAACAGCAGGAACCACGGCAGGACGCGGATCGTGCCGGCGTTGCGCGTGGCCAGCAGCGCGCCGATGTACGGGGTCGGCCTCGCCACGGGCCGGCCGCGGCTCGCCAGCCAGCGCAGACTTGATTCGTGCTCGGTCATCCGGTTTCCCCGTAGTAGCCGCCGGCGGGCAACGCGGGCGCCCGGCGCCGCTGGACGAACCACGCGACGGCGTGCGTGGCCACCGCGAGCGCGACGTAACCGAGGAACCACGGGCGGCCCGGCAGGTCCTCCGACACGAGGTCGGGGACCACCGGCACCGCGAAGACCGACGGCGGGGCGAGGAGCACGTCTTCCCGCCGCGTCACGGCGTCGACCGCCAGCGAGCCTTCGTCCTCGGCGAGGACGGGCCGCCGGAGCACGCCGGTCAGGATCACCGCGTCCACGACCGCGCCGAGCGCGAGCAGGCCGAGCCAGAACAGCGCCCAGACCGAACCCCGGGCCGCCAGCGCGACACCGAGGACGGCACCGCCGCCGAAGGTGATCAGGAGGGCGATGAGGTACCAGCCGCTCACCACCTCCGGCCACGGCGGGGGCGGCCGGTCCAGGCGCCGGTCCCCCAGCTGCACCGCCGCCCGCCGATCGCCGGCGCGGACGTGGAGCCACGCCCGCAGCGAAGCCCACGCGGCGATCAAGGAGCAGAACCCGCCGTCGGGCAGGTCGCCGTGGTCCACTCCGGGCAGGAGCCGCAGCATCTGGTAGCCGAAGATCCCGAGGAACGTCACCGCGCCCAGGACGAAGACGACGGTGAAGGCCTCAGGCGCCGGCTTCCCGCCGCGGACGCTCAGCCGCGCGGTCAGCACCGTGGTCGGCTCGGCGACCCGGACGCCGCGGCGGCCGAGCCACTTGGCCGCCACCCGCTCTTCCGCCGACACCACGATCATCAGGCCGCACCCCTCCCCTGTCGCGCACTACACGCGCGAGGTGCCGAAAGGGTTTACCGGCCGTAGAAGCCCGGCGGCAGCCGCCGGTACCGGCGGCGGACCAGCAGCCAGCCGGTCAGCTGCAGCCCCAGCACGACGACCAGGTAGGCGAGCGCGAACCACTCCAGCGGGCCGGGCTCCAGCCAGTCGACCACCGGTAGCGACGCCACCACCAGCACGTACGGCGCCGGCGACGCGAACCGATACGCGTCCTCCGCGCGCAGCAGCCCGTCGACCAGGTGGGATGCCGCGTCCTCCGCGATGACCGGGGCGCGCAGCACCCGGCCCAGCACCAGTGCCGTCGCTCCCGCACCGGCCGCCAGCGCGAACGTGTGCGCCGCGACCGCGATCGCCGCCGGGTACCGCGTGGGGACAGCCGGCTCGGTCATGAACGCGGCCGCGCACAACGCCGCGCCGCCGACGAACGTGACGGCCGTCGAGGCCAGGTACCAGCC
Organism: Amycolatopsis camponoti; assembly: GCF_902497555.1. Classification (NCBI taxonomy): domain Bacteria; kingdom Bacillati; phylum Actinomycetota; class Actinomycetes; order Pseudonocardiales; family Pseudonocardiaceae; genus Amycolatopsis; species Amycolatopsis camponoti. The sequence goes on along the minus strand of NZ_CABVGP010000001.1, from coordinate 473,643 downwards.
TCCGACGAGCTTCGCCGTCGCGTTCAAGGGCGGCGGAGACGTACCCGCCCACCGCTCGGCCACCTGCTCGCGGCGTTGCGCGTGCCGCCAGCGAACCACCTGGTAAGCCGCGCAGAGCACGATGAGGAAGGCGGCCTTCCCCGGCAGCTCGACCGACTCGAGCTACACCCAGCAGAACGGCCACAGCGCCAGCAGCACGATCCCGTAGCCCGGCCCCCGGGTCCGGGCGTCGCGCGCGCCGAGGCGCAGGGCCAGCACGCGGGTCGGCAGCCAGACCAGCACCCCCCGCCGGGCCAGCCACATCCGCGCGACGCCCACCTCCGCGAGCGTCGGCTCGCCCGGCAACCTCGGGTCCACCGGCAACGCCGGCTCACGCACATCCACCCCGGAATCCCCCCTCGATCCCGGTGTACACGCGGAACGCCCCGGGAAGGTGGGCTTCCCGGGGCGTTCCCTGAACCTTTCTTTACTTCAGGTACTGCGACCCGTGGGTCACCGCCGCGTAGGCGTCGACGGCGCCGTGGCCGTAGAAGCCGTTGAACGACGGGTCACCCACGCACGTCGCCGTGAACTCCGGCCCGCGGCCTTCGTCCAGGTAGTCCACCGTGCGCGGCACCGGGCAGGCGATCTGGGACGCCGTGCCCTCGAGCACGCGCTGGACCTTGTCCGGGTCCAGGCCGAACTCGCCGTGGGTCTTCTTGCCGTACTGGGAAACGATCAGCGCCGACACGCCCGTCGCGTGCGGCGTCGCCATCGACGTGCCCTGGAGCCACTGGTAGTAGCCGACCCGGCCGTCGGCCGCCGTCGCCTTCTGGACGCCGAGCGCGACCCCTTCCGGCGTCACGTTGCCCGCCGCGTCGATGTTGCCCTCGGCGACACCCACGTTCTTCGGGTACGTCGACAGGATCTCGTTCTCGACCGTGCGGAACCACGGGGTGCCGAAACCGTCGCGGAAGTACCCGCCCGGCCCGGAAACCGAGATCTGCTCGGTGCCGTAGTTCGAGTAGTCCGCCTTCGCCTGCGACGGCCCGAACGCGCTGACGCCGATCGTGTGATTGCCCTCGACCGGCAGGCTCAGGCAGGAGCTGTTGTCGACCTGACGCGGGTGCGTCGTGTTCGCCGGGTAGTCCGGGCTCGTGGTGTCCGGCTGCGGCGCGCCGAGGTCGGTGTGCTGGTTGCCCAGCGCGACGACCATGGTGACGCCCTTGCGGTGCGCGTAGTTCAGCGCCCGCTGGGTCGCCTCGATGATCGTGCGCTGCTCGGCCTGCTCCGCGGCCGAGTCGGCCGGGTTCGCCTGGCAGTTGTACAGCCACGGGTCGGTGTAGAACGACATGTTGACGACGTCGATGCCGGCGTCGCCGGCGTAGGTCAGCGCGTCGACGGTCGGCTGCAGGAAGAAGTAGCCCGAGTCCTGGCCGGCGCGGATGTTGACCAGCGTCACGTTCGGTGCGACACCGGAGACGCCGAAGCCGTTGGCCGCGGCGGCGATGGTGCCGGCGACGTGCGTGCCGTGGCCGCCGTCGTCGTGGTTGGCCGGGTCGACGCAGCCGCGGAACTCGCACGGGCCGTCGACCTCGACGCCGTTGACGTCGAACGGGATGTCCTTGGTGAAGTTGCGCGAGTCGGCCGCGTCGAAGTTCGGCGCGATGTCCGGGTGCGTGCCGTCGATGCCGGTGTCGATGACGCCGACCTTGACCTGCTTGCTGCCCGGCTGCTTGGTGCGCGAGAGGTCCGAGCGGACGGACTTGAGGCCCCAGAGCTGGTCGTCCAGCGGGTCCATCCCGACGGCCTTGTTCGCGGCGGCCTTCTTCGACGCCGTGCCGCGGCCTTCCTTCTCGGCGTTGTCGCTCTTGGCCTTCTTGCCGTTCTTCGGCAGCGAGCCGATGACCTGGGCCTTGGCCGCGCCGAACACGGCCCGGTTCGCCGAGACGCGCTCGGTGAACCCGGTGGCCGGTGCGCTGGCCTTGACGAGGCCGACGGCGGTGTTCGTCTCCAGCACGGTGCCACCCGCGGCCTTGATCGCCTGCTGGACGGCGCCGATGCTCTGCGTGTCCTTGGCGAGCACGGTGAATTCGGTGGCCGGGCCGGACAGCGCGGGCTGCGCCGACGCGACCGGGACCGCGACGGCCGAGATCGCCCCGAACAGCGGGACGGCCATGGCCGCGGCGAGAAGCCTGGGTCTCTTCACGATTCTCCTCCTCGGGAAAGCGGTTCCTGCACCGTATAGATCGGACATTGTGCTTACAACGGCCAAACGTACGTTACGGAACAACCGACTTCTGCTCCGCGAAGTGACAAGCTGACAAATGCCCGTCCGTCCTCGGCACCAGCTCCGGGACTTCGGTGGCGCACCGGTCCTGCGCCTTCCAGCAGCGCGTGCGGAACCGGCACCCGGACGGGGGATCCAGAGGACTCGGCACGTCCCCGGTCAGCCGGATCACCTGCCGCTGCCCGCGGACCGACGGGTCCGCCACCGGCACCGCGGACAGCAGCGCCTGGGTGTACGGGTGGGACGGTCGTTCGTAGATCTCCTCGTCCGTCCCGATCTCGACGATCTTGCCGAGGTACATCACGGCGACCCGGTTGGACAGGTGCCGCACCACCGAAAGGTCGTGCGCGATGAACACGTAGGACAGCCCGAACTCGTCCTGGAGGTCGCCGAGCAGGTTCATCACCTGCGCCTGGATCGAGACGTCCAATGCGGACACCGGCTCGTCGCAGATGATCACCTTGGGCCGCAGGGCGAGCGCCCGCGCGATGCCGATGCGCTGGCGCTGGCCGCCGGAGAACTGGTGCGGGTAGCGGTTGAGGTGCTCGGGGTTGAGCCCGACGACCTCCAGCAGCTCCTGCACCTTCTTCGCGCGTGATCCCTTGGGCGCCACGTCGGAGTGGATCTCGAACGGTTCGCCGACGATGTCGCCGACGGTCATCCGCGGGTTCAGCGACGTGTACGGGTCCTGCAGCACGATCTGGATCTCGCGTCGCAGCTTCCGCAGTTCGGTGCCGCGCATCGCGAAGATGTCGCGGCCTTCGAACTTCGCGCTGCCGCCGGTCGGCTCCTCGAGGCGCATCAGCACCTGGGCGAGCGTCGACTTGCCGCAGCCGGACTCGCCGACGACACCGAGCGTCTCGCCCGGCATCAGGTCGAAAGAGACGCCGTCGACCGCCTTGACCTGGCCGATCGTGCGCTTGAACAGGATGCCGGTGCGCACCGGGAAGTACTTCTGGAGGTCGGTGACGGAGAGAATGGGTTCCGCCGACGTGCTCTTCTCAGCGGAGGCGGAATCAGATACTGCCACGGGAGTTCACCACCTCTTCGGCGAAGTGGCACGCGCTGGTGCGGCCGAAGCCGATGCCGTGCGGGGCCGGGACTTCTTCGGAACACCGGGCTTCGGCGCGCTTGCAGCGCGGGTGGAACGGGCAGCCCGGCGGGATGTCGAGCAGGCTCGGCGGCAGTCCCTTGATGGTTTCCAGCGTCTGTCCCTTGAGGTCGAGCCGGGGCAGGGAGTCCATCAGCGCGGCGGTGTAGGGGTGCGCCGGCGCGCGGAACAGCTCGACGACGTCGGCCTGCTCGACGATCCGGCCCGCGTACATCACCGCGATCCGGTCGGCGACCTCGGCGACGACGCCCAGGTCGTGGGTGATGAGCACGAGCCCCATCTTGCGTTCGGCCTGGATCTCGGCGAGCAGGTCCATGATCTGGGCCTGGACGGTGACGTCGAGCGCCGTGGTCGGCTCGTCGGCGATGAGCAGGTCCGGGTCGAGCGCCAGGGACATCGCGATCATCGCGCGCTGGCGCATGCCGCCGGAGAACTGGTGCGGGTAGTCCCGGATCCGCCGGTCCGCGGCCGGGATGCGGACGATGTCGAGCAGCTCGATCGCGCGCCGCCGGGCGTCCTTCTTGGACATGCCGAGCCGGACGCGCAGCTGCTCCTCGATCTGGAACCCCACGGTGAACACGGGGTTCAGCGCGGACAGCGCGTCCTGGAAGATCATCGCGACCTCGCTGCCGCGCACCTCGCGGCGGCGTTCCTCGGACGCGGTGAGCAGGTCTTCGCCGCGCCAGCGCACCGCGCCGGCGGTGATCACGCCGGGCGGCATGTCCAGGATGCCCATCACGGTCTGCGCCGTGACGCTCTTCCCGGACCCGGATTCCCCGAGCACGGCCAGGGTTTCCCCGGCGTGCACGGAGTAGCCGACGCCGTTGAGCACCTTGGCCACGCCGTCGGAGGTGCGGAACTCGACGTGCAGATCCTCTACTTCGAGCAGGAGTTCGTTGTCGGACAAGGGGATCTACCTCGACTTCGGATCGAGCGCGTCGCGGATGCCGTCACCCAGCATCACGAAGGCCAGCACGGTCAGGGTGACGAAGGCGCCGGGGAACAGCAGCATGTGCGGGTCGACGCGGAAGTAGTCCCGCGAGTCGCTGATCATCACGCCCCACGAGATCACCGGCGGGCGCACGCCGATGCCGAGGTAGGCGAGCGTCGCCTCGGCGCCGATGAACGCGCCGAGCGCGATGGTCGCGTAGACCAGCACCGGCGCGACCGTGTTCGGCAGCAGGTGCCGGAAGATGATCCGCGGGGTGCTCGCGCCGAGGCCGCGCGCGGCCTTGACGTAGTCGAGCTGCTTGGCCACCAGCGTCGCCGAGCGCATGATGCGCATGGCCACCGGCCAGCTCAGCACCGCGATGGAGCAGACCACCTGGACGATGATCGTGACCGCGCCGGGGTTCGAGCCGGGTGCGTTGAACGTCGTCAGGATGACGATCGCGCCGAGCACGAACGGCAGGCCCGCGAAGATGTCGCCGAAGCGCGACAGGACGCTGTCGACGAACCGCCCGTAGTAGCCGGCGAAGATGCCGACGAGCGATCCGAAGAGGACGGTCAGCAGGGTCGAGAACACGCCGACCAGCAGGGACGCGCGGGCGCCGTAGATGGTGCGGGCGTAGACGTCGTAGCCCTGGTTGTCGTAGCCGAACCAGGCGTCCGCGGACGGGCCCTCGTTGGCGTGGGTGAGGTCGCTGAACCCCGCTTCCCGGGAGCTGAACAGGCCGGGCGCGATGGCGATCAGCACGATCAGCAGGATGATCACGGCCGAGATGACGAACGCCGGTTTGCGCCGCAGCTGGCGCCACGCGTCGTTCCAGAGGCTGCGGGGTTTCTGCGGGCCGGTGCCGGAGTCGTCGATGCGGGACAGCTCGGCCGCGTCGGCCCCGCCGCCACCCACCAGGTTCGGGTCAGTCATAGCGGATCCTCGGGTCGAGAACGGCGTACAGCAGGTCGACGATCAGGCTCATCAGCAGGTACACCAGCACCAGCAGGACGACCACGCCGACGACGGTCGCGCTCTCCCGGTTCTGGATGCCGCGGAAGATGAGCCCGCCGAGGCCGTTGATGTTGAACACGCCTTCGGTGACGATCGCGCCGCCCATCAGGGCGCCCAGGTCGGTGCCGAGGAACGTGAGCACCGGGATCACCGAGTTGCGCAGCAGGTGGACGCCGACGACGCGGCTCTGCGGCTGCCCCTTCGCGATGGCCGTGCGGACGTAGTCGGCGCGGCGGTTTTCGGCGATGCTCGTTCTCGACAGCCTCGCGACGTAGGCCATGGACAGGCTGCCCAGCGCGATGCCGGGCACGATCAGCTCGCCGACGCCGGGGTTGTCGGACACGCTGGCCTCGATCAGGCCGAGGCCGTTGCTGCCCAGCGCGAGCTGCAGCACGATCGCGGTGACGAACACCGGCAGCGAGATCAGGAACGTCGTCGAGACCAGGACGAGGTTGTCGAGGAAACCCTTGCCCCGCAGGCCGGTCAGCACGCCGGCGGTGAGCCCGATGAGGGCCTCGATGACCACGGCGATCACGGCCAGCCGCAGCGTGATCGGGTACGACGTCGCGATCAGCTCGCCGACCGAGGTGCCGTTGAAGGTCTCGCCCCAGTCGCCGGTGAACAGGCTCCCGAGGTACTTGAAGTACTGGACGAAGAGGTTGTCGTCGAGGTTGAACTTCTCCGTCATCTGGGCGATGTAGGCCTTCGGGCAGGCGGTCTGGCCGCACTTGCCCGAGAACGGGTCGCCGGGCACGGCCCAGACCAGGACGTAGATGAGGAAGGTGGTGCCGAAGAACACCGGGATCAGCTGGAGCAGCCGTCGCAGGACGTAGCGGATCATGACGAGTTCCTAGTGCGCGCCGGGCGTCGTGGGCGGGAAGGTGCTCCCGCCCACGACGCCGTGGTGGTGGTTGCGGCAGATCAGCGCGGCACCACTACTTCTTCAGGACCTCGATGGACGGGTAGTCCGGCATGCGCCGGAAGTCCAGGGCCGCGGACTTGAGGTTCTTCGACTTCGCCGCGACGCCCTTCTCGTCCCACGTCGGGATCGACGGCAGGTCCTTCGCGATCAGGTCCTCGGCCTGCTGGTACAGCTTGACCGCGGCGTCCTTGTCGGCGGTGGCGTCCGCCTGCGCGAGGAGCGCGTCGACCTGCGGGTTCGAGTAGTTCGAGTCGTTCGAGGAGCCGCCGGTCTTGTAGATCGGGTTGAGGAAGTCCTCGATGGACGGGTAGTCCGCGGACCAGTCGGAGCGGCCCATCCCGGTCAGCTTCTTGCCGGTGACGATGCTGCGCCACTGGCCGAAGTCGGTGGCCGGCACGAAGTCGCATTCGACGCCGAGGGTGTTCTTGATGCTGTTGCACGCCGCGACCAGCGGTTCCTTGCGGCCGCCGTCCGCGTTGGACGCGATGGTCAGCTTGCCCTTGAAGCCGGACTTCGCGAAGGCCTCCTTGGCCGCCGCCGGGTCGAACTTGCAGAACTGGCAGACACCGGAGCGGGCACCGGTGATGCCCTGGGCGACGTACCCGTCCAGCGGGACGTAGGTGTCGTTCATGACGGTCTTGGTGATCTGCGCGCGGTCGATCGACATCGAGATGGCCTTGCGCAGCTCGAGGTTGTCGTAGCCCGGCACGTAGTACGGCACGGCGATGGTGCTGACGCCGAGCAGGTTGCCGGTCACCAGGCGATCGCCCAGGTCGGCCTTGTACTTGCCGCCCGCGACCGCCGACGGCGGCAGCGCCTCCATGAAGTCGAGCCGCCCGCTCAGCAGGTCCTGGTAGGCGGTCTCCTGGCTGGAGTAGATCTTGATGTCGAGGTCCTTGAAGTGGACCTTGTCGTCACCCTTGTAGTCGTCGTTGCGGGTGAGCTTGATGTCCTGGTTCGGCGTCCGCGAGACGAACTTCATCGGGCCGTTGCCGATCGGGTGCTGCTCGAAACCCTTGGGGTCCTTGAAGAACGCGTCGGGCAGCGGCGCGAACGCCTGGTAGCCGACCTTGATGTCGAACACCGAGAACGGCGCGTCGAGCGTCACCTGGAACTCGTAGTCGCCCTTCTGCACCAGGCCGGACATCTTGTCGGTGGCCGGCTTGGCGTTCTCGTCCGCGGGGTGGACGTCCTTGTACCCCTGGATGTTCGAGTAGAAGTCGGTGTTGAGCTGCCCGTTCGGGGCGTAGGCGCCGTAGTTCCAGGCGTCGATGAAGTTGTGCGCCTTCACCTCGGTGCCGTCGTGGAACTTCCAGCCCTGCTTGATCTTGATGTCGTAGACCTTGGAGTCGGTCGTCGTGATCGAGTCGGCCATCAGGTTGAACGGCTTGGCGTCCGCCCCCTTGAAGCCGACCAGCGTCGCGAACATGACCTGGATCGCCTTGGTGCCGCCGAGGTCGTTGATGTTGGTCGGGACCAGCGCGTTCTGCGGCTCGGTGCCGTAGACGCTGACCGTGCCGTCCGGGTTCGTCTCGCCGGCGCCCGCGGAGCTGCCCGAACCGCCGCCGCAAGCGGCGAGCGCGAGCGCCAGCGAGGTCATCACCACCGTGGGTCCCCAGAACCTGCGCGAACGACGCATGTCCCCTCCATCTCCGTCTGTCCGAAAGGTGAGACGCACGCTATCGGGGGCGATGAAGCTGATCACAGGACTGCGGTGTTGCAAATCAGTGACGACCGTCGGGACCACCTGGTTGGAGCACAACCAAGGTAGGAAACCGGGTACTCCGGACGGCGTAGCGCGGACAGGTGGTCATCACGCGCTCACGGTGGGTTCGTGTTCGATTCCCGTTGCGGCACAACCTCTTTCGGATGTCCGAACGGGCCGGTGGGGTGGTTGTCAAGCCCCTCTCCTGGCCGGAACCGGAAAACCGGCGCGTCCGTCCGAACCGGATCAGGCGAGCGAGAGGGCGATGCCGTCCAGGATGTCGTGCTCGCTGACCACCAGCTCGGTCGGGCCGCCGCGGGCCGCGAGCTGCTCGGCGAGGGTCTGGACCACCACCGCGCCGCCGGCGATCACGTCGACGCGGCCCGGGTGGATCACCGGGTTCGCCGCGCGGGTGGCGTGGTTCTCGGCCAGCAGCTTCGTCGCGAGCCGGTCGATGTCCGCGGGGCCGAGCTTCGACAGGTGGACGCGGTCACTGTCGTACTCCGGCAGTCCGAGCGCGATCGCCGAGAGCGTGGTCACCGTGCCGGCGACACCCACCCACGTCTTCGCGCGGGCCACGTCGACGACGTCGAACGCCTCGGTCAGGACCTTGCCGGCCAGGTCGCGGGCGGCGGCGATCTCCTCGGCGGTCGGCGGGTCGCTCTTCAGCGCGCGCTCGGTGATCCGGACGCAGCCGATGTCGACGGACTTCGCCGCGATGACGTCGGCCTGCCTGCCGTCCCAGGTGCCGAGGACGAGCTCGGTCGAGCCGCCGCCGACGTCGGCCACGACGAACGGGCCGTCGTCCGGGTCCTGCTCCCCGACCGCGCCGGTGAAGGACAGCCGGGCTTCCTCGTCGCCGCTGATCACCTCGGCCTCGACGCCGAGGGTCTCGCGCGTCATGCGGAAGAAGTCGTCGCGGTTCTTCGCGTCGCGGGTGGCGGAGGTGGCGACCATCCGCACCTTCTCGACACCCTTGCGCCGGGCGGCGACCGTGTAGTCGGCGAGCGCGGCGCGGGTGCGTTCGAGCGCCTCGGGCGCGAGTTCGCCGGTGGCGTCGACACCCTGGCCGAGCCGGACGATCCGCATCTCGCGGTGCAGGTCGCGCAGGTCGACCGTGCCGTCATGGCGCGGCGTCAGCTCGGCGACGAGCAGGCGGATGGAGTTGGTCCCACAGTCGATCGCGGCAACACGAGGCATGCGATCACCCTAACCGGCGGGTGTTGTCGTCCCGACGGTCGTGGTCGTGGTCGTGGTCGTGACCGAGGTGGCCGTCTGACCGCAGGTCGGGGGCGGCGGTGTGGTTGTCGACTCCGGCGTGGTGGTCGTGGTCGGCGGGGTCGTCGTCGGCGGCGGGGTGGTCGTCGTGCTGATGACCGTCGTCGTCGTGGGTGTCGTCGTCGGCGGCTTCGTGCACGACGGCGGCGGGGTGGTCGTCGTCGGCGGCTTCGAAGTACCGGTCGTCGGTGGCGCGCTGGTCGGCGTCGTCGTCGGGACCGGGGGCGGCGGTACCGACGGCGCGGGCGGGCCGGCCGCCGCGTTCGGGGCGCCGATCGGGACCGTGCTGTCCGGCACCTGCATGATCCCGTTGCGGTAGGCCTCGGCCCAGAGGATCACGGTGTTCACGTACGTGTCGGAGTTGTTGTAGCGGTAGATCGCGCCGCGCAGCTGGTCCGGGTTCGCCAGGTCGAAGCCGCCGGAGCAGAGGTAGCGGCCGGTGGCCAGTGCCGCGTCGAAGATGTTGTTGGGGTCGGACTTGCCGTCTCTGTTGCCGTCGGAGGCGTAGGCGCGCCAGGTCGCCGGGATGAACTGGGTCGGGCCGACCGCGCGGTCCCACACCGGGTCCGTGTCGAGCTCGCCGTGATCGGTGTCCGGGATCGCGGCGAACGCGCCCTGGCCGTTGAGCTCCGGGCCGAGGATCGGCTCGCGGGTGGTGCCGTTCGCGTCGACGTAGCCGCCGCGCGCGTGGTTGGACTCGATCCGGCCGATGCTGGCGATCAGGGCCCAGTCGATGTGGCACGCGGCCTGCTCGCGGCCGAGGATGTCGGCGGCGTTCTTGTACGCGGCGAGCGCGCTGGCGGGGATGCCGAGGGGGCCGTCGGGGAGTTCGTAGGCCGGGAGCGGCAGCGGGGTGGGCGCGCCGGGGAGGGTGCCGTCGACGGCGATCTGCTGGATGGCGGCGTGCCCGGGGTCGTAGCCCTGGCCGAGCGCGGCGTCGCGGGTGTGGTCACCGGTGCCGCCGAGCCAGCCGAGCGTGACGCCGCCGGCCAGCAACGCCGGGATCACGGCCAGGATGCCGGTGATCAGGGGGTACGCCGTGCGGTGGCGGATCCCGAATCTTCGGGTGTGGCTCCCGACTGCGTCAGGCAGTCGCCGCACGCGCATAGCTCGAAGCCCTCCTGGCCGGATCGGTCACCCACCCTCGGGTGACAGCCTGCCGTACCCGGGGCGCGGTTTCACCCCTTCGGGAGTCTGGATCTCGCCGGACGGGGGTTTTCGCTCACCCAGCCCAGTTATCTGTTTACGCGGCGCGAGCGTTACTCGGCACAGTCTCCCGTGGGCCACCCGTTCGCCTTAAGCAGCTCCAGCGTCTCGTCACCGAACGGATTGACGCCCGGTCCGACCGCCAGCGAGTGGGCGACGTGCACGTGCAGGCACTTGACGCGGCCGGGCATCCCGCCGGCGGTGACCTGGTGGCCGAGCGGCTCGATCGCGTCGCGCTCGGCGAGGTAGGTCTCGTGGGTGCGCTGGTAGTGCGCGGCCAGCTCGGGATCGGTGGAGAGCCGCTCGGTCATCTCCTTCATGATCCCGGACGCCTCGATGGTGCCGATCATCGAGTTCAGCTTCGGGCAGGTCAGGTAGTAGAGCGTCGGGAACGGCGTCCCGTTCTCCAGCCGCGGGCTGGTCTGCACCACCGAAGGGTGGCCGCTCGGGCACCGCGCGGCCACCGCCCGCAGCGCTCGCGGCGGCCGTCCGAGCTGCTCCGCGATGATCTCGCGGTCGGCGTCGGTGACGGGCTCGAACCGGTGCTGCTGCGTGCTGTTCACGCGCACCAGGTTAGTTCAGCCGCCGGAGACCTGGTTCCAGAGGTTCTCGTACCAGGAGCCGTCCGGGACCTGCTGCTGTCCCGGCTGCGGGGCCGCGTCCGGGGCCTTGTCCTCGGGCAGCTGGACGATGTACGGCGTCTCGCCCGGCTTGACGTACCGCAGCCGGCGCCGGGCCTCGGCCTCGATCTGCGCCGGGTCGCTCAGCTCCGCCTTGCGGCCCTCGAGCTGGGCGACCGTCTGCTGCAGCTGGGCCTGCTGCGCCTGCTGTTCGCGGATCTCGGTCCGCTGGGCGAGGTACGTGCGCAGGGGCACGGCGATGGTGAACGCCAGCGCGCACACCACGATCGCCACCACCGCCGCGCGGCGGGTGGTGGACATGCCGAGCACCTTCGCCGCACCGGACGCGCGCTTCGCCGCCAGGCTCCGGCGCAGCCGGGTCCGGGTCGTCTCCACGTCGCCGGTGCGGCGGCGCACCGCCTCGGGACGGCGGGCCGGCGCGGGCCGGTTGGCCCGCGTCGCCCCGCCGCCGCCTCGGCGGTTGCGCGTCGTCCTCCCCCGGTCCGCCATCGGCGATCAGCCCTCGGCGCTGAACCGCGGGAAGGCCAGCTCGCCGGCGTACCGGGCGGCGTCACCGAGGGTCTCCTCGATGCGCAGCAGCTGGTTGTACTTGGCGATCCGCTCGCCGCGGGCCGGGGCACCGGTCTTGATCTGGCCGACGCCGGTGGCGACCGCCAGGTCCGCGATGAACGTGTCCTCGGTCTCGCCGGAGCGGTGGCTCATCATCGACTTGTAGCCGAACGAGGTCGCCAGCGAGATCGCGTCGAGCGTCTCGGACAGGGTGCCGATCTGGTTGACCTTCACCAGCAGCGCGTTGGCGGCGCGGCGGGTGATGCCCTCCTCGAGGCGGTCCGGGTTGGTGACGAACAGGTCGTCGCCGACGATCTGGACCTTCTCGCCGATCTCGGCGGTCAGGGTGACCCAGCCGTCCCAGTCGTCCTCGCTCAGCGGGTCCTCGATGGAGACCATGGGGTAGTCGCGGATCAGCTCGGCGTAGTACGCGGACATCTGCTCCGCGCTCTTCTTGCTGCCCTCGAAGGTGTACGCGCCGTCGGCGAAGAACTCCGTCGCGGCGACGTCCAGCGCGAGCGCGACGTCGCGGCCCGGGGTGTAGCCGGCCTTCTCGATGGCCTGCAGGATCAGGTCGAGCGCCTCGCGGTTGTTCGCCAGGTTCGGCGCGAAGCCGCCTTCGTCGCCGAGACCGGTCGACAGGCCCCGGCCCTTCAGCACCGACTTCAGCGAGTGGTAGACCTCGGCGCCCCAGCGTAGGGCCTCGCGGAAGGTCTCCGCGCCGATCGGCGCGATCATGAACTCCTGGACGTCGACGTTGCTGTCCGCGTGCGAACCCCCGTTGAGGATGTTCAGCATCGGCACGGGCAGCACGTGCGCGTTCGGCCCGCCCAGGTAGCGGAACAGCTCCAGCTCGGCCGACTCGGCGGCGGCCTTCGCGACGGCCAGCGAGACGCCGAGGATGGCGTTCGCGCCGAGGCGGGACTTCGCCGGCGTGCCGTCGAGGTCGACCAGCTTCTGGTCGACGATCCGCTGGTCGACGGCTTCGATGCCGACCATCTCGGGGCCGATCTCGTCGAGCACCGCGGCGACCGCGCGCTCCACGCCCTTGCCGTTGTAGCGGCCGGTGTCGCCGTCACGGAGCTCGACAGCCTCGTGTTCGCCGGTGGACGCTCCCGACGGGACCGCGGCCCGCGCCAGGGTGCCGTCGTCGAGGGCCACCTCCACCTCGACGGTCGGGTTGCCACGCGAGTCCAGAATCTCGCGCGCGCCTACCTGCTCGATGAGAGCCACGCCATGCTCCTCGGTGCGTCGTGCCTGCGGTAACGCGCCCAGCCTAGCCGTCACCCGGGTTCACCCGTTGGAGGACTCACCGCCCGCGCGGATCGCCTGCCAACCCGGCGGCAGCTCCACGGTCTCGGACGTCTGCTGCCAGAACGTCCAGCTGTTGCCGCCGAGATCGGCGACGGTGAACACCCGCGCGCCGTAGGGCTGGTCCTGCGGCGGGTCGAGCTCGCCCTCGTCGCCGATCGCCGCCGCGATCCGCGCGTAGGCGTCGTCGACGTCCTCGACGTAGAGGATGTTGAGCTGGCCGACCGGCCCGTCCACGCCCTTGGCCTGCCAGTAGTCCGGCCCGACGCCGGCGATCTGGATCCGCGCGGCGCCCGCGCACAGGGTCGCCTGGAAGACCTCGCCGGCGCCGTCGCAGAACCGGACCTCCTCGGTGAACCCGAAGACCCTGGTCAGCCAGGCGAGCGCCGCCGTGGCGTCGGAGTAGTACAGGTAGGGCGCCAGGCCCCGGTACGGGCTGCTCATGGCGGCACAGTCCATCACGTCCCGTCCGGAGGCGTGTGCGCGGTACTGCGCCGATGGTCACCGATCCGGCCACAGTCACGGCCGAATGGCTCCGTAGCAGCGATCACGCGCCGCCCGAAGGGTTGGCCTACTTTTGGCCGGATTGGTAACGTGGGATGACCATGACGGACGCCGCAGCTGCTTCGCAGCCTCCCGAAGAGTCGCGGTTCCATGCCTTCCGCCAGGCCGAAGATCTCGTCACCCGCCGCCGTCCGCTGGACGCGTTGAAGGCGTTGCAGCCCCTGCTGGAATCGGAGACGGACAAGCCGTCGGTCCACCTCCTGGCCGGGCGCGCGTACTTCCACTCCGCCCAGCTGCGGCGCGCCGAGCAGGCGTTCACCCGGGTGCTGGAGCTGGACCCGACGGACCACTACGCCCGGTTCATCCTCGGCCGCACCCTCCAGCGGCTCGGCCGGTTCGTCGAGGCACTGGCCCAGATGCGGATGGCGTCGGCGATGAACCCGGTGCCGGAGTACCTCGAGGCGATCAGCGAGGTCAAAGCGCACATCGCGCTGCGCGAATCCTGATCGATCCGGCCACCAGGGCCGTTCGGCCCGCCGGAGATCAGACTTTCGGCCGATCGGGCCGGGCCCCTCGGCCGATCCGCGGCACCCCCTCTTCCGGCGAAGCTGGTTCCAGACCGAATCAGGGAGGAACCGGAAATGTCGATCTTCGCCACACTGGGTGCTTACGCCGGCTTGCTGCTGCTGGTGCTCATGGCTGTCACACCGCTGTTCGCCGACCGGGAGCTCTGACTCACGGCGCGACGCTCGCCTCCGCGTAGGCGTCCGCCGCGCTGAAGACGTCCTGGCCGTACGCGATTCCCGAGTTGTAGAACAAGATCGCGCGCCACCAGCCCGCCGGGGCGCCCAGGTCGTCGCCGCCCGAACACAGGTAGCGCGCCGCCGTGAACGACGCGTCGTCCACGTTCTGCGGGTCCGGGGTGCCGCCGTCGCCGTTGGCCCGCTCCTGGTACTTCTTCCACGTCGACGGCAGGAACTGCAGCGGCCCGATCGCGTGGTCCCACGACTTGTCGCCGTCGAGCTTGCCGCCGTCGGTGTCGTGCACCGCCGGGACGCCGGGCGAGCCGTCCAGCGGCGGGCCGACCACCGGCTTCGCGACGCGGCCGTCCGCGCCGATCGCCGAAAGGTCGAAGTCCCCGCGCCCGGCCTCGACCCGGCCGATGCCCGCGAGGGTCGCCCACGACAGGTGGCACGTCGGCTTCTGCCGCTGCATCCACATCTCCGCCCGCCCGTACGCGGCGAGCACGCGCCCTGGGAGGTGCGTCTTGTCCGCGACGCGCTTCGCCCACGCGTCCAGCTCGGCCTGGTCGGACACCGCCGGCCGGTCGACCGGCGCGGCGAGCCCGGCGCGCGGCGACTCGGCGCCCGGCTGCGGCCGCTGCTCCGGGATGGCCAGCGCCGGTTGCGCCGGCGGGGGCGCGGCCGGGGTGTCCGGGTTCCGGATGCCGATCGTGACGACCAGGACGACGCCGGTGACCACGAGCGCCAGCGCGAGGGCCGCCCGGCTCAGATAGCGCCGCGGCGGACCGCCCGGAGGCGACTGCGGGGGCGTGACGGTCGGCTGAGCGGTTTCGGCCACCCGATCAGGTTACGGAGCCACTCAAGAGTGAGGCTTATTCTGGTCAGCCCGGCGCTGCCCACGCGCAAACCGGAGGTCCACGCGAGAGCCGTGCGGCGGGCGACGGCTGAATAAGCCTCATCGGACCCTCGGTCGCCTGACCAGGGCAAGCGGAGGGTAAAAACAGGTCCGCTGCCAGCGACGTCACAAAATTCGTTATCGAGTCGACGCGCAAGGCCCTGACCTGCGGTTACCCTAACCTAACTTCCGCACTGAGTCCCATTTGTCCGTTTGCATCGTTTCGACGGGACGTACGCTCGCTGGACTTACAGGTGAGCCTTACCTAAAAACTTCCTGGTACCAGAAACTCAGGGAGGCGGAACCGGTGTTGTTCTCGAGCGCGCTGATCGGGCTGCGGGAAGGCCTGGAGGCCGCCCTGGTCGTCAGCATCCTCGTGGCCTTCCTCGTGAAGACCGAGCGCCGCCACGCGCTGCGCTGGGTGTGGCCGGGCGTCGGCGCCGCGGTGCTGCTGTCGGTCGCCGTCGGCGCGATCCTCACCTACACGACCGCCCAGCTGTCGTTCGAGCACCAGGAGCTGCTCGGCGGCAGCCTGTCGATCATCGCGGTCGTGTTCGTGACGGCGATGATCTTCTGGATGCGCAAGGCGTCCAAGAGCATCGCGGCCGAGCTGCGCGGGAAGATGGACGACGCGCTGGACGTCGGCCCGATGGCCGTGCTGCTGCTGTCGTTCCTCGCGGTCGGGCGTGAAGGCCTGGAGACCGCGGTCTTCTTCTACTCCGCCGTCCAGACCGCGCAGTCGGACACCGTGCAGCCGCTGATCGGCTTCGCCGTCGGCATCGTGGTGGCGGTGCTCCTGGCGTGGCTGCTCTACAAGGGCGCCGTCCGGTTCAACCTGGCGAAGTTCTTCACGATCACCGGCGTCCTGCTCGTGTTCGTCGCCGCGGGCGTGCTCGGCTACGGCCTGCACGACCTGCAGGAGGCCGCGTTCCTGCCGGGCATCGACACTCTCGCGTTCGACGCGTCTAACGCGCTGCCCGAGACGTCCTGGTACGGCGCCCTGCTCAAGGGCATCTTCAACTACTCGCAGCAGACGACCGTGCTGCAGGCCGTCGCGTGGGTCGCCTACGTCGTCATCGTGCTTCCCCTGTTCCTCAAGCCCAGCAAGAAGACCGCGCCGGCACCCGTCGCCGCGGCCGCCTCGAAGGAGTGACCGTGCGCAAGACCACCCCGCTGGCCGTCGTGGCCGGCGCCGCCGCCCTGGTGGCGCTGTCCGCCTGCGACAGCAAGAGCGACACCGCCGGTGCCGCGGCGGCAGGCGGCCCGATCAAGGTGTCGGCGTCCGACACCGCGTGCGAAGTCTCGGCGAACGCGGCCGCCGCGGGCAACCTGACCTTCGAGATCACCAACAAGGGCAGCAAGGTCACGGAGTTCTACCTCTACGCCGAAGGCGACCGGATCATGGGCGAGGTCGAGAACATCGCGCCCGGGCTGAACCGGCGGCTGATCGTCGAGGTCGCCGACGCCGGCAAGTACCAGACCGCGTGCAAGCCGGGCATGGCGGGCAACGGCATCCGCGGCGACTTCACCGTCACCGGCGGCGCGCCCAAGCAGAACGACGCGAACGCGCAGAAGGCCCAGGCGACCAAGAGCTACAACGACTACATCGCGAACAACACCGCCGCCCTCGAAGAGGAGACGGCCAAGTTCGTCGACCTCGTCAAGGCCGGCAAGGTCGACGAGGCGAAGGCCGCGTACGCGCGCACCCGCACCTACTACGAGCGCATCGAGCCGGTCGCCGAGAAGTTCGGCGACCTGGACCCGGCCATCGACGTCCGCGAGGCCGATCTCGAGCAGGGCCAGCAGTTCACCGGCTTCCACCGGCTCGAGAAGGACCTGTACGTGACCGGCCTGAAGCCGGACAGCTCGCAGATCGCGGACAAGCTGCTGACCGACGTCAAGGACCTCGTCGCGAAGTCGAAGACGCTGCAGCTGACCGCGCTCGACCTGGCCAACGGCGCCAAGGGCCTGCTCGACGAGGTCGCGACCGGCAAGATCACCGGCGAGGAAGAGACCTTCTCGCACACCGACCTGTGGGACTTCCAGGCCAACGTGGACGGCTCGAAGGGCGCGATCGCCTCACTGCGGCCGCTGCTGCAGGAGCGTGACGCCGCCCTGGTGTCCACTTTGGACAAGGAGTTCGCGAACGTCCAGGGTCTGCTGGACAAGACGCGCGTCGGTGACGGCTTCAAGTTCTACAACCAGCTGTCCCAGGACGAAATCAAGGCGTTCGCCTCGGCCGTCGACGCGCTGGGCGAGCCGCTGAGCAAGGTCGCGGAGGTCGTGTCGAAGTGACGTCGGCAGAGGGCACGCGGGTTTCGCGGCGGAAGCTCTTCGGCCTGGCGGGCGCGGGGGTCGCGCTCGCCGGGGCGGGGGCCGCCGCCGGGATCGGGATCGACAAGGCGACGGGCAGCGCCGAGGCGGCGGTGAACACCGTCGAGTTCGAGGGCGAGCACCAGGCCGGGATCGTCACGCCCGCGCAGGCGAACCTGCACTTCGCGGCCCTCGACGTCACCACCAAGGATCGCGAGAAGCTGCGGCAGCTGCTGAAGACGTGGACCGACGCGGCGCGCCGGATGACGGCGGGCCAGGAGGTCGTGCCGAACGGCGCGGTGGGCAGCGGCGACTACGCACCGCCCGGTGACACCGGCGAGGCGCTCGACCTGCCCGCGTCGCACCTGACGCTGACGATCGGCTTCGGCCCGTCGCTGTTCGACGGCCGGTTCGGCCTCGCGGGGAAGCGGCCGCCGCAGCTGATCGACCTGCCGCTGTTCCCGAAGGACAAGCTCGACCCGGCCCGCGGCGGCGGCGACCTGTGCATCCAGGCCTGCGCGGACGACCCGCAGGTGGCGGTGCACGCGGTCCGCAACCTGGTGCGGCTCGGCTTCGGCGTCACCGAGGTCCGCTGGTCGCAGCTCGGCTTCGGCCGCAGCTCGTCGACGTCGCGCGCGCAGCAGACGCCCCGGAACCTGTTCGGGTTCAAGGACGGCACGAACAACATCAAGTCCGAGGACACCGACTTCCTGCGCGACCAGGTGTGGGCCACGGCCGCCGACGGCCAGGCGTGGATGGCCGGCGGCTCGTACCTGGTGGCCCGCCGGATCCGCATGCACATCGAGACGTGGGACCGCGAAACCCTCGACGGCCAGCAGCGGATCGTCGGCCGCACGAAGGGCACCGGGGCCCCGCTGGGCCAGACCGCGGAGTTCGACGAGCTGGACCTCGACGTCGGCGGCGCGGGCGGCGAGAAGGTGATCGCCGAGGACGCGCACGTCCGGCTGGCGTCGCACCAGGCGCTGAACGGCGTGCGGATCCTGCGCCGCGGCTACAACTTCGTCGACGGCTCCGATGGCGTCGGCCACCTCGAAGCGGGGCTGTTCTTCCTGGCGTTCAACCGGGACACGCGGAAGCAGTACGTGCCGATGCAGCAGGCGCTGTCGGCGAAGGACGCGATGATGGAGTACGTCCAGCACACGGGTTCGGCGCACTTCGCCGTGCCGCCGGGCGTCTCGAAGACCGGCTACTGGGGCGACGGGCTGTTTGCCTAAAGCCTTTAGGCTAATCTACACTCTCTTTAGGCAAAGGAGGGTGTAGTGATGGTTCGTGCCGGATTGACCACGGACCGCGTGGTCCACGCGGGCGCCGAGCTGGCCGACGAGATCGGGTTCGAGGCGGTGACGCCGTCGGAGCTGGCGCGGCGGTTCGACGTCAAGGTCGCCAGCCTGTATTCGCACGTCAAGAACGCGCACGACCTGCGGACGCGGATCGCGCTGCTGGCACTGGACGAGCTCGCCGACCGGGCCGCCGCCGCGTTGGCCGGCCGGGCCGGGCGGGAAGCCTTGGTCGCCTTCGCCGGCGTCTACCGCGACTACGCCCGCGAGCACCCCGGCCGGTTCGCCGCGGCGCAGCTGCGGCTCGACCCGGAGACCGCGGCGGCGAGCGCGGGCGTGCGGCACGCGCAGCTGATGCGCGCGATCCTGCGCGGCTACGACCTGACCGGGCCGGACCAGACGCACGCCGTCCGGCTGCTCGGCAGCTTCTTCCGCGGGTTCGTCGCCCTCGAAGCCGACGGCGGCTTCGACCACAGCGCGCCCGCGGCGGCGGACAGCTGGGCCCGCCTCCTCGACGTCCTCGATTCCCTTCTCCGCGATTGGCCACGACCGTGATCACCACCCCGCTGACCGCCGGCATCGTCCGCGGCGCCCTCGAACTCGAAGACACTCCCCGCGGCCTGGTGCCGCACCGGCTGCCCGCCCGCGCACGGGCGCAGAACACCGACGAGCGGCTCGCGATGGCCGAGGCGCAGCCGGCCGGCGTCCGCCTGCGGTTCCGCACGACGGCTCGCGTGATCGAACTCGAGACCGTGCCGACCAAGATCGAGTACCCGGGCGCGCCGCCGCGTCCGGACGGCGTCTACGACCTGCTGGTCGACGGCAAGCTCGCGGCCCAGGCGACCGCGCCCGGCGGCGTGCGGTTCGCGGACCTGCCCGGGCACGACAAGGACGTCGAGATCTGGTTGCCGCACAACGAACTCACAGCGCTGGTCGCCCTGCGGACGGACGCGCCGGTCTCGCCGGCCGGGGCGGCGGGCCGGGTGTGGCTGCACCACGGCAGTTCGATCAGCCAGGGTTCGAACGCACTCAGCCCGTCGACGACGTGGACCGCGCTGACGGCGGCGTCCGCCGGGGTCGAGCTGGTCAACCTGGGGTTCAGCGGCAACGCGATGCTGGATCCGTTCGTGGCCCGGGCCATGCGGGACACCCCGGCCGACGTGGTCAGCGTCAAGATCGGCATCAACATCGTCAACGCCGACGTGATGCGCCCGCGCGCGTTCGGCCCGGCGGTGCACGGGTTCCTGGACACGATCCGCGACGGTCACCCGTCGGCGCCGCTGCTGGTCGTCTCGCCGTTGTACTGCCCGATCCACGAGCAGACACCCGGCCCCGGCGACTTCGACCACGCGGCGCTGGCGTCGGGGATCGTGCGGTTCCGGGCGACCGGCGTCCCGGGCCCCGACAAGCTGACGCTGGAGGTGATCCGCGCGGCGCTGGCGCAGATCGTCGCGCAGCGCGAGGACCCGGCCCTGCACTACCTGGACGGGCTTTCACTGTACGGCCCGGCGGACTACGCCGAGTTCCCGCTGCCGGACGAGCTGCACCCGGACGCGGCGGCGCACCGGCTGATCGCGTCGCGCTTCACGGAACTCGCTTTCGGCGGCCCGTTCGCTTGACTTCAACCTCCCTTGAAGTTGAATTCTGGGGAGCATGTTCACCGAAGCAGAGCTCGCGTACCTCGACGCCCAGCCCCTGGGCCGGCTCGCCACCCGGCAGCCGAACGGAACCCTGCAGGTCAACCCGGTCGGCTTCCGGTACAACCCGGACGAGAAGACGATCGACGTCACCGGCCACAACCTGCGCGGCAGCAAGAAGTTCCGCAACCTGACGGCCGACGACCACGTCGCATTCGTGGTCGACGACCTGCCGTCGACGAACCCGTGGCGCGTGCGCTGCCTGGAGATCCGCGGCCGCGCAGAGGGGCTGACCGGGGTGAACCTCCCGGACAACCACTTCGACGACGCCGTGATCCGGATCCGTCCGTCGCGGATCTTGGCGTTCGGGGTGGAGGACTGGGACCGGGAGCCGCTCGATCTGGTGGCGAACATCCGCGACGTGTGAGGTCGGAGGCGGGCGGCCGCCACGGGATCTGGGGGTTCCCGTGGCGGCCGCCGCCGGTCGGGTGGCTCCGGCTGGAGCGAGCTGAGCCGCGGCGGCCGGGCATCCGCGGCTACCCGATCCCGGCCCGCCCGCTGTGAGCGGAGGGGCATCTCGCGTGATTGGCCCGGCTCTCGCGTGACTGGGCGGGCATCTCGCGTGACTGGCGGGGCATCTCGCGTGATTGGGCGGGCATCTCGTGTGTGGAGTTGCCCCGGTGAGGCGGACACGGGGTTTTAGGCAGCTGAGGCTTGAGCGTAGTAGGTGGTTCTGGCTTCGGCCGGGGTGTTCTGGCCGATGGTGGAGTGCAACCTTGCGTGGTTGTAGTAGCGCAGATAGCGGAACACGTCCTGGCGGGCCTGGGCCCGGGTGCGCCAGATCGTGGTGCCGATTTCGGTCTTCAACGTGGCGAAGAAGGCTTCGGCGACGGCGTTGTCGTAGCAGGACCCGACCCGCCCGACCGATGGCCGGATCTGGTGTTCGGCGAGGGCGGTGCGGAACTGGCCGGAGGTGTATTGGACGCCGCGGTCGGTGTGAAACACCGCATCGGGCTGGATGAGGCCGCGGGCCGCAGCGAGGTCGATCGCGTCGCAGACCAGGTCGGTGCGCATATGGCTGGCCATGGCGTGGCCGACGATTTCGCGGGTGTGCAGGTCGATGACGGTGGCCAGGTAGAGCCAGCCTTGGAAGGTGGGCAGGCAGGTGATGTCCCCGACCAGCCTTGTCCCTGGGGCGGTGGCGGTGAAGTCGCGGCGGATCAGATCACCCACCGGGGTGACCGGGCCGGCCGCGGGCCGGGTGGTGACGCGGCGTTTGCGGCGGGTGATCCCGGCCAGACCGTGCTCGCGCATCAGCCGCTCCACCCGTTTGTGGTTGATCGTGTGGCCGCGGCGGTGCAGTTCCGCAGTCACCCGCGGAACGCCGTAGGCGCCACGGTGCTCGGCGTGGATGCTGGTGATCAACCTGACCAGTTCGACTTCAGCCTCCGCCCGCCGGGCCCGATCTGACTCGGCCGCGACCCACTCGTGGAAGCCTTGCCGGCGCAGCCCGAGGACCTGGCACAACCGCTGGACACCGAAGGTGGTGCGGTGTTCGGAGATGAACCGGTAGCGGTAGATCATCGATCCATCTCGCGCGCAAAATAGGCGGCCGCTTTCCGCAGGATCTCCTTCTCTTTCTGCAGCTCAGCGACCTGCTTCCGCAACCGCTGGACTTCATCGGTCACCGCCGGATCCTCCACCATCGGCCCGGCCGCAGTTTCCTGCTTGGCCACGTTCACCCACGACCGCAGGGTCTCGTGGTTGACCCCCAGTTCGCGGGCGATCTGCCGCAACGGACGATCACTCGAGTTCACCAACTCGATGGCGTCACGACGGAACTGCTCCGGGTACTTCGACCTGCGAGACACCAGGACATCCTCCCTCCAGACCACTGTCTGGAATCAAGGTGTCCGGCCCCAAGGGGCAACCCCATGTGATTGGCGGGGCATCACTCCGGTCGGCGTCGGAACGGCTGGGTCAGCGGCGGCCGCCCCGTGCGGTGTACGTCGCCGCGCCGGTGACCGCCAGGGTCAGGGCTGTCCAGGTTGCTGCTGGGGTGCCGGACGGCTGGAGCAGCCAGGCTGCGATCTGGCTTGTTGTCGAACCGTCGTGCGGGACGAAGGGTGCTATGGCCGCCCAGAGCAGCGGGAGCGTCCAGCCGAACTGGCCGCCCACGATCGTGGCCGCCAACCCCGCCAAGCCCAGCAGGCCCGCCGCGTCACGGGCGATGATCGATAAGTCGACAATGTTCGGGCCCAGTTCCTGGACCGCCAGGACCGTTCCCCCGGCCGCCACGCCGATCAGGGCCAGGTGCGCGAAGCGGCGGAGCGGCCACGGGATCGCCGCCGTGCGGTCGAGGTCCGGGTCCTGGCCGCTGAGCCCGATCGCCGCCACCGCGATCGCCGCCGTCAGGGTCAGCATGACCGGCAGGGGCGACCACGAGTCGCGCGCCAGGAACCACATGCCCGCCGTCGCCGTCAGCAGGGCGATGATCGCCGCCGGGACCTGGCGCGAACGCGCGTAGAGCGTCACCCACCTCATCGCAGCGCTCCCGGGACCAGCGTGTCCAGCGGGTCGCCCTGGCAGGTCAGGAGAACCTGCCGCACCGCGACGATCCGTGAGAACTGCTCATCCGCCGGGAGCGCGTGGAACTTCTGCCACGCCCGCTCGATCCGGCCGGACGACTGGCGGAACCAGCCGCCGCCGTACTCGGGCAGCCGCTTCAGCTCGCCGGTGAAGTACGCCGCCGCGATCACGCGACCGCCCAGGTCGGACAGATCGCCGTAGCTCGCCGGCTCGCAGGCGGGCAGCCCGGTGCCGGACAGCACCGCCGTCCGCAGCGTGCTCGCGTCCGCCGTCCGCAGGTCGTCGTTGGTCTGGAAGTCCAGGTAGACGACACCCGCATCACGGGAAGGCACGGTGTTGACGGCCGCCGGCACCGTCCGCTCCTCGATCCTGGTGGGCGCGCCGGGCAGCTTCGCCAGCATGGCCAGCGCCTCCCGCCCCGGCCCGGCCAACGCGGCCAGCCTGTCTTCGTGCGCCCGGCTGACGCAGATCGGGCCGTCGCAGAGCCTCTGGGCGGCGACGCTGTCGGGGGTCAGGAGCCCGTCCTCGGAATCCGGGAAGACCGGTAGCGCGATCGCCGCCCCGGCCACCACGGGCAGCAGGCCCAGGGCCCTGGCCCGCGCGGAATTCGCCGCCAGCACCAGGAAGCCCGTCGCCGCGAGGCCCGCGAACCACGCCGCCTGTCCGAGATCTACCGAAGCGGCGGTCGTCGTCAGCACACCCCGCGGCTCCGCGAGGACCGGCGTCAGCAACCCGAGTCGGCTGTACATCGCGGAAAACGCGCCCGACGCCCAGGCCAGCACCGACACGGCCAGTGTCAGCACGGCCAGCGCCGGCGCGGTCAGCGGGTGCGGCAGCAGCCGCCCGACCGCCAGCCCCACCCAGCTCCCCGCCACGACGGCGAGCAAGCCGACCAGGAGGACCGGCAGGAAGCTCGCCGACACGAACCCGCCGTGCCCGAGCACCTCCACCAGGCCGACGGCGAACACCAGCAGGAGCCCGAGCCCGCTCAACGCCCCCACCGCGCCGGCCAGCCTGATCGCCCGGTGCCAGCCCGGCCGCGACGTCGTGGACAGCAGCTCGACCATCCCGGAACGGCTGTCGCGCATGCCCTGGATCGCCCCGGCGCCGACGGTGATCGGCCACAGGAACACCAGCAGGAACCGCAGCCACAGCACGGTGGTCGTCGTGTTGCCCGTCCACGGCGCGGGCACCTTCCACCACGGCCCGGACAGCAGGAACAGGAAGCCGAGCGCCACCACGAGCAGCGCCAGCCCGGCCCAGGGCGCGATCGAGCGCCGCAGTTCGATGCGCAGGATCATCACCAGGCCCCCTGCCCCGGCTCGTGCTTCAGCAGCGCCGAGTAACCACGCTCGATCGGGCTGTCGCCCACGTGCTCCGCGGTGCCCGCCTCGGCCAGCTCACCCGGCGTCCCCTGGAACACCAGCTTGCCCTCGGCGAACAGGACGACGTCGGAGCACGCCGTCCCCACGTCCTCGACCAGGTGCGTCGAGATCAGCACGCACGAGTCCCGGCCGAGCTCCTGCACCAGCTCGCGGAACCGCACGCGCTGCGCCGGGTCGAGCCCGGCGGTCGGCTCGTCGAGCAGCAGGATGTCCGGGTCGTTGACGATCGCCTGCGCGATCCCGACCCGCCGAACCATGCCGCCCGACAGCGTCTTCATCCGGTCGTCCGCGCGGTCGGCCAGCCCGACCCGCTCGAGCGCGCGCTGCACCGCTCCCGGGATGTCCTCTTTGGACACTTCCTTGAGCCACGCCATGTACTCGACGAACTCCCGGGCGGTGAACCGCTTGTAGAACCCGAAGTTCTGCGGCAGGTAGCCGATCCGCCGGCGCAGGTCGCGCTGCCCGGTGTGCCCCCCGGCCGGCGCGCCGAGCAGCGACAGGCTCCCCGACGCGGGCCGGAGCACCGTCGCCAGCGCCCGGATCAGCGTCGTCTTGCCCGCGCCGTTGGGCCCGAGCAGGCCGTGCACCCCCTTGCCGAGCGACAGGTCCAGCCCGTCCACGGCCATTTTCCGCCGTCCGACCCGCACCTTCAGCCCTTCGGCCTGGATTTCCCAGGCGTAGGCCGTTGGCGCGACCTCGGCGGCCCCGACAGCACGCATGTCCGTCCTCCCTAGTTGCGCGCGCCGAGCCGGGTGAACGCGCCCTTGTGCAGGGCGACGACCACCGTCGTCAGCGCGAAGATCCCCGCCCACACCGGCACCGCGCCGGTACTGAGCGCAAACGTTTGCTCCTGGGCCGCCAGCGTGGGCAGCACCAGGCCCGCGACCCACACCGTGATCAGTGCGTACGCCGCCCGGGTGACGCCGATCAGCCCGCCCAGCGCGAGCGTCCCCGTGGTGAAGGCCAAGCTCGGCAGCAGCCAGAGCGCCAGAGCCGTACCGGTCAGCCAGCCGGCGACCCCGAGCACCGGCAGGACGACGACGAGCACCGCCAGCGTCCGCCGCGTGATGAGGTACAGCCCGGCCCGCGGGGTCGCGACGACGACCTCGTACGCCGGATCCAGCCCCCTCGCCCACGACGCCGCGACGCCGAGCACCGGCAGCACCGGCGCGAAGAGCTGCACCGCCGTCACGTCCAGCGCCGAGCGCCAGATCTGGTCGAACGCCACCGCGAGCAACGTGACCAGCACGATCATCCCCAGCCACGGCAGCATCACCGGCGTGACCCACGTGTCGAGCCACCGCCGCCGGCGCCGGTACGGAACCGGCTCGGGCGCCGGCGGCCCATGGGCCGGAACGGCCGAAAGCCGGATCTCGAAGCCGAGCCGGTTCCAGACGGCGTCCACCACCGGCTGGACGGGCGCGACTTCGGCGAGCCGCGCCCGGCACCCCCGGCACGTCTCCAGGTGCGCTTCGAGACCCCACAGCCGGTCGGCCGGGAGGTCGAAGCCCGCCACGTACTCGGCGATGAGCTCGTCCGACGCATGGGTCATGACAGTGCCTCCCGCATCGCGAACCGCGCCCGGCGAGCCCGGGTCTTGACGGTTCCTTCCGGCAGTCCCAGCAGGACGGCGGTCTCCCGGACGCTCAGCCCGTCGAGCACCATCGCCTGCAGCACCGCCCGCAGCTCGGGCGCGAGGTCGCGCAGCGCGTCACCGATCTCGTCACCGATCGTCGCCGCCAGGGCCACGTCCTCCGCCGCTGGCACCGGCGCGACGTCCAGAGCCACCTCCGACGGCAGTTCGGCGTGGTGCGCCCGGCGCCGGAACGCGTCGACCAGCCGGCGCGCCGCGATGGTCCACAGCCAGCCGACCGCGGTGCCGCCGGTCGCGGCCCCCGCGAACGACGCCGCCGCGCGCCAGACGGCCAGGTAAGTCTCCTGCATGACCTCGGCGACGACGTGCTCGTCGGCGCACCGGCGGCGCAGGCGCACGAGGAGCCAGGGCGACGTGCGGCGGTAGAGCTCCTCGAACGCCGCGCGGTCGCCCTTGGCCGTGCGCCGGACGAGGTGTTCCTCGTCGGCGTCCTCCAGTGGCAGTTTCCTCACACCAGGCAAGACGCCGGATCGGCCCCGGCGGTTCTCACACGATTGTGTGCTGCGTCACACTGGGCGCGGCGGCCAGAACTTCCGCCAGCCGTCGGCCTCCAGGGTTGTCGGCTCCAGGCCCACGTCGCGCGCGGCCTGTTCGGCGGCCCGGACGTCGTTCGCGAACTGCTTCGCCATCGCCCGCAGCTCGCCCTCGGGGTCGACGCCCGCGCGCCGCGCCGTCGCCGCGATGCGGAACAGCTGGGCGGCGGCCGCGGTGCCGGCCGGGAAGAGGTCGAGCGGGATGCCCGCGCGCCCGGAGCGCTGCCCGAGCTTGCCGGCCAGCGCCACCGCCGGCTGGCCGAGCGCCACACCGTCCACAATGGACTTGCGTTGCTTTTCCTGCTGCTTCAGCTCTTCCCACTTGACGTTCTGATGCTCGACGGTGTGCACCGAATCGGCACCGGCGAAAACGTGCGGGTGCCGGCCGACCAGCTTCGCGACCAGGTCGGCGGCGACCTCGTCGATGCCGAACGGGTCGGCGGCGTCCTCGGCCGCGACCCGCGCGTGGAAGAGCACCTGGAGCAGGACGTCGCCGAGCTCCTCGCGCAGCGCCTCGCGGTCACCCGACTCGATGGCGTCGAGCAGCTCGTAGGTCTCCTCGACCAGGTACTGCCGGAGCGAATCGTGGGTCTGCGCCGCGTCCCACGGGCAGCCGCCCGGCGAGCGGAGCCGGTCCATCACCTCGGCGGCCTCGACCAGCGGCGGCGCCGGCGTCTCGATGACCTCCGCGCCGGTCGCGATGAGCAGCGACGCCGCGGGCTCGTCCCGGGACCCGGCGAGCAGCACGACGTCCTTCAGCGAAGGCGCCTCGGTGACGGCCGGGACCCCGAACACGCTCGCGTCGAGGTCCGTGGCCGCGTAGACCGCGGTGGCGTCACGAAGGATCTTCAGCGCCGCGGCGGGCAGCGTCGCCCCGCGGACGACTACGACGACGCCCGTGCTCACTGCTGCGTACGGCCGGGACCCGCGACGGGCACGATGAGGGCCGGGGCGGCGTCCAGGTTCGGCACGACGCCCATGGTCGCGGCATCCCACACGCCGTAGCGCGGGTTGATGCGCAGGCCGCTCTCCCCGACGTAGGGCTGGAGCAGGCGGGTGCCGATGGCGGTCAGCTGGTCGTCCGTGGGCTTCTGCGGCTCCCCGTCGGCGGGCACCGGCTGGTCGGTGCCGCGGGTCCGGAGGACGAAGACGTACCAGTCGGGCTTGGCCGGCATCCGCGGCTGGAACGCGACGACGCTGTTCGCCGGGGAGCCGAACAGCACGGTCTCGGCGAGGGCGGGGTACTGGGCGGCGCCGAAGACCGAGGTGAGGCCGGCGTCGGAGAACCCGTTGGGGCCGGGCTGGCCGGTCTGCTGGGACTGCTGGAGCTCCTGGCCCGCCGCCTGCACGGCCGCCTGGACCTTCGACGGGTCGGCGGCGAACTGCTTCGCGACGTCGAACGCCCGCGCCCGGGCCTCGGGGTCGTTCGCGGCGGTGGCGCTGAAGCCGACGTAGTCGGCGCTGACCGCGAGCTTCGGCAGGAACTTGGCGGCGAGCTGGCGCTCCAGGTAGGTGTCCGAGGCGCGCTCGCCGCGATCGCGCACGTTCGCGGCGATCTGCGCGACGGCGAGCGAGTCGCCCTGCCCGGTGTCGGTGACGGGCGCACCCGGCAGCGTCGCGGCGATCTGCGCGATCTTCGCCTGGTCCGCGACGATGTTTTCCTTCTTCGCGGCGTAGGTGATGAGCTGGTGGAGCGCCCCTTGCCGGACGATCTCCCGGCCCAGCAGGACGACCTTGTTCTCACGGGCGAGCTTCTGCGCGTACGGCTGGTCGCGGACGGCCTGGTCGATCATCGACTGCACCCGGTCGAGGCCGAACGACTGGTCACCGAGGATCGAGGCCGCGCCGACCTGGCTGGGGCCCGAGCCGCACCCGGCGAGCAGAAGAGCACCGGCAACAACCGCGACCAGCGCGCGAGGGCGCCCCATGATCCGCATCACAGGCCATACCCTCTCACACCATCGCACCCGAAACGCAACACCCGTGCGGTGTCGCCGGGCGTAACCTCGACGACATGGACCACTGGCTGACCATCGAGGTCTTCGATGGCGAGTCCACGGCTTCCTTGTGGCGGCTCGCCCGCGGTGACGCTCTCACCGAAGCAGCTTTGACGAACGGCGCGGAACAGTGGGTGTGGCACGAACACCGCTGGGGCGTGGTGCTGGAGATCGAGTTCAAGTCGGAGGAAAGCCGCGACGCGTTCCGCGCGCTGCCGGTCGTGACGGCGGCGCTGGACGCCGTGCCGGATCCGGCCCGGGGGTTGCTGGTCTATCCCGGGCGCGGTGGGGGTGCGGGGTCTCGGAAGCCGCGGAAGCCCCGGCCGTTGCCGATGACCGGGGCCGGGGCGGTTCCGGTGCCCGTGGAGTCGGTGAAGATGGGGTTGGCGGAGGCTTTGCCGCCGATGTTCAGCGAAGTCGGCTGAGCAGGCTGGCGATGAACTCTCGCGAGTCTTCCTCACCGAGGGCCCTTGAATCCAAGCCACTCAGCACTCTCCGATAGGCGTTGATCTCGTGGGGCTCCTCGAGGTACATCGATGTTGCCTCGCCTTCGATGCACACAACCGGCTTGAACGAGTCCGACTCGAGCAGCAGGAACCGCCCGGCCGACGCCGGATGTCCTCCCAGGCTCGCCGGGACGATCCGGATCGCCGCGTTCGGCTGTAAAGATATCCGCGCGAGCTGGCGGAGCTGGCCGTCCATCACACCTGCGCCGCCGACTGGGAGGCGGAGCACGAACTCGTGCAGGAAGAACCGGAACCGCACCAGCGGCCTTGCGAGAACCGACTGGCGCGAGAGCCGGGCGAACACGTGCTCATCGACTCTGTCGGGCTCCGCCGGAGCGCCCATTTCGATCGCAAGGTTGCGGGCGTAGTCGCCCGTTTGCAGCAGTCCCGGGACAACGCTCGACTGGAAGGCCGAGATCGTGGTCGCGTGTTCTTCGTGGCTGATCAGCGTCTGCAGAATCTCGGAGCGTTCAAGTAAGCCGGGCTTGCGCATTTCGTCGGCCATGGCCATCAGTTCGCGGTATTCCGCTCCCCTGATCTCCAGCGTCGTCAGGAACCGCGCCAGGCGGGCAGGGTCGGGCCTCGTCAGCCCTCGCGTCACCGACGAGACCCACTGCGCACTCATCTCCAGCTTCCGCGACATCTCGCGGACACCCCAGTGCTTCTCCGCCATGCGCTGGAGCAGCCGTTCGCCGAGCTGCCTGCTACGGATGTTCATGCGGCGAACCTAGAAGCACCGGCCGCGAAAACCCTGACGCCACAACGAGAGTTCCCCCGAAGTGGCGTCAGGTGTCCGCAGCGCGTTACACGGCGGCCGGCTTCTTCGTCAGCTGCGTCAGGAGCTTCGTGCACCAGTCCAGCAGCTCTTCGTCCCGCAGCGTCGGCGCGCCGATCCGGCCGCCGGCCGGGCCCTCCGTGGGCTTCGGGACCGAGACCGTGTTCGTCACGGCCTTGAACGTCGCCTTCGGGTACAGCCTCTTCAACCGGACCATCTGCGAGTCCTGCAACGGCAGCGGCGCGAACCGGATCGTGTTGCCCTGGACCGCCACCTCCGTCACGCCCGCCTCGCGGCACGTGTGCCGGAACCGCGCCACCGACAGCAGCCGGTTCACCGGCGCCGGCGGCTGGCCGTAGCGGTCGATCAGCTCTTCGCGGACCGCGTCCAGCCCCTCGGTGTCCGGCGCCGCCGCGATCTTGCGGTACGCCTCCAGCCGCAAGCGCTCACCCGGGACGTAGTCGTGGGGGATGTGAGCGTCGATCGGGAGGTCGACCCGGACGTCGGCCATCTCCTCGTCCTCCGCCGGCTCGGCGCCCGCGTGCCGCCGGAACGCGTCGACCGCTTCGCCGACCAACCGCACGTAGAGGTCGAACCCGACACCCGCGATGTGCCCGGACTGCTCCGCGCCGAGGATGTTGCCCGCGCCGCGGATCTCCAGGTCCTTCATCGCGACCGCCATGCCCGCGCCCAGCTCGGTGTTCTGGGCGATCGTCGCGAGCCGGTCGTGGGCCGTCTCGGTCAGCGGCGCCTCCGGCGGGTACAGGAAGTACGCGTACCCGCGTTCGCGACCTCGCCCGACGCGGCCGCGCAGCTGGTGCAGCTGGGCCAGCCCGAGCAGGTCACCGCGCTCGACGAGCAGCGTGTTCGCGTTCGAGATGTCGAGCCCGGTCTCGACGATCGTGGTGCACACCAGGACGTCGTACTCGTTCTCCCAGAAGCCCTGGATGATCTTTTCGAGCTTGTCCTCGTTCATCTGCCCGTGCGCGGTGACGACGCGCGCCTCCGGCACCA
Source organism: Amycolatopsis camponoti (assembly GCF_902497555.1). Lineage (NCBI taxonomy): Bacteria > Bacillati > Actinomycetota > Actinomycetes > Pseudonocardiales > Pseudonocardiaceae > Amycolatopsis > Amycolatopsis camponoti. The sequence continues at coordinate 442,860 of NZ_CABVGP010000001.1, read as the reverse complement.
GCTCCCGGATGTGCCGCGCGGCCTTCTCGATCGAGGAGACGCGGTTGTGGACGTAGAACACCTGGCCGTCGCGCAGCAGCTCACGGCGGATCGCCGCGCCGACCTGCTTGTCGTCGTACGAACCGACGTACGTCAGGATCGGGTGCCGGTCCTCGGGCGGGGTGAGGATCGTCGACATCTCGCGGATGCCGGCCAGCGACATCTCCAGCGTCCGCGGGATCGGGGTCGCGGACATCGTCAGCACGTCGACGTGCGTGCGCAGCGCCTTGATGTGTTCCTTGTGCTCGACACCGAAGCGCTGCTCCTCGTCGACGATCACGAGGCCGAGGTCCTTGTAGCGGATGCCCGTCTGCAGCAGGCGGTGCGTGCCGATCACGATGTCGACCTCGCCGGCGGCGAGCTGCTCCAGGATGAGGTCGGACTCGGTCTTGTTCGTGAAGCGGGACAGGCCCTTGATCGTCACGGGGAACGAGCGCATGCGCTCCTGGAACGTGTTCAGGTGCTGCTGCGCGAGCAGGGTCGTCGGGACGAGCACGGCGACCTGCTTGCCGTCCTGCACCGCCTTGAACGCCGCGCGCACGGCGATCTCCGTCTTGCCGTAGCCGACGTCGCCGCAGATGACGCGGTCCATCGGGACGCCGCGTTCCATGTCGGCCTTGACCTCGTCGATCGCGGCGAGCTGGTCGTTGGTTTCGGTGAACGGGAAGGCGTCCTCCAGCTCGCCCTGCCACGGCGTGTCCGGGCCGAACGCGTGCCCGGGCGCGGCCTGGCGCGCGGCGTAGAGCTGGACCAGCTCGGCGGCGATCTCCTTGACCGCCTTCTTGGCCCGGGCCTTGGTGTTCTTCCAGTCGGAGCCGCCGAGCTTGTTCAGCGTGGGCAGCTCGCCGCCGACGTACTTGGACACCTCGTCGAGCTGGTCGGTCGGCACGAACAGCCGGTCGCCCGGGTGCCCGCGCTTGGACGACCCGTACTCCAGCAGCAGGTACTCGCGGGTCGCGCCGGCGACCGTGCGCTGCACCATCTCGACGAACCGGCCGATGCCGTGCTGCTCGTGCACGACGTAGTCGCCGTTCTTGAGCGCCAGCGGGTCCACCGCGTTGCGCCGCCGGGACGGCATCTTGGTGGTGAGGTCCTTTGTGGACGTTCCGGCGCCGGAACCGCGGCCGGTCAGGTCCGCCTCGGTGAGCACGACCAGGGCGCGCTCCGGCGAGACGAAGCCGTCCGTCAGGCCGCCGCAGGTGACCGTGACCAGGCCCGCCGCGGGCACCCCGGTGAGACCGTCGCCGGCCTGCGTCGCCGGGACGTCCGCGCCCGAGAGCTGCTCGACCGCGCGCGCCGCGGTGCCCTGGCCGGCGACGACGAGCACCGCCGTGCCGCCCGCCGCCGTGTGGGCGCGCAGGTCCGTCATCGCGCGCTCGAGCTCGCCGCGGTACGCCGGCGCGGCTTCGACCGAGACGCGGTAGACGTCCGGGTCTTCGCTGGTCAGCTGGGTGAGCGTCCACCAGGAGCGCTTGGTGTCCTGCGCGTGGGACGCGATCTCGTCGAGCCCGCGGTAGGCGGACGCGCCGAGGTCGATCGGGGCCTGGCCGCCCGCCGCGGCCGTCGTCCAGGACGCTTCGAGGAACTCCTGGCCGGTGCGGACGAGGTCGGCGGCCCGGGCGCGGATCTTCTCCGGGTCGGTCACCAGGACGTGGGTGCCGATCGGCATCGCGTCGGTGAGCAGCTCCAGCTCGCCTTCGCAGAGCACCGGGATGAGGGCCTCCATGCCCTCGACCGGGATGCCGTCGGCGAGCTTGGTGAGCATCTCGGCCAGGTGCGCGTCGGCCTCGTACGTCTTCGCCAGCTCCGCGGCCTTCTCCTTGACCGGCGGCGTGAGCAGCAGCTCCCGGCACGGCGGCGCGGTGACGCGCGCGATCTCGCCGGGCAGCGACCGCTGGTCGGAGACGGCGAACGCGCGGATCTCGCTGACCTCGTCGCCCCAGAACTCGACGCGGACGGGGTGCTGCGCGGTCGGCCCGAACAGGTCGAGGATGCCGCCGCGGACGGCGAACTCGCCGCGCTTCTCGACCATGTCGACGCGGACGTAGGCCAGCTCGACGAGCCGTTCGAGGAGGCCCTCGAAGCTCTGCTCCTCGCCGACGACGAGGTCGACCGGCTCGAGCGAGCCGAGGCCGGGGGCCATGGGCTGGATGAGGCTGCGGACGGTCGCGACGACGACGCGCAGGGTGTCGTCCTCGGTCTTCAGCCGGTGCAGCACCTCCAGCCGGCGGCCGACGGTGTCGGCGCGCGGGGAGAGCCGCTCGTGCGGGAGGGTCTCCCAGGAGGGGAAATCGACCACCCGGTCCTGGCCGACGAGCGCGCCGAGCGCGGCGGTCAGCTCGTCGGCCTCGCGGCCGGTGGCGGTGACGGCGAGGACGGGTTTGCCCGCGCCCTCGTCGGCGGCGAGGGCGGCGGCGACGAGCTGCCGGGCGGCGATCGGGCCTTGCAGCTCGAGCAGCGGCGCACCGGCGCGCTCGACCACGCCACGCAGTGCCGGGTCGGGCAGGATGGCGGTGAGGAGTCCGGACAATGGAGCGTTTGTCACGGTCCCAGCCTACGTGCCACCCCCGACAGGTTTCCGATCACGGCTGGTCGCGCAGCAGTTCCGCCACCTCCGCGAGCCGCGGCAACTGCTCGTCGAACACCTTCGGGTCGGTGCTCGCGATCCGCAGCAGGACGTGCTCCGCCCCTTCGTACTCACGCAGCCGCGAAGCCACCTCCGCGACGCTTCCCGTCACCTGCATCTGGATGCCCTGGACGTACTCCGCCGGCGCGCCGTAGTTGGTCAGGCAGTACTCCTCCAGCAGCGCGCGCCCGCGGTCCACGTCGTCCTCCACCAGGACCGTCGCGAACAACGCCGGCGTCACCGGGCGCGACGCCCGTTCGCGGATCCGGGCCAGGCCGGACCCGTAGTCCGCCGGGTCGGGCGGGTAGGGCAGCCAGCCGTCGTACAGCCGGCCGACGCGCTCCAGCGCCCCCGGCGTGTACGCCGCCAGCCACACCGGCGGCCCGCCCGGCCGCGCGGGCGCGGGATAGGAAGGCAGCGAGTCGTGGTGGAGCACCTCGCCGTGGAACGACGACTCGCCGCTCCACGCCGCCCGCCACAGGCCCACGATGTCGTCGAGGCGCGCTCGCCGGCGCGCCCAAGGCACCCCGACGAACGCGAACTCCGGCTCGCTGCGGCCGGCGAACCCCGCGCCGACGGCCACCGTGAGGCGGCCGCCGCTGAGCAGATCGAGCGAAAGCAGCTGGTTCGCCGAAAGAACCGGGTCCCGCAACGCCGGGAGCAGCGCGGACGTCCCCAGGGTCACCCGGGAAGTCCGGGCGGCGAACGCGCCCAGCACGGTGAAAGCGTCCAGCGGAGCCCGCGCGAGGGTGTCGCCCACCCAGACCGAGTCGAGGCCGAGCTCCTCCGCGGAGACGGCGACGTCGACCAGCTCGGGCGCGGTCCGCCCGGCGTCGAGGATGGGCTGGTAGGTCGGCACGACCAGGCCGTAGTTCGTCATGCCGGAAGCCTCGCCGAAGCGGGGAATGCCCTCAATTCCCCGCGAGGAATGGCGCGCCCGAGCAGGATGGGACCGTGGACTTCGGAACGGCGCTCAAGGACTGGCGCACCCGGCGGCGGCTCAGCCAGCTCGACCTGGCGCTGCGCGCGGGCACGACGCAGCGGCACGTGAGTTTCATGGAAAGCGGCCGTTCGGTGCCCGGCCGCGGGATGGTGCTGCGCGTCGCGGAATCCCTCGAACTGCCGCTGCGCGAGCGCAACGGCCTGCTCCACGCGGCCGGCTACGCGCCGACGTACCCCGAAACCCAGCTCGGCGACCCGGCGATCCGGCCGGTGCTCGACGGGCTGCGGCGGCTGCTCGACGGCCACCGTCCCTACCCCGCGATCGTCGTCGACCGCTACGGCCTGCTCGTCGCGAAGAACGACGCTTTCTCCCTGCTCATCGAGGGTGTCGCGCCGGAATTGCTCGAAGAACCGGTCGACACGCTGCGGCTCGCGCTGCACCCGCGCGGAATGGCGCCGCGCGTGCGGAACCTCGACGACTGGGCCCGCCACATCCTGGAGCGCCTCCGCAACGACCTCGCGCGCACCCCGGACGACCGGCTCGCCGCGCAGCTCGCCGAGCTGACGGGGTACCTGCCGCCGGAACGGCCGCCGAGCGCGGACCACCTCGGGTTCGCCGTCCCCGTGCGACTGTCCACTTCGGCCGGTGAACTGCGACTGATCACGGCGATCACGACGTTCGCGACCGCCGCCGACGTCACGGTGTCGGAGCTGAAGCTGGAGACGTTCCTGCCCGCGGACGCCGAAACCGCGGAACGGCTTCACACCCCCAGCGCCGTCGTGTGAGAGTAGTGCCATGCCCAAGAGGCCCCTTCAACACGTGATCGGCTCGAAGGCGGCCGCAGCTGTCTCGCGTATCTGGCTGGACATCGATGCGGCCGTAGACGAGGTCAAGAACGACTACGGTGAGGATTTACTCGTCCAAACCTCCCTGAGAGGCGAGGTGGACCCTTCTCGAGTATGGGTCCAAGTCAAGGGGCGCTCGCAAATCGATCCGACTTCCTTCAATAAAAAGAGCGTCCGAGTACCGATCGACCGCGCCATCCGATGGGCCTACAGCGCCGAGACAGTCGCGCTCGTATTGTGGGACGTTAGCGCAGATCGCGGTTGATACACGTACCCGAGAACACAGGTTGACCCGATCGATCTCCTCCTGTCTGGAAAACAGTGGATTTCCCTTAAGTTCGACGAATCCGATAAATTCGACCGGACAGCCGCCCACCTGATCGCATGGGATGCACGAATTCAACATTCTTTCGGCAGATACCTCGTTGCCATGGAAAGCTACTCCTCTGCGGAACGACTTGGCACCGAGGGCGCCTCGCACCGACCTTATCGAGCGGCATACTTTGCAATATACGACTTACTGCGCAAGGTGCAGATATTCACTGATGAAGATGTAGTACCAGAGAGACTGATAAGCACATTGAAAAATGGCTATAGGCACACTTGGGAGAAGCCTCTACCGCCCGGAGAACGATTCTCCCGAGCCCTTAATTTGATCGTCCTAAGTCATTTCCAAGAGACAACCGGGTGAGGCCTCCCGGCGGGACTTATACTTGCAACGACAAAATTCGTCGCAAGCATGATTCTCTCGGGGCGAACCGTTCTGGATTGGGCACGAGACGAAGGGCTCTTGTAACCCAAGTCCACCTGATCGAGCCGCGGAACGCCTTCAGAGCACCAGCGCCGTCAGGTGACCCACCAGCAGTTCCGTGCTCGCCCACAGCACGGCCGCGCACACGCTGCCCACGGCGAACCGGCGGTACGGCATCGCCGCCGAGCCCGCGACGCGCGGCACCAGCGTCCGGACGCCGGCCAGGCAGCGGCCCGCGATCACCGCCGGGACGCCGTAGCGCTCGACCGCCGCTTCGGCGCGGTCCCAGCGGTCCTGGCCGATGCGGCGGACGAACCGGGACCGGCGGAGCCGCCGTCCTTCGAAGTAGGCCAGCTGGTCGCCCACGACCGCCGCGACCACGGCCACCGGCAAAGCGAGTCCGAGGTGGAGCGTGCCCCGCTCGGCGAGGAACCCCATCAGCAGCAGCGCGGACAGCGTCGGCAGCACGATTCCGGGCAGCAGCGCGGTTTCCGCCGTGATCAGCAGCGCGCAGACTAGGTAGACGACCAGCGGGGGCGCGTCAAGCAGTGGCCGCAGCAGGCTGTCCATGCGTCGTCCTCCCCACCGTCACCGGCAGCGCCGCGCGGTAGACGAACGCGGGCGGCAGGTTCTCCCAGACGACAGAAGTGCGCTCCACCACGGCGAAACGGCTTCGCAGCGAAGCGGCGAAGCCCCGCGCGGGTGGCGTCCAAGCCGTGTGGGCGTACGCGAACGTCGTGAACCGGCCGTTCGGGGCGAGCGCCGCCGTGACCGCGTCCAGGATGCGGTGCCTGCGGTCCGCCGTCATGGCCGTCCACGGCAGCCCGGAGACGACGACGTCGAGGTCGCCGGCGTCGAGGTGCTCTGCCGAACCGGTGACGACGTCGGCTTGGGGAAAGCGCTTGCGCAGCGAAGCGGCGAAACGCGGGTTGATCTCGTACGCGGTCAGACGTGCTTCGGGACGAAGCAGCGCGAGAACCGCTTCGGTGAACACGCCGGTGCCCGGGCCGAGTTCGACGACGCGGGCCGCGCGTTCCAGGCCGAGGCCCGCCGTCATCGTTTCGGCCAGCCTCGGCGAGCTGGGCGCGATCGCGCCCGTCAGCATCGGGTGGCGGAGGAATTCCCTGGTGATCGACATGATCCCGACGCTAGGAACGGCGGCGGTGGCCGCGAATCCGCCGGATCGGCCGGTCCGGTCCTCCCCGAGGAGGACACGGTCTGGCCGGAGGGATGACGACCCGGGCCGGGTCCCGGCATTACGTTCGGTGGCGTGGAACGACTCGTGAGGTGGGTGCGCGGGCACCGGTGGACGGTGGACCTGCCGCTGTACGCCGTGTTCGTCTTCCTCGGGCCCAACTGGAACGGGGAGCCGGCGTGGGGTGTCCGCGCCCTTTCGATGCTCTTCCTGCTCCCGATCCTGGTGCGCCGCCGGTACCCGCGCACGGCCGCGGTGCTGATCATCGCCGGGGCGGCGGTGGTGTACCTCGACGAGATCTGGGCCTACGACCGCGGCCGGACCGAGCTGGCGATGACGGTCGTGCTGTTCAACCTCGTGAAGCTGGGTGACCGGCGCTTCGCCGCGCTCATCGCGGCCGCCATCGTCGTGCTCGACTTCCAGTGGGGCGTCCTGTGGGGCCCGGGCACCCAGAACCCCACGTTGACGATCATCGGCATCCTGCCGCTGCACTTCGCCGCGTGGGCGCTCGGGGAGTTCTTCCGCAAGCAGGAGCAGCTCACCGCGGAGGAGGAGAAACGCGCCGAAGCACAGTCACGCGCGGCCGTCGCGGAAGAGCGCGCCCGGATCGCGCGCGAGCTCCACGACGTCCTCGCGCACAGCATGAGCGTCATCGTGCTGAACGCCGAAGGCGCGAAGCTCGCCCGGCACCGCGACCCCGAAGCCGTCGACCGCACGCTCGACACGATCGGCCGCACGGGCCGGGACGCGCTGGCCGAGCTGCGGCGGCTCCTCGAAGTCATGCACGCCGGCCAGGCCGCGCGCAGTCCCCAGCCGACCGTCGACGAGCTGCGCGCCCTCGTCGAGCAGTGCGGGCGCGCCGTCGCGCTCGAGGTCACCGGCGACCCCGGTGGCCTGCCCGCGAGCGCCGCGCTGCAGGCGTACCGGATCGTCCAGGAGGCACTGACCAACATGATCAAGCACGCCCCGGCCGACGCGACCGGCCGCGTCGAAGTCGCCTTCGGGCCGGCGGAGATCCGGATCGAGGTGACGAACACCGGCGGGAAGGCCGCGCCGGTGCCCGCGTTGCCCTCGTCCGGGCGCGGGCTCACCGGGATGCGCCAGCGCGTCGAGATGTACCACGGCGAACTGGCGGCCGGGCCGTCGCCGGAGGGCGGGTACCGGGTGTGCGCGAGCCTGGTGGTGGCGTCGTGACGACGCGGGTGCTGCTCTGCGACGACCAGGAGCTGGTGCGCGTCGGGCTGCGGATGATCGTCGAAAGCCAGGACGACCTCGTCGTCGCGGCCGAGGCGGCGAACGGCGAGGAGGCCGTCGCGAAGGCCCGGGAGCTGCGGCCCGACCTGGTGCTGATGGACGTCCGGATGCCGGTGCTCGACGGCGTCACCGCCACCGGGCGGATCTGCGCCGAGCTGCCGGACGTGCGCGTCCTGATCATCACGACGTTCGACCTCGACGAGTACGCCTACGCCGCCCTGCGCGCGGGTGCCAGCGGGTTCCTGGTGAAGGACGCGCCGTCGGAAGAGATGCTCGTCGCGATCCGCGGTGTGCTGCGCGGCGACTCGATGGTCTCGCCGTCGGTCACGCGGCGGCTGCTCGACCGCTACCTCGACGACGACCGCGATCCGGTGGACATCGCGAAGCTCGGCGTGCTGACCGAGCGCGAGAAGGACGTGCTGGGGCTGATCGCGCGCGGGCACTCCAACGGCGAGATCGCGGCGAAGCTGTACATCGGCGAGACGACGGTGAAGACGCACGTCGGGCGGATCCTCGGCAAGCTCCGGCTGCGCGACCGGGTGCACGCGGTGGTCTTCGCCTACGAGTCCGGGCTGGTGCGTCCAGGGGCGTGATCACTCCCTATTTATCCTCTTGATAGGGATGTATAGAGTACTTTGCATGACGATATACAAGTCCGACGCGGGCGCGCGCCTTCTGCGTGAGCGCTACCTCGAGGCACTGACGAGCTGGCCGGTCCCGCGCGACGAAGTGCGCGTGCCGACCCCCGAAGGCGAGACGTTCGTCCTGGTCTCCGGCCCCGAGAGCGCGCCCACGCTGGTGCTTCTGCACGGCTCCGGCAGCAACTCGGCGGAATGGGCGCACCGGATCCCGGCGCTGGTCGAGCGGTTCCGGGTGTACGCCGTCGACATCATCGGCGAACCCGGGATGAGCGCCGAGACGCGGCCGCCGCTCGACAGCGACCGGTACGCGCAGTGGCTGGACGCGGTGCTGGACCACTTCGGCGTCTCGCGGGCGGCCTTCCTGACATCGTCGTTCGGCGGCTGGCTGGCGCTCGACTACGCGACCCGGCGGCCCGAGCGCGTCGCGGCGCTGGCGCTGCGGTGCCCGATCGGCCTCGGCCCGACGAAGAAGGGGTTCGTCGTCAAGGCGGTGCTGCTGTCACTGCTCGGGGAGAAGGGACGGCGGAAGTCGGTGGCCGGCGTCGTGGGCGAGCCGGAGTCGTCACCGATCGTCGAGCAGCAGCTGCTCGTGTCGGCGAACTACCGGTACCGCACCGGCCCGTTCCCGGTCTTCGGCGACGCGGCGCTGGGCCGGCTGACCATGCCGGTGTACGCCGTCGCCGGGGCGGAGGACGCCATGGTCGACTCCCGGACGACCCAGCGGCGGCTCGAGGCGGCCGGCGCGGTCGTGGACCTGGTGCCCGGCACCGGGCACCACATCCCGGGCTCGGCCGACCTGGAGTTCCTGAAGGAGGCCGCGGCGAACGGTGATTTCACCGCTTGATGGCAGGATGGGCCGTATGCGGCGTGTGCTGGGTCTCATCGGTGCGGTGTCCCTGCTGGTCACGGGCTGCTCGGGGGCGTCGAGCGCGCCCGTCCAGAGCGTTCCGCCCGCGGCCACGCCGCCAGCGGCGAGCGGGAAGTTCAAGGTCGAGACGGTGACGGCCGGGCTGCAGCACGGCTGGGACATCGGCTTCCTGCCCGACGGCGGCATCCTCGTGCCGCAGCGGCCCGGCAAGCTCGCGCTGGTCCGCGGCGGGCAGGCGACCGACGTCAAGGCCGACTTCTCCGACGTCCTCGTGCAGGGCGAAGGCGGGCTGCTCGGCATGGCCGTCAGCCCCGACTTCACGACCAGCCGCGAGTTCATCACCTGCCAGGACCACCAGGAGGGCGGCAAGGCCGTCGACATCCGGCTGGTCACGTGGAAGCTGGCCGACGACGGCGCGAGCGCGTCGAAGGTCAAGAACCTGCTGACCGGGCTGCCGGTGAACCCGAGCGGCCGGCACTCCGGCTGCCGTCCGACGTTCGCACCGGACGGCGCGCTGCTGGTCGGCACCGGCGACACGGCGCGCGCGTCGATCGCGCAGGACCGCCACTCCCTGGGCGGCAAGGTGCTGCGGCTGGACGCGAAGACCGGGAACCCGTTGCCGGACAACCCGTTCATCACGTCTTCGGACCCGAAGGAACGGCTGATCTACACCTTCGGCCACCGCAACGTCCAGGGCGTGGCGATCCGGCCGGGCAGCGGGCAGGTGATCACGGCCGAGCACGGGCCGACCTTCGACGACGAGGTCAACCTGCTGAAGCCGGGCGCGAACTACGGCTGGGACCCGTCGAAGGGCGGCACGGACTCGAGCTACGACGAGAGCGTGCCGATGACCGACCTCAAGCGCTTCCCGGACGCGGTAAGTCCACTGCGGACGTCCGGCAAGATCACCGAGGCGATCAGCGGCGACGCGTTCCTGACGGGCGCGCAGTGGGGCCGCAACGACGGCGCGCTGGTCGTGGTGGCGTTGAAGGGGCAGAAGCTGCTGCTGTACCACTTGGACGCGGCGGGCAAGGTCCTCGACGTCTCGCTCCCCCCGGAGTTCGACGACAAGTTCGGCCGCCTGCGCGCGGTCCGCAGCGGCCCGGACGGCGCCCTGTACGTGACGACTTCGGACGGAACGGACGACAAGCTGCTGAAGGTCACACCGGCCTGAGCATGAGAAAGCCACGGGCCGCCGGTGCCGTGGACACTTCCGCCGGGGTGGCGGATCGCGGAACATGTTCTGTACCAAGAGTTTTCGCCCGCCCCCGACGAGTGTTGGACGCGGTCCGAAGATAGCGTTCCCGCGGCAGCACCGCGCCGGTCCCCGAGCGCCATCGCCGACCTGGCGATCGGGGACCGGCCTCCAAACCGTGCCCCTCCCCTAGGATCGGGGCATGACCAAGATCGACCCGGCCACGTCCGCGCTCGTGCTCGTCGACCTGCAGGAGCGGATCGTGACGCTCCCGACGACGCCGTACCGAGGGGAAGAGGTCGTCGCGAACGCACTGCGGCTGCGGGCGGCGTTCCGCGAGGCCGGCGCCCCCGTGGTGATCGTCAAGGTGTCGCGGCCGGACAACCCGCCCGGCAACGAGCTCGTCTTCGACGCGCAGGACGACAAGATCGTCACCAAGTACGCGATCGGCGGTTTCGCGAACACGGACCTCGACGAGTTCCTGCGCGGGACGGGCGTGAAGACGGTGTACTTCGGCGGCATCGCCACGGAGTTCGGCGTGGAGTCGACCCTGCGCGCGGCGTCCGACCACGGCTACGACACGGTCGCGGTGTCGGACGCGATGACGGCGCTGTCCGAGATCTCGCACGAGAACGCGATCACGAAGATCTTCCCGAGGCTCGGCACGGTCATGACGACGGACGAGGCACTGGCGGGCCTGAAGTGATCGACAAGATCGCGTGGATCCACCTGGTGGACGGCCGGATCCTGAGCACGCGTTCCCGTGGCAAGCAGGTCTACTACCTGCCCGGCGGCAAGCGCGAAGCGGGCGAGACGGACGTCGAGACGCTGGTCCGCGAGATCCGCGAAGAGGTGTCGGTGGAGATCGCCGAGCCGACGATCGCGCCCGCGGGTGTGTTCGAAGCCCAGGCCGACGGCAAGGCGGCGGGGATCGTCGTGCGCATGACCTGCTTCACCGCGGACTACACGGGAACGTTGGCGGCGAGCAGCGAGATCGAGGAGATCGCGTGGCTCGGCTACGCGGACCGGGAGCGGGTCTCCCCGGTGGACAAGATCATCTTCGACCACCTGCGCGACGCGGGTTCGCTCAAGTAGCGAGGAATTCGGCGACTTCCGCGCCGAAGGTGCGCAGCTCTTCGCCCGGCGTGACGAAGGTTCGGACGGTGACGGCCCAGGGACGCGTTTCGTCGTGAATCGGTTCGCGGCCCTGCAACGTCCACGCCAGCTCCACGGCACGACCGTGGTGGGTCGCGCGGAGTCCGAGGTCGGCGCGAGCGGACTGCCACACCCGCTCGCCGGACCAGCCGCGGAAATCCCGCTCGAGGCCGGCGGTGAAAGGGCCGAGGCCATCGCCGTGGAGGGTCATCACGCTGGCGGAGGCCGCCAGGCCGTTCCCTTCGGCCCGCGCCGTGAAGTACACCAGGTCGCCTTCGGACGCATCGAGGTCCGTGAGGGTCAGCGTGACCCCCGGCCCCGCCAGGAAAACCGTCATCCCAGCCGAAGCTTCGGCTTGTGCTCCAGGTGCGACAGCCCGTTCCACGCCAGATTCACGAGGTGCGCGGCGACCTCGTCCCGCTTCGGCTTCCGCGCGTCCAGCCACCACTGCCCGGTCAGCGCGACCATCCCCACCAAAGCCTGCGCGTACAACGCCGCCAGCTTCTCGTCGTACCCGCGAGCCGCGAACTGCTGGGCCAGGATGTGCTCCACCTGGCTCGCGATGTCGTTCAGCACCGTCGAGAACGTGCCCGTCGAACTCGCCACCGGGGAATCGCGGACCAGGATCCGGAAACCGTCGTGGGAATCCTCGACGTACGACAGCAAAGCCGTCGCCGCCTGTTCGAGCATCACGCGGGGGTGGCCGCCGTGCAGGGTGGACACCATGCGCTCCAGCAGCAGCTGGGTTTCGCGGTCCACCACCACCGCGTAGATGCCCTCTTTGCCGCCGAAGTGTTCGTACACCACGGGTTTCGACACGTTGGCGCGGTGCGCGATCTCCTCGATCGACGTGCCGTCGAAACCCTTTTCGGCGAACAACGCCCGCGCCACGTTCAGCAATTGCTGACGCCGCTCGCTGCCGGTCATCCGGACGCGCGTCACCGGGGCGACCGGACGCGCCCCGGTGACCTGCTCACGTTTGGAACGTCGTCTCCCCGCCATCGGGGCAGCCTAGTTGACTAGCCCTTTTCCGTCGCGATTCGGGCCAAGCGCTGCGGCGTCGGCCAGCGCACGTCGTGCACCCAGCCGAACTTCTCGAAGATCCAGATCAGCCGCGCGGAAATGTCGATCTGGCCGCGCTTCACGCCGTGGCGCGCGGACGTCGGGTCGGCGTGGTGGAGGTTGTGCCACGACTCGCCGAACGAGAAGATCGCCAGCGGCCAGAAGTTCGCCGACTTGTCGCGCGCGGCGAACGGGCGCTCGCCGATCATGTGGCAGATCGAGTTGACCGACCACGTCACGTGGTGCAGCACGCAGATGCGGACCAGCCCGGCCCAGAAGAACGCGGTGACCGCGCCCCACAGCGACCACGAGATCAATCCGCCCAGCAGGGCCGGCAGCGCCAGGCTGACCAGCGACCACAGCCAGAACAGGTCGTCGACCTTCTTGATGGCCGGGTCCTTGACGAGGTCGGGCGCGAAGCGCTCGGCGTTGGTCTGGTCGCGCTCGAACAGCCAGCCCATGTGCGCGTGCCAGAAGCCCTTGGCGATGGCCCACGGCGAGGTGCCGAACGCCCACGGGGAGTGCGGGTCGCCGTCGCGGTCGGAGAACGCGTGGTGGCGGCGGTGGTCGGCGACCCAGGTGATGACCGGGCCCTGCAGCGCGATGCTGCCGGCGATGGCCATGACCACGCGCAGCCACGGCTTGGCCTTGAACGAGCCGTGCGTGAAGTAGCGGTGGTAGGACACCGTGATGCCGAGCCCGCTGATCGCGTAGAACACCACGAAGATGCCGACGTCGACCCAGCTCAGTCCCCAGCCCCAGGCGAAGGGCACCGCGACCAGCAGTGCCACCAGCGGCGCGATCACGCCGAAGTAGACCGACAGCTGCACGCCGATGCCTCGCGTGCCTTCAGTAACGGGTTTGGGCCCCTTGGGAGCGGAAGGCTCCCCGGCGGGCTGAGAACGGTCGAGCGTGGCCGTCATACGCTTCACTTCTCCCTATGCGGGCAACCTAATGACGTAGGGTGCCCTAACCTACGATGCCGTAAGTTACGGTACAGGAGGTTTCGGCGACTGGGGAGTGCCGGAAGCCTCACACCCGTACTTCGGAACCGGGGTACCCGGCGGACTGGGCGGTAACGCATCCCCCGCGCGGACGACACCCGATCGTCGCTATCCTGACCAGGATCGATCCGCCGTAGTGTAATCGGCAGCACTTCAGATTTTGGTTCTGACAGTTCAGGTTCGAATCCTGGCGGCGGAGCAGCTCGAGGACCCGAACCCACGACACCGGGAGGTTGGCGCTGACCGACGAGGCGACCGACCCGGGTGCGGCCAGGCGTCCCGCCCTGGCCGAAATGTCCGATGCCTGGCTGGTCGGGCGTGCGCGGGAGCTGATCGCCGCGGTCCAGCGGCAGGACTACACCCAGCAGCTCCAGATCGTCGAGCTGATGGACGAGCTCCTCGACGAGACCCAGCGCCGCGGCGAGCCGACGATGATCGCGCAGCTCCTGCGCGCGTCCGCGATCGCCCGGCTGATCACCAAGGGCCTGGCCGCGGAGGCCGAACCGCGGCTCGACGAGATGCTCGCGCACACCCGGCGCCACGGCCTCGCGCTGTTGCGGGCCGACGCGCACGCGCTGCGCGGCCGGCGGCTGGTGATCGCCGCGCAGGAAGACCCCGCGCTCACCGAGATCGCCCGCGCGCTGGCCATCCTCGACGACTCCGCGATCCCGAACCGGCAGGTCGGCATCCGCCAGTGGAACCGGATGCTGTGGTCGGCGCTGAACGACTGCTGGATCGTGCTCAACCAGCTCGGCGTGTACGAAGCCGCCGAAGAGGTCATCGGCCGCGCCGCCTCCGTGATCCGCGAGAGCGCGAGCCCGCACGAGATCACGCTGCAGCTGATGAACCGGGTGAAGATGCTGCTCGGCTGGGGCCTGCGGCTCGAGCGCATCGACGAGTACGACGAAAGCGCCGAGAAGTTCCGCACCGCCGCTTCCATGGCCGTGGCCGCCGAAGGCCCGTTCACCGAGTCGCTGTTCCCGCGGAAGGCGGGCGTCCCGGCCGTCGACCAGGTCGGCGTCCTCGCCTCGGCGCAGGCGCTGCACAGCCCGAGCGCCGACCAGATCGACCGGCTCCGGGCGCTGCACGAAGGCACCGGCTACCCGGGCGAACGCGAGATCGTCGCGATCGCGCTGGCCCGCTGCCTCGACCAGGCCGGCCGGCGCGAAGACGCTCTCGGCGTGCTGCGGCACGCCCGCGAGTCGCTGACCGACGACACGTCGCAGCCGTCGATGCGGCTGAACATCGCCCGTGAGCTGGCCCGGCTGGACACCAGCCCGGACTACGCGTCCGGCGCCAGCCAGTCGCTGATCGACTACGCCACCCGGCTCGAGTCCGAGATGTGGAGCCTGCGCGAGTCGCAGATCGCCACGCTGAACGCGCGTCGCGAGCACGAACGGCTCTCGGCCGAGCACGGCGCGATCACGCAGCAGGCGCTGCAGGACCCGCTCACCGGCCTGCCGAACCGGCGCGCGCTGGACGAGAAGCTGCGCCAGCTCGCGTCGTCGGCCGACGCGCAGCCGCTCGCCGTCGCGCTCGTCGACCTCGACGGCTTCAAGGGCGTCAACGACAAGGCGTCCCACGCCGAAGGCGACAACGTGCTGCGCGTCGTCGCGAGCACGCTGCGTGACGCGCTGCGCGGCGACGACCTGGTGGCGCGCTACGGCGGCGACGAGTTCATCGTCCTGCTCCCGGGCACGCCGGCGTCCGCGGCGAAGATGGCGCTCGGGCGCGCGGTGAAGTCCGTCGCGGGCCTGCCGCACCACCTTTCGCACGGCGTCACGCTGTCCATCGGGCTCGTCTCGCTGCGGCCGCAGGAGCGTGGCGAGCAGGTCCTCGCGCGCGCGGACGCGGCCATGTACCAGGCGAAACGCGGTGGCGGCAACCAGGTGGCCTCGGCCAACTCGATGGCCGCCGATCCCGCCGCCGCGTGGTCGGGCGAAGGCCTTCCCACCGACCCGGCGTGGGAGCCCGAAGAGCCCAGTTAGGATCGGTGCCCGACAGAAGCCATCTTGTGGTAACCGTTGGGAGCGCCGTTGACCGGCCCGCTGAGCACGTTGATCCTCGCCGCGGGTGAGGGCACCCGCATGCGATCCGCGACCCCGAAGGTGTTGCACCCGATCGCCGGGCGGCCCCTCGTGGAGCACGCCGTCCGGGCCGCGGCCGGCCTGGACCCGGAGCACCTCGTCGTGGTGACCGGCCACGGCCGCGAGGCGGTCGGCGCCCACCTCGCCGACGTCGGCACGGCCCTCGGGCGCGAGGTCGGCACCGCCGTGCAGGCCGAACAGAAGGGCACCGGGCACGCCGTGGGCTGCGCGCTCGCGACCCTGCCGGCGGACCTCACCGGCACGGTGATCGTCAGCTACGGCGACGTCCCGCTGCTGGACACCACGACGCTGCGCGCCCTGCTCGAGGAGCACACCGACGCGAAGAACGCCGTCACCGTGCTCACCGCCGTGGTCGACGACCCGACCGGCTACGGCCGGATCACGCGTGACGACGCCGGCAAGGTCACCGGGATCGTCGAGCACAAGGACGCGACCCCGGATCAGGCGGAGATCACCGAGATCAACTCGGGCGTCTACGCCTTCGACGCCGCGGTGCTGCGCGACGGCCTCTCCCGCCTCTCGACGGACAACGCGCAGGGCGAGCTCTACCTCACCGACGTCCTGGGCATCGCGAACGGCGACGGGCTGCACGTCGGCGCGCTCGTGGTCGACGACCCGTGGCTGACCGAGGGCGTCAACGACCGCGTCCAGCTGTCGGTGCTCGGCGCCGAGCTCAACCGCCGGATCGTGCGGCGCTGGCAGCGGGAGGGCGTCACGGTCGTCGACCCGGCCACGACCTGGATCGACGCGGGCGTGACGCTGTCGCGGGACGTCGTCATCGAGCCCGGCGTCCAGCTCAAGGGCACGACGTCGGTCGGCGAGGGCACGATCCTCGGGCCGGACAGCACCCTGACGAACATGGTCATCGGCGCCGGCGCGTCCGTCGTGCGCGTGCACGGCTCCGACTCGGAGCTGGGCGACGGCGTCAACGTCGGCCCGTTCACCTACCTGCGACCGGGCACGAAGCTGGGCGAGAAGGGCAAGCTCGGCGCGTTCGTCGAGACGAAGGCGGCCGACATCGGCGCCGGCACGAAGGTGCCGCACCTGACCTACGTCGGCGACGCCACGATCGGCGAGCACAGCAACATCGGCTGCTCGAGCGTGTTCGTGAACTACGACGGCGTGAACAAGCACCGGACCGTTATCGGGTCCTATGTCCGGTTGGGCGCGGACAACACGTTCGTCGCTCCGGTGCAGGTCGGTGACGGCGCTTACAGTGGGGCGGGTGCCGTGATCCGCGAGGACGTCCCCCCGGGCACACTCGCGGTGTCGGCGCCGCCGCAGCGCAACATCGAAGGCTGGGCGATCCGGCGCCGGCCGGGTACGCCCGCGGCGGAGGCGGCCCAGGCCGCCCTCGACGCCGAGTCAGCAGCAGGAACCGACGGGGAGTCGCCAGCATGAGTCCGAAGCAAGGCACGCCGAAGAAGAACCTCATGCTCTTCTCCGGGCGCGCACACCGGGAGCTCGCGGAAGAGGTCGCCGAGCACCTCAACGTGACGATCACCCCGCAGACGGCCCACACGTTCGCCAACGGCGAGCTGTTCGTCCGCTTCGAGGAGTCCGTCCGCGGGACCGACGCCTTCGTCATCCAGGCGCACACCACGCCCATCAACGAGTACGTGATGGAGCAGCTGATCATGGTGGACGCGCTCAAGCGGGCGAGCGCGAAGCGGATCACCGTGGTGATGCCGTTCTACCCGTACGCGCGCCAGGACAAGAAGCACAAGGGCCGCGAGCCGATCTCGGCGCGGCTGATCGCGGACCTGTTCAAGACCGCGGGCGCCGACCGGATCATGACGGTCGACCTGCACACCGCGCAGATCCAGGGCTTCTTCGACGGCCCCGTCGACCACCTGATGGCGCAGAGCGTGCTGGCCGACCACATCAAGAAGACCTACGGCGACGCCGACATCACGGTCGTCTCGCCGGACTCGGGCCGCGTGCGGCTGGCCGAGAAGTGGGCGCAGCAGCTGGGCGACCGGCCGATCGCGTTCATCCACAAGACGCGCGACCCGGACAAGCCGAACCAGGCCGTGGCGAACCGCGTGGTCGGCAAGGTCGAGGGCAAGCTCTGCGTCCTGATCGACGACATGATCGACACGGGCGGCACGATCGTGAAGGCCACCGAGGCCCTGATCGACGAGGGCGCGGCGGACGTGGTCATCGCGACGACCCACGGCATCCTGTCCGACCCGGCGACCGAGCGGCTTTCGCAGTGCAAGGCGCGCGAGGTGATCGTGACGAACTCGCTGCCGATCCCGGAGGAGAAGCGCTTCGACGGGCTGACGGTCCTGTCGATCGCCCCGATGCTGGCGGAGGCCATCCAGCAGGTCTTCGAGGACGGCTCGGTCACGTCCCTCTTCGACGGCAACGCCTGACGATTCTTTCCCGGAAGCCCGCTCTCCCGCGTCGGGAAGGCGGGCTTTCCGCTGCCCGCGACGTCCGGCTGAGTACGCGTGTCGTCCGCCGGGCGCGAACTCCGCGCCCGGCGGCGGTTCCCGCCGCTAGCGTCAGCGGCATGGGGAACTTCAAGTTCGGCGTCAGCTTCCGCGAAATCGGCAGCCGGGACGCCTGGATCGCCAAGTGCCGTCGCGCCGAGGAACTCGGCTACGACGTCATCACCGTGCCCGACCACCTCGGCACCGGGCGGTTCGCGCCGTTCCCCGTGCTCGCCATGGCCGCCGCCGTCACCGAACGGCCGCGGCTCGGCACCCTCGTCTCCAACGTGCCCTTCTACAACCTCGCGCTCTTCGCGCGCGAAGCCTCCTCGACGGCCGCGCTGCTCGACGGACGGCTCGACCTCGGCCTCGGTGCCGGGCACATGAAGGCCGAGTTCGACGCCGCCGGCCTCCCCTGGCAGAACGCCGCCAAGCGGATCGCCTACCTCGACGAGAGCCTTGCCTACCTGCGGAAACACTTCGAGGACGAGGGTATTGACCACCCGCGGCTGCTGATCGCGGGCAACAGCGACGGCGTCCTGGAGCTGGCCGCCGAGCACGCGGACGTCGTCGGGTTCGGCGGGCTCCGGCAGCAGCCGGGCAAGCCGCCGGGCACCTTCAAGCTCGACAACGCCGAGGCGATGGACGAGCGCGTCGCGTACTTCCGTTCCCGCACCGGCCGCGACCCCGAATACAACATGCTGGTCCAGCACGTCGAGGTCACCGGCGACCGAGAGAAGGCCGCCGAGGCGTGGCACGAGCTGACCGAGCGCGGCGCCGTCGCCGACGCCCGGGAGCTCCTCGACGCGCCCCAGCTCCTGCTGGGCACGGTCGAGGAGATCGCCGGGCAGCTCGAACAGCGGCGCGAACGCTACGGCTTCTCCTACATCACGGTCTTCGAGCCGTTCCTCGAGACTTTCGCGCCCGTGCTGAAAGAACTTCAGTAAGCGACGGTGAACCGCGCGCGGCGGTGCTTCGGCTGCTCGATCTCGTCGACGTACGCGGTCGCGAAGTCGTCGCCGCCGATGTGCGACTTGCCGTTCTCGTCGGTCACCAGGACGTCGCCGCCGAGCCGGAACTCACCCTTGCGCTCGCCCGGGGTCCAGGCCCCGAACTCGGCGGCTGGGCTGACGTAGAACCAGTCGAGGTCCTCGGGCTGCTCGCGCAGCAGGCCGAGCACCTCGGCGTGGTTGCCGGCCTCTTCCTTGTACTCGGCCGGGAACTCCGGGGTGTCGAACAGCCGCGGACCGCCTTCGGCGACCAGCAGGCTCGCCGCGCCGCCCACGAACGACAGCCGGACGCCGTTCTCCCGCGCGATCCGGGCCAGCGACGGCACCGCGTCGATCAGCTTCCGGCCGTCGATCGCGCGCGCCGGGGTGGCGACCACGATGACGTCCGCGTCCTTGGCGACCCGCGCGACGAACTCCTCGTCGTGCAGGGAGCCCTGGTGCTCGTCGACGCCATCGGGCACCGAGCCGGGATTGCGCGCGACGCCGACCACCTCGTGCCCGCGCCGCAGCGCCTCGGCGCCGATCTTGCCCCCGGCGTACCCCGTCGCTCCGAAAACCACCAGCTTGGCCATGTCATTTCTCCGTTCGTTTCGGCTGTCCGCAGCCGATGCTAGGAACGGAAGTTCACCTACTTCAACGGAAGGAACGCACCCCCGGGTAGGTGTCCAGCTCAGCCGCCCAGGCCCGCGAACTCCGCGGCGACCTTCTGCTTCACCGCGTTGACGTCGAGGGCCGCGCGCACCTCCGCCGTCGCGTTCGGCTTGGACAGCACCTGGTAGCTGGCCGTGCGGTTCGGCAGCTTGAACTTGACCGTGCAGGACATCTTCACCGTCGCGTACGGCTCGGCGTCGGCCGCCGTCGTGCAGGTCTGCGCACCGAGTGAGTCGGCGCTGACCTCGACCGAAAGGTTGATGTGGACGACGCTCTTCCCGCCCGAGGCCGACGAGCCGACCACGCTGGTGGAGACGTCGACGGTCGTCGTGCAGGAGCCGACGAAGTCCTTGCAGTCGAGGGTGTCGTTCGTGACGACGGCGCTGGCCTGCACCAGGCCCTCGAACGGCTGCCCCAGCCCGCCGACGGCGTTGTCGAGGTCGGTGTGGAACGTCTTCAGCGCGTCGCCGGCGATCGGGTCGACGCGGAACTCGGCACCGAACTTCGGTCCGGCCTGCGGGTCGAGCAGCGCCGGGGCGAAGCTGACGACCCGGTTCGGCTTGGCCGTGGTGACGCGCAGGACGCTGGGCGTGGCGCCGAGCTGGTAGACCTCGGTGCCGTCCGGGAGCTTCGCCTTGACCGGGTCGCCCAGCCGGTCGAGGCCGGACAGGGCCTTGCGCAGCCCGTCGGCCAGCGCCTGCGGGGCGAACCGGGCCGCGGGGTCGAAGGGCAGCTCGGAGCCGAGCGAGCGCACCCAGCTCGTGCCGAACTGCGTGCCCTCGTCGATGGCGTGCGCCTTCCAGTAGTCGGCGTCGGCCTGCAGGTAGAACTGGCCCGCGGCCGAGGTCACCTGGACGACGCGTCCCTCGAGCGGCAGCCCGCCGAACGCGCTGCCGCCGCGGGTGACCCTGAACTGCTGCTCGGCGCCCTTGGTCACCGACTTCAGGGAGAGCGCGGGCGCCTGGCCCAGCGCGGTGAGGGCCGCGTCGACCGCGGCGCGCTGCTCGGCGCGCCGGTCGGCCGTCTGCCGGCCCGCGGCCGAGACCCCGGCGCTGCCGGGGACCGCCACCTGGCAGCCGGCCAGCAGTCCGCCCAGCAGCAGCACCGCCGCCGCCATGGCCCGTCGAGCCCGCATCTTCCGCCCCTTGCTCTGCGCCTGCGTCCGAGCACACCTCGGCCGGTGAAGTCCCGCCACCGGATTTGTGTCGTCACGCACCGGGGTTCAGGAGGGTTCTAGCCTGGCCCGGGCCCCCGCCGCAACCCACCGTGATGAGGTTGGTTTACACTCTTGAGGTTGTCTCGGCGAGGCGGGGCCCTACTCGGGTGCCCGGCGTGATCGACGCGGCGGCTCGAGTAGCCCCGGCTGTCGTGCACGCCTGAAACTCGCCGCCGCAACCGCCTGAACAGAACAACGCAAGCATCCCCGCCGCAGCATGCTGTCTCCCGCACCATGTTCGTGATTTGAAGGAGTGCCACACCGTGTCCGAGGTACGTCTGTCCGTCGAGCCGCGCACCGAGTTCGGCAAGGGCGCCGCGCGTCGCACGCGTCGCGCCGGCAAGATCCCCGCCGTCCTGTACGGCCACGGCTCGGACCCGCGGCACTTCGCGCTGCCGGCCATCGAGTTCGCCCGCGTCGTCCGCGAGAACGGCTCCAACGCCGTCATCACCCTCGCGCTCGAGGGCTCCGACGAGCTCGCGCTGACGAAGACCATCGTCGTGCACCCGCTCAAGAACTACATCGAGCACGTCGACCTGCTGGTCGTGAAGCGCGGCGAGAAGATCGTCGTCGACGTGCCGGTCGTCGTCACGGGCAACCCCGGCCCCGGTGGCCTGGTCAACCAGGACGTCGACACCCTGCAGGTCGAGGTCGAGGCGCTGCACATCCCGGAGCAGTTCGAGGTCTCGATCGAGGGCCTCGAGGTCGGCAGCCAGGTCCTGGCCGGCCAGGTCGAGCTGCCGCAGGGCGCCACCCTGGTCACCGACCCCGAGTCGCTGGTCGTCGCCGTGAACGAGCCGCAGCGTGAAGAGGCCGACGACGACGCCGCCGAAGCGGGCGAAGAGTCGGCCGAAGCCGCCGAATAGCCTCCGCCTTCCTCCCCGCCACCACCCTCAACGGAGGAGCTTCGCTCCGCTGTTACCTTTTTTGCATGACCGAAGACCTGCCCGGGGCCGGCGAGCTGATCCTGCTCGCCGGCCTTGGCAATCCCGGACCCCAGTACGCCGGAAACCGGCACAATGTCGGCTTCATGGTGCTGGACGAGCTCGCCTCCCGGATCGGCGGCAAGTTCAAGACGCACAAGAGCGGCGGCGAGGTGCTCGAAGGCCGGCTGTCCGGCCGCCGGGTCGTGCTGGTGAAGCCGCGCACCTACATGAACCTCTCCGGCGGGCCGGTGGTCGGTGCGGCGCGGTTCTACAAGGTGCCGCCGACCGGCATCGTCGTCGTGCACGACGAGCTGGACGTCGACTTCGGCGCGCTGAAGCTCAAGTTCGGCGGCGGCGACAACGGGCACAATGGACTCCGCTCGATCACGAAGTCGCTCGGCACCCGTGACTACTACCGGGTCCGGTTCGGCATCGGCCGCCCGCCCGGCCGCCAGGACCCGGCGGACTTCGTGCTGAAGGACTTCGGGACGGTCGAGCGCAAGGAGCTCCCGTTCGAGGTGGACCGGTGCGCGGACGCGACCGAAGCCCTGGTCGGAACGGGTCTCGCGGCCGCGCAAAACGCCTTCCATGCAGGCTGACATCGGTGGCAAGGTGAACCCATGACCCCTGACGAAGTCCGGGCGATCGCGTTCGGCAAACCCCGCTTCGGCCGGCGCGGCTACAACGAGGACGAGGTCGACGCCTTCCTCGACCTGATCGCCGATGCGCTCGACGGCCGGAACATCCTGACCGCCGACGACATCCACTACGTCGACTTCACGATCATGCCGGTCGGCATGCGCAGCTACGACCAGGCTCAGGTCGACCTGTTCCTGGACGAGGCGGAGGCGGCGCTCATCGAGCTGCGGAACCCGCGGCCGGCGGTCGAGGAGCGGCGCCCGGAGGGCCCGCGGAAGTGGTTCGGCCGGTCCTGACGAGTGTGAATCCGGCCACACAGCGCTGAGTAGTCCCGGCTCACTCACAGGCGGACGGCGTCCGCCCGTCGGGGTGAGCTTCGAGGTCTGCCCCTTCCGGGGAACCCGTCCGCGGGTTAGGACGGTGTACGGCAGTTCGCACCGCACAACCCCGGAATCGGAGAGTTGCATGTCGTTCACCGCCGAAGACCTCGCCGAGGTCACCTTCGGTAACGCCCCGATCGGCCGCCGTGGCTACGCGAAGCACGAGGTCGACGAGTTCGTCCGGCGCGTCGCCAAGACGCTCGCCGAGGAGGACGACCTGACCGCCGCCGAAGTGCACCACGTCATGTTCGCGAAGCCGCTGATCGGCAAGCGCGGCTACGACGAGCGCGAGGTCGACGAGTTCCTCGACTCGGTGGAAGACCAGCTCGCCGCCCGCACCGGCCACGCACCGGGCCTCCCGGGCGCGCGTACCCCATCGGAAGCCACGACCGAACGCGCGGCCCCGCCGACGATCCACGCGGAACGTCTCCAGCAGCGCTGACCCCTCCGGCGGCGGGTCCCCACGGCCCGCCGCCGGAGTGCGTCAGGAGTCGGCGTTCTTCTTGATCTTGTCGGCGAACTGCTGGGCCGTCGCCGCGCGCTTGACCTTGCCCGACGGGGTCTTCGGCAGGCTCCCCGCCGGCAGCACCACCACCGCGTACGGCCGCATGTCGACGGCGTCGCGCACCCGGGCCGAGACCTGCTTCATCAGGTTCTTCTCGGCCTCGGCGTCGCCCGCCAGCTTCGACTCCACGACCACCGCGAACCGCTCGCGGCGGCTGCCCGCGTCCAGCCGCACCGCCACCGCGTTGCCCGCCCGGACGCCCTCGACCGACGTCGCCGCGCGCTCGATGTCCGTCGGGTACAAGTTGCGGCCGCCCATGATGATGACGTCCTTGCGGCGCCCGCAGATGACGATCTGGCCGTCGACCAGGTACCCGAGGTCGCCGGTGTTCAGCCAGCCGTCGGCGTCCTGGGTGTCGAGCGGGCCGTCCATGGTCAGGTAGCCGGGCGTCACGGCCTCGCCGCGCAGCCGGATCTCGCCGACTTCGCGGTCGCCGAGCGACGCACCCGCGTCGTCGACGATCTCGGCTTCCAGCCCGTCCAGCGGACGGCCGAGCAGCGCGAACGACCGGACGCTGTCGGTGCCGCGCCGCGGGTCGCCCTCGGGGACCGGCACCGCGCGGTTGTCCGCCTCCAGCGCGTCGGCCTCGACGACGTCGAGCGTGAGCCCGGTGAACAGCGGCGCGAACGACACGGCGAGCGTCGCCTCGGCCATGCCGTAGGCCGGGAAAACGCATTCCGCCGGCATCTTGAACCGGGCACCGGCGTCCACGAAGGTCTGGACGGCGGTCTCGTCGATGGGCTTGGCGCCGTTCAGGGCGATCCGCAGCTTCGAGAGGTCGTAGGCGTCATCCTCGTCGACGCGCGCCATCCGGCGCCCGACGATGGCGTACGCGAAGTTCGGCGCCGCCGTCGTCGTGCCGCCGTACTTGGTGATCAGCTCGGGCCAGATCAACGGCCCGGAAAGGAACTCGACGGGCGTGATCTTGACCAGCTCGACGCCGAAGGTCATCGGCACGGTCAGGAAGCCGACCATCCCCATGTCGTGGAATGTCGGCAGCCAGGACACCATCACGTCGGTGTCGAAGTCGAACTCCGCGCGGTCGACCATGGCCTTGACGTTCGAGTAGAGGTTCCCGTAGGTGATCCGCACGGCCTTGGGGTCGGCGGTCGAGCCGCTGGTGAGCTGCAGCAGCGCGGTCTCGCCCTCGTCGGTTACGACGACGTCGGCGAGCGGCTCGGCATCGGCCAGCTCGGTGATGAGCCGGTAGCCGATGCCCTTCTCCTCCAGCAGCGGGGCGAGCTGGTCGAACGGCTCACCCAGCAGCACCAGGTCCGAGCCGATCATCCCGAGCACGCGCACGGTGTCCTCGGCCCATTCGGCGAGGTCGGTGCGCGGGGTCGGCTGGTGCAGCATGGTGACGCTGCCCCCGGCCAGCCAGACGGCCTGCACGGTCGGCGCGATCAGCACCGGCGCGGCGGCCAGCACCCCGACCGCCGTCCCCTGCTCGAACCCACCCGCGACCAGGCCACCGGCGACCCGCCGGGCCTGTTCGTGCACCTCGGCCCAGGTCCGCCGGACCGGCTCCTTCGGCTCTCCGGTGACCATGCCACGCTGCTGACCCCGGCCCGCCGCGGTGGCGACGAGCGTGTCCACGAACCTGCTCATGGCCAGAGATTACTGTCTCGCTGTCAACATCCGCCGATCAAGGCGGAAACAGCTCACTCCAGCAGCTCTGAGGTCTCCAGCCAGCGGCCCTCGACGTCCGCCACCTCGGCCTGGACGCCCTTCAGCTCGGCGTTGAGCGACATCAGCTTCGCCGGGTCCGTCGCCGCCTCCAGCAAGGCCGCGTGGAGCTTCTCCTCCTTCGCGTGCAGCTGGTCCAGCTTGCGCTCCAGGCGCCCCAGGTCCTTCTGCGCCGCGCGCAGGTCCGCCGCCGACTTCTTGGCCTCTGCCTTCGCTGCCGTCGGAGCCGCTGCGGCCGCCGGTTCCTTGGCCAGTGCGCGGCGGTTCAGGTACTCCTCGATGCCGCCCGGCAGGTGGGTGATGCGGCCGTCGCCGAAGAGGGCGACGATCGTGTCGCAGACGCGTTCCACCAGGTAGCGGTCGTGCGAGACGACGACCATCGTGCCCGGCCAGCCGTCGAGGAGATCCTCCAGCTGCTGCAGCGTGTCGATGTCCAGGTCGTTCGTCGGCTCGTCGAGGAGCAGGACGTTCGGCTCGGCCATCAGCAGCCGGCACAGCTGCAGCCGGCGCCGCTCGCCGCCCGACAGGTCCCCGACCGGGGTCCACTGGCGCTCCTGCGGGAAGCCGAGCTTCTCGCCCAGCTGCGACGCCGTCATCTCCTGCTTGCCGAACACCACGCGCCCGGCCACCTGCTCGATCGCCTGCAGCACGCGCAGGTCGCCGGGCAGGTCGTCGAGCTCCTGGCGCAGGTGCGCGAGCGCGACCGTCTTGCCCTCGATCCGGCGTCCGGTCGAGCCTTCGACGTCGCCGCCCAGCAGCTTCAGCAGGGACGTCTTGCCGGAGCCGTTGACCCCGACCAGGCCGATCCGGTCGCCCGGCCCGACCCGCCAGGTGACGTGGTCGAGCAGCGTCCGGTCGCCGACCGTGTACGTCGTGTCTTCCAGCTCCAGCACGGTCTTGCCCAAGCGTCGCTTCGCGAACGCCATCAGCTCGACGGAGTCGCGCGGCGGCGGCACGTCCGCGATCAGCGCCTCGGCCGCGTCGATGCGGTAGCGCGGCTTCGACGAGCGCGCCTGCGGGCCGCGGCGCAGCCACGCCAGCTCCTTGCGCGCCAGGTTCTGCCGCTTCTCCTCGGCCGTCGCGGCCAGCCGCGCCCGCTCGGCGCGCGCGAAGATCCAGTCGGCGTAACCACCTTCGTACTGCTCGACGCGGCCGTTCGCGACCTCCCACGTCAGGCTCGCGACGGTGTCGAGGAACCACCGGTCGTGGGTGACGACCACGACCGCGATCCGCCGGTTCAGCAGGTGGTCGGCGAGCCACTGGACACCTTCGACGTCCAGGTGGTTGGTCGGCTCGTCGAGCACGACGAGGTCGAGCTCGCCGGTCAGCGCGGCGGCCAGGGAGACCCGGCGCCGCTCGCCGCCGGAGAGGTTCGCCGTCGGCGTGTCCAGCCCGATCGCGGTGATGCCCAGGCCGTCCACAATGGACCGCACGCGCGCGTCGGCCGCCCATTCGTGCTCGGCGCCGTAGCGTTCGAGCACGACCTCGCCGACGCTGCTGCCGTCCGGCAGCTCGGTCCGCTGGGTGACCACGGCCATCCGCAGGCCGCCGACGTGGCTCACCCGCCCGGAATCCGGCGCGGCGAGTCCGGAAAGGACTTCCAGGAGGGTGGTCTTGCCGCCGCCGTTGAGGCCGACGACACCGATGCGCTGCCCGGCCGCGACGCCCAGTGAGACGCCGTCCAGCAGTGGCTTCACCCCGTAGGACTTGCTCACCGCTTCCAGGTTGACCAGGTTGGCCATCCGCTCAGCCGTTCCTTTCCGAGAAGTATGAATCCACAGTGGACGATCAGGCGTGCACGCGCGGCGGCGCCGGGCGTGGGGCGTCGTCCCCGCCGACCACGCGGGCGCCGGGCACCGGGCCGTGCGCCACCCGGACCGTGCGGCACACCCCCGCGCCCGACAGCTCCGCGGCGACCTCCACCGCCGACCGCGCGTCCTCGCAGAGGAACGCGCACGTCGGGCCGGATCCGGAGACCGTGCCGGCGAGCGCGCCCGCGTTGACGCCGGCCCGCAGCGTCCGGCGCAGTTCGGGCCGCAGCGAGACCGCTGCCGCCTGGAGGTCGTTGCCCAGCAGCAGCGCCAGCTGCCGCGGGTCGCCCGAGGCCAGTGCTTCGACGACCGGGGTGTGCGAGCCGATCCGCGGCGGGTTGCCCGCCGCGCGCAGGCGGTCCAGCTCCTTGAACACCTTCGGCGTCGACAGGCCTTCGGAGTCGAAGGCCAGCACCCAGTGGAACGTGTGCCGCGACAGCACCGGGACGAGCTGCTCGCCCCGGCCGGTGCCCAGTGCCGTGCCGCCGTAGAGGGCGAACGGGACGTCGCTGCCCAGGCCGGCGGCGATCTCGGCCAGCTCGTCGCGCGTGACGTCGAGGTTCCAGAGGCTCGACAGCCCGACCAGGGTCGCCGCGGCGTCGGCGCTGCCGCCCGCCATGCCGCCCGCGACCGGGATGCCCTTGCGCAGCACCACCCGGACGTTCGGCTCTTCGGTGCGGCCGACGTGCGCGGAGAGCGCTTCGACCGCGCGCCAGGCCAGGTTGGTGCCGTCGGCGAGCACCGAGCCTTCGCCCTCGCCGTAGATCTCCAGCCCCGGCTCGTCGGTGACCGCGACGGTCACCTCGTCGGTCAGCGACAGAGCCTGGAACACGGTCACCAGCTCGTGGTAACCGTCTTCGCGCAGGTCGTCGACCGCCAGGTGCAGGTTGACCTTGGCCGGGACCCGGACGGTGACTGGGGGCGGAACTACAGCGAGCACCCGACCAGCCTACGTGGCCACGGAAACGCCCCGATGCGACGTGCGCATCGGGGCGTCTTCGGCGTCTGAGATCAGGCTGCGGCAACACCCTGGGGTCCGCGCGCGGTGTGCGTCACGTGGCCGCCGCGCTCGGCGACCCACGCCAGCGCCGCGTCGGCCCGCTCGCCGCGAACGCCGAGGCGGAACCGGCCGACCGGCGTGTCGCCGATCCGGGTCAGGCCGCCGCCGATCGTGGCGAACTCGACGTCGAAGCGGCCCGCGGCCTCGGGCAGCAGCGCGCCGACCGAGGCGAAGCCGACCAGCACGACGTCGGCCGAGCGGTCGTAGCGCGCGATCTGGGCGCGGGTCGTCTCGATAGCGGGCAGCAGCGCCTGCGCCGTGCGGCTGGCCGGGTTCGAGACCAGGTCGAGGACGGTGCCGCGCTCGACGACCGTGCCGTCTTCGAGCACCGCGACGTCGTCGCAGACCCGGCGGACCACGCCGGCGTCCGGGGTCGTGACCACGATGGTGGTACCCAACTCGGCGCGGGCGCGGTCGAGCACGGTGAGCACCGCGCCGGCCTCCTCCGGGTCGATGCCGGCGGTCGGGTCGTCGGCGAGCAGCACGGCCGGCGCCGCGGCCAGCGCCTTCGCGACCGCGACGCGGCGGAGCTGGCCCTCGGTCAGCTCGCCGGGACGCTGCGTCGCACGCTGCGTCAGGCCGACGAGGTCGAGGAGCGAGCCGACCCGGCTCCGGCGCTGTGGGCCGTCGACGCCGAGCTGCTCGAGCGGGGAGGCGATGTTGCCGGCGATCGTGCGCTCGGCGATCAGCTCCGGTTTCGTCGAAACGACGCCGAGCTGACGGCGGATCTCGCGCAGCCGGCGGCCGTCGAGGGTGCCGGTGTTGAGGCCGTCGAGGCGGACGACGCCGCGGTCGGGCCGCTCCTGCAGCGCGATGCAGCGGGCGAGGACGGACTTGCCGGACCCGGCCGGGCCGACCACGCCGAACAGCGAGCCGGCCTGGACCTCGACGCTCACGTCGCGCAGGGCGACGACCGAGTTTCCGTTGGTGGCAAAGGTTTTGGACAGGTTTTCGACGGTGATCACGAAGGCTCCAGAAAACGGGGTGCGCGCACGAAACGGCACCCGGCCGCAGGCAAAGTCCGTCCTATGTGGACGGTGCGTGAAGAAGGGGTGGACCGGCTACGACAAGCTCAGTGGGAGCGTCGACATGCGGTCACGGAGCGGCGGCCTTCGTCGACTACGCGACGCCTGGTCAGGAGCAGGGGGCGAGCTACCCTCTTCATCGGAAACGGCCTCCATCGGTCCTGGCGGTAGCACCTGCCCTGTGGAGGGTGGTTGCTGCGACTTCGGCGAGCCAGGTCTCTCAGTCGCTCGGGATGGACGCTTCCGAGTAAAGCCGATCCCGAGGAGCGAAAGCAAGCCTGTTGGCCCAGATCACACGAGTGGAGGTGTCCGAATCGCGAGATCGCACGTCAAGAGGCGTATTTTCACCGACCGGCGTTGACTTCCACTGTGGACGTGCTAACGGGCGGCGGCGAGCCGGGCGAAGTCGTGCACGTCCAGCTGCTCACCGCGGGTTTTCGGGTCGATCCCGGCGGCCGTGAGCAGCTCCCCGGCCCGTTCGGCCGAGCCCGCCCAGCCCGCCAGCGCGGCCCGGAGCGTCTTCCGGCGTTGTGAGAAAGCGGCGTCGACGAGCCCGAAGAGCCGATCGCGGTCGTCCGACGCCGGAGCGTCACCGCGCTCGAAGGCGACGAGCGCGGAGTCGACGTTCGGCACCGGCCAGAACACCGAACGCGGCACGGCGGCGACCTTGCGCGCCGGGCCGTACCAGGCGAGCTTGACGCTCGGCACGCCGTAGATCCGGCTGCCGGGGCCGGCCGCCATCCGGTCGGCGACCTCGGTCTGGACCATGACGAGGCCGGACGTCAGGGACGGCACCTCGGCGAGCAGGTGCAGCACGACCGGGACGGCGACGTTGTAGGGCAGGTTGGCGACGAGCGCGGTCGGCTCGCCCAGATCGTCCTTGCTGACGCGCATCGCGTCGGCTTCGACGACGGTCAGCCGTTCCGCGGCCTCGAGACCCCGCTCGGCGACGGTCTTGGGCAGCCGTTCGGCGAGCTTGGGATCGATCTCGACGGCGACGACGCGCGCGCCGGTGGCGAGCAGCCCGAGGGTCAGCGACCCGAGCCCGGGCCCGACCTCGAGGACGACGTCGTCCGGGCCGACGTTCGCCAGCTCGACGATCCGCCGGACGGTGTTGG
The DNA here is from genome assembly GCF_902497555.1 of Amycolatopsis camponoti. Classification (NCBI taxonomy): domain Bacteria; kingdom Bacillati; phylum Actinomycetota; class Actinomycetes; order Pseudonocardiales; family Pseudonocardiaceae; genus Amycolatopsis; species Amycolatopsis camponoti. The sequence continues at coordinate 412,649 of NZ_CABVGP010000001.1, read as the reverse complement.
GATCGTGCACGAAGTTCTGCCCGAGCTTCTTGGTCGGCCGCACGTCCAGCTCGGCCGCCAGCCCGCGGATCTCGGCAGGTCCCAACAGTTCAACCACCGCTGAAGCCTACCGATGGGGCATCACGCGTGACTGGGCAGGCATCACGCGTGATGGGAAGGGCATCACGCGCGATGCCCGCCTGATCACGAGTGATGCCCCTCGGGACACGCGTGATGCCTCTTCGCGCACGCGAAACGGCCCTCACCTCGGCGAGGTGAGGGCCGCTCGAAAAGCGTGTCAGGCCTTCTTGCCGCAGACCGGCCAGGCGCTGTAGCCGCCGCGGGCGTCGCGGACCTTCTCCGCGATCGCGATCTGCTGCTCACGCGAAGCCTGGCTCGGCAGGTTCGCGTAGGCGTCGCCGCCGTAGGCGTCCCACGTGCGCTTGTCGAACTGGAGGCCGCCGTAGTAGCCGTTGCCGGTGTTGATGGCCCAGTTGCCGCCCGACTCGCACTGCGCGATGCGGTCCCACGAGGAGCCGTCGCCGATCGCCGGCGTCGGGGCCTGCTTGGTGCCGACGTGGATGATCTTCGGCTTCGGCTGGGTGATGACCTGCTCGGAGATGCTCTCGCGGGAGACCTCTTTGCCGTTCTTCTGCGTGACCTTGTAGGTCACCATCTTCTCGCCCGGGGTGCCCGGGTCCTCGACCGAGGTCTTGCCCTTGGCCAGGTCCGGGTCGTCGACCTTCTGCTCGGGCGGGGCGATGTCTTCCTTCTGGACGACCGTCGAGACGCCGGTGCGGCTGATGTGCACCTCGGCGCCGTCGGTCAGCTTGACGTCCAAGCCACCCTCGGCCTGGTCCTCCGGGCCCAGGGTGAGCTTGTACTCGCCCAGGAACTCCTTCGTGGTGACCGCGGTCGTGGTGACCTTCTTCGGCGCGTTGGCGCCGTCGTAGAGCGTGAGGTTCTTGAGGGTCTTGATCTCGACCGTGGCGCCCTGCAGCGGCAGCTCGCCGTCCTTCGGCATCGACATCCACGTGCCGGGCTTGTCCACGCCGGCCATGCCGAGCTGACCCAGCGCGTCGCCGAGGTGGGTCGCGCGGACCCAGGAGGTGTGCTCCGAGCCGTCGACGATCATCTTCAGCTGGCGGCCGCGCTCGAGCTTGATGACCCCGCCGTCGCCGACCTCCGCCTGGGGGGACGGGGAGAGCGAGTCGTGCGCGCCGACCGACAGGCCGGCGTCCTCCAGCACCTCGCCGACGGTGTCGCCGAACGAGTGCACGGTGGTCTGCTGGCCGTCGACGTCGACGGTGATGCTCTTGTTCATCGCCAGCGCGGCCGCGCCGCCGCCGGCGACGCTGATCATGACGCTGAGGACGGCGCCCTTGAGGAAGCGGCGCTTCCAGACCTTGGAGGTCGCCCGGATGCTCTCGTCCATCGCGGCCTTCTTGGCCTGCGGGGACGCGGTCCGGTCCGCCTCGAACTCGTCCGGGAGGACGATCGGGGGAAGGAAAGTGGTTTCCGCGTTGATGAGGCGGATCAGCTCGTCGACGTCGACGTCGATCTCGGCCATCATCGCGTCGGCGTCGGGGCCGAGCGCGGCGAGGATGTCCTGCTGCGTGATGTTCGGGTCGTCGGAGAAGTCGAGCTGACCGTACGCGGTGTCCTCGAAATAACTGCGTTCGAGGACGGCGGAGCGCGCTCCAGCCTGTCTGCTACCTGTCACCGGGTCGTTCCCTTTCCCAAGACGCCGTTCGGGGCGGCGTCTTTACGTCTGGGCCCGCAGCCGGCGCCATCGTCACGGTTCCGGTCGTACCTACCCGGTTCCGCTTCCCCGACGTGCACTGACGTGACTGTGGGCGTAACAGTCGGCAACTGCATGGTGCAGTACCGACCGGCACGATCACGGGACAGTAACGGGTCCCGCCGGGTTGCGCAAACACCCCCCGGAGTGTCGTGATCCCCGTCACTCCATCAGGTGGACGATCAAGGAACCCTGATGTCGCAGTGCGTTCACCCCGTTGTGACACTGGGGAGTCGGTAGACCCGCTCGGCAGTGGTCCGGACCGATTGGGCGACTTCGTGGACAGCTTCGCCCCTGAGCGCCGCGAGGTGACGAACGGTGTAAGCCGCGCCGAACGGCTCGTTCGGCCGTCCACGGAACGGGTGGGGGGTCAGAAACGGTGCGTCGGTTTCGACGAGGTACTGGTCCGCCGGGCAGAGCCGGGCCGCCTCGTGGAGCCCCTTCGCGTTCTTGAACGTCACCGTGCCGGCGAAGGAAAGGACGTATCCCGCGTCGACGCACTTGCGTGCCATTTCGGCGTCCCCGGAAAAACAATGGAAGATTACGGCATTCGGCGCATTCTCTTCGGCCAGGATGCGCAGCACGTCGTCGTGGGCCTCGCGGTCGTGGATCATCAGCGGCTTGTCCAGCCGCTTGGCGAGGTCGATGTGCCAGCGGAAGGCTTCCTGCTGGGCGTCGTGGGGCGAGTAGTCCCAGTAGTAGTCGAGGCCGGTCTCGCCGACGGCGACCACGCGGTCCTGCGCGGCCAGGCGCTCCACTTCGGACCTCTCGGCCTCGCCGAACTCCTTGGTCCGCGTCGGGTGGATCGCGACGGCGGCCCAGACCCGGCTGTCCCAGGTCGCCGCCTCGGCCGCCCAGCGGGCCGACGCGAGGTCGTCGGCCACCGTGACGACGCGGGCGACACCCGCGCGCTCGGCGCGGTCGACCACGGCCTTCACATCGGCCGCGGTGACCGCACCGCACGCGTCGAGATGGGTGTGCGCGTCCACCACCGACACCGGGAGCCGGTCCGGGACCGGCGGCAGCTCGCGCTTCTCGTCACCCATGCACTACCTCTAGTCCTTCGTGATCGGTGCCCACTCCGGGCCGGTCTCGCCGAGCGCCGGGTCGAGCTTGGTGAACAGCGGCGACGGCTTCTGCAGGGGCTTGCCGACCTCGATCGGCTTCGACTCCCACTTCGCCTGCTCGCCCGCGTAGTCGCCGGTGAGGATCGGGTTGACCCGGCCGTCGATGTCGAGGTCCTCGACCTCCTTGAGCTCCGGCTGCGCGGCCCAGACGCCGGTGCCGCCGAGGGCCTCGTGCACCTTCTGGGCCGAGTGCGGCAGGAACGGCGTCAGCAGCGTGTTGGCGTCGGAGACGACCTGCAGCGCGGTGTGCAGCACCGTGTCGCGCCGCGCGGGGTCGTCCTTGAGCTTCCACGGCTCCTGGTCGGAGATGTACTTGTTCGCCGCGGTGACGACCTTCATCGCCTCGCTCGCCGCCAGCTTGAACCGGGACCGGGCCAGGTGCGCGCCCGCGGTGTCGAAAGCCTTGCGGGACAGGGCCTTCAGGTCCTCGTCGGCCGCGGTCGGGGCCTCCGGGCGCGGGATGGCGCCGACGTTCTTGTGCGCCATCGAGATGGACCGGTTGACCAGGTTGCCCCACTCGTTGGCCAGCTCGAAGTTGGTCCGGCGGACGAACTCGTCCCAGGTGAAGTCGGTGTCCTGGGTCTCCGGGCCGGCGACCGAGATGAAGTACCGCAGCGTGTCCGGGCCGAAGTCGCGCAGGAAGTCCTCGACGTAGATCACGCGCCCGCGCGAGGTCGAGAACTTCGAGCCGCTCATGGTGAGGAACTCGCTGGAGACGATCTCGTCGGGCAGGTGCAGCTTGCCGTACTTGCCCGGCTCGCCGCCCTTGTCGCCCTCGCCGTTGTGGCCGAAAAGCAGCGCAGGCCAGATCTGGGCGTGGAAGGTGATGTTGTCCTTGCCCATGAAGTAGTACGACCGGGCATCGGGGTTGTTCCACCACTCCTGCCACGCGTCCGGGTTGCCGGACCGGCGGGCCCACTCGACGCTCGCCGAGAAGTACCCGATCACCGCGTCGAACCAGACGTAGAACCGCTTCAGCGGCTGGTCGCGCCAGCCGTCGAGGGGGATCTTGACGCCCCAGTCGAGGTCGCGGGTGATCGGCCGCGGCCGCATGTCGTCGATCAGGTTCTTCGTGAAGTTGAGGACGTTCGGGCGCCAGTCGGTCTTGGTGCCCAGCCAGTCGCCGAGGGTCTTGGTGAACGCCGGCAGGTCGAGGAAGTAGTGCTCGGTCTCGACGAACTTCGGCGTCTCGCCGTTGATCCGCGACTTCGGGTTGATCAGCTCCGCGGCGTCGAGCTGGTTGCCGCAGTTGTCGCACTGGTCGCCGCGCGCGCCGTCGTACCCGCAGATCGGGCAGGTGCCCTCGACGTAGCGGTCGGGCAGCGTGCGGCCGGTGGACGGGCTGATCGCCCCGCGCGTGGTCTTCGGCACGACGTAGCCGTTGCGGTGCAGCGCGAGGAAGATCTGCTGCGTCACCTCGGCGTGGTTGCCGGTCGTGGTCCGGGTGAACAGGTCGTAGGAGAGGCCGAGGCCCTGCAGGTCGGTGCCGATCTGGCGGGTGTACTTGTCCGCCGTCAGCTGCGGGGTCGAGTTCTCCTTGTCGGCCTGGACCGTGATCGGGGTGCCGTGTTCGTCGGTGCCGGAGACCATGAGCACCCGGTTGCCGGCCATTCGCTGGTAGCGGGAGAAGACGTCGGACGGGACGCCGAATCCGGACACGTGGCCGATGTGGCGGGGGCCGTTGGCGTAGGGCCAGGCCACCGCGGTCAACACAGGGGTGCTCATACCTTATTAGCCTACGGAGGGCGTCACGCGCCTTGTCGAGAGGGAGGCCCGGTTGTCGGCGACACGGTTGCTCGTGCTCGGGGTGGTGCGCATGTACGGCCGCGCGCACGGCTACCAGGTGCGGCGGGAGCTGCTGACCTGGTCCGCGGACAAGTGGGCCAACGTCCAGCCCGGCTCGATCTACCACGCGCTGAAGAAGATGACCGCCGAAGACCTGCTGGAACAGGTCGACGTCGAGCCGGGCGAGGGCGGCCCGGACCGGACCGCCTACCGGCTCACCGGCGAGGGCGAGCAGGAGTACCAGGTGCTGCTGTCGAAGGCGCTGTCCGATCCGGAGCTCAACCACCCCGACCTGTCGGCCGCCATCTCGCTGATGACGACGCTGCCCCGCGCGCGCGTGATCAACCTGCTGCGGCACCGGCTGGTGCACCTGCGGGCCGAACAGCAGCAGGCGACGCTGATGCTGGAAGAGCTGAAGGTGAACATGGGGCAGGGCACCCCCGAGCACGTCGGTGAGCTGTACCGGCTGTGGGGCGGGATCACCGACACGAGCCTCGCCTGGCTCGAAGGCCTGATCGCCCGGCTCGAAGCGGGCGAGTACGTGATGGCCGGCGAGTCCGGGGACGCATTCGGCGAGCCGCCCGCTCGGTAATCAAGTTTGACTAGCGCACTCTTCTGGGGCACAGTGAGCGCCTCAGCTAGTCAAGCTTGAATACCTTCGAGAGGGGTTTCTCCATGATCACGGCACGCGGTCTCGAGCGGCGGTTCCGCCGCAAGGGCCGCACTGGGGGCGAAGTACACGCGGTGAAGGGCGTCGACCTCGACGTCGAAGCGGGCGAGCTCGTCGGGTTCCTCGGGCCGAACGGCGCCGGGAAGACGACCACGCTGCGCATGCTGACCACGCTGCTGAAGCCGACCGCGGGCACCGCGACCGTCGGCGGCCGCGACCTGCTGGCCGACCCGCTGGGGGTGCGGGAGCGCATCGGCTACGTCGCCCAGGGCGGCGGCAGCTCGCCGGAGACCACGGTCGCCGATGAGCTCGAACTGCAGGGGCGGCTCTACCGGATGAGCAAGGCCGACGCGATCGCGCGCGGCGCCGCACTGACCGAGCAGCTCGACCTGACCGGGCTGGACCAGCGGCTGACCAGGACGTTGTCGGGCGGGCAGCGACGGCGGCTCGACATCGCGCTCGGGCTGATCCACTCGCCGGGGCTGGTGTTCCTCGACGAGCCGTCGACCGGGCTCGACCCGCAGAGCCGCGCCAACCTGTGGGAGCACATCCGCCGGCTGCGCGCCGAGCAGGGCGTCACGGTCTTCCTCACCACCCACTACCTGGACGAAGCCGACGCGCTGTCCGACCGGCTGATCGTCATCGACGACGGCCGGATCGTCGCCGAGGGCACGCCGGACGCGCTGAAGGCGCGGGTCAGCGGCGACCGCGTCGAAGTGGGCGTCGATCCGGAGCAGGGCGCGGACGCCGCCGAGATCGCGGGACGCCTGCCGGGCGCGCACGAGCTGTCCGTCGCCGACGGGCTCGTCCGGTTCCGGGTACCGCGCGGCGACGTCGCGCTGCCGGAGCTGCTGCGGGCGCTCGACACGAAGAGCATTCCGATGCTTTCGGTCCAGGTCCACCGGCCGACGCTCGACGACGTCTTCCTGACGCTGACCGGGCGCTCGCTGCGCGAAGCCGAGGAGGGCCCCCGTGCTGCGTGACACCTGGCTGATCTTCCGCCGCGACATGAAGGCGGCGCTGCGCAACCCGACCTGGGTCATGATCGGGATCATGCAGCCGCTGCTGTACCTGTTCCTGTTCGGACCGCTGATGGTCAAGGCGATGCAGGCGCAAGGCCTGTCCGAAGTGGACGGCTGGATGCTGCTCACCCCGGCGCTGATCGCCCAGCTGGCGTTGTTCGGCAGCTCGTTCGTCGGGTTCGGGCTGCTGGCCGACTACCGCTCCGGCGTGGTCGAGCGGTTCCGGGTGACGCCGGTCAGCCGCGGGGCGCTGCTGCTGGGCAAGGTGCTGGCCAGCGCGCTGCAGGCCGTCGTGCAGGCCGTGTTGATCATCGTGCTGGCGTACCTGGCGTTCGACCTCGACGCACCGGTCGGCGGCATGCTGCTGAGCCTGGTGATCGTGTTCCTGCTGGCCGTGTCGCTGGCGTCGTGCTCCTACGCGCTGGCTCTGACGTTGAAGAGCGAGGAGACGTTCCCCGCCCTGCTCAACGCCGTGCTCATCCCGCTGCTGCTGCTTTCCGGGATCCTGCTGCCGATCACGGCCGGCGTCGCGCCGAAGTGGCTGTACACGATTTCCCAGATCAACCCGTTCCGGCACGTGGTCGACGTCGAGCGGAACTCGTTCCGCGGCGACTTCACGATGGACGCGTTGTTCACCGGCAGCGTGGTCGTGCTGGCGATGGCGGTGCTGTCCGTCTGGTGGGGCACGCGGACCTTCCAACAAGAAAACGCCTGATCAACCTGGTGTTGCTGACTGCGAGTCCGCCTCCGGCGACGTATGGTGTGCTCTCATCTACGCGCCGGGGGCGGACTGTGACGGAGCCGGAAGCCGAACTCGGCATCTCGCTGTCCCACCGCGAGCACGTCGCCGACTGGCAGGCCGTGCGCGGCGCGCAGACCCGGTTCGTCTCGGTGACGGTCAGCGAGAACGTCAACTGGAGCAGCTCCGCCGCGGAGCGCAACCTGACCGGGGCGCAGGAAGCCGGGCTGCACGTCGGAGGCCGGCACTACGCGCGGCCCGGCGCGGTGCACGACCAGGCCGACCACTTCGTGCGGACGGCCAGCCGGCTCGGCGCCTTCGCGCCCGGGTCGCTGGCGCCGGCGCTGGAGGTGGCGGCCCCGAGCGTCGACGACCGGTTCATCAAGGCGTGGATCAAGTACGTCCGGCAGGCGGCGCGGATCGAGCGCGTGCTGATCTACGCCGACTACGACTGCTGGCAGCACCGGCTGCACCCGGACCGCTGGGCCGACTCCGAAGTGGTGCTGTGGCTGATCCGGCACAACGGCATCCCGGGCCGGGCCGGCTGGTTCCACTCGCGGCTCGGCGTGCACCAGCACGCGTACGCGCCGGACGTGCCGGGCGTCGACGGGCCGGTGGAGCAGAACGCCGTCGTGTACCCGTTCACATTGGGTGACCTTCTGCTCTGACGTGTGGTGATATGACGCCATGCGCGTGACGAGCAGGGCACTTCGGACGAAGGTGACGCCGTCGCGTGCTTTTTCGGTACTCGCTCACCACAACGCCGCCCGAGGGCTGCCGCCGCCCGCGATGCTGTCGGGCGAGTGGTTTTCTTCGAGTGCGGTGATCGCGCCTTCGCTCGCCGTTTCGCCCGGCGAGCTGCCGCCGGTTTCGCCGGTGCCCGCACCGCCGGGCGTGATCGGCGGCGGCTGGTTCGGCTATCTCTCCTACGACCTGGCGGACCCGTCCGGCCGCACGGGCACCCTGCCGTCGGCCGCGTGGGGCTGGGCGGACCACGTGCTGCGGTGGTCGTCCTCGGGCACCTGTTTCCTGGAGTCCCTGGACGGCGGCGGGCCTTCGATGTCCACAATGGAGTCGCTGCTTTCTTCTCCGCCGCCCGATCTCTCCTGGGAGGCCGGGCCGCTGCGGCGTCCGCTGCCCTCGGAGCACCGGGACGCGGTGAAGGCGTGCGTGCACGCGATCGAAGCCGGGGAACTGTTCCAGGCGAACATCTGCAGCCGGTTCACGGGTGCGTTCTCCGGCTCGCCCGAGGCGCTGTTCGCGGCCGGGGTGGCTTCGCTGGATCCGCGCCGGGCGGCGTTCGTCGCGGGGCCGTGGGGGTCGGTGGTGTCGTTCTCGCCGGAGCTGTTCCTCGCGCGGCACGGCCGGGCGGTGCGGTCGACGCCGATCAAGGGGACGCTCCCCCGGCGTGGCCCGGCCGACGACGGGAACGCCGTGCTGCTGCGCCGGTCCGCCAAGGACGTCGCGGAGAACGTCATGATCACCGACCTGGTGCGCAACGACCTCGGCCGGGTGTGCGAGGTGGGGACCGTGGCGGTGCCGTCGCTGCTGCGTGTTCGCCCGGCGCCGGGGGTCTGGCACCTGGACTCGACGGTGACGGGGGTACTGCGCCCTTCGGTGTCCGACGCCGAACTGCTGGCCGCGACGTTCCCGCCGGGCTCGGTGACCGGTGCGCCGAAGATCCGCGCGCTGGACCTGATCGGCGAGCTGGAGCCCTGCGGACGCGGGGTCTACACCGGAGCGATCGGACTGCTGTCCCCGGCGGCGGGGCTGGAACTGAACGTCGCGATCCGGACGTTCGAAATCGCCTCCGGCGCCATCTCCCTCGGTGTCGGCGGCGGGATCACGGCGGATTCGGACCCGGAGGCGGAGTGGCAGGAGTGCCTGCACAAGGCGGCACCCCTGGAACGCCTACTCGCCGGGGTCGAGCAGTAGCTTGCCGACGGTCTTGCGGGAGCGCAGGGCCTCGTGCGCGCCGCGGGCGTCGGAGAGTCCGAACTCGCCGCCGGGGATGGCCTTGAGCTTGCCCTTCAGGACGAGGTCGAACAGCTCGTTCAGCGCGGTCCCGAAGACGTTGCCGGGCAGGCGGAAGACGTGCGGCAGCCACATGCCGCTGATCGTGGTGCTGTGGCCGAGGAGGTTGCGCATCTCGACCGGCTTGGGGTTCTCCCGTCCGGCCATGCCGTAGAAGGCGAGCCGGCCGAACGGCGCGAGCGCGGCGATGCTCTGGTCGGTGGTCGTACCGCCGACCATGTCGAGCACAACGTCCACGCGGCGTCCGTTGTTGGCCTCGATCAGGGTGGCGGTCATGTCCTCGGCGCGCGAGTCGACGGCGACGTCGGCGCCCAGTTCGAGCGCGAGGGCGCGCTTCTCGTCGCTGCTGGCGGTGGCGATGACGCGGCCGGCACCCCAGGCCTTGGCGAGCTGAACGGCGATGGTCCCGACACCCCCGGCGGCCGCGTGCACGACGACGGACTCGCCCTTCTCGAGGTGGGCGTTCTTCTTGAGCAGGACCCAGGCGGTGGCGCCCTGGACCAGCATGGACAGCGCGGTGAGGTCGTCGATGCCGTCGGGCACGGGGAAGGTGGTCGCCGCGGGCGCGACGGCCTTCTCGGCGTACCCGCCACCGCCGTTGAGCAGGGCGACGACGCGCTTGCCTCCGCTTGTCCCGACCACTTCACCACCGGGGACGAGCGGCAGCTTGGACGGCGCGAGGTAGGAGTTTTCAGCCTGGTGCGTGTCGGCGTAGTTGACGCCGATGCGGTCGACGTCGATGAGCACCTCACCGGGGCCGGCCACGGGATCGGGCAGCTCGACGGGGGTGAGCACCTCGGGTCCGCCGAACTCGGTCACCTGCACTGCACGCATTTCGCTGTCCCTCTCGCCGTCCGCCGCTCGATGTGAGACATTCTGACATATGTCTCACTCGGCTGCGTTCGACCTGGCCCGCGACTGGTTCCTGGCCGGCCGACGGGTGGACATGGGCGAGCTGGCGGAGGCGCTCTCGATCAGCCGCGCGACGCTGCACCGCCGGGTGGGATCCCGGGATCTGCTGCTGGGCGAGATCCTCTGGTCGCTGTCCGCCGCGTCGATCGCCCGGCTGTTGCCTTCGTGCGCCGGCCGCGGGGCGGCCGGGGTGGCCGACTTCGTGAGCGGGTATGTCCGGTTCGCGAACGAGTCGCCGCCTTTTCGGAATTTCTTGCGCCGGGAGCCGGAACGGGCGTTGCGGCTGTTGACGACGCGCGCAAGCGTTTGCCAGCAGCGGACCACGGCTGAGCTTTCGAAGCTGCTGACCTCGGAGGTCGCGGCCGGGCGGCTGGAGCCGCCGTTGCCGGTACCGGATCTGGCTTATCTGCTGGTGCGGATCGGGGAGTCGTTCGTGTACACGGACGTCATCACCGGGGATGCGCCTGATGCGGAGAAGGCGCATGCCGCGGTGACCGCGTTGCTGACGTGACCGCTCACCAGCCGGCCATTAGTCCAATTGCGCCATTTCCGAACGAAGAAAATCCGTGAACGAATCCCACTCCGAGACCGGGGCGTCTTCATCTTCTTCGTACATCAGAACCTTGGGATCGGATGAACCGACATCGGTGACCACGTAGACCTGATAGCCCTGGTGCATGCCAAGGACAAGCGACCCCGGAACCGAAGAGATAAGATCGCGTACGACCGGAAAGTCGTCCAAGGAGTCTTTCAGCGGTAAAATCGCGGGATAAAATATATCCGTTCCGACGAGCATTCCTCCCGCACGTCGGCCCATCAGCGCAAGAAATCGTCGATACTCCAGAGGCAGCTCTTCGACACCTTGCCGGACTCGGACCTCTTCTACCTCATCCGGCGAGATTCCCACCACTTCACCGTGACCATAACGTTCCCGCAAAACTGATGCGATTTCTTCGATTTCGCCCATCATCAACCCCACGAAGTACTCACCTTGATACCAGGGAACATATCTCTGAACTGCGCAATGACACCGCGACAACTCGCACAGATCTCCCGTTCCGAATAAAGCTTGATCGTACCAGTGGCATTACGCGGCAAGCTGGCCGCATAGGTTTCGAAGATCTTGGTTTCGGAGTCGAAGGGGCGAGTTCCCGGGTTGAACTGCCGCACCGGCGGCATCGAGGTTGACCCGGGATGGGTGTGTTTTCCACTGACTCCTACCAACTGCCCCGAGGACCCGTTGATTTCATGGTCTGCGACCGCAATATTCTTCGTGTGCGAGACGCCCTGCCCGTTGTTGGCGTTCGCACGAAACTCCTCGGCTGCCTCTTTGCCGCCGCAGTTGTGGACCAGCACCGCGACCGCGCCGGCGCCCACGTAGTAGTCGTGGACTGAATCCACCGTGAGGTCGTAGACCGGCGCCTGCTGCCTGAAGTGGCGAACCGACTTGACCTCGACCGACCGACCATCAGCCGAGTGTAGGTGCTCACCCGGGACCAGCGATCCGATCGCGACCCAGTCCCCGGCCTCTTCCACCCAGATGGGGTGCCAGTCCGTCGCGACCAGAGTCCCGCCCGAATCGAGAGTGACCTCGGTGCGCTCCTCCTCGTCACTGTGGACGAGCGTGCCCACCACCTTGTGCTGCTCGACCGCACCCGTCGAAGGATCCGTCGTCGCGACCACGTCGCCGTCGTGGACCTGGTCGATCGGCTTCGTCGTGCCGTCCGCCAGCAGCACCAGCGTCCCCGCGACAAAACTGTGCAACGCGCACGAAGCGCCGCTCTCCGCTCCCTTGGCTTCCTCGGCCCCGTGGGCCACCTCCGACGCAGCCCGCTCCGCATCCGCCGCCGCATTGGCCGCCTTGTCCGCGTCGACCAGGACCTTCTCCGTGTCGACGATGACCTTCTCGGCCTTCTCGACCTCCTTGCCGAACGTGATGAGGGCCTTCGCGCCCTTCCAGAAGTCCGCGATGATCTCGCCGGCCTTCAGGATCTTGCCCCACGGGATGAAGTTGATGACCGTCCGGACGCACGCGCCGAACGCTCCCTGCGTCACGCAGTCCTTGATGTCGTCCCAGCCGATCAGGCCCTTGACCAGCTCGCCCGCCGCTTCGACGAAGACGTCCCACTTGGACTTCTTCACCACCGCCTGCGCGTCCTGGTACGCCGCCTGGCTGATGCCGGAGTTGCGGATCGCTTCGTCACGCGCGTACTTGCCGTTGTGCTTGTCGATCTCCTGCTGCGTGTGGTGTCCCTGGACGTTGCAGCTCGGGTTCCACGAACACCCCTCGGCCTGCGGCGTTCCCGCGTTGCACAGCAAGCCGTCCGAACCCATGCTGTGGCACGCCGACAAGCCCGACGGGTCCGACTCCGTCACCGGTGAGTTGTTCGCGTACGCGTACGCGTTCAGCGTCTGCGGCAGATCCGGCGTCAGCACCGGGTCGGCCTTCGTGAACCGCCCCGTCGTCGGGTCGTAATCACGCGCACCGAGGTGCGTCAAGCCCGTTGTGTCCTGGTAGCCCCCGACGAAACCGTGCTTGTCCGGCCACGTCGACGTCTGCGCGCGGACGTTGCCGAACGGGTCCGTGTACCGCTGGTTCGGCTGCAGCGTCCCCTGCGTGATCGACAGCCCGTTCGTGCCGTGCAGGTCGCCCAGCATCCACTTCAGCCCCGCCGACCCCGCCCGCTCCGCGATCTGCGCGCCGCCGTGGGAGTAGTAGCGGATCGCCGTCGCCGCCTGTGTGCCCGCCGCCTGGATGATCTCCAGGTCGCCGATCGACAGCGTCGAGCCCGTCGGGTCGTGGGCGATCAGGCGGTTGCCGTCCGCGTCGTAGACGTACGAACTGGAACCCGCCGGGTCCGTCTCCTTCGCCGTGTGACCTTCGGCGTCGTACGTGTACGTCTGCGTGTTGCCGCCGACGTCGCGGGTCTTGACCGAACCCGCCTCGTCGTAGGTGTACCCCGTCGTCGCCGTGCCGGTCGGGCCCGCCGCGTTCGTGCCCTGCAGGGCGTGCGGCCGGACCGCGGTCGCGCCCGAGGCCGGGTAGTTGTACGTGGTCGTCACGTCGCCGGCCGGCTTGTGCTCGACCTGCGTCTTGCGGTTGCCGGTCTTGTCGAACGTGTACGTGTTCCAGTACGGCGCCGCGCCGTTCAGGGCCGACGCCGACTTCGCCGTCGAGCAGTCACCCGACGACGGCGTCCACGCGTCCGTCATCCGCTGCAGGTAGTCGTAGTCGAAGCACTGGATGTCCGCCGCCGCGCCGGCGGGCGTGTCCGCGATCTTCCGGACGTTGCCCGCCGGGTCGTAGCTGTAGGTCCGCTTCGACAGCTCGGCGCCGATCTGCGTCTCACGGCTGACCGTCGTGGTCTGCGCCCGCCGGGTCACCTCGTCGTAGGTCTGGGTGATGCCGACGTTCGAGATCGAGGTGGCGCCGTCCAGCTGCAGCGTCGACATCTCGTTGAGCGACGTGTACCCGGTGGCCGACACCAGGTCCGTGCGCGCGCCGGTCGTAGAGTCGAGCGCGTAGGTCGTCGACGCCAGGCCCAGGTCCGTGTAGCCGTGGACGACGTGCTCCTGGTGCAGGTTCCCGGCCGCCGGGCTCACGGTCTCCGCGATCGCGCCGGTCGCCGTGTACTTCGTCGAGAACTCGAAGGTGCCCTTGAGCGCGTCCTCCTTCTGCGGGATGTCGACGGCGGTCTTGGTCGGCCTGCTGAACGCGTCGTAGGCGACGACCCGGTTCGTGTAGCCGTCCGTGCCGTCCCAGCGGGTCGACGACGCCGGCAGGCCCAGCCCGTGCGCGACCGTGTCGTAGGCCCACGACGCCAGCAGGGTCCCGGTGTCGGAGTCCTTGTTCTCGCGGACCTTCCGGCCGAGGGTGTCGTAGGTGAAGGCCAGCGTCTGCCCGCGCGCGTCCGTCGTGGTCTTGACCTGGCCGGCCTGGTCGTACGTGGTGGTCGACTTGCCCGCGTCCGGGTCGTTCTGCTCGACCTTGCGGCCGCGCAGGTCGTACTTGGTCGACCAGACGTTGCCCGAGGAGTCCTGCACGGACGTCTGCGCGCCGGCGGCGTTGTACGCGTACGTCGTGACGTCGGCCGGGTTCGTCCCGCCCGCCGTGTAACCGTTGGTGTACTGCAGCCGCTGGACGGTCTGCCCCTGCGCGTCGGTGACCACTGTGGACGGTGAGCCGCCCGCGGGCGGGATCGTCGTGGTCTTCTCGCCGTCGTAGCGGGTCGTCGTCCGCCACTGCTCGACGCTCTTCGACATCAGGATCGACGCCGTGGGCCGCGCCCGCCGGTCGAACTCGGTGACGGTCTGCGCCATCATCGTGTTGTCGGCCGCCCCGACCAGGGTGGCGTTCGGGCCCGACGCGTCGTTGTAGAACGGCGCGTTCGTCTTGAACTGCAGCCCGCGCGAGTCGTACAGGGTGTCGGAAAGGATCCGGCCGCCGCCCTGCGCCGGGACCTGGGTCTGCCGGGTCCGGCCGAGGTGGTCGTAGATCGTGTACGCGTCCGTGTAGGCGTTCGTGTCCTGCAAAGTCCGCGTGCGCACGTAGACCGGGCCGGTCTTGCTCTCGCCGTACTCGAAGGTCGCGCTCGCCGCCTGGCTCCGGGTCCGGCCCGGGTTCCAGACCGACGTCTTCCGGCCCAGCGCGTCGTAGTCGATGTCCGTCGTGACGCCGTTGACGTCGGCCGAGGTCGTCGGGTTGCCGCGCGCGGGCTCGAGCGTCGTGGTCGACGTCCAGCCGAGCGGGTTGGTCGTCTTGATCTGGGTGACCGGACCGCCCGTCGCCGGGGTGAAGCCGGTCTTGGTCAGGTTGCCGAACACGTCCGTCGACTCGGTCTCGCGGCCGAGGTCGTCGTAGCTGCTCTTCGCGGTGGCGACGTAGTGCTTGCCCGTCGCGTCCCACGTGTCGAGCGTGTCCTGCTCGGTGATGTCGCCCTGGGTCGGCGGCGCCCCGACCGCCTGGTGGTCGTAGGCCACCTGGACGTCGGTGATGCTGTTCGCCGCCGTCTGGGTGCCGGCGCAGTTCGCGCCGAACATGACGACCGCGCTCGACCGGTCGAACATCCCGGCGCCGTTCGCGACGTAGGTCGTGTTCGTGCAGGTGTCGTCGGTGGCGGTCGAGGTGTCGCCCAGGTCCTCGACCTGCGTCGTCATGCCCTGGTCGTCGAACTTCTTGTTCACCTGCGTCCGGCGGTAGGTCGTCCCGTCGGAGAGCAGCATGCGGCCGCGGACCGCCTGGGTGTCGGTCATGTACCCCTTGAGGCGCCCGTCCGCGCTGGTCGCGGTCGGGCCGCGCGACCACGGGTCGTTGATCGACGCCGAGTCGACGGTCTTGCCGTCCGCCAGGTACGTCCGGGACTCGCGCACGAACCCCTGCAGCCAGTCCTTGTCGGTGATGGTCCCCTTGTCGGAGTCGGTGACCACCTCGCCGTCCATCCCGCGCAGGTACAGGGATTCCGTGACGGTCTGGGTCGTGCCCGGCGCACCGATGGACGTCGTCACCACGTTGTAGCCGCGCCACTGGTTCCAGGTGCGGCGGTCGTCCGGCGTGAACTGGCTGTCGTCGTAGTGCCAGGCCGCGCTGTCGGCCGGGTACGAGTAGTGCGTCTCGACCGGGACCGAGTCACCCGGCCCGTCGTCCTCGGTGACGTCGGTGACGACGTACTTGTGGAACCAGTCCAGCACCGGGTCCTTCGACTCGGGCGGGCTCCAGTAGGAAGCGAAGCAGCGGTACTTGTCCGTCTGCGGCGACGCGGGCATCTTCGTGCCCGGCACGCAGTCCTGCGCCGAGTAGTTGACGGCGATCCGCCCGCCGGTCTCGGTCCGGATCTCCTTGAGCCGGCTGCGGGTGATCGCCGCGTACTTGTCGCCGAGCGTGTCGACGCGGTTGGGGAAGATGTACCGGTCGAACTCGGTGGGCGGCAGGGTGATCGGCGTCCCGGCCTTCCCGGTGTGCGTGACCGAGTTCAGCCACGGCGCGGGCGGGGCGGCGTCCCCCGACCCCGGGTAGGACTGCACGAGGTCCCACCGGTCGATGTCGTTCGGCGTGGTACCGCTGAAGTACTGCGTGCGGACCGCGGTCAGGCGCTTGCGGGTGAAGAAGGCGGGAGCACCGTAGTCGCAGGTGGCCCCTTCGGCGCAGATCTGGTCGAACGGGACGTCCGGCCAGTGCGACGCATTCGCGGCGGTGAGCTTCGCCGGCGCGCAGTCGAAGGAAGCGTCCGGGATGCACCGCTCGGCCGTGTCGAACACGACCTGGTTCGTCGGGCCGGTGCCGTAGACGCTGCCGTCCTTGAGCCGCAGGCCGTACTCGACGCGCAGCGGGTAGCCGCCCGCGACGTAGGACGTGCCGGCCGAGGTGACGTTCAGGTTCAGGCCGTAGGAGTTCTTCTCCGGCTGGTAGTAGTACGAGCTGACGTTGCCGTGCGGGTCGACCGAGTAGTCGAGGTTCCAGCGCCACCCCTGCTGGCACCACGAGTGCGCGAAGTCGCCGGCCTTGTAGCAGTCTTCGCCGTCGTTGTTGCCGAAGACCGGGACCGTCCACGCGGACTGCGTCTCGGGCTTGCCGCTGGTCCAGCCGGGCAGGTGGTTGAGGCCGAAGTAGTACTGGGTGCCGTCGCCGGTGGTGACGCGCCAGTGCTGTCCGTGGGAGACGCCGTTCGTGGCGCCGGTCAGGAGCTCCACCTTGGAGCCGTCGTCGGTCTTCGGTCGCCACAGCGTGTCGCTGACCTTGATCAGCTGCGTCGACCGGCCGCCGAGGACGAGCGACGCGTTGTCGGGACCCCAGCACTGGTCGCCGGTCTTCGTCTGGCCGTTGTTGCCGCCCAGGTCCTCGCCGCAGCCCTTGTAGTGGCGCTCGATGAACCCGCCGGGCGTGAAGTCCCAGCCGTCGCCGATCCACGACGCCTGGTTGTTCGTCGCCGACGTCAGGCCGTCGATGCTGCCCGAGGAGTAGGACAGCCCGAGGTTCGGCGCGGCGCCGTTCGGGGCCTTCGGCGTCGCGAACGGGTAGCTGTAGGAGAAGTCGCCACCCGAACCGCCGCCGGACCAGTCGCCGGCGGCCGACAGCGGCATCGCGGTGGTCGAGCCGGCCGAGCCGCTCGCGGTCGCCGCCGCGGCCAGCACCCGCGTCCCGCCGCCGGCCGCGAGGTCGGCCGTGACCTGCTTCGTCTTGGCGTCGTTGGCCGAACCCGCGATCGGCGTGCGCTGCCGGCACTCGGGCTTGTCCGGTGTGGACAGTGCGCAGGCCGGCAGCGTGAACAGCCGGAGCCGGTCGCTCCAGCCACCGCCGAAGGCGTTCGCGAAGCCGCTGTAGTCCAGTCCGACGTGGACCGGGCCGTCCGTGGCGCCGGTGACCGCCAGGACCACGCCGTCGAGACCCAGCGCCTCGGCGGCCCGGTGGTCGGCGACCTTGACGTGCACCTTGGCGGGCTTGGCGGCGGCCGCGGCGCGCCCGACCCGCACCGGGGTGTCGGCGGCGCGCAGCTGCGTGGCCGCCGGCGCCAGGTCGACGTCGGTGTCCTTCGCGGCGGGCCAGACCGGCGGCGTGACGGGCGGCGTGCCGATCTTGATGTCCGGCAGCTTCCCGGTCGTCACCGGGCTCACCGGGATGCTCTTCTCCTGCTGCCCCGCCGGGACCGTCCAGTCACCGCCGGGCCGGGTGGGTGCGGCGACCGCCGTCCCGCCGGAGCCGAGCATGACGACCGCGAGCACCGCCGCCGTGACCCGGGAAAGCCGGCCCGACCGGGCCCATCTGGCACTTCTGCGCATGGAAGATCCACCCATTCTGGGAAGGTCGGGCTGGACTAGGGGTGGTCGAGGATGGCGTCGGCGTTGATGTGCTGCTGGTCGAGCACACCGCTGTAGACCCGGATGCCACGCAGGTCGCCGTACCAGTAGTCGCTGTCCTGGCCCTTGAACCGGCCGCGCCCGAGGAAGAGGTCCTCGAGGTCGCTCGCGCCGTTCCAGCCGACGACGTTGCCGACGCACTTCGGGCTGTACTGGTAGGCGTCCGTCGTCGCGTAGAGGCAGGCCTGGTGCGCCACGGCGTCGTAGGTCCCGGCGAGGTGGGTCCAGACGCCCGACTCCGCGTCCACGTCCGGCGTCGCCAGGATGGCCACCGGCGTCGTCGGCGTGGACTCCGCCATCCACATCGCCCAGCTCCAGCGGGGGTGCCAGGTGCCGTTCGCGTCCTGCACGCCGCGGTAGCCCAGCAGGTACGGCGAGAAGTTCGCGCCGTTCGCCCCGAGCGCCGTCCGGCCGGGCTTGTCCACGCCGCCGGGATCGGACGGGTCACGCTGCTTCTCCCGCGCCGCGTCCGCCGCGGTCCAGGTGTGCTTGACCCAGGCCTCGGCGGTGAAACTCCGGTCGCTGCGGAAGTTCTGCGGACGCGGCCCTTCGACCTGGGAGCCCCAGTCGAACGGGAACCGGGCGACGTTCGCGCCGTTCTCGTCCGTCGTCATCTGGAAGTTCCCGGACGGCGTGCCCGTGACGCCGCTGACGGAGTCCTTCGTGGTGCCGTCGAGCTGGTAGTTCGCCCGCAGCACCGCGGTGTTGGCGAGGCCGGCCACCTCGGCGGCGGGCAGCGCGCGGTCCCAGACCTGGACCTGGTCGATCGAGCCGGCGAAGGCCCCGGCCGCCCGGCCGGGCAGCTTGCCGATCCCGAGGGGCCCGGTCGAGCGCCACACGCTGCCCGCGGGGATCACCGTCTCCGAGGCGAGCGCGCCGTTGACGTACAGCCGTTCCTTGCCCGCGACCGAGTCGTACTCCCCGGTCAGGTGCGTCCACTTCCCGGCGTACGGGGTGATCGACGTACCGGCCCACCGCCAGTTGGCCGCGTCGCCGACGGAGTCCGTGGTGCTCATCCCGAACGCGACGTTGTCGGGTGAGGAGCTGAGCAGGAACGAGTCGTTGGCGGTGCCCTCCTGCTCCACGAGGGTGTAGAAGTCGGGCTTGTCCAGCTTCACCCAGGCCGACACCGAGAAGCTCTGCGCGGTGTCCACCACCGGGGACGACGTCGCCGCGTACCCCGGGCCCGAGCCCACCAGGGCCTGGCCGCTGCCGTGGCCGATCGAGTCGTCGGTGGCGGACTGCCCCGCCGAGTCCGAGTACCCCGGGCCGAACGGGAGGCCGGTGAACGCGAGGGTGCCCTCGGTGCCGGTGGCGTCCCGCGTGTCACCGTCCAATGTGTACTCCCGCGCGGCGGACAGTCCCGTGGGAACGCCGTTGGCGCCGGAGAGGGTGCCGACCTCCGCCGCGGAAAGGGCCCGGCCGAACACGGCCGCCTCGTCGATCGATCCCTTGGTCAGGTACGTGCGGACGCCGCCCCACTTGCCGCCGCCCAGGACGAGCGGGCCGGTCACGTTCGCCGCCGTCGCGGACACCGTCTGCTGCGGGGCACCGTTGACGTACAGGGCCGCGGTGTGCGCGGTCGCGTCGTACACCCCGGTGAGGTGGGTCCACGTCCCGGCGGCGGGTGCGGCCGTCGAAACAGCCGAGGTGACCGCCGGGTTGGCGACGTCCGAGCCGCTCAGGCTGAACGCCCACTTGCCGGTGCTCAGGTACTGCAGGGCGAACCCGCTGGCCTGGTCCCCGTCCTGGGAGAGCACGGTCCGCTGGCCGTTCAGGTCGGCGGCGTTCACCCAGGCCGAGACGGAGAACGACTTCGTGGTGTCGACGATCCGGGCCGGCGTCGCGAAGTAGTCGCCGGCCTGCCCGCTGAGCACGGCGGCCTGGCCGAGCTTGCCCGCGGCGAAGGTGCCGGTGCCGGCACCCGCGTAGCGCAGGCCCGTCACCTGCGAACGGCCGTCGCCCTCGAACTGCCAGGACGCGACCGGAGCCGCGGCGTCCTTCACCGTGAACGCGTAGTCGATGCGGCTCGACGGGGTCTTCGCCCGGTTGCACGACCACGCGCTGAGCACGTGCGGTCCCGAGGTGCCGGGCGCGATCGCCGTGGTGCCGGGCCCGTTGAGGGCCTGGGGCTTCACCGTGCCGGCCTCGGTGCCGTCGCAGCTCGGCGCGGCCGTGTCGTCGATCCGCCAGACGTAGTGGTCGACCGGGGCCGCTGTGCCCGCCGCGGTGAACGTGAAGTCACCGGGACGGCCGGGGCCGCCGCCGTACGCGCCGGACGGGTACGTCTGCGACGCGACGCCGGGCGCCGCGGGCGGGGTCAGCTCGACCTCGACCTCGCAGGGGACCGCCCACGCCTCCTCCTTGCCGTCCGTCGAATGGACGTCCCACGAGTAGAAGCCGTCGGCGTTCAGCTCGTCCTTGGGCAGCGTCGTGACCGCGTTCCGGTTCGCCTGGTTCGCGTCGCTCAGGACGTTGTTCGAGCTGAAGTCCCGGCCGTCCCAGGTGTAGCCGCCCTTGCTGACGAGTCCCTTGTAGACGCGGAACATGGCGTCCAGCTGGTAGCCGTCCGGGTCGGAGACGTTGGCCCGGGTGACGTAGCCGGTGCTGGTCGGGCCGAGGACCGGCCGGGAGGCGCCCTGGACGCAGGGGTAGGACTGCGTCCCGTTGAAGATCGCGAGGTTCTTCGGCTGGTTCGGCGGGGAGTTGTAGACGACCGAGAAACCGACCTGCGTCGAGTAGCGCTTCCAGGTCGCCTGGTCGCCTTCGTTCGGCGAAACGATGCCGAACGTCCACGTCGGCGAGTTGCCCTGGATCGCGGTCGCGATGGTCGAGGTGATGTCGAAGCTGACGTTCGTGTCCGCGGGGCAGTGGTTGCCGACCGTCGCGACGGTGTTCCACCAGGCCGGGCCGCTGTTGAACCTCAGCCCGGCGCCGATAACGCCCGACCAGACGATGTTGTTGGTCGCCGAGCAGGTGCCCGGGTTGGTCAGGCCGAGGTTCAGCTGTGCGCCGTAGATGGTCTTCCCGATGAGCCCGCCGAGGTTCATCTCGACGAACGACCGCGCGGTGACCAGGTGCCCGGCGCAGCTCGACCGGCTGTCGTAGGTGTAGCCGGCGCGCAGGTTGTCGTCGCTGTCCCACACCGCGTCACCCGGCGTCTTGCCCGAGCCGCAGGCGTACTGGACCAGGTAGTGGTTGCGCCCACACGCGGAGCAGTAGTTGTCGTGCCAGGTCGGGTCGACGTAGACCGGGTAGACGGTGCCGGCGGCGGCCAGCAGCTTCGGGTCCGGGGTGAGGGTGAGCTTCGCCCCGGCGAGATCCACGCCGACCGCCGCCTGGCGGCCGCCCGCGGCCGGGCCGCGGACGAAGTCGTGGTCACTCACGTCGATGCCCGACGAGTCCCACATGGTCGCGGGCGGCGCGGTGAACTTCTCGGCGCCCTTGGCGTCGCGCACGTGGAGGCTGCCGTCGGCATCCTTCGTCACCTTGCCGTTCTGCACGGGCACACCGAAACCGAGCGTCGCCACGTTCTTCGCCGCCTCGGGCGTCTTGACCACGACGACCTCGTGCACGGTGTCGACGTCGACCTGGACCCGCAGGTCGACGCCGGGCAGGACCTCCGGATAGGTCGCGGTCGAGCCGGTGACGACCGGTTCGGGCAGCGCGGCGGGCCAGTCGAACCCGGCCGACGTGCCGTCGCGGGTCAGGCGCAGCAGGGGCTGCGCGCCCACGGCCTTCTCCGACTGCTTCTTGCCCGCGGAAAGCGTGATGCCGGTCGTCGCGGCCTTCGGGGCGACCACGCCGTCCTTCGGCACCAGCGTCGAGTCCGGGGTCACCCAGCCACTGCCCTGCTTGACCCGCACGGGCCGCGTGTGGCGGGTGGTCGTCATCGTGCCGCCGGGGTCGGCGAACGTCTCCGCGGTCTCGGTGGTCTGGTCCATGACCTGAACGCGCTTTCGGGCCTGCCCGGCGTACCGGGCGGCGGTGGCCTCGTCCGGCGCGGTGTCCGGGACTTGCGCGACGACGTCGGCCGCGGCCGGCGGAGGGCGCAAAAAAGCCGTGGCCGGAAAGATTCCGAAGGCCACGGCCAGCACCAGGAAAAGCACGCCACGTCTGTATCTCGGCCGCGAAGAACGCACGAAAGCCACGCGAAGATTCCCCTCACTCCGCGGCGGGACAACCCCGGGCCGCGCCCGCCTTCACGATCACCGATGATCGAAAGCAGCGGTAGCGGCCGAATGGCTTAATTCGGATCTCACATCGATCACTTGCGGCAAAACGGACATCTCTTGCCGTGACCGGGATTACTTCCCCGCGCGCGCCGCCAGGACGGCGTCGTAAAGCTCCTTTTTGGACACTCCGGCCGCCTCCGCGACCTCCGCCGCCGCGGTCTTCAGGCGCTCGCCCGCCGACACCCGGTCCGCCACCTCCGAAACCAGGTCCGCCACGGACAGCTCCCTCGGCTCGGCCCCGGACAGCACCACCGTGATCTCCCCGCGAACGCCTTCCTCGGCCCACGAAGCCAGCTCCGAAAGACTCCCCCGCTTGACCTCTTCGTAGGTCTTCGTCAGCTCGCGACACACCGCGGCCCGGCGAGCGGCACCCAGCACCGAAACCGCGTCCGCCAGCAGCGACGCCAGCCGGTGCGGCGACTCGAAGAACACCGCCGTCCGCGGCTCGTCCCGAAGCGACGTGAGCCAGCGAGTCCGCTCGCCCGGCTTACGCGGCGCGAAACCCTCGAAACAAAACCGGTCGCACGGCAAACCGGACAAAGCGAGCGCCGTCGTCACCGCGGACGGGCCCGGCAGGCAGGTGACCGGGATATCCGCGGCGACGCACGCCGACACCAAGCGGAACCCCGGATCGGACACACTGGGCATACCGGCGTCCGTCACCAGCACCACCGACTCGCCCGCGCGTAACGATTCGAGCAACTTGGGCAGGCGGGCCGTCTCGACGTCTTCGTAGAAGCTCACCACCCGGCCGCGCGGGGTCACCTCCAGCGCCGACGCCAGCGAGCGGAACCTGCGGGTGTCTTCGGCCGCGATGACGTCGGCTTCCGCCAGCGCTTCGGCCAGGCGGGGCGAGGCGTCGCGGACGTCGCCGAGCGGGGTTGCGGCCAGGACCAGGCGACCGGGAAGCACCGAGGGACTCACCGGGCCAGCCTAGGCTGATCAGCGGATCCGGACGACGCACGCCCTGTCCCGCCCGTAGGATCGCCCCGTGACCGCCGTGCTGACCCGTCCCGACGACGAAAGCGTCCGGCCGGACCCGGTCGAGGCGCTCCGGCCGCCGACCGACCGCGAAGTGACCCTGCTCGGCCGCGGCATGCCGACCGACCGGCTGCGCGGCTGGGTCGTCACCCTCGTGCTGACCGTGATCGGCGGCATCGTCCGGCTGCAGAACCTCGGCGTGCCGACGGACAAGGGCAGCCCGGTCTTCGACGAGAAGCACTACGTGCCGCAGGCGTGGCAGATGCTGCGCAACGGCGGTTACGAGGACAACTACGGCTACGAGCTGGTCGTCCACCCGCCGCTGGCCAAGCAGCTGATCGCGATCGGCGAATGGCTGTTCGGCTACAACGGCTGGGGCTGGCGGATCATGCCCGCGCTGGCCGGCACCCTCATCGTCTTCCTGACCATCCGCGTCGCCCGCCGCCTGACCCGCTCGACGCTGCTCGGCGGCATCGCCGGCATCCTCGTGATCAGCGACGGCGTGCTGCACCTGCAGTCGCGGATGGGCATGCTCGACATCTTCATCGCGCTGTTCGTGCTCGCCGCGTTCGCCTGCCTGCTCGTCGACCGCGACCAGGTGCGCACCCGGCTCGCGACGGCGGTCCGCGAGGGCTGGGTCAACGAGTCCGTGTGGGGCCCCAAGCTGGGCTTCCGCTGGTGGCGGTTCGCGACCGGGCTGATGATCGGGCTCACCTTCGGCGTCAAGTGGTCGGCGCTGTACTACATCGTCGCGTTCGGGCTGCTGTGCGTGTTCTTCGACGTCGCGGCGCGCCGCGCGGCCGGCGTCGAGCGGCCCTGGCTGGGCACGATCCGCCGGGACGTGCTGCCCGCGCTGTGGGCGATCCTGCTCATCCCGTTCCTGATGTACCTGAGCGCGTACTGGGCGTGGTTCGCGAGCGAGACCGCGACCGACCGGCACTACACCGAGATCAAGGACATCGCGCCGGGCATCTGGTCGTGGGTGCCGGCGTCGCTGCGCTCGCTCGCCGACTACACGGGCAACGTCCTGCACTTCCACGAAACGCTGGTCACGCCCAAGGACAACCCGCACCCGTGGGAGTCGAAGCCGTGGACGTGGCCGATGGGGCTGCGCCCGATGCTCTACAGCTACGACGGCGACGTCACCGGCTGCGGCGAGTCCCGCTGCGTCAGCGCGACGATGCTGATCGGCACGCCGGCGATGTGGTGGCTGGCGATCCCGATGCTGGGCTGGTCGGTGTGGCGCTCGGTGTTCCGCGCGGACTGGCGCTACGCGGCGGTGCTGGTGGGCTACCTCGGCGGGTACGTCTTCTGGTTCACCAACATCGACCGCCAGATGTACTTCTTCTACGCGACGCCGTTGGCGGCGTTCCTGGTGCTCGGGTTGACGTTGTGCCTGGGCCAGATCCTGGGCAGCGCCCGGCGCGGGTTCGAAAGACGCGGGACCGGTCTGCTCGTGGTGTCGTTGTACGTGGGCCTGGTGGTGGCGAACTTCGCCTGGCTGTGGCCGATCCTGAACGGCGTCGCGATCACCACGGGCCAGTGGGACGCCGAACGCTGGCTGCCGTCCTGGCGGTAGCTCTGGCCGACCCCGCGCCGCGCCACCACCGGTCGTTCCTCGACGCGCTGGCGGAGTACCACCGCGAGGGTCTGCACACCGACCTGCGGCCGGAGCTGCTCGCCGAGCCGGCGGCGTTCGCGCGCTGGGTCGAGGAGATGCGCGAGGCCGGCCTCCGCGGGGAGGCACCCTTCGGACGCGACCGCGTTCCGCACCGAATCCTCTGGTGGGCCGACGGCGACGACTACCTCGGGCGGGTCCGGCTCAACCTGCGGCTCAACGACGAGCTGACCGAGTTCGGCGGCCATCTCGGCTACGACATCAGGCCGGCCGCACGAGGGCGCGGGCACGCCACCACGCTGCTGCGGGCGAGCCTGCTGGTCGCCCGCGAGGCCGGCCTCGACGACGTCCTGCTGACCTGCGCTCCCGAGAACCACGCGTCGCGGCGCGTGATCGAGCGCAACGGCGGCGTCCTCGCGGACACCAGCTCCGCCGGGCGGCTGCGGTACTGGTGCCGGCTCAGCCCGCGAAGTAGGCCCCCGGCGTGACCCCGACGGCTCGCCGGAACGCCGCGACGAACGCGCTCGCCGAGCTGTACCCCACCCGGTGGGCCACGGTCTCCATCGACGCTCCCTGGGCCAGCAGCGGCAGCGACGCCCGCAGCCGCACCTGCGTGCGCCACGTTCCGAACGGCATCCGGCACTCGCGGACGAAGATGCGCGCCAGTGTCCGTTCCGCCGCTCCGACGTCCCGCCCGAACTCCGCCAGGCTTCGCGGGTCCGCCGGGTTCGCCAGGACCGCCCGCTCGACGTCCCGCGCTCGCGGGTCGGCCGGGGACGGCACCACGATCGGGACCACGTCCAACGGCTCCAGCAGGTCGAACGCCACGGCCTCGGCGCGCAGCCGCGCCGCCGGGGCCACGCTGTCGCCGGTCAGGTACTCCAGGAGCTCGCGCAGCAACGGCCGGACCACGACCAGCCGCGGCGACGGCCACGACACCGGGGACAACGCGGGGTCGGCGTAGATGCCGCGCAGCGCCGCCCGGCCGAGCGCGCCCGTGCGGTGCTGGATGCCCGCGGGCATCCACAGCGCCCGCGTCGGCGGGAGGACCCAGCCCGCGTCGCCGGACTTGACCGCGACGACTCCGCTGGCCGACCAGACCAGCTGGTGCACCGGGTGCTCGTGCCACGGGAACCAGGTGCCGGCGGGCAGGTCGACCTCGCCGAGGAGCATGGCTTGGCTGTTTCGCGACATCATGTGTCAGGCTATCGGCTACCGGTCACCGACGGGGCGTCCTAGCGTCGGACGCATGCCGATGAACCTGATCCACCGCAAGATCTGCAGCTCGGAGAAGTGGGCGGCCACCGTCGAGGAACGCCTGGCGCCGTGGCTGAAGGACCGCGACCTGGGCGACGACGTGCTCGAGATCGGGCCCGGGTTCGGCGCCACCACGAAGGTGCTGCTCGACGCCGTCCCGAAGCTGACGGTGCTGGAGATCGACCCCGCGTCGACCGAGCTGCTGAGGGCGAAGTACGGCGACCGCGCCGAGGTCGTCGAGGGCAGCGGCGCGGAGATGCCCTTCGCCGACCGCCGGTTCTCGGCCGTCGTGTGCTTCACGATGCTGCACCACGTGCCGACCCGCGCACTGCAGGACGCGATCTTCGCGGAAGCCGCGCGGGTCCTGCGCCCGGGCGGCACGTACTGCGGCAGCGACGGCCAGCTCAACTTCCGTTTCCGGCTCCTGCACATCGGCGACACGATGAACGTCATCGACGCGACGACGTTCCCCGGCCGGCTCGAGAAGGCCGGGTTCGCGCAGGTCAGCGTGGACGTGCGGCCGAGGGAACTGCTGATCTTCTCGGCCGTGAAGCCGGGCTAGCGGCGCGGCAGCTGGCCCCCCGGCTGGCGCGGCACCACCCGCGTCACCGGGCCGTCGGCCGACTTCCCCGCCCTCGACAACCAACCCTCGACCTCACGCCGCACCGCGTTCAACGTCGGGCGGCGCCGGGGCTCCGGGTCCAGCGAAGCCGCCAGCAGGCGAGCGTGCGCGCTTCGCTGCGGCAGGCGGGACACCGGCTCGGCACGGGCCGCCGCCATCAACGCCGCCATCGGGGTCTCGCGGGTTCCGCGCGGGGGCTGGCCCGACAGCGCGTAGCTGATCGTCGCCGCCAGCTGCCACGCGTCCGACGCCGGGGACGCCGTCGCGCCCATCGCCTGCTCCGGGGCCACGAAGTCGGGCGTGCCGATCATCATGCCGGTCGCCGTCATCTTCGAGTCGCCCTGGCTGCGGGCGATGCCGAAGTCGATCAGGTGGGCCAGGCCGCTCCGGTCGAGGATGACGTTCGACGGCTTGATGTCGCGGTGCAGGACGCCCTTGTCGTGCGCCGCCGCCAACGCGCCGGCCATCGTCGCCCAGAGGCGGCCGGCCGCGACGTCGTCGAGCGGGCCCTGGCCGTCGACCAGCTCGGCCAGCGGACGGCCCTCGAGGTACTCCATCACCAGCGCGAGCCCGTCCGGCTCCTCGGCGAGGTCGTACACCTTGACGCAGTTCGGGTGGCTGACCACGGCCAGCGCCCGGGCCTCGCGCTGCATGCGCTCGGCGGTGTCGCGGTCCGGCGCGTGCGCGATCTTCAGCGCGACTGTGCGGTTGAGCTGGGTGTCGACGGCCTGCCAGACCGTGCCGAAGCCACCCGCGCCGAGCTGCTTGACGCGCCGGTAGCGGCTGCCGCCGGCGTTGCGCGAGCCGGGCGGCGGCGGGATCGGGCCCGGGGCCGCGGCGAGCGCGCCGGCCATCGGCGGGGGCTCGGGCGCGGCCGCCAGCGCCGTCTTCGGGTACGGCCGGTTGACCGGGGGTGGCGGAGGCGGCGGCGGGGTCGGGCGCGGCTGGACCTGCGACGGCGGCGGCCCCTGCGGCTCCTGGTCGCGGCGCGGCGGCACGTCCGGCCGGTTGATCACCGACCACGGCGGCGGGCCGACCATCGCGACCGGGATCAGGCCCAGCACGCTGAACGGCAGGAAACCCAGGAAGAAGTGCAGCGCGGTGTTGGCCTCCATGCCGACGCTGAACACGAGCATCGCGGCGAACGGGATCCAGAACAGCCGCGAAGGCCACTTCGGGCCGCGGCGGAAGGCCGTGCGGCCCTGCAGCATCACGAACAGCAGCGAACCGGCGCCGAGCACGACGAAGGCCACCAGGTAGACGAAGACCGGGAGGTCGTCGGGACCGGTGCTGCCGGCGGAAAAGACGTCGAAGACGGTCTGCCGCCCGCCCAGGTACTGCTTCTGGTTGTCCACCCAGCAGAAGCCGCTGGTCAACGTGGCCGTCTCCGCCTTGGACAGGCCGGACTTCTGGTTCGAGAACTCCGCCCGGAACACGCCGGACACGCCGTTGGACAGCAGCCACGGCAGGATGAGCGCGCTGACCAGCCCGATCGCCGCGAAGACGCCCAGCGTCGTCGCGTCGTAGCGGTTGCCGGTGCCTTTCCGGATGATCGCCACGGCCAGCGCGCCGATCGGCGGCAGCAGTGCGACGAGCGCGCCGGCCGCACTCGTGGCCCAGACCCAGTCGCCGGGGCAGAAGCCCGGGCCGAACAAGGAATGGGCTAGCGAGAGCAACGCGCTCGCGAGTCCGTTCACCGCCGGGCTCCCCTCACTGTCCGTATTCGCTTGGTACCGCCACACGGCGTTTTCCTGCGGTCCAGCTTAGGACGCAGCCGGCCGCCGTGAGGTTGCCGGGTCTTCAGCGTGCCCGGAATCCGGCGAGCCCGCCGCCCGCGCGTCATGATGGGGTCGGAGCGGACGTCCGACGCGAAGGAGCGGGAATGGGTGCGTACTCCGAGGCCTACCAGCGGAGCCTGACCGAGCCGGACGCGTTCTGGCTGGAAGCGGCCGGGAAAATCAGCTGGACGAAGGCGCCGGAACGGGCCCTGGACGACTCGAACCCACCCTTCTACCGGTGGTTCCCGGACGCCGAGCTGAACACCTCGTACAACGCGCTCGACCGGCACGTCGAGGCCGGCCGGGGCGGCCAGGCCGCACTGATCTGGGACTCTCCCGTGACCGGACGGCAACGCACCTACACCTACGAAGAGCTGCGGGACGCGGTCGCGCGGTTCGCCGGTGCGCTCAGCTCCCTGGGGGTCACGAAGGGTGACCGGGTCATCGTCTACCTGCCGATGGTGCCCGAAGCCGCGATCGCGATGCTGGCCTGCGCGCGGATCGGCGCGGTGCACTCGGTGGTCTTCGGCGGCTTCGCTCCGAAGGAGCTCGCGGCGCGGATCCAGGACGCGAAACCCAAGGTCATCCTGGCGGCATCCTGCGGCATCGAGCCGACGCGGGTGGTCGAGTACAAGCCGATCATCGACGGCGCCCTCGGCATGACCGAGCACCAGCCGGACCACGTCGTCGTGCTGCAGCGCGAGCAGGCCCCGGCCCGGCTGACCGGCCGTGACCTCGACTGGGACGAGCTGGCGGCCGGTGCGACCCCGGCGGACCCGGTGCCGGTCGCCGCCACCGACCCGCTCTACATCCTCTACACGTCCGGGACCACCGGGAAGCCGAAGGGCGTCGTGCGCGACACCGGCGGCCACGCGGTCGCGCTCGCCTACTCGATGGACGCGGTCTACGACGTCCACGCCGGCGACATCTGGTGGACGGCCTCCGACGTCGGCTGGGTCGTCGGGCACTCCTACATCGTGTACGCGCCGCTGCTGGCCGGCGCGACGACCGTGCTCTACGAAGGCAAGCCGGTCGGCACGCCGGACGCGGGCGCGTTCTGGCGGGTCATCGCCGAGCACGGCGTCCAGGCGCTGTTCACCGCGCCGACCGCGCTGCGGGCGATCAAGAAGGTCGACCCGGACGCCCGCGAGCTGGAGAAGTACGACCTCAAGGCGTTCAAGACGCTGTTCATGGCCGGCGAGCGGCTCGACCCGGAGACCTACCACTGGGCGCACGAGAAGCTCGGCACGCCGGTGATCGACCACTGGTGGCAGACCGAGACCGGCTGGCCGATCGCGGCCAACCCGCGTGGCCTGGAGCCCATGGAGGTCAAAGCCGGGTCCGCGACCAAGCCCGTCCCCGGCTGGGACGTCCGGATCCTCGACCAGGCCGGCGACGAGCTGCCGGCCGGCCGCGAAGGCGCCATCACGGTGAAGCTGCCGCTGCCGCCGGGCTCGCTGCCGACGCTGTGGGGCGACGACGAGCGTTACCACGAGGCCTACCTCTCCCGCTACGACGGCTACTACCTGACCGGCGACTCCGGCTACCTCGACGAAGACGGCTACCTGTTCGTCATGGGCCGCACCGACGACGTCATCAACGTCGCCGGGCACCGGCTTTCGACGGGTTCGATGGAGGCCGTGCTGGCCTCGCACCCGGCCGTCGCCGAGTGCGCCGTCATCGGCGTCGCCGACCAGCTCAAGGGCCAGCTGCCGCGCGGGTTCGTCGTGCTGAAGGCGGGTGCGGACATCCCCGAGGAACAGCTGCGCGACGAACTGGTGGCCATGGTCCGCCGGGACATCGGGCCGGTCGCCGCGTTCCGCGATGTGTCCATTGTGGACGCGCTGCCGAAGACGCGGTCCGGGAAGATCCTGCGCAAGACCATGCGCGCGATCGCCGACGGCCGCGACGAAGCCGTGCCCTCGACCATCGAGGACCCCGGCGTGCTCGACGCGATCCGGGCCGCCCTTCGTTAAGAGCTGTTCCAAATGCACCGGCTGGTCTGTACCTTTGGGAGGGAGTCCCCGACCGGAGGTGCCCTGATGCGCTTGTCCAGAGCCGTCTCGACCGCGGCGATCGTGAGTCTGACGGCAGTCGGCCTGCCCGCCGCCGCGGTGGCTGCCCCGGCCGCGCCGGAACGGAGCGTGACCGACGTCGTCCCCGCACCCGTCTCGGCGAAGGCCGATCCGCGGGGCGGCTTCAAGCTGACGCCGTTCACCGTCATCAGCGCCGACCGCGGCGCCGGCCAGGTCGCGGACTACCTGCGCGGCCTGCTGCGCCCGGCCACCGGGTACCCGCTGCCGGTCGTGCCGCGGCCGGGGGGCCTGCCCGCGATCTCGCTGCAGCTGGGCCACGACTCCCGGATCGGCACCGAGGGTTACGAACTCAAGGTCACCCACGACGGCGTCTCCTTGAAGGCCAACACCGCGGACGGGCTCTTCGACGGCGTCCAGTCGCTGCGGCAGCTGCTGCCGTCGGCGATCGACGCGAAGCGCGTCCAGCACCGGACGTGGACGGTCGCGGGCGGCACGATCCTCGACTACCCGCGCTTCGGCGAGCGCGGCGCGATGCTCGACGTCGCCCGGCACTTCTTCAAGCCGGACCAGGTCAAGCTGTACATCGACCAGATCGCCCAGTACAAGATCAACACCCTGCACCTGCACCTCGCCGACGACCAGGGCTGGCGCATCGAGATCAAGAGCTGGCCGAAGCTCGCGACGGTCGGCGGCAAGACGGCGGTCGACGGCGACCCGGGCGGCTACTACACGCAGGCGCAGTACAAGGACATCGTCGCGTACGCGGCGTCGCGGCACATCACGGTGATCCCGGAGATCGACATGCCGGGCCACACGAACGCCGCGCAGTCGACGTACGCGGAACTGAACTGCGACGGCAAGGCCGTCCCGGTCCGCACGGACACCGAGGTCGGCTACAGCTCGCTGTGCATCTCCTCGCCGACCACGTACAAGTTCGTCGACGACGTCGTGCGCGAGCTGGCGGCCATCACCCCGGGCCAGTACCTGCACATCGGCGGCGACGAGGCCCACGCGACGCCGCCCGCGGACTACCTGACGTTCCAGCGGAAGGTGCAGCCGATCGTCGCCAAGTACGGCAAGAAGGTCACCGGCTGGCACGAGATCGCCAAGTCGGACCTGCCGGTGTCGGCCGTCCCGCAGTACTGGGACTTCGGCGGCGACAACGAGTCCGTCGCGGCCGCCGCGGCCCGGGGCAACAAGATCCTGATGTCGCCGGCGAACTTCGCCTACCTGGACATGAAGTACACCGAGCAGACGCCGCTGGGCCAGGACTGGGCGGCGCTGGTCGAGGTCAAGGACGGGTACAACTGGGATCCCGCGTCGCTGGTGACCGGCGTCGGCGAGAAGTCGGTCGCGGGCGTCGAGGCGCCGCTGTGGACCGAGACGATCCGCACGAGCAACGACATCGAATACATGGCGTTCCCGCGGCTGCCCGGCATCGCGGAGATCGGCTGGTCCCCGAAGTCGACGCACAACTGGGACGCCTACCGCGCGCGGCTGGCCAAGCAGTCGCCGCGCTGGGTGACCCAGGGCATCGACTTCTACCGGAGCCCGCAGGTCGACTGGAAGTAAGCGGTCGTGAGTGAGAAACAGTGTTAGAACACTGTTTCTCACTCACGACAGTCTCGCACCGATGGCTCGTCTGGCCAGCGCGTACGCGTGGGTGCCGCCGTTGAGCACCGAGTCCGCGTTGGCCGCGCGGCCCAGCGCGTGCAGCTCGAACGCCAGCACTTCCGCGTCCGCGTCCACCTGGCCGAGCTCGACCGCTTCGACGGCCGTCTCGCGGATGAACTCGGCGAACGCGTTGCTCGCCGCCGCCACCGCGTCGTGCACCCGGCCCGGGCGCGCGTCGAACTCCGCGCCGGCGTTGAAGAAGAAGCATCCGCCCGGGAAGACGCGCTTTTCCGAGTAGTCCAGCCAGTTCTCGCAGACCGCACGCAGCCGCGGCAGGCCCGGCGGCACGTCCGAAGCGGGCGTCACGACGTGCGAGCGGAAGATCTCGAAGGCCGCCTCGACCGTCGCGAGCTGCAAGTCCTCCTTCGAGCCGAACAGCGCGAACACGCCGCTCTTGCTCAGCTCCAGCTCGGTGGCCAGCCGGCCGAGGGACAGCCCCTCCAGGCCGTCCACCGACGCGACGTCCACCGCCCGGCGCAGCACCAGGCGGCGGGTCGCGTCGCCGCGGGCGACCCGGCCGTCAACCGGCACGCCGCGCCCGCCAGCGGTCCACTGTGGACTGAATGCCCACGCTCCACTGCTCCGCCAGCCCCGGCGTGGCCAGCACGCGGTCGGCGAAGTCCAGCGCCGCCCCGACGCGCTCCGGCGGCAGCTGCCCGTAGTTCGCGAACGAGATGACGTACACCTCCGCGACGGTCGGCGCGTCCGCGCGCTCGACCAGCTCGACCGCGCCTGACGTCGGCACGACGCCGGGCCGCAGCACGCGCAGGTACCAGCCGCTGCGCAGGGAGTCGATCATCGCCGGGGTGATGTCCTTGCGGCCGGTCTTCATCGCGAGCTTGTAGCACGGCGACCGCGGCTGCGAGACCTGCACGAGCGCGTCACCCCAGGCCCAGACGTCGCCGATCCGCACGTCGTCCTCGGTGAGCCCGGACAGCGAGAGGTTCTCGCCGAAGTCGGCCGTCGCCACCTCGAAGCCGTCCTCGCGCCAGGCCGCGTAGTGCTCCGCCGGGTAGACGTAGACCGCCTTGTCGGGGCCGCCGTGCACGGTGAGGTCGGCCTGCCGGTCGCCGTCGAGGTTCAGCTCGGTCAGGTTCAGCTCCGGCGCCGTGACCCGCGCCTTCGTGATCCCGCTCAGCACCGGCGCCTCGCGCCGGTACCCCAGGACGCTCGGTTCCCCCACGTAAACGCTGTCGACGTTCATGCGGCCGAATATAGCACGACCGTTCGTATTGTTTACCGTCTCTAAGCTGGCGGCCATGGAACTGCTCGACCAGGCCCGCGCCCACGTCGACTCCGGCGCCTTCTTCACCGAACTCGCCCGGCTCGTCGCCTACCCCACGGTCAGCGACGCCCCCGAAGGCCAGGAAGCGATCCAGGCCTACCTCGACGAGGTCCTGACCCCGGCGTTGACCGGTCTCGGCTGCGACGTCTCCCAGCACCCCAACCCGGACCCGGTGGGCGGGCCGTTCCTGGTCGGCGTCCGCGTCGAGTCGCCCGAGCTGCCGACGCTGCTCTGCTACGGCCACGCCGACGTCGTCGGGGAAGCCGGCGAGTGGAGCGACGGCCGGGACCCGTGGACGCTGACCGCGGACGGCGACCGCTGGTACGGCCGCGGCACCGCCGACAACAAGGGCCAGCACCTGATCAACCTGACGGCGTTGCAGCTGCTCCTCGAAGCACGCGGCAAGCTCGGCTTCAACCTGAAGTTCCTCTTCGAGACCGGCGAGGAGATCGGCTCACCGGGTCTCGACGAGTTCGCGTCGCAGCAGAAGGATCTGCTCGAAGCCGACGTCCTCATCGCCTCCGACGGTCCGCGCCTCGACGCGGCCACGCCGACGCTGTTCCTCGGCGCGCGCGGCGGAATCCGGATCGACCTGGACGTCGACCTGCGCCCGGGCGGCGCCCACTCCGGCAACTGGGGCGGCATCCTGCGCAACCCGGCCACGACGCTGGCCGCGGCGATCGCGAGCCTCGTCGACGGCCACGGCCGCATCCAGGTGCCCGCGCTGCTGCCGCCGGAACTGCCGCAGTCCGTCCGCGAAGCACTGGCCGACGTCGTCGTCGACGCGCCGGACGAAGGCTGGGGCGATCAACGACTCGGCCCCGCCGAGCGGCTCTACGGCTGGAACACCCTGGAGGTGCTGGCGCTCGACGCCGGGAACGCCGACCGCCCGGTCAACGCCATCCCCGGCCGCGCCCGCGCGGTGCTGCAGCTGCGGTACGTCGCGGGCACCGACGTCGGCGACGTCACCGCGACGGTCCGGGAACACCTTGCCTCGCAAGGGTTCCCGATGATCAAGGTGGCCACCGAGGCGAGTTTTCGCGCCAGCCGCACGCCGGTCGACGACCCGTGGGTGGTCTGGGCGCGACAAGCCCTCGACGCCGTTGTCGAGAAGCCCGTCGCCCTCCTGCCCAGCTTCGGCGGCGGCCTGCCCAACCACGTCTTCACCGACGTCCTCGGGCTGGCGACACTGTGGCTGCCGCACTCCTACCCGGGCTGCCTGCAGCACGCGCCGGACGAGCACCTGCTCGCCCCGGTCGCCCGGGAAGGACTGGTGCTCGCCACGGCGTTGTTCGGTGCCTTCAGCTCAGCGCCGCCGACTCTTCGTCGGTGAGCAGCCGCGAGCGGATCAGGAAGCGCACGCCTTCGGGCGCCTCCAGGGAAAACCCGCTGCCGCGACCCGGCACGACGTCGATCGTCAGGTGCGTGTGCTTCCAGTACTCGAACTGCGGTCCGGACATCCAGACCGGCACGTCGGCGATGCCCTCGACCTCCAGCGAACCGAGTCGCACATCCGATGCGCCGGTCTTGAACTCCCCGTCCGGGTAACACATCGGGGCGCTGCCGTCGCAGCACCCGCCGGACTGGTGGAACATCACCGGCCCGTGGACCGACACCAACTGCCGCAGGAGATCCGCGGCCGCCGGCGTCAGGTCTACTCGCCGGGTCATCAGAAGAACCCGAGCGCCTGGTCCGAGTAGGAGACCAGCATGTTCTTCGTCTGCTGGTAGTGGTCCAGCATCATCTTGTGGTTCTCGCGGCCGATGCCGGACGCCTTGTAGCCGCCGAAGGCCGCGTGCGCCGGGTAGGCGTGGTAGTTGTTCACCCAGACGCGGCCCGCCTGGATGTCGCGGCCGGCGCGGTAGGCGGTGTTGCCGTCGCGGGACCAGACACCGGCGCCGAGGCCGTACAGCGTGTCGTTGGCGATCTTCATGGCGTCGTCGTAGTCGTCGAACTTCGCCACCGACAGCACCGGGCCGAAGATCTCCTCCTGGAAGATGCGCATCTTGTTGTCGCCCGCGAACACCGTCGGCTCGACGTAGTAGCCGCCGGACAGCTCGCCGCCGAGGTCGGTGCGCGCACCGCCGGTGAGGATCTCGGCGCCCTCCTGCTTGCCGATGTCGATGTAGGACAGGATCTTCTCGAGCTGGTCGTTGGAGGCCTGCGCGCCGATCATCGTGTCGGTGTCGAGCGGGTGGCCCTGCTTGATGCCGCGGACGCGCTCGATCGCGTCACCCAGGAACTTGTCGTAGATGCCGCTCTGGATCAGCGCCCGCGACGGGCACGTGCAGACCTCGCCGTTGTTCAGCGCGAAGAGCGCGAAGCCCTCCTGCGCCTTGTTGTAGAAGTCGTCGTTGCGCGCGGCCACGTCGTCGAAGAAGATGTTCGGGCTCTTGCCGCCCAGCTCGACGGTCACCGGGATGATGTTCTCGCTGGCGTACTGCAGGATCAGCCGTCCGGTGGTGGTCTCGCCGGTGAAGGCGACCTTGCGGACGCGGTTGCTCGACGCCAGCGGCTTGCCCGCCTCGACGCCGAAGCCGTTGACGATGTTGACCACGCCCGGCGGGATCAGGTCGCCGATGATCGAGAACAGCAGGTGGATCGACGCCGGCGTCTGCTCGGCCGGCTTGAGCACGATCGCGTTGCCCGCGGCCAGCGCCGGGGCTAGCTTCCAGACCGCCATCAGGATCGGGAAGTTCCACGGGATGATCTGCGCGACCACGCCGAGCGGCTCGTGGAAGTGGTAGGCGACGGTGTTCTCGTCGATCTGCGAGATGCCGCCCTCCTGGGCGCGCAGCGCGCCGGCGAAGTAGCGGAAGTGGTCGATGGCCAGCGGGATGTCGGCGGCGAGGGTCTCGCGGACCGCCTTGCCGTTCTCCCACGCCTCGGCGACCGCGATCGCCTCGAGGTTCTGCTCCATCCGGTCGGCGATCTTGAGCAGGATCCCGGCGCGTTCCTCGACCGACGTCCGGCCCCAGGCCGGCGCCGCGCCGTGGGCGGCGTCCAGCGCCTTCTCGACGTCTTCGGCGGTACCGCGCGCGATCTCGCAGAAGGTCTTCCCGGTGACGGGGGTCGGGTTTTCGAAGTACCGGCCGCTCGCGGGCGGTACGTACTCGCCGCCGATGTAGTGGTCGTAGCGCGACTCGTAGCTGACGACGCTGCCTTCGGTGTTCGGTGCGGCGTACTGGACCATCTTCCCTGCCTCGTTGCTCGGAGTGACGGTGTGCTGGTGGCGGCGAACGTAAGCGGGGCGACGTTGCACGCGCGTTGCACGGCCGCACGCCGGCTATCTACGCTGGTGAACGTGGCAGAGGCGCCCGAACCGGAGCTGCTGCGCGACCCCGAGTCGTACGCGCGGCTGCTGGAGCACGTCCGCGAGGCGGTGCTCCAGGGCGTTCCCGGGCCCCGGCCGCCACGCTCGGTCGTCTCCGACTCGTGGAACCGCTCGCTCGCGGCCCGCGTCGACCCGGACGAGGGCGAGGCCCCGTTCGTCTTCGACACCGAAGCCCTCGCTTCGCTGCGTGAAGCCCATCCGCTGGCACCGGTGCTGCCGGTGCTGCGGCAGATGCTGGTGAGCATCGCCGACGACGCCGAGCACGTGATGATCGTGACCGACGCCGACGGCCTGATCCTGTGGCGCGAGGGCGAGACGGCGCAACTCCTGCGCGGCGACCGCGTCGGCCTCACCGAAGGCACGCGCTGGAGCGAAGCGGCGATCGGCACGAACGCCATGGGGACGGCGCTCGCGACCGGCGAGCCGGTGCAGATCCACTCGGCCGAGCACCTGGTCCGGCGCTACCACACGTGGACGTGCGCGGCGGCGCCCGTGCGCGACCCCGAGACCGGCGTGCTGCTCGGCTCCATCGACGTCAGCGGGCCGCTGCGCACGGTCCACCCGGCGATGATCTCCCTGGTCACGGCCACGGCGCAGCTCGCCGAGGGCCAGCTGCGCGCCCACCTCGCGGTCCGCGACGAGCGCCTGCGGCGCGTCAACATGCCGCACCTGGAAGCCCTGCGCGGACGCCCCGGCGCCCTGCTCTCGGCGGGCGGCCGGGTGCTGGCCGCCCAGGCGTGCCTGCTGCCGTCCACAGTGGACGTCCGGCGCGGCGGCGGGACGGTCGCCCTCTCCGACGGCCGCCTCGCGACGGTGGAGCCCCTCGCCGAGGGCTACCTGCTCCGGCTTTCCTCCGGCGGTGCGGGGCAGCGCTCCCGCCTGCGCCTCGGCTACCTTTCCGACGGCGCGCATTCGACCACTGTGGACGGTCGCGAAGTACCGGTGACGTTGCGGCACGCGGAGATCCTGACCCTGCTGGCCCTGCACCCGAACGGCCTGTCCGCGGAACGGCTGGCGCTGCAGCTCTACGGCGAAACGGGCAACCCCGTGACGGTCCGCGCGGAGATCCACCGCCTGCGTTCCCAGCTGGGCGCGCAGGTGGTGCAGACGCGCCCGTACCGCCTGGCGGCCGACGTCGACGCCGACTTCGTGCGGGCGCGAACGTCGTTGCGCACCGGTTCCCCGGCCGACGTCCTGCGCGTCTTCCGCGGGCCGCTACTGCCGGAGTCGGAAGCGCCCGCGGTCCGCGAGGAGCGCGAGTCCCTCACGGCGCAGGTCCGCCAGGTGGCGTTGAACAGCGAAGACCCGGGCGTGCTGTGGTCGTTCTGGGAGACGGCGTGCGGGGTCGACGACCTCGCGGTGCTGGACGCCCTGCTGGAGACGCTCCCGGCGGCCGACCCGCGGCGGGCCGCCGTCTCGGCCCACCGCGCCCGGCTCGCCTGAGGCGTCAGGGCTCGAGGTCGGCCACGCCCCGGCCGGTCGCCATGTCGAACGGCACCGAAGCCTGGTCGTGGACGATCAGCCAGTCGTTCCCCCGCTTCCGCAGGACGAACGTGGCGCGGACCCACATGCCTTTCGTCGGCGTTCCGTCGCGCAGGGTGCCGCTGACCCGGCCGAAGCCGTGTCCGACGGCCAGGTCGGTGCTCACGATGAGCGTGAGGTCGCGCAGCTCGTAGTCCACCTCTTCGAAGAGGGTGAAGACCTTGGCCCAGTTCGTCAGCTTCGCGTCGATCCCGACGTGCTGCAGCGGCGGCTCGACGTCGTAGGACACGACGTCCTCGGCGTAGACCCGCCTGAGCGCGTCGAGGTCCTTGGCTCGCAGCCCTTCGACGATCGCGCCGATGTGCTGCCTGACTTCCGATTCGAGTGTCATGCCAGTACGACGGAGCGCCCCGCCGGATTGTGACGACCCGAAGTAGACAGCGTCTACAGAAGTTTGATAGACAGTGTCCACAGGGTGAACCACGGGTTACGGAGATCGGAATGAGCTACCACCGTTTCGTCGTCCTCGGCGACAGCTGCGCCGAAGGTCTCGACGACCCGTACCCGGACCAGCGCGCCTATCGGGGCTGGGCGGACTTCGTCGCCGCGCGCCTGGCGCAGGACGAGCCCAGCTTCCGGTACGCCAACCTGGCGGTCCGCGGACGGCGGCTCGACCAGATCGTCCCCGAGCAGGTCCCCGCCGCGACGCGCCTCGAACCCGACCTCATCGCGCTCTTCGGCGGCGGCAACGACGTCATGAGCCGCGGCTGGGACGCGCGGACCGTCGCCCGGCGGGTCGACGCCGCGATCCGCGCCTGCACCGAGATCTCGCCCACCGTCGTCACCTTCACCCTCAGCGACATCTCCCACCGGATGCCGCTCGGACGCCGGATGCGGCCGCGGATCGTCGCGCTCAACGAGGCCATCCGCGAAGCCGCCGTCAGCTACGGCGCGCAGCTCATCGACCTCTGGCCCGACCAGGCCGTCACCGACTCGCGGTACTTCGGCGCCGACCGGCTCCACCTCTCCACGCACGGCCACCGGCGGCTCGCCGCGTACGTCCTCGGCCTGCTCGGCGTCAGCCACGACCCCGCCTGGCTCGACCCGCTGCCCGGCGTCGCGGCGCCGGGGAGCTGGCGTGCCGACGCGCACTGGCTGCTGCGCGAGGTCCTGCCGGTCGCCGTGACGCGCACGCGCAACCGGATGATCGGCCGCCAGCCCGGCGACGGCTTCTTCCCGAAGCGCCCGGACCTGCTCCCCATGACCCGGGACGAGGCATGGGCACCCGGCAACGCCTGATCGACACCGCGTCCGAGCTGCTGGCCGGCGAAGGCGTCGACGCGGTGACGTTGCGCGGGATCGCCAAGGCGGCCGGCGTGTCGCACGGCGCCCCGCTGCGGCACTTCTCGGGCCGTGCCGAACTGCTGTCCGCCGTGGCGACGCGCGGGTACGCCGACCTGCTCGCCCGCCGGGAGACGCTGCCCGGGAACTCGCCGCGCGAGCGGCTGACGGCCGCCTGTCACAGCTACCTCGACTTCGCGCTGACCAACCCGGCGATGTTCGAGCTGATGTTCCGCCGAGACCTGGTCGACGCGGACGACCCGGCGCTCTCGGCGGCGGCGAGCGCGGTGTTCGACACCTTCGCCGTGCTGGTGGCGGCGGTGCCGACGCCGCTCGCGCGCTCGGGCGCCGACCTGCGGCTGGTCGCCGCCTCGCTGTGGGCCGCGCTGCACGGGCTCGCGCAGCTGTGGCTGTGGGGCGGGCTGGCCGGCGCGAGCTTCGCACCGTCGCCGGAGTCGGCGCTGGCCGTGACGCTCGACGCGTACCTGAACTGAGCGCCCGACATTGCCGCGGGCACGCCGCTACTGAGCGCCCGGCGAAGAGGGCGCACCAAAGCCCTCCCCCTTGCCTTGGGTTGGGACCCCCTCTCCACCGAGCCGGGCGAGGTTAGCGATGAGTGACCACGCAGCGGAAGCAACCGGCGACGCAGTGCTGGGTAAACCTTGGCGGTACTCCTCGGGGTCCGCCTACCGCGAAAGATCGACCAGGTAGCTTCGCAGCGT
This sequence comes from Amycolatopsis camponoti, assembly GCF_902497555.1. NCBI lineage: Bacteria > Bacillati > Actinomycetota > Actinomycetes > Pseudonocardiales > Pseudonocardiaceae > Amycolatopsis > Amycolatopsis camponoti. The sequence goes on along the minus strand of NZ_CABVGP010000001.1, from coordinate 372,364 downwards.
GCCGGGACTCCTTCGCGCGCGGCCGCGGCTCGCCGACGCCGTGCTCGCGGTCGTCGGCGCGGCCTACCAGCTCGTCGGCGCCACCGACCTCGGCGGGCACTTCGGCGACCACGCACGGCCCCTCGGCCTGCTCCTCGCCGCCGTGAGCGCGCTGCCGCTCGCGGCGCGCCGCCGGTTCCCGATCTCGGCCCTGGTCGCCTGCGTCGTCCTGATGGGACTGTTCTACGGCCTCGGTTTCCGGTCGCAGCTCGGCCAGCTCAGCGTGGTCGTGGCCGCGTACACGGTGTGGGCGCACTGCCGGTTCCGGGACGCGCTGGCCGTGACGCTGCTCGGCCTGGCCGCCTACGAGACGTCGATGCTGTCCGGCAGCCCGGTTTCCCCGGTCGGCGACTCGCTCCTGGCGCTGCTGCTCGCCGCCGGGGTCGCGGCGATCGGGCGCACCGCCTACGTGCGCAGCCACCGCTTGCGCGACGCCGAGCACGAGGCCGAGGAGGCCGTCGCCGAGGAGCGCGTCCGGATCGCGCACGAGCTGCACGACGTCGTCTCGCACCACCTTTCGGTGATCTCGGTGCAGGCCAACCTCGCGCGGTACGTCTTCGAATCGTCGCCGGACACCGCGCGCACGGCGCTGGACACGATCACCGGCACGACCACCGAAGCGCTCGACGAGCTGCGACGCCTCCTCAGCGTCCTTCGCCCGCCGCAGCACGCGCCGGCGGAGTACCGGCCGCAGCCCGGGCTCGCCGACCTGGACGCACTCGCCGCGCGGGTCCGCGAGGCCGGGATCCCGGTCGAGGTGAGCGTCACCGGCGAGCCGCGGACGTTGCCGCCGGGCCAGCAGCTGTGCGCGTACCGCGTCGCGCAGGAAGCGCTGACGAACGTGCTCAAGCACGCGGGTTCGGCCGCTTCGCTGGTCATCGAATACGGGACTTCGCAGCTGGTGCTCAGCGTGACGGACGCGGGCGGGCGCGAGGTGACGCCGAACCCGGCCGGGCACGGGCTGGTCGGCATGCGCGAGCGCGCCCGGATGTACGGTGGCGTGATCGAGATCGGTCCCCGGGAGCCGGCCGGGTTCGCCGTCGTGCTGACCCTGCCGTACCCGAGCCGCCCGTCGCCCGAACCGCAGGAGCCCGAGTGACCAGCGTGCTGGTGGTCGACGACCAGGACCTCGTCCGCGCCGGGTTCGCCGCGTTGCTCGCCGCGGTGCCGGGCATCGACGTCATCGGCGAAGCGCGCGACGGGCTCGAGGCCGTCTCGAAGGCGGCGGCACTGAGGCCGGACGTCGTCCTGATGGACATCCGGCTGCCCGAGCTGGACGGCGTGCGGGCGACCGAGCGGATCCTCGCGGCGCCGCCGCCGCGCCCCAGCGTGCTCATGCTGACGGTGTTCGACCTCGACGAGTACGTCTACGCGGCGTTGCGCGCGGGCGCGTCCGGCTTCCTGCTCAAGGACAGCCCGCCGGAGACGCTGGTCGCGGGCATCCACGCGGCCGCCCGCGGCGACATGCTGTCCGGCCCGGCCATCACCCGCCGGCTGGTGGAGGCGTTCACCGCCGCCCGGCCCGCCGCCGCGCCGGAACTGCCGGGGCTGACCGACCGCGAGCGCGAGGTGCTCAAGTTCGTCGGCACGGGCGCGACGAACGGCGACATCGCGGCCGAGCTGCGCGTCAGCGAGGCGACGGTGAAGACGCACCTCAACCGGCTGATGGCCAAGCTGGGCATTTCGAGCCGGGCGCAGGCGGTGGTCGTGGCGTACGAAACCGGGCTCGTGTCGCCGGGCGACACGCGCACCCGGTGCACGCGTCCGAACACCTGATCGAATACCCTCCCTCCATGACCGAGTCAGACCCGCAGCTCGAGCGCATCCGCAAGCTGCTGGCCAAGGCCGAGGACCCGGCGGTCACCGAGGCGGAGGCCGAGGCTTACAACACGAAGGCCGCCGAGCTGGTCGCGCGCTACGGGATCGACCAGGCGATGCTCGCCGCGTCCGGCGCGAACTCCGACGAGATCGGGACGCTGAAGATCCCGATGAACGACCCGTACAGCCGCGACAAGGCGAGCCTGCTGACCTCGGTCGCCTACCCGCTGCGCTGCCGGACGCTGCTGCACCGCTTCGGCCAGAAGGTCGACAGCGTCACCGTGTTCGGCTTCAAGTCCGACCTCGGCCGGGTCGAGCTGCTGTTCACCAGCCTGCTGCTGCAGGCGAGCACGCAGCTGACCCGCGTCCGGCCGGACGGTTTCTTCCCCGGCGAGTCGCTCGCCGCCTACCGGCGCACGTGGCTGCACGGGTTCGCCCGCGCGGTGCACGAACGGCTGACCCACGCCGAGCAGGAGGCGGTCCGCACGGCGGCGCCCGGCGAGCGGTCGGCCGAGCTGGTGGTCCGCGACCGCGCGCAGCTGGTGCAGCACGCGTTCGACTCCGAGTACGGCGGCTTGCGCTCCGCCGCACCCCGCCGGCTGTCCGGCAGCGGGTACCTCGACGGCCACGACGCCGGCACGCGGGCGAACCTCGACCCGTCGGCGTTGACCCGCCGCCAGAAGGCCCTGCGCTGACGTTCCCGGCTCTTCAGCGATCACCCTGATACCCCTTCGGCCGACCACCTGCTAACTTTTGTTGGCATGTGGACCACGGGCGACGACCTGCTGCGGCAGCTGGGCGCCCTCGGCAACCCGCACCGGCTGCGGATCGTCGCCGCCCTGCGCGCCGAACGCACCTACGTCAGCAAGCTCGCGCGCGAGCTGCGGATCAGCCGCGCGCTGCTGCAGGTCCACCTGCGCAAGCTCGAAGCCGCGGGCCTGGTCGAGGCGAGCTTCGAGGTCGGCGAAGACGGCAAGACGCTGCGGTTCTACGAGCTCACCCCGTTTTCCGTCGTGCTGACGCCGGAGACGATCGCGGCCGCCGTGCCGACGCTGACCACACCGGATTCCGTCCAGCGGGACGGCGAGGAGGGACGAACATGACTGTGCCGATCGTTGCCAATCCGACCACAGCGACGGCCGAATGGCTTCGCGGCAACGGTTACGTGCCGAGTGAGGGTCGGCCTACTTTTGGCCAGATCGGCAACTGGCACCAGTGGCAAGAGATCATCGGCGTGACCGGGGTCTTCGTCCTGATCACCGTCGTGCTGTCGATCGCGATCGTGCAGCTCGCCTCGACCTGGCGCGCCAAGGCCGCGCTCGCCCGCGAGCACGAATACCGTTCACTGGCCGAAAAAGCCGTGCGGTCCCAAGAGGAAACCGAACGGCAGCTCCGCGACGTCCAGGGCCGCCTGCGGTCCATCGAACACGTGCTCAAGGAGGTCGACTGACCTGAGGCCCTGGACCGCCGAGCGGCAACTCGGCGGCCCAGGAGGAAGAAGCACCCACTCGCCCGAGGGCGAGCTCTCATCGGACCACTCCTTCACGGAAGGACTTTAGTTCATGCTGCCTACAGGCACGCCTGTGGTCGAACGCGTCACGAACTGGTCGTTGCGCCACCGCACCGCCGCGATCCTCGGCTGGTTGGCGCTCGTCGCTTTCGCCTGGGCCGTCGGCACGTTCGTGCCCGGCACCGACGCGCGCTCGGCCCCCGCCGGCGACGCCGGGACCGGCCAAGCGGTCCTCGACCGCCAGTCCACCCGCGAACCGTTCTGGGAAAACGTCCTGGTACCAAGGGAATCCCCGGCGGTCGCCGACCTGGTGACGACGTTGAGGACGTCCGGCGCGGTCGCCGACATCCGCTCCCCGCTCGACGACCCGGCCCAGGTCTCCGCCGACGGCCGCTCCGGCCTGGTCACGTTCCGTCTGCTCGGCACGGGTGCGCAAGTCCGCGCGAGTCTCACGACGGCGACCGCCGCCGCCGACGCGGTGGCGGCCCGGCACCCGGACGCGCGCCTCGCCCAGGCCGGCGACCTCAGCGTGTCCGGCGCGGTCGACCAGAGCATCAAGGAAGACATCAAGCGGTCCGAAACCCGCTCGCTCCCGATCACCGTCCTGATCCTGCTCGTCGTGTTCGGCTCACTGGTCGCGGCCGCGGTCCCGGTACTGCTCGCGGGGACGACGGTGTTCGCCGCCTTCGGCTGTCTGTCCCTTGTGGACAACTGGGTTCCGGTCAACAGCGCCACTTCCGCGATGACGCTGCTCATCGGCATGGCGGTCGGCGTCGACTACTCGCTGTTCTTCCTGCGCCGGGCACGCGAAGAGCGCGCTCACGGCGTGGACGAGTCGATCCGGATCGCCGCGCGGACGTCGGGGCACGTGATCGTCGTGTCGGGGCTGACCGTCGTGCTGTGCGTGACCGGCCTGCTGTTCACCGGGCTCGACAACCTCCGCGGCCTGACCGTGAGCACGGTCCTCGTCGTCGGGCTGGCCGTCTTGGCGGCGGTGACGGTGCTGCCGGCGACGCTTTCGGCGCTCGGGCGCCACGTCGACCGCGGCCGGATCCCGTGGCTCGGCACCCGGAGCACGCGCTCGCGGTTCTGGGCGGCGGTCGCCGGGGTGGTCACCCGGCGGCCCGCGCTGTGGAGCGGGGTCACCGCCGCGTTGCTGATCGTGCTCGCGGTGCCCGCGTCCGGCATCCGGCTGCAGGACCCCGCGCCGACCGAGAGCCTGCCGCGCGGCATCCCGGTGATCGACGCCGCCGCGCGCGTCCAGGAAGCGTTTCCCGGCGTGACGATGCCCGCGCACGTCGTCCTCTGGAACGAGCGCGGCGGGCCGGTCGACACCCCCGAGGTCCGGCGAGCCATCGGCGAACTCACCGCGGGCACCCCGCGACCGGCCGTCGTCGTCCCGGTGGACCAGGCCCTCGTCGTCCGGATTCCGCTGGGCGGCAACGGAAACGACGCGGCGGCGAGCCGCACGCTCACGACGTTGCGGGAAACCCTGCTGCCCCGGACGATCGGCCGGCTCGACGGCATCGGGTACGCGGTGGCGGGCCGCACGGCGGAAGCGCACGACTTCACCGCGCAGGTGCTCGCGCGAGCGCCGTACGTCTTCGGGTTCATCCTGCTGCTCGCGTTCGTGCTGCTGCTCGTCGTGTTCCGGTCGGTCGCCGTGCCCGCGGTGTCGATCCTGCTCAACCTGCTCTCGGTCGGCGCCGCCTACGGCGTGCTCACGCTCGTGTTCCAAGACGGCTTTCTCGCACCACTACTGGGTTTCACGCCCTACGGCGGCGTGCTGGGCTGGCTGCCGATGTTCCTGTTCGTGCTGCTGTTCGGGCTGAGCACGGACTACCACGTGTTCATCCTCAGCCGGATCCGCGAACGACGGCTCGCGGGCGGTTCGGCGCGGGAAGCGATCGTCGAAGGCACCGCGCGCAGCTCCGGCGTCGTGACGAGCGCCGCGCTGATCATGACCGGGGTGTTCAGCATCTTCCTGAGCCTCGCGGCGATCGAGTACAAGATGCTCGGGCTCGGCATGGCGTTCGCGATCCTGCTCGACGCGACACTCGTGCGCGGCGTGCTGCTGCCCGCGGCGCTGGCGCTGTTCGGCGACCGGCTGTGGCGGCCCCATGCTGTAGCAAGTCTTAAAGGTCGGTCCAGAACTCTTCACTTGTCCTGACAGATCATGTTCGGCACGGTGGAGGACGTGACTGGATGGGTGCGCATCGCGGTGCTGGCTCTGCTGTGGGGATCGGGTTTCCTCTGGATCAAGCTGGCCCTGACCGGGCTGAGCCCGGTCCACCTCACGCTCGTCCGCTGCGCACTCGGGGCGCTGACGCTGCTGGCCATGGCCTTCGCGACCCGCCAGCGCCTGCCGCGCGACCGGCGGACGTGGGGACGGCTGGTCGTCGCCGCGTTCTTCTGCAACGCGCTGCCGTTCGCCCTCTTCGGGATCGGGGAACGCACGGTGGACTCCGGCGTGGCGGGCGTCATGAACGCGACGACACCGTTGTGGTCACTGCTGATCGGCGTCGTGCTCGGCACGGACCGCCGCCTCGGGCCGGCCCGGTTGCTCGGGCTGGCCCTGGGGTTCGCGGGCGTGCTGGTGATCTTCGCACCGTGGCAGCAGGCAGGCCTGCTGAGCGGCGGCGCGCTCGCCCTGCTCGGCGCGGGCCTGAGCTACGCGATCGCGTTCGCCTACATGGCCCGAAAACTGCCCCCCGACGGCGCACCGCTGGCGCTGTCGGCCGCCCAGCTGATGACGGCGACGGCGTTGACCGCGCTGGCCCTGCCGGTGTCCGGCGCGGCCCCGCACCTCAACCTGACCGCCGTCGTGGCGGTGACGATCCTCGGCGTCTTCGGGACGGGCATCACGTTCTACCTGAATTACCGGATCCTGACCGACGAAGGCCCCACGGCGGCCGCGACGGTCGGCTACCTGCTCCCGGTGGTGTCGGTGGCGCTCGGCGCGCTCGTCCTGGGGGAACCGCTGACGCCCCGCGTCGTGGGCGGGATGGTGATCGTGCTGGCCGCGGTCGGCTTGACCCGGTGGCCCGCTCAAGCGAAAGCAGCCGCCAGCTCCCCCGGCGGCCTGGCGGCCCCGAAGTAATCACCCGTGCCCAATTCCGCCCCCGCCTGGCCCCACCAGCTGGCCTGGTCCTCGGTGTGGATCCCGTCGACCACGAGCGTCGCGCCGACCTCCCGGACCAGCGGCACCAGCGCGCCCAGGAACGTCGACTCCGAACGCGCCTGCCACTCCGCGAGCCGGCGGTCCACGCGGACGATGTCGACCGGCAGGTCCTCCACCGCCCGCAGGTCGTCCGGCCCGAGCCCGAAGTCGTCGAGCATGACACGGACCCCGAGACCGGCCAGCGCCGTGACGTTCTCGGGGACGCCGGACACCGGCAGCGCGCGCACCGGGACGCCGAGCAGCAGCTGGTCCGGCGGCAAGCCGGTGTCCGCGAGCAGGCGGGTCACGCGCGTCCCCAGAGCGTCGTCGGCCACCTGGTGCCCGGTGAGCCCGGCGACCACCGGCAGCCGGGAATCCGCGCGCTGCCGCCACCACTCGCCCTGCCGGCCCGCCGCGCGCAGCAGCCAGTCCCCGAGCGGCAGCGCCAGCCCGGTCGACTCGGCCAGCTCCGCGCACCGCTCGTGCGCCAGCGGCCGCCCGTCCGGCCGCTCCCAGTGCAGGCGGGCCTCGAACCCGGCGACCGCGCCGTCGGCCAGCCGCGCCATCGGCCGGTAGCGGACGCCGAGCTCGCCGTTTTCCCAGGCGCCCGCCATGCCGACGGCCAGCGCCTGCGTCCGGCGGTCCTCGGCGTCGGCGTCCCGGTCGAACATCTTCCACTGGCCGCTGCGCCCCTCCTTGGCACGCCGCAGCGTCTGGTCGGCCGCGCGCAGCACCTCCGCGGGGTCGATGCCCTTGGCCGGCCGGTGGACCACGCCCGCGCTGGCCGACAGCGCGAGCCCGTGGCCGCCGCAGAAGAACGGCTCGGCGAGCTCGTCGTTGATCGCGCGCACGATGGCGTCGATGTCCGGCGTCGTCGCCGAATTCTCGACGAGGATGCCGAACTCGTCGGCGTGGAACCGGGCGACCATGGCCCGCTCGCGGGCCAAGACGGCCTTCAGCCGCTGGGCGAAGTGCACCAGCACCTGCTCGCCGACGCGGCGGCCGAGGCTGTTGCAGACCATGCCGAACGCGTCGAGGTCGACGTGGAAGAGGGTGACGCCGTACTCCGGGTCGGCGCGCCGCAGCGCCGCCTCCAGGTGGGTGCCGAAGTACTGGCGGTTCGGCAGGCCGGTCAGCACGTCGTGCAGCGCCTGACGGCTGAGTTCGCCTTGCAGCAACATGAGTTCGGTGCCGTCCTCGACCACGACGACGAAGTGGCCGGGCCGGCCGTCGGCGTCACGCAGCAGCGACGCGGTGAGCGAGATGCGGGCGACGTCGCCGTCCTTGCGCAGCAGCCGCTGGGACTGCCGGACCCGCTCCTTGGCGCCGTCGGCCAGCTCCGCCATCGCCTCGCGGAGGACCTCGGCGGTCTCCGGGTGGACGTGGTCCTCCAGCCGCGTCCCGGCCAGCTCGCCCGCCGGGTGCCCGAGCATCTCGGCCAGCGCGGCGTTCGCCCGCACGATCCGGCCGTCGAGGGCGACCAGCGCGACGCCGCTCGCGGACGACGTCACGACTTGGTCGAAGCGCGCTTCACTCTGCTTGAGGTTCCACTGCGCGTCGCGGACCGCCTTGAGCAGCGAGAGGTGCATGATCTCCTGCTGCTCGAGGACGCTGCGCTCGTACGCGAGCAGGAAGCCGCAGGAGAGCGCGCCCAGCGTCAGCACGATCCGCTCGGTGAAGCGGTCCGCCGGCCGCAGTTCGGGCAGGCCCGGCAGGCCCTTGCCGAGGACGTCGAGGGTGCACCGCAGCCCTGGCTCGCCGACATAGCCGAGCCCGACCAGCCGCGCGCCGATCCGCTCGGCGGGCGCGGTGTCCGCGGACGTGCCGCGCAGCGAGTCGATCAGGGTGTCGAGCATTCCGCGCAGTTCTTCGTCGAGCAGCTCACGGCTCAGCGAAACGACGGTCACGCCGCTGAGCAAGTACGCCCATTTGCGGGCGAGCACGGTCCGCGCGCGTTCCGGGTCGGCGCTCGCCGGCTGCTCCGGCAGTTCTTCGATCATCGGCATCCGAAGCGTCCGCTCAGCTCTTTCGGCCGATTCCGGCGTAGACGAGCATGTTCATCTCGGCCGCGGCGGCGATGTCCGCCGGCCCGGACGGCCGCCATTCGCCGCAGCCGACCAAACCGGGTTCGACGATTTCGAAACCGGCGAAGAGTGCTGAAACCTGGTCGTGCGTCCGCAGTGTCACCTGATCGGGGCTCCGGCTTTCTTTGATCACTTCGGTCGCTTCTCCGAGATTTTCGCCTTGGTGGTCGCCGGTGACGTGGGTGAGCGCGAGAAAACTCCCCGGCACCAGCGCCGAACTGTAGCGTGCGACGAGGTCGAGCGGATCCGATTCGTCCGGGACCCAGTGCAACATCAACAGCATGAGCAGCCCGACGGGCTTTTCGAGATCGAGCAGACCGCGCACCTGCGGCGATTCGAGGATCTTCTCCGGGTCCCGCATGTCGGCTTGCACGACCGCCGCGCGATCGTTTCCCGCCAGCAGGAGCTCGCTGTGCGCGACCGCCACCGGGTCGCGGTCGACGTACACCACGCGGCAGTCCGGATCCTGCTCCTGCGCGACCTCGTGCACGTTCGCCACCGTGGGGATACCGGAGCCGATGTCGAGGAACTGCCGGATCCCGTGGCCGGTCATGAACCGCACCGCGCGCCCGAGGAACGCGCGGTTCACTCGTGCCGCGTCGCGCAGCCCGGGCATCGCGCGCTCGATCTGCTCCCCCACCGCGCGATCGACGGCGAAGTTGTGGCCGCCGCCGAGCATGAAGTCGTAAGTGCGCGCCATGCTGGGCACGGAGATATCGACACCCCGGGGAACCCATTCCGGTGATCGAGTCACGGAAAACACCTTCTCAGCCGTGTCGGACCGGAAAGAGCTTAGCGATTCCCGATGGCTCGGTGATTGCGCCATCCGCGTGAGTGCACACCACCCGATCGGGCACTGTCCCGTTCGACCGGACGCGCCTACCGTAGGCCGTCTCCTTGGGTAATCCACACAATGGCGTAACGAGGAGTCCGTATGACCGTCCCGGTGGCCCCGGGCCGGTGGCCTTTTCTCGGGCACACTCCGGCACTGCTGCGGCAACGCTCCGCATTCACCGATTCCTTGCACGAACACGGGGAAATCGTCAAACTCCACCTCGGCCCGATGCCCGCCTACTTCGTCACCAGTCCACGACTGGCCCATGAAGTGCTGGTCACGGCGGGGCCGAAGTTCCGCAAGGGCGTCATGTTCGACAAGTTCAAGCCGTTCGTCGGAAATGGCTTGGTGCTTTCGAACGGCGACTTCCACCTCCACCAGCGAAGGCTGATGCAGCCGGCGTTCCACCGCGACCGCCTGGCCGCGTACGCCGGGACCATGCGGCGCGCGGCGGCGGAGCTGAGCGAATCGTGGCAGCCGGGCGAGGTGCGGCCGCTCGACGAAGACCTGCAGGAGCTCGCGGTGACGATCGTCGGCGAGGCCCTGTTCTCCACGGAAATCGGGAAAGCGGCGGTCGACGAAGCCCGCCGGTCCATTTACCTCATCATCCAGCAGGGAATGATTCGCGCGCTGTCTCCGAAGTTCGTCGAAAACCTGCCGATACCCGGCAACCGGCGGTTCGACGAAGCCATCGGGCGAATGCGGGAGATCGTCGTCGAGGTGATCCGCGACTGGCGCACCGAAAGCGTCGACCGCGGCGACCTGCTTTCGACGCTCCTGCTCGCCGGCATGACCGACGAGCAGGCCCGCGACGAGGTGCTCACCCTGCTCACCGCGGGCATCGAGACGACCGCGCTGGCGCTGTCCTGGACGTTCCACGAGCTCGGCCGGCACCCGGACGTCGAGGCGCGCGTGCACGCCGAGGTCGACGAGGTGCTGGACGGCCGCCCGGTCACCGTCGACGACATCGCCCGGCTGACCTACGTCCGGCAGGTCGTCGACGAAGTGCTGCGCTGCTACCCGCTCTGGATGCTGATGCGCCGGACGCTCGAGGAGGTCGACCTCGGCGGCACCCGGCTCCCGGCGGGCGCCGAGGTGATCGTCAGCCCGCACGCCCTGCACCACGACCCCGCGTCGTTCCCCGACCCGGACCGGTTCGACCCCGGCCGCTGGGCCCCCGAGCGGGCGGCGCTGCTGCCCAAGGGCGCGTTCATCCCGTTCGGCGCGGGCGGGCGGCAGTGCATCGGAAACCGCTTCGCCCAGAACGAAATCGTCATCACGGTGGCCACGGTGGCCGCGCGCTGGCGGCTGGTCCCGGTCCCGGGCCGGCCGGTGCGCGTGAAGTTCACCTCCGCCGCCTACCCGGACAACCTGCCGATGACGGTTGTCCCCCGTCGCTAGTTGGAGGTCTTTCCCTTGCTACGCCGATTTTGTGCTGTCCTCGTGCTGTTCGCGGCCACGCTGTTCGTGCCCGTTCCGGCCCAGGCCGCAGTGACCTGCGAGGACCTGTACGTCCCCGTCACGGTGGCGCTGCTGCCGCAGACGATGCACGGCCGCCTGTGCACCCCGGCCGGCGCGTCGACCGTGGTGGTCCTGATCCCCGGCGGCACGTACAACGCGTCCTATTGGGACATCGGCTACACGCCGGAGACGCGGTCGTTCCGCCTGGCGGAGAACCAGGCGGGGATCGCGACGCTCGCCCTCGACCGCCTCGGCACCGGGCGGAGCTCGAAGCCGTTGAGCACGTTGCTGAGCGCGTCCGTCCAGGCGACCGCGGCGCACGCGGTGGTCCAGGCGGTGCGCCCGAGGTTCGCGAAGGTGGTCATCGGCGGCCACTCGATCGGCTCGGCGATGGCGATGATCGAGGCGGGCCGCTACCGCGACGTCGACGGCGTGCTCGTCACCGGGATGACGCACCGGATGAACCTGGTCTCGGTGATCCCCACGCTGGCGCAGATGATCCCGGCCCCGCTGGACCCGGCCGTGCCGGGCCGTGACGCGGGCTACCTGACCACCGACCCGGGCACCCGCTACGCGGCCTTCCACACACCGGGCCCGTACGACGCCGCCGCGATCGGCTACGACGAGTCCACAAAGGACGTCTTCGCCGCGACCGAGGCGGTGGACAGCCTGACGCTGACGACCGTGGTCACCCCGGCGTCGCAGCAGATCACGGCCCCGGTCCTGCTGGTGGTCGGCGACGACCCGAACTTCTGCGGCACCTTGGGCAGCGACTGTTCGTCCCCGGCGGCGCTGCGGGCGTCCGAAGCGCCGTTCTTCGGCACTTCACAGCTGCAGGCGTACATCCTGAACGGCTACGGCCACGCGATCAACTACGCCCCGAACGCGCCGACGTACTTCGGCGTGGTGGGAAATTGGCTGAAAGCGCTGCCGTAACGACCACGGTCACGGACGCGACCCTCATTCGCGACGAGGGGAGCGTGCGACATGACCGAGTACGCGCACCAGCACCACGTCCTGGACGAATGCGTCCGCGGCGAGCACCGCGAAGAGTCATTGACCGCGCTGAGGCGCTACTTCGCCCAGCGCCGCTACACCGGCCGCTGGTTCGAGCGGTTCGCCGGGGCGGCGACGGCCCGTCGGTCGCCAACACGGTGACCGAAGCGGACGTCCTGGCGCTGAACTTCCTGAGCATCACCAGCCTGGCGAACGTGGCCATCGACACGACGATCACGTACGCGCTCCAGATCCGGGAGCTGCTGGAGCAGATCCCGGCGGACATCCTCATGCACTCGGCCCCGTGGTCGGTCTACGAACCGGGCGCACCGGCTGTGGGAGCTGTTCCGCCAGTGCGGCGGCAACCACCGCCCGGTGACGGCGTCCAAGCTGCTGGCCCGCAAGCGCCCCCGCCTGACCCCGGTGTACGACAGCCAGGTCAGAGCGATCCTCAAGCGCCCGCGAGCCCGTGGAACTGCCTGTGGAACTGGTTCCACACCGACCCGACCCGCGCCTCGGCGGTGGCGAAGCTGCGCAAGGAAGCGGGCGGGATCGAGGACATCAGCCCGCTGCGCTGCCTCGACGTGATCCTGTGGATGCGGGCCCGCCGCGGCTGACGCACGACAGTCACCCGCTGTCTTCAAATCAGTTGAAAAAGTCGCCCGCTTGCCAAATAGTGGTCACTTCCGTGACAGTGCGCGCACGATTCTCGGCAATAACAGCATGCAGGTACTACAAATGGACTATCGCATGACGTACTTCGTGTCGATGTACCTCCTCGTCAGTTGCTTCCGGCACACAGAATCTGCGAAGGTCGTAAAGCCAGGTCGGCAAGCAAGCCGATCACCGTTCGCCGGCGCCGACGAGCACGAGACCACCAGGGAGAAGAGCATGCGGGTCGTGGCGGTCATGAACTACAAGGGCGGCGTGGGCAAGACGACAGTCACGGCAAACCTCGGCGCGCTGGCTGCGAGCCGCGGTCTGCGAGTGCTCCTCATCGACCTCGACCCACAGACGAATTTGACCTTCTCGTTCTACGAGATCGACGAATGGCACCATCGCCTCAAGGACGAAAACCGCACGATCAGGCAATGGTACGAAGACGAATCACCCGGCCGGGACACGTCACTCGCCGACCTCGTCGTTACGCCGGAACGAGTGAACCGCGTTCTCGAGCACTCCGGCGGCCGCATCGACCTGATCTCCTCACACCTCGGACTCATCGACATCGACCTGCAGCTCGCTGCCAGGTTGGGCGGGGCCACCACGCTCGACGGATCGAAGCAGCGGTTCCTCGAGTTGCACAGTTGTCTGCGTGAGGCACTGCGGGACGATCACTTCGCCAAGTACGACCTGGTGCTCATCGACTGCGCCCCCAACTTCGGCATCGTCACCAAGACAGCGATCGTCGCGAGCGAGCAGGTTCTCGTGCCGGCCAAGGCGGACTACCTGTCCACGCTGGGCTTGGACTACTTGGTGGGCAACTGCCGGGAACTGGTCGAACAGTTCAACGACTTCGTCAATCACAAAGGTGGCTCGAAGGAGTACCGGCCGATCGATCCCGGCGTCCTCGGCGTGGTCTTCACCATGGTGCAGATCTATTCCCAGCAGGTAGTCGCCGGCCAGCAGGCCTACATCGACCAGGTGGGCCTCAATTCGCAAGTACCCGTCCTGAAAACCACGATCCGCAACAGTCCGCGCGACTTCGGAGACGCTGGTCAAGGCGGTGTGCCGGCGATGCTCCGGCCCGCCGTCCGAGACGACGTCGTTCGCGAGTTCGACGAACTGACCGACGAAGTGTTGAGTGCGCTAGAGCTGCCCGCCGGCGGTCACCGGTGAGCGATCTGAAGAGCTACGTCTCCTTGCAAGCCAGGTTGTTCGATTTTCTCGCGCAGCAAGAGGAATCCACCCTACAGGCCATCGCCGACGGAACCTTGCGACTGACTGTCACCGGCGCTGACGACGTGTCACGCGAAACACCGGTCGATCCGCTCGAATCGCCTTCAAGCGAACCAGTGCAAGCCGCTCGGGATCTTCCGAAGCTGGATTCCCGGAGCGATCGCCGCATCTACCTGAACGCGGCAAAGCCGACTGTGGCCGAGTTGAAAGCAACAGCCCGGAACTTGGGCATCAAGATCACCAGCGGTGTTCGCCTCCGAGACGACCTCATCGAATATCTGGCCGTGCATGCGGGCGACCGGGATGACGTGTCCCGGCCAGAGCACGAAATCCGACCGCGCGCGCCCCTCGCTGCAGTGGCGGACAAGCCGGACGTCAGCCGGCGATCCCCCACCCCGGAGACTCTCGTTCCGGACGACGACCGCAAGCCGGCTGTCGACGTCGCGGCCATCGCCTCGCACTTGCGCGAACTCGAAACCGAGAGCGACGGTGCGGCCTACCTCGACGCACAGCGCCTGGACAAGGCGGCTCTGCTCGCCGTCGCCGCCGAGTTGCAACTCACGCGCGTAACCCGCCTGAGCCAGCGAGAACTCAAGAAGCGGGTGCTATACCAAGCGATCGGCGCTCGACGCAAGTTCGCCGGGTTGCGCAAGTGGTGACGCGGGTGGCTGGCCAGTCAGTGGCGACCGCGAGCGATGACGCCGGCGGTCGCTCGATGTACTTGATAGACGGACGGCGCGTCATGGTCTCCGACCTGCTGGAAGCCGGCCTCATCCGGGCAGGCGCGAAGCTCCGGTTCAGGCGCAACCGGATCGGTGTGACCTATGAGGCAACAGTGACCGACCAGGGGCGGATCCGGCTGGAGCCCGACGGTGAGGAGTTCCGCTCCCCATCGCGAGCTGCTGTGGTGGCTGCCGGCATGCATGCGGTCGACGGTTGGCGCGCGTGGCTGGTCGTCGACCAGGACCGCTTGCTCGACTCCGTCCGTCAAGAGCTGCTCGACCGGACGATTTCACGGACCGCTGCCGCGGCGCGTTCGGAGGACGACCAAGACCCTCAGCGTGTCCACGAGCGCCTCAGGCAGGCGCGCGGTCACGCTGAGGAAGGCAACCCCGATCGCGTCACGGTTCGCGAACTCCTGAGGATCTGGGGAGCGACGGATCGCGGTGACCAAGTCAGCAAGATCGAGGCCGATCTCGCCAACCACGGACTGGTGACGTCACCGAGTTTTCGTGCCGTGACCCTCGACTCGACGGTTACGCTGACCACGCCGCGCGACGAGCCGGAAGAAGCAGTGACTGCAGCGCTCTCCGGAGACGACAACGGCCCTGCTGCCGAGGACGATGAGGCCGACAGCAGTCTGAATGTCCGCCTCACTGTGGGAAACATCTCTCCTCTTAGGGGCGTCGAGTCGGTAGGAACCCACAGTCCGCTCAAAGAAGCCATTACAAAAATGGTCATCAACGACTACTCGCAGCTGGCTGTCCTGAACGGCCCTCGCAACGTGCGTGGTGCGGTGACCTGGCGCTCGATCGCTCAGGCGATGCACCAAAGGTGCGATGCCAGCGTGGCCGATGCGATCGACACCCATGTCGAGGTCGTCACGTACGACCGCGACCTTTTCGAAGTGCTCCCCACGCTGCAGCAACGCGAGTTCGTGTTCGTGACCAACGTAAGCAAGGAAGTGAAAGGCATCGTCACGACGGCGGACGTGGCCCGCCGCTACGGCGAGATGGCCACACCGTTCTTTCAGCTGGGCGAGCTGGACCAAACGCTGCGCTGGATCTTGAGCCGCGCGGTGGACCTTCCGACCGTCCAGCCGCTGTGCAGCAGGACTATCAAGAACTTCAACGAACTCGGCTTCGGTGATTACCAGCGCATCCTCGGCAACCGGGAGGTCTGGGGAAAGCTCGACTGGCCCCTGGATCGTCAAGTCTTCATCGACCGGCTCGATGCCATTCGCCAGCTCCGCAACAGCATCATGCATTTCCATCCCGATCCGGTCTCCGACGACGCCATCGCAACCTTGCGGAACTTCAACAGCCTGCTGCACCAGTACCGCGATCCGGCGTGACACGCGGGAAGCGGCCGATCCCGCGTGTCACGGCCGAAGCTCACCAGGTGACCGGCAGTTCGTGCACCCCGTAGATGTTCATGTCGGTCCGCAGCTTCACCTCCGCGGCGGGCACGGCGAGCCGAAGCGTCGGGAACCGCCGCAGCAGGCCCTCGAACCCGGCCCGCATCTCGATCCTCGCCAGCTGCTGCCCCAGGCACTGGTGCACGCCGTGGCCGAACGACAGCAGCCCCCGCGCGTTGCGGCGGATGTCCAAGACGTCCGGGTTCTCGAACCGCTGCGGGTCGCGGTTGGCCGCCAGCAGCGACACGACCACCGTCGACCCCTTGAGGATCGTTTCGCCTCCCAGCGAAAGGTCCTCCGTCGCGTACCGGAAGAAGATGTCGGCGACGGACAGGTACCGCAACAGCTCCTCCACCGCGCCCGGCATCAACGCCGGATCGGCGCTCAGCGAAGCCAGCTCCGAAGGGTGCTCCAGCAGCGCGAAAGTGCCCAGCGACAGCATGTTCGCCGTCGTCTCGTGTCCCGCGATCAGCAACAGGAACGCGGCGCCGGTCAGCTCCTCGATCGTCAGGTCCTCGTGGGAGGCCAGGTCGGACAGGATGTCCTCGCCCGGCGAAGAGCGCTTGTGGGTGACCAGCTCGGACAGGTACGTGTTCAGCGCGATGTACGCGCCCATCTTCTCTTCGAGCGTCTGGTCCCGGATCATGAACTGCGCCGAGTTGGCCTGGAAGCTCTCGCGGTCTTCATAGGCGACGCCGAGCAGTTCGCAGATCACCAGCGACGGCACCGGCAGCGCGAACTCCTTCACCAGGTCGATCGGCGGCGCCAGGCGCGCCACGTGGTCCAGCTGCCGCTCGACGATCTCGGCGATGTGCTCTTCGAGCTGCTTCATCCGCTTCACGGTGAAGGCGCCGGTGAGCCGCTTGCGCAGCCGGCCGTGGTCCGGCGGGTCCATCGCGATGAACATGCCCGGCAGCTGCGGGGACGGCTCGGTCGCGACGGGCATGCCGGGCGTCTCGTACGGCACGTGGACGACGTCGAGGTCCAGCCGCGAGCTGAACCGCGTGTCGGCCATCATCTCGCGCACCGCTTCGTAGCCGGTGACGAGCCAGCCCTCGTGCCCGTCGGGGAACACCATCGGGCTGACCGGGCGGGTGTCGCGCAGGCGGGTGACCTCGCGGGGCGGGTCGAAGGGCCCCGCGTCGCGCTCCATCGGAAGTCCCTGAGGGATGTCGCTCATCGGAGGTCCTTTCGTGGTGGGTGTGCCGACCACGATCGCCGCCCGGCCTGACATGGCGCTGACACGGCCCGGACACCCGGGCGCCCGTGGCATGATCGGCCTGGTGCAGATCGGGATACTGGGGTCATTCGAAGTTCGCGCGGACGACGGCACCGCGGCCGACGTGCCGGGCGCCCGGCTGCGCGGACTGCTGATCGCGCTCGCGCTCGACCCGGGCCGGGTGGTCCCGAAGGCGACGCTCGTCGACTGGATCTGGGGCGAGAACCCGCCCGCCGACGCGGCGAACGCGTTGCAGCGCTTGGTTTCCCGGCTGCGGAAGGTCCTCCCGGACGGCGCCGCCGTCGAAGGCCGGCCCGCCGGCTACCGGCTGACCGTCGACCCCGACGCCGTCGACGCCGTGCGGTTCGAACGCCTCGTCACCCAGGCCGGCGACGATGTCCGGCAGCTGCGTGCGGCGCTGGCGTTGTGGCGGGGCGCGGCCATGCAGGACGTCGGCCTGACCGAGAGCGCCGCGTTCGACGCCGCGGTCACGCGGCTCGAAGGACTCCGGCTGGCCGCCCTCGAGGACCGTTTCGACGCGGAGACCGAGTTCGGCCAGAGCGTCGTCACCGAGCTCACCGACCTGGTGGCCGCGCACCCGGCCCGGGAGCGGCTCGTCGGCGCGCTGATGCGCGGCCTGGTCGCGACCGGCCGGGACACCGAGGCCCTGCGAGTCTACGAGCGCACGCGCGAGACGCTGGCCGACGAGCTGGGCGTCGACCCGTCGCCGGAGCTGGCCGCGCTGCACGTCGCGCTGCTGCGCGGCGAGCTGACCCGGCGCGAAGAGCCGCGCAAGACGAACCTGCGCGCCGAGCTGACCAGTTACGTCGGCAAGGACGACGACGTCGCCGCCGTCCGCGGGCTCGTCACCGAACACCGGCTCACCACGCTGGTCGGGCCGGGCGGCTCGGGCAAGACCCGGCTGGCCACCGAGACGGCGCGCACGCTGCTCGACGACTTTCCGGACGGCGCCTGGCTGGTGGAGCTCGCGCCGACCGAGGGCGACGTGGCCCAAGCGACGCTCGCCGCGCTCAAGCTGCGCGACGCCCTGCTCGGTGACGCGCCGGAGGCCGAACCCACCGACCGGGTGATCGCCGCGCTGCGGGACCGCGACCTGGTGCTGGTCCTGGACAACTGCGAGCACGTCATCGAGTCCGCGGCGGCCTTCGCCCACCGGGTGCTCGGCGAGTGCCGCCGGCTGCGCATTCTCGCGACGAGCCGCGAACCCCTCGGCATCACCGGTGAGGCGCTGTGGCCGGTGGCCCCGCTCGTCCTGCCCGCCGAGGGCGCCGACCCCGCGAAGATCGAGGAAGCCCCGGCGGTCCGGCTGCTGCGAGACCGGGCCGGCGCGGTGCGCAAGGACTTCGTGGCCGACGCCCCGACGCTCGCCCGCGTCTGCCGGGCGCTGGACGGGATGCCGCTGGCCATCGAGCTCGCCGCGGCGAGGCTGCGCACGATGTCCCTCGACCAGCTCGCCAACCGCCTCGACGACCGGTTCCGCCTGCTGACCGGCGGCAGCCGCACCGCGCTGCCGCGGCACCGGACGCTGCGCGCGGTGATCGACTGGAGCTGGGAGCTGCTGTCCGACGACGAACGCGTCGTCCTCTGCCGGCTTTCGGTGTTCTCCGGTGGCGCGAGCCTGGAAGCGGCCGAACGGGTCTGCGGGACCGACGCGGCCGAGGAGCTGCTGACCGCGCTGGCCGAAAAGTCGCTGGTCGTCAGCGCGGGCGACCGGGCGCCGCGGTACCGGATGCTCGGCACGATCAAGGAGTACGCCGAGCAGCGGCTCGCCGAGGCCGGGGACACGGACTCGGCGCGCCGGGCGCACCTCGCGTACTTCACCGAGCTCGCCGAAACCGCGGAGCCGCACCTCCGCCGTGCCGACCAGCTCACCTGGCTCGCCACCCTCGACGCCGAACACGACAACATCGTCGCCGCGATGCGGGGAGCCCTCGCGGCCGGCGAGACACCCGAGGCGATGCGGCTCGCGGCGGCCGCCGGCTGGTACTGGTGGCTCGCCGGGCACAAGACCGAGGGCAACGAGCTGCTCATGGCGGCCACCGCCCTGCCCGGCGAGGTGCCCGACGAAATCCGCGCCACGGTGTACGCGTTCGTCACCGGGTTCCTGACGTCCGGCCGGGAAAGCGACCAGTTCGAGGCGGCGGACTGGATCCGCCAGGTCCACGAGCTCAGCGGCCGCGTTCAGCACCCGCACCCGGCGGTGTCGCTGGTCGCCGCGCTGGAACGGATGCTGCGGACGCCGGAAGACTTCCTGCCCGCGTGGGAACCGCTGCTCGCCGACGAAGACCCGTGGGTCCGCGGCCTCGCCCGGCTGCAGCTCGGCAAGATGCGGATCCAGCTCGGCGAGGACGAGCAGGAGGCCGACGCTTTCCTCGAGACGGCGCTGACCGAGTTCCGGGCGCTCGGCGAACGGTGGGGGACGTCGTTCGCCCTGACCGAGCTGGCCGACCGGATCGCCATGCGCGGCGAGTTCGCCGGCGCGTGCGAGCACTACGAACAGGCGATCGTCGTCGTCACCGAGGTCGGCGCCATCGAGGATGTCGTGCGGATGCGATCGCGGCAGGCCCAGCTGTACTGGCTGTCGGGGGACGAGGGCGCCGGCGCGGCGGCGATGGCCGAGGCGCAGCGGCTCGCGGAACGGGTCGCCTGGCCGGAGGCGTTGACCGAGCTGGCCCTGGCGAAAGCGGACATCGCCCGCTGGAGCGGCGACGCCGTCCAAGCACGCCGGCAGCTCGACGTCGCGACGGCGACGCTGGGCACGGCCGCCGAGCGGGCGAACATCCAGGTCACGACCCACGATCTGCTCGGCTACCTCGCCGAAGACCTCGGTGAGGCCCGCGACCACCGCGTCGCGGCCTTGCGGGCGGCATCGGAGACGGGGGCCGCACCCATGATCGCGCAGGTGCTCGTCGGCATCGCGGACTTGGCTCTGCGCAAGGAAGAGTACGAACAGGCGGCGCGGCTGCTCGCGGCGAGCGCCGCCGTGCGCGGTGTGGTGGACCGCTCGCAGCCGGACATCGCGCGGATCGAGCAGGCCACGCGGAATCGCCTCGGTGACACGAAGTTCACCGAGGCGACTCAGCAGGGGAAACGGGCGAGCTGGCGCGAGCTGGCCGAAGTCACGCTCGCTTCTTGAACGTGGACCGCGCCCAGAAGTACCCGACGAGCGCGATCCCGAGGCACCAGGCGACCGCGGCGAGCGCGTAGCCGGTCGAGGGCGTGCCGTTGAGCAGCCCGCGGACGGTTTCGATGATCGGCGTGAAGGGCTGGTACTCCGCGAACTCCCGCAGTCCCGGCCCCATCTTGTCCGCCGGGGCGATCGCGCTGCTGAAGAACGGCAGCATGACCAGCGGCACGGACGCCAGGCCCGCCGTCTCCGGCGACTTGGCGAACAGTCCCAATGCGACAGTGAGCCAGCCGGCCGCGAAGGCGAGCAGCAGGACCACGCCGACGACACCTAGCCAGTCGAGGAAGCTCGCGTTCGGACGGAACCCCAGCGCGAACGCCACGCCGACGAGAGCCGCGATGGCGACGACGTTCGTCAGGACGCTGGCGACGACGTGCCCGGTGAGCACCGCGCCGCGCGAGACGTCCATGACCTTGAACCGGTTGATGATGCCCTTGGTCATGTCGGAGTTCACCGACGTCGCGGTGGCGCCGAGGCCGTAGCAGATGGCGAGCAGCATCAGGCCGGGTGTCGCGTAGTCGACGTAGTTCACGCCGACGTCGAAGGCGTCGCCCAGCATGTAGACGAACATCAACATGATCACGATCGGCATCAGGACCGCGTTGAACACCGACGTCGGGTTCCGGGCGATGTGCTTGAAGTTGCGGCGCAACATGACGGTCTGGGCGCTCATTTCGCGGGAACCTCCGTGGTGTGGCCCGTCAGGGCGAGGAAGACGTCGTCGAGATCAGGGGTGTGGACGGAAAACTCTTCGGCGTTGATGGCGTACTCGTCGAGCCGGTCGAGCAGGGTGCGCAGCGACTTCGTGCCGCCGTCGCCGGGAACCCGCAGGGTGAGCGACTCGTCGTCCCGGGTAGACCCGGCGATGACCCGCGCGGCCGCGTCGAGCTCGGCGACGTTCGTGAACCGGAGCCGGACGTGCGTCCCGGGGATCTGCCGCTTCAGCTCATCGGGCGTGCCCTGGGCGACGAGGCGCCCGCGGTCGAGCACGGCGATCCGGTCGGCGAGCTGGTCGGCCTCGTCGAGGTACTGGGTGGTGAGGAAGATGGTGACGCCGTCGGCCACGAGGTCCTTGACGATGGACCACATGGTCCGCCGGCTGCGCGGGTCCAGGCCGGTGGTGGGTTCGTCGAGGAAAATGATCCGCGGGTCCCCGACGAGGGTCATGGCGAGGTCGAGCTTCCGGCGCATGCCCCCGGAGTAGGTAGAGGTGGGTTTCTGCGCGGACTCCGTGAGTTCGAAGCGCTCGAGCAGGTCCGCGACAACGCGCTTGCCGTTCTTGACGGGGCTGAGATCGACCATGAGCTGCAGGTTTTCCTGCCCGGTGAGCAACTCGTCAACGGCGGCGAACTGCCCGGTGACCCCGATGACTTTCCGAACGGCCTTGGCATCCGAGCCGACATCGTGCCCGGCAACGCGCACGCTGCCGCCATCGGCCTGCGCAAGAGTGGTGAGGATGTTGACGGTGGTGGTCTTCCCGGCCCCGTTGGGACCGAGCAGCGAGAAAACGGACCCGGCGGCAACCTCCAGATCGATGCCATCGAGCACGACTTTGTCTTGGTAGGCCTTCCGGAGGCCGGTAGCGGTGATCGCTGAGGTGGTCATGGGAAGGACTGTGCCGCCCAGCCCTGACACCGACCTGACCCCGAACTGACACGGGATCTACGCGACGGAACCACAGATGGGGGGCTCGGACCCCGATCACCCAACCCAGCCACGGCTGGGGGTTCGGGGGCGTGCCCCCGAGCGGGGTGTGGGGGTTGCACCCCCACAGGACACGCGAAACAGAAAAGGCCCGCGCTCTCCGCGAGCACGAGCCTGCCATCTGTGGAGCTGAGGGGAATCGAACCCCTGACCTTCTCGATGCGAACGAGACGCGCTACCAACTGCGCTACAGCCCCTTGTTCTTGCTCGTAGAGCTTAGCAGTGCCCTACGAGCACCTCTCCGAGGGGGTCACTCTCCGACAGCCCGCCGATAAGGCCCGGTCCCCGGCTCGTCGAGCTCCTCGAACGCCGGGTCCTCGTCGTCCAGATCGACGACCACCGCGCTGCGGCGGACACGCGACGTCGGCGACGGACGGCGCTCGACCACCTCGCGGCGGACCGGCTCGACGACGTCCACGTCCTCGGTGTCCTCAACCGGCTCGTCGTCGTCCGCGGAAGGCGACGAAGCCGCGGGACGCGGGACCGACCGCCGGGGCGCGCGGGTGCTGTTGAACCGGGCGAGCCGGCGCTGCCGGATCTCCTCCTCGATCCGCACCTGGCGGCGCAGGTAGACGAGGTAGCCGACCAGCACGACGTCGGCCAGCGCGTGGCCCCACCAGACCAGGGGCATGACGAACCCGGCGATCGCGGCCGTGATGACCGCCACCGCGAGCAGGATGACGACGATGCGCTGCCGGAAGCTGTACTTCGCGCGCGCCGCCATCTCCGCCGCTTCCGGGTCGAAGCCGCCCCGGCCAGGGCGGTAACCCGCGCGCTCGGCTCGTTCGGCCCGCTCGGCGCGGGTCGGTTGCGGGAGCGGCTCGGGCTCCGGCTCCTCGTAGTCGTCCTCGAGTTCGAGGTCGGCTTCCAGCTCCGCGAGGTCGTCCTCGACCGACGGCCGGGACTTGACGGTCTCCTCGGACATGGCGAATTCCTCCCGGTCTTCGTTGCGTCCACTGCGTACGACCCTGGCCGCCAACGCGGAGTCGGCCGTATGGGCCACTTGCTGCCGCCGACGCGCGACCATGGGCACGAGAACGACGAGCCATGCCGCGGCGAGCGCGACGATGATCACGGAGCTGGGCATCTCCCGTCACCTCCCCCGATCCTTCCACCTGAAATCACGCTAGTCACAGGAGTAACAGATCGGACGGAGGCTCGCCGGATTGGATCACGAAAATGCCTCACCGGATTAGGTGAATCTCACAGCATGTGGTAACGCGCTCACGGACCCAGGTGGGTAATGACCCTCAGGCGTAGTCGGCGCGTCCCGCCGCGACCAGCCGCGACACCAGCCCGGCCCCGGTCTCCTCGCGCGTGACGGCGAAGCAGTAGTGGTCCCGCCAGGCGCCCGCGACGTCGAGGTAGCGCTCGAACAGGCCTTCCTGCCGGTAGCCCGCCTTGGTGAGAACCCGCAGGCTGGCGCCGTTTTCCGGGCGCACGGTGGCCTCCAGCCGGTGCAGCCCGGCCGGGCCGAAGGCGTGGTCGGTGACCAGGGCGACGGCGGCCGTCGCGACCCCGCCGCGGACCACGTCGGACGACACCCAGTAGCCGATCCAGGCGGACCGCAGCGACGCCCGGATGACGTTACCGACGGTGATCTGCCCCGCGAGACGGCCGTCCAGGGTGATCGTGAACGGCAGGCACTGGCCACGCCGCGCGAGCGAGCGCAACGCCGCCCACTGCGACGGCCACGACCAGAAAGCGTTGCGTTCGGGCCACGGCCCGACGCCGGTCGGCTCCCACATCTCGAGGTGCGCCCGGTCCCGGAGCCGGATCCGGCTCCACTCGCCGGCATCGCGCAGCCGCACCGGCCGGATCGCGACCTCCCCGGCGGGCACCCGCAGCGGGCCGAGCCGGGCCGGCCAGCCCGGGTGCCGGCTTTCGACCGGGTAGGACACCCCCGACACGGCGTTCATCAGGCCCGTTGCGCCAGGAAGGTGACCTGGACCTGCTCGCCCGCGGGGACGTCGGTCAGCTCCTCCGGCACGTTGATCAGGCAGTTCGCCTCGGCCAGCGACGCGAGCAGGTGCGCCCCCGACTGCCCGAGCGGCTGGACGAGGTACTCGCCGTTGGCCTCGTCGCGCAGGAGCTGGCCGCGGAGGTAGCCGCGCCGGCCCTCGGTCGACGTGATCGGCGACAGCAGCCGCGCCCCGACGATCCGCCGGTGCGGGTTGCGCGTCCCGCGTGCCGCCCGGATCAGCGGCCTGACCAGCACCTCGAACACGACCAGCGCACTCATCGGGTTGCCGGGGATGAGGAACGTCGGCACCGAGTCGGGGCCGAGCCTGCCGAACCCCTGCACCGAGCCCGGGTGCATCGCGACCCGGGTCATGTCGATCCGGCCCAGGTCCGAGAGCGCCGCGTGGACCTCGTCACCGGTGGCGCCCCCGGCGCCACCCGCGACCACGACGATCTCCGACATCAGCAGCCGGCCCTCGACGATCTCCCGCAGCCGCTTCGGCTCGCTCGGCACGATGCCGACCCGGCTGACCTCGGCGCCCGCGTCCCGGGCGGCAGCGGCGAGCGCGTACGAGTTGACGTCGTAGACCTGCCCGACCGACGGCGTCCGGTCGATGTCGACCAGCTCGTCGCCGACCGAGACGATCGACACGCGCGGCCGCGGGTAGACGAGGACCTTGGCCCGGCCGACCGCGGCCAGCAGGCCGACCTGCGCCGAACCGATCGTGTCGCCGCGGCGCACCGCGACGTCACCGATCTGGACGTCCTCGCCGGTCCGGCGCACGTACCCCGCCGACGGCACCGACCGGTGCACGGTGACCCGGGCCTGGTGCCCGTCGGTGTAGCCGAGCGGCACGACCGCGTCGGCCAGCGTCGGCAGGGGCGCACCGGTGTCGACGCGCACGGCCTGGCCGGGCTGCAGGCGCCGCGGCTGGCGCGAGCCCGCCGCGATCTCGCCGACGACCGGCAGCTGCACCGGCTCCTGCCCGGCGGTGCGCACGTCGACGCTGCGCACCGCGTAGCCGTCGATCGCGGCCTGGTCGAACCCGGGCAGCGCGTGCTCGGCGACGACCTCCTCGGCGCAGAGCAGCCCCTGTGCCTCGGAGATCGCCACGCGCACCGGCTGGGGCCGGACGGCGGCTTCCAAGGTCATCGAGATCTGCGCGTCGACCGAGCGCAGCTCGGTCTCGTCCCCGGCCACTTCCGGCCGTGCCGCGTCGAGGGATTCCGTCATGGGCGATCTGTCCCGATCCGTTCCGTCAGCCACGCCCGTAAAGATGGACCGTACTCGGGCGTTTCAAGCGCGAAATCGACCGCGGCGCGCAGGAAACCACCCGGATTCCCCAGGTCGTGGCGTCCACCACGGTGCACGACGACGTGCACCGGGTGTCCCTCGGAGATCAGCAGCGCGACCGCGTCGGTCAGCTGCAGCTCGCCGCCGCTGCCCGGGGTGATCCGCTTGAGCGCGTCGAAGATCGCCCGATCGAGCAGGTAGCGCCCGGCCGCGGCGTAGGTCGACGGCGCCTCCTCCGGTTTCGGCTTCTCGACCATCCCGTGCACGCGCTTGACGTCTTCGTCGTCGGTGTCCGAGACGTCGAAGACGCCGTACGGCGAGATCTCGGCCTTCGGGATGTCGAACGCGCACAGCACGCTGCCGCCGTACTGGGCCCGGACCGCGCCCATCCGCTCGAGCACGCCGGTCGGGAGCACGAGGTCGTCCGGCAGGAGCACGGCGACGGCCTCGTCGTCCGGGTTCAGGTTCGGCTCGGCCTGGGCGACGGCGTGACCGAGGCCGAGCGCCTGCTCCTGGATGGCGGTCTCGACGGCGAGCAGCCCGGACCCGCGGCGCACCTTTTCGAGCAGCTCGGTCTTGCCCTTGGCCTCGAGGTTCTTCTCCAGCTCGGGCTGCTCTTCGAAGTACCGGACGACGGCGTCCTTGCCCGGTGAAGTGACGATGACCAGGCGCTCCGCTCCCGCGGCGGCGGCTTCGGCCGCGACCAGCTCGATCCCCGGCGTGTCCACCACCGGCAGCAGCTCCTTGGGCACGGCTTTCGTCGCCGGCAGGAAGCGCGTCCCGAGGCCGGCGGCCGGCACGATGGCGGTTCTGAACGTCTGGGTGGTTGCGGCGCCCGTCATGGGCGCAGAGCCTAACGTGAGGTCATGCACGCGCTGGGCAATGAGCACCTGAGCAAGGCGGAGTGGCGTGACCGGCTGACGCGCGCGCGAGCGGACCAGACCGCCGAATCGCACGCCCGGGACGCGTCAGCACTGGTCAGCGCGGTGTCGAACGTCACATCCGGCACGGTGTGCGCGTACCTCCCGTTCGGCACCGAGCCGGGCACGACGGCGCTCGTCTACGCGCTCGCGGCCGGCGGCGCGCGGGTGCTGCTGCCGGTCATCCTGTCCCGGACGGACCCGCTCGACTGGGCGGAGTACACGGGCGAGGCCGATCTCGTGCCCAGCCGGTTCCGCGGCATCCGCGAGCCCGGCGGGAAACGCCTGGGTACCGAGGCTGTCGGGGCCGCGGAGCTGATCCTGGTGCCCGCGCTGGCCGTGGATCGCCGGGGTGTCCGGCTCGGGCGCGGCGCCGGTCACTACGATCGCTCGCTGGTGTTCGCCGCGGCCGGCGTGCCCCTGCTGGCCGTCGTCCGGGACGAAGAGCTGGTCGAACGGCTGCCCGGGGAACCCCACGACGTGCGCATGAGCGGGGCGCTGACGCCGGGTCGAGGCGTGCTCGACCTGCCGATGTGAGCAACGTGGAATTGCTTTCGGGGAATGTTTTCCAGCACAATCGGGTTGGCACTCTGGTCGGATGAGTGCCAGCAAAGGAGCCCTCAGTGCCTACGTACCAGTACGCCTGCAAAGAATGCGACCACCGGTTCGAAGCCGTGCAGTCGTTCTCGGACCCCAGCCTGACCGTGTGCCCGCAGTGCTCCGGCACCCTGCGCAAGGTGTTCAGCTCGGTCGGCGTCGTCTTCAAGGGCAGCGGTTTCTACCGCACCGACTCGCGTGACTCGGGCAAGTCGAGCACGACCGCGACCCCGGCGAAGACGGAGACCAAGACGGAGTCGAAGTCGGAGACCAAGTCCGACACGAGCTCGGCATCTTCCTCCTCGGGTACGACAAAAACCACCGCCGCCGCCTCCTGACCGGCGAGGTTGTCCACAACACCCCGGTTGTCCACAGATGCCGGACGTGGCCCTTCCGGCGGCCCGTCCGGCTTCCCTAACGTCGATCTCGTGCGGCACACCGCCGCACTCGATCCGATCGAGGGGGCACCGTGGACGTGGCGGCGAAGTTCCGCACACCTGATCTGACCCGGCTGCAGGGCCGGCGGGCCCGGCTCATCCGCCGCTGGCTCGCCGCCGGCCTGCTGCTGGCCGGGGTACTGCTGCTCGCGCACCCCGGTTCCGCGCGGGGCGCACCGACGACTCCGACCGTCGTCGCGGCGCACGATCTTCCTTCCGGCGCGGCTCTGCGCGCTCCCGACGTGCGGCTGGCCGACCTCCCCGACTCCACTCGCCCAGCGGGTGCGTTGAGCACCCTGGACGACGTCGACGGCCACCTGCTGGCGGGCGCCGTCCGCGCCGGCGAACCCTTGACCGACGTCCGGCTGGCGACGGCCATCCCCGGCTCGGGTGATCCCGCGACGGCGACGGTGCCGGTGCGCCTGGCCGATGCCGGCGTCGCCGAGTTGCTGGAGCCCGGGCGACGCGTCGACGTCGTCGCGGCGCCGGAGCCGGGCGTGCCCGCGTCCGTGCTGGCGAGCGGGGCGACGGTGGTGGCGGTCGGGCAGCGGGAGGCGTCCACGGCGAAGGGTCCCCTGGTGCTGCTTCGGCTCCCGGAAGCGATCGCGACGAGGGTGGCGGCGATTTCATTGGAGCGTCCGGTAACGGTTACTCTCCGCTAGCCCACCCCCCATCGTTCCCGTTCGTGAGGAGAGCAAGTGTTCAAGGGTTTCAAGGACTTCCTGATGCGCGGCAACGTCGTCGACCTGGCCGTCGCGGTGGTCATCGGCTCGGCGTTCACGGCGATCGTCACGGCGTTCACCAACGGCCTCATCAAGCCGCTGATCAGCACGATCGGCGGCACGGACGCCGCGAACGGCCTCGGCTACCAGATCTTCGAAAACAACAAGGCCACGTTCCTGAACTTCGGTGACGTGATCAACGCGGCGATCAACTTCGTGCTGGTCGCGGCGGTGGTCTACTTCGTGATCGTGCTGCCGGTGAAGCACGTCCAGGAGCGGCGCAAGCGCGGCCAGGAGCCGGGCCCGTCCGAGCCGACCGACGTCGAGCTGCTGATCGAGATCCGCGACCTGCTGCGAGCCCAGGCCCAGCGCGACAACGGCCGCGACTGAGCGGGCTCAGCGATCGTGGTGCGGCGGCCGGTTCTCCCGGTACCAGTCGTCCGGGAGCCCGGTGCGCCGGTCGGGATCGCGCTCATCGGAGGTCGTCTCGGGCAGGACGTCCCCGAAGATCTCATCGACCCGACGGCGCCGCTCACTGGCGGCCTGGGGATCGCGCTGCTGACCGGACATGCCCCCAGTCTCCCACGACGCGTTGATTGACAACTCCAGAGTGAACTTCACCCCCGGCGGCGCCGCACTTCGTCCCGCCAGCCGCGGATCTGGTCCTCGCTGTGGAGGAACCCGGGGCCCGGCCAGTCCGGGAGGTCGATGCCCGCGAGCAGATCGAGCGCCCACCGCTGGTCTTCGTCCAGGTCGATCTCGTGCCGGAAGTCGTCGCTGAGCCACCGGCCGGCCCAGCGGTCGGCCGCGTCGCGGCTGATCCGGCCCGACAGGATGTCGGCGAAACAAGCCTCGATCTCGGCGAGGTCCGGCCCGGTCAAGCGCCGTCGCTGCGCCGGTGTCAGTACCAGCTCGGCCGCGGCGAGGTTCTCCTCCAGATGCGCGATCCTGCCGGTCCCCGGAATCGGCAGGATCACCGGCGAGCGCGCCAGCAGCCAAGCCAGCGAGACCTGAGCGGCGGTGGCGCCCAGCTCCACCGCGATGGCGCCGATCGCGGCTCCGCCGATCGGAGCGATGGGCCGCCACGGCAAGAACGCGATTCCTGCTTCGGCGCAAGCCCGCAGCACCGGCTCGTGCTCCCGGTCGAGCACGTTGTAGCGGTTCTGCACACTCGCGACGTCGACGATCTCCCGAGCGCGTACCAGCTCGTCGACCGTCACCTCGGACAGGCCGAGAAGCCCGACCTTCCCGGCTGTCTGCAGCTCCCGGAGGGTGCCGAGCTGGTCGGCCAACGGCGTCTCCGGGTCGATCCGGTGCAGCTGCAGTAGTTCGATCCGCTCCACCCGCAGCCGGCGCAGAGCCTGCTCGACCTGGTCACGCAGGATCTCGGGCCGGGCGTCGAGCCGCCACTCACCGCCGGGCCCGGTGCGCGCGACACCCACCTTGGTGGTGATCACCAGACCGGCCGGATACGGGTACAGCGCTGAAGCGAGCAGTTCCTCGTTGGCTCCGCCGCCGTAGAGGTGAGCGGTGTCGATCAGCGTGACGCCCAGCTCGACGGCTCGCCGGACGACCGCGATCGCCTCTTCTCGCGCGGGGCCGGCTTCGGTCGGCAGGTGCATCGCCCCGAAGCCGAGCCGACGCACCTCGAGCTGCCCACCGATGCGGAAATCCATGATCGGGGCAACTTTATCGGCGGTGCCCCGATCACGCGAAGGAAATCAGACCTCTTCGAGGCCCGAGAGCTCGTCGATCACGTGCGGCACGAGCGAGGTCAGCGTCGCCATCCCGTCGCGGACCGCGGACCGCGACCCGGCGAGATTGACCACCAGCGTGCTCCCCGACACCCCGGCGAGCCCCCGCGAGATCCCGGCGTCCACGGCTCCGGCCGCCAGCCCGGACGCACGGATGGCCTCGCTGATGCCCGGGATCGGGCGGTCGAGCACACCGGCGGTCGCGTCCGGCGTGCGGTCACGCGGCAGAACACCGGTGCCGCCGACCGTGATCACCAGGTCGGCGCCGCCGATCACGGCGGTGTTGAGCGCGTTGCGGATCCCCGCGGTCTCGGCCTCGACGACCACGACACCGTCGACGATGAAGCCCGCTTCTTCGAGCAGCTCGGTCACCAGCGGTCCCGTGGTGTCCTCGTGCTCGCCGTGCGCCACGCGATCGTCCACGATGACCACGAGGGCCCGGCCCAGCCGTTGTGCACTCCGTTCCATGGCGCCCACCGTAGTCGGTTTCGCCTTCCCGGCGCCGGGAGGTGCCGGGTGAGTTCTGACGATTCCGTGACGTGCCCGCGCGCGGCCGGGCGCGCCGGTCCGCGGCCCCCTAGCGTGGCCGGGGTGCGCGTACTGGTCACCGGCGGAGCCGGGTTCATCGGATCTCACATCGCCGATCTCCTGGCGGACGGGGGCGACGAGGTCGTGGTGCTCGACAACCTCCTCCCCACGGCCCACGGCTCCCGCACGCCACCGGCGTACACCGGCAGGCACCGGTTCCTGCGCGGCGACGTCACCGACACGGAGATCGTCGCCGAGCTGCTGGACGGCGTCGACGCGGTCTGCCACCAGGCGGCGGTGGTCGGGCACGGCGTCGACCCGTCGGACGCGCCGTCCTACGCCCTGCACAACGACTACGGCACGGCGGTGTTGCTGGCCGGGATGCACGCGGCCGGGGTGCGGAAGCTGGTGCTGGCGTCGTCGATGGTCGTCTACGGCGAAGGCCGGTACGCGTGCCCGGACCACGGTGTGGTTCCGCCGTCACCGCGCCGCGCGTCCGATGTGGACGCCGGCCGGTTCGAGCCGCGGTGCCCGGCCTGCGGCACCGAGCTGAGCTGGCGGCTGGTGCCCGAGGACGCGCCGCTGAACCCCCGCAGCACGTACGCGGCGACGAAGCTCGCGCAGGAACACCTGGCCGGAGCGTGGGCGCGGCAGACGGGCGGCAGCGTGTGGGCGATGCGCTACCACAACGTCTACGGCCCGAGGATGCCGCAGAACACCCCGTACGCGGGCGTGGCGTCGCTGTTCCGCTCGGCCCTGGAGCGCGGCGAAGCCCCGCTGGTACTGGAGGACGGCCGCCAGCAGCGCGACTTCGTGCACGTCCACGACGTCGCCAGGGCAAACGTCCTGGCTCTTCGGACAGCCGGCCCGGAGGGTGACATCACCCCGGTCAACGTCTGCTCCGGCACCCCGCACACGGTCGGCGAGCTGGCCGGGGAACTGGCACGCGCCTGCGCCGGCCCCGAGCCGAAGGTGGCGGGCGGCGCCCGCCCCGCGGACGTCCGTCACGTGGTCGCCGACCCGGCCCGCGCCCGCGAGTTGCTGGGCTTCACAGCGGAAATCGGCTTCGAAGAAGGAATCACCGACTTCGCGACGGCGGAACTCCGCGCCCCGGTTGCCACTGATACAGGCCGGTGAAGCGTCGCCGCTTCCAGGGCTAGATCTAGGACATCGCGAGCGGCAACCGGACCTCGAACCGGCACCCGGGCCCGTGGTTGTGGACGCCGATCTTCCCCCGGTGGGCCTCGACGAGCCCCTTGGCGATCGCCAGCCCGAGCCCACCACCGCTGGTCGTCCCGCCACGCTCGGGCGTCCGGGCCTGCGTCCCGCGGAACGCGACGTCGAAGACCCGGCTGATCTCGTCGTCCGGAATACCCCCGCAGGAGTCGTCGACGGCCAGGAGCGCCTCGTCGCCGTCGACGCCGATCTGGACCGCGACCGTCCCGTCCGGCGGGGTGTGGCGGATCGCGTTGGACACCAGGTTCCGCACGATCCGCGCCAGTTCCGGGTCGCTCCCGGTCACCACCGGCCAGGTCGACGCGTTGGCGAGCACCCGCACGCGCTTGCGCTCGGCGACCGGCGACTGGGCGGCGACGGCGTCGCTGACGACGTCCCGCAGCGGCACCGCGGACATCGTGAGCTCGAGGGCGCCGGCGGTGATGCGCGAGAGCTCGAACAGGTCGCCGACCATCGCGGACAGCCGCCGGGTCTCGCCACCGATCCGCTGGGCGTAGTCGGCGACCTCGTCGCGTTCGGACACGACGCCGTCGGCCAGTGCCTCGGCCATCGCCTGGATGCCGGCCAATGGGCTGCGGAGGTCGTGACTGATCCACGCGACCAGCTCACGCCGCGACGCCTCGGCCGCGCGCTCGCGGTTGCGCGCTTCCCTCTCCCACACGCTGCGGCGCGCGATGGCCCGGCCGAGGATGATCGCCGCCGGGACGGTGACCACGGCGACGAGCA
The DNA here is from genome assembly GCF_902497555.1 of Amycolatopsis camponoti. NCBI lineage: Bacteria > Bacillati > Actinomycetota > Actinomycetes > Pseudonocardiales > Pseudonocardiaceae > Amycolatopsis > Amycolatopsis camponoti. Next base: position 340,118 of record NZ_CABVGP010000001.1, on the reverse strand, counting down.
GGCAGACCAGCAGCATCGTGGTCAGCGCCGGGGTGAACATGAACCCGCTGACGCCCAGCACGCCGACCAGGGTGGCGAGCACCGGGATCAGCACCAGCACGGTGAGCGTGGTGGCCAGCGAACCGCGGCGCACCACGTAGAGCACGACCCCGCCGAGGGCCGCGATCGGCAACGAGAAGAGCAGTGCCAGCGGCAGGATGTGCCAGAGATGCGTCAGCGTCTCGCCGAAGGACTCACCGGGTTCGATCACGGCTGCTCCCGGTCGTAGCGGTAGCCGACACCCCACACCGTCGCCACCCGGGTCGGCTTGGCCGGGTCGCGTTCGATCTTCTCGCGCAACCGTCGCACGTGGACGGTCACCGTCGACTGGTCGCCGAAGTCCCAGCCCCACACCTTCTCGAGCAGATCCCCGCGCGAATACGCGACGCCGGGATGGGCGAGGAAGAAGGCCAGCAGATCGAACTCCCGCGAGGTCAGCGGCAGCTCGCGGCCGGCGAGCGTCGCCGTGCGCGCGGTCATCTGCAGACGCAGGTTGCCGTCGGCCAGCTCGGCGGCGGCCGGTTCCGGACGCGGCATCCGGGCGCGGCGCAGCACCGAGGCGACGCGAAGGGCGAGTTCCTTGGGGCTGAAGGGTTTCGTGACGTAGTCGTCGGCGCCGAGCTGGAGCCCGGCGATCCGGTTCTCCTCCTCGCCGAGGGCGGTGAGCATGACGATCGGCACCTGGCTGACCTGGCGCAGCCGCTTGCACACCTCGAGCCCGTTGATCCCCGGCATCATGACGTCGAGGACGACCAGGTCCGGCTCGTGGGCGGCGAACTCGGCGAGCCCTTGAGCGCCGTCGCCGGCCTGGTCGACGGTGAACCCGGCGACCTCGAGGTAGCGGCGCACGACGTCGCGGACCGTCTCGTCGTCGTCGACCACGAGCACGCGGCCGGCCTGATCGTCCATCATGTCTCCCTCACCAGCCGGTCAGCAGCAGGTGGTTGACCGCCAGCGCCGTCGCGGCCTGGGCGGCGAGCCACCACCGGCGCCCCGGCCGCGGCAGCAGGGCCGTCAGCGGCAGCAACCACACCCCGAACGGTAGCCAGATTCGTTCGGTCTCGGCTTTCGACAGGCCCGAGACGTCGGCGAACACGATGGTGAGCAGGGCGGCGACGCCGAGGAGCAGCACCGGGTCGGAAAGCAGGGCACGACCCGGGCGGGGCAAGAAGGCGTCCGCGAGACCCCGGCGCAGGGCGGCCACCACCGCGGGGCCGAGCGCGACGGACACCGCCGCCAGGTCGGCCCAGACCCAGTACGAGTAGGGCCGGACCAGCGCGACGCCCTGGTAGTAGCGCTCGACGACCAGGTGGTAGCCGTCGAGCCACCAGAAGCCCGCCCACGCGAAGGCGCCGACGACGGCCAGCGCCGCCGCGATGGCCAGGGCGGCCGCCCGCCACTGCCGGCCGAGGACGGCCACGGCCAGCGCGAGCAGGCCGAGCAGCACCAGGCCGTACGAAAGGAAGATCCCGAAGCCGAGCAGCAGCCCGGCCGCCAGCCCGGTGGGGACGGCGTACCGGCGGCCGCGGGAGAACCCCCTGGCGGACAAGGCGAGCAGCGCCAGCCCGGTGGCGGTCGTCCCGGCGAACAAGCCGTCCGCCGACACGCCGATCCAGACCGCGCCGGGCGTCAGGACGGCGAAGGGCAGCACCGCGCGAGCCGCTTCGGCGCGGCCGAGCAGGGCGACGGTGGCGGGTACAGAGACCGCGACCAGGCTGCCGACGAGCACGACGGCCGTCGCGGCCCACGCGCCGCCGTGCAGGCCGAGCCGGTCCAGCCAGACGAAGACGAGCGTCGCGCCCGGTGGGTGGCCGGACACGTGCGTCGTCCACGAGTCCGGCTGGAAGTCGAGGATGCGGGAGGAGAACTCGCGCAGCATCCGCGGGATGTCGGTGATGCCGGGGACCTCGTGGAGGTACTCCTGCGGAATGGTCAGGTGACCGGCGAACCCGCGGGACCAGCCGTCGACCATGGCCAGCGAGAAGATCCAGGCGAGCGAGGCCAGGTAGCCGGCGACGAGCGCCCGGCGCCACGGCAGGCGGGCGGCCAGCACGGGGCCGTGGAGCACCACCGCGACGGCGATGAGCACGGCGAACACCGAGCCCGGGCCGACGTGCGGGAGCCAGTCGGCGAACAGCGGCGGCGACGACACGAAGATGACGACGCCGGAATGGGGCCGGTTGTAGTAGATGCCGGCCGCCGTGGCCGCGGCCACGAGCACCACGGCCACCGCGACGGCCAGAAGATCGGCGCGGCGCCCGGCGACCGGGAACTCGGGTTCGCGGACAGGCGGCTCGGCGAGCCGGGCTGCCGGGTTCGGCTCGCTCATCACCGACCACCATAAGTCCGCGAGCCGGACTCCGCGGGCCGGTGGAGGTAGCCGTAACGACCCGGTAAGAACCTCGTCACTCGTCATGATTCAGTAAGGAGCGCAAGGGTTCTCCGCGGTCCACCCCGGACTTACGGTCGGCGCCGTGACTGACTCAGGAGTGGACGTCGTCCTCCCATGCCTCGATGAAGCGGGCGCCCTGCCGGGGGTCCTGGCCGGGCTGCCGCCGGGTTACCGCGCGATCGTGGTCGACAACGGTTCGGCCGACGGCTCGCCCGAAGTGGCGGCCTCGCTCGGCGCGAAGGTCATCCACGAACCGCGCCGCGGCTACGGCGCGGCCGTGCACGCGGGACTGGAGGCCGCCACGGCGGACATCGTGTGCTTCGCCGACGCCGACGGGTCCCTGGACCTCAGCGACCTGCCGCGGCTGGTGACCGCGGTCGGGGACGGCGCCGATCTGGCCGTCGGACGGCGGGTGCCGACTGGGCCCGGGGTGTGGCCGTGGCACGCCCGAGCCGGGAACGTCGTGCTGGCGCAGCTGCTGCGTCGCCGGGGGCTGCCGGTGCGGGACATCGCCCCGCTGCGCGCGGCGGACCGGCGGGCCTTGCTCGGCCTCGGTATCACGGACCGGGCGTTCGGTTACCCGCTCGAACTGCTGATCAAGGCCCAGCGGGCCGGGTGGCGGGTGCGCGAGTTCGACGTCCGCTACGGCGAGCGCGCCAAGGGGACGAAGTCGAAGGTGTCCGGCTCGGTGCGGGGCACGCTGCGCGCGGTCCGCGACTTCGGGCGGGTGCTGGCGCGATGACCGCTCGGTTCGTGCTGCTGGTCGTGGCCAAGGCGCCGGTGCCGGGGCTCGCCAAGACCCGACTCTGCCCGCCGGCGACACCCGCCCAGGCCGCGCAGATCGCCGCGGCCGCGCTGCTCGACACGCTCGACGCCGTGTGCGCTGTCCCGGGCGCGGCGCCGGTCGTCGCGATGACCGGCGATCTCGGCGCCGCCGCCCTGGCCACCGAAATCGGGCTGGCGCTGCGCGGGGTCACCACGATCCCGCAGCGAGGCTGGGACTTCGGGGCCCGCCTGGCGAACGCCCACGCGGACGCCGCCGCGGTGCACACGGGTCTGCCGATCCTGCAGATCGGCATGGACACCCCACAGGTCACCCCGGATTCGCTCACCGCGGCGGCCGCCCCGGTCGTGCACGGCGGGCACGACTCGGTGCTCGGCCCGGCCGAGGACGGCGGCTGGTGGGCGCTGGGCCTCGCCGACCCGCGGCACGCGCAGGTCCTCGCCGGCGTCCCGATGTCGCGCGACGACACCGGCGAACGCACGCTGAGCGCGCTCACCGCGTGCGGACTGCGGCCGCGGCGAGCCGCCCGCCTGTCCGATGTGGACACGATGGTGGACGCTCGCGCGGTGGCGGCGGCGTGCCCGGACGGCCGGTTCGCCCGCGCCGTCGCGGCGGTCCGAGGGCGGGCGGTCGCATGAAGACGGCACTCATCGGCAACGAGTTCGACCGCGGACTGCTCGGCCACCACTGCTGGCTCGAGCTGGCCGACGGCGAACGGGTCGAGCTGCCCGTCGAGCGGTGGGGAGCGCCGTCCGACGGCGACGAGGTCCTGCTCGACGCCTGCGCCGGACCGACCCTCGACATCGGCTGCGGTCCGGGGCGGCTCACCGCGGCCCTGGCCGCCCGCGGAGTCGTCGCGCTGGGCGTGGACAGCTCGCGCACGGCCGTCCGGTTGACGCGCCGTCGCGGCGGAAGTGCGTTGCACCGCAACGTCTTCGACCACGTTCCCGGCGAGGGACGATGGCAGCACGCGCTGCTCGCCGACGGCAACATCGGCATCGGCGGCGATCCGGTCGTCCTGCTGCGGCGCGCGGCGCAACTGATCGCCGTCGACGGCGACGTCCTCGTCGAGCTGGAACCGCCCGGGCACGGGCTCCGGCACGAGCGCGTCCGGCTGCGGCCCGGGCACGCCGACGTCGCGTGGTTCACCTGGGCGTGGGTCGGCGTGGACGCGATCGCCGAAGTCGCCGTGCGCGCCGGGTTGCGCGTCGACTGGACCACGCAGCACGGCCACCGCTGGTTCGCGAGGCTGGAGCGATCGTGAAACTGCCCATCCCGAAGGAAGAACAGTTCAAGGCGGCGGCGCACGACGAGCGCGCGACGTCGAAGATCGGCCTGGCGCTGGCAGTCACGTTCACGACGTGCTTCGTCACCGGCCTGATCAGCCACCTGATCCAGCACCCGCCGGAGTGGTTCTTCTGGCCCAGCCGCCCGGTCGGGCTCTACCGCGTCACGCAGGGGCTGCACGTGATCTCCGGCGTGGCGTCGATCCCGCTGCTGCTGGCGAAGCTGTGGAGCGTCTACCCGAAGCTGTTCGGCCGGCCGCTCGTCCGCTCGCTGCCGCACGCGCTGGAGCGCCTGTCGATCCTGGTGCTCTCGGGTGCGGCGTTCTTCGAGCTGACGACGGGGCTGCTGAACGTCGCGCAGAACTACCCGTGGGGCTTCTACTTCCCGCAGGTGCACTACGCGGTCGCGTGGCTGGCGATCGGGTCGATCCTGGTGCACGTCGCGGTGAAGCTGCCGGTCATCCGGCGGGCGCTGAGCCGCGGGACGCCCGATGAGGAGCCGCCGGCCGCCGGGCTGTCCCGGCGCGGGTTCCTGCGCACGACCGGGCTGGCGACGGGCGTCGCCGTCGTCGCCACCGCCGGCGCGACGGTTCCGTTCCTGCGCGGGGTGTCCGGCCTCTCCTGGAAGACGGGCAAGGGCACGCAGGACCTCCCGGTGAACCGGACGGCGGCGGCCGCGGGCGTCACGTGGTCGGCGTCCTGGCGGCTCTCGGTGGTGACCCCGGGCGGCACGAAGAAGTTCTCGCTCGACGAGCTGCGCGCGCTGCCGCAGACGACGGCCGAGCTGCCGATCGCCTGCGTGGAGGGCTGGAGCCAGTCGGCGACCTGGCGCGGGATCTCGTTGCCGGTGCTGCTGAAAGCCGTCGGCGCGTCGCCCGGCACCGCGGTACGGGTGTCCTCTTCGGAGCGTTCCGGGCTCTACAGCGTCAGCGTCCTGCCCGGCGAGCACACGGCCGACGAACTGACGTTGCTCGCGCTGGAGCTGAACGGCGAGGTGCTCGACCTCGACCACGGGTTCCCGTGCCGCATCATCGCCCCGAACCGGCCCGGGGTGCTGCAGACGAAGTGGGTCACGAAGCTGGAGGCGCTGTGAAGACCGCTCGCGCTCTGCTCGCCCTGCCGGGCCTCGCGGCGCTGGCCTGGGGCGTGGTGTTGTTCGTCGAGTACGCGTTCCCGCTGCGTCCGGACGTCTTCGGGACGGTCGGCTGGATCGTCGGCGGGCCGCTCGTCAACGACGGCGTCGTCGCCCCGCTGACGGCGGTGCTCGGCATCGCCCTGGCTCGCGTCCTCCGGCCGCCCTGGCGGGTTCCGGTGGTCACGGGCACGGTCATCACGGGCGTGCTGCTGATCGTGGCGTTCCCGCTGCTCTGGCGCCCGTACGGAACGCCCCCGATGCCCGGCCTCCACGACGGCAACCCGGCCCTGGGCCTGGCCCTGACCCTGGCCGCCGTCTGGCTGGTGGTCGTCTTGACCGCCCTGGCCCGTGTCGTCCGCCCAGGTACGCGTGTCGTCCCTCCAGACACGCGTGATGCCCCGCCAATCACGCGAGATACCCCCGCAATCACGCAAGATGCCCCGCCAGACACAGCAGCCGACCCTCCAGGCACGCTGGCCGACCCCCCAGGCACGCGAACCGACCCTCCAGAAACGCCAGCCGCCCCTCCAGACACGCGAACCGACACTTCAAGTACGCCGGCCGACCCTCCGGCTACGCGAACCGACCGTTCCGGCACCTGACCCCGGCCGCAAACGCGGCCACGCGCGACCGGCATCGAGTGCCTGGTCGCGCGTGGCCTTTGTGGGTCCGGCCCCGAGGTGCGGGGGTCGAGCCGATGCTGGTCTCGGCCGCGCCGAGGCGGCCGAGCGTCTGGTGGGATCAGTTGGCCGGGACGGGCTGTCCGCCGAGCGTCACCTCGACCGTGCGGCCGTCGGAGAGGGTGAACGTCGCCTTCTCGTCCGGGGCGCGGGTGCGGATCGCGGCGACCAGCGTGTCGGACGTGTCGATGTTCCGGTCGTCGATCTTCGTCACGATGTCGCCGGACTTGAGGCCGGCCTTCTCCGCCGGGCTGCCGGCGGTGATGGCACCGAGCTTCGCGCCGCCCTGCGGGGCGTCCGTGACCTGCGCGCCGATGTAGGTCTGCACCGCCTGGCCGGTCTTGATGATCGTGTCCGCGGTGCGGCGGGCCTGGTCGATCGGGATGGCGAAGCCGATGCCGACGTTGCCGCTCTCGGAGCCGCCCTGGCCCTGGCCGCCGGACGCCGACTGCGGGCTGTAGATCGCCGAGTTGATGCCGATGACCTGGCCGGACATGTTGGCCAGCGGACCGCCCGAGTTGCCCGGGTTGATCGCGGCGTCGGTCTGGACGGCGTCCATCACCGTCTCCTGGCCGCCCTGGCCGCCGCCCGCCCGCACCGGCCGGTGCAGCGAGCTGACGATGCCCGAGGTGACCGTGCCGGCCAGCTCGAACGGCGAGCCGATGGCGACCACCGACTGGCCGACCCGCAGATCGTCGGACCGGCCGATCTCCACGGGGGTCAGGTTGGCGACGCCGTCGACCTTGACGACCGCGATGTCGGTCGTCGGGTCGCGGCCGACGACCTTGGCGGCGGACTTCTTGCCGTCCTGGAACACGGCCTGGATCTGCCCGCCGTTCGCGGCGACCTCGACGACATGGTTGTTGGTCAGGATGTAGCCGTCGGTGCTGATGACGAACCCGGAGCCCTCGCCGGCCCCCTGCTGCCCGCTCACCTGCAGCTCGACGACGCTCGGCGACAGCTTCTGCGCGACCGCCTCGACCGAGCCGGCGGGCGCGTTGCCCGTCTGCTGGGCCGGCTTCGGCGCGTCGAGCGCGTTGCTCCCCGGGCCGCTGGACGAGCCGCCGGTGAGGTACCCGACCGCCCCGCCCGCGATGCCGCCGACGAGCAGCGCGACCAGCGCGACGCCGGCGAGCAGCTTGCCGCCGGATCGCTTGGGCTGCGCGGGCGGCGCCGGCGGCGCGCCGTAGACGGACGTGCCGGGCTGCCCGTACGGGCTGGGGTTCGGGTAGACGCTCTGCTGGGTCTGACCCGACGCGGACCAGGGGTTCGAGTTCGGCGCCCCGTAGGACGGATCGGCCCCGGTCACCGCGTGGTAGGACGGCTCCGGCGACGAGTACTGCGGCGTGCCGCCGGACTCGGGCGTGGCGGCCTGGTCACCGTACGGGCTCCCCGCCCAACCGCCCTGAGCCGCCTGCTGGCCGGTCTCGGGGTGCCGCGGCGCGGCGGGGTCGTGCGCAGTGGGGTCGTTCTCGGTCATGTCATCACCTTGCGGGACGGTCCTGAGAGGTTCCTGAGCCGAACCTGTGCATCGGAGATGAGTATGGCCGGATCAGCCCGCCGCGCGGAGCTTTTCCGCGATCTGCTCCGGCGTCGCGTCGTTGACCCACACCGCCATGCCCGATTCGGACCCCGCCAGGTACTTCAGCTTGTCCTTGGCGCGCAACACGGAGAACAGTTCCAGGTGGAGCCAGCCGAGCTCGCGGTCGCGACGCACCGGCGCCTGGTGCCACGCCGCGATGTACGGCAGCGGCCGGTCGTACAGCGCGTCACACCGGCGCAGGACGTCCAGGTAGACCTCGGCGAAGTCGTCGCGCTCGGCGTCCGTCAGGGCCGGGATGTCCGGAACCTGCCGGTGTGGCACCACGTGCACCTCGATCGGCCAGCGCGCGGCCGGGGGCACGTACGCCGTCCAGTGCTCGCCGGACGCCACCACGCGCGCCCCGGACTTCCGCTCGGCGGCCAGCACGTCACCGAGCACCGGGCGGCCGTGTTCGGCCTGGTAGGCGCGGGCGACGTCGAGCATCCGCCTGGTCTTGGGCGTGACGAACGGGTAGCCGTAGATCTGCCCGTGCGGGTGCGACAGCGTGACGCCGATTTCCTCGCCGCGGTTCTCGAACGGGAAGACCTGTTCGACACCGGGCACTTCGGACAGCGCGGCGGTGCGGTCCGCCCACGCGTCCACCACGGCCCGCACCTGCTTCGGGCTCAGCCGCGAGAAAGCGCCGTCGTGGTCGCTGGTGAAGCAGACGACCTCGCAGCGTCCACGGCCGGGCCGCACCTGCACCAGCCCAAGACCATCCACAGTGGACGGCTCGCCGATGACATCTTCGGCGAAGGAAGGAAAGCGGTTCTCGAAGACGACGACGTCGTAGTCGCTTTCGGGGATTTCGCTCGGTTTCCCGGGCTTGCTCGGGCACAGCGGGCAGAGGTCCGCCGGCGGCTTGTAGGTCCGCGTCTGCCGGTGCGCGGCCATCGCGACCCACTCGCCGGTCAGCGGGTCCAGCCGGATCTCCGACGCGGCCGAAACCGGCGGCAGGTCGCGGGTGTCCTCGGCGACGCGGTCGGGCGCGCCGGGCTGGTCGAAGTAGATGATCTCCCGGCCGTCGGCCAGGTGTCGTACCGTGCGCTTCACGCTTCTTCGGCCTCGACTGTCTCCGCCGTTTCGGCGATCATGAGTTCCGTTGCCCTTTCGGCGAGTATTTCCTTGGCGTCGTCGGGAATTCCGTCATCGGTGACGACGACGTCGGCCTCGTCCAGGTCGGCGATCGTGGAGATCCCGACGGTGCCCCACTTGGTGTGGTCGGCGAGCACGACGAGCTTGCGCCCGGCCTCGACCAGCGCGCGGTCGGTCTCGCTCTCGGTGAGGTTGGGCGTCGTGAACCCCGGCCCCTCGGCCATCCCGTGCACGCCGAGGAAGACGACGTCGAGGTGCAGCGACCGCAGGCTGTGCACGGCGACCGGCCCGACCAGCGCGTCCGACGGCGTCCGCACCCCGCCGGTGAGCACGACGGTGCGGTCCGGCTGCGTCGACCCGCGGAGCACGTCGGCGACCTGGATCGAGTTGGTCACGATGGTGAGCCCCGGGATCGCGTCGAGCGCGCGGGCGAGCGTCCAGGTGGTGGTGCCGGCGGAGATGCCGATCGCGGTGCCGGGCCGCACGAGCGTCGCGGCGAGCTCGGCGATGGCCTCCTTCTGCGCCCGCTGGCGCACGGATTTGGCCTCGAAGCCGGGTTCGTCGGTGCTCTTGCCGACGATCGAAGTGGCGCCGCCATAGACCTTCTCGACAAGCCCTCGCCCGGCCAAGACGTCCAGATCGCGGCGCACCGTCATGTCGGAGACACCCAGCCTGGTCACGAGGTCACTGACCCGGACCGCACCCGTCCGGCGTGCCTCTTCCAGGATCACCGCCTGTCGCTGACGCGCCAGCACCGCTCAACTCCGTCCCCGTCACACCCCAACCACACAAAATCCTACACGATTCAACACAGGATCCGCAGGGTCGACCTGGGTGAACTTCGAATGACCAGGTCACGGAGCAGGCGTAGCGGGCGCGGGCGAACAACACCACGACGAATCAGCCAGGCGCCCCCGGCAGCCGGATCGTCATCAGCGCGCCGCCCTCGGGCGCCCGCGCCGCGTACACCGCGCCGCCGTGCCGTTCGGCCGCGTGCTTCACGATCGCCAGGCCGAGGCCCGAACCGGGCAGCGTCCGCGCTTCCGACGAGCGGTAGAAGCGGTCGAACACCTTGGGCAGGTCCTCCTCGGCGATGCCCGGGCCCTCGTCGGCGACCTCGACCACGGCGGTGCCGTCGCCGAGCGGGTACAGCCGCACCCAGACCGTCGCGTCCGCCGGGGAGAACTTCACCGCGTTGTCCAGCAGGTTCAGCACCGCGCGTTCGATCGAGCTGTTGTCGCCGGTGAGCACCCACGGCTGCAGCGAGACGTCGAAGTTGATCTCGCCCGCGCGGCGGCGCGCCCGGTCGAGCGCTCGCTCCACGACGTCCAGCAGCTCGACGCGCTCGAAGCGTTCGCGGGGCTCGTCCTGGCGCGCGAGCTCGACGAGGTCGCCGATGAGCTGCGTCAACTCGTCGAGCTGGCCGCTGATGTCCGCGACGATGTCGACGCGGTCCTCGTCCGGCAGCGGTGGCGCGCCCGGCTTGCTCGCGGCGAGCAGCAGCTCGAGGTTGGTGCGCAGCGACGTCAACGGCGTCCGCAGCTCGTGGCCGGCGTCCGCGACCAGCTGGCGCTGGCGTTCCTGCGAGTCCGCGACCGTGCCGAGCATGGTGTTGAAGCTGGTGGTGAGGCGCGCGAGCTCGTCGTCGCCACTGACCGGGATCGGCCGCAGGTCGCCGGTCTTGGCGACGCGCTCGGCGGCCGACGTCAGCCGGTCGACCGGGCGCAGACCGGTGCGCGCGACCGCGGTGCCCGCCGCGGCGGCGACCAGGATGCCGGCGCCGCCGATCAGGAACAGCACCAGCGCGAGTTCGTTCAGCGTGCGCTTGGTCGGCGCCATCGACTGCGCGAGCACGATGGCCTCGCCGTGCCCGGTGGGCAGCGCGACCACGCGGCTGTCCGTGCGGAAGTCCGTCCGCAACGACTCCGCCGAGTCGCCGTTCGCGACGGCCAGCTCGTCCTGCCCGAACGGCGGCGGCGAGCTCGAGAGCGGGTAGGTCATCACGGCGTGCTGGACGTCGGGCGCGGCGTTGAGCTGCCCGATCTGCAGGTCGGCGCTGGCCAGGAACGCGCCCGGCACCTGCCGCAGCTCGGTCTGCACCTGCGGCGACGCGACGGCCGCCTGGGCGCGCGCCATGAGGCCGTCGTCCAGCTGCTGGTAGAGGTTGTTGCTCACGACCATGTACGCGCCGAGCGACACCAGCGCGACGGCGCCGGCGACACAGGCGGCGGCCAGCAGCGTCACCCGGCCGCGCAGCGAGAACCGGCGCGTCCCCCAGCGCGTGCCGCGGGGATCGCCGGGCTCGGTCACGGCGGGGTTTCCCTCAGGACGTAGCCCACTCCCCGCACCGTGTGGATCAGCCTCGGCTCCCCCTCGGCTTCCGTCTTGCGGCGCAAGTAGCCGACGTAGACCTCCAGCGCGTTGCCCGACGTCGGGAAGTCGTAACCCCATACTTCCTCCAGTATCCGGCCCCGCGTGAGGACGTGCTTCGGGTAGGAAAGGAACAGTTCCAGCAGCGCGAACTCGGTCCGGGTCAGGCTGATCTCGCGGCCGTCGCGGCGGACCTCGCGCGTGCCCGGGTCGAGCGTCAGGTCGGCGAAGGACAGCATCTCCGATGCCTGGCCGTTCTGGGCGTCCGGGGTGGCGCGGCGCAGCAGCGCCCGCAGCCGGGCGAGCAGCTCTTCCAGCGCGAACGGCTTCGGCAGGTAGTCGTCGGCGCCGGCGTCCAGCCCGGACACGCGGTCGGAGACGGTGTCGCGCGCGGTGAGCACGAGGATCGGCAGGTCGTCGCCGGTGCTGCGCAGGCGGCGGGCCACCTCGAGGCCGTCGAGGCGGGGCATCATGACGTCGAGGACCATGGCGTCCGGACGGTCGGCGATGATCGCTTCCAGGGCTTGCGCACCGTCGCTGGCCAGCTGGACCTGGTAACCGTTGAACTCCAGGGACCGCCGGAGCGACTCACGGACGGCGCGGTCGTCGTCCACCACAAGGATGCGCATGGCGACAGTTTTACTCAGCGTGCTGAGACTCGCCTAAGAACACACACAGAACTAACAAAAAGAATCCTCACTCCGGTGCGCGCGCGACCGGAGCGTTCCAGTGCCGCCAGAGCGCGATCATCCTGATCGCGACGACCACGGCAGCCGCGATGACGGTCACCGGCCCCTCCGGCAGTCGCACAGCGTGACCGACCACGACGAGCGCCGAGCCGGCCAACGCGGCGACGGCGTAGATCTCTTTCCGCAGGACGAGGGGGATTTCCCGGAGTAGGAGATCCCGGACGGCCCCGCCGCCGATGCCGGTGGTCATGCCGATCAGGCACGCGGCGTAGACGGTCGCGCCGGCGTTCAGCGCGATGGTCGTCCCGGCGGTGGCGAAGACGCCGAGGCCGAGCGCGTCGGCGAGCAGCACACCGCGTCGCAGCCGCGCGACCTGCGGGTGGAAGGCGAAGACGACCAGGGCGGTCGCCGCGCAGACGGCGAGGTAGGGCCAGTTCCGCAAGGTCGTGGGCGGGTGGATGCCGAGCAGGACGTCCCGGATGACCCCGCCACCGAGCGCGGTGGTGAGCCCGACGACGACCACGCCGAAGACGTCGAGCCGCGCCCGCACGGCGGCGAGCGCCCCGGACGCCGCGAAGGCGACGAGCCCGAGGAACTCCAGCGCCGTGAGCAGCATCTACTGGTCGAGAAGTCCACCGCGGTAGGCCAGCAAAGCGGCCTGCACCCGGTTGGCCGCCCCGATCTTGGAGAGCACGGCGGAGACGTACCCCTTGACGGTGGCTTCGGACAGGTGCAGGCGGCCGCCGATCTCGGCGTTGCTCAGTCCCTGCCCGATGAGCGCGACGACCTCGCGTTCGCGTTCGGACAGTGAGGCGAGCAGCTTCCGGGCCGGCTGAGCAGCGCGTTGTTCGTCCCGGTGGGACTGGACCATCCGCGCGGCAACCCCCGGGTCCAGGACGGCCCCACCGCGGCTCAGGTCCCGGACGGCCCTCAGCAGAGCGGCGGGATCGATGTCCTTGAGGAGGAAGCCGTTGGCGCCGAGCCGCAGCGCGAGGCTGACGTACTCGTCGATGTCGAAGGTGGTCAGCATGGCCACGGTGGGCGGATCGGGAAGGGCGAGAATGGCCCTGAGGGCGCGAATGCCGTCGTCAGGAGCCCGCATCTTGATGTCGAGCAAGGCGACGTCGGGGTGGTACCGCCGGGCAACTTCCACTGCGGATCTGCCATCGGAGGCCTCGCCCACGATCTCGATGTCCTGAGCCCCGGACATCATCGCGCGCAACCCCGAGCGCACCAGTTCCTCGTCGTCGGCGAACATGAGCTTGATCAACGAAGCCCTCCGCAACAGCCAGTAGGAGGCGGCTCCCCGCGTCCCGTTAACGAAGGTTACCTACTGTTGTTCAGCAGTTCGAAACCAGACACGACCAGGTGACCGGCTGGTCCGTCCAGGTCAGGCGCGGTGGACCGCCCGGCAGGGTGTATCCGCCATGTGGGAGACCGGTGAGAACCACTCACCTGGGTGACGCCGTAGGTCGTACCGCCCCAGGTGCTCGACCACCCTTCGGCAGGCTAAGCTTGCGACGGCAGTAGCAGGCCCTCGTAGCTCAGGGGATAGAGCACCGCTCTCCTAAAGCGGGTGTCGCAGGTTCGAATCCTGCCGGGGGCACCTTCGGGTCGCGTCAAGCGCGGGCCAGGCGTAAGGCGACGTCGAGCATTACTCCTGAGCCAACGACGAACACCAGCGTCACCACTGCGAGCAGCACGGTTTCGCCGCGGCGACTCGCGTTGCGCAGGCGGTGGTTCGCGGCCAGTGCCACCGCGGCCGCGACTACGGGCAGCGTCCAAGACCAATGGGGATAGCGGACGATGCCCCAAATGGCGAAACCGGCGAAGACGAGGCTCAGTAGCCAAACGCCGAAATACGCCTTGCGCAAGATGGCGTCGGTGTCGAACAACGGTGATTCGTTTCGCGGGTCAGCCATCGAGCCAGTCCACCTCGGAGAAATCCTCGTCGTCGACGGAGTCTTGCCGTCTTCTGCGGGACGGCGCGGGCTTGTCGTCGGATGCCAGCTGTGACAACGCATTCCGCCCTGCTTCGGCTTGCGCGTCCTTCTCGGACTCGGACAGGTTGCCGTACCACTCGGTGAAGCCGGATGTGCTTCCGGCCAGCAAGTCGGCGTACGACGTCGAGCTCAACACTCCGCGCGGGGTCACGTTGCCGGCCAGGAGCTCGCGGGCCAGCTCGGCCGCCGCCGGGTTGGTTGTGTTGGCCGCCAGCTTCGTCAGGAGTGTGTGACGGGCGCGGTTCTTCACCGGGTCCGGGGAGAATTCCTGGGACACGCTCAAACTCCGGGGTGGTCGTAGCCGGCCGGCAGAGGGTGGGCTTCGAAGTTGCCGCCCGAACCGATGATGTCGAGGACACCGCCGTGGATGAGACGAACTGTGTTCTGCACGTTCATCAGCAGGTTTGTCATCTGCTTCCAGCCGTCGACGACGTTCTTGCACTCCAGCGCGGCCAGGCTCCAAAGAACCGCTGGACCGACGACCGTTTCGGCGAGGACACCGCCCGCCGCGAGCTCGATCGCGCCCCAGAAGATGCTGTCGAAGATGTCCTGGATGACGTCGTTGATCGTTTCGGAGAACTCCCACACGCCCTGAGCCGCTTCGCGGTACTTGTCGCGCAAGGCGCCGAGACCCTCCGCGTAGCCGTTCACGGTGTCGGTCAGCCCGCTGAAGTACTGGAACGCTTCGTTGGCCGCGTTGCCGGTCCAGCTCGTCAAGAGGACGGTGATGTTCGTCTTCAGGTCCTGAGCGAGATCAGCGGCAAAGAAGGACAGTGAGTTCAGTGCGTCCGACGCCTTGGCGAACTGTTCCCAATCGCCGGCCACCCAGTTCGAAAACTCCTCGACCGGATTGACCTGGATGGTGGCGTCCAGGAACTGCTGCGCCCAGTAGCCCGCGCTGATCAGGTTTCCCAGGTCGTTGACGAGCTGGATCGGATTGCTGAAGTCGGCGGCCTGCGGAGGCTTCAGCCGTTCCGCCGGAAAAGCGGTCTGCCGGACGACCTGCGTGCTGGTGTCCGCGGGCAAGCCCGGCACCGACGGCATCTGCGGCGGACGTCCGGGATCGGGATACGTCTGGTCCAGCCGCTCGGCTGAACCCGCGTCGACACGGTCGTACATCTGGCGGGCGCGATCGAGTTCGGCGCTGCTCGCCTCGCACACCGAGGCCAGGGCTGTCAGCGCTTTGACGATTTGGCCCTTGGCCTGCTCGTGGCTGCCGACCAGTTCGGCGATCAACCCGGGTTGCGCGCCGATCTGCAGGTTCGTCTCGGCGAAGCCCTCCGCGACCTTGGTGTCGTCGTGGTGGTTTCGCACGATGCCGCCGTACGAACCGATCTGGAAGGTGTCCACCATGAAGCCCACGCGAGCAGTATGCCCAGGACCAAGCCGCCGGACTGCCCGGTTCACTCGTCCGTGCCGCGCCAGCGGGCTCCGTACGCCAGGCCAGGCATCAGGCCACGGAATCGCAGGTGGACCTCCCCCGATGAATCCACTCGCGTCGGGCGGCCTCGATACCCCGGATCCGATACGTCCCTCTGGAACGCCCCGTCCAATGCCCAGACCTCGGGAGACGGGAGCCGACCGAAGCGGACCCGCAAGTCGAACGAATCGCACGGCTGACGCGGCACCGTGACCATGTACGGCCGCAACGACGGCGGCCGGAACAAGATCGCCACCTCCCACGACTCACCCCGCGTCAAGGGGCGGGGCAGCTCCAGCCCGTATCCCCAGCGGGTCGACGTCTCCATCCCGCGGTCCACCAATGTCCCGCCGTAGAGAACAGTGGCCGACGGGCGTCCGGCGGGGAGCGACACCGCCAGATCGATAGAGCGGAGCCCGTCCTGGTCGGCCACGATCCGGCGCTGCTCGAGAACCAACAGCTGGTCCAACACAAGAGCGATCGACAACGACGACGTGTGCCAGTCCCCAGAAACAGCCGGCGGCGACGAAGACGCCGAAGCCAGCTCCGCCAGCAAGTCGATCGCCTCGTCCACACGCCGCCGGACCGTTCGAGGATCGCGATCCAGACGGTTCGCTGCCCAGCGGACTCTTTCCTGGTACAGCGGCTGGCGGGCCTCCGCGCAGATCGCGAAAGCCGCCAGCGCCGCCACTCGCAGGTCCTCCGGGAGGTCCGCCGCCAGGCCCGTCAAACGATCCGACACCTTCTCGCGGATCGCCACCATCCCGTCCTCCGCCGAGACCGCGCACGCCGAACGAAGACACGGCCCCACCCGGTCCTCGACGCGACCCGCCAGGCCACGACCCTTGCGCAGCGTTTTCAGCTCCTGGACCAGCTCAGAACGCCCCACGGTTGCTCTCCTTCAGTGCGTCTCCATGGCCAGCACCCCCTTCTAGGACAGCGTGCGGCCGGGCGGTGGACCGGAAGTGGACAGAACGTGCATCACCGAGGCGATCAGCGCCGTCCCCAGGCGGACGCCATCGCGGCTCAGGTACGTGCGGAACGTGCCGATGCGGCCCAGCGCCTGCTCGTCCGCGTCGCCCACCCCGAACGCCACCACCCGGGGGCGGCGCGCCCAAGCCGGGTCGCACAACGACGAGAACGCCGACGGCCAGGTCACCGGATCCGTCGGCTGGCCGTCCGACAGGAAGAACACCAACGGCCGGTGGACCCGCACCCGGTGTGTCTCCAGGAGCCGGACGTCCACGTCGATGACCGAGCGCAGGAACGTGAACACCGGTCCGAAGTTGGTGCCCGCGCACGGGCTTGGCGGCGGCAGTTCGGCGACCTCGGCCGCGAGGTACAGCCCGTGGACCGCCGACGGCTCCTCCCCGAAGCCGATCACACTGCACAGGACCCGGTCGGCGACCGACGCGTCGGCGTGGACCGCCCCCCGGAACTCGCGTAGTCCCTTGTTCAGCTCCTCGATGTGGTCGGCCATCGAAAGCGAGATGTCGCACGCGACGTAACACGGCAACACGTCGGACCCCATACCGGTTTCTCCTTCACCCCTGATTCGACCGGCGGAGTCTGGCAACTCGGTGTGTATCGAACGTGCAAGAAATGCGGATTACCGAAACTCCAACGGCCGATTGCGCGACACAACCGGGGAAAGCAAGCTGACGCCGGGGAGGCCGCGTGGAGTTTCGGATGCTCGGCCCGCTGGAGGCGTGGCACAACGGCGTGCCGGTGCAGCTGGGTGACCAGCAGCAACGGTTCGTTCTCGTCGTGCTGCTCCTGAACGCCAACAAGCCGGTGTCGAGCGCCCGCCTCGCCGAGATCGTCTGGGCCGACCGCGAAGCCAAGCCCACCCTGATCCGCGGTTACATCAAGCGGCTGCGCGACGTCGGCGTCGGCATCGAGACCACGCCGACCGGCTATCTCCTGCGTGTCGGCGACGACCAGCTCGACACCGTCCGGTTCGCCCGGTTGCGCGCCCAGGCCGGCCGGAGCGACGACCCGCGCCGGAAGATCGAGCTGCTGCGGGAAGCCGTCGGCCTGTGGCGGGGGCGGTTCCTCGAGGACATCGACATCGACCGCGTCGGCGGGCCCGAGGTCGGGTTCCCGGAGGAGAGCCTGCCCGACGCCGTCGGCGACCTCGCCGAGCTGGAGCTCGACACCGGCGACCACCGCTCGGCGCGCGACCGGCTGCGGCCGCTCTTCCGGTCCGATCCCGCCAGCCAGAAGCACGCCGGTTTCCTCATGCGCGCCCTGCTCGCCGGGGGTGACCAGGTCGGCGCGCTGCGCGTCTTCAGCAGCACCCGCGACGCGCTCGCCGAGCTGCGCATGGAGCCCGGCCCGGTGCTGCGCAACCTCGCCGCGCGCGCCGAACACGGCGAACCGCCCAGCTCGCTGCCCTCCCGCCCCGGCGGGTTCACCGGCCGCGCCGCCGAGATCGCCGCGATCGAGACGGCCGCCGCGGCCGGGCGCCGCGCCGTCTGGGTCAGCGGCGCGCCGGGCGTCGGCAAGACCGGCCTCGCCGTCGAAGCGGCGCACCGGCTGCGTGACCGCTTCCCCGACGGCCAGCTCCTCGCCCGCCTGAACGGGTTCACCCCGGGCGTCCCCGAGACCAGCGTCGGCGACGCGCTCACCGAGCTGCTGGTCGAGCTCGGCGTGCCGGCCGAGCAGATCCCGGCCACCGTCGGCCGGAAGGTCACGCTCTACCAGACGACGTTGTGGGGTACGCGCACGCTGGTCGTACTGGACAACGCCGCGTCGCCGGAGCAGATCCGGCCGTTGCTGCCCGAGGCCGACGGCTGTCTCGCCGTCGTCACCAGCCGGCGGATGGGTGACGTGGGCGAGCCCGTCCGGCTGTCACCGCTGCCGCCGGACGAAGCGACCGAGCTGTTCCACGCGCTGACCGATCCGTCGCGGGTGCGCGGCCGGGCGGCCGAGGTGGCGCTGATCGTCAAGCGGTGCGGGTTCCTGCCGATGCCGATCCGGGTGGCCGCCGCGCTGTTCCGGCGGCACGACCGGTGGCCGCTGGAGCACCTGCTCCTCCTGCTCGAAGAGAACGGCCCCTGGGGCGAGGAAGACGGCATCGCCGCCGTCCGCGTGTCCTTCCAGCAGCTCGGCGAACCGCAGCGAGCCCTGTTCCGGCTGCTCGGCAGTCTGCCCGGGCCGGACGTCGACGTCGTCGGCGGCGCGGCGCTGGCCGGCTGCGACGTCGCCGAGGCCCGGCTGCTGCTCGACGACCTGCACGAGGTCAGCCTGCTGGAGGAGGCCGCGCCGGAGCGGTACCAGATGCTGGACCCGCTCAAGGAGTTCGCCGCCGTCGAACCGGCGCCCGGGCCGGCCCTGGTGCGGCTGCTCGACTTCTACCTCGTCACGCTGGCGGCCGCGGTCGGCGCCGCGTACCCGTTCGACCGGGCGCAGCTGCCCGCGTCCGACCGGTCGTGCGCGGTGACCCCGGACTTCGCCGACGCCGGCGCGGGCCTGCGGTGGATCACCGCCGAGCGCGACAACCTCGTGGCCGCGATCCGGTACGCCGCGCGGCACGACCTGCCCGAGCACACGTGGCGGCTGGCGGTGCTGCTGTGGCGCTACTTCAACACGACGAACCAGTTCGAGGACTGGATCGGCACCCTCGAACTCGCTTGGGAGACCGTCGCGGCCGATCCGGGCAACGACTACGGCCAGGCGCACGTGCTGCTGCGGCTGGCCACCGCGCACGACCGGCGCGGGCAGCTCGCCGAGGCCCTGGAGCTGGCCGCGAAGGCGCTGCCGAAGTGGCGCCGGCTCGGTGACAAGCGAGGCGAAGCGGCGACGTTGTGCGCGCTCGCGATCCCGACGATGGAGCTGGGCAAGCACGAGCAGGCGATGGCCCACCTCGAGGTCGCGTTGACGAAGTACGAGCAGAGCGAGGACCTGCGCGGCCAGGCCCACGCGCTGAGCATGCTCGGTTATCTGAACGAGCAGCGCGGCCACCTCGACGTCGCGCTGCGCCAGCATTCGGCGGCCGCGCGGATGCTGCGCGAAGTCGGCCACGTCCAGGGTGTGGCGCACACGCTGAACAACCTCGGTTCCGTGCAGGAGAACCTGGGTCTGCGTTCGGAAGCGTTGGCCAGTTACACGGAGGCGCACGCGCACGCCGCCGAGGTCGGGGATCACTGCGTCGAGGCCTACGCGCTGAACAACATCGGCAACGTTCACCGGCAGCAGGGCCGGCTCGCACAGGCCGTGCGCTACCACGACAAGGCGCGTGAGGTGGCGGCGAACGTGCCGGACGCCGACCTGCGCACGCAGTTGTACCTCGACCGCGGCGCGACGGCGCTTGCTCGCGGCGCGCGGCGGGACGCTTTGACGGCGTGCAAGGCGGCTTTGGACTTGGCTGACGGCAGCGGAAACCGCGCTTACCAGGCGCGCGCTCATCGCGGTGTCGCCGAAACGCTCCACGCGATGGGTGAGCATTCCGGGGCTGCCACGCATTGGGCTGCCGCCGAAACCGGATTCGACGCGCTTGATCTGCCGGAAGCCGGGGACGTGCGAGAGGAACGCGCGGCGCTGGAATGCGCCTGTGGCGCGCGGTGACGCATTCCGGGCCGGCCGGGGTGCGGCCGGCCCGGGGCGTGTCAACCGTGCCAGGGGTTGCCGTTGGTGCCCGCGGGCGGCGGGCCGGTGGTGGTGGGCGGCGGGGGCGTGCCGCCGTCGCCGTCCGCGAACGCCGCGGTGGAGCCGATCAGCGGCGCCGCCGCGATGATGCAGAGCGCCACGACGGGGCCGCCGATTCTGGCCAGCTTCTTGGGCATGGACATGACGAATCCTCCAAAGGAATGGTGGTTTTCAGGGATTCCGGAGGATTTCCGGGCCCTGCAACCAGGATTCGTCAGGCGGGATGCGTCAACAAGGCGTTTCCTGTTGCCTGCGGGAATAGGAAACAGGAAACAGGAAAGCGCCGGCGAGCAGGACGATCGCCGCGACGATCAGGGCAGTCGTGGCGGTCGAGAACGCACCCAAGATCGCCACGCCCAAGACCGCGCCCGTCTGGCGGGACGCGTTCAGTGCTCCGCCCGCGACGCCGGTCAGCTCCGGTGGCGCCGATCCCACCACCGCCGTCAGCAGTGAGGGGATCGTCAGGGATACACCGAAACCCAGCAATGCCAGCGCTATTACCGACCAGGACGTGAATGCCTGCAGGAGCGTGCCCGCCGACATCAGGACGAAACCCGATATCGCCGGGATGCGCGGGCCGATTCGGGCCACCAGACGGCCCGTGAAGATCGGGTTGAACGCCGTCGGGATCGTCAATGGCAGGAATGCCAGACCTGTCGATGACGGTGAATAGCCGCGCGTCTCCT
This sequence comes from Amycolatopsis camponoti, assembly GCF_902497555.1. Lineage (NCBI taxonomy): Bacteria > Bacillati > Actinomycetota > Actinomycetes > Pseudonocardiales > Pseudonocardiaceae > Amycolatopsis > Amycolatopsis camponoti. The sequence goes on along the minus strand of NZ_CABVGP010000001.1, from coordinate 319,307 downwards.
GGAAGTACAGCGACAGCACGAACAGCACGCCCGACAAGGCGAAGTTCACGATCGCGCCGGCCAGGAGGTTCCGGGAAAGCAGGGAAACCGGCAGCATCGCGCCCGGGCGGCGTTGGGATGCCACGAACGCCGCGGCCGCGATCATCGGCAACGGCAGCAGCCAAAAGTTGCCCTCGACCAGCGCGTACGTCAATGTCGATAAAGCGACTACGGCCGTTACCTGGCCGAACAGGTCGACTCGTCGCGGCTTGGGCGGCGTCGCGGGGGCCGAGCGGGACAGCGCCAGTGCCACCAGCGCCACCGGGACGTTCACCACGAAGATCGCGCGCCAGCCGAACGCCTGGGTCAGGAGGCCGCCCAGGAGCGGGCCCGCCACCAGGCCCGTTCCGCTCACCGCCGCCCACACGCCCATCGCCTTCGCCCGGGCGGCCGCGGATGGGTAAGCCGAAGCGATCAGGGACAGCGATGACGGCACCAGCAACGCACCCGCGACTCCGAGCAACGCGCGGAGGGCGATCAACACGGCCGGCGAGAATGCGAAGGCCGACACCAACGACAACGCAGCGAACGACGTCAGGCCCGTGAAGAACACCCGGCGCGCGCCGAAGCGGTCCGATAACGCGCCGGCCGTCAACAGGAACGCCGCGAACGTGAGTGTGTAGCCGTTCGAAATCCATTGCTGGTCGGACAACGAAGACGACAGCGCGGGGAGCGCCACCGTCACGATCGTCGTGTCCAGCATGACCAGGAAGTAGCCCAGCGAGAGGCCGGTGAGGAGTCTTGCCACAAACGGAAGCCTGGACTCTCCGTGACATCGATGGAAGCAGGCAGTTACGATGGTTGGTATCGGGAACGCCGATGGGGGTCCTCATGGAACTGCGTCACCTGCGCACCTTCCGCGTCGTCGCGCGGACGCTCAACCTCACCCACGCCGCCGCCGAGCTGCACTACGCGCAGTCCAGCGTCAGCGAACAGATCCAGGCCCTCGAAGCCGAGCTCGGCGCCAAGCTCTTCGACCGGACGAGCCGGACACTCACCGCCGCCGGGAAACGCCTGTCCGGGTACGCCGACCAGGTGCTCGAACTCGTCGAAGAAGCCAAGGCCGCCGTCGACGACGAACGCGGCGAGCCCGACGGCGACCTGACCATCGGCGCGCTCGAAACCCTGTGCGCGCACTGGGTTCCCGGCATCCTCAGCGACTACCGGACGCGGTGGCCGGGCGTCAAGCTGACGCTGAAGGAAGGCGGCCGCGGCGAGCTGTACCACGGGGTCCGGGAGTCCGAAATGGACGTCTGCTTCACCTTCGGCGACGCGCCGGGCGAGCCCACCTTCGCCAGCCGGAAGATCGGCGAGGTACCGCTCGTCGTCATCGTCCCGCCTGGGCACCCGTTGGCGAGCAAGGAAAAAGCCGTACCCGGAGATCTTCGCGGGGTCGGGTTCCTGGCGACGCCGAAGGGGTGCGGCTTCCGGGAAATGCTGGACCGGCTCGACGGACCCGTCATCGACACCGAGGTGGGCAGCCTCGCCGCCCTCGGGCGGTGCGTCGCCGCCGGGATGGGCTGCGGGATCGTGCCCGCCCTGGTCGACCACCCCGGCGCCGTCGCCGTTCCGCTCGCCGGCGAGACCACCGACGTCACCCTGACGTGGCGACGGCGCGACGAACACAAACCCAGTATCGCCGCGCTGCTCGCTAGCGCTTGACCACGGACAAGCCGTCCGCCACCACGACTCCGTCGTGGACGACTGTCCGATCGCGACCGCGGTCCATCACCGCGCTGGTCGGCGTTTCGCCGTCGACCAAGACCAGGTCCGCTCGATCGCCGACCGCCAGGCCGGGGCGATCGGAAACGCCGGCCAGGCGCGGGACGTCGTGGCTCATGATCGACGCGCCGCCCATCGTCGCCACCGCCAGCGCCAGCTCGATGTGCGCGTCCTGGCGGAAGCCGCGGGTGAACGCCAGCTGCCACGTCCGGTCGAGCAGGTCGCAGTTGCCGTACGGGCTCCAGTAGTCCCGCTGGCCGTCCTCGCCGAGTCCGATGCGGACACCCGAAGCAACCAAGTCCAAAAGGGACAGTTGACCGGCGGCAGAAGGCGCCACCGTGGTCATCGCAATGTCCAGCGCGGCGAAGTCGTCGATCACCCGGCGGCTCACCGACTCGGAGATCGAGCCCAGGTCGTACGCGTGGGACATCGTCACCTTGCCCCGCATGTCCAGCGCGCGGACGCGCTCGATCACCAGGTCCGTCGAGAACAGGCCGAGGTGTCCCGGCTCGTGCAGGTGGATGTCGATCTCCGCCTGGTGCTTCTCCGCCAGGCCGAACACCGCGTCCAGGTGTCCTTTCGGATCGCGGTCCAGCGTGCACGGGTCGATGCCGCCGATCACCGTCGCGCCGGAGCGCATCGCCGCGTCCAGGACGTCCAGCGTGCCCGGTTCACGCAGGATGCCGGCCTGCGCGAACGCCATCACCTGCACCTCGGCCTGGTCGGCGAACTTCTCCCGCGCCGCCAGGACGGCGTCGAGCTTCTCCAGCTCGCAGTCGACGTCGACCTGCGCGTAGCTGCGGACGCGCGTGGTGCCGTGCGCGATCATCCGCTCGAGGGTCCCGGCCACCCGTTCCGGCAGCGGGACCTCCGCCGTGCGCCAGTTCTCGCGGTCGTTCGTCATCATCGCCACCACGCCGGGCCCGCCGGTGTGCGGCCGGAACGGCAGCCCGATCCGCGTCGAGTCGAGGTGCACGTGGACGTCGCTGAACGCCGGGAACAGCAGCCGCCCGCGGCCTTCGACGGTCGCCGGCCCAGGCGAGTGCGGGCGGACCGCCGCGATCCGGTCACCCCGCACCTCGACGTCACTTCGCGCACCGCCCCACGGGCGGACATCATTGATCACCACAGAGGACACGCTACTTGCCCAGCGCGTCCACACCGGCCTGCGCGAACGCCTCGTCCTGCGCACCGGACGGCGCCCCGGCGACACCCACCGCGGCGATCGGGACGGAGCCCGCGGTCACCGGGACCGCGCCGGCCAGGAACAAGGTGCCGTCGATGTCCTTCAGCGTCGGGGTCTGCTGCAGGCGGCCGACCAGTTCGGACGTCTTCGCGTTCCACGACACCGCAGTGAACGCCTTTTCCTGGGCGGAGCTGTAGGACTGCGGGCCGGCGCCGTCGCCGCGCAGGGTCAGGATGGTGTTGCCGTCGCGGTCCACGACGGCGACCGACACGTGCTGACCGGCCTTGCCCGCGGCGTCCAAAGCGGCCTGGGCGGCCTTCGAAGCGGCGGCGATCGACAGGTGCGACGTCTGGATGACGCCCTTGGGCGCGGCCGGGGCCGCGGTGGCGGACACAGCGCCGACGGTCGTGGCACCGACGGCGGCGAGCCCGGCGACAGCGGCGGCGATGCGGGTGCGGGTCGAGATCATGGTCTGCTCCTCGGGTTCCGGAAGTGCGATGACTCCAGCTTCACCCCGCCGCGGGCACGATCCGGTCGTCGTCCCGGCCGACAACCGGGTCATCCGATCGGCTGATGCGCGGCCCTTCCGCCGGGCTGAGGCTGGTCTCGGACGAGGAAGGAGCCAGCATGGACGGCATGACCGGAGCCGACGCCGACACGAGGTGGCTCGCCGTGGTCATGCACTCGGCGTTCTTCCTGCTGGTGCTCGCCTCGGCGGTCCGCTTCCTGACGCGCCACGACGGCAACCCGCTGACCCCCTGGGTGATCGCGTTCACCGCCGCGCTGGTCCTCGCGTACGGCGCGGGCCTGGTCTTCCGGCCGAGCAGCTTGCTCTGGCTGACCGTGGTCCTCGCGCTCTGGGTCGTGCTGGTGGTGCTCGCCCCCAGCTTCGCCTGGTCGGCCATCCCGCTGTTCGTCACCGGCCTGCGCACGCTGCCGACCGGGCAGGCCCTCGCCCTGGTCACCGTGATCACGGTGCTGGTGGTCGTCTCGCAGAACCGGCTGGCCGACGGCTTCGACCCGAACCTGACCATCGTGCCGATCGCCATCGCGGCGGTCACCGCCGCGGTCATCACCTACATGCGACGCCAGGCCGAGCGGCTGCGCGAGTCCGAGCGACGCGCCGGCGTGCTGGCCGAGCGGCACCGCGTGTCCCGGGAGCTCCACGACGCGCTCGCGCAGGGCTTGTCCAGCCAGGCGATGCTGCTGCAGGCCGCCGACCTGGCCTGGGACCAGCCCGATCTCGCGCGCGAACACGTGCGTGCTGCCCAGCGCATCGGCGCGGGCAACCTGTCGGAGGCACGCCGGCTCGTCCAGGACCTCGCTCCCGCCGATCTCGTCGACGCCACGCTCGAAGAAGCGCTGCGCGCGGTGGCCGGCCGGGCCGGGCTGCCCGTCGACGTCCGCATCGACGGCGCCGAGCGGCCGCTGCCCGAGCGCGTCCAGTCCACTGTGGTCCGGATCGCCCAGGGCGCGCTGGCCAACGCGCGCGAACACGCCGACGCCGGCCGCGTCGTCCTCACCCTCACCTACCTCGACGACCAGGTCGTCCTCGACGTCGCCGACGACGGGCGCGGTTTCCTCGAATCCGCGCCCGAGGGCGAGCGGGGCCACGGGCTGCCGGCCATGCGCGTCCGGGCTCAGCAGCTCGGTGGCAGGCTGACCGTGGAGTCCGCGCCCGGCCAGGGCACGGTGATTTCGGCCGCGATCCCCTGGGAGACCGTTCGATGACCATTCGCGTGCTGGTCTGCGACGATCACGCCGTCGTGCGCGCCGGCCTGCGCGCCCTGCTGGCGGGTGCGGACGGCATCGAGGTCATCGGGGAGGCGGCGAGCGGCGAGGAAGCCGTCGCGACCGCCGCCGCCACGCACCCCGACGTCGTCCTCATGGACATCCAGCTCGGTGCCGGGATCGACGGGATCGAGGCGACGCGGCGGATCCGGAGCACCCCCAGCGCGCCCCGGATCCTGGTACTGACGACCTACGACACCGACGCCGACATCAGCCGGGCCATCGCCGCCGGCGCCACCGGGTACCTCCTCAAAGCCGGGTCCGCCAACGAGCTGTACGCGGCGATCGAGGCGGCCGCGGCCGGGCGCACCGCGGTGTCCCCGCCGGTCGCCGACCGGATGATGGCCCAGCTGCGCGCCCCGCGGCCCACGCTGACCGACCGCGAAGGCGACATCCTCCGCCAGCTGGCCCAGGGGCTGGGCAACAAGGAGATCGCCCGCGCGCTGTTCATCAGCGAGGCGACGGTCAAGACCCACCTGGGCCGGATCTACGGCAAGCTCGGCGTCGACACCCGGGCCGGCGCGGTCGCGGTGGCCAAGGAACAGCGGCTGCTGGACTGATCACGCGTTGTCCAACAGGGACAGGTGCTCGTCCGGCAGCGCCAAGGTGAACGCCGGCGCGATCGACTCGTAGTGTTCCCAGGTCCGCGGGCCGATCAGCGGGAGCACGCCCCGGTGGAGCAACCACGCCAACGCCACCTGGTTGCCGGACGCGCCCAGCGCCGAAGCCACCTTCGCCACCGCCGCCAGCCGCGTTTCCGAGGCCGGGCCCGCATACGCACGCCAGATCTGCGTCGACTCGCGGTAGGCCGCGTCGTCGTAGATTCCGCGCAGCAGCGACGAATACGCGGCCAGCGAGACGTCCGGGTGCAGCGACAGCCAGTCCAGCAGCTCGCCGCCCGCGATCGAGGGGACGTCCGGGCCGCTCGGGCGCAGGTACGAGTGCTGGACCTGCACCGCCACCGGGGGCGCCCAGCCGTTGGCCAGCGCCAGGGACCGGATGCGGTCCAGGCGCCACGTCCGGACGTTGCTCCAGCCCGTGTAGCGGATCTTGCCCGACCGGACCAGACCGTCCAATGCGGACAGCGTCTCCTCCAGTGGTTCGCGGCGGAGGTCGACGTGGACGTAGTAGAGGTCGATGTGGTCGGTTCCCAAGCGCCGCAGGCTTTCCTCCACCTCGCGCCGGATCACCGCGGCGCTCGCGCCTTCGTAGGTGCGCTCTCGCGCCTCCCAGTCCGTCGTGCCGTCCGCACGGACGGCAGCGCGGGCCGCGGGGAGGTCCGTGGGCTGCGCCGAGACTTTCGTCGCCAGGAAAACCCGGTCGCGGCGCCCCTTCAAGAGGCGGCCGAGGAGGGCTTCGCTTTCGCCGCCGGCGCACGACGGGCCCGCCCACCACGCGTAGCAGTTCGCCGTGTCCAGGAAGTCGCCGCCCGCGTCGAGGTACGCGTCCAGGATGCGGGCCGATGTCGGCTCGTCCGTCGACGTGCCCATCGTCATGCAGCCCAGCGACACCTGGCTCACCCACTGGCCGGTCCGGCCCAGTTCCACCTTCTTCATGCGACGAACCTACGACCGAATCGGTCCGGTACTACAGTCCAATGGTGTGGCCGGATCACAGACCAATTGGGGCGTTCTGCTGGACCTGAGCGGTCCGGGGCCGAAGCACGAACAGCTCGCGCGCGCCCTGCGCCGGGCGATCCGCGGTCTCGACGACGGCGTCTCCGTCCCGCCGAGCCGGCAGCTCGCGGCCGACCTCGGGTGCTCGCGGTGGGTCGTCACGCAGGCCTACGCCCAGCTCGTCGCCGAGGGCTATCTCGACGGGCGCGCCGGCTCGGCCACTCGCGTGCGGCGGGTCGGGGACGCCGTCACGGCCAAGCCGCCGGCCCTGCCGGCGCCACCGCGGTACGACCTCGCGCCCGGACTCCCCGACCTGCGGCACTTCCCGCGGCAACGCTGGGCGGACGCCGTGCGCGGGGTGCTCGCGACCGTGCCGCACACCGACTTCGGACTCCCCGACCGAGACGGTCATCCCCGGCTCCGCAAGACCCTCGCCGGCTATCTGCGGCGGGTCCGCGGCGCCGAAACCGACGACGTCGTGATCTGCGGGGGCGTCACCGACGGCGTGACCCGCGTCTGCCGTGCCCTTCAGGCGAACGGCGTCACGCGGCTGGCCGTCGAAGATCCCGGTTGGACACGACTCCGGCGCGCCGCCGCGGCGACCGGGATGGCGATCGATCCGGTGCCGGTCGACGACGAGGGCGTCGACGTCGGACGGATCCCGCGCGGGACGCGGGCCGTGCTCGTCACGCCGGCGCACCAGTTCCCCACCGGCAGCGTCCTCTCGCCCCGGCGGCGCGCCGAACTCCTCGCCTGGGCGCGGGAGGTCGACGGCCTGATCCTCGAAGACGATTACGACGCCGAGTTCCGCTACGACCGGCGGCCCGTCGGCACGGTGCAGGGCACCGATCCGGGGCGGGTCGCGCTCTTCGGTTCGGTCAGCAAGACGCTCAGCCCCGCGCTCGGCCTCGGCTGGGTCGCGCTCCCTCCACAATGGACTCTTCCGGGACACGCGCCGCCGGTGGTCGACCAGCTCGCGCTCGCCGGGTTCGTCGACAGCGGCGGCTACGACCGGCACCTCCGGGCCGCGCGGCTGCGGTACCGCGCCCGGCGCGACCGGCTCGTCGAGGCGCTCGGGCCCGGGCGGCTTTCCGGGGTGGCGGCCGGGCTGCACCTCCTCCTGCACCTGGACCGGGACGCGGCCGAAGTGACGAAGAGGGCGCGCGCCAAGGGCGTGAAGGTGGCCGATCTCGACGACTACCGTGAGGCTCCCGGCGAGCCCGCGCTCGTCCTCGGCTACGGCAACCTGGCCGACAACGCTGTCGGTGACGCCGTCCGGTTACTGCGCGAAGCGGCCGGTTGAGGTCTTCTCAAACGCCCATCGAGGTGGAAAGCTGCTGACCGAACGACGGGCCTGACCAAAGGTCCGGTTCTGACAACGTTGTCATCTCCTGAGAGGTGCGCCCATGTGGTCGCAGAGCAGACGGCTGGCCGCCGCGGTGGCCGTGGGGGTGGTCGTCACCGGGCTGGCGCCGGCCGTGGCGGAAGCCGCCCCGCCGAGCGCGGATCCGGTGAGCCTGGTCAACCCCTTCGTCGGCACGCAGAACTTCGGCAACACGTTCCCCGGCGCGAGCGCGCCGTTCGGAATGGTGCAGGTCAGCCCGGACACCGGCGGTCAGGGCGGCTACGACTACCTGCAGAACGCGATCTACGGCTTCAGCCAGACGCACCTGTCCGGCGTCGGCTGCGGCGTGATGGGCGAGCTGCCGATCATGCCCACCACCGGCGCCGTCGACAACGTTGACAAGAACGCGTACAGGTCCGAGTACAGCCACGACGACGAGCACGCCGAGCCCGGCTACTACCGCGTCGGCCTCAAGAAGTACGGCGTGAACGCCGAGCTGACCGCGACCGCGCGCACCGGCTGGCAGCGCTACACCTTCCCCTCGACCGGGCAGGCGAACGTCCTGTTCAACACCGGCCAGGCCAACCAGTCGGTGAAGGACTCCGAGATCCACGTCGTCGGCGACCGCACCCTCGAAGGCCGCGTCCGCGCCGGCGGGTTCTGCGCCGGCCACGACGAGCACACCGTCTACTTCACCGCCACCTTCGACCGGCCCTTCAGCTCGTACGGCACCTGGCGCGACTCGACGCGCACGCCGGGCAGCCGCGACGCCGCGGGCACCGGCGGCAACGGCGCCTGGGCCAGCTTCGACGCGAGCACCGACCACGACGTCGTGCTCAAGGTCGGCCTGTCCTACACCGGGCTCGACGGCGCGCGGAAGAACCTGGCGGCGGAGACTTCGAACTTCGACTTCGACGCCACGAAGACCGCGCTGCACCAGCAGTGGGCCGACCGGCTCGGCGCCATCAAGATCGGCGGCGGCACGACCGAACGGCAGACGGCGTTCTACACCGCGCTCTACCACGCGCAGCTGCACCCGAACCTGGCCGGCGACACCGACGGCGCGTACACCGGCTTCGACGGCAAGGTGCACACCGCGAGCGGGTACACGCCGTACCAGAACTTCTCGCTCTGGGACACCTACCGGCCGCAGAACCAGCTGCTCGAAATGCTCGAACCGCAGGTCGCGCGGGACGTCGCGCTGTCGGTCGTGGCCATCGGCCGGGACGGCGGGTGGCTGCCGCGCTGGGCGCTGGCCGAGAGCGAAACCAACATCATGACCGGCGACCCGGTGACGCCGTTCCTCGTCGAAGCGTGGTCGAAAGGCCTGCTCGCCGGGCACGAAGAAGAGGCGTACGCGCTGCTCAAGAAGAACGCGACGAGCACGCCGCCCGCCGACTCGCCGTACAACGGGCGTTCCGGCGTCGACTACTACAACGACCGCGGGTACATCCCGAGCGGCTTGGAGCTGGGCAAGGACTGCGCGGCCAAGGGCGGCGACAACGACTGCGAGCACCCGGCGTCCGCGACCATGGAGTACTCGGCGGCCGACGCGGCGCTCGCGCTGATGGCGAAAGGCCTGAACCACCAGGCCGACGCACGGATGTTCGCCGACCGCGGCCAGTGGTACCGCAATTTGTGGGACTCGACCACGCAGCAGTTCCGCCCGCGCACCACCGAGGGCACGTTCCTCACGCCGTACAACCCGGTCGACGCCGACCACCAGTTCCACGAAGGCGGCGCGTACCAGTACCAGTGGCTCGTGCCGCAGGACCCGGCCGGGCTCGTCTCGCTGATGGGCGGCAAGCCCGCGACGCAGAAGCGGCTCGACTCGTTCTTCGCCTACGACAAGCTTTTGCGGGATCCGGCGGGCACCGCGCGCAACGACTGGATCGCCAGTCCGTACGACTACTACGGCAAGCCGACGTACAACCCGAACAACGAGCCCGACCTGCTCGCGCCGTACATGTACAACTGGGTCGGCGCGCCGGCGAAGACCGCGACCGTCGTCCGCGCGGCGATGACGCTGTTCACCACCGGCCCGGACGGCATGACCGGCAACGACGACCTCGGCACGATGTCCGCGTGGTACGTCTTCTCCTCGCTCGGGCTGTACCCGACGATGAGCGGCGCGAACTTCCTCGCGGTGTCGAGCCCGCAGTTCGAGTCGGCGACCGTCCGGATCGGACAGTACGGCCGGTCGCAGGGTGGCACGCTGACCGTGAACGCGCCGGGGGCTTCCGACGCGAACCGGTACGTCCAGAGCGTGTCGCTCAACGGCCGGGACGTCCGGCAGACGTCCCTCGATTGGTCTTCCCTGGCGCACGGTGGCGTCTTGAACCACAAGCTCGGGTCGAAGCCTTCCTCGTGGGGGACATCCGCCAGTGCCGAGCCGCCGTCGGTGAACAACGCCGTCGGTGACCTGCGGCGGCACGTCGACGCGTCGCTGCGGCAGTCGTCCGTGGTGATCCCGGCGGGGACGGCGCAGCAGGTGCACCTCGACCTGGACGTCCTCGCGCAGAACCCGGCCCTGCAGCCGGTGACCGTCTCCGTCACCGGGCCGGCCGGGTGGAAGACGAAGGTCCAGCCGGTCGACCTGATCTGGTCGGGACGGCTGCCGGTGCAGAAGACGGTGCCGATCACGGTGACCGTCCCGGCGGGGACCGCGCCCGGGACGTACGCGGTGCAGGTCAAGGTGTCCGGGCTGGGCGCGAACAGCGTGTCCCGGTCGGCGACGGTCGAGGTCCGGACGCCGTCGGCGTGTGCTTCGCCGGGTTCGCAGTGCGCGGTCGACCTGGGCCGCGACTACAACCACGACGGCACGGCGACGGTCGAGGCGTCCACGGAGGGCAACTTCGACGGCGGCGGCTGGAGCTACGACGCTTCGCTGCTGCCCGCGGCCGGCCCGGTGACCTGGGACGGCGTGACGTACGCGGCTCCGAACGCTTCGGGGACTTCGCCCAACTTCGTGGAAGCCCGTGGGCAGTCACTGCTGCTCCCGGCGGGTCAGCACGGCGCGCTGCGGCTCGTCGGGTCGTCGCACAACGGCCCGGTGTCGACAACCCTGACGGCGCACTACACCGACGGCACGAGCGCCGACCTCGCCGTGACGTTCGCCGACTGGGCGGGCTCGGGGTCATCGGTCGTGCTCGACATGCCGCACCGCATCAAGGCGGGCAGCGGAGTCGACGGGCCGCCGGTCCGGCTGTTCGGGGTATCGGCGACCTTGGACAGCGGGAAGACGCTGCAGTCGGTGAGCCTGCCGAACGATCCGCGGGTCGAGATCTACGCGCTCACCCTGGTCTGAGCGGTGCGAAGGCCCCCTTGCCGGCTCAAGTTGCCGGCGAGGGGGCCTTCGACGTCTTTCGGCGGAGCGCGGTCAGGCGACGATGCGGGGCTCGGAAGCCAACTTCGACAGCGCCTGCGTCAGACGCCGGGCCGCGGACTCCCACTCCTCCAGTGCGCTTCCCCGGCCCAGTGCCGCCGTTCTCAAAGACCGGCGCAGCTCCGGGTCCGCGTACCAGCGGTGCAGCGCGTCCGCCAGCGCGAACGGGTCGTTCGGTGGCACCAGCAACCCCGGCATCTCGCCGTCGGCATCCACGCCCAGTGCGTCGTACACCCCGCCGACCTCGGTGGCCAGTACCGGGATGCCGCGGGCCAGTGCCTGCGCTACGAACATGCCGGACGTCGCCGCGCGGGCCGGGATCACCAGCAAATCCGCCGCGTTGTACGCCGCGTTGAGGTCGACCGCGTCGCCCGCCAACGTTATGCGGCCGCCGAGGCCGAGCCGTTCGATGGACCAGCCGAGCTCGTCGACGTAACCCCGGTCGGCCTCCAGCGAGCCGGCCATGACGCAGGACAGCGCGAGGTGATCCACCTCGCCGAGGGCCTGGACCAGCAGGTCCTGGCCGTTGCGGCGGCTGACGTCGCCGACGCACAACAGCCGGGAGACGCCGTCCGCGCCCGCGGCGAGCGGCGCCGCGTCCGTGCCCGGCTTGGCCACGTAGACGCGGCCCGGGTCCAGGTCGTGGCGGTCGATCAGCAGGCGGGCGAGCCACGGGCTCGTCGCGACGACCATCCCGGCCATCCGCAGCGTCTCGCGCTCGCACGCGTCCAGCTCCGCCGCGTGTGACGGGTCGAGGCCGGGCTCGTCGGCCAGGGCCTGGTGCACCAGCACGGCCAGCCGCAGCCGGCGCGCGTGCGGCACGACGATCTCGGGCACGCCCGACGCGATCACGCCGTCGAGCAGCACCACCGTCCGGTCCGGCAGGGCGGCCAGGGATCTGGCCAGGCGACGCCGGGACGTCGCGTCGGGCTCGGGCCAGTCGCCGGCCATCGGCAGCTCCAGCACCGGCTGCCCGACGGCGGGCAGGTTCTGGCACATGCGCTTGTCGTACGTGTCGCTCCCCGGCGGTGCGGCCGGGAGGATGAACACCATCGGGTCGGCGGGCCTCATCGCGCGGGCCGGGGCAGGACGGTGGGACGGGACACGGCTACCTCCGGCGCGGTCGACGACGATGACGGCTCATCTGTCACACGCGGCCGGAGGCGAGACGGTTCAGCCTTGGGAGTCAATCATCCAAACGCCCTTCACCTGGACCATCGTGAAGGTGTCGGTCTCGGCCTTGCCACCGTCGTAAAGGACGGTCGCGGTCACCCTGCCGGGGCCGGCTTCCTTCACGTTGGTCGCGTTCACCGACTTGTACCGGCTCCAGAAGCTCTTGTACGTGTCGTACGTCTGGTGCCGGGAAGCCTTGAAGTTGTCCGTCAGGAGGTTCCACGCCGCCGGCAGGTTGCCGGGCAACAGCCGGTAGTAGGCCGAGAGCGCGTCCGCGGCGCTCGTCGTCGAGGACACCGGCGAGACCGGCGTCGAAGTGGAGGGCGCCGTGGTCGACGGGGTCGGGGAAGGCGACGGCGAAGGTGACGCCGATGGCGGAGGTGTCACGGACGCCGAGGTCGACGGCTGCGTCGCGGGCGGCGGGGCCGCGGTGTCCGTCGGCGCTTTCTGCCGCACGACCAGCAGGATCGCGACGACGACCGCGACGCACAGCAGCGCCGCGCCCGCCCCGACCGCGATCATGCCCTTGCGCGCGCCCGGCGACACGGTGGCGACTTCGCCGGCCGGCGGTACGGCGACGGTGGCCGGGACGGTCGGCACCGCGGCCGGCACGTCGGCGACCTCGGCCTCGGGGACCGTCGCCGCGAGGACCGACTCGCCCGGCTCCGCGTCCGTCAGCAGCGCTCGCAGCTCCTGCTCCACCTCGTCCATCGACGGCCGCTCGGCCGGATCGGTCGCGAGCATCCGCAGCAGCAGCGGGGTCAGCCGCTCCGCCTTGGTGGGCGGCTCGATCTCCCCGCTGGAGGCCTTGTAGAGCAAGGCGATCGGGTTGTCCGCCGTGCCGTACGGCGGCTGGCCCTCTACGGCGGCGTAGAGCGTGGCGCCGAGCGAGAAGACGTCGGCGGCGAAGTCCGCGTCCTCGCCGCGGGCCACCTCGGGCGCGAGGTACGCGGGCGTGCCGGCGATCTCGCCGGTCGCCGTCAGCTTGACGTCACCGATCGCGCGGGAGATGCCGAAGTCGGTGATCTTCGCCGTGCCGTCGTCGGAGACCAGGATGTTGGCCGGCTTCACGTCGCGGTGCACGATCCCGGCGCGGTGCGCGCCGGCCAGCGCCGAGCTGATCTGCGCGCCGACGCGGATGGCGTCGTCGACCGAGGCCGGTTCCTCGCCGATCAGCACGGCGAAGCTCTTCGACGGCAGGTACTCCATGATCAACCACGGCCGGTCCTCTTCCTCGAGGACGGCGAACACCGTGATCGCGTGGGAATGCTGCAGCCGGGCGGCGATCCGCGCCTCGCGCATCGCGCGGTTCTTCGCCTCTTCGGTGCGGTGCTCGTCGTGGTCGTGCGGCAGCAGGAGTTCCTTGATCGCCACGGTGCGGCCGAGCATTTCGTCCTGGGCCCGCCACACCGTGCCCATCGCCCCGCCGCCGATCGGCTCGAGCAGCCGGTACCGATCGCGGATCCGGCGACTTTCCACGAGCATCCACCATTCTCCGTACGTGCCTGCGAGATCCGGCCAGCATGCCAGGATCATCCGCCGGCCGGTACCAACGTAACCGAAAACCTCGGACGGACAGCGCAATCGCGCGCTGTGGCGCTGCCCACGGGGTACCCGGAATCCTAACGAACAACCCCGTACGCCCGATCAAGTGCGTCCAGAATCTCTTTGCGCAGACCGGCACCGACGGCGATCGTCGACGACGAACCGACCGTGTGCTCGCTGCCGTCGCGGTCCACGACGGCCCCGCCGGCCTCGCGCACGAGCAGCACACCGGCCATGGTGTCCCACGGGTTGTTGGACAGGATCAGTGCGGCGTCGAGCTTTCCGTCCGCCACCCAGGCGAGGTCGATCGCCGCAGTGCCGAGCATCCGGATCTTCTGCGCCCGCGCGCCGAGGTCGGACAGCAGCCGCAGGCGCGTCGCGTTCTTCTGTTCCGCCAGACGGCCGATCGCGAAGTCACCGACGGCGATCATGGCGTCCGACATTTCCGTCGCGACGGACGCGCCGACGCGCTCTCCGTTCGCGAAAGCACCTTCGCCGCGCGAAGCGGTGTACGTGACACCGAGGTACGGCAGGGCGATCGCGGCGACCGTGCTGTGCTCGCCGTCCACCAGGGCCAGGGAAATCCCGCAGAGCGGAATTCCGCGGGCGAAGTTCGCGGTGCCGTCGATCGGGTCGAGCGCCCACCAGCGGCCGCTGCCGTCGCCGCTGCGGCCGCGCTCCTCGCCCAGGACGCCGATCTCCGGCGTCTCGGCCGTGAGGAACTCCCGCAGCGCGTCCTCGACCGCCGTGTCGACGTCGGTCACCAGGTCGCGATCACCTTTCGCGGAAACGGAAAAAGTCGGGCGCGACCGGACGATCTCCGTCGCCTTCGCCACGGCTTCGCGCGCGACGTCGAGTAGTGCGGCATGCTCGCTCATGACTTCCAACCTAGTGAAGGGACGTACCCGTGACCGATCTCTTCCCGCTCTCGACCACGGCCGACGAGCAGCAGCGGGGCGCGGCGGTCGCGGTGCTGCCGGTCGGCAGCTTCGAGCAGCACGGCGCGCACCTGCCCCTGGCGACCGACACGGTCATCGCGGCGACCCTCGCGAAGGCCGTCGCCGGCGCCTACCCCGTGCTCCACCTGCCGCCGATCACGATCTCGTGCTCGCACGAGCACGCGGCGTGGACCGGCACGGTGAGCATCTCCGCGCGAACGTTGCACGCGGTGATCACCGATGTCGCCGCGTCACTGAAGGCGTCCGGGGTCGGGCGGCTCGTCCTGGTCAACGGGCACGGCGGCAACTACGTACTGTCCAATGTGGTCCAAGAGGCCGCCGGTGCGATGGCGTTGTTCCCCGGCGTCGCGGACTGGCAGGCCGCGCACACCGCGGCCGGCCTCCGGACGTCGCTGGACGACGACATGCACGCCGGCGAGCTGGAGACCTCGATCCTGCTGCACGCGCACCCGCACCTCGTGCGGCCCGGCCACGAGACGGCCGACCACGTCACCGACCGGGAGCACCTGCTGACGCTGGGCCTGCGGCCCTACACGGAGTCGGGGGTGGTCGGCCGTCCTTCGCTGGCGACCGCCGCGAAGGGCCACGTCGTGCTGGACACGCTGGTCCAGCGCTTCGCCGGCGTGCTCGAGGTGCTAGGCGCCTGAGAACGCCTGGCCCAGGTGCGGGAGCAGGTGGTCCATCCGTTCCGCCTTGGTCCGCAAGTACCGCAGGCTCTCGGGATTCGGCGGAACCAGCAGCGGAACCTGCTCGCTGATCCGGATTCCGTAGCGCGTGAGCTGTTCGACCTTGCTCGGGTTGTTCGACAGCAGCCGCACCGACCGGACCCCCAGGTCCTGCAGGATGCCCGCCGCCGCGTGGTAGTCGCGGGCGTCGACCGGCAGGCCGAGCGCCACGTTCGCGTCGACCGTGTCGAGACCCTCGTCCTGCAGCCGCATCGCCTTGAGCTTCGCGAGCAGGCCGATGCCGCGGCCCTCGTGGCCCCGGACGTAGACCAGCACGCCCGAGCCCTCTTCGACGATCCGGTCCAGCGCCGCCGCCAGCTGCTCGCCGCATTCGCAGTGCGTCGAGGCGAGGACGTCGCCGGTCAGGCATTCGCTGTGCACGCGGGTCAGCGTGCCCAGCTCGCTGATCTCGCCGTGGACCAGCGCGACCTGCTCGGTCCCGGCGCGGTCGAGGTAGCCGACCGCGCGGAAGGTCCCGTGCCGGGTCGGCAGCCGGGTGTCGACGACCCGCTCGACCACGGGCCGGTGCGGCAGACCCCCCGCAAGATCACTGACGTCGCTCGCGGTCATGACTTGAACCCCACTTCCGATTCGATCCCGGTGCCGGCCGCCATGCGCGGGGCGAGCGCGACACCGGTGTGCGGAGCGCGGGTCACGCGGAACCCGGCGACGCTCCGGACGAGCAGGACACCGGCGCCGGGCAGGCTCGCGACGAGCGTGAGCACGCCGTAGACCACAGCGACGGTGACACCTTGGGCGGCGCCCAGACCGGCCGCGCCGAAGAGCAGGGCGCAGACGCCCTCGCGCGGGCCGAAGCCGCCGACGTTGAGCGGGAGACCCATCGCGAGCAGCGCGAGGATCATCAGCGGCACGAGCTGCCCGACCGGCGCGCCCACGCCGGCGACGCGGGCGGCGACGACGAACAGCGCCAGGTGCCCGGCCAGCGTCGCGACCGACAGGAAGCCCACGCCGGGCCAGGTCTCCCGGGTGAACAGGCCGAGCCGCAGGTCGGCGAGCGTGACGGCGAAGCCACGCCGGACCTTCGACGGGCTGTGGATCCAGCGTCCGCCGAACACGCGCCCGGCGACGATCGCGGCGACCGCGGCCAGCACGACGACCACCCCGGTGATCGTCACGACCTCGCGGAACGCGCCGGGCACGACGTCCGGCGACACCAGCACGACGGCGACCGCGGACGCGATCAGCACGAGCTGGCCGGCGGTGCGCTCCAGGACGACGGCGCGCACGCCGCGCGGCACGTCGCCGGAGTCGCGGCCGTGCTGCACCGCGCGGTGGACGTCGCCGAGGACGCCCGCGGGCAGCACGCCGTTGAGGAACAGCGCGCGGTAGTAGTCGGCGACCGCGGTCCGCAGGGAAAGCCGCAGGCCGAGCCGGGTGGCGACGATCTGCCAGCGACCGGCGCTGAACAACGTCGTCGCGAAGCCGATGACCAGGGCGGCGAGCACGCCGGGCGGGTTGATCCGGCCGAGGCCGTCGAGGAAGGCGTCGCTGCCGAGCTGCCAGACGAGGACGCCGAGGATGGCGAAAGCGCCGAAGATCCGCAGCCAGGCCAGTGCGCGTTTCACGCCGCCACCTCCAGGCTCGGCGGCAGGACCAGCAGGTCGCCGTGGTGGATCACCGCGTGCAGCTCGCCGGCCTCGGCCATCTCGAGCCGGCGCTGCAGGTAGACGTCGGCGGCGGGGCGCAGCTCCGGCAGCTGCTCGACGGCGGCGCCGACCCACCCCTCGAGCCACTGCCGCTGTAGTTCGGCTTGGTCGGGCCCGAGCCGCCAGGCGCTCTCGGCGCGCACGACCGTGGCGCCGAGCCGGCCGAACGCGGTCGCCGCGACGTCCACCGCGGTGGGGCCGAGCAGCCGCCGGCCGCCGGTGAGCCGGCGCTGGTGGGCGTTGAAGGAGGACGAGAGGGCGGCGTCGAGCGGGTCGGCGGGCGACAGTTCCACCCGGCCGGTGACCGAAAGCATCAGCAGCGCCGCACAGCCCGCCTCGACGATCGCCCTGGCCAGCGCCGTGACCTCGGCTTCGGTCAGCAGATCGAGCAGGGCGGACGCGGTGACCAGCGACGTCCCGGCGAGGTCGGCGGCGCGCAGCGCGGTGACGTCCTGCTGCTCGGTGACGACGTCGACGGGGCTGCCGGCCAGCGCGGTGGACGGCAGGGAGGTGCGGGCGCGGGTGAGCAGGTCGGCGTCCTCGTCGTGCAGGATCCAGCGCTGGGGGCCGGGCAGGCGCGCGGCCAGCCAGCGGCCGAGCGAGCCGGTGCCGCAGCCGAGGTCGCGGATGACCAAGCCGCCGTCCGGCAGGTGGTCACGCAGCTCGTCGACGAGTTCGGTGGCGCGGGCCGCGGCGTCGGCGGGTTCCCGCAGGTACAGCCAGTCCGGGGCGAACGCGGCCGCTACGCTGCCGCTACGCGCAGTGCTGACTGATTCGCTCGCAAGCTCACTCATGCCGCCGCCTCCTGCCGCTGCAGGACTTCGGCGATCCGGCGGGCGGTGGCGTCCCAGCCGGTCAGGGTCTCGCGGCGCAGCTTCGCCGAGGCGCGCAGCCGCGTCCGCAGCTCCGGCTCGGTGAGCCAGCGGCGCAGGGCGGCGCCGAGCGCTTCGACGTCGTCGCCGGGCACGAGCATCCCGGGCACCGAGCCGTCCGGCGCGACGCCGACGGTGTCGGGCAGCGCGTCGACGTCGGTGGTCAGCACCGGCACGCCCCGGGCGAGGGCCTCGGTGACGACCATGCCGAACGTCTCGCCGCGCGAGGGCAGCACGAGCAGGTCGGCGGAGTGGTAGGTCGCGGCCAGCGCCGCGCCGGTGCGGGGGCCGGTGAGGGTGAAGCGGGCGCCGAGCCGGTGCTCGCGCAGCCGCTCGACGTACTTCGTCTCGCGCCGGATCCCGCCGACGCATTCGCAGGTCCAGCGCAGGTCGGCGACGGTTTCCAGGGCCTGGGCGAGCACGCCCTGGCCCTTGCGCGGGGTCACGTTGGCCACGCAGACCAGGCGGGACATGCCGTCGGTGCCGATGGCCGGCGGTGCCGGGTCGACGCCGGGCGGCACGGCGTGCACGCGGTGCGGGGCGAGACCGTGGTGGCTCACCAGCCGGCGCGCGGCCCACTCGCTGGTCGCGACGACCGAGCTCGCGGCCCGCAGCGTTTCGCGCTCGAGGGCGTCGAGCTCGGCGGCCAGCGCGGGCGGCAGGCCGGTCTCGTCGGCCAGCGGCAGGTGCACCAGCACCGAGAGCGACAGCCGGCGCGCCTGCGGGACGACGACCTCGGGCACGCCACAGGCGACCAGCCCGTCGAGCAGCACCGCGGACCCGGTGGGCAGCGCGGAGAGCAGGTGACCGAGGACCGCGCGGGCCTCGGTGTCCGGGCGCGGCCAGGAGCCGGAGACGGCGATCTCGTGGACGTCGAGGCCGGCGTCGGCGAGCCGGTCGCACATCCGGCGGTCGTAGGTGTTGCCTCCACTCGGGACGGACGCGTCGTCGACGTCCCCGGGGAGGATCACGTAGAGGCTGTTCACAGCGCACGCTCGTAACTCGCCCAGGCGACGTGCGATTCCTTCAGCGAGACGGCGATGCCTTCGAGGCCGCGCGCGCCTTCGCCGAGGCGTCCGGCGTGGACGGCGTCGGCGAGGCGGTCGGCGACGACCTTCGCGAGGAACTCGGTGGAGGTGTTGATGCCCTTGAACTCCGGCTCGTCGTCGAGGTTGCGGTAGTTCAGGTCGCTCAGCACCGCCCCGAGCTCTTCCGTGGCCTTGCCGATGTCGACGACGATGTTGTCCTCGTCGAGCTCGGCGCGGCGGAAGGTCGCATCCACCACGAAGGTCGCGCCGTGCAGGCGTTGCGCGGGTCCGAAGACTTCTCCGCGGAAGCTGTGGGCGACCATCACGTGGTCACGGACGGTGATGCTGAACACCAAGACCTCCGATGCGTTCGGGTGGACGTGGTCACTGCGGCTGATACATGACACGGAGGCAGAGGGCGGAAAGTTCATTCGTGGCCAACCTGGGTAACACGGACGGAAGATCTTCAAACACGCACTCGCCGCTGACCAGTGCTTCGAAGGCCGGATCGGCGAGCAGCTCGAGGGCGAGGCCGAGCCGCTGGGCGTAGTCCCGGTCGGGCCGCGCGACCGTCCCGACCTGGCTGCTGCGGATCGTCAGACGTCGCGAATGGAAGTTCTCCCCGAGCGGCACGCTCACCCGGCGGTCGCCGTACCAGGACAGCTCGACGACCGTCCCTTCCGGCGCGAGAAGCTCCAGCGCCTTCGCGAGCCCCGCTTCGGACGCGCTCGCGTGCACGACCAGGTCACAGCCGTCTTTCGCGGCTTCCGGCGTCGAGAAGTCGACCCCGAGGGCGTCGGCGATCCCGGCCCGCGAAGGGTCGACGTCGATCAGCTGCACGCGCGTGGCCGGGAAGCCCTGCAGCAGCTTGGCGACGCTGCAGCCGACCATGCCGGCGCCGATCACCGCGATCCGGTCGCCGAGCTTCGGCTGCGCGTCCCAGACGGCGTTGACCGCGGTCTCGACGGTCCCGGCGAGGATCGCGCGGCCGGGCGGAACGGCGTCCGGCACCGGCGTCACGGCGCTCGCGGGGACGACGTACGCGGTCTGGTGCGGGTAGAGGCAGAAGACCGTCTTGCCCTCGAGGTCGTCCGGACCCCGCTCGACGACACCGACGTTGAGGTAGCCGTACTTGACCGGGCCGGGGAACTCGCCCTCCTGGAACGGCGCGCGCATGACGTCGTGCTGGTTCGCCGGGACGCCGCCGCGGAAGACCAGGGTTTCGGTGCCGCGGGAGACGCCGGAGAAGAGCGTGCGGACGAGGACTTCGCCGGGTTCCGGCTCACGCAGGGTCACCGGGCGGAGGGCGCCTTCGCCGGGGCTTTGAACCCAGAAAGCCTGTTCCACGTGTTCTCCCTTGCAGGCGACCGGAGGCTGGTGTCGCCGCCACCTTATGAGCAGCCGTGCCGATTCGCGGAGTAAAAGATGATCAAGAACGAGGTTCTCCTACGCTCGGTGGCCCCGATGTCGGTGCTCGCCGCCGGGGCCTTCGCGAGCGGTGTCCTCGCCGTGGCGACCGGGCTCGCGTACGGCTTGGCGCTGGTGTTGCTGACGGGCTGGGGCCTGCGGCGCAGCGGCCGTGGCGCGTTCGGCCCGGCGGACTGGATCACGTTCGCCCGCGCGGTCCTGGTGGGCTGCGCGGCCGAGCTGATCGCGGCCGGCGGCCACCAGCTGTGGTGGCTCGTCGGGATCGTCGCGGTCGCGCTGGCGATGGACGGCTTCGACGGCCAGGTCGCCCGCCGCACGGGCACGGCGTCGGAGTTCGGCGCGCGGTTCGACATGGAGGTCGACGCGTTCCTGATCCTCCTGCTGTGCATCCAGGTGTCCCGGACCTTGGGGCTGTGGGTGCTGGCGATCGGCCTGATGCGGTACGCGTTCGTGGCCGCGTCGTGGGCGTTGCCGTGGTTGACGGCGCCGCTGTACCCGAGCATGGCCCGGAAGACGGTGGCCGCGGTGCAGGGCGTGGTGCTGGTGGTCGCGGTTTCCGGAGTCTTCGCGTCCGGGGTGACGTTCGCACTGGTGGTGGCGGCTCTGGGGGCGCTGGTGTGGTCGTTCGGCCGCGACACCGTATGGCTGGCCCGTCACCGCGTGGCGCCGTCGGAGCCGGGCCGGATCGTGGAGATCACCCGCACGACGCTGCGCCGCCCGCACGGCGCGGTCTGGCGCGGGCACAACCAGGCGGCTTAGCCGGACTCGCGAGCGGCCCGGGCCCGGCGCTTGCCCTCGTGCATCGCCACCACCCGGGCGATCGGGATCGTGTGCCCCTCCGCCACCAGGTCCTCCGGCAGCACGAACGGCTCGGGCATCTCCTCGGTCCAGGCGTCGGGCCCGGCACCCAGCAACCCCGGCGCGGTGTGCACGGTGAAGTCCCCCGGCTCGACCCCGTCGAGATCGGCCCAGCGCACGGGGAACGACACCGGTGCGCCCGGGCGGTGGCGGGGGCTGTACACCGACACCACCGTCGCGCCGCCCGCCCGGGTGGAATCCAGGAACACCTTGCCCGCACGGCGGTCCTTGACGAACTCGGTCGTCCCCAGCGACGGGTCGATGCGCTCGGCACGAGCCGCGACGGCCCGGGTGGCGGCCGCGATGTCCTCGGTCGACTGCCCCGGCGCGAGCGGCACGAAGACGTGGACGCCCTTGGAGCCGCTCGTCTTCACGGCGCCGTCGAGCCCGTCGTTGCGCAGCGCCTCGCGTACCAGCCCGGCGGCCCCGATGGCCAGGGAGAACGCCCCGTCCTCCGGCGGGTCCAGGTCGAGGATCAGGTGCGTCGGGCCGTGGCTCGGGTCGCCGCGGTAGAGGGACGTGTGGAACTCGATCGCCCGCTGGTTGCCGAACCAGATCAGCGTGCGGAGGTCGTTGCACAGCGCGTAGGAGACGTCCCGTTTGGACGTCTCGGCCCACACGCTGACCCGCTCGACCCAGTCCGGCGTGTACTTCGGCAGGTTCTTCTGCATGAACGGCCCCTGGCCGCGCAAGACCCGCAGCACGGTCAGCAGCCGGTCCCGCAGTTCGGGGAGCATCGGATCGGCGACGGCTTCGAGGTAGTCGAGCCACTCCCGCTTGGTCACCCCGGCGCCGGGGAAGACCTCCTGGTCGAGACTGCTCAGCTTGACGCCGTGGCGAACCTCGTCGCTGCTCATCGGCCCACCCTTGCGCCCCCGCGGGACGCGGTCAACTCTCAGAAGGGCAGCTGGCCGCGGAGCCGGTCGAGCCAGCGGCCGACGGTCGCCTCGGGCCGGTTCGGGTCGTTGACCTGCCGGGCGGCGTCGGCGCGCTGCCGGACGTGCTCGCCGACCGTCCCCGCGTACTGCGGCAGGACGAAGATGTCCTGCCAGTACCCGGCCCGCATCTCGACGGAGGCGACCTGCTCGTAGCCGGCGGTCGCCCGGGCCGCGTCGAAGCCGTAGCGCTTGCCCACCGGCTGCGGTCCCACGGACGTCACGACGAGCACCGTCGGCCGCCGTCGCATCACCACTTCCGTCGGGTCGGCGCCGTGCGCGATCTCCGGGTCGTTGAGGCCGATGTAGTCGATCGAGGTCCAGCCGCTGTAGTACGGGATCGCCCCGGCATCGGTGACGGCGACGCTGCGCGCCGGCCCCGGGACGTCGGCCTCGGCCAGGCCCTTGCCGATCGCGACGTGCGCGCGCTGCAGGTCCGGTCCGTAGTTGGCGATCAGTCCCAGCTCGGGCGAGCTGACGCCGGCGACGGCCGACCAGCCGACGGCCACCAGCCCGAGCACGGCACCGACGACCCGCTGGGCCAGCGTCCCCACCGCGATCCCGGTGCCCAGGCAGAGGACGGGGAACGCGTGGTCGGCGAAGCGGTCGAGGTAGTCCATGGTCGGGCCGGACACCGCGTACGTCAGGTACGTGACCGCGACGGTGGCCACCAGGAGCCCGCCCACCGCCCGCGTCGCCTTGCGGAACACCAGCGAAAGCGTCAGCAGCAGGAGCGGGAGGAGCAGCACGGTCGTGTGCTTCGTCCAGATCCAGCCGGAGTCGAGGTTGCCGAACTTGACGTAGAAGGTGTTCGGGAGCAGCTGGCCGTAGAAGCGCCAGCGCCACACGAAGTACGCGGCGCCGACGACGACCGCGCCGAGGGTCCACACCCAGCGCTTCGAACCGCGTTCGCGCACGAACCACACGACGAATACCGGAAGCGCGGCCAGCACGCCTTCCGGGCGCAGCATGCCGAGCAGGAGCAGCAGCGCCGGCGGCTCCCACGTCCGCACCGGCTCGTTCGCGAGCACGCGCAGCCCGAGCACGACGACGCGCAGCAGCACCGCGGCGAACGCGGCCGTTTCGAGCCCGGCGGTGATGTGGAAGTACGTCGGCAGGAACACGACGTACGCGCCGGCGCCGACCAGGACACCGGTGAGCCCGGCGCGGCGGTGGCCTTCGCGGATCAGCAGGTACAGCGTGGCCAGGCCGAGCAGCAGCGACGTCACCTTGGCGAACAGCGGCAGCGCCAGCCCCAGCCAGGCGCCGAGCCCCGACCAGACGACCCAGGCGAAGTTCGTGAAGCCCTCGACGCGCGGCCCGTCGACGTTCCACACCGGGCCGTGCCCGGCCGCGAGGTTCGCCGAGTAGCGGAAGCTGATGAACGCGTCGTCGATGGTGAGGAACCAGGCGGCCCAGGCGCCGACGAGGAAGACGGCCACGAGGACCGCGGACACCACGATCAGCGGTGCGCGCCGGGTGCCCTCTTCGGACGCGACGTCGGTCTCGATCGCCGTCATGGAGTCCCCTCGGGTGGCTGTGCCGAGCCGCCACTCTAACGGGGGAACCTCAGACCAGCGGACGCCCGGTGCGCAGCCGGCGGCGGAGGTCCCAGAGGCAGAGGTTGAAGGGGAACCGCCGGACCGCGGCGGGCAGCACGCGGGTGACCCGGCCGAGCGCGGCGAGGAGCGCGTCGAACCGGCGCTGGTCGCTGTCGGTCCAGGGCAGGCGCATCTCGTCGCGGAAGCGCGGCGGGAGGAAGCCGGTGGTGACGAACCGGTGGAACCGGCGCCCCGGCACGGCGACGACCGGGTGCAGGAACCGCAGGTCGACGAGGTCGGTGAGGTAGCGGCGGACGGTGTCGTCGACGCTGACCTCGGCGAGCCCGGCGGCCCAGTAGTCCTCGAAGGCCGCGCGGTCGGGCGGCCACATCCCGGGCTGGACCTGCAGCGTGGTGCCGAGCTTGGCGGCGTCGCGGTAGAAGCTGCCCGGTTCGCCGCCGACGAACGCGAGGTGGACGTCTTCGAAGCCCTTGTAGAGGCAGGCCGCGACCCACAGCTGGAGATCGGTGTCGAAGGCGTTGTAGGCGACGGGGCTGCCGGCCTTCGAGTGCACCTGCGCGTGGGCCTCGTTGACGCCGCGCCGGTACGCGGCCCGCTCGGCGTCGGTCCCCATGGTGGCGACGGCGAGATAGGTGAGGGTGGTCCGCGTCCGCTTCACCGGGTGCCGGAAGAGGTTGCCGCTGTCGACGCTGCTTTCGACCACGCCATACCCGACGGGCGCGCGGGAGAGCTGCATGATCACGTTCGCCGTACCGGCCAGCAGCCCAGCCCCGACGACAGCGTCCTGGAGCGCGGTTTCGGTCACGTCCTCCAGGGAACGACGCTGTTGACGAGATGTCAAGAGCGGTAGTTGCTTCGGGCGAAGGCGATCAGCGCCCGCGCCGCCGGGCTCAACGGGCCGTCCGTGCGCCACGCCAATGCCAGCACCCCCCGCAACCCCGGCCCCGCGATCGTCACCACCCGCAGCTCCGCCTCGTGGTACCGCGCCAGCGACTCCGGCACCACCGCCACCCCGAGCCCGCGCGTCGCGAGCTGGACCAGGACGTTCGGGTCCGCCGCCTCGAACGCGATCCGCGGTGTCAGCCCCTCTCTCACGAACGCCGTGTCCAGTGCCGTGCGCAGGCCCGTCCCCTTCGGCAGCGCCATCAGCGGCACCCCCGCCAGGTCCGCGATCGCGACCTCGGCACGGTCGGCCAGCAAGCCCGAGGTCACCGCCACGAACGGCTCGTCGACCAGCACCTGCGTCGCGATACCGGGTGGCGGATCCGTCGACAACCCGACCACCGCCAGGTCGAGCCGGCCTTCGCGCAGGGCCGTCAGCATCGTGTCCGAGTTGGCCTCGGACAGCGTGATCTCGACCGCCGGGTAGCGCTCGTGGAAGCGCGCCAGCAAGTCCGGCAGCCGGACCGGCCCCGCCGACGTCACCGCGCCGATCGCGACCTGGCCGCGGACCAGCCCGGCCAGCTCGTCGACGGCTTCGCGCACCCCCTTCACCGCCGCGAGCGCCGCCCGCGCGTGGGGCAGAGCCGCGGCGCCGACGTCGGTGAGCCGGACCGTGCGGCCCGAACGGTCCAGCAGCTCCTGCCCCAGCTCGCGCTCCAGCCGCCGGACCTGCGCGCTCACCCCGGGCTGGGCGACGTGCAGCCGTTCCGCCGCGCGCGTGAAGTTGCCTTCCTCGGCGACCGCGACGAAGTACGCGAGCTGGTGCAGT
Source organism: Amycolatopsis camponoti (assembly GCF_902497555.1). NCBI lineage: Bacteria > Bacillati > Actinomycetota > Actinomycetes > Pseudonocardiales > Pseudonocardiaceae > Amycolatopsis > Amycolatopsis camponoti. The sequence continues at coordinate 293,760 of NZ_CABVGP010000001.1, read as the reverse complement.
TCCATAAGCACTGATTCTAGCGACCAGACAAACCAGATCCTGGACTTCTGATCGTCGCGGCCCGAGGCTGGAGACATGCAGACATTCCGACCCGGCGAAGACGGTTACGCCGAAGAGATCGCCGGGTTCCAGACGTCCGTGGCCACGCAACCCGCGGTGGTCTTCGCCCCCGAGAACGCGGACGACGTCGTCGCCGCCACGAAGTACGCCGCCGAGCACGAGTTGCCGGTCGCCGTCCAGGCCACCGGACACGGCTTGACCGCCGGTACTGACGGCCTGCTGATCAGCACCCGCCGGCTGACCGGGATCGAGATCGACGCGGGCGCCAAAACCGCGCGAGTCGAAGCCGGGGTCCGCTGGGGCGCGGTGATCGAGGCCGCCGCGCAGCACGGGCTGGCTCCGCTGAGCGGCTCGTCGCCGGACGTCGGCGTCGTCGGTTACACGCTCAGCGGCGGCTTCGGCCTGATGGCGCGGCGGTTCGGCCGCGCGGCCGACCACGTGCGCGCGATCGACGTCGTCACCGCCGACGGCGACCTCCGCACCGTGACGCCCGGGGACGACCTGTTCTGGGCCCTGCTCGGCGGCCGCGCCGGCTTCGGCGTCGTGACGGCGCTGGAGTTCGGCCTCGTCGAGGTGACCGAGCTGTACGGCGGCGGCCTGTACTTCGACGCGGCGGACCTGCCCGCGGTGCTGCGCGCGTGGCGGACGTGGGCGGTGGCCGCGCCCGACGAGCTGACGACGTCGATTGCCGTGGTCGGGCTGCCCGACCTGCCGTTCCTGCCGGAGCCGATCCGCGGGAAGCACGTCGCCAACGTGCGGATCGCCTACCTCGGCGACGACGGCGACCAGCTCGTCAAGCCGCTGCGGACCGCCGCGCCGGTGCTGCTGGACACGCTGAAGCGGTTGCCGTACACGGATTCGGGGTCCATCGCCAGCGACCCGCCGCACCCGCACCCCTACCACGGGACGAACGCGACGGTGGAGGTTTTGAACGACGCGATGCTGGCGTCGATTGTCGAGCACGCGGACACGGAGACGGTGCTGATCATCGACCGTCTCGGCGGCGAACTGGCCCGCCGTCCGGCCGAGGGCGTCGGCTGGGACTCGAAGGCGGAGTTCGTGGTGCGGGCGCTGTCGGTCGTCGAGGACGACGTCGAGACGATCCGCCGGGCGCACGCGAAGCTGTTCGACGCGCTGGCGCCGTGGTCCACGGGCCGGCTGCTGCCGTTCCTCTACGGCGAACACTCGGCCGGGGAACTGGCGACGGCCTTCCCCGCCGGGGACCGCGCCCGGCTGAAGCAGCTCAAGGCGAAGTACGACCCGGCGGGGCGGTTCGGCTGAACGTCAGCGCTCGAGGACGACGATCGGGATGACCCGCGTCGTCTTCGTCTCGTAATCGGCGAAGCCCTCGGCGTGCGCGACCATGCCGGCGTAGAGGCGGTCACGCTCGGCGCGGTCTTCGATCACGGTGGCCGTGGCCTCGAACTTCTCGCTGCCGACCTCGACGGTGACCTTCGGGTTGGCGACGAGGTTGTGGAACCAGGCCGGGTTCTTCGGCGCGCCGCCCATGGACGCGGCGATGACGAGGCGGTCGCCGTCACGGGTGTAGACCAGCGGCGACAGGCGCTCCTGCCCGCTCTTCGCGCCGACCGTGGTGAGCAGGAGCACGTTCTTGCCCTCGAACATGCCCGTCACCACGCCGTCGTTGGCCCGGAACTCCTCGACGACCTGGTTGTTGAATGCGTTCATGTCGGCTGGCGCTGTCATGGGATCCCCTGTTTCTGGCCGGTACGCTCGTTCGTGTCCCGAGGTAGGCTCGAGACGTCGAGAAGCGTTTGCTTTGCAAACAAAGTTACCGAGGGGAGGCAGGCGGTGTCAACGGAGCCCGGGTTGAGCCTCGACGACGGCGTGCGCCGGCTCCTGCTGCTGATGCCGCGACTGGTCGGCCGCGCGAAGCGGACGCCGGTCCCCGAGGAGCTGAACGGCTGCGCGCTCGCGCCACGGCACCTGTCGTTGCTGTCGATCCTGCTGTTCGACGGCCCGATGACGGTCACCGAGCTGGCCGGCCGCCTGGAGGTCGCCCCGACGACGGCGAGCCTGATGGTCGGCGACCTCAGCCGCCAGGGCGTGCTGAACCGCGACGAGGACCCGGCGGACCGCCGCCGGACGATCGTGAGCATCACGCCGGAGCGGCGCCCGGCGGTCGACGCGTGGCTGGCGCGCGGCGCCCAGGCGTGGAGCAACGCGCTGGCGCCGTTGACGCCCGCCGAGCGCCGGCTGGTGATCTCGACGCTGGAAGCCTACGAACACGGGACCTGCGAGGGTCCCACCTGCTAGCTCAGTCCTCGGTCCGCTTGTCCCTGGCCAGTTTCCGCTGAGCCTCGGCGCGCTCGCGGCACTTGCGGAGGAACTCCTCGTCGTCGTCCGGACGGCCGGCCGCGAACCGGCCGGGGCGGTCGTACTCCGGGTACGCCGGGGCGTTGCGCTCGTACGGGCCGCGCGCCCGCACCACCTGCTGCGGCCGGCCCGCGACCAGCCAGATGATCGACCCCACCAGCGGCAGCACCAGCACGACGAGCAGCCACAGCCCCTTCGGCAGGTTGCGGCAGGACGACTCGTCCGTCGTGATCACGTCGACCAGGCAGAAGATCCACAAGCCGAGCGTGACGATGCCCAGCAGACCGTCGAAATACAGCATGCGCGCGCCTTCCCCCAAGAAGATGAACGCGGTAAGTAGTAGCAGAACCCGCCGCCGGGTCAGCCGCGGGTCGCCCGCATCGCCGTGAGCACGCCGATCGCCAGCGCGATCGCGTGCGCCGGCCCCGGGCACTCGCGCGGGCCCGTTCCGAACGGCGTCCCGGCCAGCGGCACCAGGACGTCCTCGCCGCCCACCCGGCGCCGGGTGTGGGCCACCGGCGGGTCCGCGCGCAGCACTTCCGCCACCGCCTCCTCCGGTGGCTTTCCCGCCCGCACCAACGGAACCGCGGTGCCGATCAGCTTGGCCGTGGCTTCGCAGGCCTGGACCAGCAGGCCGATCCGTGCGGCGACGGGTTCGTCCGTGGTGCCCCCGCACGCCGTGACCAGCCGCCCCAAGGCGGCTTCGGCTTCCGCGGACGGCGTCACGTGCGGGTGGTAGGCGGCCGCGACCGCCACGACGTCCGACGCCACCACCGGCAGGCCCAGCTCCCCCGCCAGCACCTCGACCACGATCAGGCGAGCGTCGCCGCCTGCTGCCTCGAAAGCTTTGCGCCGCAGCACTTCCGGCTCGACCGAAGCCAACGCGGACACGGCCAGCGAGCGTCGGCGGGCGTGGTCGGGACCATTGCTGAACCGGCCGACCGAAGCCCGCAACCAGGCGACGCTCCCGGGAACGACATCAGTGGGCACCGGCGGAACCGGAGCGGAAAGCGAAGTCATGCGGCGACGGTAGCCACGGGAAACGTCGGCAGCGGCCGAAGCTGTGTTGTGCCGGGGCTCCGCCCCGGGCCGGGGCTCCGCCACCCGGAACCCCCGAAAGCCCTTAGAGGAGCGACGCCGGGAACCACGTCGCCTGCGGACCACCGCAGCGCGTGGTCCGCGGGACGGAGTGCTGGAACCACCACGCCTCGGTCTCGCGCCCGTCCGGCAGCCGGTACGTCGGCGGGCCGGCGACACGGGCGAGTCCCGCGGCCAGCAGCGAACGCGCGCTCGCGACGTTGCCGACCTCGGCGCCGGCCCGCACCCGCGGGAGGCCGAGGTGCTCGTGCGCCAGGGTCAGCCCGGCGGCGAACAGCACCCGGCCGTTGCCACGGCCGCGGTAGTCCGGCGCGAGATAGCCGCCGGTCTCCGGGCCGCCGTCTTCGCCGGTGTGCACGCTCACCAGGCCGACGCACCGGTTGGCCTCGACGTCGATCATCACCAGGTCGATCGACTGCGGGTCGGGCGACTCCCAGTCCGGGCCGGTGCCGGGCACGACGCGCAGCGCGTCCGCCCGCGCGCCCCGGGCGACGATCGAGTCGCGCTGCCAGCCGAGCCAGCGCTGGGCGGCCGGATCGCTGCCGCAGGCGACCGCGGCGGCGTACTCCCACGCGGTCGGCGTCCGGAACAGGAACCGCCCGTCGCGCAGCACGTGGCCCTGCCGGTCGCAGGTCCGTTTGGTCATCAGACGGCCGCGGCGGGTGAGCCGGTCGAAGATCCCCTTGGTGGCTGGCAGCATCGCGGCGAAATCGTAGCGGAGCGATCGACAGGGGACGCGATATTGTGGCCCGATGACGGCCGTACCCGAGGCAACCGAACTGGACGGCTCCGGCCGTGCGGCCCAGCCTCGCCAGCTCATCGTGACGGTGTACGGCCTCTATTCGCGCACCGAAGGCGGGTGGCTTTCGGTCGCCTCGCTGATCGACCTGCTGGCCGCCGTCGGCGTCGACGAGCCCGCGGTGCGCTCGTCGATCTCGCGCCTGAAGCGGCGCGGGATCCTGGAAGCGGTGCGCCGCGGCGCGACGGCCGGTTACGAGCTGTCCGCCGACGCGCGCGAGATCCTGCGCGAGGGCGACGAGCGGATCTTCCGCCGCGGGCGCGCGACCGCGGCCGACGGCTGGCTGCTCGCGGTGTTTTCGGTGCCGGAGACCGAGCGGCACAAGCGCCACCTCCTGCGCACCCAGCTCGCCCGGATGGGCTTCGGCACGGCCGCGTCCGGCGTCTGGATCGCCCCGGCGCACCTGCACGCCGCGACCGCCGAGGCGCTGACCCGGCTCGGCCTGGCCGGGTACGCCGACCTGTTCCGCGCCGACCACCTGGACTTCGGCGACGTCCGGGCGAAGGTCCGCGACTGGTGGGACCTCGACCGGCTCGACGAGCTGTACACGACGTTCCTCGACGAGCACGGCCCCGCGCTGCGCCGCGAGTCCGTGACCGACGAGCAGGCGTTCGCCGACTACGTCCGGGTGCTGACCGGCTGGCGGCGGATGCCGTACCTCGACCCCGGCCTGCCGGCGGAGTTCCTGCCTCCCGGCTGGTCGGGCATCCGCGCGGCCGAGCTGTTCTTCGAGCTGCACGCGAAGCTGGAGGACCCGGCCCGGGCGTACGTCGCGAAGTCCATCAACCTCACCTGAGCCCGGCCGGTCGTGAGTGAGAAACAGTGTTCTAACCCTGTTTCTCACTCACGACCGCGAAGCCCTGGACCTCGACCAAGGCCTCCTCGTCCCAGAGCCGGGAGACGCCGATGCCGGCCATCGCCGGGTACTCCGTGCCCGCGAGGCGCTTCCAGACCGCGCCGATCTCGCGCGCGTGGGCTCGGTAGTCCGCCATGTCGACGATGTAGATCGTCACGCTGCACAGGTCCGACGGGGAACCGCCCGCCGCGCGCAGGGACGTCAGCAGGTTGCCGAGCGCGCGCTCGAACTGCTCGACCACGCCGTCGCCGACGATCTTGTTCGACGCGTCCAGCGCCGTCTGCCCGGCCAGGAAGACGACGCGGCCTTCGGCCACCACCGCGTGCGAGAACCCGGACGGCTTGCCCAGCTCCGGCGGGTTGATGCGTTCCATGCGGGACACCGTACGCCATCTATCGCATTGTTGACGATCGTAGTCATGACGACATACCCTGGACGACGTGCGTATCGCGGTCATCGGTGGCGGCCCGGCGGGTCTGTACTTCGCCGCGCTCACGAAACAGCTCGGTCCGGGACACGAAATCACCGTCTGGGAGCGCAACGCCCCGGACGACACCTTCGGCTTCGGCGTCGTGTTCTCCGACGAGACGCTCGGCGGCATCGAGCACGCCGACGCCACGGTGCACGAAGCCATGCGCGCCGAGTTCGCGCGCTGGGACGACATCGACGTCCACTACCGCGGCACGGTCACCACCTCGGGCGGCCACGGCTTCGCCGCGATGAGCCGCAAGCGCTTGCTCGGCATCCTCCAGCACCGCTGCGCCGAACTCGGCGTCGCGCTGCGCTTCCGCGAAGAGGCTCCGGCCGACCTGTCGGGCTACGACCTGGTCATCGCCGCGGACGGCGTCAACTCCGCGGTCCGCGCCGCCCACGCCGAAACCTTCCGGCCGAGCGTCGAGACCCGCCGGTGCCGCTACATCTGGCTGGGCACCGACCTCGTCTTCGACGCGTTCAAGTTCTACGTCCTCGAGACGCCGGCCGGGATCATGCAGATCCACGGCTACCCGTACGGGCGCGACGGCAGCACGTTCATCCTCGAGGTGCAGGAAGACGTCTGGCAGCGGACGTTCGGGCCGATCGCGGCGACGTCCCTCAAACCGGGCGAGAGCGACGAGAAGTCCATCGCGCTGATCCGCGAGCTGTGCGCCGACGTCCTGGGCGGCCACCGGATCATGGCGAACAACTCGAAGTGGGTCACGTTCGGCACCGTGCGCTGCGAGACCTGGGTGCACGACAACGTCGTCCTCCTCGGCGACGCCGCGCACACCGCGCACTTCTCGATCGGCTCCGGCACGAAGCTGGCCATGGAGGACGCGCTCGCGCTGGCCGCCTGCCTGCACGAAAACAACGGTGTCGCCGAGGCGCTCAAGGCGTACGAGCTGGAACGGCGTCCGGTCGTCCAGTCGACGCAGCGCGCCGCGCAGGCGAGCCTGGAGTGGTTCGAGAACATCGCGCAGTACGCGCACCAGGAGCCGCCGCAGTTCGCGTTCAACATCCTCACGCGCAGCCGCCGGGTCACCTACGACAACCTCCGGCTGCGCGACCCCGAGTTCGCGACCGAGCTGGACCACTGGTTCGCGACGTCGCTCGGCACGACGTCGCGGCCGCCGATGTTCCAGCCGTTCAAGCTCGGTTCGCTGGAGTTGCCGAACCGGATCGTCGTGTCGCCGATGGACATGTATTCCGCTGTGGACGGTGTGCCGGGCGACTTCCACTTGGTGCACCTGGGAAGCAAGGCCCTCGGCGGCGCCGGACTGGTGATGACCGAGATGGTCTGCGTCTCCCCCGAAGGCCGGATCACGCCCGGCTGCGGCGGGCTGTACACGGCGGAACAGGAAGCGGGCTGGAAGCGCGTCGTCGACTTCGTGCATTCGCAGTCCCCCGCCCGCATCGGTGTCCAATTGGGACACTCGGGGCGCAAGGGGTCGACGAAGCTCATGTGGGACGGCATCGACGAGCCACTGCCCGCGGACAACTGGGAGGTCTGCGCCCCTTCGGCTTTGCCGTACTCCTCGCAGAACCAGGTCCCGCGCGCACTGTCCACTTCGGAGATGGCGGCGATCCGCGACGAGTTCGTCGCCTGCGCCGGGGCGGCCGCCCGCGCCGGGTTCGACGTCCTCGAACTGCACTGCGCGCACGGCTACCTGCTGTCGTCGTTCCTCTCGCCGCTGACCAACCGGCGTGACGACGAGTACGGCGGCTCGCTCGAGAACCGGTTGCGGTTCCCGCTCGAAGTCTTCGACGCGGTGCGCGCGGTTTGGCCCGCCGAACGGCCGATGACCGTCCGGATCTCGGCGACCGACTGGGCGGACGGCGGCATCGACGCCGACGACGCGGTCGAGATCGCCCGCGCCTTCGCTTCCCACGGAGCGAACGGCATCGACGTCTCGACCGGCCAGGTCGTCTGCGACGAGAAGCCGCAGTACGGCCGCAGCTACCAGACGCCGTACGCGGACCGGATCCGCAACGAGATCGGCGAGGAGTACGGCATCGCGGTGATCGCGGTCGGCGCGATTTCGTCGTACGACGACGTCAACTCGCTCGTCCTGGCCGGGCGCGCGGATCTCTGCGCACTGGGCCGCACGCACCTCTATGATCCACAGTGGACATTGCACGCGGCGGCCGAGCAGGGCTACCCGATGCCGTGGCCGAAGCCGTTCGCCGCCGGTAGCCGGAAGCCGCAGTCGGGCCGCACCGACGGCCCGGAGCCGCGGCTCGACCTCGTCCGGTCGGGTCCGACCGGCACGTCCCATGCCCGCTGGCGACCGGGAGCCCCGTCATGACCTTCGCCCTCGACCCGTCCCAGCAGGCGTTCGCCGCGGAGGTGCGGCGGCTGGGTTCGGAGCAGCTGCGTCCGCTCGCCGAGTCCGGTGTGGAGGGTGCGGTGAACCGCCCGATGCTCAAGGAGATGGGTGCGCTCGGCCTGCTCGCGCGGCTCTTTCCGGGTGTCGCTTCCGGTAAGCCGTCCCGCCAGGCGGCCGCCACCGACCTGTGCATCCTGCGGGAGAACCTGGCCACGGTGAACACCGAGGCCGAAACGGCGTTGGCGTTGCAGGGACTGGGAAGTTACCCGATCCTCCAGTCCGGACAGGACGATCAGGTCGCGAAGTGGCTGCCCGCCGTGGCGGCCGGGGACGCGGTGGCGGCGTTCGCGCTGACCGAGCCGGACGCCGGTTCGGACGCGGCCGCGCTGTCACTGGCGGCCGAACCCGACGGCGACGGCTGGCGCCTGACGGGCGAGAAGATGTGGATCTCGAACGCTCCGGAAGCCGACTTCTACACGGTGTTCGCCCGTACGACGGGAGGCGCCGGCGCCCGAGGGGTCAGCGCGTTCGTCGTCCCCGCCGACCGGCCGGGACTGGGCGGCGAGCACCTGGACCTGGTCAGCCCGCACCCGATCGGCACGCTCACGTTCGACGGCGTCGAGGTCCGGCGCGAGGAGCTGCTCGGCGAGGAGAACCGCGGCTTCGCCGTGGCGATGCGGACGCTGGACCTGTTCCGCCCCAGCGTCGGCGCGTTCGCGGTCGGGATGGCCCAGGCGGCGCTGGAGGCCACTGTGGACCACACCGGTGCGCGGGAAGCCTTCGGTGGCCCACTGATCAAGCAGCAGGCGGTGGCGCACGCGCTCGCGGAGATGGCGACGCGCACGGAAGCGGCCCGGCTCCTGGTGTACGCGGCCGCGGGCGCGTACGACGCGGGCGAGCAGAACCTCGGCGGCCGCGCGGCGATGGCGAAGCTGTTCGCGACGGAGGCGGCCCAGTTCGTCGTCGACTCGGCGGTCCAGCTGCACGGCGCCCGCGCCTTGCGACGCGGGCACCTGCTCGAACACCTCTACCGCGAAGTCCGGGCCCCGCGCATCTACGAAGGGGCGTCGGAGATCCAGCGGACGATCATCGCGCGCTGGCTGGCTTCTTCGCGGGCCGCCGCTCCAGGATCAGCTGGCTGACGATCAGCGCGAACGCCAGCCCGCCCCAGGACGACAGGGCGCCGACGCTCTGGCTGTAGGCCAGCTCGCTGCCGCCGAAAGTCGTGGGGATCTGCGGCTCCAGCACGATCATCGCGATCGGTGAGATCACGCGGTTGACGATGATCGAGAAGGTCAGCGTCACGCTGCGGATCATCCACTTGCGATGGTCGCCGAAGCGGCGCTCGCGGACCGCGCGCCAGCCGGCGATCGTGCAGCCGATCCACAGTACCGAGGCGAGCACGTCGCTGACGCGCGTCACCGGGCCGAACGGGCTCTGCGACCCGATCGTCAGGGCCATCAGCCCGGACGGCAGCACCCCCGCGAAGACGTACGCGCGGCCGGCGTAGCGGTGGACCACCGGGTGTGTGCGGCGCAGCCACGGCCAGATCTGCAGCACCGCGCCGATCATCGCGATCGAGCCGAAGACGACGTGCCCGACGAGGAACCAGTAGTGCGCCGGGAACCCCTCGGGCGCCGGCACCCGCGACTGCGCGGGGTCGAGCGCCAGGTACGGCGGCAACGAGAAGGAGAGGAAGGCGAGCACGACGAGGGCCAGCGGGCCGATCCACGGCCGTCGCCACCAGGCCTTCGCCGTCGTCACCGGGCGTGGGATGGGCCTGGCCTCGGTCCGGACCGCCATGGTTCCCCCTGTCAGTCGATGCGGGATCTTGCCCGTCCGACGTTAGGGGTGCCCAGGGGTTGACGACCATGGTGCGCACCACCGACGCGGGGGTGGGGCATACCCCACCCCCGACCGGGTGACGCCTCAGCTGCCGCGAACCCGGCGAACCGTGTCGCGGTAGAAGTAGCCACTCTGCTTGATCGTGCGCTCCTGGGTCTCGTAGTCCACGCGGATCAGGCCGAAGCGCTTCGCGTAGCCGTACGCCCACTCGAAGTTGTCCAAAAGGGACCACGCGAAGTACCCGCGCACGTCCGCGCCGGCATTGCGAGCCGCCGCCACGGCCGCGATGTGCGACGCCAGGTACGCCGTGCGTTGCTCGTCGCGGACGAAGCCGGACGAGTCCGGGTCGTCGTCGAACGCCGAGCCGTTCTCCGTGATGTACATCGGGAGGCCCGGGTAGTCGCGGCCCAGCCGGGTCAGCAGCTCGGTGAACTTGTCCGGCAGGATCTCCCAGCCCATCGCCGTCGTCGGCTCGCCGAACGGGATCGTGCGGGACGCCGGGACGCCGTCGTCGTCCACCGCCTTGCCGGACTCGTCCACGCCCGAGAACTGCTGGCCGAAGTAGTAGTTCACGCCGAGGAAGTCCAGCGGGGTCGAAATGACGGACAGGTCGCCGTCCTGGATTGGCAGCTTCACCCCGCGGTCGGCCAGGTCCTCGACGACATCCGCCGGGTACTCACCCTTGACCAGCGGGTCGAGGTAGATCCGGACGCCGAGGCCGTCGGCCTGCCGCGCCGCGCGGACGTCCTCCGGCGAGTCCGTCGCGGGGTCGGCCGTGCACATGTTGAGCGTGATGCCGAACTCCGTGTCCGGCGGCGCGGCCTCGCGCATCCGCTGCGTCGCGAGGCCGTGGCCCAGCAGCAGGTGGTGCACGGCGTGCAGCCCGGCGGTGTAGTCACGCCGCCCGGGCGCCATCACGCCGTGGACGTACCCGTGCATCGCCGAGCACCACGGCTCGTTCAGCGTCGTCCAGTGCCGAACTCGATCGGACAGCCGGTCGAACACCAGCATCGCGTAGTCCGCGAACCGGTACGCCGTGTCGCGGGCCGGCCAGCCGCCCGCGTCCTCGAGCTCCTGCGGCAGGTCCCAGTGGTACAGCGTCAGCCACGGCGTGACGCCGCGCTCGAGGGTCTCGTCGACCAGCCGCTCGTAGAACCCGATGCCCGCCTCGTTGACGCCGCCGCGGCCGCGCGGCTGGACCCGGGGCCACGCCACGGAAAACCGGTACGTGTCCGCGCCCAGCTCGCCGACCAGCCCGATGTCCGCCGGCATCCGGTGGTAGTGGTCGCACGCGATGTCACCGTTGTCATTGTTGTCGATCGCCCACGGGACCTGGCAGAAAGTGTCCCAGATGGACGGTGTGCGCCCGTCTTCCGCGACCGCGCCTTCGATCTGGTACGCGGCGGTGGCCACGCCCCAGCGGAAGTCCGGCGGCAGCGTGTCGATCAGCGCCTGCTGTTCGGCGGTCGCGGCTGTGGTCTCGGTCAAGGCGGGTCTCCTCCAGGTGTACCGGACAGGACGGACGGCGTTCAGTGGGCGGCGACGGGGTGCAGGAAGCACGCCACTTCGCGGGTCGGGTCGCCACCGGGCAGGCCGAGCTCGGGCACCTTCGAGTCGCACGGCTCGAAGGCCTTGGGGCACCGCGGGTGGAACGCGCAGCCGGCCGGCATGCCGCGCGTGTCCGGCGGTGACCCCGGGATCCCGGCCAGCTCGCGGCGCGGACCGCGCAGGGCCGGGAACGAGTTCAGCAGGCCGAAGCTGTACGGGTGCAGCGCGTCCCGGTAGAGCTCGGCCGCCGGCGCCTGCTCGACGATCCGGCCGCCGTACATGATCGCGATCCGGTCCGAGAACTCCACCAGCAGCGAAAGGTCGTGCGTGATGAACAGGACCGAGAAGCCCAGCCGTTCCCGCAGTTCCACGAGCTGGCCGAGGATCTGGCGCTGCATCACGACGTCGAGCGCGGTGGTCGGCTCGTCCATGATGACGACCCGCGGTTCGAGCGCCAGCGCCATCGCGATCATCACGCGCTGGCGCATGCCGCCCGACAGCTGGTGCGGGAACGCCTCCAGCCGGTCGGCCGAGATGCCGACCAGCTTGAGCAGGTCACGGGCCCGCGCCACCCGGCTCGCACGAGTCGACTTCGGCTCGTGCGCCTTGATGACGTCGACCAGCTGCGTGACGACCTTGTGCACCGGGTTCAGCGAGTTCATCGCGCCCTGGAACACGATGGACGTCTCCGCCCACCGGAAGTCCCGCAGCTGCTTGTCGGACAATCGAAGGACGTCGTAGGGCTCGCCGTCCGCCGGGTGGTAGATCACCTCACCGCCGCGGATCACGCCCGGCGGTGCGAGCAGCCGCGTCAGCCCGTAGGCCAAAGTGGACTTCCCGCTGCCGCTTTCCCCGGCCAGTCCGAGGACTTCGCCGCGGTGCAGCGTCAGGTGCACGTCCCGGACCGCGCGCACGGCCTCGTCGCCGACGCCGTAGTCGACGTCCAGGCCCTTGATCTCCAGGACCGGGTCCATCATGGCTGTTCCTCCCGCCCGAGCACGGGCGTGAAGCCCACGCGCATGCGATGCGTGCGTCCGTCGGCGCCCTTGACGCGGGCCTTGCCGCTGCCGCGCAGCCGCGGGCTGACGAACTCGTCGATGCCGAAGTTGAGCAGGGACAACGCGGTGCCGAGGATCGCGATCGCCAGGCCGGCCGGCACGAACCACCACCACGCGCCCTGCGCGAGGGCCTGCTGGCTCTGCGCCCAGAACAGGATCGTGCCCCAGTTCCAGTTGGACAGTCCCGAGACGCCGACGAACGCGAGCGTGATCTCCGACATCACCGCGAAGATCACCGTGCCGACGAAGCTGGACGCGATCACCGCGGTCAGGTTCGGCAGGATCTCGAAGAAGATGATCCGCCACGTCGACTCGCCGGTCGCCCGGGCCGCTTCGACGTATTCCCGGCCCCGCAACGAAAGTGTCTGCGCTCTGAGGACTCGCGCGCCCCACGCCCACGACGTGAAGCCGATGATGACCGCCACCAGGTAGTCACCGCCGGTGGGCACCGCGCTGCCGATGATGATGATCAGCGGCAGCGCCGGGATCACCAGGAACACATTGGACAGTGCGGACAGTCCTTCACCGGGCGTCCCGCCGAGGTAGCCGGACGTCACGCCGACGATCACGGCGAGGATCGTCGCGACGATCCCGGCGGTCAGCCCGACGAGCATGACGCTGCGCGTGCCGACCACCACCTGGCTGAAGATGTCCTGCCCGAGGTGGGTGGTACCGAACCAGTGCCGGCCCGACGGCCCCTCCAGCAGGTCGTTGCTGCGTGCCGACGGGTCGTACGGCGCGATCCACTCGCCGATGACCGCGATCAGGACGAAGAACACGAGCACGCTCAGCCCGGTGACGGTCTTGCCGCCGGTGAGGAACCGGAACCGGCGCCGCTTGGCACGCCCGGCGATCGCGTCGACGGGAAGGGCTTGGGCGGCTTTGACGTCCGCCGCGGGTACGGCCATGTCAGCCCTCCTTCCGGGTGCGGGGGTCGAGCGCGAGGTACGCGACGTCGGCGAACAGGTTCGCGACCAGCACGGACAGCGTGATGATCAGGAAGATGCCCTGCATCAGCGGGTAGTCCTGCGAGCCGACGGCCTGGAACAGCTGGTAGCCGACGCCGGGGTAGGAGAAGACGATCTCCACCAGCAGCGTGCCGCCGACGATGAACCCGAGCGCCAGCGCGAAGCCGGACACGCTCGGCAGCAGCGCGTTGCGGGCGGCGTACCCGACCATCACCCGTCGCTCGGGCAGGCCCTTGGCGTGCGCGACGGTGACGTAGTCCTCCGATGCGACGGTGACCATCATGTTGCGCATGCCCAGGATCCAGCTGCCCATCGAGCTGATCAGGATGGTCAGCGCGGGCAGCAGGCTGTGCTGGATCGCGCTGCCGATGAACCCGCCGTCCCAGCCGGGTACCACGCCCGGGTCGTAGCCGCCGGACGACGGGAAGAAGCTGCCCGGCCCGGCCAGCAGCGCGAGCGCGATCAGGCCGAGCCAGAAGTACGGGATCGACGAGAGGAACGTCGTCACCGGCAGCAGGCCGTCGACCCACGAGCCGCGCTTCCAGCCGGCGACCACACCGAGCCCGGTGCCGAGCGCGAAGCCGACGATCGTGGTGATGCCGACCAGGATGATCGTCCACGGCAGGCTGTCGCCGATCAGCTCCGACACCGGCGACGGGAAGAACGTGAACGAGATCCCGAGGTCACCGCGGAAGAGCTGGCCCCAGTAATCGAAGTACTGGGAGATCAGGCTTTCGTTCTTGTCCAGACCGAAGAGGGTGTACAGCGACTGCATCGCTTCCGCGCTGATCATGCCCTGGTTCTTCGCGATCAGCGACTGCACCGGGTCACCCGGGATCATCCGCGGGATGAAGAAGTTGATGGTGACGGCGGCCCACGCGGTGAAGACGTAGAAGGCCAGCCGTTGCAGCAGGAACCTCATCGGGCGGCTCCGTCGTACAGCCAGCACGCGGCCCAGTGGCCGGGCGCGTCGTCGACCTCGAACCGCGGCGGCAGGTCGGTCTTGCACCGCTCCATCGCCACCGGGCAGCGCGGGTGGAACCGGCAGCCGGACGGCGGGTCGATCAGGCTCGGCGGCTCGCCGGCCCCGCGTTCGGCGGGTACCTCGCCGGGGTCGAGCTCGGCCGCGCCGCCGACCAGCCGGTCGGGGTCGGGCGCGGAGTCGATGAGCAGGCGCGTGTACGGGTGCGCCGGGTTCTGCGTGATGGTCTCACTGTCGCCGCCTTCGACCATCCGGCCCGCGTACATCACCATTGTCTCGTCAGCGAAGTAGCGCGCCGAAGCGATGTCGTGCGTGATGTACAGGATGGCCAGGTGCAGGCGCTCCTTGAGGTCCCGCAACAGGTTCAGCACACCGAGCCGGATGGAGACGTCCAACATGGACACCGGCTCGTCGGCCAGCAGCGCCTCCGGGTCCGCGCCGAGCGCCCGCGCGATCGCGACGCGCTGGCGCTGCCCGCCGGACAGCTCGTGCGGGAACTTGTCGATGTACCGCTCCGGCGGCGTCATCTGGACGCGGGCGAGCAGGTCGTGCAGCGACTTCTCGAGGTCGTCACCCGCCCGGCCGTGGATCTTCAGCGCTCGCGTCAGGTGGTACCGCACGGTGTGCACGGGGTTCAGCGACGCGAACGGGTCCTGGAAGATCATCTGGACTCGCCGGGCGTAGGCGCGGAACGCCCGGCCGTGCTTGACGTTCACGGTCTCGCCGTGCAGCCGGATCTCCCCGTCGGTGCGCGGGTAGAGCCCCGCGAGCAGCCGGGCGACCGTCGACTTGCCCGAGCCGGACTCGCCGACGAGGGCAGTGACCCGGCCTCGCCGAAGCGTGAGGGTCACGTCGTCGACGGCCTGGACGGCACGCCGCGGCCCGGTGAGGGCCGCGCGGCCTTTGCGGCGTACGGGGAAGTGCTTGGTGAGTCCCGCCGCCTCCAGGACGACGGGGAGGTCCCCCTCCGACCCGACGGCGACGGGGTCGGAGGGGGACTGCTCGGTCGTTGCCACGGACTCCGCCATCGATCAGGCCGCGGGCTTCAGGTGCAGGACGATGTCGAGCGCGTTGCGCAGGGTGGGCTGCGCCGGGCCGTACGGGTTGGCCTCGTCCGGCCAGCCGACCCAGTTCTTCGTGCTGTACTCGCCACCGGAGTTGGCCGCCGAGGTCGGGACCATCGGCTGCTGGTCGATCATGATCTTCTGCAGCGTCGCCATGGCGGCGGTGCGGGCGGCGTCGTCCTCGGCGTTGGCGTAGGTCTCGAGCGCCTTGGTCGCCTCGTCGTTCTTGAAGCGGCCGTAGTTGCCGTTGATGCCGCCCTGGCCGGTCGGCTTGTAGCGGTTGCCGTCCATCACGTCGCGGTACATGTCGTACGGCGTCGCACCGTCGTTGGTCCAGTGCATCAGGCCCTCGAAGTCACCGGTGTCGACCGACTTGATCCACGCGTCCTGGTTCATCTTCTCGACCGTCGCGGTGATGCCGATCTGCGACAGGTTGTCCTTGATGATCTCCAGGTCGGTGATGTAGTCCGACCAGCCCGACGGGACGGTGAGCTTGAGGGTGACCGGCTTGCCGCTCGGGTCGGCCAGCTTGTCGCCGTTGAACTTGTAGCCCGCGCCGGTCAGCAGCGACTTGGCGCCCGGGACGTCGACCTGGACCGTCTGGCCCTTGTACTGCGGCGCGATGAACGGGTCGCCCGCCGGCGTCGGAATGCCGGTGACCTGGTCGTTCTTCGGGTAGAAGTAGCCGGCCTCGCCCTGGTTGAAGATGTCGTCGCGGTTGATCACCTTGCTGACCGCCTGACGCAGCTTCGCGTCGTTCCACGGCGCCTTCTCGGTGTTGAACCACAGGCCGTGGACGGCCAGCTGCGCGGGGAACCACAGCTTGTAGTGCTGCGGGTCCTTGTTCGTGTAGACGGCCTTGTAGTTCGGGATGAAGACGAAGCTCCACTCCGACGCCCCGCTGACCAGCGCCGCGACCTGCGCGTTGTTGTCGGTGTAGGAGGTGTAGCGGATCTCCTTGACCTTCGGCGCTTCCTGCCAGTAGCCGCTGTCGCGCCGGGTGACGATCATCGTCTGCGGCGTGGCCGACTTGAGCGTGTACGGCCCGGTGCCGATCGGGTTCTTCACGGTGTCGAGCGCCGGGTCCTTGACGGACTGCCAGGCGTGCTTCGGCACGACGAGCGTCTGCAGGATCTTGACCTGGTTGACGAACTGGGAGCTGTCGAAGCCCAGCGTCACCTGGTTGCCGGCCGGGGTGATGTCCTTGTACGGGACCGCGTCGACGTTCAGCGCCTTGTTGTCGCGCAGCAGCTGGAACGTGTAGGCGACGTCCTCGGCGGTCATCGGCTGGCCGTCGGAGAACTTGACGCCGTCACGGACGGTCAGGACCAGCTTCTTGTAGTTGTCCGACCAGTCCCACTTCGTCGCCAGCCACGGCTTGCCGGGCTCCTGCGGCTTGACGCGGTTGAGCATGACCAGGGGCTCGTAGATCATCCACCGGTAGCCCATGTTGGACAGGGCGGACGTCTCGAGGAACGGGTTGTTGTTCTCCGACTGCGGGCCGTCGGGCTTGCCCACGTTGAGCACCTGGTCCGGGTTGCTCTGCGCGGCGTTCGAGCTGCCGCCCGAACACGCGGTCAGGCTTCCGAGGGCCATCACGGCCACCAGCGCTGCGACGATGGAGCGCTTGACTCGCATCGTTCCTCCTAGTCATCGACGACGTGCGTAGGTGTCGACTGGTAGCGAGCCCCGACCGCCGGCGACCGAACGACGTCCAGAAGTCAACCCGGGTGACTCGGGTCACGTCAATAACATGGCGGTAACGTTTTGTACCTAAGTTTAAGTAATAAAAGAACTGGCGGTCTGGACCTGTCGGCCGCATTACTCCTTGCGCCGCAAGGGAATCAGCCGGTCCGTCCCCCGTTCGCGAGCAGCTGCGCGATGGGCAGGGTGGCCGCGCCGAGCGCGACCGCCTCCGGCCCGAGCCGGCCGAGGACGACCTCGGTGCGCCCGGCGAGGTAGTCGAGCGCGTGCCGGCTCACCGCGTCGCGCACGGCGGGCAGGATCGCCGGTCCCATGATCGCCCCCGCGGAGCCGGAAAGCACCACCCGATCCGGGCTGAGCAGGTTGATCAGGTTCGCGATGCCGATCCCCAGGTACTCGGCGGTCTCGGCGAGCACGTCGGCGGCGGCGCCCGCGGACCGCGACTCGGCCACGATGCGCGCCAGTTCGTCATCGCTTTCGTCCCCGATGACCGGTTCCTTGCCCACCCGGTCGGCGTAGTGGCGGACGACCGCCTCGGTGCCGACGTAGGCCTCCAGGCAGCCGTGCGAGCCGCACCGGCAGGCCGCCCCGGCCGCCTTGACGACGGTGTGGCCCCACTCGCTGGTCGTGATGTCCGGGTGCGAGCGCCCGGCCGTCGCGACGGCGGCCCCGACCCCGACGCCGAGGAGGGCGACGATGGCGCGTTCGGCACCCCGGCCGGCGCCCCGCCAGGCCTCGGCCTGCCCGAGCGTGCGGGCGCGGTTGTCGAGGTGGACCGGCATCTTTTGGGGGGCCCAGGGGGGCTCGCCCCCCGGCCGGGGTTCGGGGCTCGGCCCCGAAGGGAACAGCGCTTCGATGTGGGGGTGGATCAGGTCGGCGAAGGCCACCCCACGCCAGCCGAGGGTGGGCGCGTGCACGATCCCGCCGTCCCGTACCGCGCCGGGCACGCCGATGCCGACGCCGAACACCGCGTCCGGTTCGCCGCCTTCGAGCACTTCCGCGATGCCGGTTCGCACCAATCCGGCCACTTCGTCCGGATCCAGCCGGGTGCCGACGAGCGGGTGACGCACGGTGCCGAGCGTCCCGAGCGCCCAGTCGAACAGGCCGACCTCGACGTGCGTTTCGCCGACGTCGACGCCCACGACGTGCCCGAAGTCCGGCCGCACGGCCAGCAGCGTCCGCGGCCGCCCACCGTCGGATTCGACCGAGCCGGCCTCCGCGACGACGCCGTCGGCGATCAACTCGGAGACGACGTTGGTAACGGTGGCGGCCGAAAGTCCCGATTCAGCTACTAGCTCCAGTCTGCTGACGGGGCCGCGGAGGTAGAGGGAGGACAGGAGCGCCGCGCGGTTGTGCCGTCGGAGGTCTCTCGTTGTCTGGCGTACCACCTGGGTCACCTGGGGGATTGTGCCAGAGAGTGTCCGTGGGACTATCGGTTCGGGACTTAGTTCATCACTTAATACATAGCCACAACTTACGGCGATCAGGCATTCTTGCAGGGAGCCGGTAAGAGTTCAGATGGGTTGCCCATGGCGAGCAAGCGCACCACCGTCCGTGACCTGCGGAGGCACAACCGTTCCCTGCTGCTGTCGAAACTCTACTTCGACGGCCCGCTGTCGCGACACGAACTCAGCCAGCTCACCGGATTGAGCGCGGCCACGGTCAGCAACGTGACCGCCGAACTGGGCGAAGAACGGCTCATCACGGAGGCGGGACAGGTCGAGTCGGACGGCGGCCGGCCCCGCGTGCTGCTGCGCGTCGACCCGGCGTACGGGCACGTCGCGGGGGTCGACATCGGCGAGACCGGCGTCAAGGTCGAGCTGTTCGACCTGGCGATGAACCGCCTCGCGACGGTGGAGCACCCACTGCCGAAGGCACCGGACCCGGCGACGGCGGTCGACCAGGTGACGTCCGGGCTGCGCGAGGTGTTCGCGAGCGCGGGCATCGACGACTCGGCGGTGCTGGGCGTCGGCATCGGCGTACCGGGCATGGTCGAGCAGGGATCGCGGGTGCTGGTGCACGCGCCGACGGTCGGCTGGGAAGCGGTGCCGCTGGTGTCGCTGCTGCGCGAGGCCGGCGTCGGGCTGCCCTTGTTCGTCGACAACGGAGCGAAGACGCAGGGCCAGGCGGAGATGTGGTTCGGCGCCGGCCGCGGAGCGCGTCACGCGGTGATAGCGCTGATCGGCTCGGGCGTGGGCGCGGCGGTGGTGACGGACGGGACGACGTACCGCGGGTCGACGAGCAGCGCGGGCGAGTGGGGCCACACAACGATCGCGTACGGCGGGAACGACTGCCGCTGCGGCGCGCGAGGCTGCCTGGAGGCGTACATCGGCGCGGCCGGGGTGCTGTCCCGCTACCGCAAGGTGCGCGGCAAGGAGGTCCCGGGCGAGGACGAGCAGGCCCAGTTCGCGGCCCTGCTGGAGGCGGCCCCCCGCTCCAAGACGGCATCCCGCGTCCTCGACGAGACGGCGGGCTACCTGGGGGCGGGGATAGCGAACTTGATCAACTTGTTCAACCCGGAGCGCATAGTGATCGGCGGCTGGGCCGGCCTGGCCCTGGGAGAGTTGCTGTTGCCGAGAATCCGCGAGGCGGCGGGCGAGCACGCGCTACAGCACCCGTTCAGCCAGACATCGATCCAGCTGGGCTCCCTAGGCCTGGACGCGGTGGCAACAGGAGCGGCAACGTTGCCAGTGGCAGACCTCCTGGACCAGGGAGCAACATCAAGAACGGCAAAGCCAGGAGCACCGGACTCCGACGCAGCCTGAGCAGGCAAACGGGCAAGCGGGCACGAGAACAGGCACCGAGGAGAACCCAGACTCCCCCGCACCCCGATCCGAAGCCAGAACACGGCCGGCGGCGCCGGGTCAAGGCATCTTTCCCGCCTTGACGCGGTGTCGCCGGCCGTAGTCACAATGAGGGCTTCGGGGTGCCGGAGGGGCCAAGCCGCGCCAAAGGCGGTCGACCACCGTGCACCACTGACCGGGAACCACCCCAAGGCCCCCGCGCCAAGGCCCACCCCCCGTCACCCACCCACCCTTAATTCGGGTTGAAAAAAAATGACCGCCCGACAGTTGCCCGCCTTGTCTGGACCATGCATACTTTGTTGCCAGGCACAACAAAGGTCTGAACCAACTCCGTGACCCACCCCCGCCCCGGGCCGCGGTGTCCGGTCCCGCCTGCCGCCGCCCCGGCATGCGAGGCCACCTCCCCCTCCCGCGTTTCGTGCTGCGCGCGGAACGCCGGTCCCCCTGGTGAGAGAGGCGACAAAGATGTCCACCTCGTTCCGCAAGTTCCGCGGCCTCCGAAGAGCAGCAGCCCTCTTCGCCGCCGGCTCCCTGCTCTTCCTCGGCCAGCAAGCGCTGACCGCCCCCGCCGCCGAAGCCGCCGCCACCTTCACCGACGACTTCAACGGCCCCGCCGGTGCCGCCGTCGACGGGTCCAAGTGGCAGCTCGAAACCGGCGACAACGTCAACAACCACGAACGCCAGTACTACACGTCCGGCACCAACAACGCCCAGCTCGACGGCCAGGGCCACCTCGTCATCACCGCGAAGCGCGAAAACCCCGGCAACTACAACTGCTGGTACGGACGCTGCGAGTACACCTCCGCGCGGATGAACACCGCCGGCAAGTTCAGCCAGGCCTACGGCCACTTCGAGACGCGCATGAAGCTCCCACGCGGGCAAGGCATGTGGCCGGCGTTCTGGATGCTCGGCGGCGGCAACTGGCCGACCGACGGCGAGATCGACGTCATGGAGAACGTCGGGTTCGAGCCGAACACCGTGCACGGCACCATCCACGGCCCCGGCTACTCCGGTTCCGGCGGCATCGGCGCGGCCTACAACGGCCCGAACTTCTCCGACGACTTCCACACCTACGCCGTCGACTGGGCGCCGAACCAGATCAAGTGGTACGTCGACGGCAACCTCTACCAGACACGCACGCCGTCCGACCTGAACGGCAACCGCTGGGTCTACGACCACAACTTCTTCATCATCCTCAACCTCGCCGTCGGCGGGTACTGGCCCGGCGACCCCAACAGCAGCACGCAGTTCCCGCAGCAGCTGGTCGTCGACTACGTCCACGTCACCAACGACACCGGCGGCGGCACCCCGAGCGGGCGCACCGGGCGGATCACCGGCATCGGCGGCAAGTGCGTCGACGTCGCCGGCGCGAACTCCGCCAACGGCACGCCGATCCAGATCACCGACTGCAACAACAACGCGGCGCAGAACTGGACCATCGGCACCGACGGCACGATCCGCGCTCTCGGCAAGTGCATGGACGTCAGCGCAGCCGGCACCGCGGACGGGACGCCGGTGCAGCTCTACGACTGCAACGGAACCGCCGCCCAGCAGTGGGCGATCTCCGGGGCGAGGGACATCGTGAACCCCAACGCGAACAAGTGTCTCGACGCCACCGGCAACTCCAGTGCGAACGGCACCCGCCTGCAGATCTGGACCTGCGGCGGCGGCGCCAACCAGAAGTGGACCACTCCCTGATCCACCACCACGGGTAGGCGAACCCCGCCCGGTTCGCCTACCCGGCACTGTTTCCTTCCCCCACAAGGAGAATCCAAGTGCGACGATTCCTCGTCGCGCTAATGGGGTGTGCCCTGTTAGCGCTTTCCTTCCTGACCACCGGCTCCGCCCAAGCCGCCGTCGAGGCCGGCCCGTCCGCGAGCCAGCTGCTCGCGAAGACGACGTCCTGCCAGCAGATCTCGAACGGCAAGTACTCCTTCGACGAAGGCGGCGCGGCGACCGTGCCCGTCTGCCAGGCCAACGGCGCGGTCTTCTTCAAGGCCGACATGGACATCGACTGCGACGGCGTCCGCACGTCGCAGTGCAACGAGCAGACCGACTGCTGCTTCTACCCGGACACCGCGTTCCACACGTCGACCGACCAGCCGCTCAACGCCGCGCAGCTGCCGTACATCGTGCTGCCGCAGCCGACGTCCACCTGGGACTATCGCAACTACGGCATCGACGGCGGCTCGGTCGTGGCGGTGATCTACAACAACCAGGTCACCTACGCAGTGGTCGGCGACACCGGCCCGACGAGCATCATCGGTGAGGCGTCCTACGCCACCGCGGTCAACCTCGGCATCAACCCCGACCCGTCGAACGGCGGCACCGAGGGCCCGGTGACGTACATCGTGTTCCCGAACACGCACGTCAACCCGATCGAGAACCACGCCAACGCCACCAGCCTCGGCGAGCAGGTCGCCACGCAGTTCGCCGGCGGCACCACCACGCCGCCCACCCAGAACGCGGGCCGGATCACCGGCGTCGGCGGCAAGTGCGTCGACGTCGCGGGCGCGAACAACGCCAACGGCACCGCCGTGCAGCTCTACGACTGCAACGGCTCGACCGCTCAACAGTGGACGGTCGGCACCGACGGCACGGTCCGCGCGCTCGGCAAGTGCCTCGACGTCACCAGCGCGGGCACGGCCAACGGCACGACGGTCCAGCTGTACGACTGCAACGGGTCGAACGCGCAGAAGTGGTCGGCCAACGGATCGCAGAACCTCGTGAACGCCGGCTCGGGCAAGTGCCTCGACGCCACCGGCAACTCGAGCGCCAACGGGACCCGGCTCCAGATCTGGACCTGCGGCACCGGCGCGAACCAGAAGTGGACACTGCCATGAGGAAGCGCTCTCTCTTCAGCATTCTCGGCGTGACCGCGCTCGCCGCGGCCACCTTCGCCGTGCCCGCGCAGGCCGCGGGCGAGACCGTGAACGTCTGGCTCACCACGACCGACGACGCCAAGGGCGTCAACGTCACCCGCGGCCTGCAACAGCAGACGCCGATCAGCTTCACCGCGGGCACCGGCACCGGCGGCCAGACCATCAACGTCAACGAGAACACGACCTACCAGCAGTTCGAGGGCGCCGGCGCGTCGTTCACCGACTCCGCCGCGTGGCTGCTCAACTCGAGCAACCTGCTCAGCGCCACCACCCGCAACCAGGTCATGCAGAAGCTGTTCGACCCGAACGCGGGCATCGGCATCAGTTTCCTGCGCAACCCGATCGGCGCGTCGGACATCGCGCGCTACAGCTACACGTTCGACGACGTGCCGGCCGGGCAGACCGACCCGAACCTGACGAAGTTCTCCATCGCGCACGACCAGACCGACGTCCTGCCGCTGACCAAGCAGGCGCTGCAGCTCAACCCGCAGATCAAGGTCATGGCGTCGCCGTGGAGCGCGCCACCGTGGATGAAGGACAACGACAGCTACCTGCTCGGCTGGGTCGAGTCGCAGTTCTACCCGGCCTACGCGCAGTACTTCGTCAAGTACGCCCAGGCGTACCAGGCCGCCGGCGTGCCGATCAACTACCTGTCCGTCCAAAACGAACCGACGTGCTGCGCGAGCTACCCGTCGACCAACTGGAACGGCGCCGGCCTGGCGTACTTCACCAAGAACAACCTGCTGCCCGCACTGCAGAACGCCGGACTGTCCACAAAGGTGCTCGCGCTCGACTGGAACTGGGACCAGTACCAGTCCTTCGCCGCGCCCACGATGGACGACGCGGCCATCCGCAGCCACCCGAACTTCGGCGGCATGGCGTGGCACGGCTACGGCGGCGACGTCTCGCAGCAGACGACCGTGCACAACCAGTACCCGAGCGTGAACGCGTACTCGACCGAGCACTCCGGCGGCACCTGGGTGTCGAACCAGCAGGCCGAGGACATGACGAACATCGTCGACTACACGCGCAACTGGAGCCGCACGGTCACCAAGTGGAGCCTGGCGATGGACCAGGCGCACAACCCGCACAACGGCGGCTGCGACACGTGCACCGGGCTGGTGACCGTCCACAACGGAGACGGGCGCAACGGCCAGGTCGACTACACCGTCGAGTACTACACGATGGGTCACCTGACGAAGTTCGTGAAGCCGGGCGCGTCCCGGATCGACTCGAACGACAACTCGACGGTCCGCAACGTCGCGTGGAAGAACCCGGACGGCTCGAAGGCGCTGATCGCGTACAACACCAGCACCGGCAACCAGAGCGTCCGCGTGAACTGGGGCAACTCGTCGTTCACCTACACCCTGCCGGGGCACACGTCGGCGACGTTCACCTGGGCCGGCACCCAGGGCAGCGGGGGCGGTGGCACCGGCAAGACCGGCCCGATCACCGGGCTCGGCGGCAAGTGCCTGGACGTCGCGAACGGCAGCAGCGCGAACGGCACCGCCGTCCAGCTCTACGACTGCAACGGCTCGGGCGCGCAAGCGTGGACGGTCGGCACCGACGGCACGATCCGCGCACTGGGCAAGTGCCTCGACGTCACCGGACAGTCCACAGCGGACGGCGCGCAGCTGCAGCTGTGGGACTGCGGCGGGACGGCGAACCAGAGATGGGCGGCGACCGCGGCGCGCGACATCGTCGGGGCAGCGTCGAGCAAGTGCCTCGACGCGACCGGCAACTCCAGCGCCAACGGCACCCGGCTGCAGATCTGGACGTGCACCGGTGCCGCCAACCAGAAGTGGAACGTGCCCGCATGAAGAAGACAGCAGCATTCGGCGCCCTGATCGCGGCGTCAGCACTGGTGTTCGCTCCGGGTGTCGCGCAGGCGGCGACCGGGCCCATCACCGGCCTGGCCGGCAAGTGCGTCGACGTCAACGCGGCGAGCACCGCGAACGGCACGGCGATCCAGCTCTACGACTGCAACGGCAGCGGCGCCCAGCAGTGGACGACCGGCAGCGACGGATCGCTGCAGGCCCTGGGCAAGTGCCTCGACGTCACGAGCGCCGGAACGGCCAACGGCACCACCGTCCAGCTCTGGGACTGCAACGGCTCCAACGCCCAGAAGTGGACGGCCAACGCGGCGAAGAACCTGGTCAACACCGGCTCGGGCAAGTGCCTGGACGCGACCGGCAACTCCAGCGCGAACGGCACCCGGCTGCAGATCTGGACCTGCGCGAGCACGGCCAACCAGCAGTGGACACTCCCGTCCGGCGGCACCACCCCGCCGCCGTCCGGGCCGGGCGTGATGGCCGTCGCGCCGTACCTCTACAACGGCTGGGGCAACCCGCCGAGCCCGCAGACGATCCAGAACGCCACCGGCGTCAAGTGGTTCACGCTGGCGTTCGTCCTGTCCAACGGCTACTGCAACCCGATGTGGGACGGCGGCCGGGCGCTGACCGGCGGCGTCGACCAGAACACGATCAACGCGGTGCGCGCGGGCGGCGGGGACGTCATCCCGTCGTTCGGCGGCTACTCCGGCAACAAGCTGGAGTCGTCGTGCGGCAGCGCGGGTGAGCTGGCCGCGGCGTACCAGA
The DNA here is from genome assembly GCF_902497555.1 of Amycolatopsis camponoti. Taxonomy (NCBI): domain Bacteria; kingdom Bacillati; phylum Actinomycetota; class Actinomycetes; order Pseudonocardiales; family Pseudonocardiaceae; genus Amycolatopsis; species Amycolatopsis camponoti. The sequence goes on along the minus strand of NZ_CABVGP010000001.1, from coordinate 268,354 downwards.
AGGTGATCAGCGCCTACGGCCTCAAGGCGATCGACATCGACATCGAGGCCGACGCCTACAGCAACCCGACGGTGCAGCAGCGCACGGTCGACGCGCTGAAGACGGTCCGGGCGAACAACGCGGGCATCAAGCTGTACGTCACGTTCGGCACCGGGCAGTCCGGACCGGACAACAGCCTGGTCAACCGGGCGGCCCAGTCGGGGCTCACGGTCGACGGCTGGGTGATCATGCCGTTCGACTTCGGCGGCGCCGGCCAGAACATGGGCACGCTCACGCAGCGCGCGGCCGAAGGGCTCAAGAACGTCGTCAAGTCGGCTTACGGCTACGACGACGACACGGCCTACCGGCACATGGGCATCTCGTCGATGAACGGCATCACGGACAACAGCGAGACGGTCACGTTGAACGATTTCAATGCGATCTTGGCCTACGCGAACCAGCACCACCTGGCCCGGCTGACGTTCTGGTCGGCCAACCGCGACCGGCCGTGCCCGGGCGCCTACCCGAACGACGACACGTGTTCGGGTGTTTCCCAGCAGGCGTGGGACTTCACGAGGATCTTCGCCCGCTACGCCGGCTGACCCCGGTTCGACGACGAAGGCCCGGCTCCGGCCGGGCCTTCGTGCGTTCCGGGCTGCCGGACCGTGACACTGGGGAGGCCCCGGCCCGGCAGCGAGGTGGTTCCGCCTGCCGCTGGGGGTCTCCGGCGGCGAAACCGCTCAGAGGTTATCCAGCCGGGATCGCTTTTGGGGAGTCCGGAAACCAGAGATGCCCGAAGGGGCACCCTAGACTGGCCGCCGTGCCCGAACCGACGGTGAACGACGTCCTGGCCGAGCTGGCCGCGCTCGACGAGCCGCGTGCCCGCGAGATCAACGCGAAGCACGGCGACGACCACGGCGTGAACCTCACCAAGCTGCGCGCGGTGGCGAAGCGGCTGAAGACGCAGCAGGAGCTGGCCCGCGAGCTGTGGGCCACCGACGACACGGCGGCAAAGCTCCTGGCGACGCTGATCTGCCGCCCGAAGGCGTTCGAGCGCGCCGAGCTGGACGCGATGCTGCGGACCGCGCGCACGCCGAAGGTGCACGACTGGCTCGTCAACTACGTGGTGAAGAAGAGCCCGCACGCCGAGGAGCTGCGCGTGGCGTGGTTCGCCGACCCGGACCCGGTGATCGCGAGCGCCGGCTGGGCGCTGACCACCGATCGCGTGGCACAGGGGCACGATGATCTCGGCAACCTGCTCGAAATCATCGAAAAGGAAATGAAGGACGCGCCGGAACGCCTGCAGTGGGCGATGAACCACTGCCTGGCCCAGATCGGGATCGAGCACGCCGAGCACCGCGCCCGAGCCATCGAAATAGGCGAACGCCTCGAGGTCCTGAAGGACTACCCGACGCCCCCGAACTGCACGTCGCCGTTCGCGCCGATCTGGATCACCGAGATGGTGCGCCGCAAGGGATAGTCACTCCACCGCGACGGCCGCCCGAGCCGCCGCGGCTCGGGCCGGTGCGACAGCCGAGCGCCTCGCCAACCCTTCCGCGCCAGGGCCCTGCCAAAGGCGGCCCGGCCCACCGCGCGCCGCCGAAAGCAGCTAGTCCACCGCGACCGCCGCCCGAGCTGCCTCGGCTCGGTCGGCGTACGCCTCGACCAGCTGTTCCTCCGCGTCCTCGAGGTACTTCATCAGCAGCTGCTCCGCGCCCGGGCCGTCGCCGGCCTCGATGCGGTCCAGGATCTCGTGGTTGCGGGGCAGGTAGCGCTCGTGGAAGCGCCGGGGCTCGGCCATGATGTGGAACACCAGCCGCAGCTCGGCGGTCAGCCTGCCGACCAGCTCGTTGACGCGCTCGCTGCCCGACAGGGCCGCCAGCTCCTGGTGGAACCACACGTTCGCGGTGCCGAGGTCCTTCCAGTTGCCGGTGCGCGCGGCCTCGTCGCCGATCTCGACCTTCTCGCGAATCCGGGCGAACGAAGCCGGCTTCGCCGTCACCCCCCGGACGGCCGCGCACTCGATGATCTTGCGGACGCGGTAGATGTCGACGACGTCCTCGACGCTCGGGATGCGGACGAAGACCCCGCGGTTGAGCTCGTGGGCGAGCAGCCGCTCGTGCGTGAGCAGCCGGAACGCCTCCCTGAGCGTGTTGCGCGAGACGCCGAGCGCGTTGCCGATGTCCTGCTCCGACAGCCGGCCGCCGGGCAGGAAGAAGCCCTCCGCGATGCGCTTGCGCAGCACGCCCGCCACCCGCTCGGCCGTGCTCTTGCGACTGACCAGGCCCCGGTCGGCCTCGAGGCCCGGGAGCCCGCTGTCTTCGATGACCACAAGACAGATGGTACCCGTCACACTGAGGACGATGTAATTGCCATCTTGTGGAATTGTTCAACAATCCCTAGTGTGTGAGGCACGCCACGATGAGAGACTGGCCAGGAGGTGCCCATGACTGCGACAACTGCTACCGAGGCCCGGCCGTTCGACTGGTTCCGCACGCTCGGCAAACGCGGGCAACGCGCGTTCGCGGGCGCTTTCGGCGGCTACGGCCTGGACTCGTTCGACTACCAGACCCTGCCGCTCGGCCTCGCCGCGATCACCGCGTACTTCGGCATTTCGAGCGGTGAAGCCGGCCTGCTCGGCACGACGACGCTGGTCGTGTCGGCCATCGGCGGGGTCGGGGCCGGCATGCTGGCCGACCGGATCGGCCGCGTCCGCACGCTCCAGATCACCATCGCGATGTACACGATCTTCACCGTGCTCTGCGGGTTCGCGCCGAACTTCGAGACGCTGCTCATCTTCCGCGCACTGCAGGGCCTGGGCTTCGGCGGTGAGTGGGCGGCCGGCGCCGCGCTGGTCGCGGAGTACTCGCAGGCCCGCTACCGCGGCCGGACCGTGGCCTTCGTGCAGAGCGCCTGGGCGGTCGGCTGGGGCCTGTCGGTGATCGTCTACACCGTCGTGTTCAGCCTGGCGAGCCCCGACCTGGCCTGGCGCATCATGTTCTGGACCGGCGTCATCCCGGCCCTGTTCGTGCTGTGGGTCCGCAAGAGCGTCAAGGACGCCCCGCGCGCCGAGGAACGCCTGAAGGCCGAACGCCCGAAGGGCACGCTCGTCAAGATCTTCAAGGCCGACCTGCTGCGCACGACGTTCTTCGCCGCGCTGCTCGCCACCGGCGTCCAGGGCGGGTACTACACGATCTCGACGTGGCTGCCGTCCTACCTGAAGAAGACGCGCGAGCTGACCGTGATCGGCACCGGCGGGTACCTCGCGTTCCTCATCACCGGCGCCTTCGTCGGCTACGTCTGCGGCGGCTACCTGACCGACCTGATGGGACGCAAGAAAACGTTCCTGACGTTCGCGCTGCTGTCGGCCGCGCTGATCGTCGCGTACACGCAGATACCCAAAGGCGCCAACGGGCTCGTGCTCGTCCTCGGCTTCCCGCTCGGCTTCTCGATGTCCGCGATCTTCAGCGGCTTCGGCGCCTACCTCGCCGAGCTGTACCCGACGTCGCTGCGCGGCACGGGTCAGGGCTTCACGTACAACTTCGGCCGTGCCGTGGGCGCGATCTTCCCGACCGTCGTGGGCTTCCTCGGCGCGGGCGGCGCGATCGTGTTCGGCGCGCTCGGCTACGGCATCGCCGTGCTCGCACTGCTGGGCCTTCCCGAGACCCGGGGTATCGAACTCGTCGACTGAATCTTGTGGGGGTGCAACCCCCACACCCCGCCCGGGGGCCCGCCCCCGGACCCGGAAATTTCCCTGAGGGGGAACTCATGACGACCTTTGACGAACCCGCGACGTTCACTCCCGCTCAAGCGCGAGAAGCGTTCCGCCGCGGCACCGCCCGGCCGACCACCGGCTGGGCCAACGGCTTCACGCAGACCAACCTGATCGCCGTGCCCGAGGACTGGGCGTACGACGTCCTGCTGTTCTGCACCCGCAACCCGCAGCCGTGCCCGCTGCTCGACGTCACCGACCCCGGCGACCCGGAAACCCGGCTCGCCGCGAGCGCGGACCTGCGCACCGACCTGCCGCGCTACCGGATCTGGCAGAACGGCGTGCTGGCCGGCGAGGTGTCCGACGCGACCGGCCTGTGGCGCAGCGACATGGTCGCCTTCTCCATCGGCTGCAGCTTCACGTTCGAGACGGCCCTGGCCGCCGAGGGCGTCCCGCTGCGGCACGTCGACCAGGGCCGCAACGTCGCGATGTACGTGACGAACCGGCCGTGCGAGCCCGCCGGGCGGCTGTTCGGGCCGATGGTCGTCTCGATGCGGCAGATCCCGGAGGACCGCGTCGACGACGCCATCCGGATCACCCGCGCGATGCCGGCCGTGCACGGCGCGCCCGTGCACGTCGGCGACCCGGGCGCGCTGGGGATCGAAGACCTCTCCCGGCCGGACTTCGGCGACCCGGTGGAGGCGGAGCCGGGTGACGTCCCGGTGTTCTGGGCCTGCGGGGTCACCCCGCAGGCGGCGCTGATGGCGTCACGGCCCCCCTTTGCGATCACCCACGCGCCGGGGTACATGTTCATCACCGACCGCCACGACAGCGAATACCGGGTGGGCTGAAATGGATCTGAACAGCGATCTCGGCGAAGGCTTCGGCGCCTGGAAGATGGGCGACGACGAAGCCATGCTCGACATCGTGACCAGCGCGAACATCGCGTGCGGCTTCCACGCCGGCGACCCGTCGGTGATGCGGCGGGTGTGCGACCTGGCGGCCGAGCGCGGGGTCGCGATCGGCGCGCACGTCGGGTACCACGACCTGGCCGGCTTCGGCCGGCGCGCGCTCGACATCGCGCCGGCCGACCTGGCGGACGAGGTGCTCTACCAGATCGGGGCGCTGGACGCGTTCGCCCGCGCGGCGGGCAGCCGCGTGACGTACGTGAAGCCGCACGGCGCGTTGTACAACACCGCGGCGGTGGACGTCGAGCAGGCCGCGGCGATCGTCGACGGCCTGCGCCGGTACGACCCCGGGCTCGCGCTGCTCTGCCTGCCGGACTCGGAAATGCAGCGGCAGGCGGAAAAAGCGGGCGTGGTGGCGTACGCGGAGGCGTTCGCCGACCGGGCCTACACGGCCGACGGCAAGCTCGTGTCGCGCAAGAAGCCGGGCGCGGTGCTGCACGACGCCGACGTGGTGGCCCGGCGCGCGGTCGGCATGGCCACCGGCGGCGTCGTCACGGAGGACGGCACCGAGCTCGAGCTGCGCCCGGACTCCCTGTGCGTGCACGGGGACACGCCGGGCGCGGTGGAGCTGGCCAAGCGGATCGCGGCCGCGCTGACCGAGGGCGGCATCGAGCTGGGGGCGTTCACCGGATGACCGTCCGGCTGCTGCCGTGCGGGCGGCGCGCGGTGCTGGTGGAACTGGACGACGTGCTGGGGTTCCAGGCCGCGCTTGCCCGCCTCGGCCCGGCGGGCGTCGAGGAGCTGGTCCCGGCGGCGCGGACGCTGCTGGTCCGCTTCGACCCGGCGGTGACGGACGCGGACCGCCTGGGCGCCCTGCTACGCGAGGTGTCCCCTGTGGACAGTGCGGTGTCCGCTTCGGCCGAGGTGGTGATCCCGGTGCGGTACGACGGCGAGGACCTGGCCGACGTCGCGGCCGAGGCGGGCTTGCGCATCTCCGAGGTGATCGCCCGGCACAGTGCGGGTTCGTACGTCTCGGCGTTCTGCGGGTTCGCGCCGGGATTCGCCTACCTGTCCGGTTCGGACCCGGCACTGCACGTCTCGCGCCGGTCGACACCGCGGACGCGCATCCCGGCGGGGTCGGTGGCGATCGCCGGGGAGTACAGCGCGGTCTACCCGAGCGCGTCGCCCGGCGGCTGGCGGCTGCTCGGCCGGACGGACGTGCCGGTGTGGGACGTCGAACGCGACCCGCCGAACCTGCTGCCACCGGGCACGAGGGTGCGGTTCGAGGCGGTGACGGCGTGAAGCTCGAAGTCGTGCGGCCGGGGTTCACGACGACGGTGCAGGACCTCGGCCGGCCCGGCCACGCGGCGCTCGGCGTCGGCCGGTCCGGCGCGGCCGACCGCGCGTCGTTCCGGCTGGCCAACCGGCTGGTCGGGAACCCCGCGGACGCCGCGGCGTTGGAAGTGACGCTGGGCGGTCTGGTGCTGCGCGCCTCGGCCGTCACGACGGTGGCGGTGACCGGCGCGCTGTGCCCGGTGTCGCCGGGTGGCATGAACGCGCCGATGACGTTGTGGCCGGGCGACGAACTGGTGCTGGGCACGGCTTCGCACGGTTTGCGTTGCTACGTCGCGGTGCGCGGCGGGATCGACGTCACGCCGGTGCTCGGCTCGCGGTCGACCGACACGCTCGGCAAGCTGGGGCCGCCGCCGCTCGCCGCCGGGATGCTGCTGCCGGTGGGCACGCCCGGCGCCTTCCCGGTGGCCGACCTGGCGCCGCGTGCGGCGTTGCCGGCCGCGCCGGTCCTGCGCGTCACGCCGGGACCGCGTCGCGACTGGTTCACCTCGCCGGACGACTTGCTGTCCACTGTGTACACGGTTTCGCCGGACTCGGACCGCGTCGGGATCCGGCTGACCGGGCCGCCGCTTTCCCGCGCACGGGAAGGGGAACTGCCGTCCGAGGCGTGCGTGCCCGGGTCGGTGCAGGTGCCGCCGTCGGGCCGGCCGATCCTGTTCCACGCCGACTCCCCGACGACGGGCGGGTACCCGGTGATCGCCGTCGTCGAGGAGGACGACCTCGACGTCGCGGCCCAGCTGCGGCTGGGCCAGACCGTGAGCTTCCGTCCCGCGTCGTGAGTGGGAAACAGGGTTCTAACCCGGTTTCCCACTCACGACCACCAGCAGCCAGACCACGTTCGTGAGGACGATCGCCAGCCAGAGCGGCCACCGGCGCCCGGTCGGCAGCCGGCCCGGCTCGGCCAGGTAGGCGTCGAGGGCCTCGGCGACCTGGTCGTCGATCTCGTCGCGCAGGCGCGGGTCCAGCTCAGACATGCGCCGGCACCGGCCGCGGGACCGCCACCGCCAGGCACGCCAGCGCCAGCGGGACCTCCAGACCGGCCATGAGCAGCGAGAACACCACGTCGTCGCCGGCCGTCACGACGTCGAACCAGGCGTCGGCCAGCAGGAGCGTCGCCGTGCCGATCGCGGCGAACGGCACCCGCGGGTCGTCGCGGCCGAGCAGCCAGGCCGTCGCCAGCAGGCCGGCCGCTTCCGCCGTGTCGAAGCCCGTCCACGCGAGCCGCCAGTGCTGCGCCTGCACGACCTCCGGCAGCGTCAGCCCCAGTACCGCGATCCACGGCAGCAGGCAGAGGCCCGCCGCCCAGAAGAGTCTTTTCATCGAAACCCCCGTTCGCCGACCACGGTAGCGATTGCAGAGGTTCTTTGCAAATATCCTCTGTAGTACGCTCCGGCCATGGTCGAACGTCCCGAACGGCGCGTCCTCACCGGCGCGGATCTCAAGGCCTTCTACAAGGCCCTGGCCAACCCGGTCCGCCGCGACATCCTGTCCTACCTGGGCAAACACGGCGAAGCGAACTCGACGAGCGTCGCGAAGGCCCTCGGCGAGAGCACCGGGACGACCAGCTACCACCTCCGCAAGCTCGCCGATCTCGACCTCATCGCGGAGATCGAAGACCGCGGAGACGGCCGCGAGCGCTGGTGGAAGTCGCTGATGAAGGACATCTACACCCCGCCCGGCCTCGAGATGACCGACGACGAGCGCGAAGCCGCGCGCAAGCTCGGCACGCTCAAGATGAGCCACGACCTCGGCCTGGTCGCGCGGGCGTACGCGGGCTACGACGACGCCAAGGGCTGGAACCAGATCTACCGCGGCGGGCTGACCCTGACGAAGGAGCAGATCGCGTCGTTCGTCGAGGAGTACCAGGCCCTGCTCTGGAAGTACGTCACCGAGCCGGGCCACCACCCGCCCGGCTCGCGCGCGGTCGCCGTCCGGCTGATCGTGGTGCCCGAAGAAGAGTCCATTGAGGACTAGAGGCCCGAGACCCGCAGCGTGATGTTCAGCCGGCCGGTCAGGCCGAGTGCCGGGTCCGCCGTGCCGGAGAGGGTCTTCGGCACGCCGTGGTAGGCGTACCGGGACGGGCCGCCGAACACGAAGACGTCGCCCGAGTGCAGCTCGACGTCCGTGTAGGGCTTGTTGCGGGACTCGGTGTTGCCGAAGCGGAACACGCACGTGTCGCCGAGGCTGAACGACACCACCGGGGCCGAGCTGCGCTCGTCCTTGTCCTGGTGCTGCCCCATCTTCGTCTTCGCGGCGTAGAAGTTGACCAGCGCGGTGTCGGGCTCGTAGCCGTCGGCCGGCTCGCCGTACGCGTCCGCGAGCGCGCGGCGGCCCAGGTCGCCGAGCCAGTCCGGGAACGGCAGCACCGGCTTGCCGTCGTCGGTCGTGCGTGAGTAGCCGTTGGGGTACCAGTGCCAGCCGAGGCAGACGGTCTTCACCGACATGACTCCGCCGTTCGGGTAGGTCGTGTGGCGGTAGCCGGGCCAGCCGCGGCAGGCGGCGACGAGCTCGCGCTGTTCGTCGAAGCCGAGCCAGTCGGGCACGTGCACGGCACCGGGCGCGAGTTCGGCGCGCGGGCGCGGGAGGAGGGCGTCCATCACCTCGATTGTGCCGGAGACTCCAGCCGCACACGTTCGGTGATCATCGACGGGACGACGTGGTGACCGCGGAACGTCACGCCGGACCTGGTGAACAGCCGCAGGAGACGTCCCAATGGACCAACGGGACGCTCCTGCGGCCGAATCCCCTCGCTTTGGGCCACCATGGCTAGACATTCCCACACCTGAATGTCACAAGCCAGCGTGGATCAGCTACGAACCGGTCACTTGACCTCGCCGCCGTGGATCAGTCACGAAAAGTCACGACGGTGACGCCCGGCTGAGCCGGCACCGGGTCGTTCATCGCGGCCAGCGCGGCCGGAACGTCGTCGAGACCGATCCGGCGGCCGATCAGCGCGCCGAGGTCGATCCCCGCCGTCTCGACGACGCGCAGCAGCTCCGGGTACTCGTGGGCCTGGAGCCCGTGGATCCCGACCAGCTCCAGCTCGCCGCCGATGACCCGGTGCATCGGGATCGGGGCGACACCCTGCGCGGGCGGCATCAGCCCGGCCTGGACGTGCCGGCCGCGCTTGCGGAGGCTGCCCACGGACGCCGCGCAGGTCGACGGCGCGCCGAGGCAGTCGAGCGAGACGTGCGTGCCGCCGCTGGTCAGCTCGCGCACGTGCGCGGCGACGGCTTCGGGACCGTCGAACTCCGACGAGTCGACGGTCGAGGTGGCGCCGGACTTCGCGGCGAGCCGGAGAGCGGCCGGCGAGACGTCGACCGCGACGACCTTCGCGCCCGCCGCGGCGGCCAGCAGGACCGCGGAGATCCCGACTCCGCCGCAGCCGTAGACCGAAACCCACTGCCCCGCGGTGACGCGCCCCTGCCGCAGCACCGCGCGGAACGCCGTGCCGAACCGGCAGCCGAGCGCGGCGGCTTCGGCGGCGCCGATCGTGTCCGGCAGCGCGACGAGGTTCGTCTCGGCGTGCTCGATGGCCACGCGCTCGGCGAACGAACCCCAATGGGTGGCGCCGGGCTGGAACTCGCGGTCGCAGATCTGCTGGTCACCGCGCGCGCACTGGGGGCACGTGCCGCAGGCGCAGACGAACGGCACGGTGACGCGCGCGCCGACTTCCCACCCGCGCACGCCCGCACCGAGCGCGACGAGGCGGCCGGCGAGCTCGTGCCCGGCGACGTGCGGCAGCTTCACCGCGGTGTCGTGGCCCTGCCACGTGTGCCAGTCGCTGCGGCAGACGCCCGTGGCGTCGACCTCGATCACCGCACCTCCGGGCGGCGCGACCGGCTCCGGCACGTCCCGCACGACCGGTGGGACGCCGAACTCCTCCATGACGACAGCACGCATGCCCGCGAGCCTACGTGCTCACCTGAGCGGTTTTCCGTTGGTGCCGCTCAATTGAGCGGCGGCGCCTGCACGTGGAAGCGCGCTCTTCCCCGCGGCGGCCCGAGGAGCCTGCTGAGCGCGCCGTCCGGCACGTTCAGGATGTCCTCGAGATTCCGCAACGCCTCCAACGATTCCGCCCGTTCGGGCCGGCACCGCCCGGACTGCCAGTGGCTGAGGGTGGCCAGGCTGACCGTGGTTCCCCTGCCGCGCAAGCGATAGCGGATCCGGTCGAGCCCGAGCCCGCGGGCCCGGATCGCCGCCCGCAGGGCCACGTCGAACGGCCCGGCGGAGAGCAGCTGGCTCAGCTCCGCCTGTTCCCCCCGGTCGATGGTGCGTGTTCGCTGACCGGTCATCACAACGCTCCGAAGCACTCCCGAGTACGAAAATTGGAGCGTAGGCCCAGCTTCGCAAGATCGGAAGGGCCCTCACCCACCTGCGAGCCGTGCCCGTTCGGCGATGGCGGCGAACGGTTCCGCGTAGCCCGAGTTGATCGTCACGTAGGAAATCCCCCACCGCTCCCGCCAGCCGAGAAGCCTTTCCACCGCTTGACCTGGATCAGCGGGCAGCACGGTGACGGCGCCGGCCGCGGCGAGCTCCGGGACGTCGACCCCGGCCCACCGCGCGATCCCGGGCGACGGCTCGTCCCCGACGGCCATGAGGTTCAGCCCGAGCTCGATGTCCGGCAGCCTTTCCTCAGCAAGCTTACGGAATCGATCCACAATGGACTCGGCTTCGGCTTCGGTGGTCTTGGGCGCCCACGTGAAGGTCACGGTGTCGGCTTCTTGCGCGGCGAGCGCGAGCATTTTCGGTCCCCCGGCGGCGAGCACCAGCCGCGGGCGGTCGATCGATCGCTTGAGGTGGGCGATCGTCTCCGCCATCCGCGTGATGCGCTCACCCGGTTCGCCGAACTCCCGGCCGAGGCTTTCGGTGTGCGCCTTCGCACCCGGCCGTCCGACGCCGAGCCCGAGCTCGAACCGGCCGCCGGTCTGCTGGTGCAGGGTCTGGACCTGCCAGTCGAGGGCCTTCGGGTCCCGGAAGGGATCGGCGAGGACGAAGGTGCCGACGGTGAGGTCCAGGGTGACCGCGGCGGCGGCCCCGAGCAGGACGAAGGGATCGGCCCGGCCGACGGGATCGGTGGCGAGCAGGGTGTCGAAGCCGAGCTTCTCGACCCGCTCGGCCTGGGCGGTCCACGAGGTCAGGTCGCGCGCGTGACCGGCGACGATACCGAAGCGGAAGGGTTTCATACGGCCATGGTCGCGGCCGCGGAAGGGTCACCACATCCGCTCCACGACGTCACTCGCGCGTACGCACCCCGACGTCATCACGGCTTGGTCACCTTCCGTAACAGCGGCCATGGCGCGGCCGTCTGAACGCACATCCGGCGAGGAGAGCGAGAACGGCAATGACCACCGAAGCGAATACCGACCAGGTGCCGCAGCCCGAACCCGTTCCACCGCCTGTGTCACGAAGCCGCAAGCCGCTCGTCTTCGTCGTCGGCGGCGTTGTCGCCGTGGCAATCGCGGCTGTCGTTGCCGTCGTCCTCATGACGTCGGGCAGCACATCGGTCAACGGCACCCTGTCCCTGCTGTGCGACATGCAGTGCACCAAGTCCACAGCTGACGGTTACGACGGCTACACCGACCTGAGCAACGGCTCGCAGGTCACCCTCGTGAACGAAAGCGGCAGAGTCGTGGCCACGACGGAACTGCACCGGACTCCCGGCGAAGAGACGAAGATCGTCGACGGGATGTGGGTGCGCACGTTCACCTTCACGTTCGCCGACGTGCCGAGCGCCGAACGCTACGGGGTTCACGTCGGCAACAGCAACCGTGGCACGTTGTGGAAGGACGCCGACGAGGCCGAACGCGCCGGTTTCCAGCTCTCGATCGGCGGGTGAATCCACAGGTCGACGGCACGGAGCGGGCTCAGCGCAGGGTGACCGACAGGGCCTGCGCGATCTCCTTGCCGATGGCGTGCGTCGCGGCGTCCGGCGGGGAGCCCACCTTCACCACCATCGGTCCCCCGAACGGCTGGCGCTCGACGACCTCGATGCGTTCGCCCAGGTTGATCGCGTGTTCCGTCAGGTAGCGCAGCAGTTCGGGGTCCGTGTCCCACACCCGCACGATCTCGCCCACCGCGCCCGGCTCGAGGTCGTCCAGGATGCGGACCGACAGCTCCTCGACGCTGCCGTCGGCGGCCGGGATCGGGTCGCCGTGGGGGTCGCGGACCGGGTTGCCCAGCTTGGCCGCGATGCGCTCGACCAGCCGGTCCGACACCGCGTGCTCCAGCGCGTCGGCCTCCGCGTGGACCTCGTCCCACGTGTAGCCGAGCTCGGACACCAGGTACGTCTCGATCAGCCGGTGCCGCCGCAGCACCGAGCGCGCCAGGAGCCGCCCGTCGGCGGTGAGCTCGATCCCGCGGTAGGGCACGTGGGTGACCAGCCCGAGCTGGGACAGCTTCGTGACCATCCCCGACGCCGAGGACGGGCTGACCTCCAGCCGGCCGGCGAGCGAGGTGTTCGTGACCGCCTCACCGCGTTCGACCAGGCCGTAGATCACCCGGACGTAGTCCTCGACCGACGAGGACCTCCGGACCGAACCATCTCCCATGCCGCACACGATACGGGGCCGGGATCTTTCTCGTGAAAGTTCAGGGTCGCCAGCGGTAGCGGACCCAGCCGGGGACGGGTTCGGCGCCGAGCTGGGCGTAGAACGCCTCGCCTTTCTCGTTGCCCGCCTGCATGTCCCACTCGACGCGCCCGGTCGTTCGGTTGCGCAGCTCGTCGAGCAGCTCGCCGCCGAGGCCGTGGCGGCGGTGGGCGGGCCGGACGAACAGATCGTCCAGCCAGATTCCGGGCCGCGCTTCCCAGGTCGAAAAGTTCCAGCTGCAGAAAGCGAAGCCGGCGACGGTCCCGGGCTCGCCCGGCGGGGTCGCGATCAGCACCCACGCCTTCGGGTCCGGCCCGAAGAGGTGACCGCTCATCTCGGCGCGGTCCAGCTTGAGGTCGTGGTTGTCCTCGTAGACGGCGTGCTCCTCGATGAGCGCGCAGATCTCTTCGATGTCGTCGAAGACGGCGTCGCGGACGGGCATCTCGCCTCCCGTTTCTGTCGGTGGTGGTCGTTACTGTCGGGCTTGAAGGATGCGGAGGTGGTCGATGTCACCAGAGGAGAGGTTCGAGGAGCTGGTCGACGAGTTCACCGGACGCCCGGGCATCACGCCACCCGGCGCGACCGGCGGCTTCGGGCGCACGGCCCTGCGCGTGCACGGGCGGATCTTCGCGATGTTCGTCCGCGGGCAGCTGGTGCTGAAGCTGCCTCGGAGCCGGGTCGACAAGCTGGTCGAGGGCGGGCAAGGGGTGCGCTTCGACGCGAACAAGGGCACGCCGATGAAGGAGTGGCTGGCGCTGGACGTGGCGTCGCCGCAGCCGTGGGCGGAGCTGGCCGAGGAGGCGCTGGAGTTCGTGGGGAGGTGAGTCATCAGGCTTGGTAACGCAGTTCGCCGCCGACGGCCGTTCCCCGCACGGTCAGCTCGTCCAAAGCGGACTCCTCCAGCGGCGATCCCGACAGCACGGCGAAGTCGGCGAGCTTCCCCTCCTCCAGCGTGCCCAGATCACGCTCGGCGAAGGTCGCGTACGCCGACCCGTGCGTGTAAGCGCGCAACGCCTCCTCCGGCGTCAACGCCTCCTCGACCCCGAAGGGCGCCCCCGACGCCGTACGCCGGCGAACCATGTCGGCCAGCGCGAGCAGCGGAGCGCCGTCCACGACCGGGCGATCCGAAGAGGCGGGAAGCACGCAACCCGCGTCGAGGACGCTTCGCAGCCGGTAGCACCAGGGGACGCGAGACTCGCCGAGCGCGGCGCGCATGCCGTCGCCAAGCTCGTTGACGAAGCGTCCCTGCGGCGAAGCGAGCAACCCCAGCGAAGCGAGCCGGGACAGCTCCGCGGGCTGAAGCACCGCGCAGTGCTCGATGCGGTGCCGGTGGTCCGTACGCGGCGAAGCGGCCAACGCGGCTTCGTACGCGTCGAGGACCACCGTGATCGCGCGGTCGCCGATCGCGTGCGTCGCGATCTGCCAGCCGGCGTCGTGCGCTCGCCGGATCGTCCGGGCCAGCTCGTCCTCGGGCACCTGGAAGTAGCCGACGTTGTCCGGTTCGCCGTCGAAGGGCTCGTGCATCGCGCACGTGCGCCCGACCAGCGAGCCGTCCGCGAACAGCTTCATCGGGCCGACGCGCAGCCACTCGTCGCCCAGGCCGGTGCGCAGGCCCAGGTCGAGGCCGAACCCTGCGCCGTCGGGCAGGTCGTGCAGCACGCTCGCCGCGACCATCACCGTGCTCCGGACGCGCAGCACCCCGGCCTCGCGCGCCTCCTGGTAGGCGGCCAGCTCCACGGGCGTCTCGCCGACCAGCCCGCCGCCGATCCCGGCCTCCTGGACGCTGGTGATGCCCTCCGACAGGTACCGCTCGGACGCCCGGTCGAGCCCGCGGACGACGCGCGAAACCGGCGTCGGGTAGGTCAGCGGCCGCAGCAGCAGCTGGGCCTGCTCGCGCAGCAACCCCGTCGGGGAGCCGTCCGGATCGAGCACGACGTCGCCGCCGACCGGCACGTGCGCCAGGTCCAGCTGGTCGAGGACCGCCGAGTTCACCACGGTCATGTGCCCGGACGTGTGCTTGAGCCGCACGAGCATCCCCGGCGCGGCCCGGTCGAGCCCGTGCCGGTCCGGGTGCCCGCCGGCGAGCTTGTTCTGGTCGTACCCGCTCCCGACCACCCAGCTCCCGGCCGGGAGCGTCGCGGCCCGCGCGGCGACGGCGTCGTACACCTCTTCGACGCTGCGGCAGCCGCCCAGCGCGACGTCGTCGAGGCCCATCCCGAACCACGCCATGTGGTTGTGCGCGTCGTGGAACCCGGGCACGACGAACCCGCCGCCGAGGTCGACCCGCGAGCGAGCGGACAGCGAAACCGCGTCGTCCCCGAGCGCGACCACCCGGCCGTGCAGGACAGCAAGGGCACTGGTCACGCCCGCACCCGTCCACACTGTGGCGTTCTCGTACACCGCATCGACTCGCACGAGTCCGAGGCTATCGATCGATCGATCGAACGTCTAGCATCGGCCGCATGCCCACCGTGGAGTTCGCCGTCGAGGACGGCATCGCGCACATCCGGCTGAACCGGCCCGAGCGGCTGAACGCGGTCGCCGCCGTCCTGGTCGACGACTTCCTCGCCGCGCTCGACGCCGCCGCGCGCAGCGACGCCCGCGTCGTCGTGCTGTCCGGCACCGGCCGCGCCTTCTGCGCCGGCCACGACCTCAAGGAACCCACCCCCGAGGGTGATTCACGGGCGCGGCTCGACCGGCTCCAGGACGTCACGCGTCGGCTGCGGGCGCTGCGCCAGCCGGTGATCGCGGCGGTGCACGGCTACGCGATCGGCGCCGGCGCGGAGTTCGCGCTCGGCTGCGACCTGATCCTGGCCGCCGAGGACGCCGTCTTCGCGTTCCCCGAGGTCTCGCTGGGGCTAAGCGTCACCGGCGCGGCGTCACGGCTGCTCCCGCTGCTCGTCGGCCCGCTCAAGGCGAAGGAGCTCCTGCTGCTCGGCGAGCGCTTCGACGGCCGGAAGGCCGCGGAGCTGGGCATGGTCAACGCCGCCGTCCCCGCGGAGCAGCTCCAGGCCGAGGCGCTGAGCTGGGCCAAGCGGATCGCCGAGCACCCGCCCGCGGCCGCGGCGATGGCGAAGCGCGTCCTCGATGCGCCGATCGACGTCGAACCGGCACTCGAACTCGAGGTCAGCCACGCGCTCATCACCGAAACCTCGGCCGCGGTCGCCGCGTCCACGGAGGCTTTCCGGAGCCGGACATGACCCCCCTCGCCGAGATCGGCACGCTCGCGCAACTGGTCACGCGGGCCGCGCGGCTCTGGCCGTCGCGCACCGCGTGGATCTTCGACGAGGGCGACCGGCGCTTCACCTTCGCCGAGGTCGATCGCGAAAGTTCACGAATCGCGGCGGCGCTGGCCGAACTTGGAATCGAGCCCGGCGACCGGGTCGCGGTGATGCTGCGCAACGTGCCCGCGTTCCCGCTGATCTGGCTGGCGCTGGCGAAGATCGGCGCACAGCTGGTGCCGGTCAACACGAACTACCGCGAGTTCGACGGCGCCCACGTCCTCCGTCACTCGGGCGCGAAGCTCGCCGTCGCCGCGCCGGAGTTCACGGATCTGCTCGGCCGCATCGGGCTGACCGAAGTGATCACCCCGGACCGGCTCCGCTCCGGCGCCGAGCCGCCCGAGTTCACGCCGGTGCCCGAACTCCCGGTCAACATCCAGTACACCTCGGGCACGACCGGCGCCCCCAAGGGCTGCGTCCTGCCGAACCGGTACTGGACGACCCTCGCGGTGAGCCTGGCGACCGACTTCCCCGCCGTCGGCGAGGACGACGTCATGCTGACCGCGCAGCCGTTCCACTACATCGATCCACAGTGGAACGTCGCGCTGGGGCTCGCCGCCGGCGCCACCCTCGTCGTGCTGGACCGGTTCCACCCCAGCACGTTCTGGGCGAAGGTGCGCGAGCACGGCGTCACCTGGTTCTACTGCCTCGGCCTGATGCCGACGCTGCTGCTGCGGCAGGAGCCGTCCGAGGCCGATCGGGACCACCGCGTCCGCGCGATCTGCGCGTCCGCGATCCCGCACGAGCTGCACGCCGAGCTGGAGGCGCGCTGGGGCGTGCCGTGGTACGAGGCGTTCGGGATGACCGAGACCGGCGGCGACATCCGGATGACGGCGGAGGACCACGACGAGACCGTCGGCACCGGCTGCATCGGCCGGCCGAGCCGCGACCGCGAGGCGATGATCGCCGGCGAAGACGGGAAGCCGCTGCCGCGCGGGGAAACCGGCCAGCTGCTGATCCGCGGCATCGGGCTGATGCACGGCTACCACGACGACCCCGAGGCGACGGCCAAGGCGTTCGAGGACGGCTGGTTCCACACCGGCGACCTCGCGCGGATGGACGACGCCGGCCGCGTGTACTACATCGGGCGGACGAAGGACATGATCCGCCGCAGCGGCGAGAACGTCTCGGCCGACGAGGTCGAGCGCGCGCTGCTGCTGCACCCGGCGGTGCGGCTGGCGGCCGTCGTCGCGGTGCCCGACGAGCTGCGCGGCGAGGAGATCAAGGCGTACGTGGTGTGCGACGGCGAGCGCCCGGAACCGGCCGCGCTGGCCGCGTTCTGTTCGGAAAAGCTCGCGTATTTCAAGGTTCCGCGGTTCTGGGCGTTCGCCGACGAGCTGCCGATGACGCCGTCCGAGCGCGTCGCCAAGGGCGAGCTGCGGAAGGTGGCCGACCCGCGCGCCGGTTCGTGGGACGCGAAGGCGGAAGCGTGGCTGTGACCAGCCGGGAGCGCGTCCGCGCGGCAGCGGTGAAGCTGTTCGCCACCAAGGGTTTCCACGGCACCGGCATCCGG
This sequence comes from Amycolatopsis camponoti, assembly GCF_902497555.1. Taxonomy (NCBI): domain Bacteria; kingdom Bacillati; phylum Actinomycetota; class Actinomycetes; order Pseudonocardiales; family Pseudonocardiaceae; genus Amycolatopsis; species Amycolatopsis camponoti. The sequence continues at coordinate 251,018 of NZ_CABVGP010000001.1, read as the reverse complement.
GATCTGGCGCAGGAGGCGGAACTTTCCTCGGCGAGCCTGTACCACTACATGGGCACCAAGGAAGATCTGCTCGCCGAGATCATGCACACGGCGCTGAACCGCCTGCTGGACGCGGCCCGCGAAGCGACGGCCGGCAGCGCGGACCCGGTGCACCGGCTGCGGACGCTGGTCGCGTTGCACGTGCTCGCGCACGCCGTCGGCCCGGCGGAAACCCGCGTGGTGGACAACGAAGTCGACGTGCTGTCCCCGGCCGCGCGCGAGCCGGTGGTGGCGTTGCGGGACGCGTACGAAAACCTGTGGGCGGCGGCCATCGAAGAAGGCGTCGCGGCGGGGGTGTTCCACACCGAACACCCGGCGGTGACCCGGCTCGCGCTGCTGGAGATGTGCAGCGGCGTCGCCCGGTGGTATTCGCCGCGCGGACCGCTGGCGCTGGACCAGCTCGCCGAGCACTACGCGGAGCTGGTGTCGAGGGCACTGGGCTGCACGTCTCCGCCGGGCGTGGCCGACTTGCGACGCTGCCGGGAAATCGTCGCGAAAGAGTGGGGCATGTCCGTTTAGCGGCGCTTTTACCTGTGTACGCCTTGCCCAGACGGCGTGCGTGGGGGACGCTCGAAGGGTGACTGAGGAAACGATCCAACTGGAACTGGACGACTCGGGTCTCGCGCCGGGCCTCCCGACGCCGGCACACCCCCGCGATCAGGTGCAGGACGTACCCTACCGCCCCGTCGAGTTCCGCGATGACGATCTCCCCACCGCCCTGGAGCGGTGCTCCAAATGGCTACGGCAGGCACAGGAATGGCTGGGCGAGCCTCTCGACGTCCTGGCCATCCACCTCGACTACGACGACCGCCAGGGTTCGCCGTACTACGACGTGAAGCTGCTGTGCAACGAAGAGGACCTGGCCGGCGTCCCGATCGCCATTCGCAACAAGAAGTAACCCGAAGCAGCGCCGAGGCCGCCTCCCGGACGTCCGGGAGGCGGCCTCGTTCGCTTTCCGGGGACCTCAGCCGAGCACGCCGCCGACCTTCACGTGCCCCTTGAGCAGGTTGCGCGCGATGGTGCGGCGCTGGATCTCGTCGGTGCCTTCGTAGATGCGCAGCAGCCGCAGCTCGCGGTACCAGCGCTCGATCGGCAGCTCGCGCGTGTAGCCCATGCCGCCGTGGATCTGCAGGACGCGGTCGACGATTTCGTTGGCCTTCTGGCCGCCGTACAGCTTCGCCATCGACTGCGCGTGCCGCGAGTCGACGCCCTGGTCGACCTGCCAGGCGGCGTTGAGCACCAGCCAGCGCAGCGCCTCGAGCTCGACACCGGAGTCGGCGATCATCCACTGGATGGCCTGGCGCTCCGCGATCTTCTGCCCGAACGTCTCGCGGGTGTTGGCGTGCTCGATGGCCATCGAGATCAGCCGCTCGCACGAACCGATCGCGCGCGCCGGCAGCAGGTAGCGGCCCTGGCCGATCCACTGCATGGCCAGCTCGAAACCGCGGCCTTCCTCGCCGAGGATCTGCGTCTCGGGGACGCGGACGTCCTGGAAGATCAGCGAAGCCGGGCCCCACTCGCCCATGGTGTCGATGTACTCGGACTTCCAGCCGGCTTCGCGGTCGACGAGGAAGCACGTGACGCCGCCGTTCGCGCCCTTCTCCGGGTCGGTGATGGCGAAGACCATCGTGAAGTCGGCTTCGTTGCCGCCGGTGATGAAGGTCTTCTCGCCGTTGATGATCCAGTCGGTGCCGTCCTTGCGGGCGGTGGTCCGGATGGCCTTCGCGTCCGACCCGGCGCCCGGCTCGGTGATCGCGAAGCACGACTTGCGCTCGCCCGAGATGGTCGGCAGCAGGTAGGTCTGCTTCTGCTCCTCGTTGGCGTGGAACAGGATGTTGTCCGCGGCGCCGCCGAAGCGGAACGGCACGAAGGTGCGGCCGAGCTCCGCCTCCAGCAGCGCGGCCATCACGGCGGACAGGCCCATGCCGCCGTACTCCTCCGGCGTGAAGACGCCCCAGAAGCCGGACTCCTTCGCCTTCAGCTGGAGGTCCTTCAGCTCCTCGCCGGTCAGCCCGGGCTGGTGGGCGCGCTCGCGCCGGAGGACTTCCTGCTCGAGCGGGATCAGCTCCCGCTGGACGAACGTGCGGACCCAGTCGCGCACTTCACGTTCTTCGGTGCTGAGTGAAAAGTCCATGGGTGAGCTGCTCCTCCGACACTGGCTAAGCGCTTGCTTAGTTCAGGGTACCTCTTGGGAGCGTGATTACCCCAGACCTGTCCCCGAATTCGTGACAACCGCTTCGCCGCCCGGAAGGATCGGAGAGGTGATGGAGATCGTGGTCCGCTGGTCGTCCCCGCTGCCCGCCGAAGAGCGTTTCCTGCGCCTGCTGGACGACGTCGAGCAAGGCCGCTTCGAGGCGTACCGGCAGGACGCGGACAAGCGCCGCTTCCTCACCGGCCGCGTGCTGGCGAAGACGGTGGCGGCGGAGCGGCTCGGGCTGCCGGTCGACTCGGTGAAGTTCGACGCGACCTGCGAAGACTGCGGGAAGCCACACGGCAGGCCGCGGGTCCCGGGCGCGGACCTGACGCTGTCCATCTCCCACTCGGGCGAGCTGATCGGCGTGGCGGCGACCCCGTCGGTCCCGGTGGGCCTGGACGTCGAGACGGCGACCCGCAAGGCCGACGACGGCCTGATCGAGTACGCGTTGAGCCCCGCCGAGGCGGCCCACCTGACCGGCCTGACGGACGCGGAGAAGGCGTCGGCGTTCTTCGTCTACTGGACGCGCAAGGAGGCCGTGATGAAGGCCACGGGCAAGGGCCTGCGCATCCCGCTGAAGAGCATCACGTTCTCCCGCTTCGACGAACCGGCGCGGCTGGTGGAGTCCGGCGACCCGGCATTGGACCCGGCGACGACCCGCTCGGTGGACCTCAAGGCCGCGGACGGCTACCGGGCGGCCATCGCGGTCCTGACCACCGACGAGCTGTCGGTGACCGAGGAAGTCTGGGCCCCCTAGACCGGCAGGTCCGCCAGGCCCATCGCGGCCAGCAGGGTCCGGAACTTCGCCGTCGTCTCGTCCAGCTCCGCCCGCGGGTCCGAGGCCGGGACGATCCCGCCCCCCGCGTACAGCCGCATCGACGTCGACGCGATCTCGGCGCAGCGGATCGCCACCGCCCACTCGCCGTCGCCCGCGGCGTCGACCCAGCCGACCGCTCCCGCGTAGTAGTCGCGGTCGAACGGCTCCAGCTCCTGGACCAGCTCGCGCGCGCCCTCGGTCGGGGTGCCGCAGATCGCCGGCGTGGGGTGCAGGGCCGCCGCCAGGTCGAGCGCCGTGACGTCCGGGTCGGCCAGCTCGCCCGTGATCGGGGTGCGCAGGTGCCAGATCGCCGGGGTCGTGACCAGCTCGGGCTCCGCCGGGACCTCCAGCGTCCGGCAGAACGGCCGCAGCGCCTCGACCAGGTAGTCGATCACCACCGCGTGCTCCAGCTGGTCCTTGCGTGACGTCCGCAGTGCCTCGCCGTTGGCGCGGTCGGTCGCCGGGTCCGCGGACCGCGGCATCGAGCCCGCGTGGGGCGACGAAAACACCGTCCGGCCGGTGCGGCGCAGCAGCAGCTCGGGCGTGGCGCCGACGAGCGAGCGGCCGCCGGGCAGCTCGGCCGCGTACGTGAAGTGCCGGGGGTTCCCGACCGCCAGGTTGCGCACGATGCTCTCCGCGGACACCGGCGCGGCGAACTCGAGGTCGAGAGCACGGGCCAGGACGGCTTTGCGCAGGTCACGCGCGGCCAGCGCCTCGACGGCCGCCGAGACGGCCGCCATGTGCCGCTCGGGCGAGGGCACCGAACGCACCCGCACGGGCGCCGGCAGGACCTCACGCGGCAGCGAAGGCGCGCCCTCGGAGCGGTGGACGGTCCGGGGCACGACGAGGTGGCCCGGCACCTTCGTGGCGGGCCCGGTGTCGAACGGCAGGACACCGACGGCCAGCGAAGCGCCGGTCTCGGCCAGCACGCCGGGGATCGCCGAGGCGAGCCGACGGGGGTCCGTCTCGGTGACGGTCCGGATCGTGCCCTGCGCGAGGAGTGCGCGCTCGGCCGTCGTGAAGAGGAAGTCGCCCCGCTGGTAGCGGGCGGCGAGGTCGAGTGCCAGGGTCGCCGGGTCAGGTGAACTCACGACTCCAGCGTCCCAGGCTTCGGGAGATCCGCGGGGGGAGTGTCACGAGCGACACTCCCCCCGCGGGAGCTCCTGATGACGGCTACTTGAGCGCGTCGATGAGCGCCTCGCGCTGGCGCTCGCCCAGGCCGGCCGCACGCCGGTCCGGGTCGATGCCGGCCTGCTCGAGCAGGGCGGCGACCTTCACCGCGCCGAGGCCGGGGACGGCCTTCAGCAGCTGGGTGACCTTCGTCTTCCCGATGGTCTTGTTCTCCTTGGCCTGCTTGAGCACCTTCTCGATGCTCTCCTTGCCGGACTTGATCGACGCAAGCAGTTCCGAACGCGCCTTGCGAGCCTCGGCGGCCTTGGCCAAGGCGTCAGCGCGCTGCTCCGGAGTCAACGTAGGCAGAGCCAACGTAGTAGTCCTTTCCTCTCAGGTCTCCGCTTTCGCGGCCGACGGCTTTTCGACGTGCTTGCTGATGCAAGCGCTGGCCAGCCGTCTCTTACCACGGCCCCAGTAAACGCCACCGGCTTCACGGCCGTGCAACCGACACGCACTTATTACCCCCCGAGGTGATACCGGGCAACCCGCTCCGGCCTGCGGAAACGCTCCCAAGAAGCGTCCCGGGTGGCGTCACTCACCCGGAAGTGAACCTTCCACTCGATGTTGTTCCCGGGCGCATTTCCTTGTCCACAAGGAAAAGCGTAAGAATTGATGATCATGATCATCGTCCGGTCGTCGCCCGATCGCGGGACGACCGTGACCGAACGGAGCCGTTGTTGACCATGCCCGCTTCACCCGATCCGCACTAGAGTCGGCCCAACCCCAGTTCACCGGCGAACAACCCCCGGGAGCGACCATGTTGAGCACCATGCAGGACGGCCAGCTGTCGCTGGCGAACCTGCTCCGCCACGGCACGTCGGTGCACTCGGCGAGCGAAGTCATCACCTGGACCGGTTCAGAAGCCCGCCGCGAGAGCTACGGCGACCTCGGTCGCCACGCCGCCCGCCTCGCGAACGCGCTCCGGAGCCTCGGCGTGACGGGCGACCAGCGCGTCGGCACGTTCATGTGGAACAACGCCGAGCACCTGGCCGCCTACCTGGCCGTCCCGGCCATGGGTGCGGTCCTGCACACCCTGAACATCCGGCTGTTCCCCGAGCAGCTGGTGTTCGTCGCCAACCACGCCGAGGACCAGGTCGTCATCGTCGACGGCACGCTGGTCCCGCTGCTGGCGAAGCAGCTGCCGGAGTTCAAGACGGTCCGGCACGTCATCGTGGCCAACGGCGACGCGGCGTCACTGCAGGCCCCGGACGGCGTCCAGGTGCACTCCTACGCCGAGCTGCTGGCCGCCCAGCCGGACACCTTCGACTGGCCGGACATCGACGAACGCTCGGCCGCCGCGATGTGTTACACGTCGGGCACGACGGGTGACCCCAAGGGCGTCGTCTACTCGCACCGGTCGATCTGGCTGCACTCGATGCAGGTCTGCATGAGCGACAGCATGAACCTCGCCCAGCACGACAAGGCACTGGCGATCGTGCCGCAGTTCCACGCGATGGCGTGGGGCCTGCCGTACGCGGCGCTGATGGTCGGCGCGTCCCTGGTGATGCCGGACCGGTTCCTCCAGCCCGCCCCGCTCGCCGCGCTGCTGGCCGCCGAGAAGCCGACGTTCGCCGGCGCGGTCCCGACCGTCTGGCAGGGCCTGCTCGCCCACCTGGAAGCCAACCCGCAGGACATCTCGCACCTGCGCGAGGTCGTCGTCGGCGGGTCGGCGGTGCCGCCGTCGCTGATGCACGCGTTCGAGGAACGGCACCACGTCCGGATCCTGCACGCCTGGGGCATGACCGAGACGTCACCGCTGGGCAGCGTCGCGCGCCCGCCGGCCTCGGCGACCGGCGACGAGGCCTGGCGCTACCGCTACACGCAGGGCCGCTTCCCGGCGGCCGTGTCGGCCCGGCTGATCGGTGACTCGGGCGAGGAGCTGCCCTGGGACAACGAGGCCGTGGGCGAGCTCGAAGTCCGGGGCCCGTGGATCGCGGGGGCGTACTACGGCGGCGCGGATGTCGACCCGGACAAGTTCCACGACGGCTGGCTGCGCACCGGAGACGTCGGCAAGATCAGCGCGGACGGCTACCTCACGCTGACCGACCGCGCCAAGGACGTCATCAAGTCCGGCGGCGAGTGGATCTCCTCGGTCGACCTGGAGAACCAGGTCATGGGACACCCGGCGGTGGCCGAGGCCGCCGTCGTCGGCATCCCCGACGAGAAGTGGGACGAGCGGCCGCTGGTCGCCGTCGTGCTCAAGGAGGGGCGGACCGCGACCGCCGAGGAGCTGCGGGAGTTCCTGGCCGACAAGGTCGCGAAGTGGCAGCTGCCGGAGAACTGGACGTTCGTGGACGAAGTGCCCAAGACGAGCGTCGGCAAGTTCGACAAGAAGCGGATCCGCGCGTCCTACTCCGAGGGAAAGCTCGACATCGCACAGCTCTAACGGGTAAATCTCCGGCGTGCCTACAAGTCCGTGAAGGCCATCGTGAGGGACTCTACGTTCCTTCACGATGGCCTTCACGTTCACGGAGGGGTTCTGGGGATGCAGCGGAACAGGCGGAGCTTTCTCGCGCTCGCGGGAGCGGGCGCGGCGGGCGCGCTCGCGGCGGCGTGCGGGTCGAACACCGGGCGGCAGGGCACCGCGCCGCCGTCGACGGCGTACTCGGCGGGTCCGCCGCCCTCGGACGCGCCCAAGGTCACGCTCCAGCAGTGGTACCACGCGTACGGCGAAGACGGCGTCCAGGAAGCGGTCAAGCGCTACGCCGCGACCTATCCCGCGGCCACCGTCGAGGTCCAGTGGAACCCCGGCGACTACGACTCGAAGATCGTCACGGCGCTGCAGAACAGCAAGGTGCCGGACGTCTTCGAGGCGCAGGTCAAGATCGACTGGGTGCGGCAGAACCAGGTGGTGCCGCTCGACGACGTGATCGCACCGGTCAAGGGCGACTTCAGCCCGGCCGTGCTCGCCGCGCAGACCGTCGAGGGCAAGGTCTACGGCATCCCGCAGGCCATCGACACGCAGGTGCTCTTCTACCGCAAGAGCCTGCTGCAGGCGGCGGGCGTGCAGCCGCCGCAGACGGTCGACGAGCTGATCGACGCGGCCGCCAAGCTCTCGAAGGACGGCGTCAAGGGCTTCTTCGCGGGCAACGACGGCGGCGTCGGCGTGCTCACCGGGCCGCTGCTGTGGTCGGCCGGCCTCGACTACCTGAAGAACGGCAACCGCGAGGTGGGCTTCGACGACCCGCGCGCCGCGACCGCGCTGGCCAAGCTGCACACCCTCAACAGCAACGGTTCGCTGCTGCTCGGCGCGCCCGCCGACTGGTCGGATCCGGGCGCGTTCATCGACGGGCTCGCGGCGATGCAGTGGACCGGGCTGTGGAACGTGCCGAAGATCCGCCAAGCGTTCGACGACGACTTCGGCGTGCTGCCGTTCCCGAAGCTGGACGGCAGCGGCGCGCCGTCGGTGCCGGTCGGCGCGTACGGCGCGATGGTGAACGCCAAGAGCGCGCACATCGCCGAGGCCAAGGCGTTCGTGAAGTGGCTGTGGATCGACAAGACCGACGACCAGCTGGAGTTCGCGACGAAGTTCGGCTTCCACGTCCCGGCGCGCCAGAGCCTGGTCGGCCAGGCGAGCGGCCTCGCGTCGGGCCCGGCGGCCGACGCCGCGAGGTTCGTCAAGGAGAACAGCCACCTGGTCGGCGGTCCGGTGTGGACACAGCAGGCGAACACGGCGTTGTCCGACGCGGTCGCGAAGATCGCGAAGGAGGGGGCCGACCCGGTCGCGCAGACCAAGACCGCCGTTGACGCCGCGGCATCCGAGCTGAAGCGCCTGTTCGGATGAGGGGGCGCGACACGCGCGCGTTCTGGCTGTTCGTCGGGCCGTTCCTGCTGGGGCTCGCGGTCTTCGCGTACCTGCCGATCGGGTGGAGCGCGTACCTGTCCTTCTTCGACGCGCGCAACACGGTGACGCCGACCGAGTTCGTCGGGCTGGACAACTACGGGCACATGCTCACCGACGAGCCGTTCCTGTCGAGCCTGGGCACGTTCAGCGTGTTCGCGGTGTTCATCGTGCCGCTGACGTTCGTCCTTTCGCTGGCTTTGGCGCTGGGCGTCAACCGGCTTCGGTTCGCGCGGGCGTTCTTCCGGTCGGTGTTCTTCCTGCCGTTCGCGTGCTCGTACGTCGTCGCGTCGCTGATCTGGAAGACGTCGCTGTTCTCCGGTGTCCGCTACGGACTGGCGAACACGGTGCTCAGCCTGTTCGGCGCCGACCCGGTGGCCTGGACCGGCACGGTGAACCCGCCGCTGTACTGGATCGTGCTGGTGACCGCGCGGTTGTGGCTGCAGCTCGGGTTCTACATGATCCTGTTCATCGCGGCGCTGCAACGGATTCCCCGGCACCTGTACGAAGCGGCCTGGCTCGACGGCGCCAAGCCGGGCTGGCAGGTGTTCCGCTACATCACGTTGCCGCAGCTGCGCGCCACCGCGGTGGCGGTGCTCCTGCTGAACCTGATCAACGCCTACCAGGCGTTCGACGAGTTCTACAACATCATGGGCGACGCGCGCGGCTACCCGCCGTTCGCCCGGCCGCCGCTGGTGTACCTGTACTACACGTCGCTGGGCTCGGGCGGCCAGGACCTCGGCCGCGGCAGCGCGGGCGCGGTGATCCTGGCGCTGATCATCGCGCTGGTGACCCTGCTGCAAGGCCGTGTCTTCCGCTTCGGGCGGGTGTCATGAGGGCGTTCCTCCGGTGGACGGCGTTGATCGTCGCCGCGGTGCTGTTCCTGCTGCCGTTCTACCTGCTGGTGCGCAACGGCCTGGCTTCGCGGGCGGAGATCACCGCTCCACAGTGGACGTTCTTCCCGTCCACAGTGCACTGGGAGAACTTCTCGCGGCTGTTCTCCTCCGACGACGTCCCCTTCGCGCGCAGCCTGCTGAACTCTTCGGTGGTCGCCGCTCTGCAGACGGTCGGGCTGCTGGTGGTCTGCTCACTGGCGGGCTACGGCCTCGCGCGGATCCCGTACCGGCACTCCCGGATCGTGTTCTACGCGGTGCTGGCGACGCTGATGATCCCGACGTCGGTGACGTTCGTGCCGAGCTTCGTCGTGGTCTCGTCGCTCGGCTGGCTGTCGGACTTCCGCGGGCTGGTGATCCCCGGGCTGTTCAGCGCGTTCAGCGTGTTCCTGTTCCGGCAGTACTTCCTGGACTTCCCGCGCGAACTGGAGGAGGCCGGGCGGGTGGACGGGCTGACCCGCTGGGGCGTGTTCTGGCGCGTGGTGGTGCCGAACTCGAAGGGCTTCTTCGCGGCGATCGCGGTGATCACGGTGATCGGCAGCTGGAACGCGTTCCTGTGGCCGCTGATCATCGCCCAGTCGCCGGACTCCTGGACGGTGCAGGTGGCGCTGTCGGGCCTGCTGACGGCGCAGAACCCCCAGCTGAACCTGCTGTTCCTGGCGGCGGCGGTGTCGATCCTGCCGATCGTGCTGCTGTTCGCGTTCCTGCAGCGGTACCTGGTGCGCGGGGTGACGGAGTCCGGTTTGGGCGGGTCGTAACACGCCTCGGGCCGCGGCCGACTCCGGGAACGTCCCGAAGGAAGCAGGTGCTCGATGACCACGCCCGACCACTATTCGCCGCCGCAGCCGGAAGACCCCGCGGCGCACGCGCCCATCCCGGTCCAGCCCGGCTGGCAGCCCCAGCCGAACCCGATCTCGGTGCCGTTGCCCGCGCAGCCGTACCCGGCGGTGGCGGGCCCCTACCCGATGCTGCGCACCAGCGGACTGTGCGTCGCGGGCATGATCGTCGGCATCCTCGCCCTGCTCGGGTTCTGGATCCCGTTCGGCGACGTGCTGATGGGCCTGCTCGCGATCGGGCTGTCGTGGGCCGGCATGGCCCAGGCCGCCAAGCCCGGGTTCACCGGCCGCGGCATGGGCATCGCCGGCCTGGTGTGCGGCATCATCGCGATGATCCCCGCGATCATCGTCGTGGTCATCTTCATCACCGCGGCGACGACCTGCGGTATCTACTGCTGACGTAACACCCGGGGCCGGCGCACCGACGACTCCGGGTAACGAGAGAGACAGGTGCGCGATGACCGACTTCGACCCCTACCGGCAGCCGGATCCGGCGAACCCGGGCTACCCGCCTTCGGCGCCGGTTCCGCAGCCGTGGGGGACGCAGCCGTACCCGGTGCAGCCGTACGCCCAGCCGTCCTACGTCTCCCAGCCCTACTCCGGGTACCAGCCGCTGGTCACCAGCGGAATGGCGGTGGCGGGCATGGTCATCGGCATCGTCGCCCTGGTCCTGTTCTGGGTCCCGTTCCTCGACCTGCTCCTCGGCTTCCTGGCGATCGGCCTGTCGTGGGCCGGCATGGTCCAGGCCGACCGGCCGGGGTACACGGGCAAGGGCATGGGCATCGCGGGCCTGGTGTGCGGCATCATCGCGGTGATCCCGGCGCTGATCGTGATGCTGTTCTTCTTCGGCCTGTTCGCGGCGGCCGGAACGGCGTGCGGCATCGCCTGCTGAGCGGTCCTGTCGCCCGAAATCACCACGACGTTCGGCGGTACTCCCCGCCCCGACACCTGTGACAGGGTGGCTCGAAACGTCACGTTCACCGGCCGGACATCGGCGTCCGGCACGGTGCTGGGCAGCCGAGAAACTGGGGAGCGAACAACCATGGCCGAACTCACCCGGCGCACCTTCGCCACCGCGGGCGCCGCCGGTCTCGGACTCCTGCTGTGCACGCCGACCGCGAACGCCCTCGACCGCGCGCTGCGGCTGACGAGCGCCCGCTCGGTCTCCACCGCCGGCACCACCCTCGAACAGGTCGCCACGGGCGGCGGCACCGGGAGCTACAGCCGCCTGTCCGCCGGGCCCGGCTGGCCGTTGGTCGTGCGCGGCGACCTCGCCACCCCGCAGACCGGCCGCGACGACCGGCGCCGCGCCCTCAGCGCGTTCGTGCAGTTCACCGACCTGCACATCACCGACACCGAGAGCCCCGCGCGCTTCGAGTACCTGCACCCCTTCATCGGGTCCGCGCACCGGCCGCAGGAAGCGCTCGGCACCGTCGCGACCAGCGCGCTCGTCGAACGCGTCAACAGCGTGCGGCAGGGCCCGTTCACCGGACGGCCGTTCGACCTCATGGTCACCACCGGCGACAACACGGACAACCACGAGCTGATCGAGCTGGACTGGTTCCTCAAGGTCCTCAACGGCGGCAGCGTCACGCCGAACTCCGGCGCCACGAACGCCTACGAAGGCGTCCAGAGCTCCGGCAACAAGGAGTTCTGGAACCCGTCCATCGCGGGCGTGGGCGACGACTACTCCGCCAAGGGCTTCCCGCAGCTGCCCGGCCTGCTCGAAGCGGGCATCGGGACGTTCACCGCGCCCGGCCTCGACGTCCCGTGGTTCTGCACCTTCGGCAACCACGACGACAGCATCGTCGGCTCGCTGCCGGCGCAGATCCCCGGCATCGACGCCTGGTACACCGGGAAGTACAAGGTCATCGGCAAGGACGAGACCACCGCGAAGAAGCTCGCCGACGCCATCAAGAAGCCCGGCTCCAGCGTGCCGGTCGCCGAGCTGTTCGGCGGCTCGGGCACCATCCGCGAGATCACGCCGGACGCGCGGCGCCGCCCGTTCACCACCGGCGAGTTCGTCCGCGCGCACCTCGACTCGGCCAACACCGGACCCGGCCCCGCCGGGCACGGCTTCACCAGCGCCAACGCCGACGGCAAGAACGTCTACTACACGTTCCGGATCGCGCCGGGCATCACCGGGATCAGCCTCGACACGACGACCGACGCCGGGTTCGCCGACGGCTCGATCGGCCTCGCGCAGTTCAACTGGGTCGAGGCGACGTTGAAGCGCAACAGTTCGACGTACTACGACTTCTTCGGCCGCAAGGTCACCCACGCCGTCACCGACGAGCTGTTCCTCCTGTTCAGCCACCACACCAGCGGTTCGATGGGCAACGTGCTGCCGGATTCGCGCCACCTGCTCGACCCGCGCCTGAACGGCGACGCGTTCGTCGGGCTGCTCAAGCGGTTCCCGAACGTGCTGGCGTGGGTCAACGGCCACACGCACCTCAACAAGATCACCCCGCACGCCGGGAACACGCCGCAGCAGGGCTTCTGGGAGATCAACACGGCGTCGCACATCGACTTCCCGCAGCACGCCCGGATCGTCGAGGTCGCGGACAACGCCGACGGCACGTTGTCGCTGTTCACGACGCTGATCGAGGCGGAGGCCCCGTACGCGGTGGACTACGGCGACCGGACGCCGCAAGCGCTTGCGTCGCTGTACCGCGAGCTGTCCTACAACGACATCCACGTCGACCTCGGCCGCGTCGGGGACGCCGCCGACCACAACACCGAGCTGCTGCTGGTGAACCCGCTGGCGTGAGGTCGTGAGTGAGAAACAGGGTTAGAACACTGTTTCTCACTCACGACTACCCGCGAGGTAATCGCCCCGCGGCCGGTCTTCGGGCAGGCTGCGGGGCATGACCGATCCCGAGGGCACCCAGCTCTTCCACCGTTCCATGCCGTTCTCCGAGCGCCTCGGCGTCGAGGTGCTGGAGCATGGCAAGGCACTCGTCCGCAGCCGGCTGAAGTGGGACGAGAGCCTCTGCACGCTCGGCGGCGCCCTGCACGGAGGCGCGCTCATGGCGCTGGCCGACTCGACCGGTGCCGTGTGCGCGTTCCTCAACCTCCCCGAGGGCGCCCAGGGCACGACGACCGTCGAGTCGAAGACGAACTTCCTGCGTGCCGTGCGTTCGGGCTACGCCGTTGCGTCGTCCAGACCACTGCACGCCGGGCGCAAGTTCGTCGTGGTGGAGACGGAGATCCACGACGACGACGGCAAGTTGGTCGCGAAAGTGACACAGACGCAGGCCGTCCTGTAGGTACCTGTTTACATACCCGGCTCGACCGGCGAAAATCCCTGGCTACTGGGTGGGTCTATCAGGGAGCCGGGATGCGCGTACGCAAGTTGTTCACCTTATGGTCAGTGGTTGTGTTGACCGCTGTAACCGCGCAAGTCGCCGAGGCCGCGCCCGCCCGGCCCGGCGAAGACGAGGCGATCGGCTACCACGAGTGGAACGGCGGCGCGTTCTACGAAGGCCACTTCGCCGGGCTCGCACTGACCCACGACGGCCTGCGCATCACGCGCCCGGCCGGCACGGTCGAGCACACCGAGCCGGAGCTCGGCACGACGAGAACGTACGAGTACGGCCAGTGGACGTCGCCGTCGTACCGGCAGGGTTTCGGCGCGACGCAGCTGGTCGCGTCCTGGAACGCGCAAACGCCGGCGAAGACCTGGCTGCAGGTCGAAGCGCAGGGCAAGACGTCGGCCGGCGTCGAGACCGCGTGGTACGTGATGGGCCACTGGGCCAGCGGTGACGCCGACATCCTGCGCACCAGCGTCGACGGCCAGGACGACGCGAACGCCCTGGTCGACGTCGACACCCTGGTCATGAAGACCGGCGTCACGCTGAAGTCGTACAAGCTGCGGATCACCCTCTACCGGGAGAAGGGCTCCCGCGCGACGCCGTCGGTGACGTCGCTGGGCGCGATGACTTCGGCCGTGCCGGACCGGTTCGACGTGCAGACGACGAAGCCGGGCCGCGCCACCGGGATCGAGCTGAAGGTGCCGGCGTACGCGCAGAACCTCCACAAGGGACAGTTCCCGCAGTACGGCGGGGGCGGCGAAGCCTGGTGCAGCCCGACGTCGACCGAGATGGTGGCCGAGTACTGGGGCAAGAAGCCATCGGCGGCGGAGATGTCCTGGATCCCGGCGGACTACGTCGACCCGTCGGTGGCGTTCGCGGCGCGCTACACCTACGACCACGCGTACGACGGCACCGGCAACTGGCCGTTCAACACGGCGTACGCGGCGTCGCGCGGGCTGCGCGGGCACATCACCCGGCTGCACTCGCTGAACGAGCTGGAGACCTACATCGCCCGCGGCATCCCGGTGATCACGTCACAGTCGTTCCTGGCCTCGGAACTGGACGGCGCGGGGTACGGGACGGCTGGGCACATCATGGTGGTCGTCGGCTTCACGAAGGACGGCGACGTGATCGCGAACGACCCGGCGTCGAGCAGCAACGACCGCGTGCGCAACATCTACAAGCGCGACCAGTTCGAGAAGATCTGGCAGCGGACCAAGCGGTACCGCGCCGACGGGACCGTGGCGAGCGGCCCCGGCGGCATCGCGTACATCATCACCCCGGCCTGACCCGGGACCGGTGCGGCGACCGGCCGGCTTCTACCAGGTCTGGCCGGCCGGCTGCCGCGTCGTGCGGTTGATCCGGTTGAAGAAGTTGGTGAGCGCGATGTTCAGCGTGATCGCGGACAGCTGCCGCTCGTCGAAGTGCTTCGCGGCTTCCGCCCAGATCTCGTCGGTGACGCCGGGTTCGCCGTCCTGGAGCCGGGTCGCGGCTTCGGTCAGCGCGAGCGCCGCCCGCTCCGGCTCGGTGTAGAACGGCGTCTCGCGCCACGCGACGACGTTGTGCAGCCGCTCCTCGGTTTCGCCGTGCTTCTTCGCCGACTGGACTCCGCCGAAGACGCAGGGGCTGCAGCCGTTGATCTGGCTGGCCCGCAGGTGGACCAGCTCCAGCACCAGCGGGTCGACGCCGCCGGCGTGCACCGCCTTGATGATCTGCTGGATCGCGCCGAACACCTCGGGGTTCCCCGAGTCCTTGAGCCGTGCTTCCATCGGTCCTCCCTTTGTTACCTGTGCCCCTCCGGGCCCGTCATCCCCACGACGGAGCCGAACGGAGGAAGGTAACGACATGCCCGACACGGTGACCGAGGCCTTCGAAGCGCAGCGCGACCGGCTGCGCGCGGTGGCCCACCGGGTGCTCGGCTCGCACGCCGACGCCGAGGACGTCGTCCAGGAGGCGTGGCTGCGGCTGTCGCGCCAGGACGCGGCGACCATCGGCAACCTCGACGGCTGGCTGACCACGGTCGTCGGCCGGATCAGCCTGGACGTCCTGCGCTCGCGCCGGTCCCGGCCCGAGGCGCCCTACGACGAGATCGTCGTGGCGGTGGACGAGAGCCCGGAGGACGAAATCGCGCTCGCGGATTCGGTCGGGCTGGCGCTGCTGGTGGTCCTCGAGTCACTCGGGCCGGGCGAGCGGCTGGCGTTCGTGCTGCACGACCTGTTCGCGGTGCCGTTCGAGGAGATCGGCCGCATCCTCGGCAAGTCGACCGCAGCGGCCAAGATGCTGGCCAGCCGCGCCCGCCGGAAGGTGCGGACGCCTGCTGCTCTACCGGACGCGGGGAGGTCGCAGCGCGAGGTGGTGGACGCGTTCCTGAGGGCGGCCCGCGACGGTGACTTCGAGGAGCTGCTGCGCGTGCTCGACCCGGACGTGCGGCTGACGGTCGACACCCCGGACGGAGTGGTGGTGGTCCTGGGAGCGACGAACGTGGCGGCGGGAGCCCGCTTCGGCGCGGCGGGCGGAGGGCGGGCAGTGCTGGTGGGCGGCCTGCCGGGAGTGGTGGCCTGGCGCCCGGACGGGACACCGCTGTCGGTGGTGGCGTTCACGGTGACGGACGGGCGAATCGCGGGGATAGCGGCAGTGGCCGACCCGGCACGGCTGGCGTCGATGGACCTGCCGGAGCCGCCCGGAACTGTCGGTACCGCCGGGTAGCGTGGAACCCGGGGGCCGGAGGCACGCCCCGCTTCAGCCCGGGTCGCGCCGACCGCCGGATCGTCGGCACAGCCACAGCCGCCGTCCGGAGACTTCTCCCGCGGCGGCCGCCGTGCCGGCGGACGCTGCGGCGGCAGCGCCGCGACCTGGACCGTGTCCGCGTTCAGCGGGCCGACCGCGGCCGCACCGTTCGGAGAACCCAGTGGTGCGTCGCGCCCGGGGAGGATCTCGCTGAAGAACAGGCCGTTGTCCGGCGCGAGCGCGGGGTCTTCCACGTAGGAGATCGCTCCCACCGGGCAGACCGCCTCACAAGCGCCGCACTCGAGGCATTCGTCCGGATGGATGTAGAGGCTCCGCGCGCCCTCGTAGATGCAGTCCAGCGGACATTCGGCCACACACGCGCGGTCCTTGACGTCGACACAAGGCAGCCCGATCACAAACGCCATGCCAGGAACCTGGCCACATCGACCCCGGCCGGACAGAAGTTGCGCACAACGCAACACGTTGCGCATGAATCACCGAACCTCACTCATGCGGATGTCGCCATCTCCGCATGATCCGTGATTAGCTGCGGTCTGAGCCAGCAAAGCCGGAAGGGTGGATTCGCATGCCGTACGAGGTCCAGGGGGTCGTTTCGCGGGCGAAGGGCGAGCCGGTCTCGCTGGAGACCGTCCTCGTCCCCGATCCCGGGCCGGGTGAAGCCGTCGTGAACGTGCAGGCCTGCGGGGTCTGCCACACCGATCTGCACTACCGCGAAGGCGGGATCAACGACGACTTCCCGTTCCTGCTCGGCCACGAGGCCGCGGGCGTCGTCGAGGCGGTCGGCGAGGGCGTCACCGACCTCGAACCCGGCGACTACGTCATCCTCAACTGGCGCGCCGTCTGCGGCACCTGCCGCGCCTGCCGGCGCGGCAAGCCCTGGTACTGCTTCTCGACCTTCAACGCCACCCAGCCGATGACGCTCCAAGACGGCACCAAGCTGTCGCCCGCGCTCGGCGTCGGCGCCTTCCTCGAGAAGACGCTCGTCCACAGCGGACAGTGCACGAAGGTCAACCGCGAAGCCGAACCGGCGGTCGCCGGGCTGCTCGGCTGCGGCGTGATGGCCGGGCTCGGCGCGGCCATCAACACCGGCGCCGTCACGCGCGGCGACTCGGTCGCGGTCATCGGCTGCGGTGGCGTCGGCGACGCGGCCATCGCGGGCGCGAAACTGGCCGGTGCCACCACGATCGTCGCGATCGACAGGGACGACCGGAAGCTGGAGTGGGCCAAGGACTTCGGCGCCACGCACACGGTCAACAGCAAGGGCCTGTCCGAAGAAGCAGTCGTCGAAGCCATGCAGGACGCCACGAACTCCTTCGGCCCGGACGTCGTGATCGACGCCGTCGGCCGCCCGGAGACCTGGCGCCAGGCCTTCTACGGACGCGACCTGGCCGGCACCGTCGTCCTCGTCGGCGTCCCCACGCCGGAAATGCGCCTGGACGACCTGCCGCTGATCGACTTCTTCTCGCGCGGCGGCTCACTCAAGTCGTCGTGGTACGGCGACTGCCTGCCCAGCCGCGACTTCCCGATGCTGGTGGACCTCTACCTGCAGGGCCGGCTGCCGCTCGACAAGTTCGTCACCGAACGCATCGGCGTCGACGGCGTCGAGCAGGCCTTCGAGCGCATGCACCACGGTGACGTCCTGCGCAGCGTGGTGACCTTCTGACCCTGTTCACCGACGACGAATACCCGGCCGAGCCCTACCCGGGCACCCGGCCGGGCTATTCGTTCGTGCACGTCGACGGCGTCGGCCACCCACTCGACGCCGCCCCCGACGGCTGGCGCGACCGGATGGCGGTGCTGGCCTACGGCTCGAACGCGAACCCGTCGAAGATCACCTGGCTGCGCGGCCGGCTCGGGCTCGAAGGCCCGGTCGTCGTCGCGCACGCGCGGTGCGGCGGGCTCGCCGCGGTGTGGGCCGCCGGCTTCCGCGTGGTCGACGACCAGCGCCCGGCCACCCTCACCGCGCTCGACGGCGTCGAAGAGCACGCCATCTGGTTCGTGACGCCGGATCAGCTCGCCGTGCTCGACCGCTGCGAGGGCCGCGGCACGCGCTACCACCTGGCCCGGCTGACCGAACCCGACATCACGCTCGAAGACGGCACCCGCCTGACCGAGGTCCACACCTACGTCGGCGCCGCGCCGATCCGCTACCCGCTGCTGGTGGACGGCAAGCCGGTGCGCACCGCCGACGTCCCGCAGGCCGACGCGGCGAAGCTCGACGGCGTCGCCGCGGACAGCCACGGCGTCCCCTGCGAAGTGCTCAGACCAGCTTCCCCGGGTTGAGGATCCCGGTCGGGTCGACCGCCGACTTCGCCGCGCGCAGCACCTCGACGCCCAGCGAACCGATCTCCGCCTTCAGGTACGGCGCGTGGTCGACGCCGACGGCGTGGTGGTGCGAAATCGTGCCCAGCCCGGTGATCGCCTCGCACGCCGCCGCTTTCGCGCGCTGCCATTGGCCGACCGGGTCGGTCTCGTCGCGCGCCGTCAGCACCGTGAAGTACAGCGACGCGCCCGTCTCGTAGGCGTGCGAAATGTGGCACATCACGATCGACGGGCCCAGCGACGCCGTCAGCGCCGCGCGGACGTCGTCACGCAATTCGTCCACAGTGGACCAGTAGGCCGCGGTCTCCAGCGTCTCGACGCAGACTCCCTGATCCAGCAGGGCATCCCGCTGCCGCGGCCCGGCGAACCGGCCGTGCCGCCAGGACTCGCCGAGCGCCTTGCCGACTCGCACGGCGCCTGACGCCTTCAGCCGGCGCGTCGTCTCGCGGCGGCGCAGCGCGACGTCGTGCGCGGTGCCTTCCCAGCCGACGATGAGGAAGCACGGCCGCCGCACGCCGCGCGCGGCGAGGTACCGGCGCAGCGCCGTCGTCTTGAGCCCGGCGTTCAGCGACAGGGAGACTTCGGTTTCGTCCCCGTCGGACAGCCGGGTGATGTCGGCGAGCGCGTGGTTCTGCGCGAGGTCGCGGACGGCTTCCCGGCCCGCTTCCCAGCTCGGCAGCGCGTAGCCCTCGTACCGCTTGACCGGCGGCGCCGGCCGCACCCGCAGCGACACCTCGGTGATCACGCCGAGCGTTCCCTCACTGCCGACCGCGAGCTGCCGCAGGTCCGGCCCGGCGGCCGACGCCGGCGCGACCCCGAGCTTCCACTCGCCGCGCGGGGTGGCCAGCCGCACGCCGGCGACCATGTCCTCGAAGCGCCCGTAGCCCGACGACGCCTGCCCGGCCGAGCGCGTCGCCGCGAAACCGCCGATCGTCGCCCGCTCGAACGACTGCGGGATGTGCCCGAGCGTCAGGCCGTGCTCGCCGAGGAGGCGCTCGGCCTCGGGACCGCGGACACCGGCCTGCAGGACGGCGAGGCGCGACTCGGCGTCGACCGACACCAGCGCGTCGAGCCGGACGAGGTCGAGCGCGATCACCGACGCCTTCTCACCACGCAAGGCCGCGACCCCGCCGACGACCGAGGTGCCGCCGCCGAAGGGCACCACGCCGACGTCGTGCCGGACGCAGATGTCGAGTACCGCTTGGACCTCATCCGGGCCGGCGGGCAGCACGACCGCGTCCGGCACCGGGAAGTCCACCGAAGACGACCGGCGGCGCAGCAGATCCAGGTAGGACAGCCCGGTCGCGCGCGCCAGCCGTGCCGCGTCGTCGACCAGCACGTTTTCCGCGCCCACAGCCGCCGACAGCGCATTGACAGCAGATTCGTCCAGTTTCGGTGACGGTATTTCCACCGGCAAATCCGCCGGTGGGGCAGCACTGGGAGCCGCTTGGCCTATACGCTGTTCAAGCCACTTGGCCGCCCGCGCGGGCAGCCGGGCGGCGTCGGCGGCTTCCGAGGTCCAGGACCGTCGAAGGCGGTGGTCAATGAGCGCGTTCACCGATACAGTGTGACATATGGACGTGAAACGTCACACTATGGAGACCGCGGGATCGTCCGCGCTCGCGGACACCCGCAACCGCCAGACAGCGACGAGAGTGGCCGATGACGTGCTGCTCGACGCCGCGCGCTCGTGCGTGCTGGCCGTCGGTGTGCGCCGCACCACACTCGCCGAAATCGCCCGCACCGCGCGCGTCAGCCGGATGACGGTCTACCGCCGCTTCCCCGACGTCCGCAGCGTGCTCGCCGCCTTGATGACCCGCGAATTCAGCGGGCTGCTGCGCACGGCGAGCGAACGCGGCGCCGAGGCCGCGAACAGCCGCGAGCGGCTCGTGCTCATCGCGTCGGCCGGCGTCCGCGCGCTGTCGGACGACCCGCTGTTCCGCACGCTGCTCGACGTCGACCCCGAGCTGGTTCTCCCGTACATCGTGGAGCGGCTGGGCGCGACGCAGAAGTTCGCCGAGCAGGCGTTGCACCAGCTGCTGGAGGCCGGCCACCAGGACGGGTCGATCCGGCGGGCGCCGGTCGCGGCGCAGTCGCGGTCGGTGCTGCTGGTGGTCCAGTCGTTCGCGTTCTCGCTGCGACCGGCCACGGCGGACGTCGGCGAGGCGGCGTTGCTGGCGGAGTTCACGCACGTGCTCGACGCGGCGCTGAAGCCGTGACGTCCGGCTCGCTCAACGCGCGGCGCCGCGAACGCGAGCTCGCGGAGCTGGCGGCGGGCGAGCGCGTCGACATCGTTGTCGTCGGCGGCGGCGTCACCGGCACGGGCATCGCCCTGGACGCGGCGTCGCGCGGGTTGTCGGTGGCGCTCGTCGAGGCGCACGACCTGGCGTTCGGGACCTCGCGCTGGTCGTCGAAGCTCGTGCACGGCGGCCTGCGGTACCTGGCGCACGGCGAGTTCGGCCTGGCGCACGAGAGCGCGGTCGAGCGCGGCATCCTGATGACGCGCACGGCGCCGCACCTGACGCGGGCGATGCCGCAGCTGTTCCCGTTGTACCCCAGCACATCCCGCGCACAGCAGGCACTGGTGGCGGCGGGCCTGCGAGCCGGCGACGGCCTCCGCCGGGCGGCGCGCACCCCGTCGTCGGTGCTGCCGCGGCCGCGCTCGATCCCGGCCGCGGAGGCCTTGGCGCTGGCTCCGGGACTGTCCCCGGCCGGCCTGCGCGGCGCGTTGCTGGCTTACGACGGCGCTTTGGTCGACGACGCGCGCCTGGTGGTTTCCCTCGCGCGCACGGCGGCATCGTTCGGCGCCCGGATCTTGACGCGGCTTTCGGCGTCCTCGGTGTCCGCGGACCGGGTGACGGCCGTCGACGGTATTTCGGGCGGCTCACTGGAGATCCACGCACGCCAGGTGATCAACGCGACGGGCGTGTGGGCGGGAACACTGACCGGCGCGGTGCGCTTGCGCCCGTCGCTCGGTTCGCACCTGGTGCTCGCGCCGGGGACGGTGCCGATGGGCACGACGTCGGTGAACATCGGGGTGCCGGGCGAGAGCAACCGGTTCGTGTTCCTGCTCCCCCAGCCGGACGGCCGGGTCTACTTGGGACTGACGGACGAGCCGGTTTCCGGTTCGATCCCCGACGTGCCAGTGGTTCCCGAGTCCGATGTGGACTTCCTGCTGTCATTGGCTTCTTCGGTACTGGCTCGGCCGTTGACCCGGGCGGACGTGGCCGGTTCGTACGCCGGCCTGCGGCCGCTGGTGGAAGGTGGCGGGCGTTCGGCCGATCTGTCCCGCAAGCACGCGGTACTGGCGGGGTCGGACGGGTTGTTGACGGTGGTCGGCGGGAAGCTGACGACGTACCGCCGGATGGCGGAGGATGCGGTCGATGCCGCTGTCCGCCTGGCCGGTCTTCCCTCGTCGCCCTGCCGCACCGCGCGGTTGCCGTTGTTGGGGGCGGCTTCGCGCTCTGATCTGTCTCTTGTGGACGCTGCGCCGCGGCTGGTGGCCCGGTACGGCACCGAGGCCCCACGAGTGGCGGCGCTGGGCGAGCTGGACGCGGAGTTCGCGGCCCCGGTCACACCGGGCGCGGACATCACGGCGGCCGAAGTCGTGTGGGCGGTCCGCAACGAAGGGGCGCTGGACGTGGCGGACGTGCTGGAGCGCCGGACCCGGCTGGCGCTGATCCCGGCCGACGCGGAGGCCGCCGCGGGGCGGGTCGCGGAGCTGGTCGACAAGTCGCTCGCCGGCCTCGCCTGACACGGGCCCGGCAGCCGCTTCACCCGGCAAAACCGCCAAGAACGGGACCGTATCAGCGTAGCGGCGGCAAATTGCCGCCGAGGCGGGTAGCCCCATGACTCAGCGGGGACAGCCGATGCCACCGCCAATGACTCATTCGCGACCAGCCCCACCCGACACAGCCCCACCCGACACGGCCCCCGCCCTCCCTGGGGGGCGTGCCCACGTCCAGCCTATCGGCGCCCACCGACAGCAACCCCCGCCCAACGGCCACACGCCGGACCTGTCCACATCACGCCGCCCCTGTGCACAACCCGACTTGATGTTCACTTAACTTGACGACCTGTTGGGTTTTTGCAACAGTTACCCCATGAGCCCGGTCAGACGCGGCAAAGAGCTGCCGATCTACAACCGGCTCCCCGTGCTCCGAGCCGAGCGCGGGCTGAGCAGGGTCGCTCTCGCGAACGCCGTCGAGGTCAATCCTCAAACCATCGGCGCTCTCGAACGCGGCGATCACTATCCGAGCCTGGACCTGGCCTTCCGGATCTGCGCGGTCTTCGACCTGCCGGTCGAAGCGGTGTTCAGCCGCGTGCCGTTCACGCCACTGTCCACTCAGGTCTACCGCGAGGGGGGAGCATGACCGAGCAGCCCGGCCGGCTCGCGGCCTACTGGGAACGTCAGCTGGACAAGATGGACGAGCGCGAACTGCGCCACTCCCGGCGGCTGCCGGGCTGGCGCACCCGCCGGCGCCGCCGGGCCCTCACCACGGCGCTGGCGCTCGCCGATCTCGGGCTGATCGCCGGCGCGGCCGTCTTCACCACGGCCGGCGACTGGCTCTTCGGCGCCGTCTGGGTCGGCAGCGCTCTCCTCGGCGGCGTCTCGTTCCTGCTGCTGCGGATCCTCACCGGCCGGATGAGCGGCGGCTTCTCGCGGCTGCTGGACGAACGCGAGCGCGAGTGGCGCCACCGCGTCACCTACATCGGCTTCCAGGTCCTGAGCTACCTGATGATCGCCGCGATGATCTACAGCCTCCTGGTCGCCCACGCCGAAGACGGTGGCCTCCGCGGCGCGATGATGATCTCCGCGCTGCTGGTCACCGGGACGACCGTCCCGTCACTGCTGCTGGGCTGGTCGCTGCCGGACGACGACCCCGAAGACTTCGAAGAGGGGATGCGGAATGACTGAGGGGACACTGGAGATCGACGGGATCTCCAAGCGCTACGGCACGAAGGTCGCGCTGGACGGCGTCACGTTCGACGTCCGCGGCGGCGAGCTGTTCGGCTTCGTCGGCAGCAACGGCGCCGGCAAGACCACGACCATGCGGATCGTGCTCGGGGTGCTGGCCGCCGACAGCGGTGAAGTGCGCTTCAAGAACGAAAAGATCACGCACGAAGCCCGGACCCACATCGGCTACATGCCCGAGGAACGCGGGCTCTACCCGAAGATGAAGGTCCTCGAGCAGCTGATCTACCTCGCCGAGCTGCACGGCCTCAGCGCGAACGAAGCCCACCGCAACGCGGAGAACTGGATCAGCAGGCTCGGCCTGGCCGAGCGCCGCAAGGACGAGGTGCAGAAACTGAGCCTCGGCAACCAGCAGCGCGTCCAGCTGGCCGCCGCGCTGGTGCACGACCCGGCCGTGCTGGTGCTCGACGAGCCGTTCTCCGGCCTCGACCCGCTGGCCGTCGACGTCATGAGCGGCGTGCTGCGCGAGAAGGCCGCGGCCGGGGTGCCGGTCGTGTTCTCCAGCCACCAGCTCGACCTCGTCGAGCGGCTGTGCGACCGCGTCGGCATCATCCGCGGCGGCCGGATGGTCGCCGTCGGCACCGTCGGCGAGCTGACCGCCGGCGCGAACAGCAAGCTCGTCGTCACCGCGCCCGCCGCACCGGCGGGCTGGGCCGGGGGCCTCCCCGGCGTGCGCGTCCTGGAGAATCACGGCGCCACGACCGTGCTCGACCTCGACCCGGGCGCCGACGACCAGGCTGTGCTGGCCGCGGCGCTGGCCACCGGGCCGGTCACCGAGTTCAGCCGCCGCCACCGGTCGCTGACCGAGCTGTTCCGCGACTCCGTGTCTTCGAGTGCCACCGCCGACGAGGGGGTCAAGCGATGAGGAAGCTGAGCGGCCGGCGCGCCGTCTGGCTCGTCATGAAGCGCGAGCTGAACACGCGGCTGCGCACGCGGTCGTTCGTCATCGGCACCGTCGTGATGCTGGTGCTGCTGCTGGGGTACGTCGGCTTCCAGACGTCGCTGGCGGGGGCGGCGGACAAGAGCACGGTCGGGCTCACCGGCCAGGCGACCGGGATCGCGCGGCAGCTGCAGGTCGAGGCCGCCCAATCCGGGCGGCAGATCTCGACGGTCACCATCACCGACCCGGCCGAGGGCCGCCAGAAGGTCGAGGACGGCGATCTCGACGCGCTCGTCTCGGGCAGCGCGGCGAAGCTCACCGCCACCTACAAGTCCTCTTTGGACGACCAGTTGCGCAAGGTGCTCGACCAGGTCGCGCAGCAGCAGGTGCTCGACGGCGTGCTGTCGTCCGCCCAGCTCGAGCCGGCCGACGTGATGGCCCAGGTCGACGGCACCCACGTGCAGGACGACCCGATCTCGCCGGAGCCCGCGGACCACACGCAACGGCTCGTCGTCGGGCTGATCGTCGCGTTCCTGCTCTACATCAGCATCATCACCTACGGGATGATGGTGGCCCAGGGCGTCGTCGAGGAGAAGTCGAGCCGGGTCGTGGAGATCCTGCTCGCGAGCGTGCGGCCGTGGCAGCTGTTGCTGGGCAAGGTGATCGGGCTCGGCCTGGTCGGGCTGACGCAGCTGGTGATCCTGGCCGCGGCCGGGCTGGTCGCGGCGTCGGCGACCGGGGTGTTCACGCTGTCCGGCTTCGCCACCGGCGCGATGCTGTGGGGCCTGCTCTGGTACCTGCTGGGATTCCTGTTGTACGCCACGATCTACGGCGCGCTGGGGTCGCTGGTGTCGCGGCAGGAGGACACGCAGTCGGTGGTCGGGCCGCTCAACATCGTGCTGATCGTCGGGTTCGTCGCGGGGTTCAACCTGCTGCTGCAGGACCCCGACGGCACGGGGACGAAGGTCATCTCGCTGATCCCGTTGTTCTCGCCGATCCTGATGCCGGCCCGGATCGCGACCGGCGCGGCGACGGGCTGGGAGATCGCGCTGTCGCTCGGGCTGACGGCCGCGCTCGTCGCGCTGCTCACCTGGCTGGGCGGCAGGATCTACGGCAACAGCGTGCTGCGCATCGGCAGCCGCATCAAGCTGTCCGAAGCCCTGCGCGGCTGACACTCACGAGGTGATCTTCCCGTACCGCTCCAAGGACACCTGGCGCTCGTGGGCGTGGTCGACCATGGGCTCCGGGTACTCCTCGGGCCGCTCCTTCAGCTTGTGGACGGCCTTGCCCCCGACACCGCGCAGCTCCGGCACGTACTTCCGGACGTAGTCGCCGTTCGGATCGAACTTCTCGCCCTGCGTCGTCGGGTTGAAGATCCGGAAGTACGGCGCCGCGTCGGTGCCGGAACCCGCGACCCACTGCCAGTTCAGCTGGTTCGACGCGAGGTCGCCGTCCACGAGGTGCTTCATGAAGTGCCGCGCGCCGAGCCACCACGGCAGGTGCAGGTCCTTCACCAGGAAGCTCGCGACGACCATCCGGACGCGGTTGTGGATCCAGCCCTCGGCCAGCAGCTGCCGCATCCCGGCGTCGACGATCGGGTAGCCCGTCTTGCCCGCGCACCACCGCTCGAACGCCTCGCGGTCGTCGTCGTGCTTCATCCCGTCGAAGCGCTTGTCGTAGTTCTTCCGCGCGGTTTCCGGGCGGTGCCACAGGACGTCGGCGTGGAACTCGCGCCAGCAGAACTCGCTGCGCAGCGACTTCGCGCCGACGCGGTCGTCACCCGCCAGGTCGGCCAGCAGCGTCCGCGGGTGGACGCAGCCCCAGCGCAGGTACGGCGAAAGCCGCGTCGTGCCTTCGCGGTCCGGGCGGTCACGATCGGAGTCGTAGGTCTCGATGCCGTCGTCGAGGAACGCGTGCCAGGCGTCCAGCGCGGCCTGCTCACCCGGCTCCGGCAGCGTCGCGGAAACCTTGGGCGGCTTCGGGATCCTCAGCGAGCGCGGCGGTTCGACCCAGTCCACAAGGGACGGTCCGGTGTCGGCGGGCGAGTGCCAGCCGTGCGCGGTCCACGCCCGGAAGAAGGGGGTGAAGACGCGGTACGGGTCGCCGTCCGGCTTGGTGACGCGGCCCGGGGTGACGGCGTATGACGAGCCCGTCTCGACCCAGTCGATGTTGTTGTCCGCCAGCGCTTTCGCGACTTCGGCGTCCCGGCGTCGACCGTACGGGCCGGTGTCCGTGCTGACGTGCACGGCCGCGGCGCCGATCTTCTTCGCGGCCTTCACGACCTCGGCCGCCGGTTCGCCGCGCACCAGCATCAGCCGGCCGCCGAGCTGCTCGTTCAGCTTCTCGAGGCATCCGTAGAGGAACGCCTCGCGCGGCGCGCCGCCCGGCTTCAGCAGCGCCTCGTCGAGGACGTACAGCGCGAGGACGTGCTTGCTGTGCTTCGAGGCTTCGAGCAGGGCGGCGTGGTCGCCCAGCCGCAGGTCGCGACGGAACCACAGGACGACGGGTGCTTCTTTGGTCACGACGGGCAACGATAAACGCCCCGTCGTGCGGGTGCACGACGGGGCGTTTATCAGGGTGAGCGGATCAGCGCTCCGACATCGGGGTGTAATCCCGCGAAGCGTGGCCGGTGTAGATCTGCCGCGGGCGGCCGATCTTGGTGGCCGGGTCGTTGATCATCTCGCGCCAGTGCGCGATCCAGCCCGGCAGGCGGCCGAGCGCGAACAGCACAGTGAAGAACTTCGTCGGGAAGCCCAGCGCCCGGTAGATCAAGCCGGTGTAGAAGTCCACGTTCGGGTACAGCTTGCGCTCGATGAAGTAGTCGTCGGAAAGGGCGGTCTCTTCGAGCTTC
Organism: Amycolatopsis camponoti; assembly: GCF_902497555.1. Taxonomy (NCBI): domain Bacteria; kingdom Bacillati; phylum Actinomycetota; class Actinomycetes; order Pseudonocardiales; family Pseudonocardiaceae; genus Amycolatopsis; species Amycolatopsis camponoti. The sequence goes on along the minus strand of NZ_CABVGP010000001.1, from coordinate 224,135 downwards.
TTGGCGATCTCGAGCAGCTGGTCGCCGCCCTTGAGCTTGCCGAGGATCTCGTCCGCGGTGTTCTTGATGATCTTCGCGCGCGGGTCGTAGTTCTTGTAGACCCGGTGCCCGAAGCCCATCAGCTTCACGCCCTTTTCCTTGTTCTTCACCCGCTCCACGAACTTGGCGACGTCGCCGCCGTCGTTCTTGATGCCCTCGAGCATGTCGAGGACCGCGGCGTTCGCGCCGCCGTGCAGCGGGCCGAACAGGGCGTTGATGCCGGCCGAAATCGAGGCGAACAGGTTCGCCTCGGACGAGCCGACCAGGCGCACGGTCGAGGTCGAGCAGTTCTGCTCGTGGTCGGCGTGCAGGATGAACAGCAGGTCGAGCGCCTTCGCGACGTCCGGGTCGACCTCGTACGGCTCGGCCGGGAAGCCGAACGTCATGCGCAGGAAGTTCTCGACCAGGCCGAGCGAGTTGTCCGGGTACAGCAGCGGCTGGCCCACGGACTTCTTGTACGCGTACGCGGCCAGGGTCGGGACCTTGGCGAGCAGGCGGATCGTGGACAGCTCGACGTTCGGCTCGTCGAACGGGTCGAGCGAGTCCTGGTAGAAGGTCGACAGCGCCGACACCGCGCTGGACAGGACCGGCATCGGGTGCGCGTCACGCGGGAAGCCGCTGAAGAACGCCTTCAGGTCCTCGTGCAGCAGCGTGTGCCGCTGGATCTTCTCGGTGAAGTCGGCCAGCTGGGCTTCGGTCGGCAGCTCGCCGTAGATCAGCAGGTACGAGACCTCGACGAAGGTCGACTTCTCGGCCAGCTGCTCGATCGGGTAACCGCGGTAGCGGAGGATCCCGGCGTCACCGTCGATGTAGGCGATGGCGGACGACGCGGCGCCGGTGTTGACGAAACCGGGGTCGTAGGTGATGTACCCCGTCTGCGCCAGTAGCTTCCCCAGTTCGATCCCGGGCGCGCCCTCGACCGGGTGGACGATCTTGAACTCGTGCTCGCCACTCGGCAGGGTCAGCTTCGCGGTTTCGCCGCCGGACTGCCCCGCAGTCGTCGCGTCGGACATACAAGTCCCTCTCACGTTCGGCACGGGGACGGCGGCGCCTGCGGGTTCCACAGGTAGCCACGTGTTCACGCGAGGAAACACTGGCGCCTCGCTGCACACCGCCCCGCTGGGGTATGAAGAATGCCCCTCTACGCTAGTCGAGAAACGTGTGTTCGCGCAGCGGTGGCGTTGCTCATGGGGCCCCCTTTGGGACCAGGTTCACACGACCGCCGCCATATCGGCGGACGTGGGCGGCTCGGCCCCGCTCCGGGAAACGGTGATGGACGCCGCCTTCGCCGCGAATCCCAGCGCCTCGCGCCACGCTCCCGAGTCGAGAGAGGCCAGGTCGGTGACCTGGCGGGTGTGCAGCCAGGCCAGCAGGGCGCCCTGGACGGTGTCGCCGGCGCCGATGGTGTCGACGACGTCGACCTTCCGCGACGGCACGTGGGCCAGCTCACCTGCGGCGGTGATCACCGCGACGCCGTCGGCGCCCCGGGTCAGCACCACGGCGTCCACACCGGACTCGATCCACGTCTTCGCGGCGGCGACCGGGTCGGCGCCTTCGGTGAGCCACGCGGCGTCGTCGTCGGAGATCTTGAGCAGCCGGACGTCCGGCAGCCAGGACGCGAACCGGGCGCGGTAGGCGGCCGGATCGGTGATCAGCGCCTCGCGGATGTTGGGGTCGAGAACGGTCAGCACGCCGCGGGCGGCCTCGCGCCGCAGCATCGCCTCGTACGCCGACGCGCCGGGCTCGAGGACCATCCCGAGGGTGCCGAGCGAGAGCGCGGTCACGGCGTCGGGCAGCGGTCCCGGGTCGGCGACGAGCCGGTCGGCCGTGCCCTCGACGTAGAACGTGTAGCGCGCGGCGCCCTTCGCGTCGAGCGCGACGACGGCGAGCGTCGTCGGCTCGTCGCCGCGCTGCAGCAGCGACGTGTCGACGGCCGAGGCGTGCAGGCGCTCGACCATCGCGTCGCCGAAGCGGTCGGTGGACACGCGCGAGAGGAAGGCCGCCGGGACACCGAGGCGACCGGCCGCCAGCGCGACGTTGTACGGCCCGCCGCCGAGCCGCGGCAGCAGCGCGCGCAGCCCACCGTCCACAGTGGAATCCAGGGGGTCGCCGGGAACCAGGTCGACCAGAGCTTCTCCGCCTACGACGATCACGCCGGGAGTTTAGTGGAGTTCAGGCTGACAATTCCTGTCCGCTATTTGTTCAGCCCGCCGAGGAGGAGTTCACCCAGAGCGGTGAACGCTTCGGCGTCGGACACGTCGATCCGCTGGCCGAGCACGCCGGTCTGGATGCCTTCGATGATCAGGCTGGTCATCTCGGCGATGAGCCGGGCGTGGACGTCCCGGAAGACGCCGTCGGCGACGCCCTTGCCGATGAACTGGTGGAGCCGCTGGGCGGCGAACCGGCTGTTGACCTGGTACGCCTCGCGGGCCGGGCCGAACTCGGCGAGGTCGCGCATGAACGACGGCGACGCCCGGTTCAGCTGCTCGGCGACGCCGGCCAGGTACTCCCCGATGAGCTTGCGGGCGTCGTCGATCCCGGCGACGCGCTCCTCGATCCGCTCGCCGGCGCCCCGGAAGAAGTGGGTGACGACCTTGACGGCGAGCTGCTCCTTGCTCGGCGCGAGCGCGTAGAGCGTCGACTTCGAGCAGCGCAGGCGGCCGGCGAGGTCGTCGAGGGTGAAGTCCGCGAAGCCCTCGGCGAGGAAGAGCGCCTCGAGGTCGCCGAGCAGGGCGCGCTGGCGCGCGGTCGGCCGTCGGCGGGGTTCGGGGCGCATCGGCTCACTATCTCCTACGTCTTCCGGCCACCCCAGGCCCGTCTTACTGTACTCTGAGCGGGCCCACAGTACTGTTTTCAGTACCGCTTTGGAGGACGTCGATGCCCGCCGAACGCTTGCTGCCGGATTCGGACGCCGAAGACCTGGTCGCGCTGGCCAGGGAGATCGCGCGCGACGAGCTCGCGCCCCGCGCGGCGGCGGCCGAGGAAGCGGAGCAGTTCCCGCGCGAGCAGTTCCGCCTGCTGGGCAAGTCGGGCCTGCTGGGCCTGCCGTACGCCGGACGCTGGGGCGGCGGCGAGGTGTCGTACGAGGTCTACCTGCAGGTCCTGGAGGAGATCGCGACGGCGTGGATGACCGTCGGCGTCGGGCTGTCGGTGCACACGATGTCCTGCTACGCGCTGTCGGAGTACGGCACGGACGAGCAGCGCGGCGAGTGGCTGCCGGAGATGCTCGAAGGCTCACTCTTGGGCGCGTACGCACTGTCGGAGACCCAGGCGGGCTCGGACGCCGCCGCTTTGTCGACACGCGCGCGTCTCGACGGCACGGACTACGTCGTCAACGGCACGAAGGCGTGGATCACGCACGCGGGCGTGGCGGACTTCTACACGACGATGGTCCGGACGGGCGCGGACGAGATCTCCTGCCTGCTGGTTCCTTCCGCGACCGATGGCCTGTCGGCGGCCCCGCGCGAACGCAAGATGGGCCTGACGGGCTCCCCCACGGCCCAGCTGATCTTCGACGACGCCCGCGTGCCCGCGTCACGACTGCTGGGCGCACCCGGTGACGGACTGCGGATCGCGCTGTCGTCGCTGAGCTCGGGCCGGCTCGGCATCGCGGCGTGCGCGGTGGGCCTGGCGCAGGCGGCGCTGGACGAGGCGGTGGCGTACGCGAAGGGCCGCTCGCAGTTCGGCCGGTCGATCATCGACTTCCAGGGGATCGAGTTCCTCCTGGCCGACATGGCGGCGATCGTGGAGTCGTCCCGCGCGTGCTACCTGGAGGCGGCCCGGCGGCGCGACCGCGGGCTGCCGTTCCAGCGGCAGGCGTCGATCGCGAAGCTGGTGGCGACCGACGGGGCGATGAAGGTGACCACGGACGCGGTGCAGGTCCTGGGCGGGGCCGGGTACACGCGGGACTTCCCGGTGGAGCGGTACATGCGGGAGGCGAAGGTGCCGCAGATCTTCGAAGGGACGAACCAGATCCAGCGGGTCGTCATCGCGCGGGAGCTGAAGAAGGCTTAGCTGGTCGAGGGAAAGGTGTCACACGCTCGGTACAGATACGGTCACTCATGGTTGCACTTGAGCCGTGAGACAATTCCGGCGACGTGAGGAGAGGCTGTGACTGCACTTCCCCAGCCGGGCCCTGCTCGCCGGTGGGAGATCCCTGATCACCTGCTGACGATCGAGGAGTACGCGGCGCTCGGTGAAACCGAAACAGGTTTCACCGAGCTCGTGGAGGGTCGCGTCGTGATGTCACCAAGCCCCAGCAGACGGCACAACAAGGCCGCTTACCTGCTGGGCCGACAGCTGGAATCCCAGTTGCCACCAGAACTCGATTTCACCCTGGACATCGACGTAGACCTTGGTCTGGCGCCCCGCGGTGAAGCGGGGTTTTCACGGCGCCCCGACCTGCTGATCGCCTACCGCGAAGCGAATGCCCGCGTGGACGACGAAGACGGCATGTATCGCGCCGGGGACGTGCTCGTGGCCGTCGAAGTCGTGTCGCCGGGCTCGAAGCGCACCGATTACCAGGTGAAGCACGACGAGTACGCCGATGCGGGCATCCCGCATTACTGGATCGTCGACCTCACCGAGCCGGTCTCGCTGGTCGCGTGTCACCAGGCCGGCGAATTCGGCTATATGGACGCCGCCGCGGTCACCGGCACCTTCACCACTGACGTCCCGTTCCCGGTCGAGATCGACCTGGACGCGCTCCTCGACTGATCGGACGGCACGCCGGAACCGCCCGGTTACCGGCGTGCCGTCCGAAACTCACTGGGACTCGCGGTAGCGGCGGTCCTTCGACACGCCCTCGCCGAGAGTCTCGTCGAAGTGGAACACCTCGTCGCCCCGGACGAACACGCGCAGGGCACGGTTCATCACATCGAGCGGATCACCGGACCACAGCACGACGTCCGCGTCCAAGCCCGGCTTCAGCGAGCCGATCTGACCGTCGAGACCCAGCATCGACGCCGGGTTGACCGTCAGCGCACGCAGCGCCGTCACCGGGTCGAGGCCGTCCTTGACCGACAGGGCCGCCTGGTAGACCAGGAAGTTGATCGGGATCACCGGGTGGTCCGTCGTGATCGCGATCTTCACCCCCGCCCGCGTCAGGATGCCGGCCGAACGCAGGGTGCGGTTGCGCACCTCCACCTTGGACTTCGTGGTGAACAGCGGCCCCAGGATCACCGGGACGTCGCGCTCGGCCAGCAGGTCGGCGATCAGGTGACCCTCGGTGCCGTGGTTGATCACCAGCTTGTAGCCGAACTCGTCGGCCAGCCGCAGCGCCGTCACGATGTCGTCCGCGCGGTGGACGTGCTGGTCCCAGTACAGCTCGCCGTCGAGGACCTTCGCCAGCGTCTCCAGCGTCAGGTCGACCTCGTGCGGCTTGCCCTCGGACTCCGCGTGCGCGCGCTTCGCCTGGTAGTTGCGGGTCTTCGTGAACGCCTCGCGCAGGATCGCCGCGACGCCCAGCCGGGTCGACGGCGTCTGCTTCTTCTCGCCGTACACGCGCTTCGGGTTCTCGCCGAGGGCGCTCTTCACGCTGACGTGCTCCGCGAAGACCATGTCGAGGATGCTGCGGCCCCAGGTCTTGACGCCGATCGTCTGGCCGCCGATCGGGTTGCCCGACCCCGGCTTGATGACGACGCTCGTGACGCCGCCGGCCAGGGCGTCGTCGAAGCCGGAGTCGTAGGGGTCGATGCCGTCGATGGCGCGGAAGCGGGCGCCGTTCGGGTCGGTCATCTCGTTGGTGTCGTTGCCGGCCCAGCCCTCGCCCTCCTCGTGCACGCCGAGGTGCGCGTGGGCGTCGATGAAGCCCGGCAGCACCCAGGTGCCGGCCGCGTCGACGAGCTCGGCGTCCTCCGGGATGTCGACGTCCGCCTCGGTCCCGACCGCGACGATCTTGCCGCCGTCGATCAGGACGGTGCCGCCTTCGATGGGATCACCGTCGATGGGGACGACATGGCCCCCGACAATTGCCTTCGCCATAGTTCGCCACGCTAACGAACTCGCCCGGGCGGGTGCCAGCGGGGCTCAGCTCGCCAGCAGATCGAACCCGAACCCGGCCACGACCAGCGGCCACGCGCGCGCCAGCAGGTTCACCCCGATCGAGATCCCGGTGAAAGCGGCCCACAGCGAGAACGGGAAAGTCACGACGAGGAGCAGGATCGGCACCCACCAGTACCACGGCAGGTCCGGCTCGACGGTCTGGCCGTCCCACGCCGAGCGGGCCCAGCTTGCCGATCCGGCCCCACCACAGCACCGGCACGCCCCAGAGCCGGTAGCCCGACACGGACTGACCGTCGAACCACAGTCCCCAGGCCTGCCAGAACGACACCGTCTGCACCGAAAGCAGCCTACGGAACCCTGGCCTTCTCCAAGTGCACCAGTTCGTGGTTGTTCTCCGGCGTCCGGTGCGTCTCGCGGTACCCGTGCTTGGCGTACAACGCCAGCGGCCCCACGCTCTTCGAACCGGTGAACAACCGGAAGACCGTCACCGGCGGCGGAGCCGCCGACTCCACGAAAGCCAGCAACCCGCCACCCAGCCCGCAGCCCTGCCGGTCCGGCGCCACGACCAACCTGCCGATCACCCCGACGTCGTCGGAAACCGTCAAACGCACCGAAGCGACCAGCCGTCCGTTCTCCCGGATGCCCCAGGACAAGCATGACGAAAGCGCCGCACGGGTCTCGTCCAAGGTCTCCAGCAGCGGCGGCAGATCCCAGTCGTCGTGCGCGCGGGCTTCGGTCACGTACGCCGCGCGTTGCAGCGTCAGCACTTCGCCCGCGTCGGCGACCCCCAGCCGCTTCACCCGACTCGGATGCCCCAGCTGCCCGACCACGACGTCGCCGGCTCGAGCTCGATCAGGTCCGTGCCCGTGTTGAGCGCGTCCGCCGGGCACGTCATCGGCTCGATCGCCACCGCGCGGCCGCGGCCGACCAGGTCGTCCGGGGTGAACACCTGCGCCCAGCGGAAGTCCGGGCCGGTCCAGACCACCAGCCGCTGGTCCTCGTGGCCCAGGACGAAGTGGTGCGTGCCGTCGCCGGCCGCCGACAACGACCCGAACGCCGTGTCCAGGTCGACGCCCGCCAGCACCCGACCGGCGCGGAAGTCGTACTCGGTGCCCTCGACGTCCTGTTCCGGTGCGTACGGCATCTGCTCGTCGCCCAGGTACGGCCGGACGCGGCTCGCGGGCAGCGTCAGGGTCAGCTCGTCGGTCGGGACGTCGCCGATCCGGAAGTACGGGTGCGTGCCGACGCCGACGCCGATCGGCTGCTCGCCCTCGTTGCGGACCTCGTGCGTGATGGTCAGCTCGCGCGGCGCGACCTCGTAGGTGACGGTCGCGCGCAGCGGCACCGGCCAGCCCGGCTGCACCTCGACGTCGACGGCCAGGGTGATCGACGACTCGGCGTGCTCCAGCAGCTCCCACTCGAGGTGGCGGGTCAGGCCGTGGATCGCGTTGCCGCGCGCCTCCTCGGTGATCTCGAGCTGCTGCTCCGCACCTTGGAACGTCCACTTGCCGGCCTTGGTCCGGTTCGGCCAGGGCAGCAGCACCTGCCCGGCACCCTTCGGCGGCTTCGCGTCTTCGGGGAACTCTTCGACGTACGGCACTCCGCCGACTTCGAACGCGCGCAGGCCCGCACCGATTTCGGTGACGACGGCGCGCGCGTTGCCGCGGGTGATCTCGAACTGCTGACCGGTCGGGTTACCCATGCGACGACCTTACCGAGCATCAGACTCACTAGACCGGTCGTCATAGTTTGAGCTACAGTCGCCCCATGGTCCGTCGCACCGACACGCGGCAGCGGATGCTCGACACCGCCGCCGACCTGTTCCACTCGCAGGGCTACCACGCCACCGGCCTCACCCAGCTGACCACGGCCGGGGGCGCGCCGAAGGGGTCGCTCTACTTCCACTTCCCCGGCGGCAAGGAGCAGCTCGCCGCCGAGGCCGTGCGGCTTTCGAGCGAGCGCACGGGCGCGCTCCTCGAAGCGATCCTGCGGGACGCGCCCGACGTCGTGACCGCGATCGACCGTGCGGTCGACGCGCTCGCGAGCAACCTGGCCGAATCGGGCTTCCAGCGCGGGTGTCCACTCGCGACGGTCGCGCTCGACGCCGCCGCGGAGAGCGAGCCGATCCGGGAAGCCTGCGCCGACGGCTATTCGTCGTGGCACGAAATCCTTCGTGACTACCTTGCGAGACAACAGCTTTCTGCGGAACGCGCCGATGAGCTGGCCACCGTCGTGCTCGCCGCGATCGAAGGCGGACTGCTGCTGGCCCGCACCCGCCGCGACCTCGCGCCACTGCGCGCCGTCGCCGCCCACCTGCACACGACCCTCGACCGGGAGTTCTCCTGATGCGCGTCCACCACCTGAACTGCGGCACCATGCGCCCGCTCGGCGGCCGCCTGATCGACGGCCGGCCGGGCCTGTTCCGGCGCGCCACGATGGTCTGCCACTGCCTGCTGCTCGAAACCGGCACGGGTCTCGTGCTCGTCGAGACCGGCATGGGCACGCCGGCCGCCGTCGACCGGAACGCCTGGCTGGGCAAGGGTTTCGTCCGCCAGTCCAACCCGGTCGAAGACCCCGCGCAGACCGCGGTCGCCCAGATCCGCGCGCTCGGCTTCGACCCGGCCGACGTCCGCGACATCGTCCTGACCCACCTCGACCTCGACCACGCGGGCGGGCTCATCGACTTCCCGTGGGCCCGCGTGCACGTCTACGCCGAGGAGCTGCGGGCGTTCCAGGAGCCGCGTGACGCCGCCGAGCGCGGTCGTTACCGCACGATCCAGTTCGCGCATGGTCCACAGTGGACGTCCTATGCGGACAACGGTGAGCGGTGGTTCGGCTTCGACGCCGTCCGGCAGCTCGACGGCTTGCCGCCGGAGATCCTGCTCATCCCGCTCTCCGGGCACACGCGCGGCCACGCCGGGGTCGCCGTCGACACCGGCGACGGCTGGCTGCTCAACGCCGGCGACTCGTTCTTCTTCCACGGACAGGTCGACGCCACCCCGCACTGCCCGCCCGGCCTGAGGTGGTTCGAGGGCCACATGGAGACGGTCAAGGGCGCCCGGCTGGACAATCACCGCCGCCTGCGCCAGCTTGTTCAGGAGCACGGCGACGAGGTGACCGTCTTCGCCGCGCACGACGAGACCGCGTTCGTCCGGCTGAGTTCCAGGAGCAAAGTATGAAAGTGCACCACCTGAACTGCGGATCGATGCGCCCGGCGGGCGGCAAGCTGCTCGACGGCGAGCCCGGCCTGCTGCGGCGGGCGGAGCTGGTCGCGCACTGCCTGCTGATCGAGACCGGCGACAGCCTGGTGCTGGTCGACACCGGGTTCGGCAGCCAGGCCGTGGCCCGCCCCGGCGAGTGGCTGGGCCGGCCGTTCATGGCGATGGTCGTTGCCCGGCTCGAAGCCGCCGAGACGGCGGTCGCGCAGATCAAGGCGCTGGACCTCGACCCCGCCGACGTCCGGCACATCGTCGCGACGCACCTCGACGTCGACCACGCGGGCGGGCTGGCCGACTTCCCGAACGCCGTCGTGCACGTCCGTTCCGAGGAGCACCGGGCCGCGACGGCGCCGTCGAACGCGGCCGAGAAGAACCGCTACCGGGCCGTGCAGTTCGCGCACCGCCCGCTGTGGAGCACCTACGACGAGCGGGGCGAGCCGTGGTTCGGCTTCGAGGCGGTCCGGTCGCTCAAGGGCCTGCCCGAGGAGATCCTGCTGGTCCCGCTCACGGGCCACACGCGCGGCCACACCGGCGTCGCGGTCGACACGGGCGACGGCTGGCTCCTGCACGCCGGCGACGCGTACTTCTTCCACGGGCAGCTGGACCCCGTCGCGCCGCACTGCCCACCGGGCATGACGGCGTTCCAGAACCTCGTCCAGACCGAGCGCAAGGCTCGCCTGGAGAACCTCGAGCGGCTGCACGAACTGGCCCGCGAGCACCCGGACGAGGTCACGGTGTTCTCCGCGCACAGCCCGGTCGAGCTGGCCGCGCTGCGTCGCTGACTTCCGGAACCGAATGATCGTCCGCCCCATCTGAGCCTCCGACGAAGGAGGCTCAGCGGTGACGAAGAAGTGGTGGAGTGCGGCCTTGACCGGGGCGGTCGCGGTGCTGGTCACGGCGTGCGGGAGCGGCACCCCTCCCGCACCGGCCGCCGCCGCGGCGCCGGAAGCGCCGCCGCTCGACCTCTCCGGCGTCGTCCTGCTGCAGCATTCGACGCAGACCGGCCTCGACGACGTCGTCTTCGCCGATCCCGCCACCGGCGCGGCGAAGACGACCTTGTCGCTGCCCGGGTACGACAGCTCGCTGAACCGGTTCGACGGGCCGGCCACCAAGCTGGACCTCATCTCGCCCGACGGTCGGTACGCGACGCTCGAAACCGGCGACGGCGTCGACGTGTTCAAGCTCAACGCCGACGACCGGCGGTACGAACGCACCGGCACCGTGCCGGAACCGGCGCGGTCGATGAGCGAGAAGTCGGCCAAGTTCCGGAACCCGCGGTTCGGGCCGGCCGGCTCGAAGCTGTACTTCGACGACGACAAGGCGGTGTACTCCGTCGACTACCGGCAGCTCGGGCCGCCGGTCGTGGAAGCCACGATCGTGCCGAACAGCAGCTCCGACCAGCACGTGGAGGACTGGGCGATCGGCCCGCAGGGCGAGGTGCTGACCTGGAAGGACGCCCGGCACGCCGGCGAGGGCCTGACGTACCTGACCGACTCGGCGGGCGCGATCGCCTACGCCTTCTACGAAGAACCCGGCGCCGTCTACCAGTTCGTCACGGCGCTCGACGCGACGACCGTGCTGATGTCCGCCGTCACCGGCTCGGACGAGCACGGCGTCCTGATGCGCCTGTCGCTCGCCGGCGGAACGCCGCAGCCGACCAAGCTCGTCGACCGGTCCGAGCCGATGATCGCCAAGACCGCGGCGGCCCCGGACAAGGCCACCGTGCTGTTCCAGACCGATCAGGACGAGTGGTTCCAGTCGCCGGTCACGCCGGGCGCGATCGCGCAGCCCGCGCTCGGTCAGCTGAAGCCCACCGGGACGCTGTCGGAGCGGCAGCTCGTCGGCTGGGCTTGATCAGCTGGCGTCGAGGGCCTGCTTGACCAGCGGCGCCATCTGCTCCGGCGTCATCTTCGCGGGACCGGTGTAGTTGACCAGCACCGGCGTGCCCGCGACCAGCTCGGCCGAGGCGAGGGTGGCCGTCTTCTGCTCGTCGACGTAGTAGACGGCGCCGTCCGGGAAACCGGCGACGTCCTTCGCGCCCGGCTTCGCCTTCTTGATCGAGGCCACCATCTCGGCCGGCTTGCCCTCGCGGCCTTCGTAGCGGGTCACCGCGAGCGCGCCCGCGGCCTTGCCGTTCAGCTGGTACTCGCAGCTGCGGGCCTTGCCGCCGTTGGCCGTGGTGTCCTGGACCGGGCCGGCCACCGCCTGGAGGTTGTCCAGGAACAGCGCCTTCGACACTGCGGCCGCGGGCAGCAGCTTGCACGGGTCGAGCGACGCCGCCGCGGCGGGGTCGGCGCTCGAGCTCGGCTTGGGCGCGGACGACGGCTTCGAGGAAGGCGGCGTCTTCGACGGTTCGTCACCCGAGGAGCAGGCAGTCAAAGCGGCAAAAGCGACCAAAACGACGGCGAGGGTACGCATGCCCGGCACCGTACTCCGAACGGCCTACGCGGTAGGAGCCCGGTATCGCCAGAACGCCGGAAGCAGGAACATCGACGCGCAGACCGACACGATCACCAGCACGCCGCCGACACTCGCCGCGGCCGCCGTGCCGAACGCGGCCGCGCCCCAGCCGTGGACGAGGTCGGCGATTCGCGGGCCGCCGGCGACCACGACCGTGAACACGCCCTGGAGCCGGCCGCGCATCTCGTCGGTGGTCGCGACCTGCAGGATCGCCATCCGGTAGACCGCGCTGACCATGTCCGCCGCGCCGGCCAGCGCCATGAAGACGACCGCGAGCCACAGCGAGTGCGCGAGCCCGAAGGCCGCCACCGCCGCACCCCACGCGCAGATCGCCACGACGACCGCGACGCCCTGGCGCGGGATGCGCGTCAGCCAGCCGGAGAACAGGCCGATCAGCATCGCGCCCGCGGGCAGGGCGGCGTAGAGCCAGCCGAGGGCGGGGCCGCCGCCGGGTGGATCGCCGAACGTGCGCTCGGCCATCTCCGGGATCAGCGCCCGCGGCATGCCGAAGACCATCGCGATGATGTCGGCGACGAACGAGGCCAGCAGCACCTTCTTGGTGGCGAGGTACTTGAAGCCGTCGACGACGTCGCTGAGCCCGGCGCGGCGCGACGGGCCGTTGAGCGGCGGGAGGGCCGGCAGCCGCCAGACCGCGAGCAGCGTGATCGTGAGGGCGACGACGTCGATCAGGTAGAGCGTCGAAAGGCCGAGGACCGGGATGAGCGCACCGGCGAGCAGCGGGCCGAAGACGGCGCCGAAGGTCGACATCGTCGAGCTCAGGGCGTTGGCCGAGGGCAGCAGCTCGTCCGGCACCAGCCGCGCGACGACGGCGCCGCGGGTGGGCATGTTGATCGCGAAGAGGGCCTGGTTGACGGCCAGCAGGGCGAGGACGAGCCACACCGAGCCGAAGTTCAGGAAGGCCTGCAGCCACAGCAGCGCGGAGGTGATGGCGACGAGGACGTTGGTGACGACGAGCAGCTTCCGCCGATCGACGGCATCGGCGACGGCCCCACCCCAGAGCCCGAAGATCAGCAGCGGCACGAGGGCGACGAGCCCGGTGAGGCCGACGTAGGCGGACGACCCGGTGAGGTCGAAGACCTGCTTGGGCACGGCGACGGCGGTCAGCTGGGTGCCGACAGCGGTGACCACAGTGGACAGCCAGAGCCGCCGGAAGGCCGGGATCTTCAGCGGCCGGGTATCGACGATGATGCGGCCGAGGAGCTTGCGAACGCCCCCGGGACGGGGCGGCAAGGTCTCGGGCTCAGAGGTCACAACCGATGAGTTTAGCTCGGCTAACTATCTCGGGTCGCGTGATTTCCATCGCCCGGACGAGTGCTCGACAGCCGAGCAGCGCCCCGGCCCAAGCAGCGCCCCGCCCTCCCTGGGGGGCGTCCCGCTTCCAGCGTATCGGGACCGTCCGACGAAAAGCCGGAAAAGCCGCGGCCGTGACGTGGCTGTCCACATCACGGCCGGGCTGTGCACAAAGCCGGACTCAGGGAGCCACGCGCTCGATGTTCCAGCCGTCGTCGTGCCGGACGAAGCGGAGCCGGTCGTGCATGCGGTCCTCGCGCCCCTGCCAGAACTCGACCAAGTCGGGCCTGATCCGCCACCCGCCCCAGTGGGGCGGCGCCGGGATCTGCTCGACGTCGGCGAAGCGGCGCTCGATTCCGCTCAACGCGTTGTCCAGCGCGCGGCGGCCGTCGACCACCCGGGACTGCGGGGACGCCCACGCCCCCAGCTGCGAACCGCGGGGGCGCTGGGCCCAGTACTCCGCCGTCTCCTTGACGCCGACCTTCTCGACCTCGCCGCGGACGTGGACCTGGCGGTGCAGCGCGTACCAGGGGAACGTCACCGACGCGTAGCGCGTCGCGGTCAGGTCGTGGCTCTTCTCCGACGTGTAGTTCGTGTAGAACACCACGCCGCGCTCGTCGAGGCCCTTGCACAGCACCGTGCGGGACGACGGCCGGCCTTCGGCGTCCGCCGTCGCCAGCACCATCGCGTTCGGTTCGGCGATCCCCGCGCCGACCGCCTGGTTCAACCACCCCTGCAACTGGTCGGTCCACGTGGCCGCCAAGGCGGACTCGTCGAACGCAGCACCGTCGTACGCGACCCGCATTCCGGGCAAGCGAACTACGGCGTCTTCCACCTGGTCCTCGATCCTCGGCGTCATCGCCAAACCTCCACGCCCGGTCGGGGCATCAGTCGACTTCGGCCCTAGGCACGTTAGGGCCTTCCGAGCTGCGGCGGAACCCACTGAACGGTGACACCCGACACCCATTTCCGGCCATCGTCCCGTAACCGCTTGTCAGCAAGCCGTAACGCGGGCGTTACCCACCGGACCAGGATCGATACAGCGCCGCTCTACCTTCGGCCCGTTCCCCACCACCCCGGAGGCGGGCATGACCGAGATCCTGTCGAACGCCGAAGAAACCGCTCCCCCGAAACGCCGGTACGCACCACTCGCGGCGAACGAAAACCGCGAGGACTACTCACTGCGCTTCGCCGCTCATTCGTTCCGGAAATGGTCACCGTTCGTGGTCGCGACGACGGCGCTGGGCGGCATCGCCTACCTCGCCGACTTCGCGATCGGGGCCAGCATCGTCCTCTCCTACGGCTTCACGTCCGGGGTCCTCGCGATCCTCGCCGCGGCCGTCGTCATCTTCGGGACCGGCGTGCCCATCGCGGCCGCCTGCGCGAAGTCCGGAGTGGACATGGACCTGCTGACCCGCGGAGCCGGCTTCGGCTACTTCGGGTCGACGCTGACGTCGCTCGTGTACGCGAGCTTCACCGTCATCTTCTTCTCGCTCGAAGGCTCGATCATGGGGCAGGCCTTCGAGCTGGCCCTCGGCATCCCGCTGCCGATCGGCTACCTGCTGGCGACGCTGATCGTGCTGCCCTTCGCGCTCTACGGCATGGGCGCGGTGGCGAAGATGCAGACCTGGACGCAGCCGCTGTGGATCGCCGGCCTGGTGCTGCCGTTCGTCGTCGTGCTGGTCCGCGAACCCGGCAAGTTCGCCGAGTTCGCCCGCTTCGGAGGCACCGAGGGCGCCGGCGCCGGGTTCTCCGCGATCGGGTTCGGCTTCGGCATGGGTGTCGCGCTTTCGCTGATCGGGCAGATCGGCGAGCAGGCCGACTACCTGCGGTTCATGCCCGAGAAGACGGCGGAGAACAAGCGGTCGTGGTGGGCCGCGGTGCTCGCCGCCGGGCCCGGCTGGGTGATCCTCGGTGCCGCGAAGCAGATCGGGGGCGCGCTGCTGGCGTTCCTCGCGCTCGGCGTCGTCGGGAAGTCGCACGCGCTGGAGCCGATCGCGCCGTACCTCGAAGCGGTGAAGCCCGCGCTCGGCCCGGTGGCGCTGACGTTCGCCGCGCTGTTCGTCGTCGTCTCGCAGATCAAGATCAACACGACGAACGCGTACTCCGGCTCGCTGTCGTTCGCGAACTTCTTCTCCCGCGTGCTGCACAAGCACCCGGGCCGCGTCTGGTACGTGCTGGTGAACTGCGGGATCGCGCTCGCGCTGATGGAGTTCGGCGCGTTCGGGTTCCTGAACAAGATCCTGGGCTTCTACTCGAACGTCGCGATCGCGTGGATCGGCGCGGTGTGCGCGGACCTGGTGATCGCGAAGCCGCTGGGGCTCTCCCCGAAGTACATCGAGTTCAAGCGGGCCTACCTGTACAAGATCAACCCGGTCGGGTTCGGCTCGATGCTCGTCGCGTCGGCCGTGTCGATCGCGGCGTACTTCGGCGCGTTCGGGCCGTTCCTGGCCGCGTTCAGCCCGCTGCTGGCGCTGGTCATCGCGATCGTGCTGGTGCCGACGCTGGCGGCGGCGACCCGCGGGAAGTACTACCTGGCCCGGCCGAACACCGTCGCGGGACCGGACCAGGACGTCGACCTGCGGGCCACGTACACCTGCTCGGTCTGCGGTGATCCGTACGAACTGCCGGACGTCGCCGACTGCGCCAAGCAGAGCGGGCCGATCTGTTCGCTGTGCTGCACGCTCGACAACAGCTGCCACGACCTGTGCCAGGAGACGGGCCCGGTTTCGCTGGGCATGCCCACCGCGCGCGAAGCGTAAAGTCCGTGAAGGCCCGCTCACCGCGTCCGCAGCGGTGAGCGGGCCTTCACGTTCGCCGGGTTCCCCCCTGTGCCCCCGCCCGGCTTGACTCTTCCACGCCGGAGGCGGCGCCGGGGTTGCCTGGGATTTCCAAGATCTTTTCCGGCCGCATGATGGCCGCCAGCATCATGGCGCGCAGCTCCCCGCCGACCTCCTCGACCGGCAGCGGCGGGTCGTGCGCCTGCCACTCTCGCAGCAGCCCGGTGCCCGCGCCGACCAACGCGATCGCCGTGAGCCGGTAGTCCCGCACCGGCGCGACACCGTGCTCGGCGGCGCGGCTCGCCTCGGCGGCGATGAAGTTCGCCCAGCGGTCGACCCACACCTGGTGCTGCGCCTCCAGCTCGGCGCTGACGCCGACGGCTTCGACGTAGGTCAGGCGCGGCATCCGCGGATCCGCGGTGACGGTCGCGATGAAGACGTCCAGCAGCGTCGCGATGCGGGTCATGGCGTCGGCGTCGGCGACCTTGTCGAGCTCGGCGGTGACGTGCGCGAGCGCGAGGCTGTTGATCTGGTCGTGGAGGGTGCGGAGCACGTCCTCCTTGCCGGTGAACTCTTCGTAGAAGTTCCGCGTCGACACGCCGGCGCGGGCGCAGACGTCGGTGATCTTCGTGTGCCGGAAGCCGGTGGAGGTGAAGAGCTCGAGCCCGGCCGTGAGCAGGCGCGCGCGACGATCGGCACGGCGTTGCTCGGGCGCGACGCCGCCGTACGTGCGAGCCACCGGTTCTCTCCTCCTTCCGAGGGATTGCCAGATCCTACCGGGCTGACTACCTTGTGAAAATCTCGATTACCAGAGGGTTCGCCGGAGAGGACGCAGGGGGTCTTCTCCGGCGAACGGTCACCCCGCCCGCGCGACCGCGCCGATGAGTTCGGCGTGCCGCCGGAGCAGGTCCCGGTAGGTCTTGATCACGTCGCGGTCGAAGTCGCTCGAACTGCCGATAGGAGTCGGGCAGGTCACCCGCCGCCGTTCGGCCCGGCTGTTCAGCACGTGGCTCACGTTCATCCACACCTCCCGGGTGACTTCGCCGAGACTATCGCCGGGCGGAATTGCGCCGGGAGGCTCAGAACACCTTCAGCGCCGTGACCGCGTCGGGGGCCAGGGACGTCGTCAGCGTGCCGCCCGCGGCGAGGGGGCTGCGCGACCACCACTCACCCGAAGCCGCCGGCAGGTCCGGGCCGCCGACCACCAGGTCCGTCGCCAGGACCCGGCGGCCGGCCAGCACCGCCAAGCTCTTGTCCAAAGTGGATTCTCCGATCGTCAGCGTCTGCCGCAGCACCGGTACCGAACCCCGCGTGACGTGCGACGACGTCGTCAGCGACCCCGGGCACTCCCCCGTTCGCCCCAGCACCAGCACCTCGCGGGTGTGCAGGTACGCATCCGACGCCAGGGAAGCGCGCAACACCGCCGTGTGCCGGGCCCGCGCCGTGATCACCGTCGGCTCCGGCAGGTAATCCAGCGAGCCACCCTCTTCGACGACCACCGAAACCGTGGACAGCGAACCCTCGCCGTGCAGACCGGGCAGAGCGAGCGTGGCCGCCACGCCGGAAAGGCGCAGCGACGCGCCGGGGCCGACGTGGATCGAGAGCAGCAAGTCGTCCCCGCCCAGGGGCGAGGTCGCCGAGTTGACCAGGTGCACCACCGCCGCCGGACCGCGCCCCCGGCGGGGGAACAACGTCAACGGCGCCATCGAACGCAGCTCGCGCAGCACCGTGCGCGTGCCGTCGAAGCACGCCGTCAGCCGGGCGTGGGCCTTCACAGCAGGGAACGGACCCAGGCGGCGACGTCGGGTGCGTCCGGAGTGTCCACAAGGGACTGAGTGATGACCGGCAGCTCGCCGCGCATCCGGTGCGCGTCCGACGTCATCACGGCCATGTCCGCGTTCACCAGGTGCGCGATGTCGATCTTGTTGATCACCAGCAGGTCCGCGGTCGTGACGCCGGGGCCACCCTTGCGCGGCACCTTGTCGCCGCCCGCCACGTCGACCACGAAGATCTGGCTGTCGGCCAGCCCGCGGCTGAACACCGCCGTCAGGTTGTCGCCGCCGCTCTCGATGATCACCAGGTCCAGCCCCGGGAACTTCTCCTCCAGCCGCTCGACCGCGTCCAGGTTCGCGGTGATGTCGTCGCGGATCGCGGTGTGCGGGCACGCGCCCGTCTGCACCGCCTCGATCCGCGCCGGGTCCAGAACTCCGGCGCGACGCAGGAAGTCCGCGTCCTCCGTCGTGTAGATGTCGTTCGTGACGACGGCGAGGTCGATCTCGTCACCGAGCGCGCGGCACAGGGCCGCGGTCAGCGCCGTCTTGCCCGACCCGACCGGGCCGCCGATGCCGATGCGGTACGCGCGGCCCGCGGTGGGCGCCGCGTCGTAGTGGTCGGGATCGGCGGCCGTTGGGTCGAAGTTGACCTCGTGAAAATGTCCGTGACCGTGACCTTCAGCTGGCAAAGAGACGCACCTCTTCCTGGTGGTGCCGGGCGTGCGCCTCGGCGAACAGATCCAACGCCGGCGACCCCGGCGATGGCAACGACGCCGGGTCGTCCCCCGCCACGGCCGCCGCCTCCGAAGCAACGGACGCGAGGTCCAGCCGAGCGACGACAGCGTTGACGGCGAACGGATCCAGCCCCAGCAGCCGCACGGCCGCGCTCGCCGGACCACTCACCGACAGGTACGCGACGGCCATCGCGGCGTCGTACGGCGAGCCACCCGCGACCCCGACCAAGGCGCCCAGAATCACCGGGTGGTGCGGCCGCGGCGTCTCGGCGAGCAGCGCGTCGAGCACCGGAGACGGCCACGCGATCCGACCGGCCCGGGCGGTACCACGCCCCTGCGCCCGGGATGCCTCTCGCTGCGCGAGCGACGGGGTGCGCGCGTCCAGCTCACTGTCCAAAAGCGACCAATTCCCGCCGGTGACGGCCGCGTGCGCCGAAGCGGCCGCGAAGGTCGCCGCCAGGGCACCCGCTGTGCGCAACCGTCCGGAAAGGAAGCCCGGCAGATCGCGCACGGCCGTCACGAGCTTCCGGGAGACGACCTCCTCCAGCCCGCCACTGTGGACGTGCCCGCCGCCGGGAAAGCGCGAGTCCGCGAGAATGAGTGCCGAGAGGTCCATCAGAACAGAAAGTATCGCTGGGCCATCGGCAACTCCGTCACCGGCTGCGGTTCGATCAGCTCGCCGTCGACGTGCACCGCGAAGCTGTCCGGCTCGACGCGGACGTCCGGCGTCGCGTCGTTGAGCACCATGTCCGCCTTGGTCCGCGCGCGCGTGTTCGCCACGGCGACCAGCGGACGCGTGATGCCGAACGTCTCGCGCAGGCCACTGTCCAATGCGGACGGTGCGACGAAGTGCAGGCTCAGCGCCGCACCGATGTTCGCGCCGAACATCGGGCGGGCCATGACCGGCTGCGGTGTCGGGATGGACGCGTTCGCGTCGCCCATCGCCGCCCACGCGGGAAAGCCGCCCTTCAGGACGACGTGCGGGCGGACGCCGAAGAACTTCGGCTCCCACAGCACCAGGTCGGCGAGCTTGCCCACCTCGACCGAGCCGATCTCGGTCTCCATGCCGTGCGCGATGGCCGGGTTGATCGTGTACTTGGCGACGTATCGACGCGCGCGCAGGTTGTCGGCCGCGCCGTCGCCGGGCAGCGCGCCCCGGCGCTGTTTCATCACGTGCGCGGTCTGCCACGTCCGGATGATCACCTCGCCGATCCGGCCCATGGCCTGCGAGTCCGAGCTCATCATCGAGATGGCGCCGAGGTCGTGCAGCACGTCTTCGGCGGCGATCGTCGACGGCCGGATCCGGCTTTCCGCGAACGCGAGGTCCTCGGGCACCGACGGGTTGAGGTGGTGGCAGACGACCAGCATGTCGAGGTGCTCGTCGAGGGTGTTGGCCGTGTGCGGCCGGGTCGGGTTGGTCGACGACGGCAGGATGTTCGGCAGCGAGACGACCTCGATGATGTCCGGCGCGTGCCCGCCGCCGGCGCCTTCGGTGTGGTACGCGTTGATCGAGCGGCCGCCGATGGCGTCCACAGTGGACTCCAGGAAGCCCGCTTCGTTCAGCGTGTCCGTGTGGATGGCCACCTGGACGCCGGATTCGTCGGCGACGGTCAGGCACGCGTCGATGGCCGCGGGGGTCGTGCCCCAGTCTTCGTGGAGCTTGAAGCCGCCCGCGCCCGCCGCGAGCTGCTCGCGCAGGGCCTCGTGCCGGACGGTGTTCCCCTTGCCCAGCAACAGGACGTTGACCGGGTAACCGTCCATGGCGGACAGCATCCGGCCGAGGTTCCACGCGCCGGGTGTCACCGTCGTCGCCTTCGTGCCCTCGTTGGGGCCGGTGCCGCCGCCGACCAAAGTGGTCAGTCCGGCGGCCAGCGCCGTGTCGACGAGCTGCGGGCAGATGAAGTGGACGTGGCAGTCGATGCCGCCGGCGGTGAGGATCTTGCCGTTGCCGGCCAGGACCTCCGTCGACGGCCCGATGACCAGGGCGGGGTCGACGCCGTCCATCGTGTCCGGGTTGCCCGCCTTGCCGATGCCGACGATCCGGCCGTCGCGCACGCCGACGTCGGCCTTGACGATCCCCCAGTGGTCGAGGATGACGGCGCCGGTGATGACCAGGTCGGGCGCGCCCTCGGCGCGGGTCGCCATGCCCTGGCCCATGGACTCGCGGATGACCTTGCCGCCGCCGAAGAGCACTTCGTCGCCCGAGCCGCCGGGGCCCATCGAGCGGTCTTCGGTGACCTCGATGAGGAGGTCGGTGTCGGCGAGCCGGATCCGGTCGCCGGTGGTCGGGCCGAACAGCTCGGCGTAGCGCTCGCGGTCGATCTGCGGCATTTCAGAACTCTCCCGAGAATTCGGACCGCAGGCCCGGAACGCGGCGCGCGCCGGCGAGCGGAACAAGATCGACCTCGCGCTCGACGCCCGGTTCGAAGCGCACCGACGTGCCGGCCGGGACGTCGAGCCGGTGGCCGCGGGCGGCGTCGCGGTCGAACTCGAGGCCGGGGTTCACCGCCGCGAAGTGGTAGTGCGAGCCGACCTGGATCGGCCGGTCGCCGAGGTTGCGCACGAGCAGCCGGACGCGCGCGCGGCCGGGGTTCAGCTCGACGGGCTCGTCGCCGGGAATGATCTCACCTGGGTGCATCCGGCTCCTCTCTCGCAGGGAGGTCGTGAGTGAGAAACAGGGTTAGAACCCTGTTTCTCACTCACGACGGGTGGGGTCACACGATCGGGTCGTGCACGGTGACGAGTTTGGTGCCGTCCGGGAACGTGGCTTCGACCTGCACGGAGTCCACCATTTCGGGGACGCCGTCGAGCACCTGCGCACGACTCAGCACGCTGCGGCCGCTCGCGACCAGCTCACTGACCGTGCGCCCGTCACGGGCCCCTTCGAGGACGTGGTCGGTGATGAGCGCGACCGCCTCGGGGTAGTTCAGCCGGACGCCTCGGTCCAGCCGCTTCCGCGCGACGTCGGCCGCCACGTGGACGAGCAGCTTGTCGCGCTCCTGCGGGCTGAGGTGCATCGCTCAGGTTTATCACCCGGACCACGACAGCGCCTGGTTCGGAAACATACCTTTAACCTGGCCTTCGTCACAGTCCGTGGCGAAAATTCTCCCGTCGGACGGCCTCGGTGACTGAATCGTTCTCGTAATCGTGACCGAAACCACCGCTTCTTTCGATTGCCCCCCGGCGATCGAGGGAGCAAGGTCTATCCATCCGTGCGATGGTGCGCGCTTTCCCGCGCTATTCCGTCCGCGCGAGCACCACACCAAGACGGGGAAAAAGCGCACCGAAAGGTTCCGCGAAACAGTGACTACCTCCACGATCAGCAAGCCACAGCCGTCCGGCCAACCCGACGACGGCTTCCGACCGGGCCTGGAGGGCGTCGTCGCCTTCCACACCGAGATCGCCGAACCCGACCGGGACGGCGGTGCGCTGCGCTACCGCGGTGTCGACATCGAGGACCTCGCCGGAAAGGTGACCTTCGGTGACGTATGGGGCCTCCTCGTGGACGGCCGGTTCGGCCACGGCCTCCCGCCCGCCGAGCCGTTCCCGCTGCCGGTGCACACCGGTGACGTCCGGGTCGACGTCCAGGCCGCGCTGGCCATGCTGGCGCCGATCTGGGGCTACCGCCCGCTGCTCGACATCACCGACGAAGAGGCCCGCGAGCAGCTGGCCCGCGCCTCGGTGATGGCGCTGTCCTACGTCGCGCAGTCGGCGCGCGGCATCGGCCAGCCCGCCGTGCCGCAGACCCGCGTCGACGAGGCCCACTCGATCACCGAGCGGTTCCTCATCCGCTGGCGCGGCGAGCCCGACCCGGCGCACGTCCGGGCGCTGGACGCGTACTGGGTGTCGGCCGCCGAGCACGGCCTCAACGCGTCGACCTTCACCGCCCGCGTCATCGCCTCCACCGGGGCGGACGTCGCGGCGGCCATGTCCGGCGCCATCGGCGCGATGTCCGGCCCGCTGCACGGTGGCGCCCCGGCGCGCGTGCTGCCGATGATCGAAGAGGTCGAGCGCACCGGCGATCCCACCGGCCTGGTCAAGGGCATCCTCGACCGCAAGGAACGCCTGATGGGCTTCGGCCACCGCGTCTACCGGGCGGAAGACCCGCGGGCGCGCGTGCTGCGCCGCACCTGCCAGGAGCTCGGCGCGACCCGCTACGAAGCGGCCGTCGCGCTGGAGCAGGCGGCGCTGAAGGAGCTGCGCGAGCGGCGTCCGGATCACCCGATCGAGACGAACGTCGAGTTCTGGGCCGCGGTCATCCTGGACTTCGCGCAGGTGCCGCCGCACATGATGCCGTCGATGTTCAGCTCGGCGCGCACCGCCGGCTGGGCCGCGCACATCCTGGAGCAGAAGCGCACCGGACGCCTGGTGCGCCCGTCGGCCAAGTACGTCGGCCCCGACCCGCGCAAGCCCGAGGACGTCGAGGGCTGGGAACTGGTCACCAAGCACTGACCCCGGCACGAAGCCGGAGCTTTCACGGGAAAGCTCCGGCTTCGTCGTGCTTGGCGGTCGCGTCGAGCATCGCCGTGAGCTGGTCGACCAGCCAGGAGTCCAGCAGGTCGCGCGGGACCGTGCGTTCTTGGAGCCAGCTCAGGAGCGCCCCTTCGACGACCGCCGTCCAGCAGCGCAAGGTCAGCGAGAGCAGCGGCGACGGATCTTCGACGCCCAGCGCGTCCAGGATCAGGGCCACCGCCCGGTTGCGGACCTCGTCGATCGCCGCGTCCGTTTCGGACGTCGCGATCACCGAACCGCTGCGCAGCAAGGCGATGTACCCCGCGCGGTAGTGGTCGGCGACGTCGACCAGGCCGCGGACGGCGGCGCGCAGCCGGGTCTCCGGTGGTCCCTCCTCGAGACCGGCCAGGCCGTCGATGAGCCCGACGGTGACCGTGCGCAGCGCTTCGACCTGCAGCTCGCGCAGGCTGGAGAAGTACCGGTAGAACAACGGCCGCGACACCTCGGCGCGCGCGACGATGTCGTCCACGGTGACCAGCTCCGGCGCCCGCGAGCCGAACAGGTCGAGCGCGGCGCCGATCAGGTCGTCGCGGCGGGCCTGCGGCGACATCCGCCGCGGCCGGCTCACGGCGTCAGGTCCCACTTGGCCGCCTGGCGCAGCAATCCGGGCGTCAGTCGCGAAAGGACCAGCGCCGCCTTCGCCTCCGGTGTGGACGGAGCGATCGCGGTGTCCTTCTCGACGGCTCGCAGGATGTCCTTCGCGACGCCCTCCGGGCCGAACCCGCGCCGGGCGTAGAGCTTCGAGCTCTGCTGCTGACGCCGTCGCTGCTCCTCTTCGGACACTCCGACGAACGTGGTCGTGTTCGTGATGTTGGTCTTGACGATGCCCGGGCACACCGCCGTGACGCCGATGTGGTGCTCGGCCAGCTCGGCCCGCAGGCAGACGCTCAACGTCAGCACGGCGGACTTGGTCGTGGCGTAGGCGGTGAGGATCTTCGACGGCAGGTAGGCGGCGGCCGACGCGAGGTTGACGATCTGACCGCCCTCGGCGCGTTCGGCGAGCATCGGCGCGAAGGCGCGGCAGCCGTGGATCACGCCCCAGAGGTTGACGTCGATGACGCGCTCCCAGTCTTCGACGGAGGTGCCGAGGAACGGGCCGGACATGCCGATGCCGGCGTTGTTGACCACGATGTCCGGGACGCCGTGGTGCTCGCGGACCTCTTCGGCGAAGCGGTGCACGGCGGCGCCGTCGCTGGAGTCCACTGTGTACTCAGCGAGCCCGTGGTCTTCCAGCAGCTTGAGGGTTTCCGCGGCGGCCGTCGGATCGATGTCGGTGATGACGACGTCGGCGCCTTCCCCGGCGAAGGCGAGCGCGGTGGCCCGGCCGATCCCGCTGCCGGCGCCCGTGACCACGACCAGCTTGTGCTCGAACCGTTTCGCGCCCACCCGCGCCTTGCGCAGGCCACGGCTCTCGGCGCCGGTTTCGACGTACTCGACCAGCTCGGCGGCGGCTCGCGCGACCACCGCCGGCTTGGCGCGGGTGACCCAGTGCGTCCCGACGATCGGGCGGATCCGCAGGTCCGGCACCCAGCGCGCGACCTCGGTCTGCAGCGGCGCGGTGACGTAGGCGTCGCCGGTCGGGGCCAGGACCTGCACCGGGACGTCGGCGGCGCGCGGCGCGGGGCGGGACAGGCGCGTGAACATGTTGGCGCGGTAGAGCTCGAGGCCGTGCAGGCCGTCGGCCTTCTCCGGGGGCGCCGCGTCGGGTTCCATGCGCTGGATCTGCTTGCCCAGCAGTCCGGTGCGCCACAGCAGGTCCGGGATCAGCGGGATCTGGAACGCGAGGATGTACCAGGAGTGCAGGAACTGGCTCAGCGCGTTCTTGAGCCGCTTCGGCGTGGGGCGGGTGAGCTGGGCGCGGAACCACGCGCCGGCGTGGTCGAGGCTCGGCCCGGAGATCGAGGTGTAGGAGGCGACCCGGCCGCGCAGGCTGTCGCCGGTGACGGCGTGCCAGGTCTGGATCGAGCCCCAGTCGTGGGCGACGAGGTGGACCTTGCCTTCGGGCTGGACGGCGTCGACGACGGCCCGGAGGTCGTCGGCCAGCTGGTCCAGCCGGTAGGACGCGCGTCCCGGCGGCTTGTCCGACTGTCCGGCCCCGCGGACGTCGTAGGTGACGACGCGGTGTTCCACGCCCAGCTCGGCGACCACCCCGCCCCACATCGAGCTGTTGTCGGGGTAGCCGTGCACGAGCACGACCGTGGGCCCGTCTTCCCGGCCGTCGATGGTGACGGAGAGGCGGACACCGTCGCTGGCGGTCACCCACTTGTGAGACATTCTGTCATGTTAGACAACTTGTCAACAGTACGGTTCACCCGCGCGGCGGCTGGCGGCCGGATGTTGTTCATGCATCCGGCTGGTTTTTGCTTGTATGACAGCGTTTTCACGGTTTCCCGTGGAACCAGGGCAGGCCCGGCTGACGACTCTGTCCACCGATCGATGGACAGCCGGATTCAGCTGAGCGTCGCTCCCGCCCTCCGCCGCGAGCGAGCAGACTTCTCCCCATGACCACAGCAGTGAGCGTGCGCGGCCTGCGCAAGCAGTACCCCGGTCACCTCGCGGTGGCCGGGATCGACCTGGACATCGCCCGCGGCGAGGTCTTCTCCCTGCTCGGCCCGAACGGCGCCGGCAAGACCACCACCGTCGAGATCCTCGAAGGCCACCGGCAGCGGACCGCCGGCGAGATCAGCGTCCTCGGCGAGGACCCGGGCAAGGCCGGGCGCGCCTGGCGCGCACGCATCGGGATCGTCCTGCAGACCGCCAACGACGCCGCCGAGCTGAGCGTCGCCGAAACCGTGCGGCACTTCGCGAAGTACTACCCCGACCCGCGCGACCCCGACGAGGTCATCGAGAAGGTCGGGCTCACCGAGAAGGCCAAGGCGCGGGTCAAGTCGCTCTCCGGCGGGCAACGGCGCCGCGTCGACGTCGCGCTCGGCATCATCGGACGGCCCGAGCTGCTCTTCCTCGACGAGCCGACCACCGGCTTCGACCCCGAGGCGCGCCGGCAGTTCTGGAAGCTGATCAGCGACCTCGCCGCCGAGGGCACGACCATCCTGCTGACCACCCACTACCTCGACGAGGCCGAAGCGCTCGCCGACCGCGTCGCGGTGATCGCGCGCGGCGAGATCGTCGCGCAGGACACGCCGCAGAACCTGGGTGGCCGGGCCGCCGCCGAGGCCACCGTGCGGTGGACCGACGAGCGCGGTGAGCACGTCGAGCGCACGTCGTACCCGACCAAGCTCGTCACCGAGCTCTCTGCTGGGGGTAGAGAGCTCGCCGGGCTGACCGTCACGCGGCCGAGCCTGGAGGACATCTACCTGGACCTGATCGGAGACAAGGCATGACCACGCTCGCTCTCCCGGGCCCGCTGTCGCTCGGGCTCGCCCGAGGCGGCACGGAGCTGCGGCAATTCTTCCGGCACAAGGAGCAGGTGGTCTTCACCTTCTCCCTGCCCGCGGTCCTGATGATCCTGCTCGGGTCCATCCTGGACGGTCCGACCGCGCTCGCCGGCGTCACGTCCGGTCAGCTGCTCGCGGCCGGGATGATCGGCTCCGGCATCGTGTCGACGTCGTTCAACAGCATCGCGACCGGCGTCTCGGCCGACCGGGAAACCGGTGCGCTCAAACGGCTTCGCGGCACGCCGATGCCGTCGTCGTCCTACTTCATCGGCAAGATGGTGCTGGTCGCGGTGTCCAGCCTGGCGCAAACCGTGCTGATGGTCGCGGTGGCCGTGCTGCTGTTCGGGCTGAAGCTGCCCACCGAGGGCGGCAAGTGGCTGACGCTGCTCTGGGTGTTCGCACTGGGGATCGTCTCGTGCACGCTGCTCGGGATCGCGCTCAGCTCGCTCGCGAAGTCCACCACGGGCGCGGTCGCCGTCGTGCAGATGCTGTACTTGGTGCTGCAGTTCATCTCCGGCGTGTTCGTCACACCGATCACGAACCTGCCGAAGATCATGGTGGACATCGCGTCGTTCTTCCCGTTGAAGTGGATCTGCCAGGGCTTCCGGTCGGTGTTCCTGCCGGACGGCGCGGTCGGAATGGAGATGGCTGGGTCATGGGAACTCCCGCGGGTGGCGCTGGTGCTGGGGATCTGGTGCGTGGTGGGCGCGGTGCTGGCGCGGCTGAGCTTCCGGTGGACCGACACGAAGTGAAGGACGCCTGGGACCGGTTCAACTGGCTCTGGGAGATCCTCTTCGCGGTCGCTTACCTGGCCACGACGACGCTGGTGCTGCTGGACGAAGCCGATCCGGTCCGCACGGTCGTCGCGGTCGGGGCGCTGACGGCCTTGGCGCTGATCTACCTGCTGTGGGGGCGGCGCATCGTCCGGTCCGATCGGCAGACCGCGGAGCAGTGGGCGTTCGCGGTGCTGGTGGTCCTGCTGGTCGCGGTCGCGGTGTTCGCCAACGCGACGTCCAGCTTCATCCTGTTCATGGTGTGCCCGCTGCTGTTCTCGACGCTCGAGTTCCGGCCGGCCGCGGTGCTCACCACGCTGGTGATCGTGCTGAGCCCGCTGTCGTCGATCGCCGCCGACGGGCTGCGGGGGCCGGCGCTGCACATCCTGCTGCCGATGACCGCGATCCTCGTCGTGTTCGGGATCCTGTCCGGCAAGTTCATCCTGCACGTCATCGAGGAGAGCCGGGCGCGGGCGGACCTCATCGACCGGCTCGAGGCGAGCCAGGCCGAGGTCGCCCGGCTCTCCCGCGAGGCGGGCACGGCGGCCGAGCGCGAACGGCTCGCGCGCGAAATCCACGACACGCTGGCCCAGGGCTTCACCAGCATCGTCACCCTCGCCGAGGCCATCGAGTCCGAACTGGACAGCGACCCGGCGGCCGCGCGGCGGCACGTCGAGCTGGCCGCCCGCACCGCGCGGGAGAACCTCGCCGAGGCCCGCACGATGGTCGCCGCGCTGGCGCCGGCGGACCTCGCGTCCGGGTCCCTCGTGGACGCCGTCCGCCGCCAGGCCGACCGGCTCGCCGACGAGACGGGCGTGTCGGTCGAGTACGAAGTGGACGGTGCGCTGCCCGCGATCGGCATGGCCGGCGAAGTGGTCCTGCTGCGGGGCGCGCAGGAGGCGTTGAACAACGTCCGGAGGCACGCGGCGGCGTCGTCGGTGTCGGTCCGATTGTCCGTTGTGGACGATGCGGTGCGGCTGTCCGTCCGGGACGACGGCGCCGGCTTCGACCCCGAGGGCGTCAACGGGTTCGGCCTGCGCGGCATGCGGTCCCGCGCCGAGCAGGTGGGTGGCAGACTGAGCGTCCGAAGTGGCCCGCGCGGCACCGAACTCACCTTGGAGGTGCCGGCTTGATCCGCATCATGCTCGTCGACGACCACCCCGTAGTCCGCGAAGGCCTCCGGGGGATGCTCGAAGCCGAACCCGATCTGACGGTGGTCGGCGAAGCGGGCTCGGGCGACGAAGCCGTCGCGCTCGACCGCGTCGCGTTGCCGGACGTCGTCTTGATGGACCTGCGGATGCCGGGTCTGGACGGCGTCGGCGCGACGAAGCGGATCCTGCGCGAGCAGCCGGGCCGCCGGATCGTGGTGCTGACGACGTACGAGACGGACGCCGACATCCTGCGCGCGGTCGAGGCGGGGGCGTCGGGTTACCTGCTGAAGGACGCGTCGCGCACGGAGCTGGCGAACGCGATCCGCGCGGCGTCGCGCGGGGAGACGGTGCTGGCGCCGTCGGTGGCCGGGAAGCTGGTCAACCGGGTGCGCAACCCGGAACCGCAGTCGTTGTCGGCCCGCGAGGTGGAGGTGCTGCGCCTGGTCGCGAAGGGCGGCACGAACGCCGACATCGGCCGCGCGCTCCACATCAGCGAGGCAACGGTCAAAACGCACCTGCTGCGAGTGTTCGGCAAGCTCGGCGTATCGGACCGCACGGCCGCAGTAAC
Source organism: Amycolatopsis camponoti (assembly GCF_902497555.1). NCBI lineage: Bacteria > Bacillati > Actinomycetota > Actinomycetes > Pseudonocardiales > Pseudonocardiaceae > Amycolatopsis > Amycolatopsis camponoti. The sequence continues at coordinate 195,419 of NZ_CABVGP010000001.1, read as the reverse complement.
AACGGCAATGTCCCGAAACCTCCTCACCTGACCCGTGATCCAGCGGGCATCACGCGTGTCCCGAGGGGCATCACCCGTGATTGAGCGGGCATCAAGCGTGATCCCAGGGGCATCAGCCGCGATGCCCCTCCAGACACACGTGATGCCCCTCCAATCACGCGTGATGCCTCTCCGGACACGCCTGATGCCTCTCGACGCACGCCGGGGCGTGTGAGGTCTGGCGAAGAGTCCTGCTGCGCCGGCCGTGGCGCGGCAGAATGCCCCTCATGCTTGAGTCGACCGAACACGCCCTGCTCCGCCGGATCGCCCACGAGCAGGCTGCCTGCCGTGCTCCTTCGCTCGTCGCCGCCGTCGTGCGGGACGGGGAGATCGTCTGGTCCGGGAGCCGCGGGCGCGTCGGCGACCGGCCGCCCGGCACCGACACCCAGTACCGGCTGGGCTCGATCACCAAGACCCTCGTCGCCACCGCCGTCATGCGGCTGCGCGACGAAGGCCTGCTCGACCTCAACGACCCGCTCGAACAGCACGTCCCCGGCACGCCCTTCGGTGCCGCCACCGTCGCGCAGCTGCTGTCGCACACCTCCGGCCTGACCTCGGAATCGCCCGGCCTGTGGTGGGAGCGGACCCCCGGCGCCGACTGGGACGCGCTCGCCGGGAGCCTCGCCGAGGGCGCGACCAAGCACCGGCCGGGCGCGCGGTTCCACTACTCGAACGTCGGCTACGGCGTGCTCGGCGAGCTCATCTCGCGCCACCGGGGCAAGGGCTGGCTGTCCGTGCTCGACGAGGAGATCCTCGGCCCGCTCGGGATGACCCGCACCACCCCGCACCCGGTCGGCGCGCACGCCGAGGGCTTCGCCGTGCACCCCTTCGCCGACGTCCTCCTGCCGGAGCCGAGCCCCGACGCCGGCGCGATGGCCCCGGCCGGGCAGCTGTGGTCCACCGCCACCGACCTCGCCCGCTGGACGGCGTTCCTCGGCGGCCACGACGGCGGCGTCCTCGCCCCGGAGACCATCGAGCAGATGCGGACCATGGTCACCGTCGACGACACCGACGTCTGGACGACCGGGTTCGGCCTCGGCCTGATGCTCGTGCGCTACCAGGGCCGCCGGCTGGCCGGGCACACCGGCTCGATGCCCGGCTTCCTCGCCGTCACGCTGGTCGACCCGGCCGCGCAGACCGGCGCGCTCGTGCTCACGAACTCGACGTCCGGCGTCGGCATCACCCAGCTCTGCCTCGACCTGATCACGATGACCGACGAGCGGGAGCCGCGCCTGCCCGCCGAGTGGCAGCCGTCGGCCGTCGACCCCGCGCTGCTCGCCCTGACCGGGCTCTGGCACTGGGGCCCGACGCCGTACCACCTGCGCATCCAGGGTGACGGGCTGCTCCTGCTGGCCCCGGCCGAAGGAGCCGGGCGCAGCTCGCGCTTCCGCGCCACCGGTCGTGACACCTACGTCGGGCTCGACGGCTACTACGCCGGCGAGACGCTCGTGGTGGGCCGCGACGCCGACGGCGTCGCCACGCACCTCGACCTCGCGACGTTCATCTTCACGCGCACGCCGTACGACCCGGCCGCGCCGGTGCCGGGCGGCGTCGACGGCTGGCGCTGACTCCCGGGCCCCGCTCACACCCCCAGGGTGGTGGTGAGCGGGGCCCTAGGCCAGCGCGGCGGTACCGGCCGAGAAGGCGACGGCGGCCGCGAACCGCGTGGCGATGCGCTTGCCTTCGCCCCAGTCGAAGACCCCGAACTTGAGGTTCGTCATGATCGTGAGCGTCGAGCCTCCGGAGGCCGGCACCACCGTCGCGGTGATCTCCTGGCCCCAGCTGAGCAGGCTCATCCCGGTCCGGAAGGACACGAACCCGCGCTGCGGGTCGTAGAACGGGCCCTGCCCGCCGATCGCCGCGACTCCGGCGGGGAGCGCGTTCCACAACGCCTCGGGCGGCGCCGGGAAGCTCTGCTGCACGGTCTTCATGACCGGCAGCCAACCAGCGGTGACCACGTCCGGGAACCGTGTTTTTACCCCCACGGCCCGCCGCGAGAAGCCGCCGGACGGCCGAGCCGCCTAGAGTCGGAGACGGCGTCCCGGCGCCCGGGTCCCACATACCGGACACTGGCGAACCGCTATCACCAGCCGCATCCCGACCTGAGAGACTGGCCACATGACCGACGCTGAGTTGACCATCCCCGCAGACCTCAAGCCGGCCGACGGCCGCTTCGGCTGCGGACCGTCGAAGGTCCGCGCCGAGCAGCTGAGCGCCCTGGCGGAGTCCGGCTCCACCTACCTCGGCACGTCGCACCGGCAGAAGCCGGTCAAGTCCCTGGTCGGGCGCGTCCGGGCCGGCCTGTCCGAGCTGTTCTCCCTGCCCGAGGGCTACGAGGTGATCCTCGGCAACGGCGGCACCACGGCGTTCTGGGACGCGGCCGCGTTCGGCCTGGTCCGCGAGCGCTCGCAGCACTTCACCTACGGCGAGTTCTCCTCGAAGTTCGCCAGCGTCACCAAGGGCGCCCCGTTCCTGGCCGACCCGATCGTCGTCAAGGCCGACGCGGGCAGCGCGCCGGACATCGCCTACGAAGCCGGCGCGGACCTGGTCGGCTGGGCGCACAACGAGACGTCGACCGGTGTCGCCGTCCCGGTCCGCCGCCCCGAGGGCTCCGGCGACGCGCTCGTCGCGATCGACGCCACCTCCGGCGCCGGCGGTCTCCCGGTCAAGGCCGAGGACTTCGACGTCTACTACTTCGCGCCGCAGAAGTCCTTCGCCGCGGACGGCGGCCTGTGGATCGCGCTGGCCTCGCCGGCCGCGGTCGAGCGCATCGGCGAGATCGGCGGCGGCGACCGCTGGATCCCGGAGTTCCTGTCGCTGACCACCGCGCTGGACAACTCCCGCAAGGACCAGACGTACAACACCCCGGCCGTCGCGACTCTGTTCCTCCTCGCCGAGCAGATCGAGTGGATGAACGGCCAGGGCGGCCTCGAGTGGACGACCGCGCGCACGAAGGACTCGTCGTCGCGGCTGTACGAGTGGGCCGAGAAGACGAGCTACACCACGCCGTTCGTGAAGGACCCGGAGCTGCGCTCGCAGGTCGTCGGCACGGTGGACTTCGCCGACGAGGTCGACGCCGCCGCGGTGGCGAAGGTGCTGCGCGCCAACGGGATCGTCGACACCGAGCCGTACCGCAAGCTGGGCCGCAACCAGCTGCGCGTCGGCCTGTTCCCGGCCATCGACCCGGACGACGTCACCAAGCTGACGCAGAGCATCGAGTACGTGGTCGAGCGCCTCAGCTGACCTGAGGTTCCTTCGAGGGGACCTTCGCCGCTTCGGTGGCGGAGGTCCCCTTTTCCGCGCTCAGGCGGCGGGCGCCGAACGCGGCCAGGACCAGCAGCGCGAGGCCGAACAGCTCGTAGGACTCCGTCGCCAGCCACCAGCCCGCCGACGGCGCCGGGCGCGGGGCGAACCACATCGGGCCGACGATGAACAGCGCCAGCCCGGCCACGACGACCGCGGCCGCCGTCCACCGGATCGCCCGGCCGAAGCGCCACGCGTACCACCCGGCGAGGACGAGGATCGGCACGCACCACGTCCAGTGGTGGGTCCACGAGATCGGCGACACGAGCAGGCCGCCGAGCGCACAGGCAGTCAGCCCGAGCACCGGTTCGGCGCGCGCGACGATCACCGCGACCAGGGCGATCACCACCAGCGCGGCCAGCACCCAGGCGAACTCCGGCCAGCCCGCGCGCACGGTCAGACCGTGCAGCGACTGGTTGCCGACGTAGTCGACCCCGCCGATGCGGCCCGCGTCGAAGACGAGCTTCGTCCAGTAGGTGAAGGACGCCGACGGCCGGATCAGCCACAGCAGCGCCCCCGCCGCGACGAATCCGGCGACCACGCGCGCGGCCGAGCGGAAGTCGCGGCGGACCAGGAAGTAGACGACGAAGACGGCCGGCGTCAGCTTGATCGCCGCGGCCACGCCGATGAGCAGGCCCTTCGTCCGCCGGCGGTCGCCGGGGAGCAGGACGTCGAGGACGACCAGGACCATGAGCAGCGCGTTGATCTGGCCGAAGCCGAGCGTCGAACGGACCGGCTCGAGCAGGGCCCCGGCGAGCTGCGCGCCGATCGCGACCAGGGCGGCGACCGCCCGGCCGTTGACCTTGGTGGCGTCGGTGAGCGAGCCGTTGAGCGTCGCGACGTAGAGGTAGGCGACGACGCCGGTCGCGACGATCGACGCGATGCTGACCAGCTTCATCGTGACGGCGAAGGGCAGCAGCGTGCCGGGCCAGAACGCGGCCGCGGCGAACGGCGTGTAGGTGAACGGCAGCAGGATCTGGTGCGTGGTCGGCACCCAGGCGTCGTACGGCGAGCCCTGCTCGGCCAGCGCCTTCGCCCCGCCGAGGTAGACCTCCAGGTCCAGGCCGTCGAACCGCTTGAGGACGAGCACGAGCACAACGGCGACGACTTCGAGCGCCGCGAGCGCCCACGCCAGCTTCCGCCCAGTCAACGCGCCCCCTCGAACCCAGGTCTTCGACCGGCCGAGATTACCGGGCGCTCAGCAGCAGCTGTGCACCGGCAACCGCGTTGACCTGGCGTTCGCGCCCGCACCGGCCGCCGCTTCGACGCCGGCCAGCATCCGGTCGAGCGCCGCGCGGTCGTACACGCGCCCCGCCGCGACCACCGTGTCGATCCGGCGGACCGCGCGGATGTCGGCCAGCGGGTTCGCGTCGAGGAGCACCAGGTCGGCCACCTTGCCCGGCGTGATCGTGCCCGCCGTCGCGCCGCGGCCGACGAACGCCGCCGCGTCGCGCGTCGCCACCTGCAGCGCCCGGTGGGGCGACAACCCCGCGTCGACCAGGTGAGCCAGCTCGTCGTGCAGGCTGAAGCCGGGGAAGACGTACGGGTTCAGGCAGTCCGTGCCGGCGAGGAGGCCGATACCCGCCCGGTGCGCCGCGCCGACCAGCTCCACCTGCGCGCGGAAGTAGGCGTCCTGCTGCGTGATCTCCGCCGGCGTGACCGGCGTCCGGGTCTGCAGCTGCGCGGCCCAGGTGTCCCGCACCGCCCCGGGCACGTACTTCAGCCGCCGGTCGTGCGCGAACGCGTCCGCGGGCGAGCACATCACCTTGTTCACGACCAGCGTCGGGGTCAGCCGGGTGCCGTCGCGGACGAGCCCGCCGAAGAACTCCCGGGCCCGCCATGGGCTGTACGTCAGCGTCGCCCGCCGGTCCAGGTCGCGGGCCATGGCGAAGAACGAGCGCGGGTTCGCCGGGTCGAACGGCGTCGCGGCGAGCGTCGCGAGGATCTCGTCGCGGTGCGCCGACGTGTACGCGGGGACGCCGAAGAGGTGCTCGAAGCTGCTCTGCCCGGCCTCGCTCGCCGCCGGTTGCGGGACCCGGTACGGCCAGTGCCCGGCGAACGGCAGCCCGGCGCGGCGGCACTCGGCGGCGACCCCGGCGAACGCCTCCGCGCCCAGGTACGAGTACACCTTCACGAAGTCCGCGCCCTCGGCCTCCGCGGTCCGGACGGCCGCGCGGCCCTGGGCGGCCGTCGTCACCTGCGTCACGGGTGGCCCGAGCATGGACACCGGGCCGTCGACGATCGAGCTGCCCATGACGACCCGGGGGCCGGCCAGCTCGCCGCGGACGATCTTGTCGCGCGCCGCGCGGTTTTCGGCGTAGCCCCACATCTCGCGGATCCCGGTGACACCGTTGGCCAGGTACAGCGGCGGGAAGATCGTCTCGTAGTCGAGGCCGTGCGTGTGCAGGTCCCAGAGCCCGGGCACCAGGTACCGGCCGCGGCCGTCGACGACCCGGACGCCGGCGTGCGGCGGGAGGTGCGCGGCGGGACCGGCCCAGGCGATCCGGTCGCCGACCAGCACCACCGCCGCGTCCGGGAGGGGTGGGGCGTCGGTGCCGTCGACGACGGTGGCCCCGAGCACGACGACGACGTCCGAGCCGGCCGCGGCGGCCTCCTGGGCGAACGAGGCGGGCGCGATCCCCGCGGCGGCGAGTCCCGCACCGGCGACCGCCAGCCACCGGAGGAAGTCACGCCGGTTCGCCTCGACCCGCTCCACGGCCGCCCCCTTCGCTCGGGTTCGCCGCTCATTCAACTCGCCGGACGGCGGCCGCGGATCTCCGAGCGTGCGCATTTCCCACTGCGCACGCTCGGAGGTAGCACCGGCGGCAGTCTCCCGTGAAAACGCCGCGGAGAGGACGCTTTCACGGGAGAAACCCCGTCAGGCCAGCGCCTGCGTCGGCGCCAGCCGGGCCGCGCGCACCGCCGGGTAGGCCCCCGCGATCGCGCCCACCAGCGCCGCGACCCCGACTCCGCCGGCCAGCGTCGCCCACGGCAGCACCGCCGGCCAGCCCTGGCTCAGCGCGTAACCCGCCGTCACCAGCACCCCGGCCAGCACCCCCGCGAGCCCGCCGAGCCCCGACAACAGCACCGACTCGGCCAGGAACTGCCCGCGGATCTGGCGTTTCGTCGCCCCGAGCGCGCGGCGCAGGCCGATCTCGCGCCGTCTTTCCAGCACCGAGATGACCATCGTGTTGGCCACCCCGACCCCGCCGACCAGCAGCGCGACCCCGCCGAGTCCCAGGAACAGCGCGCTGTAGGTCGTGTCGGTCAGCTTCTGCGCGGCCAGCGCGTCCGACGGACGGCGCACCTCGACCTCGTTCGGCGCCTGGGGGTTCAGCGTCGCGCCCAGCACCGACCGCACACCGTCCACTTGGGACTCTTCCGCGCGGACGTACACAGTGGACGGATGGCCGTCGAACCCGAGCAGCCGCTTCGCGACGTCCCAGCCGACCAGCACCGACCGTTCGACCTCCGGCGCCAGCGGCATCGGCGAGAGGATCCCGACCACCGTGAACCACTGCGCACCGATCAGCACCTGCGGCGGCCGCGCCGGGTCGACGTGGTCGATCCCGAGCCGGGCCGCGGCCTGTGAACCCAGCACTGTGACGGGGTAGTCCTGGTTCTTGGCGCCCAGGAATTCACCGGTCCGGACCTTGCCGCCGAGCACGCCCAGCAGGTCCGGCTTGGCGGCGTACACGGCGAGCCCGGACGTCTCGTCCGGCGCGATCTTGTCGCTGCGCCGCACGCTCGCCGACGTGTTCCCGGTCCCGCTGGCCGCCTGCACCGGCCCGATCCGCTTGGCCATCGGGACGGCGTCGTCGGGCAGGACGGCGTCCTGCCCGAACAGCGTCTGCCCCGGTCCGGCGGTGAGCAGGTTCGTGCCGAGCGCGGCCAGCCGGTCGTGCAGGGCCTGCGCGCCGGACGCCGGGATGGCCAGCACCGCGACCATCGCGGCGACGCCGATCGCGATGCCCAGCGCGGAAAGCACCGCGCGCACCGGCCGCGTCCGCATGCCGTGGGCACCGAGCGCGACGACGTCCGGCGGCTTGAGCCGGGCCGGTTCCGGCAGCGTCACGAGGGTCATCGCGCCCCCACCAGCCCGGTGTCCAGCCGCAGGTGCCCGTCGAGCAGCTCGATCCGGCGCGGTATGCCCGCGGCGATCTCCCGGTCGTGGGTGATCACGACGATCGTGGTGCCACCGCTGGACAACTCGCCGAGCAGCGCGAGCACGGACGCGCCGGTGCCGGTGTCGAGGTTGCCGGTCGGTTCGTCGGCCAGCAGGATCGACGGCTCGTTGACGACCGCCCGCGCGATCGCGACGCGCTGGCGTTCCCCGCCGGAGAGCTCCCCCGGCCGGTGCCACGCCCGGTGCCCCAGCTTGACGCGGTCGAGCGCGGCCAGTGCCCGTTCGCGGCGCCGCCGCCGCGGCACCCCGGCGTAGAGCAGGCCGGTGCACACGTTGTCCACCGCGCTCATCCCTTCGTCGAGGAAGAACTGCTGGAACACGAACCCGATCCAGCGCGACCGCAGCGCCGAGACCTTGCGGTCCGGGAGCGCGGCGACGTCGTGGCCGTGCAGCTCGATCCGTCCCGCCGACGGCCGGTCGAGCGTGCCCATCAGGTGCAGCAGCGTGGACTTGCCGGACCCGGACGGCCCCACGATCGCCACCATCTCGCCGTCTTCGAGCGAGAGCGAGACGCCGTCGAGCGCGGCGACCCCGCCGGGGTAGGTGCGCGTGACCTCGTGGACGCGCAGCACGGGCGTCACGACGTCGTCACCACCCGCATGCCCGCGGCCAGCCCGGTTCCGGTGACCTCCACCTTGCCGCCGCTGAACAGTCCGGTTTGGACGGCCACGAGCCGGCGCTGCCCGTTCTCGTCGACCTCGACCGCGTAGCCGCCTTCGGCGAGCGCGAGCAGCGCGCCGACCGGCACCGCGAGCACGCCCTGGTGGACGTCCTTGGTGAACCGGACGGTCGCCGGCGCCGAGTCGAGCGTGCCGCCCGCAGCGGGGTCGTCGAGCCGGACGGTCACGGTGATCTTGGGCTTGCCGTCGTCCTGCCCCGCCGCGTCCTTGCCCTCGACCGCGGACTTCCCGACGTCGGTGATCGTGCCCTGCGTCGTCTTCCCGTTGATCGTCACGGACGCCTTCGCGCCCTGCCGCGCGAGATCCTGCTTCGCCGCGTCGAGCTTGACCTGCACCGAACGGACGGTGCCGGTCGTCTTGAGCACCTCGCCCTGGGCCGGCGCACCGGGCTTGGCCGCGAGCGCCGACACGCGGACCTCGCCCGCCGCGAGCACGACGTCGCCCTGGCCGAACGCGCCGGTCTGCTCCAGCCCCAGCGACTTCTGCCACTTCTTCAGCGCGGCCGCCGTCGCCGACGTGAACTTCTTGTCCGGGGTGCCGAACCCGCCGAAGCCGCACGCCTTGAGGTTCTCCTCCAGCTGCTTGACGTCGGCGCCGTCGTCCGCGCCGGCGGCGAGGTCGCGGTAGAACGGCAGCGTGCCGTAGAACAGCGGCACCGGCTTCGCGTCCACCCCGTACACCGGTTTGCACCGGGTGATCGTGGCCCCGGCGGCCGGCAGCGACGTGATCGTGCCGGGCTTGCGGCCCTGGACGCTCTCCTCGTCGCCATAGCCGAGGGTGCCGTCGGCTTCCTCTTCTTCGCTGAGGTCGGTCTTGACGACCTCGGCGGTCTCGACCGACGGCGGCGGCGTCTCCTTGCCGGGTGTCGCGCTCGACACCTGGGTCAGGACCACGACCGAGCTGGTGCCGAGGACCACGACGAGGACCGCGCCGGCGATGAACCAGCGCGTCCGGCCACGGCGGCGCGGTTTGAGGTGGGTCACTTCGCTCACGTCCTGCACGGTCACTTGCCCGCCTCGGCACGGCTGCTGGAGGCGAAGCCGAGCCCGCACGCCTTCGCGGCGGCTTCGAACTTCTTCGGGTCGTCGCCCAGCCCACCGGCCCGCGTCATGCCCTTGCCGCTCGGGTCGGGGTCCGGCATGTCGATGCCGTGCTCGCGCATGCACTTGGCGTCCTTGCGCATCTTGTCGAGCTCCTCGGCGCTCGGCGGCTTCATCTCGCCACCGTTCGGCATGAGGCTCTTGCAGGCCTTCTGCGCGGCTTCGATCTTCGACGCGTCGGCGCCGTCACCGCCCAGGGTGATCGCCATGCCGCCGCCGTCACCAGCCGGCTTGGGGTCGGGCATGTCGACGCCGTGCTCGCGCATGCACTTGGCGAAGTCGCGCATCTTGTCTTCGTCGCTCTTGCCGCTGGTGTCGGCGGCGGTGGGCCCGCCCGACTTCGGCGGGGTCGAAATCGACGCGACCTTGTCGCCGTCGTCCCCCTTGGCGCCGCAGCCCCCGAGCAGCAAGGCCGCCCCGAGCGCCGCGACGACGATCCGTGTCCGCATGGCTCGCTCCTCTCGTTCCGGATGGGTGCCAGGTCTACGGATCGGGGGATTCGGGCGCGCTAAGCGACGTCGCTTATGCGGTCCTTATGGCCCTCCTGCGCAGACTGGGCGGGTGCGCGTGCTGGTGGTGGAGGACGAACGGCTGCTGGCCGACTCCGTGGCGGAGGGGCTGCGGCGGTTTTCGATGGCCGTCGACGTCTGCTACGACGGCGAGCAGGCCCTGGAGCGGGTCGGCGTGCACGGCTACGACGTCGTGGTCCTCGACCGCGACCTGCCCAAGGTGCACGGCGACGCCGTGTGCGCCGCCGTCGTCGAGGCGGGCGGCGAGGCGCGGGTGCTGATGCTGACCGCGGCCGCCGACGTCACCGACCGCGTCGCGGGCTTGGGCCTCGGCGCCGACGACTACCTGACCAAGCCGTTCGCCTTCGCCGAGCTGGTCGCCCGGGTGCAGGCGCTCTCGCGGCGCGCGCGGCCCGCGTTGCCGCCGGTGCTGGAGCGCGACGGCGTCGTGCTCGACCTGCCCCGCCACCAGGCCGCCCGCGACGGCCGGTTCCTGCTGCTCTCGCCGAAGGAGTTCGCCGTGCTCGAGGTGCTCATGCGGGCGGAGGGCGCGGTGGTCAGCGCCGAGGAGCTGCTCGAAAAGGCGTGGGACGAGCACGCCGACCCGTTCACGAACGCGGTGCGCGTCGCGGTGATGACGTTGCGCCGGAAGCTGGGCGACCCGCCGGTGATCGAGACCGTGCCCGGCGCCGGCTACCGGTTCGGCACGCCGTGAACGCCCTTTCCGTCCGGACGAAGCTCACGGCCTGGTACGGCGGGCTGTTCCTGCTCGCCGGGCTGGTCCTGGTCGTCATCAACTACTTGCTGGTGCAGAGCCGGCTGCCGGACCCGGCCCGGATGGCCTTGACGACGGTCGGCTCGGCGGACCTGACCTACGGCGTCCCCGCGCAGACCGTGCCGGCGTCCGGCGTCGCGGTGCGCCTGCTCAGCGGCTCGCTCGACGAGTACCGCTCCTCGACGCTGTCCACGCTCGTCGTCGGCTCGGCGATCGCGCTGGTGTCGACGGCGGCGCTGGCCGTCCTCTTCGGCTGGCTGATGGCCGGCCGCGCGCTGCGGCCGCTGCACGACATCACATCGGCGGCGCGGCGGCTCGAAGCGGGCAAGCTCGACCGGCGGATCAACCTGGAGGGGCCGCCCGACGAGCTGAAGGAGCTGGCGGACACGTTCGACGGCATGCTCGACCGGCTCGCGGAGTCGTTCGACAGCCAGAAGCGGTTCGTCGCGAACGCGTCCCACGAGCTGCGGACGCCCCTGGCGGTGCAGCGGACGCTGGTCGAGGTGGCGATGGCCGCCCCCGAGGTGCCGCCGGAGCTGCGGAAGCTCGGTACGCACCTGCTGCACACGAACGAGCGCAGCGAACGGATGATCGAGGGCCTGCTGGTCCTGGCCCGCACCGACCGCGGGCTCACCTCGCGGACCCCGGTCCACCTCGACGAAGTGGTGGCGGCGGTGGTCCGGGCGACCTCGGCGCAGGCGGCCGCGGCGGGGGTGAAGGTCGAGACGCGGCTGCGGCCCCGCGTGGTCGCGGGCGACCCGGTACTGCTCGAGCGGCTGGCGACGAACCTGCTGGTCAACGCGATCACGTACAACGCGTCGGGCGGCTGGGTGTACGTCGAGGTCCGCGGCGATCCGGCGCTGGAGGTCCGGAACTCGGGGCCGGTGGTGCCGCCGGAAGCCGTGCCGACGTTGTTCGAGCCGTTCCGCCGGGTCGGTTCGGAGCGGACCGGCGACACGCGGAACGCGGGGCTCGGGTTGTCGATCGTGCGCTCGGTGGCCCAGGCCCACGGCGGGTACGCGGAGGCCCAGCCCGGCCGCCGGGGCGGTCTCACGGTGACGGTCCGCCTGCCGCCGTCGTGATCCACTCGATCGTGACTGACCGTGTCCGGCGTGTCACCCGGACGCCGCCGACCAGGGTGATCCATGATGCGGACGTCGCAAAGTGAACAGTGGGCAGTTCTGCACGGACTCGGCGCGCCTCGCACGTCAAGCCGACGCGCCGTTCTAACGTGGGCACCCACAACGGTGAAGCATCGGGGAAGGCGAACAATGCGCACGCTTCGGGTAGTCGGGTTGCACGAGGACGGTAAGTCCATCGTGTGCGAAGACTCGTCGAGCGGAACGCGTTTCCTCCTCCCGGCCGATGAGAGACTGCGCGCGGCGGCGCGGGGAGACATCACCCGCCTCGGCCAGATCGAAATCGAGTTGGAGAGCCAGATGCGGCCACGCGAGATCCAGGCGCGAATCCGCGCCGGCGAGTCAGTCGAGCAGGTCGCGGGCGGCGCCGGCATTTCGGTGCAGCGCGTCGAGCGCTACGCCTACCCCGTCCTGCTCGAGCGGTCCCGGACCGCCGAGCTCGCGCAGAGCGCCCACCCGGTCCGCGAGGACGGCCCCGACGTCCAGACGCTCGGCGAGGTCGTCGCGTACGGCTTCGGCGTCCGCGGGCACGACTACTCGCAGGCCACCTGGGACTCCTGGAAGGGCGACGACGGCCGCTGGGTCGTCGTGCTGCGGTGGAAGGCCGGACGGTCGGACAACCGCGCGCACTGGGCGTTCGCGCCCGGGGCGCACGGCGGCACGGTCGTGGCGCTCGACGAGAACGCCGAGGTCCTGCTCGACCCGAACGCCTACCGCGCGCCCCGCACGGTCCGCGCCCTCGACCCGGCCCGCGACGCGGAGTTCCAGCCGACGCTGGACTCGGTGCCCCCGCAGGACCACGCCGAGCTGCCGGCCGCCGAGCCGGACCCGGACGACGACACCCGCGAGATCCCCCGCGTCCCGGCCGATCCCGAAGAGGATCACGCCGACCAGCCGCGGCCGAAGGCCAAGAAGAACCACCCGATCGTGCCGTCCTGGGAGGACGTGCTGCTCGGGGTCCGCTCCCAGCGCGGCTGAGTCCTACTCCAGGTCCTACTCCAGCCGCGCGACGAGCGTCTTCGGCGCCACCTGCCGGTAGGCCTCGCGCACGATCCCGTCGATCTCGGCCCAGTCGACGTCGACGTCCAGCCGCACGCCCAGCCAGCCGCGGTGCCCGACGTACGCCGGCCGGAAGAACCGCTCGGGCTCGGTGCGCACCAGCTCCTCCTGCGCCCCGGGCGGCGCCGGGCACCAGAAGGCGAGCCTGCCGTCGCCGTGGTGGTCGTCGGCGAACATGACGAACGACTTCTTGCCGCGGACGAACCACGCGGGCGAGCCGTGGCTGAGCCGCTCGGTCGCCTCGGGCAGGGCCAGGCACAACTTCCGCAACGCGTCGAGCTGCCGCATGCCGCCAGGTTACGATGTCACGCTGAGGGAGGGATCGGTCATGCAGCGTGATGTCCGGTGGTGACGGCGACGGCGTCGCCCGGTGAGCAGGCGTGGCTGCTGCGCCAGGGCGAGCTGAAGTTCGGCGTGTTCTCCGGCGCGCCGGTGGTCGAGGTTTCGCCGGAGCGGTGGGGGCTCGACCCGGCCGTCGTCCGGCAGGTCGCGGCCGCCCGCCGGTACCGCGAAACCCCGCCCGGCCAGGCGGGCTGCCTGCGGTTCGCGTTCGCACCCGGCTCCTTCCCGCCGCACTTCGACCGCGGCCCGGGCACCGACGCGAGCCGTCGGCGGCTCGGGAAGCTGCTGACCGGGCAGGAGCAGTTCTGGGTGAGCCTGCGCCGGACGCGGCTGAGCCGGGCAGATGTCGGCGAGGTCGCGGCGGCCGCCGGAATGGCGGTGGTGGCCGAGGCCGCCGACCCCACGGACCGGCTCCTGCTGCTGCGCCGCGCCGGCCTGCCCGCGGAAGAGCTGCGGCCCCGCGCCGGGCGGCGGCTCACCCGGCACTTCGTCTGGTTCGGGGTGACCGCCCTGTTCGCCGCCGCCATGGTGGCCGCGGTCGTCTGGGGACAGCTGACGCGGTGGGCGCTCGGGCCGCTGCTGCTCATCTCCGGCGCCGCGCTCGTGCTGCTCGCCGGCACGGTGGCGATGCGCGTCGTCGCCGGTCGCTCCCCGCGTCTGGAGCTGGACGCGCAGTTCGACGGACGGCCGCGGGCCGCCGTCCCCCACCCGGTCTCGCTGTCCACGGACCTGCTGGCCGAGGTCGCCGCGTGGTACGGCTACTTCTACGGCGGCCCGGTCACCACCGGGCGCAACGAGACATCGCACCTCTTCGTCAAGTGCCGCACCGGGCTGGTGTTCGGCACGCCGGCCCGCCCCGGCCCGCCCGTCTTCGAGCCACCGGCCGGATCACCGGACCGGGAGCAGTGGCTGCGCAACCACCTCGACGGCCGCGACGAGCTGTGGGTCAGCGTCCGGCACGCGAAGCTGCCGCCGGCCCGGATCACCGGCATCGCCGCCGCCGAGGGCCTCTCGCCCGTCGCGGAGTTCACCGACCCCACCGACCTGATCCTGCTGCTGCGCCGCGCATCGGCACCGCCGCGCGCGCCGGGGAAGTTCCGGATGTCGTTCGTCGGTTTCCTCGCCCCGGCGGCGTGGATCCTGCTCTGCTTCGGCGGCAGCTGCGTGACGGCCGCGATCACCGGCGACGCCCACCTGGTCACCATCGGGTTCGCCCTCACGGTGCTCGGCGTGCCGCCGCTGCTGTGGGTGCTGCGGGTCTTCCCCCGCTCGGCCCGCGTCGGGTGGCTGGCCGGAGAGTTCACCGGGAAGGCCGGCGTCAGCTTCTTCACCGGCCAGTTCGCCGTCTCCCCCGAGCTGGAACGTCAGATCGCCGCCTTCCACGGCTACGCGTTCCGCTCCCAGACCTGGACGCGGGCCCAAGGCAGGCTCGTCACCTACGCCCGGTTCCGCTAGAAGGCGATCACCAGCACGCCGATCCACGCGATCAGGACGCCGCCGGCCGCGCCGTACGCGGCCCAGCGCAGGATCGGGGTGCGGCGGATCAGCCACAGCGACGGCGTGATCCCGGCCGTCACGATGACCGACGCCACCAGCGCCAGCCAGCCGCTCGTCTCACGGGCCAGCGTCGAAGCCAGCGCCAGCATGGCCACCACGACCACGGCCGCGATGAACGCCGACACCGTCAGGCCGGTCAGCCACGGCGTCGGCTCCCCGGGCGGGCCGGACGGGCCGAGCACCGAGCGGACGAACCGCTGGCCGGCCGCCTCGGCGCGCGGAGGCGGTTCGACGACCGTGTCGGCGCCGGTCACCGGGTCCACGAACCGCACGGTCGTGCCCATCACCGAAGCCAGCCGTCCGGCCAGCTGACGGCCGCGCTGCGAGACGACGGCGCCCGCTTCGGCCCCGGAATCGGCCGACACCGCGGACGCGACGCGCGCCCATTCGTGCAGGGCCTGTGCGAGGTCCGAGCCGATCGCGAGCTTGTGCGGGTCGACTTCGCGCGCCTGCTCCCCACCGGGTCCGGCCAGCACGGCGCGCTCACCGCGGATCCGCAGCTCCATGGGGTCCTTTCGCGCCGCCCGACTTGCCTCGGGCCCAGACTTTAGTCGGCTCGCGCCAATTCGTAGAAGGCCACGGCGGCGGCCGTCGCGATGTTGAGGGAGTCGACTCCGGCCGGCATGGGTATCCGGACGGCGTGATCAGCCGCCGCCAGCGCCGTTTCGGTCAGCCCGGGACCTTCAGCGCCGAACAGCAGCGCCACCCGGCCGGGTGCGTGCGCCCGCAGCTCGCGCAGCGGGACCGAGCCCGGCCGCGGCGTGAACGCGGCGACGGCGAACCCGCGCGCCCGCAGGTCGTCGAGCCCGCCCGGCCAGTCCGTCAAGTACCCGAAGGGGACACGCAGGACGTGTCCCATCGAAACTCGCACGCTGCGCCGGTAAAGGGGGTCGGAGCACCCGGGCCCGAGCAGGACCCCGCCGACGCCGAGCGCGGCCGCGTTGCGGAAGAGCGCGCCGAGGTTCTCGTGGTCCCCCACGCCTTCGAGGACGGCGACCGTGCCGGCGTTCGCGACGACGTCGGAAACCGTCAGCGGCGCCGGCCGGTCCGCGACGGCGAGGATCCCGCGGTTGAGGTGGAAGCCGACGACGTCGGCCATCGTCTCGGCGGAAGCGGCGTACTGGGGCACGTCGCGCCCGGCGAGGTCGTCCGCCAGCTCGGCGAACCGCCGTTCGACGCCCAGCAGAGCCCGTACCGGGTAGCGGGACGCCAGCAGCCGGGACACCACGACGGTGCCTTCCGCGATCACGAGTCCCTTGCCGCCCGGGCGGTCCGGACGGCGGTCCGCTGTGGACAGGTCCCGGAAATCGTCGACCCGGGGGTCGTCGCGGCCGGCGATGTGGATCAGGCCCATCCGTCCAGTCTGTCATCCGCTTGCCGGGGGGCTCACTGGTCCGAACGTCGAGCCGCCGGTGGTGCGAATGGGGGTATTTTGCTTTCGGTTAACCCCCCGTGACGGAGAGCACCAGTTTGGCCGCTAGCCCGGTTGCATCGGCTGTGTAACGGTTGTCCGCCGGGACCTGAAAGACGTCCTAGTTCCACGCCGACGAAAAGCAGGGATGGTCATGGGGATGGACCTCGCGGCTCAACCGTTCAACACGCTCGACCGGGGACGGTACCGCCGCAAGGTGCAGCGTTGCCTCGACACGTTGGCCCGCATGCTCACCGACGGCAGTTTTTCGTTCCCCCGCAAGAACATCGGCCTCGAGGTCGAGCTGAACCTGGTCGACCGCGAGCTGCGCCCGTCGATGACGAACACCGCGGTGCTGGAGGCGCTCGACGACCCGTCGTTCACCACCGAGCTGGGCCAGCACAACATCGAGCTGAACGTGCCGCCGCGGCCGCTGGCCGGCGATTCGGCCCTCCAGCTCGAAGACGATCTCCGCGCGTACCTCGCCACGGCGGCGTCGAAGGCCCGGGACACCGGGTCGTCGCTGGCCATGATCGGCATCCTGCCGACGTTGAAGCACGAGCACTTCGACCAGAAGTGGCTCACCAACCAGACCCGGTACGCCACGCTGAACGACCAGAT
The DNA here is from genome assembly GCF_902497555.1 of Amycolatopsis camponoti. Taxonomy (NCBI): domain Bacteria; kingdom Bacillati; phylum Actinomycetota; class Actinomycetes; order Pseudonocardiales; family Pseudonocardiaceae; genus Amycolatopsis; species Amycolatopsis camponoti. The sequence goes on along the minus strand of NZ_CABVGP010000001.1, from coordinate 178,698 downwards.
CTTCGCCGCGCGCGGCGAACGCACGGTGCTCGCGATGGAAGGCGCGCCGCTGCCGGGCCAGCAGCCCGAGCGCCTGCGCAGCTACGCGGAGTCGATCCTGCCCGAAGCCGCCTGCACCAGCGTGCAGCTGCACCTCCAGGTCGCGCCCGAGGAGTTCGCGGCGCACTGGAACGCGGCGCAGTGCCTGGCCGGGCCGCAGATCGCGCTCGCGTCGAATTCGCCGTTCCTGCTGGGGAAGGCGCTCTGGCACGAGACGCGGATCCCGCTGTTCCTGCAGGCGACCGACACCCGGCCGGAGGAGCTGAAGAACCAGGGCGTGCGGCCGCGCGTGTGGTTCGGCGAGCGCTGGATCACGTCGATCTTCGACCTGTTCGAGGAGAACGTCCGCTACTTCCCCGGCCTGCTCCCGGAAACCGACGTCGAAGACCCGATCGAGGCGCTCGACGCGGGCCAGGCGCCCAAGCTCACCGAGCTGCGCATGCACAACGGCACCATCTGGCGCTGGAACCGCCCGGTGTACGACGTCGTCGACGGCCTGCCGCACCTGCGGATCGAGAACCGGGTGCTGCCCGCCGGGCCGACCGTCGTCGACACCGTGGCCAACGCGGCGTTCTTCTACGGCGCCCAGCGCGCGCTCGCCGAGGCGGAACGCCCGGTGTGGAGCCAGATGTCGTTCCAGGCGGCGGAAGAGAACCTCTACGCCGGCGCGCGCCGCGGCTTCGAGGCCCAGCTGTACTGGCCGGGCATCGGCTGGATCCCGCCGGACGAGCTGGCGCTGCGCGTGCTGCTCCCGCTCGCCCACGAGGGACTGCGCCGCTCCGACGTCTCCGACGAAGCCCGCGAGCGCTATCTCGGGATCATCGAGCGCCGCTGCCTCGCCCGGCGGACGGGGGCGACCTGGCAGCGCGACTACGTCCTGCGCGCCCAGGAACGCGGGCTCGACCGCGAGGCGGCGCTGACCCGGATGCTCGGGCGCTACCTGGAGCTCTCGGAGACCGGTGAGCCGGTGCACACCTGGCAACTGGACGATTGACCGCTAGCCTGAGGCGATGCCGAAGATTCTCGGTGAGTCACTCGAAGCGCACCGGCGTGAGGTGCGGACGCGGGTCTTCGAAGTCCTGCGCGCCCAGCTGTACGAACGCGGCTTCGACGCGATCACGCTCGCCGGGGTCGCGTCGGCCGCCGGCGTGGGCCGGACCGCGCTGTACAACCACTTCCCCGACAAGGAAAGCCTGCTCGTCGCGTTCGTCGAGGACGAAGCGGCGCGGTACGTCACGCGGCTGACCGAATCCGTCGAGGCCCACGCCGACCCGGTCGAGCAGCTCGCCACGTTCGTCCGGCTGCAGCTGCGCGTCCTGGCCGAGTACCACATGCCGCCGGGCACGGCGCTCGCGTCGGCGCTGGCTCCCGCGGCGTACCGGCGCATCAGCGCGCACGCCGACCCGATCACCGACCGGCTGCGCGCGATCCTGGCCGGCGGCGTCGACCTGGGGCGCTGGCCGGCCGAGGACCCGGACGTCCTGATCCCGATGATCACCGCGGCGCTGGGCAACCGGACGCTGGTCGACGGGCCCTCCGAGCAGCTGGAAGACGTCGTCGAGGCCGCGGTGCGGTTCGTGCTGCGAGCGGTCGGAGCTGTGATTTAGGGTATCCTAAGCCGGAAAAATGCCCTACGATCTTTCTGACAGCGTGTCAGATCGATCGCCGGGAGGCTGCCCCATGTCGGTGACCACGGACGCTCGCCCGTTCTCGGCGACCCTGCGCGCGTCGACGCTCGAGGTGCACGAGAAGGCGAACTACTCGACGTACATGCGCGCCCTGCTCGGCGGCGAGCTGACCCAGGAGGGCTACACCCAGCTCGCGGTCCAGTACTACTTCATCTACGGCGCGATCGAGGCGGCGAGCGACCGCCTGGCCGCCGACCCGGTCGCCGGCGAGTTCGTGTTCGACGAGCTGCGGCGGCTGCCCCACCTGGAGCGTGACCTCGCGCACCTGGTCGGCCCGGACTGGCGCTCGACGATCTCCCCGCTGGCCTCGACGCGGGCGTACGTCGCGCGAGTCGGCGAAGCGTCTTCGTGGGCGGGCGGGTACGTGGCGCACCACTACACGCGCTACCTGGGCGACATCGCGGGCGGCCAGGCGATCCGCCGGCTGCTGGAGAAGAAGTACGACGTCGCCGAGGCGGGCACGCTCTTCTACCACTTCGACGGCATCGGCAGCGCACCCCGCTTCCGCGACGGGTACCGCGCGAAGCTGGACAACGCCCCGTGGGACGAGGCCGAGCGGGCCCGCGTGATCGACGAGACACTGGTCGCGTTCGAGTGCAACGTCGCCGTGTTCGACGAGCTGGCTTCGCACCTGGACGAGTTCCGTGCCTGATCTCACAGCTCGTTGACCTCCAGTTAGGTCCAGGTAGCAGGCTCGGTTTCGGGTGCCGGGCCCTCGGGTACGCCACTTGAAGAGCCGCCGTCTCACGCAGTGACGGCCACGCGCCCCCGCTCGCCGCGGAGGGGCGTGTGCTACTAGGTTCGATACCGGAATCTTGTGTCGAAGACAGAAGGAGGGCCAATGGCCCGCTACGAGCTCCCCGATCTCGACTACGACTACAGCGCCCTCGCGCCGCACATCTCCGGCGAGATCAACGAGCTGCACCACAGCAAGCACCACGCGACCTACGTCAAGGGCGCGAACGACACGCTCGACAAGATCGCGGAAGCCCGCGACGCCGGCGACTTCGGCAACATCGTCGGCCTGGAGACCACGCTGGCCTTCAACCTGGCCGGCCACGCCAACCACGTCGTGTGGTGGAAGATCCTGTCGCCGGAAGGCGGCGACAAGCCGACCGGCGAGCTGGCCGCCGCGATCGACGAGGCCTTCGGGTCCTTCGACAAGTTCAAGGCGCAGTTCACCGCCGTGTCGACCACGATCCAGGGCAACGGCTGGGGCGCGCTCTCCTGGGACCCGATCGGCAAGACGCTGATCACCCAGCAGCTGCGCGACCACCACAACAACCTGATCCTGCCGACCGTGCCGATCCTGCTGGTCGACGTCTGGGAGCACGCGTTCTACCTGGACTACAAGAACGTGAAGCCGAAGTACGTCGAGGCCCTCTGGAACATCTTCAACTGGGCCGAGATCAGCAAGCGCTTCGACAACGCCGTCGCCGGCGGCAACGGGCTGCTGCTCGGCTGAGCTTTTCCGGCAACGGGGTCCTCCTGCACGGGAGGGCCCCGTTTTTCGTCGGCGGGTGAAATCACTTGACCTCGAGTGCGGTCGAGGTGTGAGAGTGAACGCATGGACGTTGACGCGTATCTGGCCCGCCTCGGGGTCGCGTGGCCCGCGGCGGCCGACCTGGCGACCCTGCGCCACCTGCAGGAACGTCACCTGGCCGCGGTCCCGTTCGAGAACCTGAGCATCCACCTCGGCGAGCCGGTCGTGCTGACCGAAGACGCGCTGGCGGACAAGATCGTGGGACGTCGTCGCGGCGGCTTCTGCTACGAGCTCAACGGCCTCTTCGCGGCGTTGCTGCGCGAACTCGGGTACCAGGTTTCCCTGCACGCGGCGCAGGTCTTTCGCCCGGACGGCACCCTGGGCCCGCCCCTGGACCACGCGGCGATCGTCGTCGACCTGGACGAACCGTGGCTGGTCGACGTCGGGTTCGGCCGGTTCTCCCGGCATCCGCTGCGACTGTCCGGCGTGGACGCCCAGTCCGACCCGGACGGTGAGTTCCTGCTGCTGGACGCGCCCCACGGCGACATCGACGTGGTGCGGGACGGCAAGCCGCAGTACCGCCTGGAGCGCCGCCCGCGGCCCCTCTCCGACTTCGTCCCGATGGCCTGGTGGCAGGCGACGTCCCCGGAGTCCCATTTCACGAAGTCCCTGACGTGCTCCCGCCCGACGTCCCAGGGCCGGGTGACGCTGTCGGGCGACCGGCTGATCGAGACGGTCGACGGCGTCCGTCACGAGGTCGCGCTGCCGACCGAGGCGGCGATCCGGATGGCGTACCGCGTCTACTTCGGTCTCCCGCTGACCCGGCTGCCCACGCCACCGGGTGAGAGTCCCTTGACGAGCGGTGCGCTCAGCCCGACACTGCCGTGAAGTGAACGAAGCCCCGGCCTGGGGTTCCCAGGGCCGGGGCTCCGTCCGTTCCCGAACTGACTGCCGCTCCCACCACGAAGCGGACATGTATGAGGTTAGCCTAACCTCATCTCTCGGGGCAAGGGTCCCTTCGGGGAGACCCCGATCTCACTCGTCCGGGTGACTTAGTGCCCCCGTTTTCTGTCGGTGCGTGCCGATACGGTTACGCCGTGAACATGAGGGGGATGAAGAAAGACCGCACCGTGCTGATCGCCGTCTCGCTGACGGCGCTCTTCACGCTGGTGTTCGGGCTGGCCTGGTGGTCGACCCGCGACTCGCCGGAGTCGCGTGCGGCACCGCTGGAGCTGCCCTCGCGATGGCCTTCCATCGAGGGCGAGAACGTCCGGCCGGTCCCGATGCCGACCGGCGAGATGGCGGTGGCCCTGCCGTCGCGCACCATCGGCCACGTGCTCTGCGGTGCCGTACCGGAGAAGACCTGGGCCGGTGTCCTGGGTGGTCCGGTCCTCCGGGAGGTCGACGAGAACGGGGCGTGCCACGTCGTCTCGGCCGGTCTCGACGTGTCGGCCACCCTGTGGGCCGACCCGGTGCCGATGAACGGCGGGTCGCCCGAACCCGTGACCGTCGCGGGCCACCAGGCCACCACCAGCGAGTTCGGCGTGGGCTACGGCGAGATCCTCACGGTGCGGCTGAGCGACACCACGGAGAAGTGGACACGGCCGAGCCTGCAGATCATCGTGCACCACGTGCCGGCGGACCGGGCCGAGCACGACTACCGGAGCATGGCACTGTCCTTGGCGGACACGATGACCGGCGCGATCACCACACCGGGGCCGGCCTTGCCCGCGGACGGGGAGGACCGCGAGATGACGCCGATCCCCGGCTCGGGGATCACCGACGCGCCCTACCCGTTCATCACCTGGCAGCTGTGCACGCAGCTGTCCCGGGCGCTGAACGTCGCGCGAGACCAGCTGAAGCCGGGTCCGTTCGGATCGTGCGCGCGGGAAAACGACGGCACTGTCGTCTCGTTCACCTACCACGACGAAGGCAAGAACTACTTCCCCGACCGGATCGCCGGCCGCCCCGCGCACGACGACGGCTCGGGCAGCACCGTCGAGATCCAGCTCCTCGACACCTCCCGGCAGACGCTCGAGCTGACCTGGATCGACAGCACGAAGCCGCGCGACGCCCTGCGCGAGCTGGCCGAGAAGGTGGTGCCCCCGCTCCTCGGCCGCTAGACCTTCGCCCGCTTGAGCACCCGGAGCCCGAACCCCCGCTGAACCGGCCAGGAAACCCCGCCCCGCCGGATCAGCACGACCGCGCACACCACCGCGGCCAGCGCCGAAACGGCGCCGCCGATGTAGAAGGGAGACCGCCCGCCGAACGCCTGCGCCATCCACCCGACCATCGGGCCGCCGATCGGGTTGCCGCCGATGAGCACCAGCACGTACAGCCCCATCACGCGGCCGCGCATCTCGGGGCTGACCGAGGTCTGCACCAGCGCGTTCGCCGTGTTGAGGAACGTCATCGTGGCGAAGCCGAGCGGGATCAGGCCGAGGCCGAACGTCAGGTACGTCGGCATGAACGCCGTGATCAGCTCGAACACGCCGAGGAAGAACGCCGACACCAGCATCAGCCGCACCCGCGGGCGGCCCTTCGTGCCGCGGCGGGCCGACATGATCGCGCCGGTGAACGTGCCGACCGCGACCAGTGTCGACAGCAGGCCGTAGCCGTCGGCGGCGGTGTGGAAGACGTTCGCCGCGACGATCGGCAGCGAGCTGAAGTACGTGATGCCGAACGTGCTGACGAACAGCACCAGCACCATCACCGTCATCAGGTCCGAGCGCCGCCGGACGTACCGCAGGCCTTCGGCCAGCTGCCCCTTCTCGCGCGGTACCGCCGCGACGCGGAACAGCTTGTCCGGGTTCATCAGGACCAGCCCGGCGATCACCGCGACCGTGCTGACCGCGTTCGCGATGAACAGCCAGCCGGTGCCGATCCACGTGATCGCGAACCCGGCGATCGCCGGCCCGACGATCCGCGCCATGTTGAAGATCGACGAGTTCAGCGCGACGGCGTTCGCGATCTGGTCCCGGCCGACCATTTCGGCGACGAACGACTGCCGCGTCGGCACTTCGAGCGATGCCGTGATGCCGAGCGTGAAGCACAGGACGTAGACCTGCCACAGCGCCACGAGCCCGGTGATGTCGAGGACGCCGAGCACCACGGCCTGCGAGCACGCCGCGGCCTGGATCCAGGTCAGCAGCCGCCGCTTGTCGACGCGGTCGGCGAGGACGCCGGCCCACAGCGAAAGGAAGAGGGTCGGCGCGAACTGCAGCGCCACCGCGATGCCGAGGGCGATCGGGTTGTTGCCGCTGAGGGTGAACACCAGCCAGTCCTGGGCGATGCGCTGCATCCAGGTGCCGATGTTCGAGATGACCTGGCCGGTGAAGAAGAGCCGGTAGTTGCGGATCCGCAGGGACGCGAACATGCTGCCGCGCTGGGGAGGGGATGGTGGTGAAGCGGACGGCGGTGGGGCCGTGTCCCGGGTAGCAGTGGTTTCGATGGAACGCTTCGTCTCGCTACCCGTGGCCGTCACCGTGGTTAGTTCCCCGCCATCCTGTCTATGATTTCGGCGGCTTTCGAGAGCACTTCACGCTCTTCGTCGCCGAGCTCCGCCAACTGCCGGTCCAGCCACGCCTCCCGCACGGAGATGGCCTTCTGCACGTAGGCCAGTCCGCTCTCGGACAGCTCGACGATGGCCTGCCGGCCATCGGTCGGGTGCGGGCGCCGCTCGACGAACTTCATCTCTTCGAGCGCGGCGATCACCCTCGTCATCGAGGGCGGCTGGACGCCTTCCTTCGCGGCGAGCTGACCCGGGGTCAGCGCACCGCACTTGTGCAGGGTGGACAGCGCGGCGACCTGAGTCAGCGTGAGGTCGTCCCCGACGCGCTGTGCCCGCAGCCGGCGGTTGAGCCGGACCACCGCGAGACGCAGACGGCTCGCCAAGGAGCGTTCGTGCGTGTCGCCGGACATATAGTTAGCATACCTTACGAAACTTCGGCCGCACGGGTGATCTCTGTCTATCCGCAACCTGGAATAGCCCCGTGCGTCTTCACCAGGAGCGGAACCTGGGGAGTCGGATGAACAAGAAGCTGGTGGGCTCGGCCGTGGTCGGCGCGGCGGTCCTGGCGATCGTGGTGGTCCAGTTCGTGGGCGGCGGCGAGGAAGCGCCCGCCGCCGCACCACCGCCGTCGCCGTCGATGCCGACGACCACCACGCTGCCGTCCCAGGGAACCCTGGAGGCCTACAACTTCCCCGACGTGGCCGGCGGGCGCGGCTGGTCGATCCAGATCCCGGTCCCGACCGGCTGGATCGTCACGCACGAGAACGACCGCGCGAGTTACCGCAACGGTCAGGTCCTCCTGGAGACCGACAAGGTGCCGATCACCCAGGAGGACGCCTTGAGCGGACTCAAAGCCGTGGCCGCGAAGGCGCACCAAGACGGCTCGGTCGTCAAGCCCGTGGAGGCGGGGGACATCCAGGATGCGGCGAAATGGGACTACACCTACGTCCGCGACGGCTACCCCGAACGAGCCACCGTCATCGGGCTGGGCGCGGGCGACAGCCTCGTCACGATCCGCTACGAGGCGCCGCCCGCCGAATTCGACCGCAACCGCGGCGTGCTGGACGCCGCGATGCACGTCAGTGCCCCGGGCTGATCAGCTGAACGCCGCCTGGAGCGGCCCGACCGCGAAGTACGCGACGAAGGCCAGTGCGATCACCCACATCAGCGGGTGCACCTGGCGGGCCTTGCCGGTGGCCGCGCGGATCACGACGTAGCTGACGAAGCCGGCGCCGATGCCGTTCGCGATCGAGTACGTGAACGGCATGACGACGATGGTCAGGAACGCGGGCAGCGCGATCGAGTAGTCCGTGAAGTCGATGTCGCGGACCTGCGCCATCAGCATCGCGCCGACCACGACCAGCGCCGGCGCGGCCGCCTCGACCGGCACGACCTGGTAGAGCGGCGTCAGGAACATCGCGGCGATGAAGAGCACGCCGGTGACGATGTTCGCCAGGCCGGTCCGGGCGCCTTCGGCGATGCCGGCCGCCGATTCGACGAAAACCGTGTTCGAGCTGGCCGAACCGAACCCGCCGGCCGCGCCCGCGAGGCCCTCGACGAACAGCGCCTTGCCGACGTTGGGCAGCTGACCGTCCTCCGGCAGCAGGTCGGCTTCCTTCGCCAGGCCGGTCATCGTGCCCATCGCGTCGAAGAAGTCGGCCAGTACCAGCGTGAACACCAGCAGGCAGACGGTGATGATCGGCAGCCGCGTCCAGGCGCCGAACGAGACGTCACCCACCAGCGAGAGGTTCGGCAGGCCGACGACCTGGTCCGGCAGCGCCGGATAGCCGAGGTTCCAGCCCTTCGGGTTCGTGCCCTGCGACGGCCCCGCCTTGACGATCGCCTCGACGACGATGGCCAGCACGGTCGAGGACAGCACCCCGATCAGGATCGCGCCCTTGACCTTGCGCACCACCAGGACACCGGTGATCAGCAGGCCGACGACGAACACCGCGGTCGGCCAGCTCGCGATCGAGCCGTTGATGCCCAGGCCGACCGGGACGGTGGTGTGCGCGGCGTCCGGCAGCCGGCGCACGAACCCGGCGTCCACCAGGCCGATCAGGCAGATGAAGACGCCGATGCCGACGGCGATCGCGGACTTCAGCGACGCCGGCACGGCCCGGAACACCGCGGTGCGGAAGCCGGTGAGCACGAGCGCGACGATGATCACGCCCTCGATGACGACCAGGCCCATTGCCTCCGGCCAGGTCATCTGCGGGGCGATGGTGACCGCGACCAGGCTGTTGATGCCCAGGCCGGTGGCGATGGCGAACGGGTAGTTCGCGACCAGGCCCATCAGGATCGTCATGACGCCGGCGACGAGCGCCGTCACCGCGGCGACCTGCGATACGGGCAGGATGCCGCCGAGGAGGTCCTTGTGCGCGCCCGCGTCCTCGGCCGAGAAGCTGCCGATGATCAGCGGGTTCAGCACCACGATGTAGGCCATCGTGACGAAGGTGACCAGGCCGCCGCGCAGTTCGCGCGGGACGGTCGAGCCCCGTTCGGTGATCTTGAAGAACCGGTCCAGTGTGGACGTCCCGGTGCGGGTCGTCTCCTGCTCCGCCATTCGCCTGCCCATTCTCTCGCTGCTGCGGAGTACCCTGCACCTCGTGAGTGATCCGAGCAATCCACCGGAGGTTACGGGCTCGTTGCGGCACACGCCGGAGCTGCCCAAGAGGCTGACCGACCTGACGCCGGTGGTGATCGTAGGCACCTCGATCTGGGCTGTCGCACTGGTGGTGCTCTTCTTCACGACTTCGGGGCTGTGGGTGCAGACAGCGCTGTCGGGGTTCGTGCTCGGATTCGTCGGCCTGGCCATCATCGGCTGGCAGCGGGCCGCCGCCCGGCGCGGCTCGAAGTCGGCCCAGCGGCTCTAGGCTCCTACGCCAGCAGCGTCCTCGGCGACGGGTCGTCGAGCAGCGCCGTGATGAGGTGCCGGTCGGGCCACCGCCCGGCCGCCCAGGCGAACGCGCGGGCCAGGCCCTCGGACGTGTCGGCGGCGCGCAGCCGGCCGTCGGACCACCACTGGACGTCGTGCTCGGTGCCCTGGATCGAGACGGTCAGGGGGTCGTGCACCAGGACGCCGCCGTCGGGCAGCCGGATGCCGAGCTGTTCAGCGACGAGCTTGAGCGCGGGCAGCTCGGCCCACGGCGCGTACTCGCCTTCGCTGGTCACCGTGGCCGCCTCGGTGCTCGCGAGCGGGAGGTCGAGCAGATCCGCGAGACGCTCGGGTTCCTCGGGCGCGACGACGTACTGGTCGGGTTCCAGCGCCCCGGCCACCCAGGGCACGTCCAGCACCAGCGCACCGTCCACAACGGACCCGTCAGCGGCCCGGACCGCTTCCGGCGGCCGGGGCTGGAACCCGGACTCGACAACGGCGTCGTAAGCGCGGGTGGCCAGTCCGGCCGAGATCGTCCGGTCCGGGTCGGCGAGCCGGTTCAGGACGTCTTCGGCTTCGTCCACACTGGACAGTTCCAGGTCGGTGCGCACGCCGGCGACCCTCAGGAGGTCTTCGCCAAGGCCAAGTTCGGGAACCTCGTCGTAGAGCCCGGCCAGGTCGGCGCCGGGCAGGCGCCACTCGCTCGGGGCGAGCCCGCCGAGCACGGCGTACTGCGCGATCCACCAGGCCGCGTGCCCACGGGGTACGCGCAGGGCGCGCAGCGTTTCGGGCCGCGCGGCGAGCAGGCGCAGCGCGGCGGGCCAGGCGCCGTCGGCGACGAGGTCGAGGTCCCGGATCGCGACGAGCGTCGACGGCGGTTCCGGCAGCGAGTCCCACCAGGCTTCCTCGTCCGGCAGGTCGTGGTCGGGCTCGTGCGGCTCGTCGTCGACGACCAGCGCGAACGAGTCGAGCACGCCGGCGGCCTTGAGCGTGTCGTCCAGCCAGTCTCCGGCGAAGTCCTCGTCGAGGACGTCGAGCGCACCGTCCTCGTCGAAGACCTCCTCGTCGAAGACGTCCAGCAGCGGCGACGCGGGGAGCACGAGCTCGTCGGCGCGTCGCCAGGTGTCGGTGGCGGGCAGGGCGAGGGCGCCGACCCACCGCGGGGCGTCGTCCCCGCAGTCGGCGATCAGCCGGAGGACGGCGCCGGCGAGCGTCGTACCGTCCAAACCGGACCGGACGTCTTCGACACTGCGCTCGACGGCGTCACGCAGCTGATCGGCGTTGAGCAGCTCACGGGCGTCGGCTTGCTTGGCGCCCAAGCGTTCCAGCAGCGGGTGCGACGCGGCGGGGTGCACCAGCCGCAGCCCCGGAATGTCCACATCGGACAGCAGTTCGAGCAGTTCGGCCGAACCTTCGACCAGCAGGCAACCCCGCGCACCGGGCAGCGTCCGGCCGTCGGAGAGGGGCACGGGCAGCCCGTCGAGCCGCTCACTCGCGAGCGCGTGCGACTCGACCGCCTTGGCGAGCGCCGCGTAGACGTCGTGCCACCAGGTCGGCTCACGGGAGGCGCCAGTCAGCGTTTCCAGCACCTCTTCGATGCTGACGACCTGCGCCGCGACGGCCTTCAGCACCCCGGCGGGCGCCGAGCCCTTGAGCAGCCCGGGAACGACGTCGGCGATCAGTTCGGGCAGACCGGGCACGTCGACGTCGAGGACCTTGGCCTGCCGACCCGCGACTTCGCCACCGTCCTGAGTGGACAACCACGGCTCGGCGCTGAGGTTCGCCAGCACTTCTTCGCGCAGCTTCGCGTCCACAGTGGACTTCGGGAACCCCGGCACGGGTACGAGCGCGAACCGCTGTTCGGCCGGCAGCAACCGCACCAGCCGAACGTATTCCTTGGCCGCGTCCTCGAGTGCCTTGTCGAGTTCAGCCCCGGGCAGCGCCCGGCGTCGCGAAGGTTCGACGGGCACGGAGGCGATCAGCCTGGCCGGCAAGGAAAGCCCGTCGTCGGTCGGAGTGGGCGCGCGCAGGACATCGTCGCCGAGCGGCTTCGGGACTCCGTCGGAGTCGACCGGTACCGCCCAGACGACGTCACCACGATGGGTGAGCCACCGGGTTTCCTGCTGCGGGCCACGGATCTCGACCAGGTCGCCGTCGGTCGTTCGTGTCCAAACGCGACCGTCCACATCGGCCTCGGCCAGCCACGGCAAGGCGAGGAGCAGGTCCCCGATGTCTTCGCCGAGCTGATCGAGCAGAGCTTGTCCGTCGACGTCATCCCGGAGCGGAAGCCGGACTTCGGTGTCGAAGCCCTCCGGCGGGCTCGCCTCGACCGGCCAAGGCAGCCGCAGGACGGGAACGTCCCCCTGGATATCGGCGGCATCGCGGGTCTTCTCGGCGGAGAAGGCGACGCCACCCGTGGTGGAGACGACGCTGGGAGCGTCGGAAACGGTGCGGACGGCGGCAAACCCGACCCCGAAGCGCCCGACGGTGTCCCCGGTCTTCCCGGAAGCCCGCAGCGAGGCAAGGGAAGCAACCCCGCGCGCGTCGAGCGGGGCGCCGGTGTTGGCGAACCTGAGTTCCCGGTCCACAAGGGACACCCGGATCCGCCCGGGCCGCCCGGCGGCCATGGCGGCATCGGCGGCGTTCTGGGCAAGCTCGACGAAGAGCCGATCCCGATAGGCGCCGACGCGCAGGTCCTGCTCGACGTTGGTGTCCTCGAGCAGCCGGGTGGGCGAGTCCCGCCAGGAACGCAGGGTGGAGTCACGAAGCCGCGCGGCGCCGAAGGGATCGGCCCCGTGCGGCTCAGAGGTTCCGCTGCTCACCGGAGGAATCGCGAGCGGCGTCGAGGTGCGCGGTCTCGGCCGCGGCGGCATCGGCCTGGGCTTCGTCGGCCTGGGTGGGCTCAGTTGTCTCGGACTGGGCTTCGTCGGCCTGAATGGAATCCGCCGCAGTCTCATCCGCCTCGGCGGGCTGCGCCGTCTCGGTCTGAGCGGGCGCAGCGTCGCCCTGGGCGGACTCCGCCACGGGCTGAGCGGATTCCGTTTCGGGCTCATCTGCTCGGGCGTGTTCACGCGCCTCGTGGGCATCGCTCCGCGCGGTTTCGGGCTCGTGAGCGCCAGTCGGCTCCTCTGCCTCGGTGACCACACTGTCGGTGAGCGCAGCCTCAGGCAGCTCATTGACCTGCGCCACGTTCCCGACCGCGAGAACCGCATCGGTGACCTCGGCCTGAGTGGGCTCAGCCTCGGCAGGCTCCGGCACGGAAGCCTCGACCGGCGCGGCACCCGCATCGGTTACCTCGGTCCGCCCAGAGTCCGCGCCGGCGGTCAGATCGGTCGCCTCGGCTTGCGCCGGCCCGGCGGCCGCATCGGCCTGGGCCGGAGTCACCTCGGAAGCCTGCGGTTCGGCAACCACACCGGCAGCCTCAACCGACTCGGGCGCCGCAGGCTGCTCCGCCCCGACCGGCTCAGCCGCCACACCAGCTGCCTCAACCTGCGCCGAGTCGGACTCAGCTGCTTCAGCCTCAGCGACAACCGGCTCGGCGACCGCGCCCGGCTCAGCCGCCACCGGCTCGGCAACCACATCAGCCCCCGCTTCGGCGACCCCGCCAGCCGATTCGGCCGCCGCCGAGTCAACCTCAGCCGCGCTCTGCTCCCCCGCAACCGGCTCAGCAACTCCACCAACCACGTCAGGCTCAACCGCCGCCGGCTCGGCAACCACGCCGGCCACCTCAGACCCAGCCGACTCGGCGACCACACCCGCGGCATCGACCTGCGCCGACTCGGCACCGGCGGCAACCGCACTCTGCTCAGCCGCTTCGGCCTCAGCCGCAACCGGCTCGGCAACTACGCCAGCAACCTCGGCCGGCTCCGCAACCCCGCCAGCCGCGTCAGCGGCGACCTCCGGCTCCACCTCGGCCGGCGACACGTCCGCCTCCGCGATCGCCGTCTCGGGCTCGGCCGCCGGGGTCTCCACCACTTCACCCGGATCCGGGGTGAAGTCCAGCAGCGAGTCGTCGTAAACCAGCTCGGCCACCGGGATCGAGGATGTCACCTCGACCTCGACCTCCGAGTGCGCTCCGCAGCCGTACTCCACGTCCACCACGTGGCCGTCCGCCGGGGAGATGTCGTTGGTGCACACCCCGAACGCGCCGCGCAGGGAGCCCGCCAGCGGTACGAAGAACCCGCACGTCCCGCACACGTCCGGCGCGCTGCGGGCCATGTCGGACCGGGGCCCGAACTCGCCGCCGTGCCAACGGGACGCTGCCTCCGTACGGCCGAAACGGGACAGCACGTGGACGCGGCCAAGGCCCGCGTCGTGGGCGACCTCCTCCACCGCCGGGTCGTCCGACTGCAGGTACGCCGGGACCAGACGGGGGTCGTTCTCGTCCGTCGGGAAGATGTCGCCGACGCCAAGGTCGCCCGCCCGCACGCGGCGCTCCCACGGCACCCATGCCGGCGCGATCCGCGCCTCGGGTCCGGGCACCAGCACGACCTCGCTGACCGTCACCGGCTCGTCGTCGCCCGCCAAGGCGACCGTCACGCACCAGCGCCAGCCGCGGTAGCCCGGTACCTGGGCCTCGAACAAGTGACTCGCCGTGACCGCGTCCTCACGCGAGACACCCACGTGGGTGCCGATCTGCTCCTCGGGCGTTTCGTCGAGCACCGCCGCGCGCGCGAACTCCACCGCATCGGCGAGCTTGCGCTGCACGGAACCGTCATCGAGGGTCAGCAGCAGCGTCATGCGGCCAATTGTGCCGCACGCATCCTCGGCGCCCGTGCCAGGCTGTTCATGTGCGCACGCCGATCATCACCACGCTGCTGGTGGCCGCCGCGCTGGGCGGCTGCGCCGGGGCCCCCGGCCAGGAGACGAGCCCGGAACAGCTGACCGTCGAAGTGGTCTCGACCCTGCCGCACGACCCCGCCGCCTTCACCGAAGGCCTCGAGTTCGCCGGCGACACGCTCTACGAGAGCACCGGCCTCGCCGGGCAGTCGATGCTGACCGCGGGGCCGCCGGGCGGACCGCCGAGAACCACCGCCACGCTCCCCTCGCCCCTCTTCGGCGAGGGCGTCACCGTCCTCGGGCCGACGCTGTGGCAGCTCACCTGGCAGGACGGCTTCGCCATCGAACGCGATACCAAAACCCTCGCCGAGCTGCGCCGGGTGCCGTTCCAAGGCGAAGGCTGGGGGCTCTGCCACCAGGCCGACGGCCGCCTGGTGATGAGCAACGGCTCGTCCCGGCTGACCTTCCGCGATCCGAAGACCTTCGCCGTCACCGGCAGCGTCGACGTCGGGCGCGACCAGCTCAACGAGCTCGAATGCGTGGGCGGCGACGTCTACGCAAACGTTTGGCACACCGACACCATCCTCCGCGTCGACGCCGCCACCGGGCACGTCACCGGAACGATCGACGCAGGTCAGCTGCGCGCGCAGCTGAACACAACCGGCGCCGAGGACGTGCTGAACGGTATCGCCGCCGTCCCGGGCACGGACGAATTCCTCCTCACCGGGAAGCAGTGGCAGATCACGTTCCGGGTGAGGTTCGTCCCGAAGAGCGCGTAAAGCACGGATGAGCAGGCGGAACCGACCCCCGGTAAGGCAGGATTGAGACGTGGCACTCTTCGGCTCCCGCTCCGACGGCTCCGGCTCGCAGCAGCGCGGCCGGAAGCCGAAGCGACGCTGGACGCCGGAGCCGGGCGCCGCGCAGGCCAAGCCGTGGCGGGAGGCCGTCGCCGAACACACCCGCGCCGAGCACCGGAGCGCGCCGCCGCCCACCCGCGTCGAACGGCCCGTCCCGCCGCCTCCGCCTCCTCCGCGGGGCGGCTACTACGGCGACCCCGTGCCGAACGCGAACGAAGCCCCGACCGCCGCCGCGCCGATGGGGCACCGGCCGCCGCCCCCGCGTGGCGCCCGGCCGTACGACCCGAACCGCACCGAGCCGGTCCGGCGCGAGCAGCCCGGCTTCTACCAGGGCGAACGTCGTCCCGGCAGCGGTGAGTACGAGCACTACGACACCGGCGGCTACGCGGGCGAGCCACGGCCGCCCGAGCCGGAACCGCTGCCGCCGCGCGAAGAGCCGCTGACGCCGGGCGGCACACCGAAGCTGCCGAAGAAGATCACCGTCACGCGGGTCGCGGCGATGCGCAGCCGGCAGCTGACCGGCCAGGCCGTCGGCGCCTTCCAGCGCGCGACGAAGGCCGACGGCGCCGAGAAGTCGGGCCTCACCTCGCTGACCTACGCCGTGATGCTGAACTACGCCAGCGACGCGGCGATGGCGATCGCGCTGGCCAACACCCTGTTCTTCGCCGCGACCAGCGGCGAGAGCAAGGGCAAGGTCGCGCTCTACCTGCTGATCACGATCGCGCCGTTCGCGCTGGTCGCGCCGGTGATCGGCCCCGCGCTCGACAAGGTGCAGCGCGGACGGCGGCTCGCGATGTGCGCGTCTTCGGTCGGCCAGGGGCTGATGGCCGTCGTGATGGCGCTGCACTTCGACGACTGGCTGCTCTACCCCGCCGCGCTCGGGATGATGGTGCTCTCGAAATCGTTCACCGTGCTGAAGGCCGCGGTGACACCCCGGGTGCTGCCGTCGGAGATCACGCTCTCCAAGACCAACGCCCGGCTGACGACGTTCGGCCTGGTCGCCGCGGGCGCGTTCGGCGCGGTGGCCAGCGGCATCAACGCGATCTCCGGCTCGGCGGGCGCGCTCTGGTTCACCGCGCTGATCTGCGTCGCCGCCGCCGTGCAGTCGATGCGGATCCCGGCCTGGGTCGAGGCGACCGAGGGCGAGGTGCCGACGTCGCTCTCGGCGCACCCGACGGAGAAGAAGCGGCGCCAGCCGATGGGGCGCCAGATCGTCGTCGCGCTGTGGGGCAACGGCTCGGTGCGCGTGCTCACCGGCTTCCTCATGATGTTCGCCGCGTTCGCGGTGAAGGCCCAGACCGAAGGCAGCGGGCAGACGCCGTTCATGCAGCTGCTGCTGCTCGGCGTGATCGGCGCCGCCGCGGGGGCCGGCGGGTTCCTCGGCAACGCGCTGGGCTCGCGCCTGCACTTCGGCAACCCGGACCAGGTGATCGTCGGGTGCGTGGCGGGCTGCGTGCTGGCCGCGCTGGTCGCGACGATCCTGCCCGGCCTGGCCACGGCCGCGATCGTCGGCCTGGTCGGCGCGACGGCCAGCGCGCTGGCGAAGATCAGCCTCGACGCCGTCATCCAGACCGACCTGCCCGAGGAGTCGCGCGCGTCGGCGTTCGGCCGCTCGGAAACCGTGCTGCAGCTGGCCTGGTGCCTCGGCGGCGCGGTCGGCCTGCTCCTGCCGCCGACGTACTGGATCGGCTTCCTCGTGATCACCGTGCTGCTGGCGGTCGGGACGACCCAGACGTACCTGGTGCGCCGCGGCGGTTCGCTGGTGCCGGGCCTCGGCGGCGACCGGCCGCTGCGCCCCGAGCCGACCGGCAGCTTCCCCGCCCAGGGCCTGCCCAGGGACCCGTCGGCCCGCCGGTAGGGTCTGAGCCCATGCGACGTTCCCGGGTGGTGGCCCTGCTTGCGGCCGGTGGGTTCGCGGTGGCCGGCTGCTCGGCGCCCGGCCCGGCCGAGGTCACCTTCTACGCCGACGGTCACACGATCAACACCACGCCGGTGCTGTCGTGCGACTACTCCCAGCAGCTCGCGCAGCCGTGCAGCGCCAAGGGCGACACGAAGACGCTGAAGGTCCGCCCGGGCAAGCCCGTGCAGATCTCGGTGCCCGGCGAGGTCGCGGACGCGCCGTGGCAGATCGTCTACGAGTACGTGACCCCGCAGGGCGAGTTCAAGCAGAGCGACCCGATCCCGTTCACCTCGCTGGACCGCTACGCCTACACGGTCACGCCGCCGACGCCCGCGGACCGCATTTCGGCGGTCGACGTGCAGCGCTACACCGCCGTGCTGAACTCGAACACCGGCGAATCGGGCCTGCTGCCCAGCGACGTGTGGGGTCTCCGGCTGGAGGCCTAAGGATCGATGTCCCGGGCCACCGCGCGCATGATCTCGCCGATCTGCTTGGTGTGCTTGCGGTCCGGGTAGCGGTTGCGCCGCAGGTCCGGCTGCACCTTCAGCTCGAGGAGCTTGATCATGTCCTCGATCAGGCCGTGCAGTTCCTCCGCCGGGCGACGGCGCGCCTCGACGACGGACGGCGGCGCGTCGATCAGCCGGACGGAGAGCGCCTGCGGCCCGCGGCGGCCGTCGGCGACGCCGAACTCGAGCCGCTGCCCGGCCTTGAGCCCCTCGACGCCCTGCGGCAGCGCGGCCTTGCGAATGTAGACGTCGGCGCCACCGTCATCCTGCGTGACGAACCCGAAGCCCTTCTCCGCGTCGTACCACTTGACCTTGCCGGTCGGCACTTCCCTCACCAGTCCTTCTGCTGTCCGCTCACGACGAACGCGCCCGGGGGCGTACCCAGGGCGCGCTCCTGAAAGGGTATCTCGCCACCTGCCCCGGAGAGAAGTCGATACTCTGCCGTTCGGTGCCGATCCGACCTCAGCCACGGCCGATGGCGCTCGTACCAGCGGTTTCTCACCGCTGGGGGTCGGCCTGCTTCCAGTCGGATCGATACCGCCGGATACCCTCTCCGTCATGAGTAAGGCGACGAAGGAGGGCACCGTGTCCGCCCCCGGCAAACCGTTCCTGATGCGCCTCGGCATCGGCTTGTTCGGCATCGGCATGCTGGCCGTGCTCGCCGTGTTCATCATGTTCGCCGCCGGTCTGGAGAACCTGCCGATCTGGCTCTCCGTCGGCGCCGGTGTCGTCACCCCGCTGGGGCTTTTGCTCGGCCTGCTCGCGCTGGTCTTCGAGGCCAGGGGCAAGAAAAAGAGCTAGGGCACCACGCTCCCCGCGAAGGTCCGCTCGAACCAGTCCGGGAACTCCGTCAGCGAGTCGAACACCACCTCGGCGCCTTCGCTCAGCAAGAGCGTGCGGTCACACGGGCCCGTCGTGACGCCGACCGCGATCGCCTTGGCGGCCAGCGCGCCGCGGATGTCGCCGGCGTGATCTCCGACATACACGCGCGCGTCGTGCGCCAGGAGCGCCTCGGCCTTCCGCGTCGACCACAGCTCGCCGACGACCTCGTCGACCTCCAGGCCGAGCGCGTCGACGTGCAGCTGCGCGTTGGGCCCGTACTTGCCGGTGACGACCAGCGTGCGCCCGCCCGCCTCGCGTACGGCCCGCAGGGACTCGACCGCGCCCGGCAGCGCGACCGTGCTCGGCACGACCATGTCCGGGTACAGCGCGCGGAACCGGTCGACGAGGCCGGGGATGCGTTCCTCGGGCGCCTCGAAGCCGCGCAGGATGTCGTCCAGCGGCGGGCCGAGGTTGGCCGCGAACGCGTCGCCGTCCAGCGGCAGGCCGGACTCGACGCCGAGCGCGTTCATCGCCGCGGCCATGCCCAGCCGCGCGTCGATCAGTGTCATGTCGAGGTCGAACCCCACCGTGATGCCCACACCAGCACCGTAGCCGGGACCACCGACAGATTTACACGTCACCTGATCATGTACAGCGTCTTGACAGCGGAGACATCTGTGTCAAGGTGAGGGTGTGACCAGCTTCACCGACCGGACGAAGGCGTCCCTCCGGGAATCCCTGCTCGACGCCGCCGCGGACCTGCTGCCGGAGGCCGGCTACGCGGGACTGCGGATGGCCGACGTGGCGGCCAAGGCCGGGGTGAGCAGGCAGACCGTCTACAACGAGTTCGGCAACAAGGCGGCGCTGACCCAGGCGGTGGCGCTGCGCACCGCGTCGGAGTTCCTCGACGGGATCCGGCAGCGGTTCGAAACGGCGGACGGGCTCCTTCCGGGCATCCACCACGCCGTCGTCTACACGATCGAGCACGCGCGGGAGAACCGCCTGGTCGCGGCGGCGCTCGGCACCGAAGCCGGCGAGGACCTGCTACCCCTGCTCACGACCAGGGGCGAGCCGATCCTCAGCGCGGCCGCCGAGCTCGCCGCCGAGCAGTACCGCGAGCTCGAACCGGGCCTGTCGGCCGAATCCGCCGCTCTGCTCGCGGAGACCGCGGTGCGGCTTTCCCTGTCGCACCTGGTGCTCTCCACGCATTCGGCGGCGGAGGCGGCCGACGCCGTCACCGCCGTGCTGGCACCCGCCATCCGCCAATTCGTCCACAATGGAGTGAAACGATGACCGACACGCTCTCGGAACTGCGGACCGGTTTTTCCTCCCTGCGCAAGGGTGGCCTGAACTGGGACTCGTTCCCGTTGCGGCTGTTCGTCAAGGGCAACAAGAAGTTCTGGAACCCCGCCGACATCGACTTCAGCCACGAGCGCGAGGGCTGGGACACGCTGAACGACGAGCAGAAACGCAGCACGACGTACCTGGTCGCGCAGTTCATCGCCGGCGAAGAGGCCGTCACCGAGGACATCCAGCCGTTCATGCGGGCAATGTCGGCGACCGGCCGCTTCGGCGACGAGATGTACCTGACGCAGTTCTGCTTCGAAGAGGCGAAGCACACGGAAGTGTTCCGCCGCTGGATGGACGCGGTCGGGCTGACCGAGGACCTCCACCCGTACGTCGCGGAGAACCCGCACTACCGCAAGCTGTTCTACGAGGAACTACCGCAGTCGCTGCGGGCGCTGGAGGACGATCCCAGCCCGCTCAACCAGATCCGCGCGAGCGTGACGTACAACCACGTGATCGAGGGCAGCCTCGCGCTGACGGGTTACTACTCGTGGCAGCTGATCTGCACCCAGAACGACATCCTGCCGGGCATGCAGGAGCTGGTCCGCCGCATCGGCGACGACGAGCGCCGCCACATGGCGTGGGGCACGTTCACCTGCCGCCGCCACGTCGCGGCGGACGACTCGCTGTGGGACGCGGTCCAGCAGCGGATGGGCGAGCTGCTCCCGCACGCGCTCAACATGATCCAGTGGGTGCAGGACCAGTTCGAGGAAGTGCCGTTCGACAACGACCCGGAGGAGATCATCCGGTACGCGGCGGACCGGGCCCAGCGCCGGCTGGGCGCGATCGAGTCGGCGCGCGGGATGCCCGTGGAGCAGATCGACCTGGACTACTCGCCCGAACACCTCGAAGACACCTTCGGCGAAGAAGACGCGAAGGCGATCGCCGAGGCCGCGGCCGCGGTTTCCTGACGACGAGCCGTGCATGGCCCATCGAGGGACTCGAAGTCCCTCGATGGCCGTTCACGGACCGCTCACCAGTCCCAGCTGAGGATGATCATCTTCGCCCTCCCTTCGCACGATCGCGAAGGGAGAACGCCCGGACGTCCCGCGCGGTTTAAGCGTGCTTCGCGGACGCGGCGGCTTCGAGGCCCAGCAGCGTGATCGACTTCTCGCGCATCTCGACCTTGCGGACCTTGCCGGTCACCGTCATCGGGAACTCCTCGACGACGTGCACGTACCGCGGGATCTTGTAGCGCGCCAGCTTGCCTTCGCAGAACTCGCGCACCTTCTCCGGCGTCAGCGGCTCCGCGCCTTCGCGCATCCGGACCCAGGCCATCAGCTCTTCGCCGTACTTCTCGTCCGGGACGCCGATGACCTGCGCGTCGAGGATGTCCGGGTGCGTGTAGAGGAACTCCTCGATCTCCCGCGGGTACAGGTTTTCGCCGCCGCGGATGACCATGTCCTTGATGCGGCCGGTGATGTTGAGGTAGCTGTCGGCGTCCATGACGGCCAGGTCGCCGGTGTGCATCCAGCGGGCCGCGTCGATCGCCTCCGCCGTCTTGTCCGCCTGCTCCCAGTACCCGAGCATCACCGAGTACCCGCGCGTGCACAGCTCGCCCGGCTCGCCGCGCGGCACCGTCAGCCCGGTTTCCGGGTCGACGACCTTGACCTCCAGGTGCGGCCCGACCCGCCCGACGGTCGACACACGGCGCTCGATCGAGTCGTCCGCGCGGGTCTGCGTCGACACCGGCGACGTCTCGGTCATGCCGTAGCAGATGGACACCTCGGCCATCCTCATCCGGTCGATGACCTGCTTCATCACCTCGACCGGGCACGGCGAGCCCGCCATGATCCCGGTCCGCAGCGACGACAGGTCGAAGCTCGCGAAGTCCGGGTGGTTCAGCTCGGCGATGAACATCGTCGGCACGCCGTAGAGGGAGGTGCACTGCTCGGCGGCGACGGCTTCGAGCGTCGCATTCGGGTCGAACGCCGGCGCCGGGATCACCATGCAGGAACCGTGGGTGGTGCACGCGAGGTTGCCCATCACCATGCCGAAGCAGTGGTAGAAGGGCACCGGGATGCACACCTTGTCCTGCTCGGTGTAGTTGCAGAGCTCGCCGACGAAGTAGCCGTTGTTGAGGATGTTGTGGTGGCTGAGGGTGGCGCCCTTGGGGAAGCCGGTCGTGCCCGAGGTGTACTGGATGTTGATCGGGTCATCGGCGGAGAGAGCGGCTTGGAGCTCGGTCAGCGACGACGGATCGCCCTGCCAGCCGGCGTCCATCAGCGCCTGCCAGCTCGCGCTGCCGAGGATCACGACGTGGTTCAGGTCCGCGCACTTTTCGCGGACTTCGTCGACCATCGCGGGGTAGTCGGAGGTCTTGAACTTGTCAGAGGCGACCACCAGCTTCACGCCGGCCTGGTTGAGCACGTACTCGAGCTCGTGCGACCGGTAGGCGGGGTTGATGTTGACGAGGATGGCGCCGATCTTGGCGGTCGCGTACTGCAGGAACGTCCATTCCGCCCGGTTCGGTGACCAGATCCCGACCCGGTCCCCCTTCCCGATGCCCTGCGCGACGAGTCCGAGCGCGAGCGCGTTCACCTCGGCGGCCAGTTCCCGGTAGGTCCACCGCCGTCCGGCGGTCCGATCGACGAGGGCATCCCGATCGGGGTGCGCCGCCACCGTCCGGTCGAAGTTGTCGCCGATGGTGTCCCCGAGCAGCGGAACCTCGGAGATCCCCGAGGCATAGCTCGGCAGTGCGGGCGCGTCAGGCATGGTGCCTCCCGTAGACGTCTTCGTCGGGCGACCCGAGTCTAGGAAGCGAACCCGCCGGTCGCGACTGCTCGGGGCCGTTCCGTGATCGAAGCGCTGGTAATGTCCGGGCGGGATTCGAGGGGGCGATCGATGGCCGGCCAGGGGTTTCGCGATGAGCTGACCCAGTTGCTGCAGGCTCGGTACCCGCTGCTGGTCGTCGAGACGCACGAAGAGCAGCGCGTGCTGCGGGAGATCCGCGCCGTCGCCGAAGACCAGACCCGGCTTCGCACGCCTCGGCGCGTCTACGTCTGGTCGTCCACCACCGGGCTCGCCCCCGCCGGCGGGCCGCCGATCTCCGAGACGCGGGCCGCGTCCGCCGCGCTCGAGCGCGTCTACGGCTGGGGCGAACCCGCCGTCTTCGTCTTCGCCGACCTGCACCCCCAGCTCGTCTCCGAGGGCGGCCACCGCCCCGATCCCGAAGTCGTGCGCCGGCTGCGGGAGCTCGCCGCCGCTTTCAAGACGCGGCCGGTTCCGCTCAGCCTGATCCTCGTTTCGCCCTCGCTGCCCGTGCCGCCCGAGCTGGAGCACGACGCCACCGTCGTCGACTTCCCGCTGCCCGACCAGCGCCAGATCGGCGAGCTGCTCGACGGCATGGTCGCCGCGCACCGGCAGAACGTGCGGATCAGCATCGACCGCGACGACCGGGACATGATCGTCGCCGCCGCGCGCGGCCTCACGCTGCCCGAAGCCGAAAACGCGTTCGCCAGGGCGCTCGTCGAAGGCGGCGGCCTCGACCCCAGCGACCTCGAGCTGATCCTCGCCGAGAAACGCCAAGCCGTCCGCCGGTCCGGGATGCTCGACATCGTCCCCGCGGAAACCAGCTTCGACGCCGTCGGCGGCCTCGACCGGCTCAAGCGGTGGCTCACCAAGCGCACCGGCACCTGGACGCCCGCCGCGTCGGCGTACAACCTCGCTGCGCCGAAGGGCCTGCTGCTCACCGGCGTCCCCGGCTGCGGCAAGAGCCTGTCCGCGGTGTGCGTCGCGAACATGTGGCGGCTGCCGCTGCTGCGCCTGGACCTGGGCCGCGTCTTCGCCGGCCTGGTCGGCTCGAGCGAGAAGAACATCCGCACGGTCATCCGCACCGCGGAGGGCATCGCGCCGTGCGTGCTGTGGGTCGACGAGATCGAGAAGGGCCTCGCCGGCGCGGGCGGCGGTGGCGACGGCGGCACCGCGCGGCGCGTCTTCGGCACGTTCCTGTCGTGGATGCAGGAGAAGTCGGCGCCGGTGTTCGTGATGGCGACCGCGAACCAGGTCGGCTCGCTGCCGCCGGAGTTCCTGCGCAAGGGCCGCTTCGACGAGATCTTCTTCGTCGACCTGCCTTCGGCGCCCGAGCGCGTCGCGATCTGGCGGATCCACCTGCGCCGTCGCGTCACGGACGACTTCGTGGCCAGCGAGCTCCGGCTAAACGACGCGCTGTTCACCGAGCTCGCCGACGTCAGCGCGGGCTACAGCGGCGCCGAGATCGAGCAGGCCGTGCTGGCCGGCCTGGTCGACGCCTTCGCCGAGAAGCGGCCGCTGCGCCGCGAAGACCTCGTGCGGGCGGTCAAGTCGACCGTGCCGCTGTCGGTCACCCAGGCCGACGAAATCCTGGCCATCCGGAACTGGGCGGAGACCCGGGCCGTCGCGGCGACGGACACTTCCGGCGACGTCGAGGCTCCCGTCGCACCGCCGCGGCCGGAGTCCCCGAGGGGGAGGACGATCGACGTATGACGCACCGCGTGACCGTCACCATCGGCAAGGACGGCTCGATCAGCGCCGAGACGCACGGCGTGACCGGGTCGAAGTGCCTCGACTACATCCCGCTGCTGGAGGACCTGCTCGGCGCGGAGACCGTGACGTCGGAGTTCACCGAGGACTATCGGCGGACGTCCGCTTCCACCGAAGACACTGCGAACACGGCTTCGCGGCAGCAGTCGCAATGGAACTCCTGAACCTCCACCGGATCGTCGACGTCACCGCGGCCGAAGGCCCGGGACTGCGGTGCGCGGTGTGGACGCAAGGCTGCTCGGTGCGCTGCCCCGGCTGCTTCAACCCGCAGACGTGGACGACCCGCGGCGGTTTTCGGCCGGCGTGGCCGGACCTGGCGTCCCGGGTGCTGGCGATCGACGGCATCGAAGGCGTCACGCTGCTCGGCGGCGAGCCGTTCGACCAGCCGGAACCGTTGGGGGAGTTCGCGGCCGCGGTGCGGGCCGAAGGACTTTCGGTGATGACGTTCACCGGGCACGTCCTCGAGGAGCTGCCGCCGTCGAAGCTCCTGGACTCGACGGATCTGCTGGTGGACGGCCCTTTCCTGGCCGACCGGCCCGAGACCTCGCGGCCGTGGGTGGGCTCGGTGAACCAGCGGTTCCACTTCCTGACCGGCCGCTACGACGAGTCGATCTTCACCACCCCGAACCGCCTCGAACTCACGATCGCCCCGGACGGCGCGATCGAGCTGAACGGGTTCGCCACCACCGAAGTGCTCGAAGCGCTGCTCGAAGGGGACCGCCGATGAGTGTCACGCTCAAGCTGCGCAGCGAAGCGCTGGCTCAGCTCAACGCCGCCACGATCGCCGCGCACACGCAGGCGCAGCCCGGCGTCGTCACCGTGCGGACCCGGATGCGCCACCGCGACCTGCTGGCCCGCGCGCTCACCGGGCTGCGGGCGCAGGTCACCGACGACGGCAATTCCGTCGTCGCCGCGTGGGAAGGACGGCGGATCACGTTCGTCTACGGCCCCGAGGGCGTCCAGCTGGCGCACGTCGACGGGCCTGGCCTCGCCGAGGCCGAAGCCCAGCGGCTGGTCCTGTCGGTCGACGAGGCCTACGCCGCCCAGGTGCAGCAGGCGGTGCTCGCGCGGCTCAAGGAGCGCGCGGCGTCGAACGGCATGCGCGTCGAGTCCGAGCGCGTCAACGCCGACCAGTCGATCAGCGTCACCCTGGCCGCCACGTCGTGACCGAGGTCAGGGTCGGGCTCATCGAGTTCGGCAAGGCGCTCAACGACTCGGTCGCCCTCCCCGGCCTCGGGGAGCTGCCCGGCGGCCAGGTGAGCCTCGGACGCGCGGTGCGCGGCGCCCGCGCGCGGTTGAAGCGCGCCGACCGGATCCTGGCGGACAACCTGCGCCTCGGGATCATGGTGCGGAAGAAGTTCTTCTCCAGCGACGTCGAGCCGGTGACCGACGCCGGGTTCCTCAAGGACGTCTTCGTCGCGGTGGGGCGGCGCGACCTCGGGAATGGCGACGCGCTGGAGCTGTACACGGATGACACCGTCGGACCCGACATGAGCCGTCAGGACGGTGTGGCGCAGGTCGTCGCGCCGGCTTACGACGAGCTGACCGGGTTCCGCGTGCAGGTGCTCGTCCGGGACGGTGTCCTGCGCTTCGGCGCGTTGACGGCGTTCTCGCGCGGCGGCCAGCCGATGCGGGTGCTCGGGCTGTTCGGCCCCGGACCGGTGGACGAACTGCCGGCGGGCCGGCCGGGCACGGTGCTGCTCGGCTTCCAGTGCGACGTGCCGCCCCTGGCGGGCGACACGCTGACCGCGTTCGACGAGCCGTCGCACGACCACTTCGAGCGGCGCGAAGGCGTCGCGGTCGTGCACGGCCTGAACGACCTGGGCAACGGTTCGGTGGTCGCGGCGGTCGAAGTCCCGGAGGGGCGCGGGTCGGTGTTCACGGTGGGCACGCGGGCGCGGGTGCTGCGGCCGGCGGGAACGACGTTCAACGAGCGGAGCACGGTCGTCGCCGCGGACCTGCGGATCCTGTCGCTGGCCCGGGGCGGGGTGGCCGTGCGGACGAACGGCGGGGTGCGGACGTTCACCGTCGGGCTGGCGTTCCGCGACCTCCGGCAGAACGACGTGATCGAGGCTTATGTCCCGGCCGACGCGGTCGCGCTGGCGCCTCCACCACCTGCTCCTGCGCCGCTGGTGGACGTCAACGCGGCTTCGGGGCCGGAGCTGGCTCAGCTGCTTTCGCCGGAGCAGGTGGCCAAGGCGCTGGAGCTGCGGCAGCGCCAGGGCGGGTTCCCGGACGTGGAGGCGTTCGGCGTCGCGATCGGGTTGCAGCCGCACGAAATCGTCCGCTTGCGCAAACGGGCGACGGCCGGTCGGGTGGCGTTGCGCGAGACCGGCGTGCGGCAGCTCGACATCTGAGCGCGGGGTGGCCGTTCCGCTACGCTCGGGGACGTGCCGGAGGAATTTTCACTGGGCCTGGCTGAGGTCGACACGGCGGTCCGGCGTACCGGTCTTCCGGCGAACTGGCACCCGTTCGAGATCCGCAGCCCCGGCCGCACGCTCGCGGAGAACGAGCGCATCGCGGCGGCTTCGTGGGACGCCATGCGGGCGCGAGGCCTGGCCGGTCCGGACAAGCTGGACATCGAGGTGGAGCAGACGCTTCGGGCGTGGACCCAGCCGGACGTGCTGGTGATCGTCCGCGCGGTGGAGGAGGGCCGCCAGGTCTTCTACCGCGCGGCGGTCGGCCACGGCCTCGGGGTGTTTTCGGAGCTGGTGGGCGAAGAGATCCTGTTCGCCCAGACCCGCCCCGACCGGCTGGCCGACCTGGTGGTCGGCATGCTCCCGGTGTACCGCCCGGTGCCGCTGGCCGAGCTGACGTTCATCGAGCCGGGCAACCGCCGCGACGCGGACGCGGCGACGGAGTTCTCGTCCTGGCCCCTGCACCGGTACGGGACGTTCGAGCTGTCGGTCCGCGTTTCGGGGGCGTTGAAGCCGGCGGGAACGGTGACGTTCGTCGACAACGCGGGCGGGCGGTTCCTGATGTTCAGCGAGGCTTTGCCCGGCGGCGAGACCCGGGTGACGTTCACCCCATCGGATGGTTCTCACCTGCGGACGTGGCTCGCGGAGGGTGGCCGGAACCACTGACGCGGCCGGTTCGTCACTAGTACAGTGCGAGAGGACCACGCAGGGTGGTGTTGACGGCTGGGAGGGCGTCATGGGCGGATCACAGTTCGGCGCGCCGGGGTCGTTCACGCCGCCGGCCGGTGAAGGGGACGCGGGGTCGAACTTCCTCTCTGGGCTGCTGGCCGGTCCGGTGGACTCGGCGGCCGCGCAGAAGGTCAGCACGGGCGGCAGCCATCTGAAGTCTCTGGCCGAGAACGGTCAGTTCGCGGTGAATGAAGAAGGTTTTCAGGCGTACATCAAGGCCTGCGATTTCTTCATCGATGGCATCGGCGAGATGATCACGAACGTCTTCAAGCTGGCGAACCCTGCCCAGATGGGTGGTAGCGCGTACGCGCAGGCTGTCGCCGGCTTCAACGCGCAGGTCGCCAACGGCGACCCGCAGTCACTGATCCCCAACCTCGAGAAGATGCGAGACGGTGTCGAGCAAGCTCGCGAGGCCATGGTGATCGCTCGCAAGAACTACCGCGAGACCGAGGATGCCCACAGCATGACCTTCGCCAAGATGACCAAGGGGCTGCAGGAGTAGTGATCGCACGACGCGTTCCAGTCGCGTTCGCCGCCCTGGCTCTGGGTCTCGGCCTCACCGCCTGTACGAGCGAGGTCGGTGGACAGGCGAACCCAAGTTCTCGGGCTTCCACGCCGAGCAGCACAACGGCTGATCCGAGCGATCCCTTCGAGGGCCTGAGCTCATGCACGATTCTCGACCAAGCCCTTGCCGGACAAGGTTTCCCCCAGGCCGAGAAAACGGTCGCGGACCCGAACCACGGCTGCCACGCCAACAAACCCAGGTCCGGTGACACGCCAGCCGTGGATGTCGGCCTGTTCCTGCAGGCAGGCGGGAACTACCGGGACAACGTCAACAATCCGGCCAAGGCCAGCGACGGGAAGGTCAACGGGCGCCCGGCGATCGAGGAGCAGGAACCCTTGAACGTCAAGGGTCAATGTTCCGTCCGGTTCCAGGTGCGGGACTCGCGAGCCCTGCTGTCGCTCACCTTCGGATCGGACACCGCCGGCGCCTGCGGACAGATCGATGAACTCGCTCCGAAAGTCGAGCCCCTGCTGCCGAAGAACAACTGATACGGAGTCCAGCCATGAGTCAGCCGCACCGGGCGCAGCACCGCCAGTCCGAGGGTGACTACTACGCGGCCACCGAGCAGAAGCTTCAAGGCCAAGGCGCCGACGCACAGGGGATCACCCAGAAAGCCGCGTCGGACTATTCAGTTGCGCAGGGAAAGCTCTTGCAGGAAGGGCAAGCCCTGCGGGGCGACGCGCCGGCTCCTGGTGAGAACTACGCGAACCAGCCACACGAAGTTCTGTACGACATGGTCCACAAAAACATGAACCTCGAGGACCTCAACGACCGCAGCCGCGTAGCGAACGTCTATGGCAACTGGCTCGCCGACGCCTCCAACCAGTTCCGCGACGCAGCCACCGCAGCAGGCGGCTCATGGCAAGGCCCAGCAGCAGACCAGGCCAACGGCTTCTTCCAAAGCACAGCCGGGCACACCGAACAAACCGGCAACGCGATGCAACTCGCCTCGAACCACTACTCCCAGCAATCCGCGGCCGCCCACTACGCCAAGACCAACATGCCCGAGCCCACCGGCTTCGACCAGCAAGCCGAGCTCGACAAGGCCAAGCAGCAGTACAACTCCGGCGATCTCATCGGCATGAGCGGCACCATGGCCGGCATCCAGGCCAAGCAACAACAAGCCGACGCCGCGCACCAGCAGGCCGTTCAAGTTCTGCAGAACCTCGACGGCACCTACCACGAGACCGCCAGCTCCCAACCCACCTACGCGCCGCCGCCGCAGCTTGGTGGGGGGAACGACGCCACCTCCGTCTCCGGCTTCCACGGCACCAGCAGCACCTCCTTCACCGGCACCCCCACCATCGGCGGCACCGGCCCCGGCGGCACGAGCGGGAGCTTCGTCCCCGGGGGAACCAGTGGCGGCATCACTCCGCCCGGCGTGACACCACCGGGCACCACGCCGCCGAACTTCGTGCAGCCCGGGGTCACCAGCGGGACCGGGAACTTCGGCGGCGGCAACACCGGCTTCCGCGGCGGTCCCGCCCCGAGCGCCTTCCCCAGGATGACCCCGGACGGCCTCGCCATGCCCGGAACGGCCGGCGGCGGAGGAGGCACCGGCAGCGGCGACATCACCCGCGGCAAGTCCGGCGCCGGACGCGCCGGGAGTGGGTTCGCCGGGTCTCGGGTGTCCGGTGGTGGGTACACCGGTGACCCGAAGGAAGCCCCCGGCGAAGGCAAAGCGGGCAAGACCGGCGGAAAAGCGCCGGGTGAGCGGCTCGAACGCGGGGCGACCGCCGCCGCGGCCGCGAAAGGCAAGGGCGGAAACACAGCGGGTGCCGCCGGAGCGGCCGGCAAGAAGAAGGACGACGACAAAGAGCACAAGAACAAGTACGCGATCGACGAGGACGCCTTCGACCTCAAGCCCGAACGCGGCCCGGACGGCGAAAAGATCGTCAAGCCCACCATCGGGGAGTAGTAAGGGACATCCCCTGGATCTCCCGGATAAATGATCAACACACCCAGGTCGCGGGCTACATTGGGGACATGCGCTTCTTCGTCGTCGACGCCTTCACCGACCAGGCCTTCGCCGGGAACTCCGCGGGCGTCGTCCTCTTGGACGAGCCCGCCGACCCCACCTGGATGCAAGCCGTCGCCACCGAGATGAAGCACGCCGAGACCGCCTTCGTCGTCACGAACTCCGATGGCCCGAAGTCGCTCCGGTGGTTCACCCCGGCGGTCGAGGTCGCGCTGTGCGGGCACGCCACCGTCGCCGTCACGCACGTTCTCGGCGGCGAGCAGACCTACACCACGAAGAGCGGTGAGCTGCGCGCCAGGGCCGACGGCGACTGGGTCGAGCTGGACTTCCCGTCGGACCCGCCAACGCCCACCGACGACGATCTGTCCGAGATCCTCCCCGGCGTCGAGATCGAGTACGTCGGCCGCGGCGTCGAGAACCTCTTCGCCGTCCTCCCCGACGCCGAGACGGTCAAGAAACTCGAACCCGACCTGGCGAAACTCAAGACGACCTGGACCGGCCGCCTGCTGGTCACCGCGAAGGGCGACGACTACGTCAGCCGCTTCTTCGCCCCGGGCGTCGGCATCGACGAAGATCCGGTCACCGGCTCGGCGCACTGCATCCTGTCGCCGTATTGGTCCGAAAGGCTCCAGAAGAAAGAACTCACCGGACACCAGATTTCGGCGCGCGGCGGGGTCGTCCGGACCCGTCAGGACGGCGACCGCGTCCACCTCGCCGGCCAAGCCGTCACCATCGTGAGTGGGGAGCTGCACGTCTGATGCGCACGCTGCTGAACATCATCTGGCTCGTCCTGTGCGGCTTCTGGATGGCACTGGGCTACCTGCTCGCGGGCGTGATCTGCTGCGTCCTGATCGTCACGATCCCGTTCGGGCTCGCGTCGTTCCGGATCGCGAACTACGCGCTGTGGCCGTTCGGCCGCACGGTGGTGGACCGCCGCGACGCGGGCGCCGCGTCCTTCCTCGGCAACGTCATCTGGTTCATCTTCGCCGGGCTCTGGCTGGCCATCGGGCACGTGTTCACGGGCATCGCGCTGTGCATCACGATCATCGGCATCCCGCTGGGCGTGGCGAACTTCAAGATGATCCCGGTGTCCCTGATGCCGCTCGGCAAGGAGATCGTCGAGATCCCCTAGGACTCCGGCTCGTACGGCAGCTCCACCACCAGGCACGGCCCGCCGACGAACAGGCCGCCGTCGACGCCGAGGGCCTTCCCGCCCGCGTACAGGAACGGCCCCTCGATCTGCGTGGGGTGGATCCCGAGCTGGTCCGCGATGACGCTGTGCCCGTGCACGATCCGGGACCCGCCCAGCGCGTCCATCAGCTTCTGGGCGTTCTCCTCGCCGTCCGGGCCGCGGAACGCGTAGCGCGTCGTCATGCGGCGCCACACGTCCCACCACGCCTCGATGTCGGAGCCCGTCAGGATCTCCGTCGCCGCCGCGTTGATCTCCTCGACCGTGGACCCCCAGTCCAGGTACTCCAGCGTGTCGGAGTGCAACAGCAGGTGATCGGCCGCCACCGCCGCCAGCGGGCGGGCCGCCAGCCACTCGATGTGCTCGGGCGTCAGCCGGTCCTGGTCCGACAGGAGGCCGCCGTTGATCTCCCAGCTGCGGGCGAAGCTGCGCGGCCCGAAGTCGGACGGCACCGGTTCGTCGCCGAAGTGGTACATCCCCAGTGCCAGGATCTCGTGGTTGCCCAGCAGCGTCTGGACCTGGCCGCCGGCCTCGGCGGCCTGCTCCTCCAGCCGCATGACCAGGTCGATCGCGCCGACGCCGTCCGGGCCCCGGTCGACGAAGTCGCCGAGGAACCACAGCTGGTCCTCTTCCCCCGACCAGTTGTCTTCGTCGTCGACCAGGCCTTCGGCGCGTAGTGCCTCGGCCAGTTCGTCACGGTGGCCGTGCACGTCGCCCACAACGTAGGTGGACTTGCTCATCCGGTGACGATAAGCCCTCCGGCCACCCGGCCCACCGTCAGCCTTGGCCGAACGGGTCGCCGGTTCGCCCGATCAGGTCGGCGATCGAGTCGAGGACCAGCGTGGGCCGGTACGGATAGCGTTCGGCCGACTCCCGGGTGGAGATGCCGGTGAGCACCAGGATGGTCTGCAGCCCGGCCTCGATGCCCGAGTGCACGTCGGTGTCCATCCGGTCGCCGATCATCAACGTCGACTCCGAGTGCGCGCCCAACCGGCGCAACGCCGAGCGCATCATCAGCGGGTTCGGCTTGCCGACGTAGTACGGCGAGCGCCCGGTGGCCTTCTCGATCAGCGCCGCGACGGACCCGGTGGCGGGCATCGAGCCCTCGACGCTCGGGCCGGTCGCGTCCGGGTTGGTCGCGATGAACTTCGCGCCGCCCTCGATCAGCCGGATCGCGCGCGTGATCGCGCTGAAGCTGTACGTGCGGGTCTCGCCCAGCACGACGTAGTCCGGGTCGCGCTCGGTGAGCACGTAACCGACCTCGTGCAGCGCCGTCGTGAGGCCCGCTTCGCCGATGACGTACGCCGAGCCGTTCGGACGCTGCGACGAGAGGAACTTCGCGGTCGCGAGCGCCGACGTCCAGATCGACTCCTCCGGGATGTCGAGCCCGGTGCGTTCCAGCCGGGCCCGCAGGTCACGCGGGGTGTAGATCGAGTTGTTCGTCAGCACCAGGAAGTCGATGCCGTTCGCCTTCAGCTCGGCGAGGAACTCGTCGGCCCCGGGGACGAGGTGCTCCTCCTTGACCAGGACGCCGTCCATGTCGGAGAGATACGTCCACCGGCGTTCGTTCATGCGCGGAACCTATCACGCGCGCGAGGCACCTGCGGCCCACGACGAAAACGGCTACAGTGGGAATTGTCGGTATCGCGAGGGGAGTCGCGTGCTCGGCCACCGAGGGGGTTCGGGGGAATTCTTTTCGACGTCACTGGCGTAATCGCCGGGGCGCAATTCGTCCTGCCCCCCGAACATGGAGGGGGAAACCGCATGACCGAAATCATCGAGCGTCCGGCCAAGGCCGAAGCCGTCACCGGGCCGAACTGGGGACTCACCAAGTTCCTCGACGCGCTACCGGTTCCACCGGTGCTCCGGCCCCGCAGCCGGGAGATGATCACCATTCCGATGGTGACCAAGAAGCAGCGGCTGCACTCGCAATTGCCCGAAAGTACCTTGTGGACCTATGCGGGTCATTTCCCGGGTCCGACGATCGAAGTGCGCAGCGGTAAGCAGCTGCGGATTTCGTGGTCGAACGAAATCGACGGCGAGTTTCCGTTGGTCGCCGTTCAGGGCCCGGTGACGGACGCGCCGACCAGCCGCCCGGGCCGCGAGCTGGACCGGCCCGGCTACTCGATCGTCGAGGGCGTCGCCGACCTGCCGGCGTGGACCGTCGTGCACCTCCACGGCGCGCGCACGAACGCGGGCAACGACGGCTGGGCGCACAACGCGGGCCTCAAGGGCACGTCCCAGCCGGCCGAGTACCAGAACCGCCAGCAGGCGATGCCCCTCTGGTACCACGACCACGCCATGGCGATCACGCGTTTCAACGTCCACACCGGCCTGGCCGGGATGTACCTGATCCGCGACGACGAGGAAGACGCGCTCGAGCTACCCCACGGCGACCGCGAGATCCCGCTGATCATCACCGACCGCAACCTCGACACCGACCCGGCGACCGGCGCGCTCACCGGGCAGCTGCTGTTCAAGTTCCCGTACGTCCCGAACGGCCCGATGATCCCGTTCTCCGGACCGTTCAGCCTGGTCAACGGCGTGATCTGGCCGCACCTGGACGTCGACGCGAAGTGGTACCGCTTCCGGCTGCTCAACGCGGCCAACTCGCGGTTCTTCACGCTCAACCTCGTCGACGAGAACGACAACCCGGTGAACGACGCCGTCCGCCTGATCGGCACCGACGGCGGCCTGCTGCCCGCTCCCGCGCAGCTGCCCGCCAACGGCCTGACCGTCGCCCCTGCCGAGCGCTTCGACGTGCTGATCGACTTCAGCCGCTTCAAGGGGCAGAAGCTCAGGCTGCGCAACGCCGACCCGCGGCTGGGCGGGATCGAGCCGGACCTCATGGAGTTCCGGGTCGACGGCCGCGCGAAGCACGACTCCTTCACGCTGCCGGAGAAGGTCTCGACGTCCTACACGCGGCTGGTGCACGGCTCGACGCTGCCGGAGGACCACGACCACGTCTGGGTCGCGCTGCTGCTCAACGCGGAGGGCCACCCGGAGATGTGGGACCTCGAGCAGGTCGACGCGGACCCGGGCGGCGCGGGGATCATCCAGGTCCAGGACCCGGCCGGCGGGCTGAAGACGTTCCGGATGATCGGACGGCTCTTCGACGACACGACCGGCATCTTCATCGACCACGACCGGTGGGCGGTGTGGAACCTCGTGCACGTCGCCAACGGCGGCCCGGCGCACCCGGTCCACATCCACCTGACGGAGTTCCAGGCCCTGTTCCGGCGGAAGTTCACCAC
Source organism: Amycolatopsis camponoti (assembly GCF_902497555.1). Lineage (NCBI taxonomy): Bacteria > Bacillati > Actinomycetota > Actinomycetes > Pseudonocardiales > Pseudonocardiaceae > Amycolatopsis > Amycolatopsis camponoti. The sequence continues at coordinate 144,235 of NZ_CABVGP010000001.1, read as the reverse complement.
GACGTTCGACCAGGCGACCCAGCGGACGACGGCGCCGATCGGCGGCTTCACCGACGTCCCGCTGGAGAAGTACGAAGAGGGCTGGAAGGACACGATCATCGTGAACCCGGGCCAGTGGGTGAGCGTGGCCGGGCGGTTCGGCGGCGGCACCGGCGAGTTCATGTACCACTGCCACATCCTCGACCACGAGGACGAAGGCATGATGCGGCCGTTCGTCGTCCACCCGCCCGAGGTGGCGAAGTTCCACGTCCACCCGGGCGGCGGCCACCACCACGACGGCTGAGCCCCGTCGGCTAGGAGGCCGCGGCCGGGTGCACCACCACGGTCGCGGCCTTCACCGACAGCGTCACCGCGGAGCCGGGCTCCAGCGCGAGCTCGGCCACGGCGGCCGGGGTGAGGTCGGCGGTCAGGCCGTGCGCCCAGCCGTCCCCCTCGGTGCGGACGCGGATCACCGGCCCGTGCGGCTCCAGGGCCGCGACGACGGCGTCGGCCGTGTTGCGCGGGCTGCCGCGGTGGTCACCGTCGTGCGGGTAGACCGCGACGGCGTTCGGTGGGAACACCGCCACCGCCGGCTCCCCCGGCACCACGTCGGCCGCCGGGATCCCGCTCACGATCGCGCCGGTCGTCGTCCGCAGGCCGTCGTCGACCGCCGTGCCCGCGACCAGGTTGAGGCCGGCGATCCGCGCGGTGAACGCCGTCCGCGGTGCCGAAAGCACTTCGCGGGTCGGCCCGCGTTCGACGATCCGGCCGCCGTTCATCACCGCGACGTGGTCGGCGAGCGCCAGCGCGTCCAGTGGGTCGTGCGTGACGAGCACGGTCGTCGGCCCGGTCTTGAGGACGCGCCGCAGCAAGCCGCGGATCGCCGGTGCGGCGTCGACGTCGAGGGCGGCGAACGGCTCGTCGAGCAGCAGCAGGTCCGGCTCGGCGGCGAGCGCCCTGGCGATCGCGACGCGCTGGGCCTGGCCGCCGGACAGCTGGCCGGGCCGGCGGTCGGCGAGCGCGACGGCGTCCACTTCGGCCAGCCAGTAGAAGGCGCGCTCCCGCGCGGCACGGCGACCGGCGCCGGTCGAACGCGGCGAGAACGCGACGTTGTCGGCCGCGGACAGGTGCGGGAAGAGCAGGGCGTCCTGGGAGAGCAGGCCGATCCCCCGGCGGTGCGGTGCCACGCCGGCGAGGGCGCGCCCGGCCACGGTGATCTCCGCCGACGTCGGCGTGATCAGCCCGGAGAGGCAGCCCAGCACCGTCGACTTGCCGGAACCGTTCGGGCCGAGCAGCGCCAGCACCGAGCCGGCGGGGACGTCGAAGCCGACGTCCAGCGAGAACGAGCCGCGGACGGCTTCGATCCGGGCGGCCAGGCTCACCGCAGGCCACCTTCCCACGACCGCGGGCGGGCGACCGCGATGACGACGACGGCCACGACGATGAGCAGCAAGGAGAGTGCGACGGCGCTGTCGATGTCCACTTCGGCCTGCGTGTAGACCTCGAGCGGCAGCGTGCGCGTGACGTCTTCGAGGCTGCCGGCGAAGGTGATCGTCGCGCCGAACTCGCCGAGCGCGCGAGCGAAGCTGAGGACGACGCCGGAGCCGAGCGCGGGCAGCAGCAGCGGCAGCGTCACGCGCCGGAAGACGGTCCACGGGCGCGCGCCGAGCGTCGCGGCGACCTGCTCGTAGCGGTCACCGGACCCGCGCAGCGCGCCTTCGAGGCTGACCACGAGGAACGGCATCGCGACGAACGTCTGCGCGATGACCACCGCGGTCGTGGTGAACGGGACGGACTCCCCGGTCAGCGTGGTGATCAAGGCGCCGAGGAAGCCCTTGCGGCCGAGCAGGTAGAGCAGCGCGAGGCCGCCGACGACCGGCGGCAGCACCAGCGGCAGCAGCACGATCGAGCGCAGCAGCCGGACCCCGCGGAACCGGGCCCGGGCGAGGACGACGGCCAGCGGGACGCCGAGCACCACGCAGGCCGAAGTAGACAAAGCGGCCGTGATGAGCGACAGCCGCAGCGCGTGCCAAGACGACGGCGTGGCGATCAGCGACGGCAGCCGCGTCAGGTCCGAGCGGACCAGCAGCCCGACGACCGGCAGCACGACCAGCGCCAGCGCGAGGGTGGCCGGGATGCCCAGGACCCACGGGACGCGCGAACGGCCGGCCGGGACGGATCCCGGCCGGCCGCTCGAGGGACGCTTACTGCGCAGGGCCGAACCCGACCTTGCTCAGCTCGGCTTTGCCGTCGGCGCCGAGGACGAAGTCGTCGAACTCCTTGGCCAGCGCGCCCTGACCGCCCTTGACCACGGCGATCGGGTAGGTGTTGATCGCGCCGCTCGCCTCGGGGAAGTCGACCTTGTCGACCTTGCCCGCGGCCGAGGTGGCGTCGGTGACGTAGACCAGGCCCGCGTCGGCGTCACCCGAGGCGACCTTGTTCAGGACCTGCTTGACGTCCTGCTCCTCGCTCTTCGGCTTGAGCGTGACGCCGGTCGCGGTCTCCACCTTCTTGGTGGCCGAGCCGCACGGCACCTGCGGGGCGCAGGTGATCACGGTCAGGCCGGCCTTGTTCAGGTCCGCGAAGGACTTGATGCCCTTGGGGTTGCCGGGCGCGACCGCGATGGCGAGCTTGTTGGTGGCGAAGACCGTCGGCTGGCCGTCGATCACGCCACCCTGGACGGCTTTGTCCATGTTGGCCTGGTCGGCCGAGGCGAAGACGTCGGCCTTCGCGCCGTTGGTCAGCTGCTGGACCAGGCCGGACGAGCCCGCAAAGCTGAACTTCACGGTGACGCCGGGGTGCTTGGCCTCGAACTGCTTGCCGAGTTCGGTGAACGACTCGGTGAGGGACGCGGCGGCGAACACGGTGAGCGTGCCGGAGCCGGCGTCGCCGCTGCCCTTCGGCGCGGGAGCGCTGGCCGACGCGCCGCCGGTCTGCGTGCTGGGCTGGTCCGAGCTGCTGCAGGCGCCCGCGAACAGGGCGACGGCCGCGACGGCGAGAGCGAGCTGTGACATCCGGGGCTTCGCCCCGGGCCGGGGGCTTCGCCACCCGAACCCCCGAAAAGCGGGCTTGTTCATCGACTTCCTTCCGGTGTTTCCACCACGACGGTGGTCGCTTTGACCACGGCGACCGCGAGCACCCCGGGCCGTAGGCCCAGCTCGCGGACGGCTTCGGTACTCATCAGGGACACCACCCGGTGCGCCCCGCACTGCAGTTCCACCTGGGCCATCACCTTGTCGGCGATGACCTCGGTGACCAGCCCGACGAACCGGTTGCGGGCGGAGCGGCCGACGGTGGAGGGGTCTTCGGGGCCGGAGGCCTGGGCGCGGGCGAAGCCCGCCAGCTGGGCGCCGTCGACGACCTTGCGCCCGGCGGCGTCGTCGGTCGCGGTCAGCTGCCCCGCGCGCACCCACCTCCGGACGGTGTCGTCACTGACGCCGAGCAGACGCGCGGCCTCGGACAACCGAAATTGCGGCATGCCGCAGACATTATCTCCGCAGTTGAGGAAAAGCTACGCAGGGCGGGAATTGTGCATGACTTCGGCGCGCAGCTGTTCGAGGATGACATTCTGATAACGCTCGATCGCTTTCCGCTCGGCCGGGGAGAACTGCGCGAGCGTCTCGCGGAGGGTGTCGAAGGCCGACTGGAAGAGGGGCGCGAAGCGGTCGGCGGCCCCCGGCACGACCTCGACGAGGACCTTGCGCCGGTCCTCGGGATCGCGGACCCGGCGGACCAGGCCGACCTTCTCCAGCCGGTCTATGACGCCGGTCACGGCGCCGGTGGACAGGCCCGTCAGCTCGGCGATCCGGCCCGCGGTCAACGGTCCGCCCGATTGGATGACCAGGTCGAACGTCTTGTGGTCGGTGCCGGACAGACCCATCCGCTCGGCGATCCGCGCGTGCCGCAGGACGGTGAACGTGCTGCCCGCGCGACCCAATTCCGCGAAGCGGAAGAGCTCCTCTTCGGTGACCGGGTAAGTCTTTTCCGTCACAGGCCCTCGTTAGTTCGGCAACTGAACCACTCACTCGGCAAAGGATCCTACTTGGCACGACGGGATCGTGCGTTCCGGAGCTACTCTGTGCGTAATGACAGCAGTGGATCTCGGGTTTCCTCGCGTCCCCGGTACACGAGGGTCATCTCGCGTGCCCAGGCCCGAGAACCCGCAACTCATCGACACCTTCGGCCGGGTGGCCACCGATCTCCGGGTTTCCCTGACGGATCGGTGCAACCTGCGCTGCACCTACTGCATGCCCGCGGAGGGCCTCGACTGGATGCCGGGCGAGCAGGTGCTGACCGACGACGAACTGGTCCGGCTCATGCGGATCGCCGTCGAGCAGCTCGGCGTCACCGACATCCGGCTCACCGGCGGCGAACCGCTGCTGCGGCCCGGGCTCGAGGACATCATCGCGCGGGTCACGGCCTTGACGCCGCGCCCCCGGCTGTCCATGACCACCAACGGGATCGGGCTCGCGAAGCGCGCGGCCGGCCTCGCGGCGGCCGGGCTGAACCGGATCAACGTCTCGCTCGACACCGTCGACCCCGAGACGTTCGTGAAGATCACCCGCCGCGACCGGCTCTCCCACGTGGTCGCGGGCCTCGCGGCCGCGCGGGACGCGGGGATGACGCCGGTGAAGGTCAACGCCGTGCTGATCCGCGGGCTCAACGAGAACGAAGCCGTGCCGCTGCTGAAGTTCTGCCTCGCCGAGGGCTACCACCTGCGGTTCATCGAGCAGATGCCGCTGGACGCCCAGCACGGCTGGAACCGCGGCGAGATGATCACCGCGGCCGGGATCCTCGAGATGCTGGAGGCGGAGTTCACGCTCACGCCGTTCCCGGTCGCCCGGGGCGGCGCGCCGGCCGAGCGCTGGCTGGTCGACGGCGGGCCCGGTGACGTGGGCGTGATCGCGTCGGTGACCCGGCCGTTCTGCGCGGCGTGCGAGCGGACGCGGCTCACCGCGGACGGCGCGGTGCGCTCCTGCCTCTTCAGCAACGACGAGACGGATCTTCGCTCCCTCGCGCGCGCGGGCGCGCGCGATGAAGAGATTGCCGATGCCTGGCGCGCGACGATGTGGGGCAAGCTCGCGGGACACGAGATCAACGAAGCCGGGTTCGCGCAGCCGATCCGGCCGATGAGCGCGATCGGCGGCTGAGATGTCGACTTTGACCATCGTGGTGCGGTACTTCGCCTCGGCGCGGGCCGCGGCGGGCGAAGAAGAGGAGAAGGTGCAGCTGCCGGCCGGCGCGTCGGTCGGCGACGCCGTGGCCGAGCTGCGCCGGCTCCACCCGGACGGCCTCCCGCGAGTCCTGGACGCCGCCAGCTACCTGCTCGACGGCATCGCGGTGCGCGATCTCACCCGCCCCCTGCGGGACGCCGCGGAGCTGGACGTCCTCCCGCCCTTCGCCGGCGGCTGACCCGCCGTGCGCCGACGGTCGACACGCGTGATTGAAGGGTCAACACGCGTGATTGAAGGGTCGACACGGCGCTGGTGCCCCGGTTTGCCCGTGTCAACCCCCTGATCACGCGTGTCGACCTCCCAGACACGCGAGTCGACCGCTCAATCACGCGTGTCGTCCAGCCAGGTACGCGTGTCGTCCTCCTGGGGACGCGTGCCGTCCGTCTGTGTACGTGAGTTCGTCCTCTCTATATGTGCGCCGACCGTTCGAGTGCCGCGGCCGACCGCTCGGCGAAGCCGTTTCCGGCTCCCCGGCGTGGCGCGTCACCGGATCCGGCTGTTCGCGAGAAGCTGATCCCGTCCCGCCGCGACGCCATCCGGTGACGTGTTTCGCCTGCTCCGTCGCGGTGCGTTGCCCCCCTTCGGCACCGGCACCGGCCGGAGTCGCTCCAGGTGGGGGTTCAAACCCCCCGAAGGGGTGGGACCAATGTGACGCAAGGGGCTCCTGAGGCGCAGTTGTCAAGTCTGGCGCTCTCTCGCGGGCGGCCATAAGATGCGCGCTTCAATCGCGCGGAGGGCGTTGCGAATGGGCCATTCGCCGCGCAAAACACGTGATGCAAGCCTCACGATCCGTGTTTTATCTCGACTAGGAAACGGCCAGATAACGGCCCGCTGACCTGCGCAGATACCCACATCGACGGGGGTTGCGTGCTGTTACTGTGACGTAGGTCACGCCTCGAATAATTTCCGATCACGGCTCTCGTTACGTACCGTCGCTTTTCGGTTGGCCCCGACCAACCAGCACGACCGGGAATCCGTAGCGCCTAGCCCTGTCCGACGGATCCCCGGACCCATACCCCGAGCGAAAGCATTTCCGGACAGGGACGAGGGGACGAAGAAGACGCGCCGTGCGTCGGACTCGTCTGCCGGTCTGAGACGGCCGGCGCCAGGACCCCGATCCTGACCCTCAGCACAGTCTCGTAGGCGCAGGGAGCGAGATACATTCAGATGTCTTACCGAGGCAAGCACCGCAAGATGTCCGCTGCCACCCGCACCGTCGCTCGCGTCGCCATCGCGGGCATTGCGGTCGGCGCGCCCCTCGCTATCGCCGCGACCCCCGCGTCGGCGACCAACTGGGACGCCATCGCGCAGTGTGAGAGCAGCGGCAACTGGAACACGAACACCGGCAACGGCTACTACGGCGGCCTGCAGTTCTCGCAGAGCACGTGGAAGGCCTACGGCGGCACCGGCAGCGCGGCCAACGCTTCGCGCGACCAGCAGATCGCCGTCGCCGAGCGCGTCCTGCAGGGTCAGGGCATCGGTGCGTGGCCGGTCTGTGGCAAGAAGGGCGGCGGCTCGTCGGCCCCCAAGGCCACCCACAAGTCGACCACCAGCACCGCCAAGAAGTCGACCGCGCCGAAGAAGAGCACCGCCCCGAAGCAGGCGGCGGCTCCGGCGGCGACCGGTGTGGCCAGCTCGAACCCGGCCGGTGACTACACCGTCGTGGCGGGCGACACGCTGTCCAAGATCGCCAAGCAGTTCAACGTCGATGGCGGCTTCAAGAAGCTGCAGGACCTGAACGCGAAGTACATCCCGAACGCGGACCTGATCCTCGTCGGGCAGAAGATCGCCACCAAGTGACGATCGCGCAGTGATGCGTAGGTCCGGCCTGGTGCCGTGACATCACGAGCCCTCCACCGCCGATCCCCCGGGCGGTGGAGGGCTCGTGCGTTTGCGCTGTGGGCCTCGGGCCGCTCTTGCCCGCGCAAGGCGCCCTGAGCGGCTCTCAGCGCGCCCACGAGCCCGCCTGGGCCTCTTGGCGGCCCGCAGAGCGTGCGGACCCTCTCAGCCGCCTTTGCCCCGCCCCGCGTCGCCGTCTTCCGGGTTACGGCGAGTTGACCCACTCGTCCGTGCCGTCGGCGAAGTGCTGGTGCTTCCAGATCGGCAGCCGCGCCTTCACCTCGTCCACCAGGTCCGAGCACGCCGAGAACGCCTGGCCGCGGTGCTCCGCCGCCACCGCGCACGCCAGCGCCACGTCCCCGATCGCCAGGTGACCGATGCGGTGGCTCACCGCCACCGCCCGGACGCCGGTCCAGCGCGCGGCCAGCTCCGCGACCACGTCCGCGATCACCTGGCCCGCACTCGGGTGCCCCTCGTACGTCAGGTCGCGGACGCCCTTGCCGCCGTCGTGGTCGCGGACCACCCCGGCGAACGTCACCACCGCGCCCGCCGCGTCGTCCTCGACCAGGCGGGCGTGCTCCTCGACCGACAGCAGGTCCTCGGTCACCAGCGCCCGCGCGACGCGCACCACAGGCTTTTCGGGGGTCCGGGTGGCGGGACGCGGGTGGTCGCCGCCGGCCAGCTGGTCGACCGCGTGGTCGAGGATGCCGTCGAGCACGCCCAGGCCGTCCTTCACGCCGCCGCTGGAGCCCGGGAGGTTCACGACCAGGGTCCGCCCGGCCACGCCCGCGACCCCGCGCGAGAGCACCGCCGTCGGCACCTTCGGCAGCCCGGCCGCGCGGATCGCGTCCGCGACGCCCGGCAGCTCGTGGTCCAGGAGCGCGCGCGTGACGTCCGGGGTGCGGTCGGTCGGCGAGATGCCGGTGCCGCCGGTGGTGAGCACCACGGCGACGCCGTCGGCCAGCGCGGCCCGCAGCGCGACGCCCACCGGGTCGCCGTCCTCGACGACGACCGGCGCCGGCACGTCGTACTCGCGCCCGGCCAGCCAGGCGACGATCACCGGGCCCGTCTTGTCCTCGTAGACGCCCTTCGCGGCGCGGTTGGACGCCACGATGACGCGTGCGGTGCGCTTCACGGCCGCTCCCAGGTCCCGGTCTTGCCGCCGTCCTTGCGGAGCAGGCGGACGTCGTCCAGCGTCGCGGCCGGGTCGACGGCCTTGATCATGTCGTGCAGCGTGAGCCCGGCGACGGCCACGGCGGTCAGCGCCTCCATCTCGACGCCGGTGACGTCGGTGGTCTTCGCCGTCGCGCGGATCCCGACCTCGGCGTCGCCGAGGGTGAACTCGACCTTGACCCCGGACAGCGCGATCTGGTGGCACAGCGGGATCAGCTCGGGCACCCGCTTGGCGCCCATGATCCCGGCGATGCGGGCGGTGGCGAGGGCGTCGCCCTTGGGGAGGCCGTCGGTGGCCAGCAGCCGGAGCACCTCGGCGGTGGTCCGCACGGTGCCGGCCGCGAGCGCGGTGCGCGCGGTGGCGGTCTTGCCGGAGACGTCGACCATCCGGGCGGCGCCGGTCTCGTCGACGTGGCTGAGTTCACTCACACGGCGAGGCTACTTCCGACGCCGGCGGACGGTGTCGGCACCACCGCGACGAAGGACGCGGTCATCGCCGGTGGCGATGACCGTGGGACGCCGCATCTCCGTGATCGTCGCGGTTCCCGCGACCGGCGATCGTTCGTGCATGGTGATCGAGTCCCCGGGGGCGAGGTGGCGCCAGCTCGGCGGCGTGAGCGGGGCGAGCCTGACCGAGCCTCGTCCGCCAGGCTCGAGGGCGGGCGCGAACTCGACCCAGATCTTCGCGACATGCAGGTCACCGCGCCCGCCGGAAGCGGACTGGCCGAGTGCCCACATCGGCCGCAGCCGCCCGTCCCCGGGAATCGGGGTGCGACGGCCGCCGGCTTCGGGGGCGACCAGCCGGAGGTCGGCTCTGATGACGCCGTGGCGGGTTTCCCATCCTCGCCACCGGCACCAGGCGGCCTTCCGCTCGAGGTACATCTGCCGGGCGGCCTCCGCGAGAAGGTCCCAGTATTCGACGGTCTGCCACGGGACGCCATCGAAGTCCTCGAGGATGTCGAGCGCGACTTCCCATTCGTCCTGGCGGAGGCAGTCGTGGACGTCGACGGCCCCGAACCCGGCGTCGCTTCGGGCGTTGTCCGGGATCAGGACGGTGGCGCGTCGAAGAAGCTCCGAAGTGTCCATGGGTCGATTCTCGGCCCTGGTGTCCGGCTCGCCGGCTCGGCCGCGCACGCCAGGTCCCGCGAGGGACGGACGCCACTGGCCAGGAACGTCGTCGCCGCGTCGTTCGCACAGGTGTTGGCTCCGAACAGGTACGTCCCGTGGCCGCCCTGGTCGGCGGTCACCAGGCGCGCCCGGTCACCGAACGCCTGCCTCAGCCGGAGCGCTCCCGTCAACGGCGTCGCCGGGTCGCGGAGGTTCTGCAGCATCAGGACGTCCGACGGGCCGCGGTCGCCGATGCGAACCCGCGGTTCCGCCGGCTCGGACGGCCAGAACGCGCACGGCCAGACGTTCGCCGCCGCCGGGCCGAACATCGGGTGGCGGATCCGGTCGACCGCCACGTTCTTCTGGTACGTCCACACCGATTCCGGCCAGTCCGAGTCGCCGCACACCACGTGCAGCTGGCTCGACAGCACGTTCTCGACGTCCGGGACCGTTCCGCCCGGCGGCTGCGAAATCGGCGCGCCGGTGTCGAGCGCGTGCCACGCCGAAGCCAGGTACGGCAGGGTCGCGTCGTAATAGAACATCCCGAAGGTGATCTGGCGGAACAGCTTTCCGTCGACACCCTGGGAGTTCGGCTGGGCGTCCAGCCGCCGGGCGAGGTCGAAGTACTTCGCCTTCACCTCCGCCGGCGTCCGGCCGAGGTCGTACTCCGGGTGCGCGACGGCGAAGGCCGCGAAGTCCGGGAAGCGGTCGTCGAAACCCTGGGCCAGCAAGCGCGACCCCGTGACGTCCAGGCCGCCCGGCGCCAGGTTGCTGTCCAGCACGATCCGGTCGCTCCGCTGCGGGAACAGCGTCGTGTAGACCGCGCCGAGGTACGTGCCGTAGGAAACCCCGTAGTACGACAGCTTCGGCTCGCCCAGCGCCGCGCGGATCCGGTCCATGTCGCGGGCCGTGTTCGCCGTCGTGATGTACGGCAGCATCGACGCTGTCCGCGACGCGCCGCACTGCCGCGCGACACCCTTCGCGTACTCGGCCTGCGCGGTGACGTCCGCCGGGCCGAGCGCGTACGGCGGGACGTTGCTCCGCAGCTGCGCCGGCGTCAGGTCGCACGTCACCGGGGTGCTGTGGCCGACGCCGCGCGGGTCGAACCCGATGACGTCGTAGGTGTCGAGCACGCTCTTCGGCCACCCGATCCGCGCCAGCACCGCCGGCAGGTCCAGGCCCGGCCCGCCGGGACCGCCCGGGTTCGTCAGAAGCACGCCCCGCCGCCGGGCCGGGTTCGTGCTCGCCAGGCGCGAGATAGCGACCTGGATCTTCGTCCCGTCCGGCTTCCGGTAGTCCAGTGGGACTTCGAGCGTCGCGCACCGCAACCCCGGCGCCGTGACGTCCGCCGGGCACGCTCCCCAAGTCACCGCGTCCGGCGCCGCCGAAGCCACTCCCGGCGCGACGGTCACCGCGACGGCCGCCACCAAGGCGGCCAGCATGATCCTGCGCATTCCGAACTCCCCCCACGCGAGCCGAAACCTCAGCGTAGGGGGACGCCCGTGCTCCCGGTGTCCGCCGGACGGACGACTCAGCGCTCGGCGCGCACGGCCTTCCGCACGGCCTCGGCGACCGCCGGCGCCACCGCGCTGTCGAACACGCTCGGCACGATGAACGACGCGTTGAGCTTGCCGTTGTCGACGACGTCGGCGATCGCGTCGGCCGCGGCGAGCAACATGGTGTCGTCGATGTTGTTCGCGTGCGCGTCGAGCAGGCCGCGGAAGACGCCCGGGAACGCCAGCACGTTGTTGATCTGGTTCGGGAAGTCGCTGCGGCCGGTCGCGACGACGGCGGCGTGCTGCTGCGCTTCGAGCGGGTCGACCTCCGGGTCCGGGTTCGCCAGCGCGAAGACGACGGCGTCGTCCTTCATCGTGGCGACCTGCTCGGCGCCGAACAGGTTGGGCGCCGAGACGCCGATGAAGACGTCCGCGCCGACGAGTGCCTCGTGCAGGGTGCCGCTGACCTGGTCCTTATTGGTGTGCGACGCGATCCAGGCGAGGTTGTCGTCGAGGTTGCCGCGCGCGGAGTGGACGATGCCGTCGATGTCCGCGGCCACGATGTCGCCCGGGTTCTTGTGCAGCAGCAGCCGGATGATCGCCGAGCCGGCCGCGCCGACGCCGCTGACCACGATCTTGCAGTCCTCGATGTTCTTCTTGACCACGCGCAGGGCGTTGCGCAGCGCGGCGACGACCACGATCGCGGTGCCGTGCTGGTCGTCGTGGAACACCGGGATGTCCAGCTGCTCGCGCAGCCGCTTCTCGATCTCGAAGCAGCGCGGCGCGGCGATGTCCTCGAGGTTGATCCCGGCGTACACCGGGGCCAAGGCCTTCGCGATCAGGATGATCTCTTCGGTGTCCTGGGTGTCCAGGCAGACCGGCCACGCGTCGACGTCGGCGAACTTCTTGAACAGCGCCGCCTTGCCCTCCATCACCGGCAGCGCGGCGGCCGGGCCGATGTTGCCCAGGCCCAGCACCGCGGAGCCGTCGGTGAGCACCGCGACGGTGTTGCGCTTGATGGTCAGCCGGCGCGCGTCCTCGGGGTTCGCCGCGATCGCCTGGCAGACGCGGGCGACGCCCGGCGTGTAGGCGCGGGAGAGGTCGTCACGGTTGCGGAGCGCGACCTTGGGGGTGACCTCGATCTTGCCGCCGAGGTGGATCAGGAACGTCCGGTCGGAGACCTTGCGGACCTTGACGCCGGGCAGCGAGTCGAGCGCCTGGGTGATGTCGTTCGCGTGGTTCTCAGACAGCGCGTTGGCGCTGATGTCGACCACGATCGAGTCGGAGTGGGACTCGACGACATCGAACGCGGTCAGGACGCCGCCGACGCGCCCGACGGCCGTGGTGAGGTCACCGGCCGCGCTGGACGAGGCCGGGGCCTCCACCCGGACGGTGATCGAATATCCGGGACCGGGAACCGGCATGGCGCTTACCCCCGCGTGGGAAAGGTGGGTTGGGACGGGAGCGAACCTACTCCCGTGACCGCCCTCACGAGGCCCCGATACCGGTACTGACCAGTAACTCTGCTGCTGGTTGCCGCCCCGGCCGCAGGGTCAGCGGTTGATCTCGGTCTCCGGGTGCACGTACGGCACCGTGTCGAGGGGGAAGGTGATGTCACCGAACGGCGACAGCGAGCCCTGGCGGTCGGACGCGAGCTCGGTCACCGGGTGCTCACCCGCCTCCCCCGGCCAGGTCGGGTCGACGCCCTTGTGCTTCTTCTCACCCTTGGCCACAACGTCCTCCACAGCCGCGTTCGGTTCCAGCCTGGACAGTCTGCCTGAGCCGCGGCGGCTTGTCTCAACCGCCCGGTACGCTGGCCTTCTATGCCCGCGACCTCCTTGGCGGACTGGCTGCGCGCGGAGTCCGACGCCGCTCTCGAAGAGCTGCTCCGCACGCGCCGCGACCTGTCCACGCCGCCACCCTCGGACAGCACCGTGCTGGCCACCCGAGCCGGCACGCCGGGCTCGGTCGCGCGCGCTTGCGAAGACCTGGACACGGTCACCATCGCCGTGCTCGAAGCGTGCCTGCTGGCCGGCGCGGACCGCGACCCGGTGCCGGTCGCCGAGGTCACGGGCCTCGTCGGCACCGACATCACCCGGCCGCTGGCCCGGCTGCGCGCACGGGCGCTGGCCTGGGGCCCGGACGACGCGCTGCGCGTGCCGCCCGCGGTCCGGGAGGTGCTCGGGCCGTTCCCGGCCGGGCTGGGGGCGTCGTCGCCGTCGCTGGCCGGCGAGGACCTCGGGGCGCGGCTCGCGGAGCTGCCCGACGACGAACGCGGCGTGCTGAACGCCCTCGCCGCCGGCCCGCCGATCGGCCGCACCCGCGACGCGGGCGCCGACCTGACGCTCGAGAAGGCCGGGACACCGGTGCAGAAGCTGCTGGCTCGCGGGCTGCTGCTGCGGCGCGACGACCAGACCGTCGAGCTGCCGCGCGAGCTCGGTGTCGCGGTGCGCGGCGGGGTCTTCGCCCCGGACGCGCTCACCGAGCCCGAGCTGCCGGACCACCCGCACCAGCCGTCCACTTTGGACGAGGCCGCGGCCGGTGAGGCGATGGAGTTCCTGCGCCACACCGAATCCCTGCTCCGCTCGTGGTCCGCGGCGCCGCCGCCGGTGCTCAAGTCGGGCGGGCTCGGCGTGCGCGAGCTGAAGAAGCTGGCCAAGGACCTCGAGATCGACGAGACGCAGGCGATCCTGCTGGCCGAGCTGGCCGTCGGCGCCGGGCTCGTCGCGGACAGCGAAGCGACCGTGCCCGAGTGGGTGCCGACGACGCTGACCGATTCGTGGCTCGCGTCGCCGACCGCGCAGCGGTGGATGACGCTGGCCCAAGCCTGGCTGGAGCTGCCGCGGCTGCCGGGGATGGCCGGCGGGCGCGACGCCAAGGACAAGCCGATCGCGCCGCTGTCGGAGGAGCTGCGCCGCCCGCTGGCGCCGGTCGCGCGGCGGCGGGTGCTGGCCGCGCTGGCCGACCTGCCCCGCGGCGCCGGGGTGAAGAGCGTCGACGAGCTCGTCGCGGTGCTGGCCTGGCGGGCCCCGCGGCGCGGCGGCCGGCTGCGGGACGAGACCGTCCGCTGGACGATGTCCGAGGCCTCGGCGCTGGGGATCGTCGGGCTCGGCGGCCTCACGACGGCGACGCGGGCGCTGCTCGCCGAAGACCGGCCTGGTGCCGTCGAGGCGATCATGGACGCGCTGCCCGCGCCGGTGGACCACGTCCTGCTGCAGGCCGACCTGACGGTCGTCGCGCCGGGTCCCCTGGAACCGGAGCTGGCGGCGGAGATGGACGCCGTCGCGAACGTCGAGTCGGCCGGCCACGCGACGGTCTACCGGATCACCGAGACGTCCGTCCGGCGTGCGTTGGACACCGGCCGGACCGCGGACGAGCTGCACGCGCTGTTCAGGAAGAAGTCCGCGACACCGGTCCCGCAGTCGCTGAGCTACCTGGTCGACGACGTCGCCCGGCGGCACGGCCGGCTGCGCGGCGGCGTCGCGGCGTCGTTCCTGCGGTGCGACGACGAGGCGTTGCTGGCCGAGGTGCTGGCCCACCCGGTCGCGGCGGAGCACGACCTGCGGCTGATCGCGCCGACCGTCGTGATCAGCCCGGACCCGCTGCACGAGGTCCTCACCGGCCTGCGCGCGGCGGGGTTCGCACCGGCGGCGGAAGGCCCGGACGGCCGGGTCGTCGACATCCGGCCGGGCGGGCGGCGGCTGCCGGCGAAGGCCCGCGCGGCCCGGCGCAACCCGGGTGAGCAGGCGGTGCTGACGTCCGACCAGGCCACCCGGATCGTTTCGAACCTGCGGGCGGGCGACGCCGCGTCCGCCCGGCGCCGGGGGTCCGCGGTGCGGGCGCCGGTCGGCGGCGGAGCCGACACGTCGGCGACGCTGGAGCTGCTGTCGCGGGCGACGCTGGAACGCCGTGAGGTCTGGATCGGGTTCGTCGACTCCCGCGGGACCGCCAGCCAGCGGGTCGTGCGGCCCGTGCGCGTCGGCGGCGGTGTCCTCGAAGGCGACGACAACCAGCGGTATTCGCTGCACCGGATCACCTCCGCGGCGCTGGTCGAGGAGTAGCGCCGGATTTGGTGAATCCCCGACGGAACGCCTGACCACGTGGTAAGCCTGGTTCTCCGGATCTTCGGGAACCAGGGAGGGACCATGAAGTGGGGAACGCGCGTGACCGCGCTGGCCGCGGCGACCGTCGTCGCCGGGGTCGGGTTCGCCGGGGCGGCTGAGGCGATCGGGCCACCCGTCTACACCAAGTACGACGTCAACGGCACCACGCACGTGGCCAAGCCGAATGCGAACGTCACGCTCGGGCCGGGGATCGCCGAGCTGTACACCGACATCGGGCCGTACTCCTTCTCCGGCACGATCACGCTGCCGCCGGTGACGATCACCCGGACCGTGCCGGGCGTGGGGACCGTCAGCGGCAAGCTCACCCTGGGCCCCGGCGCCGTCACCGGGCAGGCCTTCGGCGGGTTCACCGCCACCGCGAAGTGGCCGGTGAAGGTCTCGGACGTGACCGTGAACGGCAAGCCCCACGACGTCGGCCCGGCGTGCGGCACGGCGGAGCCGGTCACCACCGAGCTGACGTCGACCGACTGGCAGCTCGACAAGGGCGGCCACCTGACCTCGACGTACACCATCGGCGACTTCGCGAACTGCGGGTCGGCGACGGCTTTCGTCAACGCGGCCGTGCCCGGCCCCGGCAACACCCTGGCGCTCGCTCTCACCTGGCCCAAGGCCTGACGACGCGCGGGGCCGGGGATCGCCTCGGCCCCGTCCGCCGGGACTAGAGCGCCCGCAGGCCGGCCAGGACGCGTTCCATGAACTCACGGGACGAGCGGTCCCCGAGGATCAGCTCGGTCTGGTGGATCAGCACCAGGCCGATGTCGGCCATGTCGCCGACCAGTACCTTCACCACGCCCAGCGGCAGCCGCAGGTGGGCCGCGATCTCGGCCACCGAGCGCGTGTCCAGGCACAGGTCGCAGATCCGGCGGTGCTCGACCGACCGGACGCCGCGGTACCGGCGCCCGTCGTCGGACGTCGAGACGAGCGCTTCCAGCGCCAGGTTGTGGTCGGACCGCGTGCGGCCGCCGGTGCGCGTGTACGGGCGCACCCGGGACCGCGCCGCGGCGACCGGCGGCGGGCTCAGCACGCGGGCCGGTTCTTCCCACGGCTCCGGCTGCGGGATCCAGCGGGTCTCCGGGTCCGGCGGAGGTGTCCAGCCGGTGCGCGGGTCGATCGGCGGAGCCCACGAAGGCGGGGGCGCCGCCTGGGGTCTGGACACCGGGGGCCTCGGGGCCGGCGGCCGGGGCACCGGGGGTGCCGGCGGGCGAGGCGGGGCGGGCGGCCGGGGCGGGGCCGGCGGGCGCGCGCCGCGCGGAGGTGTCCACGCGGGCTCCAGCGGCGGGGGCTCCGGCTCGTACGTCTCCTCGTCCTGCCACTCGGGCGCGGCGGGATCGTAACCGCCGTCGTCGTAGCCCTCGTCGAAGTCGGACGACGAACCCCACTCGCGGGTGTCCTCGTCGGTGTAGCCCTGCGGGTCCGGCTGGGGTCGCGCCGGCTTGCGCTTGGGCATGATCGTCGACAGCGTCGACATGTCGAACTTGCTGGGCGAATCGAAACCCTCGCGCTCGGTACCGCGGTGCAGTGCGTCCCAGCCGCTGGAGTCCGGATCGTCGAATCCCGAAATCCTCATCTCGCCCTACCCACGCAAGCCGCCCTGGAGCTGCGCGCGCAGCTCAGGGGTGATCTGCTGGCCGACCCGCTCGACGAGCAGCGTCATCTCGTACGCGACCGTGCCGATGTCGCACGTCGGCGCGGCCAGCACCGCCAGCGACGAACCGTCCGAAACGGACATCAGGAACATGTAACCGCGCTCCATCTCCACCACGGTCTGGTTGACGCCACCCGCTTCGAAGCAGCGCGCGGCCCCGTGCGTCAGGCTGATCAGCCCGGACGCGACCGCGGACAGCTGCTCGGCGCGCTCTTGGGGCAGGCCTTCCGACGGCGCCAGGAGCAGGCCGTCGGCGGACACCAGAACGGCGTGCGCGGCGCCGGGTACCCGGCGCACGAAGTCCGTGATGAGCCAGCCGAACGAGCCCTGGCCGGATGCCGTCACTACTGCCCCTCCTTGCTCCTGCGGCGCCGCACGCCGCACCCCGGAGTGGCCGGCACGGCCCACGCTCAAGCGTATTCGCCCCGCCGGTGGTGTCGAGTCGACCACCGACCGGCCGGTGCGCACCCTACGTGTGCGCGCGACCGCGCTCCGCACCGACCCGGTGCGGCCAGTGCGGCCGGAACTCGCTCCGCGGCCCGCGGTGGCGGGGTGTCCGCGCAGGTCAGCCCGGTGGACGGCGGGCCCGGCCGAGGACGCCCCCTTCGACGTTACCGAACCGCGGCGACCGTTCCGTCCTCCGGACGGCGGCAAGGCTCCCCGAAGTGGGTGAAGCCCGTGGAGTTCACTCCAACGGCCGCATCCGCTCCGGGGCATCCGCACCCTCAGCCTGCGCGCAGCGCCGAATCGTGCGCGATCGCGTGCTGGACGACGGAGATCAGCACCTGCTTGGCGGAGTCGCGCTCACGCGCGTCGCACGCCATGATCGGGACCGACGGCGCGATGGTGAGCGCGTGCCGCACGTCCTCGATCTGGTGGTGCAGAAGCCGGTCGAAGCAGTTGATGGCCACGACGTAGGGCAGCTTCCGGTTCTCGAAGAAGTCGATCGACGGGAACGCGTCGGCGAGCCGCCGCGTGTCCACCAGCACGACCGCCCCGATGGCGCCGACCGCGAGGTCGTCCCACATGAACCAGAACCGGTGCTGACCAGGGGTGCCGAACACGTACAGCACCAGGTCCGAGTCCAGCGAGATGCGCCCGAAGTCCATCGCCACGGTCGTGGTGGTCTTGTTGGGCGTGGCCGTGGTGTCGTCGTGTCCGACGCTCGCCTCGGTCATCATGGCCTCGGTGGTCAGCGGATCGATCTCCGAGATCGCCCCGACCATTGTTGTCTTCCCCGAACCGAACCCGCCGGCGACCACGATCTTGGCCGACGAGGTCGGACCCGTCACCTGCGGCGCGTTCGCGTCGGAGTCAAATTCTCCGAAGCCCACTGAGCACCCTTTCCATGAACTCGATACTCGGGCGGTCGCCCACGGTCGGGCTGCTGGAGTGCACCAGCACCAGCCCGAGGCCCGCCACGTCACCAATCAACACCCGCACCACACCGAGCGGCAGCCGCAGCAGCGCGGCCACCTCGGCCACCGACCGGGTGTCGAGACACAGGTCGCAGATCGACCGGTGCTCGGGCACCCGGACCCGGTCGAGCATCCGGCCCTGATCACTCGTCGAGATCAGCGCCTCGATCGCCAGGTCGAGGGTCGCCTTCGTCCGGCCCCGGGTCCGGAAGTACGGCCGGACCAGGCCCGAGGTCTCCATCTCGGTCGGCGCCGGCTCGTCCACGTACTCCTGGTTGGCCTGCCGCGGCAGGGCCGCCGCGAACTCGCCGGAGTCAGGCCCCTGCGAGTAGTCGCGGTCGCGGCCGTTGCTGTACGCGGCGAAGTCGTGCGCGTCGTACAACGGCCCGCTCGACCCGCCGAACAGCTCGGCTCCCGGGCCGCCCAGCAGCCGGTCGCGGTATTCGCCGCTCCCGGGCTGGATCGGCCGGATCGGTTCCTGACCGGCGTTGCTGTCGGTCAGCCAGTTCGGGGGTTCTCGCACGGGGTCGTTGTCGGACGCCTGCACCCGGCGTGACCGCCACTCGCGGTCGACCCGTTCCCGGAACGACTGCCAGTCCTCCCGGCCGTCGTCCGATTGCTCGGACCACCCGCCGGAGAAGTCGTCACCGAGCCGGCCATCGCCCCTCAAGCGCCCGTCGTCCACGGCTCTCTCCTCGGTTCCCGTGTCCTCAGCGGCGGACTGCCGAGCCCTGCAGCTGGGCCCGCATCTCCGGTGTCAGCTGCTGACCGACCCGCTCCACCAGCAGGGTCATCTCGTAGACGACCAGGCCGATGTCGCTCTCCGGCGAACCGAGCACCGCCAGGCACGAGCCGTCCGAAACCTGCATGAGGAAGAGGAAGCCGTTGGCCATCTCGACCACGGTCTGCGCGACCGTCCCGCCTTCGAACACCTTGGCCGCGCCGCGCGCGAGGCTCGTGAGCCCCGACGCCACCGCCGCCAGCTGGTCCGCCCGGTCCTTCGGCAAGCCTCGCGAAGCCGCCAGGAGCAGGCCGTCGGCCGACACCACGACCGCGTGGGCCGCGCCGGGCACCCGGTGCACGAAATCCGTGATCAGCCAAGCGAAGCTGCCGGCGTTGTTCGTCTTGGCATGCGCTTGGCCGTTCGGCTGCGCGGAGCCACCCGGCTGCATTGCACCCGCCCGTGTCACTTTCGCTCCTCACTGCTGTCTGTGGTGTTGCCACGCCCCGGAACCCTGCTGCTTTCCAGCTGTTCTTCGGCCGGGAGCTCCTTCAAAGCGTGCCGTCCCGAGGTGTAGCCCCGCTGGAAGCTTGCCATCCTGCTCCGCGCCGCGGACGCCGAGCGGGTGATCGCACCCGTTCCGGGCATGCCCGCGGTGTTGTCCGCGAAGTTGTTCTGGGCCGGCGCGCCGGCAGAAGGACTGTTGATCGACCCCGGAACCAGGTAGGCGTTCGGGACGCGCTTGGGCAGCCCGGCCGTGGTGATCTCCTCGTTCTTGGACTCGAGCAGCGACTGCGCCTTCTGCCAGCCGTCGTCGGAGGCACTGTGCCAGCCGTCGTCGGGCGGGAGGAGCGGGTGCCGGGTCGCCGCGGTCGGCAGCAGCTCGTCCACCTGTTCGCGCGGCTCGCGCTGTTCGCGCTCTTGGCGCCGCGTGACCGGTTCGGCGACGACGGTCCGCTCCGCGACCGGCTCGGAGGAGCCGGTGAGCGGCGGCAGGTTCGGGTCTTCACCGTCACCCTGCGCCGGAACCGGGTCGGCCGGCGAGTCGTCGCCTTCACTGAACCAGCGTGACAGCACCGACTGGTAGATGGGCAGCCGCCGGGTGGGTACATCGTCCTCGAGGGCCGACGGACCGACCTCCTCCGCACGCGGGGGGGGCGGTGGCGGCTCTTCCGGCGGGACGTACTTCGGCTCGCGCTTCGGCAGGACCAGCGGCGCGAACTGCGTGTCGCCCGCCCTGGAGCTGGCGCCGTCGCCGTTCGCCGACGGCGTCAGCGGGGCGAGGTCCTCGGCGGTCGGCCAGGCCGGCGTCTCGGGCTTCGGCAGCTCGGGCGACAGGAACGGGCCCGCCGCGCGGCCGCCGCTGACCAGGTCGTCCAGGCTGATCGGCTGGTCGAGCGGGACCAGCCCGCCCTGGTTCGCCACCGGCTCGTGCGCCGGTGCCGGCGGGGGCGGCGGTGCCGAAGGCGGGACCGGCGTGTGCGACTGCGTCTGGTCGAAGTCCGAGCGAGCGGCCGGGATCGGGATGCTCGGCATGGACATCGACGTCTCGGAGCGGTTGGGCGGCAGCGGGGTCTGCCGCGCCATGCCCGGGCGGAGGTGCGTGAGCAGCTCGGCCGGGACGACGACGCGGGCGATCACGCCACCCTCGATGTCCTCGTTCTCGCGCAGCCGCACCTCGATGCCGTGGCGCTTGGCCAGCCGGGAGACCACGTACAGGCCCATCCGGCGGGTCACCGACACGTCCAGGTCCGGCGGCTCGGCGAGCCGGCCGTTGACCTCGGCCAGCCGCTCTTCGCTCATGCCGACACCGTGGTCGGTGACCTGGATGGCCAGTGCCTTCCGGCGGGTCACCACGGCGCGCACGATGACCTTCGTCTCCGGCTCGGAGAAGTAGGTCGCGTTGTCGAGCAGCTCCGCGAGGACGTGCACGAGGTCGTGGATCGCCAGGCCCTGGACCGCGACGTCGGGCACGATGCCGACCTCGATCCGGGCGTACTGCTCGATCTCGGACACCGCGGCGCCGATGACGTCGGCGGCGGGCACCGGCTTGGGCACGGACTTGGCCAGGCCGGCGCCGGAGAGCACCAGCAGGGACTCACCGTTGCGCCGCAGCCGGGTGGCCAGGTGGTCGAGCTCGAACAGGCTGGCCAAGTGGTCCGGGTCCTGCTCGTCGGCCTCGAGGCGGTCGATGACGCCGAGCTGGCGTTCCACCAGCCGCTGCGACCGCCGCGAGAGGTTCACGAAGATGCCGTTGACGTTCTCGCGCAGGAGGGCCTGCTCGGCGGCCATCTTGACGGCTTGTTCGTGGACGATGTCGAACGACCGCGCGACTTCGCCGATCTCGTCGCGGGAGGTGACGGGCACCGGCTGGACGGCCTTCCTCGAGGCGCCGACCGGGTCCGGGTCGTCGAGGATCGCCTGCACCGTCTCGGGCAGTCGCGTGTAGGCGACGTCGAGCGCGCTCTTCCGCAGCACCCGCAGCGGGCGCAGCATCAGGCGGGCGACGACGAGCATCAGCGCGATCGCGGCCGCCAGCGCGGCGAGCACCACGCCACCGCCGACCCACGCCGAGTTGACCGCCGCCGTGGCGAGGTCGTCGGCCCGGGTCTTCAGCTGGGCCAGCAGGTTCGACTCGACGGCGTGCAGCTTGTCCGCCGACACCGTGCTGTCCTTGCCGAGCGCCGTCGTGTCGATGCTCGGCGCGTCACCCGTCTGAGCGAAGGCGAACGCCGCGGTCTGGATCCGCCGCCGGTCGTCGACCTCCGGGCCGGAGTAGGTGTCGTTGTAGAGCTGGCGCTGGTCGTCGTCGGCGTTCGCGAGGAAGGCCGAGACCGAGGCGTCCGCACTGGAGGCCGACGCGCGCGTCTGGTCCAGGAGGTCACCGGGGAAGCTCCCGCGGAACGCCGCGATCTGCAGCTCGGCGTCGGCGCGGGTGGTGAACTCCTTGGCCTCGCTGATCGCCTGCGTGCTCGTGCCGAGGCGCAGCACGTCCCGGTCGGTGACCGCGGTGGTCACCTCGCGGCCGAGTTCGATCAGCGCGTCGAGGATGCCGGAGTAGGCGGTCATCACCGTGATGTCGGGCAGGCCGTTCGCGGTGTTGAACGCCGCCCGCAGCGGACGCAGCGCGTCGAGGCGCTGGATACCGCGGGCGTACCGGTCCTTGGTCGCCTGGTCGTCGTAGGTGAGGGTCGAGGCCGCGCTGCGCAGGTTGGTGACCTCTCGGTCGACCTTCGCGATCTGCGAGTCGAGCCCGGTCTGCAGCAGCGGGTTCGCGGACGAGATCCGCGCGACCGCCAGCGACCGCTCGTTCTGCAGTTCGTGCACAACCGTGGTGACCTTGACGGCGAACGCGACCTGGTCGGCGGTCTGCTGGAACTCCGTCGCCTGCTGAGCGTCGTCGACCACGCGCAACGTGCCCAGCACGAGCGCGGTCAAGGTCGGGATCAGGAGGATCGCGGCCAGCTTGGACCGCACCCTCCAGTCGCGCATGCCGGAGAACAGCCCGGCCTTCCGGCCCGGAGCATCTCCGGGCGACTGCGCGGGGGGCCCTCCTACCCCCGCGGCGTCTTCGTTCGGCACCGCCGCACCACCATCATCGTTCGTGCTCGTGAAACCCTGGTCGGTCCAGCGCCCGCCAGGGCGCATCGCGTTCTCCTCAGCCACTCGTCAGCACGCTCCCGGCGCTCCGGCTCATCGACCGATCGGTAGGAGCCCAGCGCGAGACGCTACCCGTACGGGTGAAAAGATCGTCTTCGACGGGGGTTCCTGAACCCCGCCCGGTCGGGCGGAATCGGTTCAGCTCGAGCATCACGGTCGGGTCCCTGCGCTGGTCCTGCATCGGTCTTGGTTCGTTCGCCTAGCCCACCGGCACAGCGGCGGGGCACGGCCAGGCGGCGGTCTCTGCGGGGGAGATTCTCTCAGGAAAAGCACAGCGTGCCCTGGTAAACCGGGGATCGACTTGATCGGCCATCCAGGCACTCTCTCTCACTACATCGGAGGTTGATACCTCCCCGCAGGTGCAGAGGGTAGCGAACGGCCGGGGAAGATGTAACCCTCCCGACGCTTCGTGCCCGATGTTGCACAGCGTTCGCTCAGTCGGCGCACAGCTGGTGATCCCTTAATCAAGAACTCGGCCCTACGCTGGGTGAACAGCTACGGCGAGTGGAGCAGTGGGTCTAGACCAGAGGCCAAAAGAGTGACCTGCACCACCCTCTCGGGTATTTAACCCACCCGTTGTGAGCGAGCTGTCACCGCCTCTACAGTGACCCGCGTACTCCCGAGAATGAGTCACGTACTTCCCCGGGATTCGGTCCACCAACCGTCAATTTTCACTCAAGGAGCAGGCCTTGCTTGGAAACGCCATGAGCAGTGGCCGGGTTCGCACTCGCCGCGCCGCGCTCGGGCTCGCCCTCACCGTCGCAGCCGCGACAGCCCTCACCGGCTGCAGCGCGCTCGGCTCGGACGACTCGAACGCCTCGTCGAACGGGGGCGGCCTGGAGAAGTCGAAGATCAAGGTCTCGATTCTGCCGACCACCGACCTCGCGCCGTTCTGGCTCGCCCAGGACGGCGGTTACTTCAAGGCCGAGGGTCTCGAGGTCGAGCAGGTCATCGCGCCGAGCGGGCAAGCTTCGATGACGAAGGCGATTTCCGGGGAAGCGGACATCGCTCTTTCGACTTACACGCCGTTCTTCGTCGCCAAGAGCACCGGTGCCGCGGACGTGCAGCTGGTGGCCGACGGCACCTCGGTGAACGCCAAGAGCAACGCGATCGTGACCGTGCCGAACTCGCCGGTCAAGACGGTCGCGGACCTGGCGGGCAGGCGCATCGCGATCACCGCCAAGAACACCGCGTCCGACATCCTCACCAAGTCGGTGATGAAGGACCACGGCGTCGACTACTCCAAGGTCAACTGGGTGCCGATCCCGCTCCCGAACATGGCGGCCGCGCTGCAGCAGGGTCAGGTCGACGCGGCCTACATGCCGGAGCCGCAGCTCTCGCAGGCGGCGAAGGTGGCCGGCGCCACGCCGATCATCGACATCAACACCGGCGCCACCCAGGACTTCCCGCTGACCGGCTACGGCGCGGCGACGAAGTGGGTGCAGGCGAACCCGAAGACCCTCGCGGCCTTCCAGCGCGCCATGAAGAAGGCCACCCTCGACGCGATCAACGACCGCGCGAAGGTCGAGCCGCTGTTGGTGAAGTACGCGAAGATCGACCAGGACACGGCCAAGCTGCTCACCCTGCCGGGTTACGGCTCCACCCTGGACGCCCGGCGCCTCCAGCGGGTCCCCGATCTGCTGCTGCAGATGGGCGTCATCACCAGCAAGGTGGACGCCGCGCCGATGATCGCGCCGCAGGCGAACAACTGACGTGACGAAGCTGTTTCGCGGCCTGGCCGGCCTGGTCGGTTTCCTCCTGCTCTGGGAGGTCGTCGTCCAGGTCGGCCTCGTCAGTAAAACGTTCATCCCCCCGCCGAGCGTCGTCCTGGTCACCGTCGGCGACCTGCTGGGCGACCCCGACTTCATCCGCGACATCGTCGCGACGATGCTCGCCTGGCTGATCGCCATCGCCATCGCGATCGCCGTCGGCGTGCCCGCCGGGCTGCTGCTGGGCAGTGTCCCGGTGCTGCGCACCGCCACCGCCGCGATCGTCGAATTCCTCCGCCCGATCCCGGTCACCGCGCTGGTGCCGCTGGTGCTGCTGGTGATCGGCTCCGGTCCCGACGCCAAGATCTCCCTCGCGGTGTACGCCTCGCTGTGGCCGATCATGTTCAACACCATCTACGGCATGGGTGAGATCGACCCGGTGCTGATGGAGACCGCGCGCGCGTGCGGGACCAGCCGGTTCCGCATCCTGTCGTCGGTCGCGCTGCCGCAGACCGCGCCGTTCGTCTTCACCGGCCTCCGGCTGTCGGCGACCATCTCGCTGATCGCCGTCGTCAGCGTGGAGTTCCTGGCCGGCTCCGAAGTCGGGCTCGGCAGCTTCATCCTCGTCGCCAGCTCCGGTTCGATCCGGTTCGACCTGGTCCTGGCCGGTACCGTGGTGGCCGGGGTACTGGGGTACCTGATCAACGAAGGACTCGAACAGCTCGGCAAGCGGCTGTTCCGGTGGAGCACCGTCGACCGGGAGGCGATCGCATGACCGCGGCGACACTCACCGGCCGGGTCGGCAGGCGGGCCGCGCGCGGTGCCGCCACCATCGTCCGCAACTGGCTGCTCTTCGCGATCCTCGTGGTCGTCTGGGAGTTCGCCGCCCGCGCGGGCGGCAGCAAGTTCTTCCCGCCGCCGACGGAGATCGCGGTCGCCGCCGCGAAACTGTGGTTCACCGGGCCGGCCTCGCACCTCTTCCTCACCGACGCGGTGTTCGACAACGTGTTCCCCAGCCTCGGCCGGATGCTCGGCGGCTGGGCGCTCGCCGCGGTCGTCGGCATCACGCTCGGTGTGCTGGTCGGCCGGTCCGCGAAGGCGATGGACTACCTCGGCCCGCTGTTCGCGTTCTTCCGCTCGATCCCGCCGCCCACGCTGATCCCGGTGTTCGCGGTGCTGTTCGGGCTGAGCTCCGGGATGCAGATCGGGTCGATCATCTTCGGCTCGATCTGGCCGGTGCTGCTCAACACGGTCGACGGTGTCCGCTCGGTCGACCAAGTGAAGGTCGAAACCTCACGGTCCTTCCGCACGCCGAAGCGGTACTGGATCACGATGGTGGTGCTGCCCGCGGCGGCGCCGAAGATCTTCGCCGGTCTGCGGGTCAGCCTGTCCATCTCGCTGCTGCTGATGGTGGTCTCCGAGCTGGTCGGCGCGTACAACGGCATCGGGCGGTCGCTGATGAACGCCCAGCAGGACTTCGACTTCCCGACCATGTGGTCGTGGCTGGTGCTGCTCGGCATCCTCGGCTACCTCTTCAACACGATCTTCCTGGCCGCCGAACGGCGGGTGCTGGCCTGGCAGCCGGCCCGTCTCGGCCGCGACTGACGCTGGAAAGGCCTCTCCCATGTCAACCATGCTCGAAGTTTCCGGCCTCAGTCACCGCTACGGCACAGGCGCGAAAGCGCACATCGCGGTGAACGACCTGTCGTTCACCGTCGAGGCCGGGCAGCTGGCCAGCATCGTCGGCCCGTCGGGCTGCGGGAAGTCGACGCTGCTGCGCTGCGTCGCCGGGCTGACCCCGCCGACCGAGGGCACGGTGAGCCTGCACGGCGACCGCGTCAACGGCGTTCCGGACGACCTCGCCGTCGTGTTCCAGGACTACAGCCGGTCGCTCTTCCCGTGGCTTTCGGTGCAGAAGAACGTCGAGTTCCCGTTGCGCTGGCGGTCGATCTCCCGCGCGGAACGGCGTTCGCGGGCGGCCGAGGCGCTGGAGCAGGTCGGGTTGTCCGCCGTGGGCGGGAAGTTCCCGTGGCAGCTGTCCGGTGGCATGCAGCAGCGGGTGTCGATCGCCCGCGCGCTGGCCAGCCGCCCGTCGCTGCTGCTGATGGACGAGCCGTTCGCGTCGGTCGACGCGCAGACCCGTTTCGAGCTCGAGGACCTGACCCGGCGGGTGCAGCGCGAGCAGGGCACCACGATCCTGGTCGTCACGCACGACATCGACGAGAGCGTCTACCTGTCCGACCGGGTGCTGGTGCTGTCGAAGTCACCGGCGTCGATCGTGGCGGATCTCCGCGTGGGCCTGCCGGCCGAGCGCAACCAGATCACCACGCGCGAGTCGGCGGAGTTCGTGACGCTGCGCGGCGAAGTGGCACGGCTGCTGCAGGGCGGCACCCCGGCGGACGCCGTCGCGGCCGCGTCGGACGCCGCCGAGTGGGACCTGGCCGAGCGGGCCAAGAACGTGACGGGGTCCAAGACCGGGAGCTGACCGTACCGTCCACAAGAGACACACGGAAGCCGCGGCGGGGTCCCCCGCCGCGGCTTTCGTTTCGCGTCAGTAGAGCGTCCGCTCCGACGCGGCGACCCGGACGTGCACCAGCGTCGGCCGGAGGTCGGCGAGCGCCGCGGTCAAGCCGGGGACCAGGCCCGACGGCTCGGTGATCGTCACGCCCTGGCAGCCCATGCTGGACGCCAGCGCCGCGAAGTCGATGCCGCCCAGGTCGGTGCCCGGCAGCTTCGCGCCGCCGATCGTCTCGCCGAGGATGCGGACCGCGGCGTACTCGGAGTTGTCCAGGATCAGGATCGTCACCGGGAGCTCCTGGCGCGCGGCTGTCCAGAGGGCCTGGATGCCGTACATGCTGGAGCCGTCGCCGACGACGCCGACGACCTTGCGGTCCGGCCGGGCGAGCGCCGCGCCGACCGAGCCGGGGACGCCGTAGCCGAGCGTGCCGCTGGCGATCGTCAGGAAGCCGGTGTCGGTCTGGGTGATCGGCAGGTGGTCGTGCAGGATGCCGCGGTGGCTCGGCGCCTCCTCGACGACGATCGCGTTGTCCGGCAACAGGTCCGCGAGCGTCGCGTAGACGAACTCGGCGGTGAGCTTCTCGCCGCCGGGCTTCGCGGGGCGCTCGATCGGCGCCGGCGCGGGCCGCGTGCTCCGGTCGACGACGTTCAGCAGGGCGCGGACGCCGAGCTTCGGCGTCGCCCGGATACCGGTGCCTTCGAAGGCGCGCGCGAGGATCTGCTCGTCGTCGCTGACGATGAACAGCGGCGGCAGCGGAGCTTCCCCGCGGCCGCGGTCGACGTGGTAAGTGAAGGCGGGTGCTCCGAGCACGACGACGAGGTCGTGCGCCGCGAGCTTGTCCGAGACGGCACCGCGCTCGGGGTCGAGGAAACCCTGGAACAGCGGGTGGTCCTCGGGGAACGAGCAGCGGAACGACATCGGAGCGACGTACACGGCCGCCTGGAGTCGTTCGGCGAGCGCGACGGTTTCGATGACGGCGGCGTCCTGGTCGACGGCTCCCCCGACGACGATCGCCGGCCGCTCACTCGTTTCGAGCGCGGCGGCCAGTTCGTCGATCGCCTCGGGATCCGGTGCGAAGCCGCGGATCCGCGGACGGCTGATGATCGGGCGTTCGGTGGTGGCGGTCCAGTCATCGGCCGGAACGGACACGAAGACCGGCCCGGCGGGCGCCTGCGTCGCGACGTGGTAGGCCCGGGCGAGCGCCGCCGGGACGTCCTCGGCGGTGGCGGGCTCGATCGACCATTTGACGTAAGGCTTGGGAAACTCGGGAGCGTCCACGGCACCGAGGAAGGGATCGTGCGGCAGCAGTGACCGGTTCTGCTGCCCGGCGACGACGATGAGCGGCGTCCGGTTGCGGTAGGCGGTGAAGAGGCTGCCGAGCCCGTGCCCGACGCCGCCCGCGGAGTGCAGGTTGACGAGCACGGCCTGGCGCGTGGCCTGGGAGTAGGCATCGGCCATCGCCACGACGGCCGACTCCTGCAAGCCGAGGATGTAGTCGAAGTCGTCCGGCCAGTCGGTGAGGAACGGGACCTCGGTCGTACCGGGGTTGCCGAACACCGTGGTGAGGCCGAGTTCGCGGAGGAGTTCACGGGTGGCGTCCAGCACCGTTCGCTTGATCATGCCCTCAGACTAATGCTTAGTCTTGCGAAGGAAAGCCCGCCAAGCGGCCGCATTGATCGATCACCGCCCCAGCTCGACGAGCACCGTCTGGATGAACCGGTGGGAATCGAGTTCGGTCAGCGCGAGGGAGGTCATGGTCGTGGCCGCCACTCGGTAGTCGGTCACGTATTCGCGGTCGTAAAGGTGCGAGTTCCCGCGCAGGTGCTCGATGTGCACCACCGGTGGGAGCTGCGCGAAGTCGAACAGCACGAACGATCCTTTGAGGCCTGGGTGGTACCCGGAGTCCGAGGGCACCACACGGAGACTGATGTTCTCGAGTCGCGCAGCCTGCACCAGGTGCCGGAGCTGGCCAGCCATGGTCTCGGGATCGCCGAGAGTGCGGCGGAGAGCTTCCTCGCCGACCAACACGGAACAACTCAGCCTGTGCCGACCGGTGAGCACCTCCCGCCGACGCAGGCGGATCCGGGTCAGCCGATCGACCTCCTGACGCGGCAAGCCGTGCGATCCGAAGATCACCTGGGCGTACTCGGAAGTCTGCAGCAGCCCCGGGACGAGGTGCGGCTCCCAGTTGACCATCGCACTGGCGGCTCGCTCGTACTCGAGGTAGCTGCCGAGTGCGAACGACGTGCGCTCGAGCCAGTTGGGCTCCTTCGCGTACTCCGCCAACTCGAGCAACCGACCGCGCTCCACCGGCTCCACCCGCATCGCCCCGAGGATCAACCCCACCTGCTCCACCCGGGGCACCCTCGTCCCGCTCTCCCAATGCGACAGCACCTGCGGCGCGACATCCACCAGCCGCGCCAGTTCGCGCAGGCCGAGGCCGCGCGCCACCCTCGCCGCGCGGAGGCCGAAGCCCAGCGCGCGGGACCTCGGTGTCGCTACCAGTGTTGCCATGCACGCAGTCTGTCACCGGGCACCGACAAAAACCGGAACCGGGGCTGTCGCACCAACGCGACAGCCCCGGCCCACAACCAGGACTCAGCCGATCAGGCCCGACAAGCCGCTGCCCTTGAACGACCCCCAGCCCGTCACCTGGTCATACCCGGTGCCCGCGCTGAAACCCGTGGTCCCGTGCAGGGTGTTGTTGCCCGTCGTCACGTCGTGGAAGCCCGTTCCGTACGACGATCCGTTGCCGATCGAGTAGAACTTCGGGTTCAGGTTGCCCAGGCCGCCGCCGTGGACCTGGTTCTGCAGCGTCGCGAACGCCGCCCACAGCGGGGCCGCGCCCGACGTTCCCCACACCGTCTCCCACGAACCCGCCGTGTAGATGTAGTAGCCCGAACCGCTCGCCGCGTCGGCCGAGACGTCCGGGACCTTGCGGTACGTCGTGCTCTGCGAGGACTGCCACGACGGCGCCGTGAACACCGTCGAGATGCCGCCACCCGTCGAACCGTTGGACGCGCCGTCGTTCCAGGCCTTCTCGCTGCTGTACGCGTTCGACGACGTCACCGTCAGCTGCGTGCCGCCGACGCCCGTCACGTTCGGGCTCGACGCCGGGAAGTCCACGGCCTTCGCCGTCGACCCGGTCTGGCGGTAGCAGTCGGTCGTGCCGTCGTCGCCCGCCGCCGCGAAGTACGAGATGCCCTCCGCCGTGCCCGTCGCGATCGCGTTGCTGACGCTCTTCGCCGCGCTCGAACCCTCCGCGGATTCACAAGCACCCCAAGAGATCGAGACGACGTTGACCGTGTGGTCGGACGCGATCTTCTGGTACATCGCCAGCTCGCCGGCGCTGCTGTTCGGCGCCTCGTACACGTAGTCGTTCGCCGCGGCCGCCAGCGCGTGCACGACCTCGATGTCGAGCTCGACCTCGATCTGGCCGTCGCCCGGCGCGGAGTCGTAGTTCGCGCCGCTCACCGGAACCGTGGTCACCGAGCCCGCCGAAAGGCCGTACGTGCTGTCGTACTGGGTGACGTCGGCCTTCTTGTAGCCGTCGAACTCGACGAAGCCGACCTTCACGCCGCTGCCGGTCGCCGAGAGACCGCTGGTGCCGTAAGCGGTCTTGAGCACCGGCGGGGTCACCGCCTTGACGACGTTCGGCTTCGCGACGGCGGCAGTGTGCGTCCGCAGGGCGTGGTTGTCGAGGCCGACGACGTTGCCCACGACGCCCGAGACGTCCGCCGGCACGGTCGGCGCGGCGTCGTTGGCGAAGAAGTTCCGGCCGGAGGCCTGGTCGTGGTAGGTCCCGATCCGGGTGTGGAACGCCGATTCGAGCTGCGCCGCCGAGCCGGTGAACGTGATGGCCTGACGGTTGCCGGAAACCTCGATCCCGGTGGCACCCGCCTTCTCGAGGAATGAGACGGCCTTGCCGACGTCGGCCTGGGTCGGACCGAACTCCGCATTGAACTGATCCGGGGTCAGAAAACGGTGGTATTGCGGAGATGCCGGGTTCTGGACGTCGGCGAGGAACTTTTCCAGCGCCTGCTGGTTGTGCAGTTTCAAGGAGAGGGCCGCGGTGATCCGCTGCCCGTCCGCGACGTCTCCGGCACGGGCGCTGCCGACGAGCGGGGCGGCGTTGTCGGCCAGGGTGACCAGGGGTTCCGTCGCCGCGGCGGCGGGGACGACCACGGCGAGGCCGAGCAACGCCGGCAGCGGCACGGCGGCCGCGACGAGCTTGCGCAAGCGCATGGGGAATTTCCTCTCGGCGGTGGGGACCGGGCCTGCGTCGCAATACTCGCCGCAGGTTGCCGAGAAGCATAAGAAACCGCTGTCACACCGAGGAACCTA
Organism: Amycolatopsis camponoti; assembly: GCF_902497555.1. Lineage (NCBI taxonomy): Bacteria > Bacillati > Actinomycetota > Actinomycetes > Pseudonocardiales > Pseudonocardiaceae > Amycolatopsis > Amycolatopsis camponoti. The sequence goes on along the minus strand of NZ_CABVGP010000001.1, from coordinate 113,268 downwards.
CTTTTGTCTGCCCTTTCGCGGTTCCCATTTTCATTTTCCGGACGGTTTACCTCGCCATGGCCATTCGATTATCGTCCGGATTGCCCGAGATCGCCGACTCGGTCGACGATCTCCCTTGCGTCCGCATTGCCGGAAAACCGGCGGGCCGCCGCCGACAGCGAGTGCAGCCGGTGCCGCGTCCGCGGTGACCGCAGGACGACCGCCAGCTCGATCGCCTCCTCGCCGACGGCGGTGGCGACGTCGAGGTCGCCGTCCAGCGCGTGCACCGTGGCGAGCCAGATCAAGGTCAGCGAACGGCTGCGCGTCATGCCCCGGCCGTACCCGGCGATCGCGTCGGTGAGCGCGGGGATGCCGTCGCGGCCGTGCCGGATGTCGACCACCTGCGCCAGTTCGCCGTGCACCGTGCCGACCATCGCCGCCATGTCAGCGGCCCCGAAGAACGCGTCCCACGGCGACGGCTCGCGGCCCTCGGCCTCCGCGAACTCCTCGCGGGCGCGGCGCAGGTAGGTGAGCGCCTCGGCGACGTCGGCCTTCTTGGCGTGCGCCCACGCCTGGTTGGCCGACAGGATCGCCAGCGCGAGCTTGGAGTGCGCCAGCAACGCGGCCTCCCGGCCCCGCGCGAACTCCGCCAGCGCCGCGTCGACCGCGCCGTAGTGCAGGTGCAGCCGCCCGACGCGGTACCGGATGTTGGCTTGGAGGTCGTCGTTCCCGGCTTGCACGGCCAGGTCCAGCGCCCGCGCGAACGCGGCCAGCGCGGCGGCGGGGCGGTCCTGGTCGAAGTTCGTCCAGCCGGCCAGGTTGTACAGGTCGGCGACGGCGGTGCAGAGCCTCGCCAGGACGACGGTCTTGGTCACGCCGTCCAGCAACGCGACGGCCGCGGGCAGCCGCGACTCGACGGCCACCTGGCAGGCACCGCCGCCGTAGCGGTAGTCCAAGCCCCTGAGCTCGGCGACGACGTCCTCGAGCCGTCGCGCGTCGGCGAGACCCACGCGTGCGCCACGCCGGTCGTCCCGCCCTCCACTGCCGTCCATGGCAGCCCTCCGTCCGTAGAGAGCTGCCGGGCAGCTCCCGTTCATTCCCCGCCAGGCCAGGCCGGAGCCCGCTCCTTCGAGGGACTGGCGCCGGGCAGCACCCCGGCGGCGGTCAGCACCACGCCCGTGGCGGTTTCCGCGATCTTGACGGCGGCCAGCAGGCCCGTGAGGGCGAGCGAGCCGCCGAGCCCCAGCTTCGCGAACTCGTCTTCGGAGGGTCCGGTTCCGCGTTGACGCGGTAGCGCGCCGGTCACGATCCGGCCTTCCGGCTCGGTCCGGACACCGTCGGGCGACAGCCGCGGAGAATCAACCGCTGCCGCGCGACAGAAATCCACCGCATGGTCGAAGTCCTGGTTTCCTGTTGTCCACGCCACGAGTTCTCGAACTGAATACGCGCGCACACGGCGCCGCCTCCCGCACTGCAGATCGATTCCTGATGATCGCCCGGATCGTCAAATTCCGGACCACCGTAGCCAGCCGATCGCCCCGAAATCAGCCACCAACCAGGTCATATCCTGAAATGCGCGTGCAGCCGCACGCGCGGCGCCGGTTCGGCTCCTGCACGAGCAGAATGCAATTTCATCGTAAAGGACCCGATTACCCGCACACGAAAACATCGGCGGGAAATCGTTTTATCCCGCCGATGTTCCGAGAATTCCGGAAGTCGATCAGGATTTCACGAGTTCGACCCACGTGCGCACCGATTCGGCGTCCACGGGAGCCTGCCAGCCGCCGGGCCGGACCGCGCTCCCGACATGGAACCCGCGTACCCCGCCCGCGCGCAAGAGGTGCACCTGCTGCGCGCGCAGGCCGCCGCCGACGAGCAGGTCCGGTCCGCTGTCGCGCTGCGCGAGTCGCTGCAGCACGGAAAGCCCACTGCCTACCCCGTTCGGGTGCCCGGCCGCGAGCACCGTGTCACAGCCCAGCTCGGCCAGCTGGTCGTACGCGCGCAACGGGTCCCGCGTGCGGTCGATGGCGCGGTGGAACGTCCACGGCAGACCGTCGACCTCCTTGATGAGCGCCTCACAGGCGTCCAGGTCGATCTCGCTGTCGATGTTGAGGAACCCGAAGACGAACTCGCGCGCGCCCGCGTCGATCAGCCGGGCGGTGTCGGCACGCAGCCCTTCGAGGTCGCCGATGGCGAAAGAACCGTTGTCCCGCAACATGACCCGCACCGGGAGGTCGGTCGCCGAAAGCACGTCGCGCAGGGTCTCGATCGTCGGCGTCAGGCCGTCCTGCGCCATGTCCGTCACCAGTTCGAGGCGGTCGGCCCCGCCCGCCTGCGCGCCTTCGGCGTCCGCCGCGTCCAGCGCGATCACTTCCAGCAGGGGCGTCTTCGAGCTCATGCCTCATCCGTTTCACTGGTTCCGGGTGTCGTCTCCCCTCGCATGACGCCCTCGCCGGAAGCCGCCTTGAAGGCTCGTCATCCGCTCGCGCACCGCTTCCGGGGAAAGAGAGAGTATCGGCCGCTGCTCCGGCACCGCTCCGGGGCTCGCCGCCGAATCGGCGGCCTGCAGGAACGGCCAGGTGTCCTCGGCGCCGTCCTCCTGCTCCAGCTCGGCCGGCGTCGGCCACTCGTAGTCGGGCTCGATCGCGGCCGGCGGCGGCGCGACGGGCGTGAGCCGCGGCTCGGTGTCCTCGTCGTCCGGGCTCGGCCCGGAGCTTTCCCGTGAAAGCGGCGGAGGTGGTGGAGGAGGCGGCGGGGGTGCGGCGGCCAGCGCGTGGCGCGGCTCGGGCTGGACGGCTCGCGGTTGCTCGGCCACCGGACGCGGTTCCACCGCCGGCCGGGGCGTCTCGGAGGCCCCGGTCGCCCCGGGCGCCGCGGACGCGTCGAACCAGCGCGACAGAACGTCGCGGTAGGCCGGCATCCGCTCGGTCGGGGCGTCGAGGTCCAGGTGCGAGTCGTCGTCCGCGGTCGGCCACTGCGGGCTCTGGTCGCGCGCCACCACCGGCGCCCGGCGCGGCGGCCCGGCCTCGATCGACGGCGGCGTCAGCTCCTCCGGCTCCGGCTCGGGCTCGGGCTCCGGCGGCGTGAGCGGGGCCAGCGGCGCCAGCAGCTCCGGTTCGGGGGCCGCGGCCGGCTCGGCAGGCGGCGGCGGCCCCGGCATCGGCGGCAGCTCGACGATCAGGCCGGTCGGCACCAGCACGGTCGCGATCAGCCCACCGTCCGGGCCCGCGCTCAGGCTGACGTCGATGCGGTGGCGCGTGGCGAGCGTCGCGACCACGAACAGGCCCATCCGGCGGGACACCTCGACGTCGACGTCCGGGGGGTGCGCGAGCCGCGCGTTGGTGCGGTCGATCTCGGCCTGGGGCATGCCGGCGCCGTGGTCGATGATCTCGATCTGCCAGTCGCCGTCGTGGGTTTCGGCGCTCGCGACGGTGACCGTCGTGTTGCCGGAGTAGCTCGTCGCGTTCTCCAGCAGCTCCGAAACGACGTGCACGAGGTCGTTGACGGCCTCCCCGCGCACGGCCACCTGCGGCGCCGGGCCGAGCTCGATGCGCTGGTAGTGCTCGACCTCCGAGAGCGCGGCGCCGATGATCTCGTCGGCCGAGACGGCGCCGGCGTCCTCGCGCGCCGAGTCCTGGCCGGAGAGCACCAGCAGGTTCTCGCTGTTGCGCCGCATCCGCGTCGCGAGGTGGTCGAGCTCGAAGAGCCCGGCGAGGGTGTCCGGGTCCTGCTCGTCGGCTTCCATCCGGTCGAGCACCGAAAGCTGCCGCTCGACGAGGTCCTGGCTGCGCTGCGAGAGGTTGACGAACATCGCGTTGACGTTCTCGCGCAGCATCGCCTGCTCGCCGGCCAGCCGGACGGCTTCGCCGTGCACCGCGTCGAACGCGCGCGCCACCTGCCCGAGCTCCTCGCGCGTGAACACTGGGACCGGGGCGACGGCGAGCCGTTTCCGCAGGTTCTCGGGCGCGGGCTCGGGATCGGTGAGCAGGTTCTGCACGGCCGCGGGCAGCCGGTGCTCGGCGACCTCGAGGGCGGTCCGCCGCAGGATTCGCAAGGGGCGCAACAGGGACCGCGCGATGACGACCGACAGCACGCCCGCGACGAGCAGGACGCCGAGCACGACGCCGCCGTCCCAGATCGCCGCCGCGCGCGCCTGCGCCGCCAGGGCGTCCGTGCGTTCCTGCAACTGGACCAGCAGCGCCTGCTGCACCTGGTGGGCGAGGTTCACCGTGTGCGTCGCCGAGACATCCCACTGGTTCGCGTCGAGACCGTTGAGGTTCTGGCCGTTCTCGGTGCGGGTGAGCGCGGACTCGACCATGTCGTTGCCGATGTCGACGACCAGGCCGATCACCGTGTCGTCGAACATCCGCTGCTGTTCGGGCGTCGCGAAGGTGCGGTAGTCGTTGCGCGCGGCGGCGAGCTCGGCTTCGGCGCCGAGCAGCGCGCGCGTGCGGTCGCGGTTGAGGCTGCCCGCGGCGAGCGCCTCGGCCAGCACCGCGCGCTTGACCGACATCTGGTCCTTGATCCGGGCCAGTGCGTTGCCGGCCAGGCGCAGCCGCGCGAGCTCCGGGTCCGCGACGTCGGCGGCGGCCGAGTCGCCGATGTCGAGCAGGCCGGAGATCAGCTCGCTGTAGGAGCGCAGCACGGCGTCGGCGGGGAACGCCGAATGTTCCGCGGAGAAGCGGAGACCACCGAGGACGCGCAACCTGTCATCGGTCTGTTGCAGGCTTTCCGCCGCTTTGGCGTCCAGGCGGGGTTTACTGTCGGCGAGGGTCCGTTCGAACGTGCCGATCGCCTGGTCGACGCGTTTGCGCTGACCGGTGAGGTCGGCGGTGTCGCCCTGGCGGTCCTGGGCGACGAACCGGACGGTGAGGTCGCGCTCGCGCTGCAGCTCGTGCAGGGCCTCGGCGACCGTGCTGTCGACGCGGTCGTGGGTGGCGAACTCGGCGAGCTGCCGGGCGTCCCGCAGGTCCGAGCTGATGCGCAGGCCGACGAGACCGATCACCGCGAGCGCGGGGATGAGGAGGACGGCGAAGAGCTTCGTGCCGAGACGCCAGTTCCGGAGCCGCCACCGGCCACCGGCCGGACGTGGATCCGCCGCGTCGCCCTTGGGGGGACGCTGATCGCGACGGGTCACCTGGTTTCCTCTTCCACCGCGGGCGGGAACCCGCGTACCTGACGACACTCGAACCTACTGAACGGTAGCCCGCTCGATGAAGATCCGAAAGCCGCGCTGGCGCGATACGGCCCTGCCCGCGATCGTATGGGGCGCGGACCATACGATCCAGCACGAGAACCAGATTCTCGCGGTAGGTGAAGGTTCATGATCAGACGCGGACGGACGATTCCGCTGGTGGCGGCACTTCTGGCGACCGCCGGCTGCAGCGTGTTCTCTTCCGGCGCGACCGCCACCCCGCCGCAATTGGAACGGACCACGTTGCGCGTCGGTGTGGGCAACGCCATCGACACGGCCCCGCTGCGGATCGCCGTCGCGGCCGGGAAGTTCGGCGCCGCGGGCCTGAACGTGCAGCTCGTCGAGCTCGGCGGCGAGGACGGGCTGGCCAAGCTGACCGCCGGTGACCTCGACGTCACGTTCGGCTCCGACATCGCGCTGTTCCGCGCCGCGGCCGGCGGGACGGCCCTGCAGCTCCAGGGCGAGGCCTACACGTCCGGCCCCAACACGATGGCGCTGGTCACCCTGCCCGGCTCCGACTACACCGTGCCAACGTCGAAGAAGAACCCCGACATCGCGGTGAACATGCTCGACGACATCGGCGCGCTGGCCGCCCGATCGGTGCTCGGGACAGCCGGGGTCGATGTGGCGAAGATCAAGTTCAAGCAGGTGGGGTTCGACGCGATGCCCCAGTCCCTGCAGTCGGGCGACGTCGACGCGGCCCTGATGATCGAGCCGTACATCACCCGCGCCGAGAAGGACCTCGGCGCGCACATCCTCGCCGACGGCGCCCGCGGCGCGACGCTCGACTTCCCGCTGTCGGCGTACGCGTCGGCCAAGCCGTTCGCGCAGGCCAACCCCCACACGCTGGCGGCGTTCCGCAAGGCGCTGGGCGCGGCCCAGCAGACCGCGACCGACCCGGCCGTGATCCGCGACTCGCTGCCGAAGTTCTCGGACATCGACCCGACCACGGCGGCGCTGATCTCGCTCGGCTCGTACCCGACATCGCTCAACGGCATCCGCCTGCAGCGCGTCGCGGACCTGATGCACAACTCGGGCCAGCTCGCGGACCGCCTCGACGTCCAGGCCTTGCTCCCCGACCAGAACAGTTATTAGCTGTCGGCATACTTGCACTTGGCCTACTTTTGCACTCAGTCTACTTGAGGAGTGCCCGATGACCGACGTCCTGATCGCCGGAGCCGGCCCGACCGGCCTGATGACCGCCGCCGAGCTCGCGCTGGCCGGGGTCGACGTGACCGTCCTCGAACGCCGGACGGGCCCGGGCCTGCCGCGACCCGTCGGCCTTCAGCCCCGCACCGCCGAACTGTTCGACCTGCGCGGCCTGGACACCGGCACGGACAGCGACGGCCCCAGCGGGCACTTCGCCGGCCTGCCGGTCCCGCTCGACCACAGCGTCTGGCACACCCGCCACCCCCGGGTCCTCAACCGCACGCAGGACGACGTCGAGGCGATGCTGGCCGAGCACGCCGTCGAGCACGGCGCCGTCATCGAGCGCGGCCACGAGGTGACGGAAATCGAGACCACCGACGACGGCGTCACGGTCGACGGGCACCGGGCCCGCTGGCTCGTGGCCTGCGACGGCGCGCACAGCACCGTCCGGCGGCTGCTCGGGGTGCCGTTCCCCGGCCGCACCGAGACCTACGTCGCCACGCTCGCGCACGTCCGGCTCGCCGCCGCCTCCGACCTCGTCCCGGCCCGCGCCGCGCACTTCAGCCAGGTGACGCGGCAGGCGAACGGCTACTGGTCGATGCTCACCCCGCTCGGCGACGGCGCCCACCGGTTCGTCTTCGGCTCCACGACGACGCAGCCGGGCCGCGACGCGCCGGTCTCGGACACCGAAGTCACCGAAGCGCTGACAGCTCTGTACGGCGCCGAGACGCGCTTGGGCGAGGTGTACGGCGCTTCGCGCTTCAACGACGCGACGCGGCAGCTGGAGCGCTACCGGCACGGCCGGGTCCTGTTCGCCGGCGACGCCGCGCACATCCACCCGCCGCTCGGCGGGCAAGGGCTCAACCTCGGCGTCCAGGACGCGCTCAACCTGGGCTGGAAGCTGGCCGCGACGGTCCGCGGCACGGCACCGGCCGGGCTGCTCGACAGCTACCACGACGAACGCCACCCGGCCGCCGAGCGCGTCCTGCGGCACACGGCGGCGCAGCGCGTGTTCACGGCCCCTGGCCGCGGCGAGAACGTCGAAGCGCTGCGCGAGATCGTCGTCGACCTCATGCGAACGCCGGACGGCAACCGCTACTTCAGCGGCCTGCTGTCCGGGCTCGGCCACCCGGAACGCGTCCCCGACCTCGACCTGACGACTTCAGCCGGTCCGACGCGGCTTTCGGCGCTGCTGCACGACGGCCGCGGGCTGCTCCTCGACCTCGGCGACCACCCCACGCCACCCGGCTTCCGCGGGCAGGTCCGCGTCGTCCGCGCGGCCACCGCCGACGCCGGGTACCGCGGCCGGCACCTGCTGATCCGGCCGGACGGCCACGCCGCCGACCCCGCGGACCTGGGCCGCTGGTTCGGCTAGATGTTCTCGCCCGGCGGCGCCAGGCACACCACGCGCATCGGCGGACCGGAGTAGATCCGGATGTCGTCGGCGTCTTCGCAGTCCTTGGGGTCGCGGGAACTGGTGAAGACCTCGGCGCGTTCCGTCGCCGCCGGGTCGGAGCAGCTCACCTTGGCGATCGTGACCTCGTCGTCGGCATCGCGGAGGCAGTCGCCGGTACGGACGTTCAGGGCGAGGCAGAGCGTCCGCTCGGCGCCGATGCCGGCCGTGGTCTTGAACCGCACGTAGCCGTTGGAGGAGCAGCGGGAGGACCCGGTGCGGGTGGCGTCGACCTTGTAGGTCGCGCTGTCCGTCCCGCAGCCGACGCGGTGGTAGGCGAGCTTGCCCGCGCTCTCGCGCGTCAGGTACAGGCAGTCACCGTCGCCGGGCGGGCCGCTGCGGTCGGCCCAGTAGACGGCCAGCGCACCCAGCGAACCCAGGGCCAGCGCCAGGACGACGCACGCGGCGAGCGTGATCTTCACCTTCGTGGTGAACCAGTTCGGGATCGGCTGCCTGCCGGGCACCGGCGGCATCGGCGCGGACGGCGTCGCGTGGTCCGGCGACCGGAACGGGTTGTCGTCGAACGGTGGTGTGGTCAACGTGCCCTCCAGTGATCCCCTCGGCAGATCGTCCCACCGGCGACCCGCGACGGGAGCGAGCCGGAGCGAGCCACGTATAACAGTAGTTGTGACTGATGGCCCGCTGATCGTCCAGTCCGACAAGACCGTGCTCCTGGAGGTCGACCACCCCCAGGCCGGTGACGCGCGCGTCGCGATCGCGCCGTTCGCCGAGCTCGAGCGCGCGCCGGAGCACGTCCACACCTACCGGATCACGCCGCTGGCCTTGTGGAACGCGCGCGCCGCGGGCCACGACGCCGAGCAGGTCGTCGACGCGCTGACGACGTACTCGCGCTTCCCGGTGCCGCAGCCGCTGCTGATCGACGTCGTCGACGTGATGGGCCGGTTCGGCCGGCTGCAGATCGCCAACCACCCGGCGCACGGCCTCGTGATGTCGACCACCGACCGCGCGGTGCTGACCGAGGTCTCCCGGAACAAGAAGATCAGCCCGATGCTCGGCGCCCGGATCGACGAGGACACGGTCATCGTGCACCCGTCCGAGCGCGGGCGGCTGAAGCAGGCGCTGCTGAAGGTCGGCTGGCCGGCCGAGGACCTCGCCGGGTACGTCGACGGCGAGGCGCACCCGATCGCGCTCGACGAGCAGGACTGGCACCTGCGCGACTACCAGCGGATGGCCGCGGAGGCGTTCTGGGCGGGCGGCTCCGGCGTCGTCGTGCTGCCGTGCGGTGCCGGCAAGACGCTGGTCGGCGCGGCGGCCATGGCGAAGGCGCAGGCCACGACGCTGATCCTGGTGACGAACACGGTCGCCGGACGGCAGTGGAAGCGCGAGCTGATCGCGCGGACGTCGCTGACCGAAGAGGAGATCGGCGAGTACTCCGGCGAGAAGAAGGAGATCCGGCCGGTCACCATCGCGACGTACCAGGTCGTCACCCGCAAGACCAAGGGCGAGTACCGGCACCTGGAGCTGTTCGACTCGCGCGACTGGGGCCTGGTCGTCTACGACGAGGTCCACCTGCTGCCGGCGCCGGTGTTCCGGATGACGGCGGACCTGCAGTCCCGCCGCCGCCTCGGCCTGACCGCGACGCTCGTGCGCGAGGACGGCCGCGAAGGCGACGTCTTCTCGCTGATCGGGCCGAAGCGCTACGACGTGCCGTGGCGCGACATCGAGGCGCAGGGCTGGATCGCGCCGGCGGAGTGCACCGAGGTCCGCGTGACACTGACCGACGCGGAGCGTCTCGAGTACGCCACGGCCGAGGCCGACGAGCGGTACAAGCTGGCCGCGACGGCGCTGACGAAGACCCCGGTGATCAAGTCCATCGTGGCGAAGCACGCGGGCGAGCCGACGCTGGTGATCGGCGCGTACCTCGACCAGCTGGAGATGCTCGGCGACGAGCTCGACGCCCCGGTGATCCAGGGCGCGACCCGCAACAAGGAACGCGAAGAGCTCTTCGACAAGTTCCGCCGGGGCGAGATCAAGACGCTGGTCGTGTCGAAGGTCGCGAACTTCTCGATCGACCTGCCCGAGGCGTCGGTGGCGATCCAGATCTCCGGGACGTTCGGTTCGCGCCAGGAGGAGGCCCAGCGACTGGGCCGGCTCCTGCGTCCCAAGGGCGACGGCCGCCAGGCGCACTTCTACTCGATCGTTTCGCGCGACACGGTCGACACGGAGTACGCGGCGCACCGGCAGCGCTTCCTGGCGGAGCAGGGGTACGCGTACCACATCGTGGACGCGGACGACCTGCTCCGGCCGCTCTGACCGAGACACGGAAGTGCGGGCCACGCCCCCTCGACGTGGCCCGCACTCACCGCCGGATCAGTAGCTCGTGAGCTGGAAGTCGCCCACCCCACTGGTCTGCTCGACCCACGCGCCGTACGGGCCGCCGTCCTTGACCGCCAATGAACCGTCTCCGCGCAGCACGCCCACCCGGCCGGTCGGGGCGTCGACCTCGATCTTCGCCGCGCCCGGGAGCTGGTTGATCCAGCCCGCGTAGAGGTTGCCCTGCTTGACCGACGCGAGGCCGTCGGTGAAGACGACGCCGAGGTAGTCGCCGGACAGGTCGACCTGCTTCACCCCGGACGTCTGCTCGACCCAAGCGCCGTACAGGCCGCCCTCCTTGACCGTCAGCGAACCGTCGTTGCGCACGACCGCGAGCCGGCCCGTGCTGGCGTCCACCTCGACGTCGGCCCCGCCGCCCAGCTCGTTCACCCAGCCCGCGTACAGGTTGCCCTGCTTGGCGAACACCGCGCCGTTGTTGTCGACGACGGCGATGTAGTCGCCCGAGAGCTCGACCTCCTTGGCGTTGTTGGTCTCTTCGACCCAGCCGCCCTGCAGGCCGCCTTCCTTGACCGCTACCGTGCCGTCGGTGCGCAGGACGGCGATGCGGCCCGCCGACGACTCGAGCGCGAAGTCCTTGACGCCGCTCGCCTGGTGGACCCACTGCTGGTACAGGTTGCCCTGCTTGACGAACAGGTCGCCCGCGCTCGTGAGCACGCCGACCATGTCACCGTGCACTTCGGACTTGACGGCGCCGCCGCCGTAGACGTTCGTCCAGCCCTCGAAGAGGTTGCCCTCCTTCACCTGCACCGAGCTGTCCCCGAACCGCACGCCGAGGCGCGGGGTGACCGGCTTCCCGGGCTCGGACAGCCCGACCGGGCTGACAAAAGCGGAGATCTGCTGCCCGGCGAGGTACTGGCCGACCCGGCCGGGCCCGGACCCGAACTGGACGCTGGTGCTACCGGGGCCGCCGTTGCCCCAGTTGCCGTTGATCGTGCGGATGGTGCCGTCGGCGTTGACCGTGTCGACCATGCCGACGTGGTCGGCGTAGCCGTTGCCCTGGTAGTTGAAGACGACCGCGTCACCCACCTGGGGGACGTAGCCGGGATCGGTGTGCAGCGTGCCCTTCTGCTGGCCGTACAGGTAGAAGCTGCCCGCCGCGGCCGTCAGCCGGTCGACGTTGAGGTTCCGGTTGCCCCACACCCATCTGACGAAGTCGGCGCACCACGCCCACTGCATCCGGCAGCTGTCCATGAACCCGGTGCCGCCGAGGCTGTTCGTACTGCAGGTCTGCTTGTGCAGGTTCGCGGCGGCGAGGTCGCGGACGTCGGTGCGCGTGTCGGCGTGGGCCGGGACCGCGCCCAGCAGGGCGAGGACCGCGGCGGCGAGGACGGTCGTGGTGGCGCGTTTGAGCGACATGGCGTTCTCCTTGCGGGAAAAGGGGATCAGCGGGTGCAGTTGATCGCGCCGTCGGCGACGGGCAGCGAGCCGCCGTTGAAGTAGGCGAGCGCCTTCTTGTAGTCGGCGCAGCGGTTGAGCGACTCGGTCGGGTCGAGGGCGTAGGAGTAGCCGATCGCCCGGCCGACCGCGCCCATGTCGTAGTTGTCGGCGGCGGCGTTGATGTTGCGGTAGCCCCAGTACCAGCGGGCGACCTTGGCGCTCCAGTCGAGCGTCGCGGCGTCGTCCGGGTGGTTCAGCAGGTCGTGGCCGAGCGCGTTGCCCGCGGCCTGGTAGTTGAAGTCGCCGGTCAGCTGGATGAACCCGCGGCCCCGGTACGGCTCGGAGTGGCCCGCTTCGCCCGCGTTGTAGCGGAATCCGCTCTCGTGCTTGAGCGTGGCGAGCAGCGCGGCCTTGCGGCTCGGCGTCGTGATGCCCCCGGCCGTCATCTCGGCGTTGAGGCTCGGCAGCCCGGCCGCGACGGTGTCCGTGGCGTAGGTCGAGCCGTAGACGGCGGTGATGTCGGCCAGCGACACCTGGCCACCCGTCGAGGGCGTGCCTGCGGCGGCGAGGGCCAGCTGCTGGACGCCGCCGATCTGCTCGACCCACGTCCCGTAGAGGCCGCCGTCCTTGACGGTGACGCTCCCGTCGGTGCGCAGCACGCCGATGCGGTCACCGGCGATCTGCAGGTTGGCGGCGTTCGGGAGCTGGTTGACCCAGCCCGCGTAGAGGTTGCCCTCCTTGACGGTCGCCAGCCCGTTGTCGAGCACGACGCCGATGCGGCTGCCGGAAAGCTTCAGCTGCTTGACGCCGGAAGTCTCCTCGACCCAGTTCGACCAGAGGTTGGACTCCTTGACCGCCACGGTGCCGTCGGTCCGCAGGACCCCGACCCGGTCGGCGGAGAGCTCGAGGTCGGCGACCCCGCCCATCTGGTCGACCCAGGGTGCGTAGAGGTTGCCTTCCTTGACGGTCGCCAGGCCGTTCTCGAACACCACGCCGACCCGGTTCGGGGTCAGCTCCAGGTCCTTGACGCCGCTGGTCTCCTCGACCCAGGCCGCGTCCAGCGCACCGTCCTTGACCGCGACCGTGGTGTCGTTGCGCACCACGCCGATCCGGTTGCCGGCGAGCCGGAAGTCACGGACGTTGTTCGCTTCCTCGACCCAGCTCGTCCAGAGGTTGCCTTCCTTGACCAGCAGCCGCGAATCGGCGGTCAGCACGCCGATCCGGTCGCCCGCGATCTCGAACTTCTTCACCCCGTCGATCTCCGGAACCCAGGAGTCGTACAGGTTCCCCTCCTTGACGAGCAGCTGCCCGCCGGCCAGCACCCCGATGCGCTGGGCGCCCGGCGGCAGCTCCCCGGCCGACGCGCTCGCCGGCAGCCCGCCGACCGCGAGGCCCGCGACGAGCGCGGCGGTGGTCAACGTGATCCTGACCGAAGACATGGTTGATCCCTTCTTCACCGTGGGAAAGATCCGCACCGTCCCGAGTGCGGTGCCGCGCACCGCCCCCTGTTCTCCTTCGGGACGGGAAGAGCCTCTCCCGGCGGGGTCAAAGAAACCTGAAAGCCGTTCTTCAGCTGCCGACCGGACGGACCGCGTCGGCGAGACGTCGTGGCTCCCGCGCCTCGCGGCTGCCGTGCAGGCGGAAGAGGCCCTCGGCTTCCACCCACGCCGCTTCGGCGCCCGCCGTCTCGCCGAGGGCGTCGAGCGTCGTGGCGAGATCGCGCAGGGTGCGCGCCCGCCAGACCGGCAGCACGAGCGCGTCCCACCACTGGACCGACCGCTCGAGGTGGGCGCGCGCCTCGGGGAACCGTCCGGCGGCGAGCTCCAGTTCGCCGAGGGTGCGCAGCATCAGGCCCTGGCCGAAGCCGTCCTGCATCTCGTGGCACGTCGCCAGGCACGCGCGCATGGCGTCGCGCACCTCCTCACCGCGACCTTGGCGGACGCGGACCTTGGCGAGCGCCTGCACGGCGTAGGCGGACATCAGCGGGTCACCGACGTCGCGCAGCAGGTCCACCGCCTCCTGGCCGTAACGGGCCGCTTCGCCGAGCCGTCCGGCGGCGCGGTGCACGAGGCTCACCGAGCGCAGGGCGACCGCCCGGCTGGTCGCGTCGCCCGTCTTCGCGTATCCCGCCGCCGCGAGCTCGACGGCGACCAGAGCGCCGTCCAGCTCGCCCTGTTCGGTGAGGACGCGGCCGAGCCCGTGCAGCGCCTGGACGACCGCCTGCTCCTCACCCAGCTCGCGCAGTTCGGGAAGCGCGAGGTCGAGGGACTGCCGCGCCTGGGCGAACTGGCCGTACTCGCACTGCACGGTGCTGAGGTCGAGGCGGCTCATGGCCTGCCCGTGCCGGTCGCCACCGAGCTCGTAGGCGGCGAGGGCCTGCTCGTGGTAGGCGATCGACTCGTCGAAGCGGTCCTGCTCGTAGCGCAGCCAGCCCAGGCCCGAGAGCAGCCTCGCCTCCCCGGTCCGGTCACCGGTCCGGCGCGCGGCCGCGAGAGCCGCGTTGTGCGTGCGCCACCACTGGCCGAACAGGTTGCGCACGGCGAACACCGACGAGCACAACGCCGCGGCCAGCCGGGTGGCGACGTCGGTGAGGTCCAGCCCGCTGACCCGCTCGACCACGCCGACGAGGCCGGTCTGCTCGGCGTCGAACCACGCGTCGGGATCGGTGAGGATCTCGTCGATCCGGGCCGGGTCGAGGTACCGGACCAGCGCGCCCGTCTCGGCGGGAACGTGCGGCGCCTGCCGGCCCGCGAGCTCGACCAGCTCCAGCCAGCACTCGGCGGCCCTGGCGGTCACCGCCTTGACGTCGTCCGCGGTCTCTTCCGCCTCCCCGCGTTCGCGGGCGAAAGCGCGCGTCAGATCGTGGATCTGGTAGCGCACCGCGCCGCCGTCGTCCACTGTGGACACGTCGAGCAGCTGGGCGTCGACGAGCCGCTCGACGACCTTCTCCGCCTCATGGCCATCGCAGCCGAGGAGCGGCGCCGCGACCCACGCGCCGAACGAGGACACGTCGAGCAGGCCGAGCCTGCGCAATGCGGTGCGCTCCCGCTCGTCCAGGCCGTCGTAGCTGAGGAAGAGGCTGCCGCGCACCTCCAGATCGCCAAGAGTCAGCTCCTGCAGGATCCGGTGCTGGCCGCGGAGACGTTCGGTGAGCTTGCCGACCTTCCACTGCGGCCGCGCGGCGAGCCGGGCGCCGGCGATGCGCACGGCGAGCGGCAGGTTGCCGCACAGGCGCACCAGCTCACGGGCGGCTTCGGGCTGCTCGGCCACCCGGGTGCCGCCGACGACCCGGCTCAGCAGTTCCAGCGCTTCCGGCTCGTCCAGCACGGGCAGGTGCAGGTGGGTGGCGCCGCCGACCGCGCCGAGGCGTTCGCGGCTGGTCACCAGTGCGGCACAGGTGTGGCCGCCGGGCAGCAGGGGACGGACCTGGCGTTCGTCGGAAGCGTCGTCGAGCACGACGAGGATGCGCCGGTCGGCGAGCATCGTGCGGTAGAGCTGGGCGCGTTCCTCCAGCCGCGCCGGGACGTCCTGGTCCGGCACGCCGAGCGCGCGCAGGAACCCGGCCAGCACTTCGGCCGGGTCGGCGCGGACGACCTGCACGCCGCGCAGCGACGCGTAGAGCTGGCCGTCGGGGAAGTGCTCGCGCACGCGGTGCGCGACGTGCGCGGCGACGGTGCTCTTGCCCGAGCCGGGCTTGCCGTAGACGGCGCACAACCGCGACCCGGCGGCCGCCTCGGACAGTTTCCGGGTCAGCTCCGCGACTTCGCGCGCCCGTCCGGTGAAGTCGGCGATGTCGAACGGGAGCTGACTCGGGACCCGGCGGCCCTCGGGGCGCGGCCGGCCGGCGGGCGGGTCGTGCTCGTCGCGCAGGACGCGTTCGTGGGCGGCCTGCAGCACGGGGCCGGGTTCCAGCCCCAGCTCGCCGAGGAGCGTCTGGCGGCCATCCTGGTAGCAGGCGAGCGCGTCACCCCGGCGGCCGCTCTGGTGCAGCGCGAGCATGAGCTGGGCGCGCAGCCGTTCCCGCAGCGGGTGCGCGGCGACGGCGGAGGTCAGTTCCGGGACCAGCGGCTCCCCTTCGCCGGTCTCGAGTTCGACGTCGACGCGGTCCTCCAGGGCCGCGACCCGCAGTTCCTCCAGCCGGGCCCGTTCGTTCTCCGCCCACCGGCCCTGCGTGCCGCCCAGCGCGGTCCCCCGCCACGCCGCAAGAGCGTCCCGGATGAGGGCACTGGCGCGGCCGGGTTCACCGGCGGCCCGCGCGCGACGGCCCGCCGACAGGTCCCGGGTGAAGACGTGCAGGTCGACCTGGTCGACGGCCAGCCGGTAGCCGCCCCCGCTGCGCGCGAGCACGTCGGGGTCACCACCGCCCGCCAGTGCCCGCCGCAGGGCCGAGACGTAGGTGTAGACGGCGGCGCGCGCCTGGTCCGGCGGGTCCTCGCCCCAGATCGCGTCGATCACCTGCTCCAGCGGGACGACGTGCCCCGCGTTCACGGCGAGCAGCGCGAGGAGCGTGCGCGGCTTCGGGCCGCCGAGGCCGATCACGCGGCCGTCGACCGCCACCTCGACCTGCCCCAGCACGTGGAACTCCATGCACCCTCTCCGATGGACCGTCGTCCTGGACGAGCCTGGCAATCGATCACGGCCCAGGCAAGATCCGCACCGGTGACCGGTCTGTCGTGTTCGTCTCCTGGCGTCCGGCCACCCCTTCGGCGCAGTGGCGTGTCTCAGCAACACCTCGTGTCACATCAGTATCAGCAACGCTCTGACCTGCAGATTTGCGGATTCACTCGAACGGATGAGCGGCCAGATCGCTGGAAATTGTCGGACCCTCGAACTACTGTTCGACATGCACCATCCGAACACAAGTTCGAGGGGACGTCATGACGATCGCACCGCTCCGCCCCGGTACGCCCGCACCACCGGTCCAGACCCTGCCACCGGGGTCGTGGCACGGCAGGCTGTGGGTGTCGGACCTGCCACTGACCCGGCCCGAGCGTTACCTGGGCTGCGTGGCCGAGTTCGAGCGGTCCGGGCTGTGGCCGGTGCTGATCCCCCACGACCAGCGTTTCGCGGCGAACGGCGAGGACTGGATCGACGACCGAGGCCGCCTGGCCCCAGCAGGCCACCGAGTGGCCTCGGCAGACGCGGCGGGAGCATTGGCCCGCTGGTGGGACAGTTCCTGCTGCGACGGCGCGTGCCTGCGCCCGTTCGGCCCGAGGTTCCCGGGCCTGGCCAAGCGCAGCCCCCGCAGGTCCGACCCCTTGGCCGAGGCGGGCAACACGGGCTCAATCCTGTCCGCGCGCGCCCCGCACCGGCTGGGCCTGGTCCAGACCGAGCGCCCGGCGGACATCCCGGCCCTGCTGGGCTGGACGGGCATGATCAAGTGCACGGACCAGGTGGCCGAGCTGTCGGCGGTGCTGCGCAGCTGGGAGGACCGTTTCGGGGCAACGCTGGTGGTGCTGGGGTTCGACACGCTGGAGCTGTCGGTGTCAGCACCCCCGAGGAACCAGGCGAGGGCATTGACGGTGGCAGCGGAGCACCGGGCGTTCAGCCTGCCGACATTCGCAGGCCAGCCGGGGAACCTGAGGGAGTACGCCTCGGGGTTGGTGCAGTCGAGGGTATGGCGGTTCTCCTGGGCATGAGGCGCGGGCCGAGGCCGCCGCGACATGAGGCGCGGGGGCCGAGGCTGGCGCGGCACGAGGCGCGGGGCCGAGACCGCCGCGACATGAGGCGCGGAATGAGGAGCGAGATCCGAGACAGGCGCGGGGCCGAGGCCAGCCACGGCATGAGAGGCGAGATCCGAGGCCGGCCGCGGAATGAGGCCCGATGGCCGAAGGCCGAGGCCGGCCGCGCGGCGCGGCCGCAGGCCGCGGTGCCCGAAAGGAGAGCTGGGAGGTCATCCCGTCGCCTGAGGCCGTCAAATCACTTTGAGCCAGGCCCGCAACCACCAGCCCAAGCCCAGAAGAAAGCGCAAGCTTGCGGGCCTGGCTCAAAGTGATAGGCCTCGATCAGGCGACGGGATGCCCCCCAGCGCCCCCCAACGCAAGCCGAGCCGACAGCAGCCCCCAAGGCCATCCCAGAGCCTGCCCGTCCGGCGAGGACAGCCTTTCACCCAGAGCCTGCCCGACCGACGAGAACAGCCTTTCACCCAGAGCCCACCCGTCCGGCGAGAACAGCCTTCCACCTACAGCAGAACCCAGGCCCCCGATGAGCAAACGACGAAAAGGCCCCACAAGACGACCGTCCGCAAAATCAGGTCACCTGTCCCACCCCACGGTCCACCCGTCCAAGATCCGCAGAGTTTGGAACCACCACCGACCGGGAACCACCCCCCGCGGAAAGGCGGTGAGGAAAATCGCCGAAATCCGCACAGGCACGTCAGGCTGGCGCTACCCACCCTGGCGCGGAGTGTTCTACCCACCGGGTCTGGCCCAGCGACGTGAGCTCGAATACCTGTCCCGCCGCATGAACACGGTCGAGATCAACGGCTCCTTCTACTCACTGCAGCGCCCCGAGCGCTACCGCGCGTGGTTCGACGAAACCCCGTCCGACTTCCTCTTCGCGGTGAAGGGCGGCCGCTTCATCACGCACATGAAGCAACTCCGCGACGTCGAAACGGCACTGGCGAACTTCTACGCCTCCGGAGTCCTCGCCCTGGGCGCGAAACTGGGCCCGTTCCTCTGGCAGCTACCCCCGAGACTGACGTTCGACCCCGACCGCCTCGCGAACTTCTTCGCCCTCCTGCCCCGCACGACGACCGACGCCGCCGAGCTGGCGACGAAGCACGACGACAAGCTGAAAGGAACCCCTTACCTGGAAGCCGGGCCGCGAAAACCGCTGCGACACGCACTCGAAGTCCGGCACCCGAGCTTCGCCGAGCCCGCGGCGAAGGAACTCCTCCGAAAGCACGGCATCGCCCTGGTCGTCGCCGACACCGCGGGCAAGTGGCCGTTCCTCGAGGACCAGACCGCGGACTTCGCCTACCTCCGCCTCCACGGCGACGAGGAGCTGTACGTCAGCGGCTACTCGGACCGCGCCCTGCGCGACTGGGCCGACAAGATCCGCACCTGGCACGACGACGGCAAGCGCGACGTCTTCGTCTACTTCGACAACGACGTGAAGGTCGAGGCCCCACGCAACGCCGAGACCCTGGCCGACCTGCTCGGCGTCACCCCGCGAACAAGACCCCGCGAGCAAGACCCCGCGAGCAAGACAGTGACGCGAACAGGACAGTGAGTGGACAGTGAGCGCCATCGGCTTGAGTGGACAGGCGGGCCGGACCGGCTTGCGTGCTGTCACTGGGGGTCGGCACGCGGGCGGTCCGCCACGCGCACCCCGTCAGCTCCCGGTGCCCACCAGAGCCGCCAGCTTCGCGCGCACGTCGTCGGCGTCCGGGTGCCCCAGCTCCGTCAGCAGCCGCACCGAGCGGACCCAGCACTCCCGCGCCACCGCCCGGTCGCCGGTGCGCAGGTGGATCGTCCCCAGCTGGGCCAGCACGTCCGCCGCCTCGTACTGCTCGCCCATCTCGAAGAACATCGCGACCGAGTCGCGGATGCAAGCGATGCCCTCGTCCACCCGGCCCAGCCCGACCAGCGCCAGCCCGCGCGTGTGCAGGGTGAACCTCCGGTCCACCGGCTCACCGTCCGGGCCGAGCACCGCCAGCGCCGCATCGGCCAGCCGGAGCGCCTGGTCGTGGTCGCCCATCGACGTGCAGATGTCGCCCAACGCCCGCAGCACGCTCGCCTCGAACGCCCCCAGTCCCAGCTCGCGGACGATCTCCAGCGCCTGCATGCCGTGCTCGTACGCCCCGGCGTAGTCGTCGAGGTTGTGCGCCGCCATCGCCAGGTTGTACTGCGCCCGCGCCTCGCCCTCCCGCGCGCCGAGCTCGCGCTGGATCGCCAGCACCTGCTCCAGGAACCGCCGCGACTCGTCGTACTTCCGCGCGACGCCGTTGACGACGCCGAGCCCGCTCAGGATGCCCGCCTCGCCCGGCCGGTGACCGCCGGCCCGCGCGGCTTCGAGCGCCACCGCGAACACCGAGCGCCACTCGTCGAGCCGCGAGCGCGTCGCGAAGTGGCTTTGCAGCAGCCAAGCCAGCTTCCAGCAGACGTCGTCGCGGCGGTGCCGCGCCAGGTGGACCGCGGCGATCAGGTTGCCGGCTTCCTCGCCGAACCAGTCCAACGCGTCGTGGTACGCCGTGAACGTCTGGCCGCCGTCCAGGTCGTCGAGGTCCAGTAGCCGGTAGTAGCGCTCCGGCCGCATCCGCCGTGACGCGTTCAGCGCCGACGCCAGGTACCAGTCCAGCAGCCGATCCAGGGCGGCGTCGCGCTGCGAAGGCGTGTCGACCTGCGAAGCGACTTCGCCGGCGTATGCCCGGATGAGGTCGTGGAACTGGTAGCGACCCGGCCGCGGCTGGGCGAGCAGGTGCGCGGCGGCCAGGGTTTCCAGCATCGGCCGCGTCGCCGACACGTCCAGCCCGGCGACCGCGGCCGCCACCGGCGCGGTGAAGTCGACGCCGGTGGGCAGCCCGAGCAGCCGCAGCAACCGCGCCGTCGGCGGTTCCAGTGCCTGGTAGGAGTACGAAAACACCGAGCGGATGTTCGTCCCCTCACCGTCGGCGAGGTCGAACGAGCCGAGCAGGTCGGCTTCGAGCGAGTCGACGAACTCGTCGAGCGGCAGGTCGGGGAACTGCGCCGCCCGCACGGCGAGGATCCGGATCGCCAGCGGCAGCCCGCCGCAGTAGCGGACGAACCGCTCGGTCGCCGCGGAATCCCGCGCCACCCGGTCGAAGCCGATGGTCGACGCGAGCAGCTCGACGGCGTCCTCCTCGCCCAGCTCCTCCAGCGCGATCCGCCGCGCGCCGTGCGTCGCGACCAGTGCGCGCAGCTGCCAGCGGCTCGTGATCACGACCAGGCAGCCCGGCCCGGGCAGCAGCGGGCGCACCTGCTCGGTGCGGTTGGCGTTGTCGAGCACGACGAGCAGCCGCCGGCCGGCGCTGTGCGTCCGCCAGCTGGCCGCACGGCCGTCGAGGTCGGCCGGGATCGCCTCGCACGGCACGCCCAGCGCCGTGAGCATCGCCTCCAGCGCCGCCGACGGCTCGACCGGCTCGCCCGGCCCGTAGCCGCGCAGGTTGAGGTAGACCTGCCCGCCGGGGAACCGGTGGGCGATCTCGTGCGCGAAGTGCACGGCCAACGTCGTCTTGCCGATGCCGCCCATGCCCTCGACGGACGCGATCGGCGTCGACGTGCCGGCGTCGATCGCTTCCGGCAGCAGCGCGTGCAACGCCTTGAGGTCGCACTCCCGCCCGGAGAAGGCCCGCAGGTCGGCGGGCAGCTGGTGCGGCACCTGCGGTTCGGCGCCGAGCCGGTAGCGCGCCAGCCGGGCGGGGTCGGCGCCCTCGCTGCCGGTGAGGATCGCCTGGCGGGTGCGCTGCAGCGACGGCCCGGGGTCGAGGCCCAGCTCCTCGGCCAGCACGCTGCTGATCCGGCGGTGGACGTCGAGCGCCTCGGCCTGCCGGCCCGACCGGTAGAGCGCGACCATCAGCTGCTCGTGCAGCCGCTCCCGCAGCGGGTTTTCCCTGGTCAACCGGGTCAGCTCGGGGATCACGGTGCCGTACTCGCCGACGTCGAGCAGGGCGTCCGCCCACTGCTCGCGGACGCGCAGCCGTTCCTCGGCGAGCTGACCGGCCTCGTCGCGGTGCAGCGCGTCCGACTCGACGTTCAGCAGCGCCGCGCCCCGCCATTGCCCGAGCGCTTCGGCGAAGTGCGCGGCCGCCCGCCGGCTTTCGCCGCGGTCCATCGCGGCCTTCCCCCGGATGGCGAGGGCGCGAAACCGCGAGAGGTCCAGCAGGTCGTCGTCGAGCTCGATCAGGTAGCCGCCGCTCTCGGTGCGGATCGAGACCTGGTCGCCGAGGGCGCGGCGCAGGCGCAGGACGTACGTCTGGAGCGCGCCCTTGGAGCGGCGGCGGTCGTCGTTCCAGAGCCAGCGGCCGAGCTCGTCGACCGGCACGACCCGGTTCGCGCGCAGCAAAAGCCCGGCCAGGACGATCAACGGCCGGCTGCCCCCGAGCGGCACCGGGTGGCCGTCTGCCGTGACCTCGGCCGGACCCAGCACGCGGAAGTCGAGGACCACGGAGTCATTCTGGCCGGAAACGCGCAGTTCGGCACCCGTTTACCGAAGTCGGGGGATGGCATGATCGGCGACGATGAAGGTCTACGCGATCCCCCTGCGCAATCGGTTCCGCGGCATCACGGTCCGGGAGGGCGTCCTGCTGCCGGGTCCGGCGGGCTGGGGCGAGTTCTGCCCGTTCGCCGACTACTCGGACGCCGAGAGCCTCCCCTGGCTGCACGCGGCGCTCGAAGCGAGCGAGACGGGCTGGCCGGCGCCGGTGCGCGACCGGGTCGAGGTGAACACGACGGTGCCGGTCGTCGGCGCGGAGAAAGCGTACGAACTGGTGCGCGCGTCCGGCTGCCGGACGGCGAAGGTGAAGGTGGCGGACCCGCGTTCGTCGTTGACGGACGACTGCGACCGGGTGGCGGCGGTCCGCGACGCGCTCGGCCCGGCCGGCGCGGTGCGGATCGACGCGAACATGGCGTGGGACGTCGACACGGCGGTCCGCGCGATCATCGACCTCGACAAGGCGGCGGGCGGCCTGGAGTACGCGGAACAGCCGTGCCCGACGATCGACGACCTGGCGGCGGTCCGCCGCCGGGTCCCGGTCCGCATCGCGGCCGACGAGTCGATCCGCCGGGCGGAGGACCCGCTGAAGGTGGCGGTCGCGGGAGCGGCGGACATCGCGGTGCTGAAGGTGGCGCCCCTGGGCGGCGTGCGGCGGGCGCTGGAGGTCGCGGAGGCGTGCGGACTGCCGTGCGTGGTGTCGTCGGCGGTGGAGACGAGCGTCGGCCTGGCCGCGGGACTCGCCTTGGCCGGCGCGCTCCCGGAGCTCGAATTCGCTTGTGGACTGGGGACGATTTCCCTGCTGGAAGGCGACGTCTGCGCGTCACCACTGTCCCCTGTGGACGGATACCTGCCGGTGCCACGCCAGGCACCGGAGCCGACGGACGCGTACCCGGCGTCAGCCGAAGTGCGGGCGGCGTGGGAAGCCCGGCTCGATCGGGTGCGCGGGCTGTCGTGAGTGGGAAACAGTGTTCTAACCCTGTTTCCCACTCACGACCTCAGGCCGCCTGCCACGCCGAGTCGTAGGCCCGCACGAGCCACCGGTCGACCCAGGCCCGGTCCGGCTGCTCCGGCAACGGCGACGCACCCCGCACCAGCCGGTCGAGCCGGTCTTCCAGCTCCGCGGCGACCGCGATGGCTTCGTCCTGCGTGTGCTTCCCGCGCCGCAGGTCGCGCAGCCAGGTCAGCCAGGGTTCGGCGATCGGGAGGGTCATCCGGCCGGTCTCGAGCAGCTCGACACCCTGGACCCCCAGCCGCACCATGTGCATGGCGTACTTGGTGTCGAAGCCGTACTTTTCGATCAGCTCCGGCCGGTTGACCTTGATCGCGCCGTCGAGCAGCCGCTGCCGCCGGGTCCGCAGGTAACCCGCGAACCGCAGGCCGGCCTGCCGCGACACGATCTTCCGGGAGTTCGCGCGCAGTTCGTGGCCCAGCTCGGTGATCCGCACGATCTCGTCGTCCGGCACGAAGAGCGGCAACAGGATCGTGGGGTTCCCGGTGACGGCCAGCCGCATCCACTTGCGCAGCGAGTAGACGATCAGGTCCAGATCGCCGGGCCCGGACCGGACGCCTTCGGGCTGGGTGCGGCAGCACGCCGCTCAGGGACCGAACAGCCCCCGCCGCTCCCAGGGGGGCTGCCCCGTGTCCATCGTATCGGCGGCCACCGACGGAAACCGGTAAATCGGGCCTGCGACGGCGATCTGTCCACATCACGGCCGGCCTGGGGACAACTCGTGGTTCGCCGGCGTGCCCCGCCGGTGGCGGGCAATATCCGGTTTTCCCCGAGGTCAAGTTCAGGGTCGGGGTCCGGGCCGTTCCGGATGTGGCAGCACCCCGCCGGGAAGCACCATTGCTGCATGACGAACAGCGTGTACACCCCGGAAACCAAGAAGCTCCGCCGCAGCACCGGCGACAAGATGCTCACCGGCGTCTGCGGTGGCTGGGCCACCTACCTCGGCATCGACGCCAGCATCCTGCGCATCGGCATGGTCGCCGCCGTTTTCCTTTCCGTCGGGATCGCCATTCCGGTCTACGTCGCCGCCGCGATCCTGACGCCGGAAGAGGGCTCCTGACCCGGGCGGGCGCCGGCTCGCAGGGGGAGCCAGTGCCCGCCGGACGATCAGGGGTGTGACGCAGGCGTCGGGGGACGCCATGAGCGCCGGTCCGCGGGGGACGTCGGCGCGGGAACGGCCCGGACGCCAAGGGGACGTCCGGGCCGTTCGGCGTAGCGCACTGGTCCGACCAGCGCAAATGGCCACCGCGAACCCCGTGCGAGGGGTTAGGGTTCGCGGTCGTGGATCAAGGGAGCAGAACGGCGGCGAAGATCGTCGTCGGGATCTTGGGCGGGCTCTACCTGATCGCCGGACTGGGGCTGACCGCCTTCTCCGCCTTCTTCGCGCTCGCCTTCAACGACACCGGCAGTACCAGCGTCACCAAAACCGTGCTCTACACCGCCGCCGCGCTCGCGATCTGGATCCTGCTCACCGGGATCGGCGCCATCGTCGTCGCGCTGGAAGCGGAAGAGGCGAGCACCGCCTGGCTCGGGGGCCTCGGGGTGCTCGCGCTCGGCGTCGTCATCCTCGGCGCCTACGCCGTCTGGTTCTTCACAAAACCATAGACAGCGCCCATAAAGAACGCCCGGCCCGCCGAAGCGGACCGGGCGTTCGAAGCAGCCGAACTCAGAAGTCCATGCCACCCATGCCACCGGACGGGTCGGCGGGAGCGGCCGAAGCCTTCTCCGGCTTGTCCGCCACGACGGCCTCGGTGGTCAGGAACAGCGCCGCGATGGAAGCGGCGTTCTGCAGCGCGGAACGGGTGACCTTCGTCGGGTCCGGCACGCCGGCGGCGAGCAGGTCCTCGTAGACACCCGTGGCGGCGTTGAGGCCGTGACCCTGCGGCAGGCCCTTGACCTTCTCCACCACGACGCCGCCTTCGAGGCCGGCGTTGATCGCGATCTGCTTGAGCGGGGCCTCGACGGCCACCTTGACGATGTTGGCGCCAGTGGCCTCGTCGCCCTCGAGCTTCAGGCCCGCGAAGGCAGCCTCGGCAGCCTGGATGAGAGCGACGCCACCACCGGCGACGATGCCCTCTTCGACGGCGGCCTTGGCGTTGCGCACCGCGTCCTCGATGCGGTGCTTGCGCTCCTTGAGCTCGACCTCGGTCGCGGCGCCGGCCTTGATGACGGCCACGCCGCCGGCCAGCTTCGCGAGCCGCTCCTGCAGCTTCTCGCGGTCGTAGTCCGAGTCCGAGTTGTCGATCTCGGCGCGGATCTGGTTGACGCGACCCTGGATCTGGTCGGCGTCGCCCGCACCCTCGACGATGGTCGTCTCGTCCTTGGTGATGACGGCCTTGCGGGCCTTGCCCAGCAGGGACAGGTCCGCGTTCTCCAGCTTGAGGCCGACGTCCTCGGAGATGACCTGGCCACCGGTCAGGATCGCGATGTCCTGCAGGATCGCCTTGCGGCGGTCACCGAAGCCCGGGGCCTTGACGGCGACGGACTTGAAGGTGCCGCGCATCTTGTTGACGATGAGGGTGGCCAGGGCCTCGCCCTCGACGTCCTCGGCGATGATCAGCAGCGGCTTGCCGGACTGGATGACCTTCTCCAGCAGCGGCAGGACGTCCTTGACGGTGGAGATCTTGGAACCGAAGAGGAGGATGTAGGGGTCCTCCAGCTCGGCTTCCTGGCGCTCCGGGTCGGTGACGAAGTAACCCGAGATGTAGCCCTTGTCGAAGCGCATGCCCTCGGTGAGCTCGAGCTCGAGACCGAAGGTGTTGCTCTCCTCGACGGTGACGACGCCTTCCTTGCCGACCTTGTCCAGCGCCTCGGCGATCAGCTCGCCGATGGTGCGGTCAGCGGCCGAGATCGAGGCGGTAGCAGCGATCTGCTCCTTGGTCTCGATCTGGACGGCGGCCTTGTGCAGCTGCTCGGTGATGGCCTCGACGGCCGCCTCGATGCCGCGCTTCAGGCTGATGGGGTCGGCCCCGGCCGCGACGTTGCGCAGGCCTTCCTTGACGAGGGCCTGGGCGAGCACGGTGGCGGTGGTGGTGCCGTCACCCGCGACGTCGTCGGTCTTCTTGGCGACCTCCTTGACGAGCTCCGCCCCGATCTTCTCCCACGGGTCCTCGAGCTCGATCTCCTTGGCGATGGAGACACCATCGTTGGTGATGGTCGGCGCGCCCCACTTCTTTTCGAGCACGACGTTCCGGCCCCGCGGGCCGAGGGTCACCTTGACGGCTTCGGCGAGGATGTTCAAGCCACGCTCGAGACCGCGGCGGGCGTCCTCGTCGAACGCGATCAGTTTGGCCATTGCGGTGTGGTCCTCCGGTATTGGGCGCCACCGCCGCGCTGCGCTGTCCGATGTCTCAGCACTGCAGCGGCGACGGCAGGACTCTTTTCCTCGGCCAGGCTCGGTGCCCGCGACGGACGACTGGACCCGGGTGGGGGCCAGCCTCACCGTCCCGACCTTTGGCACTCGACGGCGTCGAGTGCCAAGTCCGTGTTTAGCACTCTGCGGGGGAGAGTGCAAGAAGGCCAGCTCAGCGCGGCACGATCTCGTGAGCCCGCGACGTCGCGAACGACGCCCGGGTCAGTTGCCGGGCTTGATGGAGATCGACGTCGGCGGGGCGTTGAGCGACGACGTCGGGTTGCCCTGCGAGTCCCCGCCGGGGCCGACCGGGATGTTCGGGGCCGTCGTCGTGCCACCGCCACCACTGCCGCCGTCGCTGAACAGGAAGATCGCGCCGACGATCAGGCCGGCCACCACGAGCAGGCCGAGGACGAGGAAGATCCACTTCTTGCCGCCGCCGCTCTTCGGCTGGTGGAACGCGCCCGCGCCGCCGGCCGGCATCGGGGGACGCAGCCGCATCGGGTCCTGGCCGTAGCCCTGCGGCGGCATGCCCGGCTGCTGCGGGTAGCCGTACCCCGGCGGCGGGCCCTGCGGCATGCCCGGGGGCGGACCCTGCGGAGGCGGGCCCTGCTGGGGGTAGCCGTAGCCGGGCGGCGGGCCCTGCGGCGGCATGCCTTGGGGCGGCATGCTCGGGGGCGGCCCCGGCGGCCCGGGCTGCTGGCCGTAGCCGGGCTGCTGTCCTCCGTACGGATGCACGGGGGCCCCCTCTCCCTGCGGTGCGCTGTTCTGGTGCGGCCCCTGTTGTACCTGACCGGGGCGCTGCGGCGCGGGGATTCCCCCCGAATTCGACCCGGGAGGACCCGGTGGGGTGTCGGACGCCGCCAGGGGGCCGAGCGCGCGGCGGGCGGCCGCGATCAGCTCGACGCAGCTGGGGTAGCGGTCCGCGGGGCTCTTCGCCATCCCCTTCCGGATGACCTCGTCGATCGCCGGCGGCAGCGCCACGGCGCGGGAGATCGCCGGCGGGTCGCCGTTGAGGTGGCCCTTGATCACCGTCGGCACGTCGCCCTTGAACGGCGGGCTGCCGGTGAGGCAGGCGTAGAGGACGCACGTCAGCGCGTACTGGTCGGTGCGCCCGTCCAGCGGCTCGCCGCGCAGGTGCTCGGGCGCCGCGTACGTCGGCGAGCCGAGGAAGTCGCCGCCGCGCGTCCGGTGTCCCGTCGCGCCGCGCCGCGTCAGCCCGAAGTCGGCGACGTACACGTGCTCGCGCGAGGTCTCCTTCTTCGTCACGAGCACGTTGGCCGGCTTGACGTCGAGGTGGACCAGACCACGGTTGTGCAGGGTGTCGAGGGCGTCCGCGACCTGGTCGAGCATCGTCAGCGTGCGCGCGGGGGCGATCGGGCCGCCCGCGATCAGGCCGGCGAGATCGCCGCCGTCGACCATGCGCATGGCGATGTAGAGCATGCCGTCGAGCTCGCCGAAGTCGTACAGCGGCACGACGTTGGCGTGGTCGATCGCGGACGTGTTGCGCGCCTCGTCGACGAACCGCTCGCGGAACTCGGCGTCGGTCCCGAGGTGGTCACCGATGACCTTGAGCGCCACCTTCCGGCCCAGCCGCACGTCGGTGGCCTTGTAGGTCACGCTCATGCCGCCCTTGCCGAGCACTCCGTCGATGCGGTAGTTGCCCAGCCGGCGACCGGTGAGGTCCCCCGACACATCGCCTGTCACGCCCGGCAGCCTAACGTCCCTGGTTCGGAGCCTGCCGGGGGTTCGCCAATCGGGTGATGAAGGTCGTTACGACACCTTGCGCACGTCCGCGGCCTGGCTCCGCCCGTCACGCCCGGACTGGACTTCGAACTCGACGCGGTCACCTTCGTCCAAAGTGCGGAATCCGTCGGCCTGAATGGCCGAATAGTGGACGAACACGTCCGGTCCTTCGGTGGATTCGATGAACCCGTAGCCCTTTTCCGAGTTGAACCATTTGACGGTGCCGACAGCCACGGCGCCCTCCCTCAGCACAAAGGATCCGCTGGCCCGAGCGGATGCCAGCGGCGGAAGTGTCAATCACGCTACCGGAATTATTCCCCTCGGCAATGGGCAATTCGTCTGAAGATCACGCCGAAGAAAGGCGTCGGTTCCGCGCTTGCACGAGCACCGTCCCGGGCCCCGCGAAGTCGACCGCGAGCCCTTCCCCGCTGCGCAGCGACTGCGGGCCGCCGGGATCGAGCGCCCGCAACCGGCACTGCACGGTGTCGGGGTAGGCCAGCAGGTAGTCCGGCCGGACGGTGACCAGCTCGCCCTTGCCGAGCTCGAACGCGTCGACCGGGCCGGGCGCGGCCAGCACGAGCGGCCCGGCCCCGCTGTAGTGCTCGAGGAACCCGGAGTCGGCGCCGAAGAGCTGCTGCAGCGGTACCCAGTTCGGATCGTGCCGGACCGACGACGGCCGCACCAGCACGGCGTCGCGATGCACCGACCAGCCGGTGCCGCCGCCCAGGTCGAGCGGGTAGACGTCACCGGGGCGCAGCGGCGCGAAGTCGATCCAGCCGCCGTCCGAAGGCGCGGTGTAGACCGCCGTCGTGGACTTGCCCGCGCGGACGCCGCCGCGGCCCGCCGGTGCCTCGGTGACGCCGAAGCGGCTGGCGAGCAGCGTTTCGGGCGCGGCCTGGACGGACTCGCCCGGGTCGAGCAGGACGCGGGCGACACCGAAGCCGGGGGTGTGCCGGGTCTGGACGCGCATCAGCGGGAGGGGACGTGCGAGACGATCCAGCTGACCAGCGCGGACGGGTTGCGCGTCTGCGTCATGATCTGGCCGGGGCCGACGAAGTCGAACACGAGGCCCTCACCGCTCTTCATGGACTGGATGATGCCCGTCGCGACCTTCCGGATCTGGTACTGCACGGTGTCGGCGTACGCGACGACGTGCCCGGTGTCGACGGTGACCATCTCGCCCTGCTGCAGGGTGATGGTCTCGACCGCGCCGTAGCAGGCGACGAGCAGCTGGCCCTGGCCGGTGGCGTGGGTCAGGAACCCGCCTTCGCCGCCCATCAGGTTCTTCATCCCGCCCCACTTGGTCTCGGTCTGCACGCCGTGCGACGACGCGAGCCAGCAGCCGCGGGTGACGGCCCAGCCGGTCCGGCCGTCGAGGGTGATCACCTGGATGTCACCGGGCAGGTTGGCCGCGACGTCGACCCAGCCGCCGTTCTGCGGCGCGGTGAAGGTGGAGATGAAGAAGGACTCGCCGGAGAGGAACGCGCGGCCGAGGCCCTTCATGATCCCGCCCTGCGACTGGGACTGGACCTGCACGCCGTAGCTGGTGGCCATCATCGCGCCGGACTCGACCTGGCACGGCTCGCCGGGCGCCAGCATCATCCTGGCGACGGCGAACGAGGGCTGTTGACGGACCTGGACCTGCATGCGTACTCCCCGATGGCGTGCTCTCGAACGACGAGAGTCTTGCATGCCCCGCACGGGGGTGGAGGATGGTCCGGTGATCTCCGTCGACGACTACCGCGACCGCGTTGCCGCGCTCCTGGGCACCACTCCCGCGACCGACCTGCCCCTCGCCGCCGCGGCCGGTCTCGTCCTGGCCGAGGACGTGCGGGCCGGCGTTTCCCTCCCGCCCTTCGACAACTCGGCGATGGACGGCTACGCGGTCCGCGCCGCCGACATCGCCGCGCCACCGGTGACACTGCCGGTCGCCGACGACATCCCGGCGGGCCGCGTCGACGTCGGGACGCTGGAACCGGGCACGGCGCACCGGATCATGACCGGCGCCCCGCTGCCGCCCGGCGCGGACGCCGTCGTGATGGTCGAGGACACCGACGGCGGCACCGAGACCGTCACGATCTCCGCCGCCGCCAAGGAAGGCGCGCACATCCGGCACACCGGCGAGGACGTCGTCGAAGGCAGCGTCGCGCTGTCCGCCGGGACCGTCCTCGGCCATTCGCAGCTGGGCCTGGCGGCCGCCGTCGGGCTCGCCGAGGTGCGGGTGCACCGGCCGCTGCGCGTGCTGATCGCCTCGACCGGCACCGAGCTGATCGACGCGCCCGCCCCGCTGCGGCACGGCCAGATCTACGAGTCCAACAGCGTGATGCTCGCCGCCGCGGTCCGCGACCTCGGCTGCGAGGTCGAGGTGGTCCGCAGCGTCGTCGACGACGTCGAGGAGTTCCGCAAGGTCATCGAGCCGAAGCTGGCCGACGCGGACCTGCTGGTCACCTCCGGCGGGGTCAGCGCGGGCGCGTACGAAGTGGTGAAGGACGCGCTGACCGGCCAGGGCGTCGAGTTCGCGAAGATCGCGATGCAGCCGGGCGGGCCGCAGGGCTGCGGCCGCTGGCAGGGCGTCCCGGTGGTGACGCTGCCCGGCAACCCGGTGAGCGTCCTGGTGTCGTTCGAGGCGTTCCTGCGCCCGGCGATCCTGACGGCGCTGGGCCACACCGACGTCTCACGACGGCGAGTGCGGGCCCGGCTGACCGAGGCGATGTCCTCGCCGGGCGGCCGCCGCCAGTACCGCCGGGGCGTGTTCACCCCGTCCGACGGGGAGGTCACCGGGGTCGTCGGGCCGCGAGGCGGCCCCGGCTCGCACCTGCTGGCCGCGTTCACGCAGGCCAACTGCCTGATCGTGCTGCCAGAAGACGTCACAACGGCAGCGGTTGGCGACGAGGTGGACGTCCTGCTGCTCTGACCGGGAAGTCGCGCAGCTTCCGGTACGGCGCGAGCAGCGGGAGCGCCGCGATCAGCAGCACAGCGGCGACCCAGAGCGTCTCGCGGACGCCGATCGCCTCGCCCAGCGCACCGCCGAGCACCCCGGCCAGCGGGATCGTCCCGTAGGCGACGAGGGAAGCGCTCGAGGTGATCCGGCCGAACAGCTCGGGCGGGCAGTAGCGCTGCCGGAACGTCGCGGTCAGCACGTTCGAGGCGACGACGCCGGCACAGACGCCGAAGTCCGCGAGCACGAACAGCACCAGGCCGGCGCCCGGTCCGGCGAGCGGGCCGAGCAGCATCATCGGGGCCGCGAAGGCCTCGCAGAGCAGGAACGCCCGCGCGGCGCCGAAGCGCGCGCCGAGCCGGGCGGCCAGCATCGCGCCGAGCACCCCGCCCGTCGCGGCCGAAGCCAGGACCAGGCCGACGAGGCCGGGACCCGCGCCGAGCGTGCGGGACAGGAACACGATCTGGATCGACGTGTACCCGGTGAGCGCGAGGTTCGAGGCGGCGGCGAAGGCCATCATCGACCGCAGGTACCGGTCACCGGCGACGAACCGCAGCCCTTCGGCGATCTGGCTGCGCAACGGCGTGCGCTCGAGCGGGACGACCGTCTCGCGCACCCGGATCGCTCGCACGCACAGCACGGAGATCCCGAAGCTGACCGCGTCCGCGAGGATCCCGCTGACCGGGCCGAACGCCTGCGCCAGCAGCCCGGCCAGGCCCGGCCCGGCGACCTGCGTCGCGGACTCGCTGCCTTGGATCTTGGCGTTGGCGCCCAGGAGCTCGTCCTGGCCCACCAGCGCCGGGAGGTACGCGCGGTAGGCGAGGCTGAAGAAGACCTTCGCGGTACCGCCGAGCAGAGCCGCGCCCAGCAGGTACGGCATGGTCAGCACGCCGAAGGCCGCCACGGCCGGGACGCTGCCGAACACCGCCATCGACACCGTGTTGCAGACCAGCATCACCGGCCGCTTCGGCAGCCGGTCGACCCACGCGCCGGCGGGCAGCCCGACCACCAGCCACGGCAGCCACGCGACCGCGGTCAGCACGCCGACCTGGAAGGTGCTCGCCTGCAGCGTGAGCACCGCGACCAGCGGCAACGCCGTGCTCGCGACCATGCTGCCGAGCATGCTCGTGGTCTCGCCGGTCCAGAGCAGCCGGAAGTCCCTGTTCCCCCAGAGCCCCTTCACGGCTTGCCCAGCGAAGCCCGCGCGGCGAAGAAGACCGGTCGGCGCTCGACGCCGTCACCGGGTTCGGTGCGGTCCTCGAACTCGGCCAGCAGCAGCAGGACCCGCTCGTTGAGCTCTTCGAGCTCGGCGGCGGACAGGCGCATCCAGGTGTCGGTGCTGAACGCCACGCCCCGCCACTCCGGCGGGTAGGTCTCGCGCGTCGCGAGCCACTCGCGCGCGACCGCCATCTGGTGGTCGAGGGTCAACACTTCGGCGGCCTCGGCGACCGGGTCGTCCGGGAAGTCCGCGGCCGCCCACCGGAGGGTCTTCGCGGATCGTTTCCACCAGCGTTCCCGCTGGTCGCGCGCCAGCTCGGGCGCCACTTCGACCAGCTTGGCCGCGGCCAGCACCTTCATGTGGTGGCTGATGTTGCCGACCGCCTGGTCGGTCTTGCCGGCCAGCATCGACGCCGTCGCCGGGCCGTCGAGGTGGAGCAGCTCCATCAGCCGTCGCCGGAGCGGGTGTGAAACCGCCGCCAGCACCTTCGAATCCCGGATGTCCCGGACCTCGTCGCTCATGAAGCACAAGAGTAGTTGTACAAGAGTTCTTGTGCAATGACTCTTGTACATCTCGTCCGACCGGCCCCGCGTAAGCTCCCGCCATGGGTTTCGTCGCATGGGTGATCTTCGGGGCGATCGTCGGCTGGGCCGGGAACCTCGTCGTCGGCGGCCGGGACCGGCGCCGGCAAGGCTGCCTGGTCAGCGTGCTCGTCGGCGTGATCGGGGCGGCCCTGGGCGGGCTGCTCTACCGGCTCGCGACCGGCCAGTCGAAGACGTTCGACTTCGACTTCCCCAGCTTCGGCGTGGCCGTCCTCGGCGCCGTCGTGCTGCTGGCGATCCTGCGGCTCGTGAGCGGTCTCGGCCGTCGTCCGGGCGACCGTTCGTAACTTTTGCCGGACGAACCGCGATCGAGGCCGTCCAGGCCGTTAAAATGCTTCCTCACGCGCATCGCCCGGTGGCCGGGTGCCTGCGCCGTCGGGGG
Source organism: Amycolatopsis camponoti (assembly GCF_902497555.1). Taxonomy (NCBI): domain Bacteria; kingdom Bacillati; phylum Actinomycetota; class Actinomycetes; order Pseudonocardiales; family Pseudonocardiaceae; genus Amycolatopsis; species Amycolatopsis camponoti. The sequence continues at coordinate 80,337 of NZ_CABVGP010000001.1, read as the reverse complement.
GCGCATGCACCCGGCCGCGTTTCTTCGCCTCGATGACGATGTCGACGGCGCGCACCGGGTCCACCAGCCGCGGCACCGGCACCTCCTCGATCTCCCGGCACCACGCGCCCAGGAGCTCGTCGAGGCGAGCTTCGGCGGGATCGCGGTGATCGGTCATCGTCCCCTCACAAGGTCTCGTGGCAGCGCCGCGAACGGCGCCGACTACTGAGTGTTATCGGTGAATTCGACCTTGCGTTACCGGGATGTGGCCGCTCCCACCCGCTGCGGGGACACCCTCACGAGGGAGCCGACCAGGGGCACGCGCCGACCCCCACCTGGGGCAGCGGTAGCGTGGGGGCGCCCGTACGCGGCCGCCGGACCCCGGCGCCGACGCGTCCTTCCGACACGAAACCAGGGGACCCGACCATGAGCGGCACCCGGCCGGATTCCGCCGGCAACCCCGTCGCGCACGCCGTCCAGCTCGCCCGCGAGACGCTGCCGCCGATGCACCCGGCCGGCCGCCCGTTCGTGGCGGGCGGGGTCGCCGCGACGCTGCTCGCGCGCCGGTTCTCCAAGCGTCTCGGCGTCCTCGGTGCGCTCACGACGGTGGCCATGGCCGCGTTCTTCCGCGAGCCCAAGCGGGTCCCGCCGCCGCGTGACGGCGTCGCGCTCGCTTCGGCCGACGGTCTCGTGTCGCTGATCGAGGAAGCCGTCCCGCCCGCCGAGCTGGGCCTGCCGGCCGAGCCGCGGATGCGCGTGTCGGTGTTCCTCTCGGTGTTCGACGTGCACGTCCAGCGCGTGCCGGCGAACGGCGTGATCGAGCGCGTCGCCTACCGCCCGGGCAAGTTCCTCTCCGCCGACCTGGACAAGGCCAGCGACGACAACGAACGCAACTCCGTGCTGATGCGCACCGAAGACGGCCACGAGCTCGTCGTCGTGCAGATCGCCGGGCTGGTCGCCCGCCGCATCCTCTGCGAGATCCGCGAGGGCGACAAGGTCGGCGCCGCCTCGACCTACGGCATCATCCGCTTCGGCTCGCGGGTCGACCTCTACCTCCCGCCGGGCTCGCGCGTGCTGGTCGCCAAGGGCCAGCGCACGGTCGGCGGCGAGACCGTGATCGCCGAACTCCCCGCCTCGCCTGTGTCGCTTTCGGAAGGCTGATCGATGGTCCGCGTGACCACCCCGGGCGTCCGGCTGCTGCCGAACGCCATCACCGTGCTCGCCCTGTGCGCGGGCCTGTCGGCCGTGCAGTTCGCGCTGACGAAGAACTTCGCGATGGCGATCGCCTCGATCGGCATCGCGGCGGTGCTCGACAGCCTGGACGGCCGGATCGCCCGCCTGCTCGACGCGACGTCGAAGATGGGCGCGGAGCTGGATTCGCTGTCCGACGGCATCTCGTTCGGCGTGGCGCCGGCGCTGGTCATCTACGTGTGGCAGACGGGCGCGGACCGGATCGGCTGGGTGGCGTCGCTGATCTTCGCCGTCTGCATGATCCTGCGGCTGGCGCGGTTCAACACGCTGCTGGACGACACCGAGCAGCCGGCGTACGCGAGCGAGTTCTTCGTCGGCGTCCCGGCGCCCGCGGGCGGGCTGCTGGGGATGCTGCCGCTGGTGGCGTACCTGCAGTGGGGCGAGGGCTGGTGGTCTTCGCAGTACGTCGTGTGGGCGTGGACGATCGCCATCGCGGCACTGCTGATCAGCCGGATCCCGACGCTGTCGCTGAAGACGGTCAAGGCCCCGGCCAAGGCGATCGCGCCGCTGCTGCTCGGCGTGGCCCTGCTGGCCGCGGCGATCATCCAGTTCCCGCTGGTCGCGCTGCTCGCGGCGATGATCCTGTACCTGGCGCACATCCCGTACGCGGTCTACCGGCACCGCTGGCTGGCCGCGCACCCGGAGGCCTGGACCGTCCCGCCGCGCGAGCGCCGCGCGATCCGCCGGGCCTCCCCGCGCCGCCTGGGCCTGCGGCGCCCGCTGCGCCGCCGGGTCGCGGGCGCGGCGATGCGCGCGGTCCGCCTCCCCCGCACCGGCGAGCCGATGCGCACCCCCCGCGAAACCTCCCAGAACGGCAACGGCCAGCGCCGCCGCTCCTGGCGCCAGATCGGCCTCCGCCGCAAGTAGCCGTGTCGACCCGCCAATCACGCGTGATGCCCTCCCAATCACGCGTGATGCCTCCCCAATCACGCGAGCCGACCGGGCCGGTACGGCGATCACCCGTGCTCCGAGGGGCTTCACGCGTGATCAGCGGGGCATCACGCGTGATTGAAGGGGCATCACGCGTGATCAGGCGGTCGACACGCGTGATTGAACGGACGACACGGGTTCTCGGCTCCTGGAGGGCCGCCGGATCGCTAGGGTTAACGGCGTGAGCCACCCGCAGATCACGCTGACCGTCCGGCACACGCCGTCCGCGCTGGACACCCGCCGCGGTGTCGTCCGGCTGCACCCCGAAGTCCTCGACGCGCTCGGCCTGCGGGCCTGGGACGCCGTGCACCTCACCGGCGCCCGGGTCAGCGCCGCCCTCGCCGCGCCCACCGACGAGGCCGACGTGCCCGGCATCGTCCTCACCGACGACGTCACCATGTCGAACCTCGGCGTCACCGAGGGCGCCGAGATCGTGGTCGCCCCCGCCGACGTCGCCGCGGCCAGGACGGTCACCGTCGCCGGGTCGCGGCTGGCCAGCGTCTCGGTCAGCCCGCACATGCTGCGGCTCGCCCTCATCGGCAAGGTGCTCACCGTCGGCGACGCCGTTTCCCTGCTGCCGCAGGACCTCGCGCCGACGCCGGGGTCCGACCCGGCCGGCCTGCGCGGCCAGCTGTCCCGCGCGATCGGCGCGACCTGGACGAACGAGCTGCTCACCGTCACCGCGACCGAGCCGGCCGGCCCCGTCGCGGTCGGACCGTCCACTGTGGTCGTCTGGCGGGACGGCGCCCGCCCGGCGCCCGAGCCCGCCACGCCCCGGGCGGCGACCGCACTCGTCCGCACCTCCGCCGTCACCGCGGCCGAGGAGTGGATCGACGCGGAGGTCGTCGAAGACGAAGTGGTGATCGTGGAGAGCGTCGAGCAGGTCGTGCCGCTGGCCGACCTCATCGGCGCCGAGGCGCCCGCGCGCAAGCTCGCCGAGTGGTTCGACCTGGCCTTCCACCGGCCCGAGCTGCTGGCCCGGCTGGGTGCGCCGGCCCACCTCGGCGTCCTGCTGTCCGGCCCCGAGGGCGTCGGCAAGGCGACGCTCGTCCATTCGGTCGCGAACGAAGCCGGCATCCGCGTGGTGCCGGTGGCCGCCCCGAACCTCTCGGTCCTGGACCCGAACGTCGCGGTCTCGCGCCTGCGCGAAGCGATCCGCGCGGCGGAGGGGCCCACGGTGCTGCTGCTCACCGACGTCGACGCGCTGCTGCCCGCGGCCACGCCGCCGCCGGTCGCCACCGTCGTGCTGGAGGAGCTGCGGACGGCGCTGCGGCGCGAACGCTTCGCCGTCGTCGCGACGACGGCCCGTGCGGAGTCCGCCGACCCGCGGCTGCGCGCCGCCGACCTGCTGGACCGCGAGCTCGGCCTCGCGCTGCCGGACGCCAAAACCCGCCGCGAGCTGCTGAACGTCCTCCTCCGCGACGTCCCGCTCGACACGGGCATCGACTGCGGCGTCCTGGCCGAGCGGACGCCGGGGTTCGTCGCCGCCGACCTGATCGCGCTGCGGCGGGACGCGGCGCTGCGAGCCGCGCTGCGCCAGCGTGAGGCGGACGAGCCGCGGATCTCGCAGCAGGACCTCCTGGACGCGCTGGCCACCGTCCGCCCGGTGTCGATGTCCACTTCGGACAACCTCGCCACCGGCGGGCTGACCCTGGACGACGTCGGCAACATGGTCGACGTCAAGCAGTCGCTCACCGAGGCGGTGCTGTGGCCGCTGCGGTACCCGGACTCGTTCGCCCGCCTGGGCGTCGAACCGCCGCGCGGCGTACTGCTCTACGGCCCGCCCGGTGGCGGCAAGACGTTCCTCGTGCGCGCGCTGGCCGGCACCGGCGCGCTGAACGTCTTCGCGGTCAAGGGCGCCGAGCTGATGGACAAGTGGGTCGGCGAGTCGGAGCGCGCCGTGCGGGAGCTGTTCCGCCGGGCCGCCGAAGCCGCGCCGTCGCTGATCTTCCTCGACGAGATCGACGCGCTCGCCCCTCGCCGCGGCCAGTCGTCGGACTCGGGTGTCGCCGATCGGGTGGTCGCGGCGCTGCTGACCGAGCTCGACGGCGTCGAGCCGATGCGCGAGGTCGTCGTCCTGGGCGCGACGAACCGGCCCGAGCTGGTCGACCCCGCGCTGCTGCGGCCGGGCCGGCTCGAGCGGCGCGTCTACGTGCCGCCGCCGGACGCCGAAGCCCGCACCGCGATCCTCGTGGCCAGCTCGAAGAACACGCCGCTGGCCTCCGATGTGGACCTCGCCGAGGTCGCGTCCACTCTGGACGGTTACTCGGCCGCCGACTGCGCGGCGCTCATCCGCGAGGCGGCGCTGACGGCGATGCGCGAGTCCCTGGAGGCCCGCGAAGTCACGGCGGCGCACCTGGACGCGGCCCGCAAGACGGTCCGGCCGAGCCTCGACCCGGCCCAGCTCGCGACCCTCGAGGCCTACGCGAAAAACCAGGCCGGCGAGTGAAAAAAGGGGCGCCACCCGCGGGTGGCGCCCCCTTTTTCCGAAGGTTGTCAGCTGCCCTTGTGGCCGGATTCGTAGTTGTTCGTCACGATGACGATCACGCCCGGGGTCGCGTCCTGGATGCCGGCGAAGCGGGGCTCGGCCTTGAAGCCGAACTCCTGCGCCAGCTGCTTGGCCGCTGCTTCCTCATCGGTGCCCGGGCGGTAGTACGCCGTGGTCGCCGGGATGACGCCCTGCGAGTAGTTGCTGACCTCGGTGACGTTCCAGCCCGAGCCGGCGAAGTCGTCCTTCGCGCGCGCGGCGAGGCCCTTGATCGTCGAGTTGTTGAACACCCGGACGGTGACCCACTTGTTGGACGCCTGCTGGTCACCCGGCTGCCCCGGCTGACCCGTCGTCGGCTGGCCGGGCGCCGGTGAGGTCGGCGGCGGCGTGGGCGACGGCGGGTTCGTCGACGTCGAGCTCGGCGGCGGCGAGGACGGTGAGGTCGGCGCCGACGAGCTGCCGGACGTGCCCGGCGGCGTCGACGACGTGCCGCTCGGCCCGGCTTCGTTCGACCCGTCACCACTCAGCGCGGTGACGCCGCCGATGACCGCGGCGATGATCGCCACCCCGATCAGGACGACGCCCGCAGCCTTCATCGGCCGGGACATTCCCGAAAACACGCTCATTTCAGCTCGATCCCCAGTCGCCGGGCGCCACGCTTGCGCTGGCGGGTGGCGCGCGTCTTGCGCAGCCGCTTCACCAGCATCGGGTCGGCTTCGATCGCCTCCGGCTTCTCCAGCAGCTTGTTGAGCAGCTGGTAGTAGCGCGTGGCAGACAAGTCGAAGCGCTCGCGGATGGCGTTCTCCTTCGCCCCGGCGTGTCGCCACCACTGGCGCTCGAAGGCGAGGATCTCGACCTCGCGTTCGGTCAGGCCGGGCACGGGCTTCGGCGGCGACGGCTGCGGCTCAGCCATCGACTCCGCGGCGTCCATCCGGATCCCTCTCAATCGGGCGACATGGGCGATCAGACCTTGCTCTTCCGCGGGCGTCATTCAACCACGGAAGCCCACGCCGACGTGGGCATCCGCGTCGGCGCGTCACGGTCTGATGCAGGTCTACCAGAAGGGTCCGACTAAACTGGCTCGCCGTGACCATCCACCCCATCGTGATCGCCGGCGAACCCGTGCTGCACCAGCCGACTCGGGAGATCACCGAGTTCGACGAGAAGCTGCGCACGCTCACCGACGACATGTTCGAGACGATGTACGCCGCCGAGGGCGTCGGCCTCGCGGCCAACCAGATCGGCCTCGACCTGCGGGTGTTCGTGTACGACTGCCCGGACGACGAAGGCGTGCGGCACAAGGGCCTCGTCGTGAACCCGAAGCTCGAGACGTCGGAGATCCCGGAGACCATGCCGGACCCGGACGACGACTGGGAGGGCTGCCTGTCGGCGCCCGGCGAGTCGTACCCGACGGGCCGCGCGAAGTGGGCGAAGGTGACCGGTTTCGACCTCGACGGCAACCCGATCGAGGTCGAGGGCACCGGTTACTTCGCGCGGTGCCTGCAGCACGAAACCGACCACCTGGACGGCTTCATCTACCTCGACCGCCTGGTCGGGCGGCACGCGCGCGCGGCCAAGAAGATGCTGAAGTCCAACAAGTGGGGCGTCCCCGGCAACTCGTGGCTGCCCCCGAAGACCCCCGAGGACGACGGCGCCGTCATCTGACCGCCCGCCCGGTCGTGAGTGAGAAACAGCGTTAGAACACTGTTTCTCACTCACGACCACTTGCGCCGAGCGTCAGCAGCCGAGGAAGTGGCAGCGGACCACCTTCGGCGTCTCCAGCACCGAGCCCGCCTTGACGTCCCAAGCCAGCCGCACGTACTGCGCGTGCGTCCAGGCCAGCGGGGTCGCCGAGGTGTTCGGCGTGCCCGTCGGGAAGCCCGGCTGACCGGACGGCGCGTTCTCGTCCCACACCTGCTCCGGCATGGTCTCCGCCGAGCTGCTCACGCGGCCGAGGTCACGCAGCCGCCGCGCGGCCGACGCCGGGTCGCCGAGCGTCAGCTCGTACTCGCCGCGCTCGCCGGCGAGCAGCGGCCACAACCGCCCGAACGTGGTGCGGCTCTCGGCCGGGAACGTGTAGTCCCACGGCGAACCGTCGGCCTGCTCGCCGTAGCCGTCCTTCGTGTACCGGTGCCAGAACTGCCCGGTCGGCGTCGTGAACGCGATGTCCTTGTCGGTGACCCTGATGCTGTTGCGGATCACCGGATCGTCGGCCCGGTAGACGCCGAGCCGGACGAGGTCGAGGAAGCCCGCGTCGGTGACCGCGCGCTGGTCCATCGTGACGCTCGAGTTGCCGAGGTTGTACGTCGTCCCGGCGTTCGCGTCGGCGTCCTTGGTGAGCCGGACGAAGTACGGGTCCTTCGACAGCGGCCCGTTCGTGGTGATCGTCTGCTTCGGCAGGTCGGCCTTGAACTTGTCGGCCGCCGCGAGGTAGCGGGCGGCGTCCGCCGGAGCGCCGTTGTGCGACGCGAGGTCCGCGGCGCAGACGAGCCCGGCGATCACCGAGGCGATGGTCGAGGGCGACCAGCCGTCCTGCTCCTCCCAGCGCTCCTGCTGGGTGTACGGCGCCCGCTGCCCGTTCGGGCCGACGTAGCCGATGATGAAGTCGGCGGCCTTCCGGACGCCGGGCCACAGGTCGGTCCGCCCGAGCTGCTGGGCCAGCACGATCGGGAAAGCGGTTTCGTCGAGCTGGATCGACGTCCAGTACGGGACGCCGTCGACGCGGCTGTTCTGCGGCATGTGCCCGTCGGCCTGCTGCTGCGTGCCGAACATGTAGCTCACCGCGCGGTTCGCGGCGGGCTGGTCGCCACCGGCGGCCAGGCCGGTCGCGATCTGGTAGAGGTCACGCGGCCAGACCAGGTGGTAGGTGCCCGACGGCGACCACTCCGGGTCGTTGTTCCCGAACCGCCACGGCATGCTCGGCGACGCGATGAAGGCGCCCGGGTGGTGCTTGTCCTCGCTCGCGGCGAGGGTCAGCATCGACGCCTTGTAGAGGTCGCGCTCGGCGTCGGTCTTCAGCGACGACGGCGGCTTGCTGACGCCGCGCAGGTACTGCTCCCAGCCACGGTCGTACGCGCGGGTGATGTCGCGGACGCCGCGTCGCTGCGACGCCTGCGCGCTGCCGAGCGCGTCGGCGGCCTTCGCGCCCATGCCGAGCGCCAGGGTGACGTGCCGGTTGCGGACGCCGTCGGCGCTCGTCTGCCCGGTCAGCACGACATTGCCCTTCGCGGCGGTGTCGTAGGAGTTCAGCTTGAAGGTCTTGGTGAGCTGCGTGTTCCCGTCGGACGCGCCCGCGTAGCCGACGCTGGTCTTCGTGAACGCGGGCTTCGCGGTGAGCGCGGCGGCGTTCGTGGCGTCCTGCGCGGTGAGCGCGTCGCCCTTGCGCACGGCCGAGTCGTCGGAGCCGTCGTTGGTCAGGTCCGGGTCGGCGACCGCGTAGAGCTGGTAGGGACGCCCGGTGAGCGACTGGAAGTCGACGTCCACCAGCACCGTCGTGGCGGCCGGGTCGGTGACGTAGGTCTTGCGCAGGCGCCAGCGGTGCTGGTCGTCGGTGATCGTCTGCTCGTAGGTCAGGCTGTTGTCGTCGGTCCGCCGCACCTGCTGCGCCTTCTCGGCGTAGTCGAGGTCGGCGAAGCTGCGACCGTCCGTGACGACGAAGTTCATCGAACGGACGCTCGGCGTCGACAGGTCCGGGTAGTAGACCTCGGACATCTGGCCGCCTTGGAGCGTGAACCAGACGTTGGACGAGCGGTCGTGAGCCGTGCCGAAGCCGGTCTTGTTCGCGGGCAGCCAGCTGGGATGGGCGCCCGGGGCGCCGGGAGCCTCGCCCTGTGCCACCGCGATCCCCGGTATCAGGCCGGTGACCAGCAGCCCGGCGAGGGCGCCGAACATGAGTTTGCGCATATCAACCCCACAGAAAGTCGCTTCTGCACCGTTACAGAAGCGCCTGGAAGTGTCTCGCCGATCCTTCACCGGCGCATGGTCCGATCCGGTGAACCACTGACCGTCACTGGTCCGGCCGGCGGTTCACGAACAGCGAACGGACTTCGCACGCTTTCCGGCGCAGACTTGTAGTACCTGCAACGGTGTAATCGAGGTGCTCATGGAAGACGCGATGGACGCCTACTCGCGGGCGGTCAGCACCGTCGCCAAGACCGTCACCCCGCATGTCGCCGGGGTCCAGCTCGCGCGCGGCAGCGGCTCGGCGGTCGTCTTCGCCGACGACGGCCACCTGCTCACCAACGCCCACGTCGTCAGCGACCACCGGCGCGGCGTCGCCACCTTCGCCGACGGCAGCGAAGCGCCCTTCGACGTCGTCGGCTCCGACCCGCTGTCCGATCTCGCCGTGCTGCGAGCGCGCGGCGAGACGCCGTCGGCGGCCGTGCTCGGCGACGCCGACGAGCTCGTCGTCGGGCAGCTCGTCGTGGCCATCGGGAGCCCGCTCGGCTTCTCCGGCACCGTCACCGCGGGCGTCGTCAGCGCGCTCGGCCGGGCACTGCCGGTGCGGCAGGGGCGCACCACCCGGGTGATCGAGGACGTCATCCAGACCGACGCGGCCCTCAACCCCGGCAACTCCGGCGGCGCGCTCGCGGACTCCGCCGGCCGGGTCGTCGGCGTCAACACCGCCGTCGCCGGCGTCGGGCTCGGGCTCGCGGTGCCGATCAACGCGACGACGCGGCGGATCATCGACACGCTCGTCGTCGAAGGCCGGGTGCGGCGCGCCTACCTCGGCGTCATCGGCGTGCCCGCGCCGTTGCCCGACGACATCGCCGAGCGCACCGGGCAGAGCGCCGGGCTGCGGGTCCGCGAAGTCGTCCCCGGCGGCCCCGCGGACCGGGCGGGCCTGCACGCCGGCGATCTCGTGCTGACCGTCGGGCGCACCCGCGTCTCGGACGCCCAGGGCATCCAGCGCCAGCTGTTCGCGGAAGTGATCGGCACCGCACTCCCGATCACCGTGCTGCGCAACGGAGCCATGGTCGACGTCTACGCCACTCCGGCCGAGTTGGTCGGGTGACTTGAGTATCGCGCTCCGGCGTGGCATGGTCGGTGGCACAACACCAACGCGGGAGCTCGCGCCATGGCGGGCTGAGAGGGTGACTTGCGTTTCGCAGGCGTCACCGACCGCATGAACCTGACCGGGTAATGCCGGCGTAGGGAGTGAAAGTCGTTGACGACGCTTGAGAACAAGGACGTCTCCGTCACGACCGGGCCGATCACGGGCTCGCACAAGGTTTATCACCAGACCGAATCCGGATTGCGGGTTCCCGCACGCCGGATCGACCTCTCGAACGACGAACACTTCGACGTCTACGACACTTCGGGCCCGTACACGGACCCCGAAGCCACCATCGACGTCCACAGTGGACTCCACCGGCTGCGCGCCGGCTGGGCCGACGGCCGTGAGCACAACACCCAGCTCGGCTGGGCCAAACAGGGTGTCATCACGCGGGAGATGGAGTACATCGCCGCCCGCGAACGGGTTTCTCCCGAGTTCGTGCGTGACGAGGTGGCCAGCGGCCGCGCGGTGATCCCGGCCAACCGGCGCCACCCCGAGTCCGAGCCGATGATCATCGGCAAGAACTTCCTGGTGAAGATCAACGCCAACATGGGCAACTCGGCCGTCTGGTCGTCGGTCGAGGAAGAGGTCGACAAGATGGTGTGGGCGACCCGCTGGGGCGCCGACACGATTATGGACCTCTCCACCGGCAAGCGGATCCACGAGACGCGGGAGTGGATCATCCGCAACTCGCCGGTCCCGGTCGGCACCGTGCCGATCTACCAGGCGCTGGAAAAGGTCGACGGCGAACCGGAAAAGCTGTCGTGGGAGATCTACCGCGACACGATCATCGAGCAGTGCGAACAGGGCGTCGACTACGTCACCGTGCACGCCGGCGTGCTGCTGCGCTACATCCCGCTGACCGCGCGGCGCGTCACCGGGATCGTCAGCCGCGGCGGGTCGATCATGGCCGCGTGGTGCCTCGCGCATCACCAGGAATCGTTCCTGTACACGCACTTCGAGGAACTCTGCGAGATCCTGCGGCAGTACGACGTCACGTTCTCCCTCGGCGACGGCCTGCGTCCCGGCTCGATCGCCGACGCGAACGACCGCGCCCAGTTCGCCGAGCTGGAAACCCTCGGAGAGCTGACGCACATCGCGCGCTCGCACGACGTCCAGGTGATGATCGAGGGCCCCGGCCACGTGCCGATGCACAAGATCAAGGAGAACGTCGAGCTGGAGGAACGGCTCTGCGGCGAGGCGCCGTTCTACACGCTCGGTCCACTCGCGACGGACATCGCGCCGGGCTACGACCACATCACGTCGGCCATCGGCGCGGCGCAGATCGGCTGGTACGGCACGGCGATGCTGTGCTACGTCACGCCGAAGGAGCACCTCGGCCTGCCGAACCGCGACGACGTCAAGACCGGCGTGATCACGTACAAGATCGCCGCGCACGCCGCGGACCTGGCCAAGGGGCACCCGTACGCGCAGGAGTGGGACGACGAGCTGTCGAAGGCCCGCTTCGAGTTCCGCTGGAACGACCAGTTCAACCTTTCGCTCGACCCGGACACGGCGCGTTCGTTCCACGACGAGACGCTGCCCGTGGAAGCCGCCAAGACCGCGCACTTCTGCTCGATGTGCGGGCCGAAGTTCTGCTCGATGCGGATCACGCAGGACGTCCGCAAGTACGCCGAGGAGCACGGACTGTCCACTGTGGAGGCCATCGAGGCCGGGATGGCTTCGAAGTCGGCGGAGTTCACCGAGTCCGGCGGCAAGGTCTACCTGCCCGTGGTGCAGCTGTGACACCGCCCACCGCCCTCACCATCGCCGGTTCCGACTCCGGCGGTGGTGCGGGCATCCAGGCGGACCTGCGCACCTTCTTCGCGAACGGGGTGCACGGGCTGGTCGCGCTGACCGCGGTCACCGTCCAGAACTCGTTGGGTGTCCAGGGTTTCACGGAGATCCCGGCCGACGTCGTCACCGCGCAGATCAAGGCGGTGGCGTCCGACATGGGCGTGGACGCGGCGAAGACGGGGATGCTGGCGACCGCCGAGATCATCCGCGCGGTGGCGAAGACCCTGGACGAGCTGGGGATGGACTTCCCGCTGGTGGTCGACCCAGTGGCGGCGTCGATGACCGGGCACGCTCTGCTGCGCGAAGACGCCCTGGAGGCGATCCGCACGGAGCTGTTCCCGCGCGCGACGCTGATCACGCCGAACCTGGACGAAGTCGGGCTCTTGACCGGCATCTCCGTTTCCGACGCGGCTTCCCAGCGCGCGGCGGCGGAGGCGCTGCTGGAGTTCGGCTCGCAGTGGGTGCTCGTCAAGGGCGGCCACATGCGGGGCACGCGGGAGTGCGTGGACCTGCTGACGGACGGCAGCTCGTACGTTTCGTTGAGCGGCCCGAGGTACGAGACGAACAACACCCACGGCGGCGGCGACACGATGGCATCGGCGATCACGGCCTCACTGGCGAAGGGCGCTTCGGTGCCGGACGCGGTGGCGGCGGGGAAGAAGTTCATCGAGCGCTGCGTGGCGGAGGCCTACCCGCTCGGCGCGGGTGTCGGACCGGTGTCGCCGTTCTGGGTCCTGGACGGTCGTGAGTGAGAAACAGGGTTAGAACACTGTTTCTCACTCACGACCCGCTGCGGCAGACCTCTCAGCGGACCGGCTGCAGCTCCCGGCCGTCGTAGGACTCGCGTGCCGAGCGGATGCGGTCGAAGTTCGCCTGGGACCACGTGCTCAGCGCCACCAGGTGCGCCCCCACCTCCGCGCCCATCTCCGTCAGTGCGTACTCCACTGTCGGGGGCGTTGTCGGGTACACCGTGCGCGTCAGGAAGCCGTCGCGCTCCAGCTGGCGGAGGTTCTGGGTCAGCATCTTCTGGCTGATGCCGTCGACCGCGCGGCGCAGCTCGCCGAAGCGGTGCGGGCCGCGGGCCAGCGCGCCCAGCATCAGCGCCGTCCACTTGTTGGCCAGCAGGTCCAGCACGTCGCGGCAGGGACAGCTCCGGAGGTAGACGTCCCAGGGTCCGTCCTGGTCACAAGTGGTTTCCATCAGGTACCTACTTCACTTATTAGTGCCTTCTGGCGAAAAGTGCCTACCCATTCGAGCATAGGAGGCGACCCCGAACAGAAGGAGTGGAGCAATGCGCATCGTGACCCAGGAGACCCTCGGCGGGCCGGAGGTGCTCCGCGTCACCGAGGCACCGCGCCCGGAACCCGGGCCGACGGAGGTCCTGGTGCGGGTGCACGCGGCCGGCATCAACCCCGTCGACTGGAAGGTGCGCGCCGGCGGCGGGTTCCTCGGCGAACCGCCGTTCACCGTCGGCTGGGACGTCGCCGGCGTCGTCGAACAGGCCGGCTTCGGTGCCACCGGTGTCCGGGAAGGCGACGAAGTCCTCGGCATGCCGTGGTTCCCGCGCCCGGGCAACGCCTACGCCGAGTACGTCACCGCGCCCTCGCGGCACTTCGTGCGCAAGCCCGCCGGGCTGTCGTTCGCCGAGGCCGCCGCGCTGCCGCTGGCCGGGCTCACCGCCTGGCAGGGGCTGGTCGACGTCGGGAACGTCCACAAGGGACAACGCGTGTTCGTCGACGCCGCCGCGGGCGGGGTCGGCCACCTCGCCGTGCAGATCGCCAAGGCACGCGGCGCGCACGTCATCGGGACGGCCAGCGCGGGCAAGCACGACCTCCTGCGCGAGCTCGGGGTCGACGAGCCGATCGACTACCACGACAAGACCGCCACCACGTCCGATGTGGACGTCTACTTCGGACTCGTCGGCGAGGAGAGCGACCTGCGCTGGCTCCCCGCGATCAAGGAGGGCGGCCTGCTGATCGCCGTGCCCAGCGGCGTCGCGGACCGCGTCGAAAAAGCCGCCGCCGCAAGGAAGGTGCGGACCGAACGGATCCTCGTCGAGCCGGACCGCGGCGGGCTGACCGGCCTCGTCGAGCTGATCGAGACCGGTCAGCTGAAGGTCCGCGTCGAGCAGACCTTCCCGCTGGAAGACGCCGCCAAGGCGCACGAGCTGGGTGAGTCGGGCCGGGTGTCCGGCAAGCTCGTGCTGACCGTCTAACCGCGGGCGAGCACCTGCGGCAGGACCGTCGTGAGCCCGGTCCAGTCGGACGTGATGACCGACGCGTGCTGCTTCGCCAGGTCGGCGACACGCTGGTTGGCCTGGTCGACCGTCGGGTTGTGCGCGTCGATCGCGGGCGCGACGTTCTGCCCGTCGGTCATCACCACGTAGTAGTGGTTGGCGTCGTACCACCACGGCCCGGTCTGCGTGACCCACGCGTTCGCGTCGCCGTCGAACACGACGAACCACGGCTTGAGGTCGGCGGTGTACTTGTCCCGCGGGTCACCGCCGGCCGCGCCGTGCACGGTCGGGAAGATGTTCGCGTCGCCGAGCTTGCCCGCGTTCTTGAGCCCGACCAGGTACCGCGCGTACTCGACGTCGGTCTTGAGCGTGTCGGTCGGGTTCTGCTCCTCCACGGTGCCCGGGATGATCTCGGTGATCACCCGGCCCCGCAACGCGTCCACGGACGGCCAGTTGTCCGCCTTCGCGGCGTCGTCGAGCGTGGCGTAGCTCCCGAGCAGCTCGGCCGGCCGGAACGCGACGCTGCCGAGGTGCGAGCGGAACGTCGCGTCGAGCTCGTCCGGGCCCATGCCGGTGTTGTCCGAGAAGCCCGTCTTCATCTCGAGCTTGAGCGTGATCGGCGTGTGCCCCGGGTGCGCGGCCAGCCAGATCCGGATGTCGTCGAGGCAGTACTCGAGGTTCTTGTTCTTCCCGCCGGTGTACAGCTGCGACGCCGAGGTGGCCGCGACGCAGTTGTTGTTGTTCCCCAACGGGTTCGAGTGGCTGACCTTCCACTCGTGGGTGAAGAAGTCCGGCCAGACGTCGAGCTCGATCAGCGACGACCCGGCGTCGAGCGCCTGGGCCAGATAGCCGTAGGCCGCCGGGTCGTAGGTGTTGTGCACGCCGACCGTGGTGACGTGGGAGAGCTTTGGGCTGTCCGCGTTGGCAGCAGTCGCTCCCGAGAACGTGAGAGCTGCCGCGAGGAGGACCACCGAGAAGAGCTTCATCCAGGCTCCTTCGAACGTGAGTAACGTTCACAATGTCTCACCGTGGTTGACTCTTGATGAAGGAAAAGCGGCCGATTGGCCTAGACCAGAAGTCGGGAAACCACCATGACGACGAGCCCGCCCACCGCGTTGACCATCGCCGGATCGGACTCCGGCGGTGCCGCCGGGCTGCAGGCGGATCTCCGCACCTTCCTGACCTGTGGGGTCCACGGCCTGGTCGCGGTCACCGCCGTCACGGTGCAGAACACCCTGGGCGTCCACGACCGCGCCGACCTGCCGCCGCACATCGTGGCCGGGCAGATCGAGGCCGTCGCGGCGGACATGGGCGTCGGCGCGGCCAAGACCGGCATGCTGGCGTCGGCGGAGATCATCCACGCGGTCGCCGCCGCGGGCGACAAGGCCGGGATCGGGCGCGACGAGAAGATCCCGTTCGTGGTCGACCCGGTGGCGGCGTCGATGCACGGCCACCCGCTGTTCGACGACGCCGGCCTGCGCGCCCTGCGCGACGAACTCCTCCCGCGCGCGACCGTGCTCACGCCCAACCTCGACGAGGTCCGGCTGCTCACCGGCATGACGGTCACCGACCGCGAAGGCATGCACACCGCGGCCGTCGTCCTCCAGCGGATGGGCCCGAAGTACGTCCTGGTCAAGAGCGGCCACCTGCAGTCCGACCCGGAGTGCGTGGACCTGCTGTTCGACGGCTCGACGTTCGTGGAGCTGCTGGGGCGGCGCTACGCGACCCCGCACACGCACGGCGCGGGCGACACGATGGCGTCCGCGCTGACGGCCGGCCTGGCCAAGGGCATGCCGGTGGTCGAAGCGGCGCGCTACGGCAAGTGGTTCGTCTCGCACGCCGTCGAGCACGCGTACCCGATGGGAGCGAAGGTCGGCCCGGTCTCGGCCTTCTGGCGGCTGGCACCCGAACAGCGCTGAGCACGCGTCCGGTTACCATCCCTGCGTTTACTGATTCTTGACTCACGCGAGGGGCGGCCTTGACCGGACGCGAGCGGACGGCGAAGGTCCTCGAGGACCGCCGCTTCCAGAACTTCATCATCGCCGTGATCGTGGTCAACGCGACCACGCTCGGCATGGAGACGTCGACGTCCCTGATGGACGGCTACGGGACGCTCCTGCACACCCTCGACCACATCGCGCTGGGCATCTTCGTCACCGAGCTGCTGGCGAAGTTCTACGCCTACCGCGGCGCCTTCTTCCGCGACAACTGGAACGTCTTCGACCTGCTGGTCGTCGGCATCGCGGTGATCCCGGCGACCGGTCCGTTCGCCGTCCTGCGGTCGCTGCGCGTGCTCCGGGTGCTGCGGCTGATCTCGGTCGTGCCGTCGATGCGCAAGGTCGTCTCCGGGCTGCTCGCGGCGATCCCCGGCATGGCGTCGATCGCGGCGCTGCTCGCGCTGATCATCTTCGTCGCCGGCGTGATGGCGACCAAGCTGTTCGGCGTGATCTCGCCGGAGAACTTCGGCGACCTCGGCACCTCGCTGTTCACGCTGTTCCAGGTGATGACCGGCGAAGCGTGGCCGGACATCGCGAAGGAGATCATGGTCCAGGCGCCGATGGCCTGGATCTTCTTCGTCGTCTACATCCTGGTGTCCAGCTTCGCGGTGCTGAACCTCTTCATCGCCGTGGTCGTCAGCGGCATGGAGGACGAGCTGCGCCAGGACATCCGCGAGGAAGAGGCCAAGCAGGCCGCGACGCAGGCCGAAGCCAACCGGGAGATCCTCGAGGAGCTGCGCGCCGTCCGCGCGGAGCTGGCCGAGCTGAGGCGGGAGCAGGCCGCTTAGCGGTCCTCGTCCGCGATCAGCGCCTCCAGCGCCGGGAGCGCCGCCGTCAGGGCCTCGCGGTGCTCCGGCGTCAAGCGGTCGAGACGCCGGTTCAGCTCCTGCACCCGCGTCGACCGCACACCGGACACCAGCCGCTCGCCCTCTTCGGTCGCCTTCGCCAGCCACGCGCGGCGGTCGACCGGGTCGGACTCGCGGCTCACGTACCCCGCCTCGACCAGGGACGCGATGATCCGCGACATGGTCGCCGCGGCGACGCCCTCCTTCGCGGCGAGATCGCCGAGACGCAGCTGGCCGGAGATCACCAGCGTCGCGAGGGCCGAGATGGCGCCGTGGCCGGGGCCGGGCACGCCGGCCTGCCGCAGTGACCGGGACAGCCTGCCGACAGCGAGGTACAACCTGCCCGAGACGTCCTGGACGGATGTGCTGGTCACGGCTGGCTCCTTCTGCCCTGCCCCGCCGCGGGTGCGCCGGAAAGTGCCGTCAACCTTACGGGTTCGCGGTGCACGTTCGGCGTTAAGGCACCCGGTGTTATACCGGGGCTCCGCCCCGGGCCGGGGGCTCCGCCACCCGGAGCCCCCGAAAGCAGCAGTTCACCGGGGTGGGCTCGAAGCCTGCGCCCAGAACCGCTGCGGCACGCGCCCGGCGCTCCGGGCCAGGTGACCGGCGACGACGGCCGAGCGCATCGCCGCGGCCATCCGTTCGGGGTCCGTCGCGCGGGTGACCGCGGTGGACAGCAGGACGGCGTCGCAGCCGAGCTCCATCGCCAGCGTCGCGTCGGACGCCGTGCCGATTCCGGCGTCCAGGATCACCGGCACGCCCGCCCGCGAAACGATCAGCTCGATGTTGTGCGGATTCCGGATGCCGAGGCCGGTGCCGATCGGCGCGCCCAGCGGCATCACGGCGGCGCAGCCCGCCTCCTCCAAGCGGAGCGCGAGCACCGGGTCGTCGTTCGTGTAGGCGAACACCGTGAACCCGTCGGCGGCCAGCCGTTCGGCGGCGTCGAGGGTTTCGATCGGGTCCGGGAGCAGCGTCCGGTCGTCGGCGTGCACCTCGAGCTTGATCAGATCGGTCCCGAGGGCCTCCCGCGCGAGCTGCGCGGTGAGCACGGCCTCGGCGGCCGTGCGGCAGCCCGCGGTGTTCGGCAGCAGCTCGATGCCGAGCCTTTTCAGGAGCTCGAGGACGCCGGAGCCGCCTTCGGCGTCGGCGCGGCGCATGGCGACGGTCGTCAGCTCGGTGCCGGACGCGACCAGCGCGCGTTCGAGCACGGCGAGGTTCGCCGCGCCGCCGGTGCCGATGATCAGCCGGGACGTCAGCTTGTGCGTGCCGATGACCAGTGGTTCTTCGTCCATTTCAGCCTCCCTGGACGGCGGTGAGCACGTCGACACCCGCGCCCTTGGGCACGGCGGTGGCCGCCCAGTCGCTCCGGCGGACGACGACGCCGTCGACCGCGACGGCGATGCCGGGCCGCTGCCCGCCGGACGCGTCGAGGACGTCCGCGACGGTCGCGCCGTCGGGGAACTCCGTCCACGTCCCGTTGAGCTTGATCTCCATCACACGTGCTCCTTCTGGTGCAGGCGGGCGGGTGAAGCCGCTTCGACGCCTTCGGGCGGCTTCTCACCCTCGAGCCAGGCAACCACGGCGTCCGCGGTCACGGGGGCCATCAGCAGGCCGTTGCGGTGGTGCCCGGTGGCGGCGAAGACGCCGTCGTCAAGGACGCCGATGTAGGGCAGCACGTCCCGGCTGCCGGCCCGCAGGCCGGCGGCGGTCTCGACGAGCTCGTACTCGGTGATCGCGGGGAAGACGCGCTCGGCGCCCTCGATCAGCTCGCGGACGCCGCGCGCGGTGACGGCCCGGTCGAAACCCGCCTCGTACTGCGTCGCGCCGAGGACGAGCTCCTGGTCGCCGCGCGGCACGAGGTAGATCGGCCGGCTCTCGACGACGGCGCGGACGGTGCGCGTGGGCGGGGGCAGGCAGCCGCGGCGGGGTTTCAGGCGCAGGATCTCGCCCTTGAGCGGGCGGACGGCGTCGGCGAGCTGCGGGTGCAGCCGTCCGGTCCAGGCGCCGGCGGCGAGCACGACGGCGTCGGCGTCCGGGACGCGTTCGACGCGTTCGCGGACGAACCGGACGTCTCGTTCTTGGCACGCCGCGTACAGGGCGTGGAGCAGTTTCCGGTTGTCCACGGCCAGGTCGCCGGGCACGTGGAGTCCACTTCGGACGGACCCGGTGCCCGGTTCGAGCCGCTTCGTCTCGCGACTGGTGAGGCGTTCGGCCACGCGGCCGAGCGAGTGCAGGTGCGCGGCGAGGATGTCGAGGTGGCCGGCGTCGGCGCTGTCGAACGCGACGACGAGCGTGCCGTGTTCGGCCAGGCCGGGGTCGAGGCCTTCCTGAGCGAGGTCGCTCGCGAAGCCGGGCCACCTTTTCAGCGATTCTTCGCCGAGGCGCAGGACGTCTTCCTCGCCCGGCCAGGCCTCGGTGACCGGGGCGAGCATGCCGCCGGCCAGCCAGGACGCGCCGCCGCGGACGGGCTCGGGGTCGTAGAGGGTCACTTCGCGGCCGGCTCGTGCGGCTCGCCACGCCGTGGACAGGCCGATCACGCCGCCGCCGACCACGGCCAAGGTGTTCGTCATGGGAATCACGCTCCCTGCGCCGGCATGACCCGGATCAGGTTCCACGGTCGGAGCGGCAGCTCCCTCTCAGCCCGTCCCTCGGGCTCCCGTGCGGACCAGTCCACCCTAGCTCCCAAGGTACGGTCGCCGCTATGCCCGCCCTTTCCGGTGACAAGATCCGCGCCCGCCTCGACGCGGCGCGCCTGTACCTCTGCACGGACGCCCGCACGTCCCGCGGCGACTTGGCGTCCTTCGCCGACGCGGCCCTGGCCGGTGGCGTCGACATCATCCAGCTGCGCGACAAGACCGGCGCTTTGGAAGCCGCCGGCGAGATCGCGGCGCTGGAGGTGCTGGCCGAGGCGTGCGCGCGCCACGGAGCACTGCTGTCGGTGAACGACCGGGCGGACGTGGCACTGGCGGTGGGCGCGGACGTGCTGCACCTGGGCCAGGACGACATCCCGGTCGGGTTGGCCCGCCGGATTCTGGGTGACGACGTGGTCATCGGGCGGTCGACGCACTCCGTCGCGCAAGCTTCGGCCGCCGCTTCGGAACCGGGGGTGGACTACTTCTGCACCGGCCCGTGCTGGCCGACACCGACGAAACCGGGCCGGTCGGCGCCGGGGTTGGACCTGGTCCGCGCGACGGCGGCGGCCGCTCCCGAACGCCCGTGGTTCGCGATCGGCGGCATCGACGGCCCGCGGCTCCCGGAGGTGCTGGAGGCGGGCGCGTCGCGGATCGTGGTGGTCCGCGCGATCACCGAGGCCGAGGACCCGGAAGCCGCGGCGCGGGAGTTGCGGTCCCACCTGGCTTGAAAACCGTGAAGGGCACATCGAGGGACTTGAACCCTTGATGTGCCCTTCACTGACCTACGGGGTCGGGGTGGTCGCCGCGCCCTTGCTGGTCGGCGGGGTCGTCGTGGCCGGGGCTGAGGTCGACGGCTGCTGTGTCGTCGTGCCCGGCGTTGTCGTCGGCGTCTCCGACGAGGTCGTCGGGGCCGTCGAGGTGTCCGACGGGGTCGTCGTCTCCGACGGGGACACCTGGGTGTCGGTCGTGCCGGTCGTCGGCGTCGTCGAGGGGGTCTTGTCCGTCTGACCGCCGCCGTTGCCGAAGATCTTGCCGATGCTCGAACCCGTCCCGCCGCCGATCTGGGTGCCCGTCGCCGACTCGAAGCCGACTATCGCCAGGATCGCCACCGCGAACGCCGCCACGCTCGTGCCGATGATCAACGGCCAGCGCAGCTTCCGCAGCCGGGACGGCTCCTCCTCGGGCGGGCCTTCCTCGGGCCGGGGCAGCTGGACCGTCGGCTGCTCGGCCGGCGCCACCTCGGAACCGGTTCCACGCCGCCGGATGCCCGACGCCGCCAGCTGACGCGCCTTCAGCGCGGCCTCGCGCGTGCGCTGCAGTGAGCGCAGGTACACCTCGCCGCCGACCGTCGTGATCACGCTCGCCACGCCCGCGCCGACGACCGTGCCCGCCACGCCGAGCGTCGACCCCAGCAGCGCCGCCGTCACCGCCGCGAGCGCCGCCGCCATCACCTGCGCGATGCGCAGACCTGACTTTTCTTCCTTCGCTTCGGAAGTCGCTGCGTTCTCCTTGCTCATGATCCCGATCCGGTAGTAAGTCTTCTCCCCTGTCCAACGTCTAAGGCGCGCGAGGAACTCCCCGCGTTGCCGGAGCGTGAGGAGCGCCACTCCGTCCGTCCACAGTGGACATTCCACGCCGAACACTTTCTTGACATACTCGGCACATGGAACTGGTGACGATCTCCGACATCGAGGCCGCGGCGAAGCGCGTCCGAGGTGTCGCCGTGCACACGCCCCTGTTGCTCCAGACGTGGGATCCCCGCGGAACCCTGTGGCTCAAACCCGAAAGCCTGCAACCGGTCGGCGCGTTCAAGGTGCGCGGCGCGTTCAACGCGATCGGTTCCCTCGACGAGGAAAGCCGCTCCCGCGGCGTCATCGCGTACTCGAGCGGTAACCACGCGCAGGCCGTCGCCTACGCCGCGCAGCAGTACGGCGTACCCGCGGTGATCGTCGTGCCGGACGTCGCGCCGCGGATCAAGGTCGAGGCCACCCGCGCGTACGGCGCTGAGGTGATCGAGGTGCCGATCGGCGAGCACGAGGGGAAAGCGCACGAACTGGCCGCCGAACGCGGGCTGACCCTCGTCCCGCCCTACGACGACGCGGCCATCATCGCCGGGCAGGGCACGGCGGGCCTCGAGATCGCCGAGGACCTCCCCGACGTCGAGGTCGTGCTGGTGCCGGTGAGCGGCGGCGGGCTGGCGTCCGGTGTCGGCGTCGCGATCAAGGCGCGCTGCCCGCGGGCTCGCGTCATCGGCGTCGAGCCGGCGCTGGCCGGGGACACGGCCGAGGGGCTGCGCCTGGGCCACCGGGTCGACTGGCCCCAGGCCGACCGCGCCCGGACGATCGCCGACGGCCTGCGCGCGCAGCCGTCCGAACTGACGTTCGCGCACCTGCGGGAGGTCGTCGACGCCATGGTCACGGTCACCGAGGACGAGATCCGCGAAGCCGTGCGCACGCTCGCCCGGAAGGCCCGGCTGGTCGCCGAGCCCAGCGGCGCGGTGACGACGGCGGCGTACATGTTCCACGCCGACGAGCTGCCGGCCGGGCGCACGGTCGCCCTCATCTCGGGCGGCAACGCCGACCCGGCGCTGTTCGCCGAGATCCTCGCGGGTCAGCCCGGCTAGGAACCGGCCACCGGGGAGCCGCCGCGGATGTGGGTCGGCGGCCCCTCGACGCCGCAGTGGTAGCACTCGCCCAGGTGGGGGCTCTCGTCGTCGGCCGCGGGAGAAGCCGGCGGCTCGGACGGCGGCTCGAGGACGCCGTTGTGGATGCCCAGCGCGATCAGCCCGCCCACGATCGCCAGCGCCGCGCAGATGACCAGCGCCATCCGCCAACCCGCGGTGAGCGCCACCGGGTCGGCGTACGCCTCGCCGGTCAGCCCGGCCGCGGCCGGCAGCACCGCGACGGCCAAGAGACCACCGGAGCGCGCGATCGCGTTGTTGACCCCCGACGCGACGCCGGCGTAGCGGTCCGGGGCCGCGGCGAGCACCGTCGCGGTCACCGGGGCCACCACCGTCGCCAGGCCCAGCCCGAACACGACGACCGCGGGCAGCACCGTCCCGAGGTAGGACGCGCCGGGCGCGATGCGCAGCATCAGCAGCATCCCGATGCCGACGATGATCGGGCCCACCACCAGCTGGGTGCGCGGCCCGATGCGCTGGGCCAGCGCACCCGAACGCCCCGACAGCAGCAGCATGATCACCGTGAGCGGCAGCCCGGCCAGGCCGGACGCCGTCGGCGAGTAGTGCAGCGACACCTGCAGCTGCATGACCAGCAGCATCATCACGCCGCCGAGCGCCGCGTACATGGCGAAGGTCAGCGCGTTGGCCAGGGTGAACGTCCGGTCGCGGAACAGCGACGGCGGCACCAGCGGCTCGCGCGAGCGGTGCTGGACGACGACGAACGCGGTCAGTCCCGCGATCCCCAGCAGGCCCGCGACCAGCACGATCGGGTCCGCGATGCCGCGAGCCGGCGCCTCCACCAGCGCACCGGTGATCCCGGCGAGGCCGATCGCGCCGAGCGCCGCGGCGCCGAAGTCGGGGTGCCCGGTCGCCTGCGGGTCGCGGGACTCGGGGACGAACTTCCGGGCCATCAGCACGACGGCGACCGCGATCGGGACGTTGATCAGGAACGCGAGCCGCCACGACCAGACCTGGACGAGGAAGCCGCCGAGCAGCGGTCCGGCGGCCGCCGCGATGCCGCCGAGGCCGGACCACGCGCCGATCGCGCGGGCGCGCGCGTCGTGCGCGAAGGACGACTGGAGGATCGCGAGCGACCCGGGCGTCAGCAGCGCGCCGCCGATGCCCTGCAGGATCCGCATCGCGACCAGCATCTCGGTGGACGTCGCGGCGGCGCACAGCCCGGACGCGACGCCGAACCAGACGACGCCGATGAGGTACATCCGGCGGCGGCCGTAGCGGTCGCCGAGCGAGCCGGCGACCAGGATGAGCGCGGCGAGCGCCAGCAGGTAGCCGTCGAGGATCCATTGGAGCCCGGCGACGGAGGCGTTCAGCTCGGTGCCGATGCGGGGCAGGGCGACGTTGACGATGGTGCCGTCGAGCATCGCCATGCCCGAACCGAGGATGGTGGTGGCGAGCACGCCGCGGGCGGCGTGCGTCCCCCAGCGGATCCCGGTGTCTTCGGTGGCAGTCACCCCGCAACTCCACCTTGCGCGGTGATCGCCGTCAACACCGGGTCACGGCATCAGCGTGGTGACGAACTTGTACCGGTCGCCGCGGTAGACGGAGCGGGCGTACTCGACCGGCTTGCCGTCGGTGGCGAACGAGTGCCGGGTCAGCCGGAGCACCGGCATGCCGACGTCGGCGCCGAGCATCTCCGCCTCTTCCGGACCGGCGAGCGACGTCTCGATCGACTCTTCGGCGCGTTCCAGTTCCACTCCGTAGTACTCGCGCAGAACGGCGTACAACGAACCGCCCGCCGAGACGTGCTTGCGGAGTCCGCGGAATCGGCCGGCCGGGAGGTGCGAAGTCTCCAGCGCCATCGGCTGCGAGTCCGCCAGTCGAAGCCGTCGAAGGCGAAGAATTTTCGCACCAGTACGGATTCCGAGCAGTTTCGCGAGGTCGCCCTCGGCCGGGAGCTCCTCGAGCTCCAGCAGCTTCGAAGACGGCTTCAGGCCTTGGCGCCGCATGTCCTCGGTGTAGGACGACAACTGCAGCCGCTGCGCGAGCTTCGGCTCGGCCGCGAACGTGCCTTTCCCCTGCACACGGTGCAGACGGCCCTCGGCCGTGAGGTCGGCCAGCGCCTGGCGCACGGTGGTGCGGGAGACCGTGAACTCCCCGGCGAGCGCGCGTTCGGTCGGGATCGGCGACCCGGGCGGCAGCACGTCCAGGAGGTCGAGGAGGTGCTGTTTCAGCGCCCAGTACTTGGGCTCGCGCTGCCCGCGCATCGCGGCGACGGCGCCCGCCTCGCCCGTGGTGGTGGTCTCCAACATGCCCGACTCCCTATGTCTTCCCTCATTGCGCGCCACGTCCCCGTAAGAAACGTACCCTTTTCCCCAAACCCGCCGCCCCACTAACATTGGTCTAGACCTGACCGACGCCGCCTGAGTCCGGTACATAATGCCGGAGGTGGAGAGGAAAATGATGACCGAACAACGGCCCGGCGAGCACATGGCCGCGGAGATCGCCCAGCAACCGGACGTCCTGGCCGGACTGGTGGGGCGTCAGGCGGAAATCGCCGAGGTGGCGGAAAAGATCTCACAACGGCCTCCGCGCTTCGCTTTGCTCGCCGCGCGTGGATCGAGTGACCACGCAGCGTTGTATGCGAAGTACCTGATCGAGGTACTGCTCGGCCTTCCGGCTGGTCTTGTCTCCCCGTCCACGGCGACGCTGTACGGCGCGCGGCCCGATCTGCGGGACGTGCTGTTCGTCACGGTCAGCCAGAGCGGCGGCTCGCCCGACCTGATCGAGGTCACCGAAACAGCGCGCCGCCAGGGCGCGCTGACGGTGTCCGTCACCAACACCCCGGACTCGCCGCTGCGGGCGGCGTCCGAGCTCGGCGTCGACATCGGCGCCGGCGTCGAGAAGGCCGTCGCCGCGACCAAGACGTACTCGGCGACGCTGATGGCGCTCTACCTCCTGATCGACGCGGTGCGCGGCGGCAAGGCGGCCGACGCCGAGAAGATCGGCGAGCTGGCGCAGCAGACCCTGGACGGCGCCGCCGAAGGCGTCCAGCGGGCGGTCGACCGATACCGCTTCGTGGACCGCGTCCTCACCACCGGCCGCGGCTACTCCTACGCGTCGGCGCTGGAGGGTTCGCTCAAGCTGGCCGAGACGAGCTACCTGGCCGCCCGCGCGTACAGCGGCGCGGACCTGCTGCACGGCCCGGTCGCGGCGGTCGACGGCGAGACCGCCGTGCTCGCGGTGACCAGCAAGGGGCAGGGCGGGCAGGCGATGCACGAGGTTCTCGAGGCCGTCGGCAAGCGCGGCGCGGACGTGCTCGCCGTCGGTTCGGCCGCCTCGGAGGTGCCGGCGGCGCTGCGCATCGACGTCGCCCCGACCGTCGAAGAGCTCGCGCCGATCCTGGAGATCCTGCCCATCCAGCGGATCGCGCTCGGCCTGTCGCTCGCCCGCGGCGGCGACCCGGACAGCCCGCGCGGCCTGCTGAAGGTGACCAAGACGAGGTGACCTACGCGATCGGCGTCGACGCCGGCGGAACGTCGACCAGGGCCGCACTGGTCGACGCCGCCGGCGCCGTGCTGGGCACCGGCCGCGGCGAAGGCGCCAACCCCAACGCGCACGCACCCGAGGTCGCGGCGGGCCGGATCGCCGACGCGATCACCGCGGCGCTGGGCACGCGCGACCCGGGCGAGGTGCGGGCGTCCGTCGTCGGCATGGCCGGGGTCAGCAAGCTCAGCGACGTGCGCGTGGCGGCGGTGTTCGACGCGGCCTGGACGCGAATCGGACTCACGAACGTCCGGGTGGTCGCCGACGCCGAAGTGGCTTACGCGTCCGCGACGTCGGCGCCGGACGGGACGGTGCTCGTCGCCGGCACCGGTTCCATCGCGGGCCGGATCCGCAAGCGCCGGCTGACCGGCACCGCGGGCGGCTACGGCTGGCTGCTCGGCGACGAAGGGTCCGCGTTCTGGCTCGGCCGCGAAGCCGTCCGATCCACTTTGGAGGCTCTCGGCCGCGGCCTCTCCCTGGACGGGCTGCCCTCGGCGGTGCTCGCCGCGGCGCTCGGACCGTCCGGTTTGGACGTCCGGACGGACGCGGAGCGCCTCGCCGCCGCACGCGCGTTGATCACGACCGCCAATGCCGAGGCACCGGTCCGGCTCGCCCGCTTCGCCCCCTTGGTGAGCGCGGCGCACGACGCCGGGGAGCCCGCGGCGGGCGGAATAGTGGCCCGCGCGGCCGAACTTCTGGTCGCGAACGCCCTCGCCGCGCGCGAACCGGGCGAATCGACCCCGGTGGTGCTCGTGGGTTCGGTCCTGACCGGAAACAGCCCGGTCGGTGCCCTCGTACGCCGTGGTTTGTCCGGCCTGGAGGTGCTGACCAGCTCGGATGGGGTGCTCGGGGCGGCCTGGCTCGCGGCCGTGGACGCCTTCGGCGAAGGGGTGGTTAGACCAGTATTTCCCTAAAAAATTGAGTAAAACGCGACGGGAAGACGCCAAAACGTCGACTGGAGCCCGGTAGTCCGGGTAACGTAGTCAGTGGCCCCCGGACCCTCCCCCCTCGCCGGGGGCCGCCTTATGTCCCGGGTACGTCGTCCGACCGGGTTTCGGGGGCCAATCGCAAGCCGGGGTGCTCCGGCGGCAATGCCCGGTAGAGCACCCAGCCGCTCACCGCGACGGTCAGCGCGACCAGTGGCCACGACAGCACCGTGCGGGCCACGCCGAGCGCGATCACCTGGCCGGACCACCACAGCAGGCCGTAGACGACGACGCGCAGCACGTACTGGCCGAACACCCAGACCCAGCTGGCGCGCGAGTACGCCTTCAGCAGCACGGGGTCGCGGCGCCAGCGCGTCTTCTGGCCGAGCACCAGGCCGACGACGACGCCGAGCAGCGGCCACCGGACCACGATGCTCGCGGCCCAGAGCAGCGCGCTGGCCACATTGGACATCAGCTGCAGCAGGAAGAAGTCCTGGGCGCGGCCGGTGTGCAAGGCGATCAGCGCGGCCGCGACGACGGCGGCCAGGCTGACGACCACCGCGCGGACCTTCCCGCCGCGGACCATCCGGTAGACCCCGAGCGCGACGGCGACCGCGATGGCGGCGCCGGCACCCCAGGCGATGGACTGCCCCGCCGCGAGCCAGCCGACGACGAAACCGGCGGGCGGGATACTGGCGTCGAGCGCACCTCGGCGGCCGCCGAGGATCTGCGCGAGCGACTCACGGGGTTCTGCGGACACCTGTCCAGCGTGCCGGATCGTGCCAGGCAGGCTGCAAGCAGGGAGATTTTCGCCACAAGAGTCTGGTGATTGCCTTCGAGTGTGCTGTCTCACGGCATGCGGAAGGTGAAGACTACGTAATAGAGAGGCGGGGAAGGCCGACAAGATAAGACACTGTTACCACAGGCTGAACACCGGAGGGGCTCGGACGGTTAGTTGTCGTGTACAACTACATGTCGGGGAGTCGGTCGCAGGACGGGAAGGGGACCCACCGTGTACGGATTCGACAGCTATGTGGCGATCGGGGACAGCTTCACCGAAGGGCTCAACGACGAGCTGCCGGACGGTTCGTACCGCGGCTGGGCCGACCGGCTCGCGGAGATCCTGGCGGCCGGGCGCACCGGCTTCCAGTACGCGAACCTGTCCCTGCGGGGCAAGATGCTCGACGAGATCATGGACGAGCAGCTCCCGATCGCCCTGGAACTGAAGCCCGACCTGGTCACCCTGTGCGCGGGCGGCAACGACATCATCGTCCCGGGAGCGGACGTCGACGCGGTGGCGGCGCGCCTCGAAGAGGGCGTGGCCAAGCTGCGGGCGGCGGGCATCCCAGTGCTCATCTTCAACGGCCCGGACACGAAGGTGCTGTCCGTGATGTCGGTTCTGCGCGGCAAGGTGGGGATCTACAACGCCCACCTGTGGGCGATCGCGGAGCGCCACGGCGCCCGCATGGTCGATTTGTGGACGATGGCGCCCCTCCACGACCGCCGCGCGTGGAGCGACGACCGCCTGCACTTCTCCCCGGAGGCCCACCGCCGGATCGCCCTGAAGGCAGCGGAGGTCCTGGGAGTGCCGATCGAGGGCGACTGGCGCGAGCCGTGGCCCGCGGAGGAGGTCCCGAACCGCTGGATCGACTCGCGGCGATCGGATCTGACGTGGACGAAGGCCTACCTGCTGCCGTGGATCCGGCGGCAGCTGCGGGGCGAGTCGATGGGCGACGGGTTGTCGCCGAAGCGGCCGCAGCTGGCGCCTTACGTGCCTTTGGACGTGCTCGAGGTGCCGGACAACGCCCAGGCTCGGCAGCAGGCCAGCTGAGGTCGGCCGGGAGCTGCCGAGGGTCGTGACGGCCACCTTGAGGGAGACCTGAGGGTGGCGGTCACGGGTTTCTGCCATCCGGCGGCCAGACCCAGCCCCCGGCGGCGCCTTTGCGGCTCCCGCCCAAGACCCCCAGCCCCCCAGACCAGCCCCCGCCACTCCCAGGGGGGCGTGCCCTGCTCCAGCATATCGCCCCCCTCCGACGCAAAGTGCTCAACCGATCACTCCCCCTCGAGTTGTCCACATGTCGACTTGCCTGGGGACAACTTGTGGACGACCACTCTTCCCCCGCTCGCCAACCCGCCCCACCCGGCTTACAGTCCCCTTATGTCCGGTGGTCGTCGCTGGATCCTCGTGGTCCCGATCGCGGTGCTGGTCACCGCGTTGCTGGCGGGGGTCGTCACCTGGGCCCAGGGCGGGAACATCCAGCGTGACCTCACCGCCGACGCCCAAGCCGCGCTGGCCCAGGCCGGGCTGTCCCCCGGCACCGTCACTTTCGACGGCCGGGACGCCACCCTCACCGGCTTCGCGCCCGACCAGGCGCTGCGGGCCCTCGAAGTCGTCCAGAACGTCGATGGCGTCCGGGCCGCCCAGCTGCAGGGCGACGTCACCCCCATCGCCCCCAGCACGCCGCCGCCCCCGACCACCCCGCCCAGCACCAGCAGCCCGCCGCCGACCACCAGTGCCACCGCTCCGCCGCCGCCCACCGACAAGGCCGGTGTGCAAGCCGAGATCGACCGGATGCTCGCCGAGGCGCCGATCACCTTCGTGCCGGACACCGCCCGGCTCACCCCCGAAGGCGAACAGGCCGCCCGCACCGTCGCGATCGCCCTCGCCAAGTCGCCGGCCACCTTCCGGTACCGCGTCACCGGGCACGCCGCCCGCGGGTCCGGCAGCGCCGGCGGCGCGCTGAAGCTTTCCCGGGACCGCGCCAGGGCCGTCACGCGGATCCTCACCACCAACGGCCTGACGGCCAAGCGCGTGACCTACCGGGGGCTGGGCGACACCCGGCCCGCCACCGGCGGCGAAGAGGACCGGCGCGTCGAGATCACAGTCGTTTGAGGGGTGAGTGAGCAGATGGTGTGGCTGTTCGGGCAGATCTGGCTGTGGCTGATCATCGCCTTCGCCCTCGGCGCGCTCACCTCGTGGCTGGTCCTGCGCACCCAGCGCCCCAAGCCCCGGCCCGAACCGGAGCCCGAGCCCGAGCCCGAGTTCGTGGACGTCTACGACGAGCCCGAGCCGTCGGCCGCCGAGCAGACGCAGTTCATCCCCGCGGCCTGGATGCAGCCCGGGAGCGACCGCCACGAACCCGTCCAGGACGACGAAGAACCGGAGCCCGCGGGCCACCGCGAAGGCCGGCTGCCGCTGCCTCCGCAGCGCGGCGCACAGGCCGAGGACTGGCCGACCGAAGAGGAACCCGCCTGGCCGGAAGCCGACGAGGTCACCCCGCAGTGGCCGCACCAGCCTGGGCGCGGTGGCTGACACCCATCCTGGTAAGTTCGGCTACGCACTGTGAGCGAGCCTGAGGAGGGGGTGGCGTGGCGCTCCCCCATTGGACGCCCCAGCAGGTCCTTCCGCCGGGCCGCCACGCCTGCGACCTCGCCGACGTCTACGAACGCCTGGTCTTCGACGCCCCGCACCAGAACGAGCGCGAGATCCTCTTCAGCGCGCTCAACAGCTACCTCGGCGTGGCCCGCCGGATCATGCCGTCCGGCCGCGCGTGGATCGGCGGCGAGCTCGTCACGCGCACCGCGCACCCGCCGCAGAGCCTCGACGTCGTCCTCATCCCGGACGAGTGGGGCGCGCTCAAGCGGCTCGACGACGCCGGCCGGTCGGCGCTGTACGGCCTGCTCACGCTGCGCGGCGTGATCGTCGGGCAGCCCGCGATGTACCTCGATCAGGTTCAGCCGGTCGGCGGCATGCTGGACGGCTTCCTGTGCCGCCCCGGCGACGAAGACGTGTGGGCCGAGGTCTGGGCCCGAGGCGGCAGGGGCTACCCGGAGATGATCTGGTGAGGAACGAGTTCCGGCGCATCGCCGACGAGATCCCCGGCGGCACGTGGCTCGACGACCTGGCCCGCGCCTCGGCGATGGCGGCCAACGCCAAGTTCGAGCGGACGTCCCGCTCACCGCTGCTGCACGTGTCGGTGATCGGCGAGCAGACCATCGACGCCTACACCTTCTCCGACATCAGCCGCGCCCTGCAGGACGCGACGGCGAAGATCGGGCACATCATCCGGAACCCGTCCGGCGAGGTCACCCAGGTCCAGCAGACCGACCGGGACAAGGCGCCGCTGATCCAGCGCGGCCAGGCGGGCAACGCGATCTTCTTCGGCTTCCCGGAGCTCGACGTCTCCGACGACGCGCTGATCGTCGACGGCATCGAGACGCTGTCCGAGCGCGCGGTCAAGGAGCTGTGCGACTTCCTGCCGGCGAACGGCTCGGACGACGGCGCGCTCGACGCCGTGCTGCTCCAGCGCGACACCGTCCGCAACGCGGTGAGCGACATCGTCAACGCCGTCGCGAAGAACGCCGGCATCGGGATGGCGCTGACCCCGACCGCCGGCGAGCAGGTCACCCGCAGTATGACCACCGAGCAGGCGCGGATCCTGCAGGGCAGCCTCCGCGAGTCCCGCGAGGAGGTCGGCTACGAGACGGTGCGCGGGCGGCTCGACGGCGTCCGCACCCGGCGGCGCATCTTCTACCTCGACCGCGAGTCGGGCGGCACGATCCAGGGCGCGGTGGCGCCGGACCTGCTCGACGAGATCAAGGAAAACCTCGACCGCCCGGTGACCGCCCGGCTGCGCGTCGTGCGGACGACGACGATCGACGGCCGCCGCGGCCGTCCCGTTTTCGAGCTCCTCGAAATCACCCCCGAAGTGAGCCTTTTCGACTGAGAAGTCCGGTACGCGACTTTCGTCTTGAACACCGGAACCGACCGTCGTCGTAGGCCGCACGGCCACGGAAACAGTGGGAACTCCGATATTCTTCTCATTGATCACCGGGCCACACCCTGCGCGCGTTGTCAGGAAATACCGATACCTGGCGCGAAACGGTGGGACAATGACTTTTTCCAGAATGTAACATTTTCGTTCGTGGGCACTCTTATGGGTTAACGTCGTCGCACTCCCACCCGAAGGGGTTCGCATGATGACCGACCCGCAGTACCCGCCGCCGACCGCCGCGCGCCATGGACGGCCCGCGCCACCGGTGACGGCCACGGAGCGTCGTCAAGCCAACGCGAAGCCCGGACGGAACCTCCTCGCGATCGCCGGCCTGGTGCTCGGCGTGGCCGCCCTGGTCGTCACGTTCGTCCCGGACATCGGGTTCGTCGCGTGGCCGCTGGGCGGGATCGGGCTGGTGCTGGCCGTGGTCGGGCTGGTCCAGGTCAAGAAGGGCACGACGGGCGATCGCGGGCTGGCGATCACCGCCACCGTGGTCTCGGTCGCCGCGCTGCTCACGACGGGCGGGATGCTGCTGTACTCGACCTTCCTGGGCGGCGGCGACGCCGGGCTCCACCTGCCTTCGGTGGCCGGGGACAAGCACACCGTGACGTTCCAGGTGACCTCCGCCGGCGGCGCGACCGTGCGGTACGGCAGCCTCTCGGACCAGCGCACGGAAAACGCGCCCGCGAGCACCGACGCGTGGGAAGGCCAGGCCTCCTACAACAATGGTTCGTACCTGCTGACGCTGACCGCGGACACCCGCAATTCGCAGCTCAACAACGAAATCGCCTGCGCCATTCTGGTCGACGGCAAGAAGGTCGCGGAAAACAGCGGGACGACGATCGCGCTCTGCACGGCGAACGTGAGCTGAGCTGCGGTTTTCGCCGAGCCTGGCGACCGGCCGGCCTACCCCCACGTCGGCCGGCCGGGCCGCCACGAGCCGCTCCTGGCGGCTCCCGGCCCCGGCGGGGTTTTCCCGCACGGGGCCCGGCGCCGGCGTCTCAGCCTGCCCCTCCCCTAGGGCTCAGCCGGCACTCCCGAACCTACGCGGACGCCGGCCGGGGGCACTAAGAATCCACTAAGGATCGACCGCCGGAGCCGGGTCGTGATCCATTCGCAACCGGCATTCTCCCCACGACTGTGGATCACCGCCGGAAAGTTGTCACGCGAAATCGTCACTGCAGTTCGGCGAGTTCCGCCCGGACCTCTCCGACGAGCTTCGGGTGCACGCGTTCGTAAATGCGCACCGACAACGCCAGCTGTTCCCGCGCGCCGTCGAGATCGCCCTTCGCCCGCAGCACCCGGCCCAGCGTCAGCCGCAGCGCTCCTTCGCGGGCCGCGAACTCGCGGCTGATCGCCAGGTCGATCGCTTCCCAGACGTGGCGCTCCGCCGCCTCGAGGTCACCCGCCCGGAGGCTGAGCTCGGCCAGCTTGTCCAGGGAGACGACCACCCGGTCGTCGTCGCCGAGCGAGCGGTCGATGGCCAGCCCGGCGAGCTGGTGGGCGATCGCGTCCGGCAGCCGGCCCGCCCGCTTCTCCGCCTGCGCGCAGCTGCTGAGCGCCTGGCCGCGCAGGGTGACGTCCGGCGCCTCCGCGATCGCGCGAGCCAGCCGGTCGATGGCCTTCTGGTGCTCGCCGCGCCGGCTCAGCGCGCGGCCCAGGTGCAGGTCGACCGACGTGACCAGCCGCGCGTCCGAGGAGCCCGCGGAGAGCTCCAGCGCCCGCCGGGCGTCGGCCAGGCCGGCACCCGGCAGCTCGAAGGTCAGCGCGATCTCGCACCGCGCGAGCCGCAGCCAGCACTGGCCGGCGACGTCGCCCGCGGCTTCGGCGGCGGCGACGCCGAGGTCGGCCATCCGCGACCACTCGTCGAGCAGCGGGCAGGCGACGCGGTAGCTGTGCCCGATCCGGGCCAGCCGCCAGACGTCGTCGTGGCGCCCGGCCGAGAACGCGGCGTCGAGCGCCGCGAGGAGGTTCGGCCACTCCCTCGCGAACCAGTCCTGCGCCTCGGCGAAGCCGGTCAGCGACGGCATCGCCTCCTCGGCGAGCACGCCGGTGTAGTCGAGCGGGTCGGCGACGTGACCCAGCCGGCGCCGCGCCCGGTCGGCCGCCGCCTGGTAGTAGCGGACCGCCCAGCCGATCGCCTCGTCGCGCTCCTTCTCGCCGAGCTCCTGTTCCGCGAGCTCGCGCAGGTAGAGCCAGACGAGGTCGTGCGGGGCGAAGACGTCCCGGGCCGTCTCGGCGATCAGGTTGTGCGCGGCCAGCGCGCGCAGCCGCCGCCGGGCCTCGACGACCGGGACCTGCGCCACGGCGGCCATCAGGTGCGGCCCGACCATCACCCCCGGCACCGCGCCGAGCTGCAGGAACGTCTCGGCGATCTCGCCGGGCAGGCCGCGGAAGGAGACGTCGAAGGCGGCACGCACGCTGTCGTCGGCGCCGTCGACCTGCAGCCCGGCCAGCCGCGTCCGCTCGTTGCCCAGCTCGTCGACGAGCTCCTCGGCGGTCCGTTGCGGGCTCGCCGAGAGCCGCGCTCCGGCGATCCGCAGGGCGAGCGGGAGGTAGCCGCAGAGCCGGGCGAGCGTGTGGTTGTGCCCGGCCGGGCCGGCGAGCTCCTCGATGAGCCGGACGGCGTCCTCGGGCGCGAGCGTGCCGAGGACGCGCTGCTTGGCCGCGTTCGACACGGCGAGCCCGTCGAGGCGCGACCGGCTGGTCACCACCGTCATCGTCCGCGCGCTCGGCGGCAGCAGCGGGCGCACCTGCTCGGCCGTGCGGGCGTCGTCGAGCAGCACGAGCATCCGCCGTCCGGCGATCAGCGACCGGTAGAGCGCGACGCGTTCGTGCAGCAGCTCGGGGATCTTCGCGGTCTCGACGCCGAGGCCGAGCAGGAACTGCGTGAGCAGCTCGGCGGGCTCCAGCGGCGGGTGGTGCGGGTCGAAGCCGCGCAGCGACGCGAACAGGACGCCGTCCGGGAACCGCGCCGCGACGCGGTGCGCCCACCACACCACGAGGGTGCTCTTGCCGACCCCGGCGGTCCCGGTGACGATCGCGATGGTCGTTTCGCCGGCTTCGGCGCGGGTGACCAGGCCGTCGAGCCAGGCCAGCTCGTCGGCGCGCCCGGCCAGGCTCGGCACCGCGGCGGGCAGCTGGGAGATCGGCTGCCCCCGCTCGTCGAGGACGGCGCTTTCCCGGGAAAGCTCGGCCCGCAGGTGGGAGCTTTCACGGGAGAGCTCCGGGAGGTCGGCGTTGAGCACGCGCTCGTGCAGCCAGCGCAGCTCGGCGCCGGGTTCGACGCCCAGGGTGCGGAGGGTGGCGCGCGAGACGGTCCGGTACAGCTCGAGCGCGTCCCCGCGGCGCCCGGCGTGGTACAGCGCCCGCATGAGCTGGCCGGCGGTCCGCTCGGCGAGGGGGTCGGCGCGGACGATCGGGCTCAGCTCGACGATCAGCTCGGCGTGCCGGCCGAGGTCGAGGTCGGCGTCGACGCGAGCACCGTGCACGGCGAGCCGGAGGTCCTCGAGTTCGGGTGCCCGCAGCGAGTCGGGCACGCCGCCGAGCGCCGGGCCCTGCCAGAGCGCGAGCGCTTCGGCCAGCAGCGCGGCGGCGACCTCCGGGGTGGCCTCCGACGCG
This sequence comes from Amycolatopsis camponoti, assembly GCF_902497555.1. NCBI lineage: Bacteria > Bacillati > Actinomycetota > Actinomycetes > Pseudonocardiales > Pseudonocardiaceae > Amycolatopsis > Amycolatopsis camponoti. Next base: position 45,619 of record NZ_CABVGP010000001.1, on the reverse strand, counting down.
CGGTCGAGCAGGCCGCGCGCCCGGTGGACGTCGACCCGGTCGGGCTCGACCGCCAGGCGGTAGCCCGGCGGCGTGGTCACGATGCTGGGGCCGTCGATGTCGCGGAGGATCCGCCGCAGGTGGGAAACGTTGCCGTGGACGATGGTCCGGGCCGTGGCGGGCGGGTCGTGGCCCCAGAGAGCGTCGATGATCTCGTCGAGCCCGACGACCTTGCCGGGCTTGAGCGCGAGCAGGGCGAGCAGCCCGCGGACGCCGGGGCCGCCGATCGGGACAGCCACGTCGCCGTCGAAGAGCTGGACGGGCCCGAGCAGCTGGAACCGGCATTCGGCCATGCTCGCGCCCACCTCCCCGGGGGTCTCCCTCGCCGCGAAAATCAACCTACCGTGGTCACGGGTTGTCGAAGGGGGCCGGTACCAGGAGTTTTGGCCGTCCTGCGGATTCCGCAGCGGCGAGTGGGACGGGGTGCGACATCCACCGGCGGAGCGTCACCCCCGGACGTGACACGACCCCGTGCCGGCGGTCCCGAGCCGCTGGTACGGGGTCGTGCTGGAACTCCCGGCTGGGCCGCCAGGGGGCGCGGTCCACCCGTCGTCTTCCCAGGCGACCGGGCGGGTGAGCTCACCCCGAGCGAAGCACCCGCCGATCGTCCGCGAAGACGTCTGTCGCGCGGGCCACACGCCCGCGCGGTGGCGACACGGTAACAAAGCGCACCGGGTCGGTCACCGCCGGGCCATCCGCGTTCCGGGGCTCCGGATGGGGGAGCCCCGGAATGACACTGTGGCTAGCGCGAGATCGGTGTCGAGTCGCGGCCGGCGATGAACGCGGGCCGCGGGGCACTCGCCGCGAACGGCTCCTGCAACGCGTTCTCCACGCTGTTGAACACCAGGAAGATGTTCGAGCGCGGGTACGGGGTGATGTTGTTGCCGGAGCCGTGCATGATGTTCGAGTCGAACCACAGCGCCGAGCCGGACTGGCCGGTGAACTGGTCGATGCCGTGCTCGGCCGCCATCTTCGTGATGTCGTCCTCGCTCGGCACGCCGACCCGCTGGTCCTTGAGCGACGCCTTGTAGTTGTCGTCCGGCGTCTCGCCGGCGCACTGGACGAACGTCCGCTGCGACCCCGGCATGATCATCAGGCCGCCGTTGAACGGGTAGTTGTCCGTCAGCGCGATGGAGCAGCTGACCGCGCGCGGCGACGGCATGCCGTCCTCCGCGTGCCAGGTTTCGAAGTCCGAGTGCCAGTAGAACCCGGTGCCCTTGAACCCCGGCATGTAGTTGACGCGGCTCTGGTGCACGTAGACGTCCGAGCCGAGCAGTTGCCGGGCCCGGTCCAGCACGCGCGGGTCGCGCACCAGCTCGGCGATCAGGTCCGAGATCTCGTGGACGTCGAAGATCGACCGGACCTCACCGGTCTTCGCCTCGGCGATCACGCGCTCGTCCCCGGCCGGCTCCCGGTCGGAGGACAGCCGCACCAGCTCCTGCCAGTACGTCTGCACCTCCCCGACGGAGAGCATGTCGTCGACCACGGTGTAGCCCTTGGTCTCGTGGTTCGCCAGCGTCGCGGCGTCGATCGGGCCGTCGGCTTCGGTGCCCCACACCGTGGGGTGCACGCGCGGCAGGTGCTCCGGCGTACCGGTGATCCGGGTCGGGTAGGTGTCGTCGACCCGGGTGTCCGTCAGCGTCACGGGCTTCGCCTCCTGTTTCCTCTCCGGTGTTTACGAGTCCTCGGTGATCAGCGGGTACACACCGTTCTCGTCGTGGACCTCGCGGCCGGTCACCGGCGGGTTGAACACGCACACGCACTTGATCTCGGTCCGCGGCCGGACCTGGTGCTTGTCGTGGTCGTTGAGCAGGTACAGCGTCCCCGGCTTGAGCTCGTACACCTTGCCGGTGGCGAGGTCCTCGATCTCGCCCTCGCCCGAGGTGATGAACACCGCCTCGATGTGGTTGGCGTACCAGAAGTCGTTGACCGTTCCCGCGTACAGCGTGGTCTCGTGCACCGAGAAGCCGACGCCCTCCTTGGCGAGGATGATCCGCTTGCTGCGCCAGTTCGGGGTCTTGATGTCGGCGTCGGTGTCGGTGACCTCGTCGAGTGTGCGGACGAGCACGGGTGAACTCCTTTACTTCTTGAGGACGGCCTTGATGGACTCGTCGATGGTCGACAGGCCCTGGGTCAGCTCGTCGTCGGTCAGGGTGAGCGGCGGCAGAAGCTTCATGACCTCGCCGTCGGGACCGGAGGTTTCCATCAGCATCCCGCGCGCGAACGCTTCGGCGCAGACGCGGCCGGCCGTGTCGCCGGATTCGAACTCGAGACCGCGCGCGAGCCCGCGGCCCTTGGCGACCAGGTTCGCTTCCGGGTAGGCCTCGACGATGCCCGAGAACGCGGCGGCGATGCGCTCGCCCTTCGCCTTGGTCGACTTCTCGAGCTCGTCGTCGCTCCAGTAGGCGTTGATCGCCTCGGTCGCGGTGACGAACGCGGGGCTGATGCCGCGGAAGGTGCCGTTGTGCTCGCCCGGCTCCCAGACGTCGAGCTCCGGCTTGATCAGCGTCAGCGCCATCGGGATGCCGTAGCCGCTGATGGACTTCGACAGGCAGACGATGTCCGGCTTGATCCCGGCGTCCTCGAAGCTGAAGAACGGGCCGGTGCGGCCGCAGCCCATCTGGACGTCGTCGAGGATCAGCAGGATGTTGTGGCGCTTGCAGAGGTCGTCGAGCCCCTTCAGCCACTCCAGGCGCGCGGCGTTGATGCCGCCTTCGCCCTGCACGCCTTCGACGATCACCGCGGCCGGCTCGTTGAGCCCGCTGCCGGAGTCCTCGAGGAGCTTCTCGAAGTAGAGGAAGTCCGGCATCGCGCCGTCGAAGTACTTGTCGTACGGCATCGGGGTGGCGTGCACCAGCGGGATGCCCGCCGCGCCGCGCTTCATCGAGTTGCCGGTGACCGACAGCGCGCCCAGCGTCATGCCGTGGAAGGCGTTGGTGAAGTTGATGACCGACTCCTTGCCGGTCACCTTGCGCGCCAGCTTCAGCGCGGCCTCGACGGCGTTCGCGCCACCCGGACCCGGGAACACGACCTTGTAGTTCAGGTCGCGCGGGTCGAGGATCCGGTCGCGGAAGGTCTGCAGGAAGTCGCGCTTGGCCACGGTGTACATGTCGAGCGCGTGGGTGACGCCGTCGCGCTGGATGTAGTCGATCAGCGCCTGCTTGAGCCGCGGGTTGTTGTGCCCGTAGTTCAGCGCGCCCGCTCCGGCGAAGAAGTCCAGATAGGGCTTTCCGCTCTCGTCGTAGAGGTGGCTGCCCTGGGCTCGATCGAACACGACCGGCCACCCGCGGCTGTAGCTGCGGACCTCGGATTCGAGCTCTTCGAAGATGCTCATGACGTTTCTTTTCTCCTACTCGCCCGGATCTTTGCGTGCGGTGAGCGGACCGATGCGGTAAAGCTCTTCGGCGAGGTGCCCGGCTTCGGGGAAATCCTCTCCGTCGAACAGCACACTGGTTTCCACCGCGGCGTTCCAGCGCTTCGCGAACGATGTGAACAGCCGGATGGACGCTTCGTTGTCCGGGGTGATGGTGGTCTCGAGGTAACGCACCCCGTCGGCGACGAGCCGCGTGTACAGCGCATCCAGCAGCGTGCCGGCCAGGCCCTTTCCCCGCTGCGACGCGTCGACCGCGACCTGCCAGACGAACCCGACACCGGGTTCCCGCGGCCGGCGGTAGCCGGTCACGAATCCGACCGCCTTGCCGCCCTCGCGCGCGACCACCGATGTCTCGGCGAAATCGCGGCACCACAGCATGTATGCGTACGGCGAGTTGAGATCGAGCTTGGCGGAATCGCGCGCGATTCGCCAGAGCTCCGCGCCGTCCGCCTTGGTCGGCGATTCGATCAAGTGCGTTACGGACATACTCAGGAAACGTAACAGAGAATTTTCGCCGTGCCAGCGACGCAGCTCACGACCCCCGCAATGACCTGCGGCGACGCGGAGTACCCGGTGAGGAGGCCCACAAACATGTTTGATGTGGATCATTCCGGGGCATACGCGCGGCTGGGTCGCGCGCCCATGGCTCGCGACCTACCCGCACCTTGAACCTTCGGCGCCGTGATCGCAAGGCGACGGGCCGCATTCCGCACGATTCCGCACGAGCGGCGCCCCGGGCCGGACGGTTGGGGTCTCGGCCGCCCGCCGGCCGCCGAGACGTCCGGTCAGGCCCCGCGCCGGTGCCGCAGACGGCGCCAGATCCCGCTCACCGGCATCACCACCGCGGGCAGGATCAGCAGGCCGGACACCACGAGCCACCACACCGCGGCCTCACCGCGCCGCCAGCCGGCCACCACGCTGCCCAGCCAGCCGAAGAACGGCTGCGCGATCGGGGGCAGGAACGCCGCCAGCAGCAACGCCGCCACGACCAGCACGCCCAGGGCCGCGAACAGCCGGCGCGCGGTGCGGCCCATGGTCAGCAGCGCCGTCGCGAGGTAGATGACGGCGCCCGCCAGCACCGGGAGGCCGATCCACTGCAGGATCGCGCCGCCGCTGTCGCCGATCACCAGGCCGGCCAGCAGCGCCAGCACGCCCGCCGCCAGTGAACCCGGCGTGCCCAGCCGGGACGCGCTCTGCGTGACCTTCGCCGTGCTCCGGGCCACCGTCCGGAGGATGCCCGCGACGGTCTTCGGCCAGCCGCCGGGCAGGCGGAACGCCACCGTCCCCGCGTTGACCGTCGCCGCGCCGAGCCTGACCAGCGTCCGCGTGAGCTGGGCCGTGCCCTGCTCACCGGCGAGCTTCTCCGCCGACACCTGGCACGCCTGGAACACGCGCTGAGCCGCGGCCGCGTCGGCGATCGGCTGCGCGGCCCGCGCGCGGAACCCGGCCGAGGCCGCGCCGCTGCAACCGCCCACCTTGACGTCGGCGGCCGCCTGCGTCGCCACGACCGGCAGCTCCTCCGCGGCGATCTCCGCCTGGCGCGTGCGGGCCAGCACCATCGCCGTCACCGGCATGCTGACCGGCCGGTCGGTGGCGAAGTCCACGGTGTTCAGCGCCGAGTCCAGCCCGAGGAACGCCAGCTCGGCGTCGAGCTGGCCGGTCAGCTCCCCGATCTCGGCGGGCTCGGCGTTGTCGTCGCGATCAGGTGCGCGCCAGGCCGGCTTGAACGCGGTCCTGATCTCCTCGCGGAAGGTCTCCGCCCCGACGAGGTCGCGCAGGGTCTCCAGCCGCCGTGGATCGAGCAGGCACTGCACCAGCCAGCCGGCGCCGTCGACGCGGCCCCACATCCAGTCGCTGGCGCGCCACGACGACTTGTAGAACGCGCCGAAGTAGTCGGCCTGCAACCCGGTCAGCTTGTCTCCCGACCGGCGCCGCTTGAGGTCCAGCAGCGTCCGCGAATCGGCGCTGACCTGCACGAGCTCGACCCGCTGGTCGACCGACGGCGCTTGGGCGAGCAGCCCGCGCGTCGCGATGTGCAGGCCGAGCAGCCGCGCCTGGACGACGTCGTCACCGCCGTCGGGCAGGGCCAGCCAGTCGAGCAGCGTCTTGACCGTGCCGGGGGTCTCCGCGCTCAGGGTCCGCAACGCGGGTGTCGCGGACCGCAACGCCGTCACCACCATCGGCCAGGCCTGCGCGACGGCGTCCGAGCGGCCGAGCCCGGCCCACTCCTGGGCGAGCTCGCGGATCCAGCCGTCGAGCGTGCTGCTCGCGCCGGGTTCGTCGTGCGCGGCGACCCACTGCGCCAGCCGCACGCCCCTGGCGGACGTCTTCCGCGCCGCGTGCAGGCCCGCCCGCGCGTTGTTGAGCTCCTTGGCCTGCGTGGGGTCGGGGCCGAGCTTGAACCCCGCGTTGATCAGCTGCAGCCCGGTCGCGACGGCGTCGTCGAGCGCGCTCGTGCGGTACGCGACGAGGTCGGCGACGGTCATGCTCGCCGACGGCGGCTCCGGCGGGATGCCGCTGCTCAGCCCGGCCACGGCGACCGCGCGCAGCTGCTGCGACATCCCCGAGGCCCACTCCCGGTCCTCGGTGTCCACATCGGACAGCGCGTACCGGCGGGTGGCGACGCGGACGAGCTCGGCCGCGTCCTCGGCCGTCCGCCGCTCCAGGTACGAAGTGGCGATCCCCTTGTCCACCAGGCACTCCGGCCCGCCGCGCAGCCCCAGCGCGGCCAGCGAGACGCGGGTGTCGCGGGTCCGGACGACGGCGTCGTTGTGCCGGGTCAGGTCCTCCAGCTCGGCGCTGATCGACTGGCTCATCACCGTCGAGACGACCTTGCTCATCGCGTTCGACAGCAACGGCGGGTTCGCCGCGTCGCAGGCGATCTCGGTCGCCTCCCGTTCCCCGGTCGGCACGACGTAGAGCAGCAGGCGCCGGACGTCGGCGTGCGACGGGCGTTCGAAGATCTCCCGCAGCGCCGGCCGCAGCGGCTTGTTGAGCAGCACACCGCCGTCGGTGAGCCAGTGCGACCGGGTCAGGTCGGTGTAGGCGGTCATGTCGGGGTGCAGCTCGTCGGCGCCGTCCGGGCCGATCGGCATCCGCGACAGCTCGAAAGCGCCCGGGAACGACGCCGTCGAGCGCGCGGCGAGCGCCAACGGGGTCTGTACGCCTTGAGTCCACAGTGGACCATCGAAGCGGAAGAGCATCCGGTGTTCGGTGTCCCGCACGAGGTTCCCGAGCGCGTCGTCGAACCGGGTGGTCTCGCCGTCGATCATGGTGCCGGTGAGCAGCACGGTGATGTCCGGCGGTTCGGCGGGCGGCGCGCCGGGATCGGTGATCCGGTGCAGCGCGCGTTCGAGATCACCGAGCAGCACGCGGTCCCCGTCGAGGATCGACCGCGGCTGCGCCTCGGCGGGGTCGCGCACGAGGTTCTCCAGCGAGCCGATCTCGATCCAGGTGTCCCGCAACACCTGCGGCGTCGAGCCGAAGGCCTCGGCCAGGCCCAGACAGGCGGCGTTGACCCCACCGGCACTGGTCCCGGTGAGAACGTCGATCGACACCGACGCGCGCAGCAGGTCGAGCAGCCGCCGGTAGAGCCCGGGTCCGGCATCACCCCGCGACTCCCGCAACAGCTGCGACGTCTCGGTGGCGACCCCGCCCATCCAGATGGCGAGGCTGGCACCGCCCACCATCGTCATGGCCAGCCGGATCTCCTGCTGCCAAGGTTCATCTGGTTGAGGCATGGGGCTCCCCCGCCCGTAGTCGTCCTGCGCAGAATAGAGGCGCAAGGTAAGCGCGGGGACACGTCCGGGTGTACGGCCGTTCGGGTGGACTTCCTCCCCCGGCCGGACCCCTCGGACGGCCTAAGCGCATTGCGCTCCCGGACGCCGGGCACGTAGAACCGTCCTCACACTCCGGCACCCAGGACGGGGTCGCACCGATGGCAACGAACCCGAACGCGGAGTCCGCCGGACACGCGTGGCCGTCCACCGGCTTCTTCGGCCAGCTCACTCCCGGGACTCGCGCCGCCATCCTGCGCCGGGGCACGCGCCGGCAGTGCTCCGCGGGGGAGACCGTGATCCACGAAGGCGCGCGTTCCGATTCCGCGGTCATCCTGCTGTCCGGCCTCTACAAGGTCGTCGGCCTCACCGAAACCGGACGCGAGGCCCTGCTCGCCATCCGCGTCGGCGGCGACCTCGTGGGGGAACTGGGGATCGCGGACGGCGAGCCGCGCAGTGCGAGCGTCCGGGCCGCCGCTCGCGGAGAGTGCCTCCGGCTCGGAGAACGCGACTACCACGCGATCCTCCGGACCCACCCGGACGCCAACCGGGCCGCTTCCCGGGCCATGGCCGCGAAGCTGCGGTCCGCCACCCGCCGTCGGGTGGAGTTCGCGACCTTCCCCGCGCCCGTCCGGGCGGCGCGCGTGCTGCGGGAGCTCGCGGCGGCGCACGGAACCCGGAACGAGCGCGGGGTCCTCATCGAGATCGCGCTGGCCCAGCCGGAGCTCGCCGCCTTGGCCGGCGCGACCGAAGCGACCATCCAGCGCGTTCTCACGTCGATGCGGGAAGAAGAGATCGCCGAGACCGGCTACCGGTGGATCCGGATCCTCGACGAGCGGCGGCTCGACGAGCTCGCCGGTTTCTGATCAGCTCGCGGCACCGGCGTGGATCCACGCCTTCGCGGTGAATCCCTTCTCGGGCATGTCCACCTCCGCCGAGGTGAACGAAGCGGGCGTGGGCACCAGACCTCGCTCGCTGAAGACGTCCCGGTACAGGCAGTCGGAAACGGCGAAGACGAAGGGAACGCCGGCGTCGCCCCGGAGCACATCTCGAGCCTGACGGCAATCGCGCAGCCGGGCCGCCGTGATGGGCCCGTGGCCCACCCACCCACTGGCTCCGCGCAGGGTCAGGCCCCGGTCCGCCCCGACGCGCAGGCGCATCGCGGCGTCGGCGCTGAGATCGACGTTGGCCTCGCGAAGGCCGGACGCCAGCTCGGAGTAGAAGGCGACCAGGACGGCTCGTTCGTCGATACCGGGCGGGAAGACGACCATGAACGAGTCGCCGCCCTCCTGCCGGTCCTCGAGCTCCGAACCCGTGGCGCGGCTGGCCCGGTCCAGCACCGTCGCGAGCCGGTCCTGGGCGCGTTCCGTGCCTCCGGCATCCCGCCCGCTGTACGCGTGGACGTCGGCGGCGACCACCAATCGCACGGCGCGGCCGCTCGCGACGCGCTCGGCGAACGGCGCGGACTTCTCCGTCTCCGTCTGGACGATGTGCACGAGCTTGCCCACCGACCGGCAGATCTGGGCACTGCACCGCACCTGGCCGGCGAGTTCGAGCAGCTCACGCGGCGCTTCCACGATGACGTGCACCACCAGGCCCGACCCGTCCATGGTCTTGACGGTCCGGCCGAAGACGTTCCCGTGCAGACCCACGACGTCCGGCTCACCACCCGGGAACGCGACGATCCGGCAGGACTCCGGCAGCGTGACTTCCAGCTCGACCGCGCCGTAGGTCCGTCCCCGCCGCAGCGGCTCCAGCTCGACCGCGGCGAGAAACCCCAGGAGCTGGGTCGTTCCCTGGTCGGCACGCCTTCGGGCCGGCGCCGGCAGGTCGTCGGGACGGGCGGGGTAGAGCAGCGGCTTCCGCAGCACCACGCCGCCGAAGCGCCTCTCTCCGCCCAGCTCGCTGCGGTCACCCGCGCCCTTCGCGACGAGGTCGACTTGGGCGAGGACTTCGTCGGGCAGCGCCTCGACGGGGATTTCAACCACGGGTGTGTTCCTCTCTGGACCAGGTCGTTTCGGTGAACCCGATGCCCGAGTCCCGCACGGCGTGCCCGAGCTTCGCCAGATCGCCGGAACGGGGGACGCCGATCAACCAGACGTCGTCGCCGTCCTGGCCGACCTGGATCGGGGGTTGTGCGGGCTGGGCATCGAGGTAGGGCTCGTACCGGCGCCGGCCCAGCGCCGTCAGCGGGACCAGCCGCTGGTTGGCCGAGCCCCGCCAGATCAGCCGGGTCGGCCGGGCCCGCGCGTACCGCCCGGTGATCACCGCGTCGGCGAAGGCCAGCGCCGCGGGCTCCCGGAGCTCGGCCTCACGAGTCGTGTATCCGGTGTAGAGCAGGATGTCCGCCTCCGGGCGGGCCCGGTCCCGAGCTTCGGCCAGCGCCGCGAGCAGGCTCACGATCCCGGCCTGCTGCAGGGGTTCGCCGCCGGAGATCGTCACGCCGTCCGCACCGTCGTCGAGGGCCTCCCGCCAGGCGTCTCCCACAGCCGCGACGGTCGTCTCGCGGCCACCGGACGGGTCCCACGTGTGCTGGGACATACAGCCCGGGCAGGCCAGCGAGCACCCCTGCACCCACAGACCCAGCCGCCGCCCGGGGCCGAGGGCCGTGACGGGGTAGTGGAGCCGCTCCAGCCGGACCACGGTCGCCGGCGTCACACCCGCACCCCGGTGTGCGGAGCGGCCGAACCGGCGGCCTGCGTCCTCGACGGGTTCCCGGCGGCGAGGGACCAGGCGTCCCGGTAGGCGGCCCAGGCCGCGGCGTAGTCGGCTTGGAGCACCTCGAGTCGCTTCTCGTGTTCCAAGGTCAGGCTCTCCTCCGGAGACACTTCGGGCTCTTCGGCGTCTTCGATCAGCACGGACGCGTGGGTCCTGACGGCCTTCAGGTTCGCCTCCTCCGCCTGCCGGAGCCCCCGGTCGGCGCGGGCGAACGCACTGACCGCGGGGTGGTTGTCGGCGATGCCGAGCAGGAACGAGAGGAGACCGGACACGACGATGACGAGACCGAACGTCGCCAGCAGGGTCGTCGGCCCGAGGTTGCTCACCGGGCTCTCGATGCGGTGCCCGTTCAGGAACAGCGGCTGCACCAGCGTCGTGCTGCGCAGCTTGGCGAGGAGCACCGCGGCACCGAACCACGCCGTCATCAAGACGCCCGAAGCCACCGTCGGGACGATCCCGATCGACGGCTTGGCCAGCCGTTTTCGCAGCCACAGCCCGGACAGGTGCGGCGCCAGCACCATGCACAGCGCAACCGGAATGGTGAAACACCAGACCAGGGCGAAGTTCCGGGGGTCGAACGCGCGGAACGTCGAGAAGTAGATGGGAACCTCGACGACGGCGAGCAGGACCATCAGGACGTACTTCAGCAGGGGTGGCACCACCGGGCTCAGCTGTCCGTCCGCCGGCCCGATCCACCGCCCCGGCACGGTCGGACCGGGGTCCACCCCGTCCTCCGGGATCGGGTCGTGGACGCCGGTCAGCAGGTCGAGCTGGGCCCGGCTCGTCTCGCGGTGGTCCTGGTTCCGCGCGAGCCGTCCCCGCGCCTGACCGATCTCGGCTTCGGCCGCCTCCCGCGCGATCCGCCGTTGCCGGGTCTGGGCCGCCTGCGCGGTCCGGAGAGCCATCAACCGTGTCTCGTGGTTGATCGCCTCCTCGGTGACGTCGCACTGCTCCTGTGCGTCGAGCAGCTGCGCGTACGGGATCGACTGCTCCTGCTCGAACGACCACTCGTCGTACTGGCCGGCCCGCGCGGCGCGGGTGCCGTCAGCCCGTCCGCGGCGGACCAGCTCGGACTCGGCGGCGCCTGCTCGTTTCCGGTTCTCAGCCATAGTTCATCTCGATCTTCGGCCGGCCGGACGCGTCGGTGGCGAACAGCTCCGTCCAGAACTCGCGGACGTTCAGGCCGTGCTTGGGGTCGGCAAGGTTCGCGCTGAGGTCGGTCGGGTAGAGGACGGTGTCGGTCAGGTGCGGCGTCAGATCACCCAGCTGGTCGATGATCGCCGCGCGCGCCTCCGGCGTGCTGATGTTCGCGGTCAGCATGTTCACGCGCCGGTCGGCCTGGACCATGTCGCTGATGACCAGGACCGCGTACGGTCCCGTTCCGCTCGGACGGGTCGAGGCGGCCTTGCGCAGCGCGCCGAGCACGTTCGAGTCGTGGGACTCCTTCCGGGCGCAGTCCAGCAGCCGCAGTGCCCGGGTGACCGCTTCCTGCCGCTGGGCCGCGCGCACCGCCTGCGGGTCACCGACCTTCGGATCGAGGTCCAAGCGCTCCTCGTTGCAGGTCGACGTGTCGCTGAGGCTGTTCAGGGCGACGAACGTCAGCTGACCGCAGCTCTGCTGCTCCAAGAAGGACTCGAGCTTCGTCTTGATCCGCTCGTCCGCGTGGAAGTCGGCACCCGACCCCGACGCGTCGACGACGACCCCGCAGGCCCGGGTCGGCGCGTCGTCAGTGAAGATTCCGTCGCTGCCGCAAGCCGACAGGGTCGACGAGAGGCACGCGGCGAGCAGAACACCCGCGTACCGCCCGCGACGGCGTCTGTGTTCGGTGGTCATCTGGTCTCCTTTCGACGGAGGGCCGCGGGTTTCACGCGGTCGCTCCGAAGACGACGATTTCGACGGCGCGGTCGATGACGGCCGCCGGCACGGCGGGGTTGGGGCTGCACCGGTGCGGGAGCAGGTCGAGCGGCCGGGACCACCGGTCGTCACGCACGATCCGGCGAGGCTGCAGCGGCGACGTGGACGCCGCCGGCCCGTCGGACCGCAAGGCCCGGTGGGCGGTGGCCAGCCGAGCCCAGTAGCGGTCGATGATCCGGTTCAGGCCCGACACCACCGCGCCGACGTCGTGCGCGGCGCAGCTGGCCACGGTCTCCCATTCGGCGAGGCTGTGCCCGAGCCGGCGGTGGTGCACCGACTTCGTGGCGCCCAGCTCTTCCGCGCGGATGACCGCCCACGCCCGGTTCCGGATCTCGACGATGAGTGGCTCGTTGTCGGTGTGCAGCCGCACGAGGGCTTCGTTCGACGCGCGGTCGGCTTCGGCGTGCAGGCTCCACACGTACCTCGTCGACGCGACCGTGATCCCGCCGGACTGTTCCAGCGTCAGCAAGGCGCCGGATCGGCTGTCCCGGGCGGCCTGCCACCGAGCCTCGACGCGATGCCGCAAGCGGACCACTGCATTGCGCGGAGAACCACCAGGCCAGCCCTCTGTTCGAGAGCGTTTAATCATGTTCTTCGACAACCCCTGAAATGATCACGAATTTACTCGGACAGTGGTCCGCGACAGCACGAGGACGCGTTCTCCCGCATCGGGTTCCGCATATGTGCCTCCGCATTGTAGGTGCCACACCGCGCTCACGGCGGGGATTCCACGAACCGGTGCATCCTCCTGGAAATCCCTGCTGTGCATGCTGTACGGGCTTCAGTTCGTCTCGGCGGCGAACTCTGTTACGCTTTTCGACAGATCAGAATAAAACCGTGTAGTAGCTTGCGAGCGGCGCGCGACTTCGGGTAAACCTCGATGCCGACGAACTGGCTACAACGGAACGGCGGGCAATTCATGACGGCATTGACGCCGACCGTCAGGGACGCGGGCAGGCCCGCCGCCCTGCGCCCGACGACCCGTCCCGAGAGCGAACCGGAAGGGCGTGCGCCGGCCGACCCGGTGGAGTTGCCGAAGGACTGCGAACTCCGCCACTGGATCGACGTCGAAGGCGCCGGCGAAGTCGAGCGGGTCGCGCTCGTCGGGCACGGACGGAAGAGCAAGGCGCCGGACCGGATCCTCAAGCTGTACAAGCCCGGCCGTGGGCCGGTCGACGGTGTCCACAAAGCATGGCGGGGCATCACGGACAAAGCGCCGAACGTGGTGCGCCTGCACACCTCGGGCCAGGTCGCCGGGCGGACGTTCGAGATCATGGACGACCGCGGCGCCCGGGTGGGCGGCTCCGGCGCGCCGGAGAGCGCGCGCCGGACGACCCTGCGCGACGTGCTGGCCGACCACCCGGGAGGGTTGACCGACGACGCGGTCGCGGACGTCGTCGGCCAGCTGGCGGGCGCGCTGGAAGCGCTCGGCCGGGTGTCGTTGGCCCACCTCGACCTCCGACCCGAGAACGTCCTGGTTTCCCCTCGCGAAAGCGGCACGGGCTGGGAGGTGACCGTTGTCGACTTCGGACTCGCGCAGCCACTCGACAAGGGGGTCACCTGGGAGGTTTCGCGACCCCTGACCCCCTACACGGCACCGGAACTGCTGTCCGCTTCCGTTTCGGCCGAGACGGACTGGTGGTCGCTCGGCATGATCACGGCCGAGTTGTCCACCGGCCGCCACCCCTTCGGGGACCTGTCCGAACCCAACATCCGGCGGCAGCTGGCGACCTGGAACGTCCCCGAACCGGCCGGCTTGGCCGCACGCGTCGCGCCGCTGTTCCGCGGGCTCACGACACGTGATCACTACCACCGTTGGGGTGCCGACCAGGTCCGATCGCGGATCGCGCAGGAACCCACTTCGGCGCCGCCGCCGGAGCCGGCCCTTTCCGTGCGCCCCTTCAGGTTCGCGGGAGAAGAGTTCTGGCACGTCCACGCGCTGATGGAGTGTCTCCAGAAGCACTGGAGCGAAGCGGCCGCGGCGCTCTTCGGTACCGAAGAGCCCCGCTGGGCCGAGCTCGCGGACTGGCTGAGCCAGTTCGACGGCCGCCCGGGGTTCTCCGCCGCCCGGGTGATCGAGCACGTCGACCGGATCGGCAGCGGCGCGGACCCCGGCTCCCCCGACGCACTGCTGCTCGTCCTGCTCCGGCACGCGGATCCTTCTCTGGTCCCCCGGTACCGCGACCTGCCGGCCGAGCCGACCGGGATGCGGCAGGCGGCACGGTGGAAGGATCCGAAGTTCGCCGATTTCGCGGAGGACTTCTGGCGGTGGCGCCTGTTCAGGGAGCTGGACGGCGCGGCGGGGGCCCGGGAGCTGAAGAACGTCGACGACCTGTGGCGGAAACTGGTGGCCCGCTGCCGGGCCGTCATATCGGTGCTCCGCAGCGACAATCCCTACACCGCACCCTTGACCCGGATTTCCGAGGAAGAGTGGCGGGCGCCCTTCTTGCGGGTCGCCGTCGACCGGACGTTCCAGGCGAAGCTGTCCGGTGATCTTTCGCGGCTGCGCGAGTACATCTCGGCTCAGCTGGGCGCGCCACTGCCGATGTTCGAGCACTTGGCCGCCACGGTGCTGCCGGAGCGGCGGCGTGGCCGATCCGCCAAGCCCGTGCCCGAGGAGCTCGTCGGGCTGCTGATACTCCACCTCCTCGCGCCGGACGTCCGGCAGGGCGTCGACGACGAACTCGCCCACCGCCGGTCGCTGATGGCGGACGAGTCGATCCGCACCCTCGCCTGGCGCCGCCGGGAGCGGTGGCGGGAGATCGAGCGCCCGGCCGCGATGGGCTGGGCGGCGGCCTCGATGGCCATCGTCGTCGTGGCGATGGCGGGCCTGCTCGTGGGTGCCGACAACCTGCCGAGATCCATCTCGCTCGCTTCCGCCGACGCGATCAGCACCGCCTGGGGTTTCGTCGCGGTCGGGCTGGCCGCGCAGACGGCGTGCGAGGTTTGGCTGGCCGCGCTGATCGGCGCTCCCTACCACCGCGAGTACTCCCTGATCATGATCTTCCTGCGGGCCGTGAACCGCGTCGGCGGCAAGGACGCCGGCCTCGTCCGGTCGGCCCTCCTGCTCGTCGGCGTGGCGGCCGCGGCCGCCGCGACACTGGCGATCCTGCTCACCGCGCCCTACCTCGTCACTTCGGCGCTTCTCGTACTCCATCTCCGTTCGGCGCGCCGCAGGTACCGGCGTTGGCAGGACGACCACGAAGAGCTGCGCAACAGCAGCACCGGCCCTGCGGCCACACCGGAAAGGCAGCCGTCATGAGCACTGGCAAGGCGTTGGCCATGAACCTGACGCCGGCGTTCGCGCCGACCCCGAGCATTTCGCTCGCCCCGGCACTCCACTCCCTGGGCAGCGCGGCCGCTTCGGCGGCGCCGTTCGTGGCCGGAGCCGCGGCCGCGGCCGGTGCGGTGTTCCTGACCCGGGCGGCCTTGCGCGGACTCGGCCGGGTCGCCGAGGCGGAAGAAGGCAAACTGGCCGAAGCGAACAAGAACCGGGCGGAGACGATCGCCTGGGACCGCGCCTTCGCCGAAGTGCTGATCCGGAACAACCGGATCGCCCGGCTGCGCGGACTGTCCACTTCGGCGTCGACCCCGGTGAGCCCACCCCCGTCGTTCGTCTACAACGGACAGACGACGGAGGAGATCGCCTCCTGGTGCACCACCGTGGACGCCCAGCTGCTCAAGACCGAGCAGGAGCTCTCGGACGCTCGGATCCGAGCCTCCCTCGGCCGGCCGGTGAGCGACCGGGCCCGGGTCGTCTACCAGCGTGTCCAACGCGTGGTCGTCTCCCGGCCGGCATCCGGTCCGGGCAACCGTCCCCCGTCGGGCGGCCCCGGCTCCGGCGGACCCCGCCCCGGACCGGGCGGCCGGTTCCCGGTCGACCTGCGCCCGGTGGTCGACGACATCCTGGCCGGCGCGATCGGCAGGATCGGTGGTGACGACATGGCCTCGTTGAGCGAGCTGGCGGCCGAAGTGCTCGCCCAGGATGGCGTCAGCGCGGGCAAAGCTTTCCTCGACGAGCTCTACCTGCAGGCCCACGAAGCCAGGGTGCGCCAGGAACGCCGGGTCGCGGACGCCGAGGACGCCGCGAAGTGGCTCGCGGCCCTCGCCCCGCTGGCCGGTACCCCGGACGGACTGTCGGCTCACCAGCGAAAGGTGCTCGCCGCGCTCGAGGAGGTGCTCGCCGAACGGCGGGAGCTGGATCCCGGGCTGCGGCTGGCCGCGGAAGAGCTCCAGGCCGTAGCCGTGCGCGCCGCGGAAGACCGGGCCATCCGAACCGAGTTCGCCCTGCAGCTGAAGCTCATGGGCTACGCCGTCGATGAACAGCACGGCACCGGTATGCGGGTGACGCACGAGAACTGGGGCGGCGACCACCACGCCGACGTCGACATCCACGCCGGAGAGTTCACCGCCGACTTCCGGACCACGGGATCGGCCGGCCGCGCGGACCTGCGCCTGACGCAGTGGGCGAAGGACGCTTCGGAAGCCAGGCAACGGCTGGAGGAAGCCGGCGTCCGGTGCGGGAAGCTTTACGTGGAAGGGCTTCCCGACCTGCCGGTCCGCGACATCGGTGACGACGAATACGCCCGGCGCCAGACGCCGAAGTTCGCAGAAAGGCCCCTCCCGCGATGACCATGACCGAGCACGCCCCGGCGACCGGACCCGAGCTCGCTCCCTCCGCCGCCGGAAGCCCCGGCTGGCTGCGCGAGTTCGCCACGACCCTGTCCGTGCACTCCCAGTTCGTGTTCCACGGCAACGTGCACGACCAGTTCGTGACCGCCGACGGCGGCCGGCTCACGTCGCTGCCCGCGCTGCTGTGGGAAGTCCTGCGCGAGAACGGCTTCACCTGCCTGTTCACCTACGACCAGATCGACGGGCTCGGTGTCCGGCCGGCGGCCGGGCCCGGGGCCGACAAGGCCAAGCTCGCGGCCGGCCGGCTCCTCAACGGCCTCGGCCGCACCCCCGACCTGACCGAGCTGCAGCAGGACATCAGCGCGGTCGTGGGCGCCGGCGAGCGGTGCGCGTTCGTCCTCGCCCACGCGTCCCGCCTCAGCCTCCGCAACAGCGACCTCGGGGCGAAAGAGCGTGACTTCTTCCTGTTCTGCGCCAAGCTCGGGGTCAACGCCTTGCGCCGCGGCGGCGCCGCTCCCTACAACCCGGTGATCTGGCTCGTCGACAACGAAGGCGACCTGCCGAACTGGCTCACCGTGGGCAACGCGCACGTCCGCAGCATCGCGGTGCCGCCGCCGGACCTCGGGGACCGACAGCGCGCGGCCGCCTTGCTGATCGAGGACTACGAGGGCGCCGAGTCCGTTGCCGCGGAAGCGAAACAGAAGGTGGTGGACGCCTTCGCCGTCGAGTCCCACGGGATGACGCTCGACGCGATGGCCGGGGTCGCGCAGCTCGCCCAGGAAAGCCGCGTCCCGTTCGACCGGCTGGCCGAGAGCGTCGCCACCTACCGGCTCGGCGTGATCGAGAACCCGTGGCGCCAGTCGCACCTGCGGGCGCGGCTACAGCAACGCGCCGGCGACCTGGGAGCGCGGGTGAAGGGCCAGCCACAGGCCGTGGCCAAGGCGCTGGACGTCCTCAAGCGGGCGGCGATGGGTCTCTCCGGCGCGCACACCGGCAAGCCCGGCACGCGACCGCGCGGCGTGCTGTTCTTCGCCGGACCGACCGGGGTCGGCAAGACCGAGCTCGCCAAGGGCATCGCGCAGCTCGTCTACGGCGACGAGAGCGCACTCCTCCGGCTGGACATGAGCGAGTTCTCGGAGTCGCACGCGGCCGACCGGCTGATCGGCTCACCGCCCGGCTACGTCGGCCACGACGCGGGCGGCCAGCTGACGAACGCCATGCGCCGCCAGCCGTTCCGGGTCGTGCTCTTCGACGAGATCGAGAAAGCGCACCCCTTGGTGCTGGACAAGTTCCTCCAGATCCTCGAGGACGGCCGCCTGACCGACGGCCGCGGCGACACGGCTTACTTCTCGGAGTCGATCCTGATCTTCACGTCCAACCTCGGCGTGCAGAAGAAGGACCCGAAGACCGGCGTGCTGCGCAACCTGATCGAACCCGGCCTCGCGTTCGACAAGGTCGATGTCGCCGTGCGCGAAGCGATCTCCGACCACTTCCGCTACGAGATCAAGCGCCCGGAGCTGCTCAACCGGATCGGGGACAACATCGTCGTCTTCGACTTCATCGGCCAGGCCGCGGCCGAAATGATCTTCTTCGGCCAGGTCGCGAACGTGCGGAACCTGGTCGCCGCGGAGCACGGCGTGTCCGTCGAACTCGCGGAGTGGGTCACGGGCGCGCTCAAGAAGGACTGCACGACCGACCTGACCTTCGGTGGCCGCGGGATCGGCAACCAGGTGGAAGCGCGGCTCGTGAACCCGCTCGCCCGCGCGTTGTTCGACGAGCCGCTGCCCCGCGGCACCCGGGTGACCGTGTCCGGTTTCGACCAGCGGAGCACTCCGCCCGCGCTGGAGCTCGTCGTCGATGAGTGAGCCGACGTACCTCTGCGAAAACGGGCACCGGTTCTCCGCCGACGCCGTGCCGGAGAACGGGCTGTGCCCGATGGACCGCAGCCCGGTGACGGCCGACGGGGCCGTCTCCGAGGCGCCGGCCGCTCCCGCACCGCGGACCACCCGGCTGCGAGCCGTGCGCGAACTGCGGGTCGTCTTCAAGACCGGCACCGTCGCCATCGCGGCGGGCACGGAAGCGATGGTGGGACGGGACCCCGAGTTCTCGGCCCACGCGAAGCTGTTCGAAAGCGATGACAGCGTCTCGCGCCGGCACGCGGTGTTCGGCTTGGACGAGGACGGGCGGGCCTGGGTCAGCGACCACTACGCGACCAACCTGACCCACGTGAACGGCGAAGCGCTGCCCCCGGGCAAGAAGCACGTCCTGAGCCAGGAGGACTCCGTCCGGCTCAGCCTGACCGTGACCGGAACGGTGAAGTTGATGCGAGGGGACCACGATGCCTGAAGACCTGGACAGACGCATCGCCGAGCTCGAAGAGGTGCTGACCGGCTCCGCCGCGGATGATCCCGAAACCCGGTCCGTGCGCATGAAGCTGGCCGCGGGGCTCAGCTCCCGCTACATCGAGCACCAGGGCGTGGAGACGGACTGCTCGCGTGCGGACGAGATCCTGAGCTCGGTGCTCGCGGACGCGGACGCCACCGCGGAGCAGCGGCAGCAGGCCTCGGTGGCCCGGGTGGCCCTCCGGATCGGCCGGGGCACCGTGGCCCACGCGCTGCGTGGCCGGAGCTGGAAGCCGGACATGGACCTGCTGCGCGAGACCGAGAAGTGGCGGCGCGACGCCGATCCCGACGCGGTCGAGACCGGGATCGCCGACGTCCTGACCGCCATCGCCGACGTCCACGATCTCGAGTCCCTGCCCCCCGACCTGCGAGCCAGCCTCGAAGTCTTCCGCACCCTCGCGCCCCTGCTCGGCTCCGGAGCGGACGAGCCCGACGCGGCGGAGGTGCTGGCCCAGGCCGTCGGTCAGGCCACCCCGGCCATGCCCGGGCTCGATCTGCTCCGGGCCACGGAGGCGTGGCTGCGGCCGACGCCCGCACCCGGCCGGATCGCCGAGCTCGAAGAAGCCCTCACCGGCCTGAGCGAAGACCACCTCCTCACCCCGATACTCCGGCGTGACCTCGCGCAGGCGCTCGTCAAACGCAGTGACCAGCACGGCCCCGAGGGGCTGGCGCGCGTCACGCAGCTGATGGAGCAGGCCGCGGCCGGCATGCCCGAAGACCACCCGTTCTACGGCGAAACGGTGCGAACCCTGGCGGGAGCGCTCGTCGCGTCAGCCGCGGCCGACGCCACCGAGGACAGCCTGGCGCGGGCCGAGCAGGTCGCCGCGCAGGTGCTGGCCCAAGCTCGCGACAGCGGATCCACCGTCGCGGGGCCCGAGCTGTTCCTCCGCTCGATGGTCGGGTTGCTACGCGGCCACGCCGACGGCGAGGACCATCCCGAGCAGGCGTTCGAGGACCTCGTCGAAGCGCTCGAAGTGCTGCCCGCCGGCCACGATCTCCGGCCGGCGGCCGTGGGGCAGCTGGCCGCGCTGCTGTCCGACCGTCATCTGCGGGAGGGCCTGGTCGAGGACGCCGAAGCCGCGCGGCACCTGCTGGATCGCGCGACCAGCGCGGTCGCGGCCGACGACGACGACGGCTCGGCCGCTTTTCTGTCGTGCCTCGCCGCGGTCAGCCGCGTCATCCAGGCCTTGGGAGCGAAGGACGACGGCAGCGTGCGTGCCGCCGCGGCCACCCTGGGGGACAGCCTGGACCGGCTTCCCGCCCAGCACGTCATGCGCCCGAACGCCGAGCTCGTGCTGACCCTCGCGAAGCTGCGGCTGGCGACGTCGGACGGAGGCGACATCCGGGCCGGGCTGGGCGGTCTGCGCGGCCTCTTGACCGGCGGCAGGTTCCCCGGCATCCCCGAAGGCGTGATCGCGACCATGTCGGACACGGTCGAGGTCCTCGACGGCCTGATGACCGCCGACGCCGCGGCGATGGTGAACGGCATCAACCGGATGGAACAGCAGGTCGCGGCCGCCGCGGCCGCCTCCGTCCAGCAGGCGGGACAGCAGGCGCTGCTGGCGAAGGCGTACCTCGCCGCCCACGACGCGGGAGTCGACCCGGAGGTCGCCGCGGACCGCGCGGTCGACCACCTCGAGGGCGCCCGGCAGACCCTCGAGCGGCACCGGGCGGGCGTGGCGATGGCCGACGTCCTCCGGGAGCTCGCCCACGCCTACCGCAAGCGCGGCGACCTCGAACCGGCCCGGCGCACGGCGTTCGAAGCGCTCGCGGTGCACGCCGGCACGGTGCTGCTGCAGACCGGTGTCGGGCACGCCGTCGTGACCGCCCGGGGAGCCACGGCCGAAGCCGCCGCCCTGGCGGCCTGGTGCCTCGACGACGGCGAGATCGCGGGCGCCGTGCAAGCCGTCGAACTGGGCCGGGGACTGGCCCTGCACGCTGCCACCTCCGCGCTCGCCGTCTCCGGCCTGCTGCGCCGGATCGGCCGGTCCGACCTGGCCGCGGCGTGGGAAGCCGACTCCGCGGCGCGGCGGGACGAACCCGCGCCGTGGGCGGCGACGGGCGACCCGGCCGGCGCGGGCGAGCCCGACCACGCGCGAGCCGCCACCGATCTGCGGCACAAGGTGCTGGCCGTGCTGCGCGGCACAACCGAAGGCGGCCGGCTCTTCACGCCGCCCGCGCCCGCCGAAATCGCCGACGCGCTCACCGCCGTGGGCGCGGACGCTCTCGTGTACCTCCTGCCCGGAGCCGGCGACCGCGACGGCTGCCTGCTGGTCGTCGACCAGGACGGCGTACCCACCGCGGTGCCCGCGCCGGCCCTGCGAATCCAGCCCGGTGGTCCGCCTGAACGCTTCTCCCGCGTCGTCGGCGCGAAGGACAAGGACGCCAGGGCCGCGGCCATCGCCGACGTGTGCACTTGGGCCGGCGAGGCGGTCTTCGAACCGCTGCGGGCCGCACTCTGCACGCAGCGGCGCCCGGCGCGGGTCGTGCTGGTGCCGAGCGGTGTCCTCGGCGTCGTGCCGTGGCCCGCGGCCCGCCTCCTCGACGGCCGGCCCGCCATCGAGGAGTTCGTGCTCTCGAGCGCCGCGTCGGCGCGCCAGTTCTTGGACACGGCGTCCCGGGCCGCGCTGCCCCTCCACCTGGAACCGGTCCTGGTGACCGAGCCCCTCGGCGACCTGACGTTCGCGGCCGACGAAGTGATCTCCCTGCGCGACGCCTTCTACCCCGACGCCAAGATCTTCGGTGATCTGTCCGCTTTCACCCCGCCCGAAGGCGGCGATGCACCGGCCACCGGGATCGGAACGCCGGAAGAGGTGCTCGCGAACCTGCCGGGTGACCGTTCCCTCGGCGCGTCGATGCTGCACCTGGCGTGCCACGCGCGCAACGCGGGCGCGGTCGAGGCGTCGTACCTCGAGCTCACCCGGCAGCTGACCATCAAGGCCGTGCTCGAGCACGCGGCGGGCCGCGCCGCCGACACCCCGGGTCCGCTCGTCGTCCTGTCGACCTGCCTCAGCGACCTGACCGAACAGGACTACGACGAAGCGCTGACCTTGGCCACGGCGTTCGTCGCGGCGGGTGCGGTGACCGTGGTCGGGTCCCGGTGGCCCGTCGACGACCAGGCCACCGCCGCCGCGATGTTCGCCTTCCACCACTTCCTCGCCCGCGAAGCGCAAGATCCCGCCCACGCGCTGCGTTCGGCACAGCTCTGGATGCTCGACGCCGGCCGGGCCGAGCTCCCGGAAATGCCGGAGGCGATGCTCGGCGACCTCGAGGAGTGCGACCTGACCGAGGTCACCGTCTGGGCGGCGTTCGCCTGCCACGGAAGGTGAATCCGGCTCAGCCGGGGTGCGACCGCGTCCCGCCCCGGCGCAGGGCCGCCAAGTCGCGACGGGCCGAGGTGAGCAGCCCCATCGCGAACCGAGTCCCGTCACCCGCACCGAGCAGGCCGATGGCGGTGTCGAGCCGGGTCGCGATGTCGTCGATCGCGGAGTGATTCAGGACCGGCACCTGTCCGCACCCGAGTTCCTGGGGGAACTCGAGCTCACCCGCTGGGCCGGCCCCGAGCAGGAGTTCCACCGCCCGAGCGGCGGACAGGGCGCCGCGGCCGAGGATCACCAGGTCTTCGATCGCGCAGAGCGGCGGGAGCCCGCCCTGGGTCGCGGCAAGCAGGGGATGCCGCTCCCGCCACCCGGCGAGCACCTGCGCGAGCCGTTGCGCCGCGGTCCGGAACGGCGCTGTCGGAAACCGCTCGTCCAGTTCCCGCAGCCACGCTTCGCGGCCCGGCCAGAAGCTCCAGACCTTCGTTTCGGCGAGCAACTGGTGGATCGGTGACTCGGGAACGAAGTCGGCGATCCGCCGCCGGTCGGGGGGTATCTGCTCGGTGCGGTAGAACCGCGCCAGGCCACCGTTGGTCACGATGGCGTACGCGGTCGACAACTTTCCGTTCCGGTGCGCCCGCACGATGTCGTTGACGTCGATGTCGGGCGAGCCGTTCCGCTCCAGCGCGGCGTCGAGAGCTTCGTAGTAGCCGAGGCGGGTCTGCCAGTTGCGCGCTCGTCCACCGTCACCGGCCGTCCGAGTACGCCAGCGAGCGGCAATCGACTGCTCCAAGCGGCGGGTCATGCAAGACATGCCCGCGAGGCTGGCAGCGACAGCGGGCCGAAACCCCCTCAAGTGAGGTCGACCGCGGCCCTATGCGGCCAGGTGCTCCAGCAAGAGCACCTGACCTTCACCGACGGCGAAGCCCAGTACCGCCCCGGTGGCGATCAAAATCCACTCGTCCTGTTCGAAGGCCGGCCGCAGCAACCGCTCGAACTCGTGCGGGGACAGCTCCTTCATCTTCGACACCAGCACGTTCCTGATGTCCATCGCGTCGGTCGCGTAGTCCTCGATGTAGCGCATCGTCTCCGGGAGGCGGGACATGATCTGCTCCGCGATCGCCAGCTTCACGTCCTGGTACTTGCGGCTGCCGACCGCGAACACCAGCAGGGGCCTCGCGACGCTCCCCAGCTCCCGGTCGAGCTGACGCTGGATCAGCGCCAGTACCCGGTCGGACAGCGGGCCGTGCAGGATTGCCTCGATCACGTTGTGCGGGGTGATGATCTCCTGGGCGATCAGCGCTCCGTACGCCTCCGCGACCTCCGCGCGCCGCTTCAGGAACAGGCCCTGCCACTCCACGCCGAAATAGCGCTTCGGCTCGATCGGGTAGAAGATCATCCGCAGCGCCAGCCAGTCGGTGAACCAGCCGGTGAACAGGCCGAACAACGGCATGATCAGCGGGAACTTGAACAGGATCCAGGCCACCATCTGGATCACGCCGATCGCGCCGCCGAAGACCAGGCCCGAGCGGGCGATGAACTTGAACTCCTTCGCGCCCGCCTCCTGGAAGATCCGGTTCAGCAGCCGCTTGTCCTTGACCAGGCTGGTGACGACCATGCCCTTGAGGTCGAACACACTGTCCACATCGGACTTGATCAGGTCGAGCACGGCCGCGACCATCCGCGGCGACTCGTGCTGGACGCGTTCGATCACCAGCCGCTGGACCCGTACCGGCAGCGACTCCCACAGCCCCGGCTGGTAGTGCCCCGCCACCTCGCGCACGATGTCTTCGACGCCCGCGAGCAGCGGTTTCTCGATCTCCTGGGCGATCCGGGACGCGTCCAGCCGCGCCACGACCTCGGCCGGCTCGATCAGCTGCTCGGTCATCGTGTCGCAGGCGATGCTCGCCATCCGCGCGGCGCGCTTGGGCACGATGCCCTGCCAGCCGAGGAACGGCTTGACGCCGATGAACTCCACCGGCTGGAACATCATCCGGATCGCGACGAGCTTGGTGCCGTAGCCGATCAGCGCGGCGACGACCGGGATCGAGACGTAGAGGGGCCAGTGCTGCGCGAAGTCGGCGACGATGCCGGCGAGGAACGACCCCATGCGGTCAGCCGAAGCTCGGGTCGCAGGCTTGCCAGAACTGCGCCCCCAGGCGCGAAACGTGGATCGTCCGCCGGACGTACTTCGCGCGTTTGACGTGCTTCTCCGCGTCGCGCACGGTCTCGTCGGTCAGCAGGATCTCGTACTGCGTCTCCAGCGACGGCACCTCTTCGTCGAGGTCGACCAGGCCCAGCCCGATCAGCCGCGTGACGTACCCGGGCACCTGGTCGGGCAGCGACACCCCGGCCGCCTTGCCGACCGTCGACGCGTTGCGCAGCGCGACGCGCCCGCTGCCGCCGAGGCCGGTGCGCTCGACGACGTCGATCGCGGGGAACGGCGAGCCGTCCGACAGCGCGGAGAGGATGCGGGCCTCGTCCGGCGTGAGCTGGCGCAGGATGATCGCGTAGAAGTACTCGCGGGCCCGCTCGCGGCCGAAGCCGATGGAGTGGTTGAGCAGCTCGGCCATCGCGGCGCGCAGCGGCTCGGCGTGGTTGTCGCGCGCGGGCACGAGCGTGACGCTGGCTTCGACCTTCCCGGGCACCGCCGGGCGGTTCATCGCGGACGCCGCCGTCAGCGCCGCGTGGTACGGGTCGTCGACCTCGTCGAGGCGGCGGCGCAGCTCGCCCAGCAGCTGGCGCTCGACCTGCCGCACCCCGCGTTCGGCGGTCTCGACGCCGGGGAGCTTGCGCCCCAGCGCGAACCCGGTGCGCGCGGCCCAGCCCGCCAGCTGCCCGGCGCGCCGCGCCAGGTCGGCCACCTCGTCGCCGGTGCCCCGGCCGTTCGGTCGCTCTGCGTTCACCGGTGGGCTCCCCTCTGCTTCCGCGCTGATGCTACCTGCGGGTAGGCCGAACGGTGGTGTGACGACCGGCATCATGTAGCCCATGAGTCCGACGCGCTGGGGCCCGCCGATCGACGTCCTCCCGTACTTCTCCAAGGAAGAACAGTCGCTGATGACGCTGCTCGGCGCGCTGACCGAGGAAGACTGGGAGCGGCCGACCATGTGCGCCGGCTGGACGGTCAAGGACATCGCCGCCCATCTGCTGGGTGACAAGGCCGGCCGGCTGTCGCGAAGCCGTGACGGGCACACCGCCGAAGCCCCCCGCCCGGGTGAGTCCTTCGCCCGCTTCATCGACCGGATCAACGAGGAGTGGGTCGTCGCGTGCCGCCGTCTCTCGACGGACGTGCTGCTCACGATGATGTACGAGCTCATGGGCCAGACGACCGAACACTGGGCGAAGCTGGACCTCGACGCCGACGGCGAGCCCGTGAGCTGGGCGGGCGACGGGCCGGCGCCGCGCTGGCTCGACGCGGCCCGTGACTATTCGGAGTTCTGGGTCCACCACGTGCAGATCCGCGAAGCGCTGGAACACACGCCGCTGGAGGCCGAGTACGCCGAGCCGATCGCCGACACGTTCGTCCGCGCGCTGCCGCACACCCTGCGCGCCGTCGAGGCGCGGGTCGGCAAGCAGGTGGGCTACACGGTCACCGGCGCCGGCAAGTGGCACGCCCGCCGCGAGCGCGACGGCTGGGTCCTGGACCGCGGCGCGCCGCCGTCACGCACGCCCTTGGCCACCGTGACTACGGACCTGGACACGTTCTGGCGGCTCTGCACCCGCAGCGCCGCCGACGTCGGCCGCGTCCGCACGACCGGCGACGAAAACGTTTGCGCCCAGGTGCTGACGATGACGTCGATCATCGTCTAGAGCTCAGCGGCGGCGTGCCTGCTTCCGCAGCTGCAGGATCCGGGCCCCGCCGATCAGCGCGACCAGCACCGCGCCGCCGATGGCCGAGAACAGCATGGCGATCGCCAGTGGCAGGCTGCCCTCGGCGCCGAAGAAGTGCACCGTCGCCGGGTCGAGGTTCTGCAGGATGAAGACCAGCAGCACCACCAGCACCACCAGCCCGGCGATGACCGCGACCCAGGTGCCGCTGATCCGCGTCGGCCGGGAGCGTTTCTTGGTGGCCGCGCTGGTCCTGGCCGGCGCCGGGCGCACCGGCGTGACCTCCTCGGCGCCGGGCCGGACGTCGCCGGCGCGCAGCTCGGCGGGCTCGAGGGCACCCTCGGGCACCTCGTCGCCGGGCAGGTCATGGCGGCCGTTTCCGGGCAGGTCGTGGTGGGTCGGGCCGGTGGGGCGGTCGGCCGCGCCCCCGCGCGCGTGCGTCATGTGACCAGTGTCCGTCCGGCGCGCGGGGAGCGCTGTGTCAAACCCCCTAACGGGCGAAGCCGTCGACCTCCCGCAGCACGCGGAGCGTGTTCTTCCCGGCCAGCTTCACGCAGTCTTCGTCACTCCACCCGCGCTCGAGCAGCGCCGCGAACAACACCGGGTACTTGGACGTGTCCTCCAGCCCCTCCGGCAGCGTGCCGACGCCGTCGTAGTCGCCGCCGAGGCCGATGTGGTCGATCCCGGCGACCTCGCGGGCGTGCTCGACGTGCGCGACGACGTCGTCGACGGTGGCCTTCGGCTTGACCGGGCCGTCCCACTCCTTCACGAACTCCCCGCGCTGGGCCAGGTTCCGGTACTCCTTGCCCGCGGTCTCCATCGCGGCCTTCAGCTCCTGGTCCCACGCGCTGACCTTCGGCGAGATGAACGCCGGCACGAACGTGGTCATCGCGACGCCGCCGTTGCCGGGCAGCAACGCGAGGACGTCGTCGGGGATGTTGCGCGGGTGGTCGTTCACCGCGAGGCAGGAGGAGTGGCTGAAGATCACCGGCGCCGAGCTGACCTCGATCGCCGCGCGCATGGTCGTCGGCGCGACGTGCGAGAGGTCGACCATCATGCCGATCTTGTTCATCTCGCGCACGACGTCGCGGCCGAACTCGGTGAGGCCGCCGTGGGCCGGCTCGTCGGTGCCCGAGTCGGCCCAGGTGGTGTTGAAGTTGTGCGTCAGCGTCATGTAGCGGACGCCGAGGCGGCGCAGGATCCGCAGCACGCCCAGCGATTCGGCGATGCTGTGCCCGCCCTCGGCCCCCAGCAGCGACGCGATCCGGCCGTCGGCGAACGCGGCCTCGGCCTCGTCGGCGGTGTCGACCAGCCGCAGGCGATCGGGGTAGCGCTCGGCCAGCTGGTGGACGACCTCGATCTGCTCGA
Organism: Amycolatopsis camponoti; assembly: GCF_902497555.1. Taxonomy (NCBI): domain Bacteria; kingdom Bacillati; phylum Actinomycetota; class Actinomycetes; order Pseudonocardiales; family Pseudonocardiaceae; genus Amycolatopsis; species Amycolatopsis camponoti. The sequence goes on along the minus strand of NZ_CABVGP010000001.1, from coordinate 18,252 downwards.
GGACCGCCGTCACGGCGCTGTGGCCTTCGAACTCGCAGGGCACGTACACCGACCAGAACTGCATCCCGAGCTTCCCGTCGGCGAGCTTCGGGAAGTCGGTGTGCAGAGCCGGCTGCCGGACGGTCAGGTCGAGCGACGCGGCCGCCTCGACCGGGTTCGGGCCGCCGTGCTCCCGCAGCTCCCACGGCAGGTCGTTGTGCCCGTCGGCGAGGATGGCGGCGTCCAGCAGTTTCGTAGCACGCTGTAGTGCCTCGTTAGTCATCGCCCGATCGTAGGGCGCACCGATATACGCTCCGTACAAACGTCAGGGCGTGAACCACTTGACGGCCGCGCGGACGCCGTCGGGCGTGATCTGGTGCCCGCCGCGGTGGCGCTGCGTGACGACGTCGGCCCCGCGCTCGCGCAGCAGCCCGATCAGCTCCTCCGTGGACGCCAGGGGCGCCATCGGGTCGTGTTCGCCGTTCGCCAGGAAGACGCGGGAGCCGGACAGGTCGTGCGACGGCGGCTCCGGGACCGGCGACATCGCCGCGAACAACGCGGCCTCGCGCACGACCTCCGGCCGCAGCAACGTCACCGCGGCCGCGATGTTGGCGCCGTTGGAGAAGCCGACGGCGACCAGCCGCCGGTCGCCCAGCCCGTACTTCTCGCGTGCTTCGAGGACGAAGTCCGCGAGCTGGTTCGCGCGCTTGATGACGTCTTCGTGGTCGAAGACGCCCTCGGCGAGCCGACGGAACCACCGCGCGGCGCCGTGCTCCGACACCGGCCCGAAGGGGGCCAGGACGGCGGCGTCCGGGCTCAGCTCGCGCGCCAGGCCGAGCAGGTCGTCGGGGCTGCCGCCGGTGCCGTGCAGCAGGAGCAGCACCGGCGCCTCCGGCGAGCCTTCGACGTACTTGTGCTCCAGCGTCATGACAGCTCCGGATTGTTCTCGGCGGGGAGGTTGAGCTTGGGCAGCATGTGCTGGATCTCTTCGCGGCGCGGCTCCAGCCACGGCGGCAGCTTGAGCGCGCGGCCCAGCTCCAGCAGCGGTTCGTCGATCGCGAAGCCCGGTTCGTCGGTCGCCACCTCCAGCAGCGTGCCGCCCGGCTCGCGGAAGTAGATCGAGCGGAAGTACTGGCGGTCCAGGATCGAAGTGACGTGCACGCCCTGGTCGACGAGCTCTTCGCGCCAGGCCTTCTGGGTGTCCTCGTCCGGCGCGCGCCAGGCGACGTGGTGCACGGTGCCCGCGGCGACCAGCCCGCGCGGCGCGTCCGGCGTCACGAGGACGTCGACCAGCGCGCCCGGCCCGCCTTCGCCGGCGGCGAAGCGCAAACGATTGCTGTCCTGGTGGGCGAAGCTGAGGCCGAGACCGTCGGTGAGCATGCCCGCGGTGGCGTCTTCCTTGGTCACGGAGAGCGTCACCGAGTGCAGGCCGCGGATCGCGTGCTCGGCCGGGACCAGCTCGGTGTCCCACGGGTCGCGCGGGTCGCCCTGCGGGTGCGCGACGAGAGCCAGCTTCAGGCCGTCGGGATCACGGAAGGTGAGCGTCTCGTCGTCGTCGGCGTTGCGGACTGCGCCGGTCTCGACGCTGTTCGCGGCGAGGTGCTGCTTCCACCAGCCGAGGGAGGATTCGGGGATCGAGAACGACGTGGTCGTCGCCTGCCCGGTGCCGTGGCGGCCACTCGGCGCGTCGGGCCACGGGAAGAAGGTCATCAGCGAGCCCGGCTTGCCCGCGCTGTCGCCGTAGTAGAGGTGGTAGGTGCCCGGGTCGTCGAAGTTCACGGTGGTCTTCACCAGCCGCAGGCCCAGGGTCCGCAGGTAGAAGTCGGCGTTGCGCTGCGGGTCGCCCCCGATCGCGGTGACGTGGTGCAGGCCGGACGTCTTGATCGCCATGGTTGCCTCCTGGATTCAAGGTAACCGCAGAACCTCTCGCGAGCAAGATATATTCCGTACAGACTTTCCGGTAGGCTGAGCCGGTGGATCCGAAGACCGACGACGACGAGATCGTCACGTGGTGGGGCCTGGTCATCGAGGGCTACCTGGCCACGCAGGAGAAGCTGATGGGCGAGATCGCCGACCGGCTCGGGCTCGCGCCCGCGTCGTTCGACATCCTGCTGCGGCTGGTCCGCTCGCCCGACCACCGGATGCCGATGACCAAGCTGGCCACGGAGGCGGCGCTGTCCAGCGGCGGCTTCACGAAGGTGGCCGACCGCCTGGTGGCGGCAGACCTGATCTGCCGCGTCCCGAGCCCGGACGACCGCCGCGTCACGTTCGCGGCACTGACCGACCACGGGCTGGACATGGCGAACAAGGCCCAGACCGCGGCGGCGGAGATCCTGCGCCGCATCGTGCTGACCCCGCTGGGTGACGACGCGCCGGCACTCGCGGAAGCCATGCGGACACTGCGCGCGTTCAACGCCTGAGGTTGAAAAAGCTTCGCTGGTCAGCGGTTTCGTCAGCGCGCACGATGGGTCCATGCTGACCGAATCGACCATCACGACGATGCTCCCGGTGACCGACAGCGAACGCGCCGGCCACTTCTACGCGGACTCCCTGGGCCTGAAGCAGACGGGGAAGGGCGAAGACGGAACGCTGTACTTCGCGGCGGGCGCGGGAGCCATCGGGCTCCGCACCATGCCGGCGGGCGCGCAGAGCGAGAGCACGGCGTTGAGCTTCGAAGTCTCGGATCTCCCGGCCGAGGTCAAAGCGCTGGAGAACCGCGGGATTCGGTTCCAGGACTTCGAGCTGGAAGACCTGAAGACCGTCGACCACATCGCGCAGCTGGGCAACGAGCGGGCGGCGTGGTTCTCCGACTCCGAAGGCAACGTACTCTGCCTGCACGAGGTTCTGGCCTGACCGGGATCACTCGCGGTTCCGGCGGATGAAGATGTCGCCTTCCTCGAGGTCGAACAGGTTCTCCGTTCGTTCGTCGAAGCCACCGCCCTTCCAGTCCGGGGCGTTCTTCCCGCTCATGTTCAGCCGCGATCTCCAGTGCTCGTTGCGCCGGTCGTCCTGCCGGATCCGCCGGCTCAGCCTGATCCACCAGCCGGTGGTCAGCTTCTGCTCCTTGACGGTCTCCGCGAACCGGCGGCCGGCCACGCGCATCTCGGGCGTTTCGTGGTCCTTCCACCCGGGCAGGCCACTGACGATGAAGGGCGTCTCCAGCGTCAGGCGCGCGTGGTCGGACCAGTCGACCTTCAGCTCCACCTCGATCACACGCAGGCCGGTGGCATCACAGGCGTAGACGCCGACGGATTCGATGGCCTCCTCGGCGACGCCGTCGGCCACCTTGTCCACATGGGACTCGCCGACGTCCGCGTACATGAGCAAGAACCGGAACTGATCCTGAATGGACTCGAGTCGAGCCTGGACCCAGGTGTGGGTGTAAGTCCTCGGAGTGGTCACTTCGCTCCCTTCGCCGGCTCGTAGAGGTAGTCGCGGAGTACGGCCGACCTCAGCCTGTGCACCGTCCGCGCCGCGTCCAGGACGGCGATTTCGTCGAACCGCGGCTGGCTGGACAGCATCGCGCTGCCGCGTGCCGCCCGCTCCCGCACCACGGTCCGCATGTCGGCGGGCGCCTGCTCCAGGTAGCCGAGCAGGTGCGACCGGAGCAGCATCGTGCGCACCTCGGCGAAGTAGGCGAGAGGTTCGGAGTCGAACTCGGCGAGCAGCTTGCCGATCGCATCGCCGTCGGCGAGGGCACCCAGCATCCAATGGACGACTTCGGCCACTTCCTGGCGGGTCGGCGACCATTCGACGGGGGCCATCCGGCCGTGCCGCCGCAACGGCGGGTAGATGCGGAGGAGGTTGTTGCCCGTGACGAAGACGGGCACGCGGCAGGGCCGCTTGCGGCCAGGGTCGACCGGGCGGTCCGCGATGTGCATCAGCTCCGCGAGGATCTGCTGGTGGTTGACGGTTCCGGTGTTCTGCTCCCATTCGCCGACGGTGGTGTCGATGTCGTCCACGAGCACGGCGGTCGGCACGCCTTGGCGGATCGCTTCCGACCCCGCGGAGTAGGTCCGCGCGACGAGCTTCCCCGGCTCGCCGGCCAGCCCGCTCTCGAGGTCCGAAGCGTTGATCCGCAGCACTTCGACGTGGCACCGCTCCAGCGCGGCGGCCAGCTGGGCCGACTTGCCGTCGCCCGGCCTGCCGAAGAACCCCATGATGGGCGCGTGGGCCGGGAGGTGCAGGTAGTTCGCCCACAGGTGCAGCCGGACCTGCTCGAAGAACCGGGGCAGCAGGAAAACGTCGTTCATGAGCGCCCCTCATCCCGTCCGGTCCGCAGGCGGAGGACTTCTTCGGAAAAATCACTCAGGAAATCGTCGACCGCTCGGCCTTCGATCACCGCCGGCGCGATTTCCCCCCGCCCGGGCAGGCCCTCGGCACGCCGCCGGAACGACTCGATGGCGTTGTTCTGCCTCCGTTCGACGGATCGCTCGACTCGCGTACGGAAATCGTCGATGACGGGCACCACCGTCTTCTCGCGGTCGATCCGGAACCGCTCGGTCAGGGCCAGGTGGTCGGTTTCCAGCACGAACACGTCCTGCCGGGTCACCGCGAGGTACCGGGCCAGCACCAGCACCGCCTGTCTGATCTCCGCCAGTTCGCAGCCCAGGCTGGTTTTTTCCGCCACGAGCCGCGCGACCTGCTCCTGGAGTTCGCCGACGTCCACGCTGTCACGGCGCTTCGCGAAGAATTCGTCCGCGAGACGCGTGACGAGGGTCGGCACGGCAGCCGTGATTATCTCGGCAATCATGCCACCCCAGTCGCGCATGCTTCCGCGCTCGTTACCCGGGGTGCCGCTTTCATCCGTTCGGCTGAACAATTACCCCAATGACGGCATCAATTTGATCGCATTGCCGCCGAGAACGCCGTTCAAGACGTCCTCGGGCCAGCCCAGCCCGGTCAACGCCCGCACGTTCTTCGCCACCGACGGCACTCCCGGCCAATCCGTCCCGAACACGAACTTCCCCGCCAGCCGGGCGAGGTCGAACCGCTGGTAGTACTCCGGCAGCTTCTTCGGCGGCAACCCGGCCAGGTCCAGCCAGACGTTGTCCCGGGCCAAGGCCAGGAAAGCCGCCACGTCGTACCACCACCCGCGGCCGCCGTGGGCGAAGACGAACTGCAGCGACGGGAAGTCCTCGACCACATCGGACATCAGCTCGGGGTTCCCGAAACTCGTGCGAGACCCCGGGAAGCTCGACGTTCCCGAGTGGAGGATCACCGGCACCCCGCGCTCGGCACACAGCTGGTAGACCGGGTACAGCTCCTTGTCCGCCGGGGAAAACGCGCCGTGCACCGGGTGGATCTTCAGCGCCACCGCGCCCAGGTCCAGCTGCCGGGCGACCTCCGACGCCGGCGGGTGGTGCAGGTACGGGTTGACGTTCGCCACCAGCCGGAAGCGAGAAGGGTTGTGCTCCACCAAAGGCAAGTTGTCTTCGATCGGCTGGATCCCGGTCGCCCGCGGGCTGTATTCGCAGAACAGCAGCACCCGGTCGACGCCCTCGGACTCCATCAGCTCGTCCATCGCCGACGGGATCACCTCCCCCGAAGAGGAGTACACCGAACGCCACGGGTACGAACCCGCGAAGTCGTGCGCCCACTGCGTCCAGGCGGGCTTGAGCGTCGGCAGGCGCGGCGTGTGGACGTGCGCGTCGACCACGAAGTAACCGTCGATCACTGGCTGGGCACCACCCGCAGGACGTCCCGGACCTGCTCGCGGATCACGTTCCGGCGGATCTTGCCCGTCGCCGTCTTCGGCAGTTCCGCCAGTTCGACCACTCCTCGCGGGCGCTTGAACGCCGCGAGACCTTCGCGGCAGAACTCGATCAGCTCGGCCGGGTCCACGGCGAACCCGGGCGCGGCCACCACGCACGCGACCGGCTTGTCGAGCCCGTCGGCGTCCGGCGCGGCGACCACCGCCACCTCCGCCACCGCCGGGTGCTGCCGCAGCCGTTCCTCCACTTCGGACGGTGACACCCAGATCCCGCCCGCCTTCAGCATGTCCCCGAACCGGCCCAGGCAGGAGTACGTGCCGTCCTCGTTGCGGACGTAGCTGTCGCCGGTCCGCAGCCACTCGCCCTGGAAGACGAGCTTCGTCGCGTCGTACCGGGCCCAGTAGCCGGTCGCCGTCGACGGCCCGGCCACGAACAGCTCGCCGGGCTTGCCGGCGGCGTCGATCACCGCGCCCGCCTCGTCGCGGATCTGCACGGAGTAGCCCGGCACCGCGACGCCGGTGGTGCCCGGCCGCACCGCGCCGGGCTGGTTCGACAGGAAGATGTGCAACGCCTCGGTGGACCCGATGCCGTCGAGGATCTCCAGCCCGAAGCGGGCCCGGAACCGTTCGAACAACGACGCGGGCAGCGGCTCACCGGCCGAAACCGCGTGCCGCACCGAGGAAAACGAGTCGTCCGGGACGTCGCTCGCGAGCAGAGCCGCGTAGAACGTCGGGACGGCGAAGAACAGCGAAGGCTTCTCTTCACGAGCCCGTCTGGCGAACAACGCCGGCGTCGGACGCGCGGGCTCGAGCAGCGTCGTCCCGCCCGCCCCCAGCGGGAAGAAGCACGAGTTCCCCAGCCCGTAGGCGAAGAAGAGCTTCGGGACGGACAGGAACCGGTCCACCGACGTCGTCGCCAGCACGCCGCGCGCGTACGTCTCGCACACCGCGCGGATGCTCGCGTGCCGGTGCATCGCGCCCTTCGGCTGTCCCGTCGTCCCGGACGTGTAGAGCCACAACGCGGGCGAGTCCTCCCACGTCTGTCCACTTCGGAACGCGCCGGTCAGCGACGACCACTCGTGCGTCCGGACGCCGAACGCCGCCGCGTCCGACCGGTCGAGCACGACGTCGGTGACCTCCGGCGCGAACCCGAGCGCGGTCACCGCCTGCTCGGCGAACTCGCCGGACACGCACAGCAGGCGCGCCCGCGAGTCGGCCAGCATCTTGCCCAGCTCGAGCCCGGTGACCATGGTCGACACCGGCACGGCGACCGCGCCGGCCAGCATCGCGCCGAGGATCCCGGTGAGCAGCTCGACGTCGTCCACCATGCAGAACATGACGCGCTCTTCGGGCCGCACACCGAGCTCGACGAGCCCGCCCGCGACCCGCCGCGACTCGGCCGCCAGCTCGGCGTAGGTGAGCGTGCGGCGGGGCGACACGACCGCGGTCGCGTCCGGTCGCCCGGCCGAAAGCAGGTACTCCGCGGCATTGAACCCTGTCGCCACCAGGCCTCCTACGTGAGGTAGACGTACTCGTAGTCGAAGGGCTTCCCGTTGATGCCCTGCCGCGGCGGCGCCACCCAGCTCGCGATCTTCCCCCGCTCGTACACCGGGTGCATCAGCGAGCGGACGAACGTGAGGTCCTCGGTGGTGGGCAGCCACTTGCTCTTGCCCGCCTGCCAGGTCGGCTCGTCGACGATGGTGCCGTCGGGAGTGACGTGGTGGCCGGAGTTTATGCCGACTTCCCGGTTGAAGCCAGGGTGCGGCAAGCGGAACGTGAAGTCGATCCCGGCGTCGGAGAGGATCTTGTTCCAGCGCTTCACGCCGGTCTGGCAGTCGGCCACGTACTCGCTGCGCAGGTCGAGGTTCAGCAGCAGGATCGCCTGCATCTCCTCCGACGTCCAGGTGCCGTCGCCGCCCGGTTTCTCCAGCGTGCGGGCGTCGCCGGTGAGCTTGTGGTCGTCCTTGCGGCGGCCCTCCTGCCAGCGGCCCTTGAGCCCGGCAGTGTAGTAGTTGGCCGCGTTCGTCGACGTCTCGCTGCCGAACAGGTCGAGCGAGACGGTGTAGTGGAAGTTGATGTACTTCTGGATGATGTCCAGCGGGATGCCGCCGTGCGCGGCGATGTCGAGCGTGTCGTGCTCGCGGATCAGCTCGGCGCTGCGGGTCACCACGCGGTCGACGCCGGTGGTGCCGACCATCATGTGGTGCGCCTCCTCCTTCAGCATGAACTCGCAGGTGCGCGAGAGCGGGTCGAAGGAGGACTCCTTGAGCGTGCCGAGCTGGTACTTCCCGTCGCGGTCGGTGAAGTAGGTGAACATGTAGAAGGCCAGCCAGTCGGCGGTCTCCTCGTTGAACGCGCCGAGGATGCGGGGCGCGTCGGGGCTGCCGGAGTTGCGCAGCAGCAGCCCTTCGGCCTCGTCACGGCCTTCGCGGCCGAAATAGGCGTGCAGCAGGTACACCATCGCCCACAGGTGCCTGCCCTCTTCGACGTTGACCTGGAACAGGTTCCGCAGGTCGTAGAGGCTCGGCGCGGTGAGCCCGAGGAGCTTCTGCTGCTCGACCGACGCCGGCTCGGTGTCGCCCTGGATGACGATCAGCCGCTGCAGGTCGGCGCGGTATTCGCCGGGCACCTGCTGCCAGACCTCTTCGCCCTTGTGCTCGCCGAAGGCGATCCGCCGGTCGGGGTCGCGCTCGGCGAGGAAGATGCCCCACCGGTAGTCCGGCACGTTGACGTGGTCGAAGTGCGCCCACCCCTCCCGGCCGACGCTGACGGCGGTGCGCAGGTAGACGCCCTGGGTCTCCAGCGTCGGGCCCATCTCGCCCCACCAGTGCATGAACTTCGGCTGCCAGCCCTCCAGCGCGCGCTGCAGCCGCCGGTCTTCGGAGAGGTTGACGTTGTTGGGGATCTTGGCGTCGTAGTCGATCTTCTCGGGCATCTGCGCTCAGACCCGCTTCCTGTCGAAGACGGCCTTCTGTCCCGTACCGTATCGGCGCAGCGCGCCTTCGGGCCCGGATGCGTTCGGCCGGGTGAAAATCCAGTTCTGCCAAGCCGCCAACCGGCCGAAGATCTTGGTCTCGACGGTCTCGGGACCGACGAACCGGTGGTTGGCCTCCATGCCGGTGAGCGCGTCCGGGGACAGCGACGCCCGGCCCTCCAGCGCGATCCGGATCTCGTCCTCCCAGTCGAGGTCGTCCGGGGCGTCGGTGACCAGGCCGAGTTCGACGGCCTCGGCCGCGCTCAGCTCGTGGTCCTTTTCGCGCGCGAGCCAGGCGAGGTGGTCGTCGTCGCCGTAGAAGCGCGTCTGCAGGCGGGTCAGGCCGTTGCCCATCGGGAACGGGCCGAAGTTGGCCTCACTGAGCCTGATGGTCGCGCGTGCGTCGCTGTCTTCGTCGTCGATCGGCGGGCCGTCGAGGAGGTACTGGCGGTCGGCGGCGAGCGCGAGTTCGAGCAGCGACCCGGCGAAGCAGCTGCCGGGCTCGATCAGCGCGATCAGCGTGCGGCTGGTGACGTCGAGGCGCTTGAGCGTGCGCTTGAAGTACTGCGTGATCTCGTTGCCCAGCCAGTCCTTCGCGCCGAACACGGCCCGTTCGTGCGCGAGCACCTTCTCCGGGTCGCCCTGGGTCTTCAGGATCCACGTGCCGGCTTCGACCTCGTTGGTGCGCAGCCGCAGGATGGCGTCGTCCAGCTCGCGGGTCATCGCGAGGAACCAGCCGTTCGCGCCTTCTTCGTGCAGGTCACCGGGGTCGTTTTCGGGTCCCTTGACGGTGATGGTGACCTGGTCCTTGGCCACTTCCGTGTCGACATAGCGATGTTCGAGCGGCGTCAGCTCGATCCCGCCCTCACCGGTCCGGTCGGACTCCCGCGCGATCTCCCGAGCCCGCGCCGCCACGGCCTCGCGGAACCCCTGGCGCGGCACCAGTTCGTCGACCAGCCGCCAGTCGACCGCGGTCTTGCCCTTGACGCCGTCGGAGCGCGTCGCGAAGACGTCGGCGAGGTCCTTGCGCACGCGCCGCTTGTCGACGACCCGGGTCAGGCCGCCGGTGCCGGGCAGCACACCGAGCAGCGGCACCTCCGGCAGCGCGACGGTCGACGAGTTGTCGTCGATCAGCAGGATCTTTTCGCAGGCCAGCGCGATCTCGTAGCCGCCGCCGGCGCAGGTGCCGTTCACCGCGGCCACGTACGTCTGGCCGGAGTGCGCGGTCGCGTCCTCCATGCCGTTGCGGGTCTCGTTGGTGAACTTGCAGAAGTTCACCTTCCAGTGGTGCTCGGACGCGGCGAGCATCCGGATGTTCGCGCCCGCGCAGAAGACCTTGTCCTTCGCACTGGTCACCACCACCACGCGGACCTCGGGGTGCTCGAACCGCAGCCGCTGGGTCGCGTCGTACAGCTCGATGTCGACCCCGAGGTCGTAGGAGTTGAGCTTGAGCTCGTAGCCCGGGACGAGCCCGCCCTGCTCGTCGACGTCCATTTCCAGCCACGCCACCTCCCCGTCGAGCTGGAGGCGCCAGTGGCGGTACTCGTCCGGACGGCGTTCGAAGGTCACCGGTGTGGTGGTGGTCACCCGTCCGAGTGTCTACACAGTTCCGACGAACGTCAATGTTGTGTAGAAACTTGATCTCGCGAGGTCACCCGGTCGAGTGTCGCCCAGGCCCAGGTGAGGAACACCCAGAGTGCGAGCCCCGCTGCGGCATCCGTGAAGATCGTCGCGAAGAAGAACCCCGGGATCTGCGGTACGCCGGTCAGGAAGTGGCCGAGGGTGATCATCCCGGCCAGCGAATAGACCAACAGGAAGGCCAGCGCCCGCGGGTACTTCTTCCGGACGTACGCGCGGTAGCCGAGCCAGCCGAACGTCGTGAACAGCACCCAGCCGAAGGCGACGACGATGCCCGCCACCGTCGCCGAGACGCCCGGCAGCTGCGGGTAGTCCGCGACGCGAATGGCGTTGTGCGCGTAGTGGATTGTCGTACTGACCAGCGAAAAGCCGAGGATCACGCGAAGCGGCGTCAGACCCTTCTCCTGCAGAACGTCCATCTCGGGCCCCCTGTGCCGATTTGATAGATCGCTCTAGCGACGTTACCGCGCGGCGGCCGCGCCGGGCAAGACGCGGCCGCCGCCGGGGATCACACGAGGTCGATGCGGTGCTGGGTCACCGGGTAGCCCGCCTTGGCGAAGGCCTTGGCCATCGGGACGTTGCCGACGTCGGTGCCCGCGACGATCTGCTCCGCGCCGTACCCGATGAGGTCGTGCGTAGCCTCGACCACCAGGTCGTACGCGTAGCCGTGGCCGCGCTGCTCCGGCACGACGGCGACGTAGCCGACCACCGGGTCGTAGGCGTTGCGGCTCGGCAGGACGAACCCGGCCAGCTCGCCCTCGGGTGTGTACGCCAGCCGCCACCAGTCCCGCGGCGCCGGCATCCACAGCATGATGTCGAGGTCCTCGCGGGCGGCCGCGTCGAGCCCGTGCTCCTCGACCGTCTTCCGCACGTGCGCGTCGAGGCTGCCGGCGTGCACCCGCCTGAAGACGTCGAGGATCACGTCGTCGTCCGGCTCGGGCCGGAAGACGAGCCGGCCGGTTCGCGCCGGCAGGCCGTTCTCCGGCGTCCAGCAGAACCGGTAGCGCTCGACGAGCTTGCGGTAGCCCGCCTTCTCGGCCGCCTCCACGCGGATGGTGACCTCGTGCGCGACGTCCGGGTCGTCCTGCCAGCCGGGCGGCGTGGTCAGGGAGTACTCCGCGCGCAGCGGGACCCGTTTCAGCAGCTCGACGCCCGCGTCGAAGTCGGTGAAGTCGAACCAGTCGAGCGCGATCGGTTCCGCGTCCTTGGGGGTGCCCCACCACGCGGCCCGCGCCACGACGACGTCATCGCGCAGCGCGACCCAGACCCATTCGGGCCGGTATTCGCCCTTGGCCGCCATCTCGGCGAAGTCGTTGCCGAGCAGCTTGCGGCCGACGAGGCCGCGGTCGGGCAGGGAGGTGAACAGTGATTCTTCGCCCGCTTCGAGCGGGCGCACGACCAGATCGGTCATGGAAGTCCTTCCGGGAGTACGCGCTCCCGGTCAGAAACCCGGCACCCTCGAGGCGAGGTGGGAGCGCGTGATCGGTTGCGTGATCATCGGACCCACCTCCCTTCCGCTCGTTCCGGGGTGCGCCGCTGAAGCTAGGGGCTCCTGCGGTGGGCGTCAACGTATTTTCTGGAGGACGACCCGCGTGCTCAGCCGCGGCTGCGCGTAGGAGTGCGAAGCCTCCAGGACGTACTCGCCGGCGATGTGCCGCCAGCCGTCTCGCCAGACTTCAGCGGACCTCGGCGGCACGACGATGTCGGACTCGACCGATTCACCGGGGCCCGCTTCGACGCTCGCGAACCCCACGAGCCAGCGGGGCGGCCGGTCACCGCGCTCGGTCGGGGCCAGGTAGAGCTGCACGACTTCACGGCCCTTGCGCGTCCCCGAGTTGCGGACGCGGACCCGGACGCGTGCGCCGCCTTCGTCGTCCGGGTAGACGTCGAGTTCTTCGTAGACCCAGGTCGTGTAGCCCAGGCCGTGGCCGAACCAGTACGCGGGTTGCGTCTCTGTCTTCGCGTAGGCGCTGTACCCGATGTACACGCCTTCGCCGTACTCGAGAACGCCTTCTTCCGGCGTCACGTCGGTGACCGGGGCGTCTTCGAGCTTCGCGGGCCACGTCGTCGGCAAGCGGCCGCCGGGCTCCTCGCGACCGAAGAGGACGTCGGCGAGCGCGTCGCCGCCCGCCTGGCCGGGGAACCAGGTGAGCAGCACCGCGGCGACGTCGTCTCGCCACGGCAGCTCCACCGGGGAGCCGGCGTTGACGACGACCACCGTGTTCGGGTTGGCCGCCGCGACCCGCCGCACGAGTTCGTCCTGTCTTCCCGGCAGCGCCAGGGAAGTCCGGTCGAAGCCCTCGCTCTCGACCTCGGCGGTGGTGCCGACCACGACGACCGCGACGTCCGACTTCCCCGCCAGGGCAACGGCTTCGTCGAGGGCGGCGTCCGGGTCGAGGACCGGGCCGCGGTGGCCGAGCGCGAAGGTGACCCAGGCGAAGGTGCCGCGGGCGAACTCCGCCATCTCCGACGGGATCCAGTACGTCAGGCTGACGTCGACGAGCTCGCCCGCCGTCAGCTCGACCTCCCGGCGCTGCTCGATCACCTGCATGATCGACGTGAAGACGTCGCCGCCTTCGGGCAGGTTGACGCCGTCGAAGAGGGTCTGACCCGCGACGGTGAGGCGGAGGTCGCCGGGGCCGGTGACGGCGAAGGTGTGCGTGCCGCTCCGCTCCGGCAGGTAGGTGCCTTCGATCTCGACCGACGCGAGCGTGGCCAGGTCGAGCCCTCTCGGCAGCTCGCCGATCCAGTTTATTTTGGCTTCCCTGAGCGGAAATTCAGCCAATCGGGTGCCGTCTGCCGCCTTGGCCGTCGCGCGGAGCCGGAAATTGTCGGTGGCCGGCGGTAGCGTCGTTCGCGGATCGGCACCGATGGCGAACGCCAGGTCGGTGCTCGGGGGAACGGCCTTCCGGAGGCCGTCCAGAGGGGAGACGATGTGTTCGGGGAACACGGTGGCGCTGCCGCCGCCGAGGATCTTGGGGTCCGCGGCCAGCGCGCCGATCAGGGCGATGCTCTGCGGGGCACGCAGGGGGAGCACGCCGGTTTCGTTGCTGAGCAGCACGAACGACCGGTGCGCGATCTCGCGCGCGATCGCCTCACCGTCCACAGTGGATTGCCATGGGGTGGGGCCGCCGCCGAGCGCGCCGGTCCGGTGGGCCAGCAAGAGCACGCGCCGCACCATCTCGTCGACGACGTCTTCGTCGACCTCGCCGCCGCGCACGGCTTCCGCGAGCTGTTCCCCGAAAACCGTGCGGGGGCCGGGCATCGCGACGTCGAGGCCGCCGTTGGCGGAGGCGACGGTGTCGCGCGCGGCCAGCCAGTCGGAGACGATGAAGCCGTCGAAGCCCCATTCGTCGCGCAGCACGCCGTTGAGCAGTTCGTCGTGCTGGGTCATCGTGGTGCCGTTGACACTGTTGTAGGCGGCCATGATCCCCCACGGCTTGGCCCGCCGGACGATGAGTTCGAACGGCGCGAGGTAGAGCTCGCGCAACGCGCGCTCGCTGAGGTGGACATCGGCGGTGAAGCGTTCGGTCTCGAAGTCGTTGGCCACGAAGTGCTTGACCGTGACGGCGACCCCGCCGTCCTGAACGCCGGTGACGTAGCCGGCGCCGATCATCCCGGTGAGGAGGGGATCTTCCGAGTAGCACTCGAAGTGACGGCCGCCCAGGGGCGAGCGCTGGAGGTTGACCGTCGGGGCGAGGAGGACGTGCACGCCCTTGCGGCGGGCCTCCTGCGCGAGCAGGCGGCCGGCCCGCACCGCCAGGCGCGGGTCCCAGCTCGCGGCGAGGGCCGTCGGGCTGGGGAGCGTCACCGAGGGGTCGTCCGGGCTCCACCGGACGCCGCGGACGCCGACCGGGCCGTCCGAGAGCACCACGGACCGGAGCCCGATCCGCGGGAGCCCGGGCAGGCTCCAGACGTCCTGGCCGGCGAGCAGCCTCGCCTTGGCGTCCAGGTCGAGCTCGGCCAGCAGCGCGTCGACGTCGAAGCTCATGGGCGCGTACTCTACCTGGCGTCGGGTAGTGAACGTTATGGTTCCGTGACAGCTTGTCCCGTAGGCTCGGGATCATGACCCGGGCCAGGGGCGCCGACCGCCGAGCGAGCATCGTCCGAGCGGCGTTCGAAGTGATCGCCGAACGCGGCTATCGCGGCACTTCGCTGGCGGCGGTGGCCGACCGCGTGGGGCTGACCCAGCAGGGGCTGATGCATTACTTCCCCACGAAGGAGGATCTGCTGGCGGCGGTGCTGGAGACCCGCGACGAGTGGGATCTGCTGCACTTCGGCCACGCCCCGCAGGGCGACGAGTCGTCGATGACGGTCAACCAGCTGGCCGAGCTGGTCGACTACAACGCGACCCGGCCGGGGATCGTCCAGACGTACACGGTGCTGGCGGCGGACAGCGTCACGGAGGACCACCCGGCGCGCGAGTACTTCCACGACCGCTACGAGCGCGTGCGGGCGGGCATGACCCAGATGCTCGAACGCCACCGCGACGAGCTCCCGCCGGGAGCGACGCCGGAACAGCTGGCGCCGATCGCGATCGCGGTCCTGGACGGCTTGCAGCTGCAGTGGCTGCTCGACCCGGCGGAGGTCGACATGCCGGCCGGGTTCCGCACGTTCCTGACGCTGCTGGGCATCAAGCCGGACTGACGCGGCCACGACCGGCTGGGACTTCCCCGCGCCGTAGCGCGCGAGTGCGTCCGCCGCCGAGCGCAGCCTGCCCCCGGCCGCTCTTCAGCCCATGCCCACGCTCTGGCGCTCCACCGCGATCAGCGCCACCTCCCGCGCCTGCTCGCGCGGGTACGGCTGCCCGATGTACTTGGTCGCGATCCGGTCGATGATCGCCCAGCCCGCGTCCCCGTCGATCCACTTCTCGACTCGTCCGCGGATGATCACCGGCTCGAACGGGTTGTCCACCGGTGTCAGGGAGAGCGCCACTCGCGGGTCGCGCCGCAGGTTGCGGGCCTTGCGGGAGTCCGGGCCGGTCATGATCGCGATGTGGTCCCCCTCCGGGTCCACCCAGATCGGGATCGAGTGCGGGGCGCCGTCGGGCAGCAGCGTGGCGAGGTGACCCACGACGGCGGTTTCGAGGATGCGGCGGACGTCGGCGTTGATCATGACGGTCTCCTTCAGGCGATCGCGTAGTGGAGGTGGGTGACACCGGGCGCGGCGACGGCTTCGATCAGCCGGAGCCGGACGTGCGAGGGAAGCTCCTGGAAGAACGACCGGCCGCCGCCGAGCAGCACGGGCACCTGGTGGAGGACGACCTCGTCGACGAGCCCCGCGGCGAGCGCCGAGGTCAGGACGCCGCCACCCATGAGGCCGACGTCCTTCCCGCCGGCTGCCTCGCGAGCGGCCTCGATGGCTTCCTTGACGTCACCGAACAGAGTCTGCCGCTCGGTCAGCTCGGGCGCCGGCCGGTGGCTGACGAGGAAGAGCGGGGCGCCCGGGTGCGGGCTGCCGCCGCCGAAGCGGTCCGAGTCCTCGTAGGTGTTGCGGCCCGCGACGACCGCGCCGATGCGGCCGGCGAGGCTGTCGAAGACGCGGGCACTCGGCGCGCTGAGCTTGAAGAAGTCGAACACCCGGCTCCGCGTGTCGCCGTCGGTGTACCAGTCGAAAAGCGTGCCGCCGTCGCCCAGGCCGTGCCCGGGGCCGGCGTCGCGGCCGGTGATGTACCCGTCGACCGACACCGCGTGGGCGCTCAAGACCTTGCTCATCGCCGCGATCCTTTCGGAGTTCCTTGAGGAGACTTCAAAACCGTAGCAGTCAGAGTTCCCTGAGGGAACCCTGACTGCTAAAGTGGCTTCATGCAGCGCACGAACTTCAGCGAGCTGGCCGCGTGCTCGATCGCGCGCACGCTCGACGTCATCGGCGAACCCTGGTCACCCCTGATCCTGCGGGACGTCTGGGTCGGCATCAGCCGGTTCGAGCAGATCCAGGCCGACCTCGGCATCTCGCGCAAAGTGCTCACCGAACGCCTGAACCACCTCGCCGACCAGGGGATCGTCGAGCGGCGGCCGTACGACCGGCGGCCGCGCTACGAGTACGTCCTGACCGAAATGGGCACCGAGCTCGTCGACATGCTCATGGCCATGACCCGCTGGGGCGACAAGTGGCTCGCGGGCGAGGCCGGCCCGCCGGTGCTCTACCGCCACCACGCGTGCGGCGAGATCACCACCGTCGACCTCCGCTGCACCCACTGCGGCGAGTCGATGCACGCACGCGACATCGACGTGCTCCCCGGCCCCGGCGCGGCGAACCAGCCGTCAGAGCAGCCGCGGCTGGGCCACGACCTCCCGTAGCCGCCGCAACGTCCGCAGCGTCGTCTCGAGGTCCTCCTGGGACACGGATCCCGCCACGTCCTCCGCCCAGCCGACCTGCGCCGACCCCAGCTCGCGCAGCGCTTCCTTCGCCCGCCGCGTCACCGACAACAACGGCGCCCGCGCGTCGGCCGGATTCGGCAAGCGGTCGAGCATTCCGTTGCGCAGCAATCGGTTCACCGTCTCCTGCACGCTCTGCCGGCGCAGCCCGCGGCGGCGCGCGACCTCCGCCGCGGTCGCCGGGCCGTCCTCGAGGAAACCGAGGACCTGCCACTGGGCCGCCGTCAGCCCGACCGGCTCCGTCAGCGCGTCACCCGCCGCGAGGAAACCGCCGTTGCACGCGAAGACCGCGTCGACCACCCGGGTGAAAATCTCGGCTCGATGCGACCGCATGCGTGCTAGTCTCGCACATCGACAGGTACCTGTCGAAATGGAGACGACCATGGACATGCCCACCCTCGGGCCCGCGCACGACGCCCTGAAGGCCTTCGCGGGCGACTGGACCGGCACCGAAGACCTCGCCGCCTCGCCGTGGGCACCGGCTTCGACCGCGCGCGCCGAGTGCGAATACCGCTTGGCCCTCAACGGCTTCGCGCTGGTCCAGCACTATCGCCAGCACCGCGAAGACGGCTCGGAGTTCTTGGGGCACAACGTGTTCACCGTCGACCCGCAGTCCGGCGAAACGCTCTGGTACGGCTTCGACAGCTACGGCTTCCCGCCCGAGTCACCCGCCCGCGGTGACTGGGCCGGCACCACGCTCGTGCTCGACAAGAAGACGGCCCGCGGGGTGGCCCGGCACCGGCTGACCCCCGACGGCGGCACCCTGACGCACGAAATCGACGTCAAGATGGGCGAAGACCGCGAATTCAGCCCGTTCCTGCGCGCGCGGTACACCCGGAAAACCGGGTAGGGCACCGCTCGGGCGTCCGGAATTGTCGGACCCCCGGAGTAGAGATGTAAGGGTGCGCAGAACCGCCGAACCGCCTCAGGACTCGCCTCCGCTGATCGGGGTCGAGAACGTCAAGATGCCCGAATGGGCGCGCGTCGACGAACGCGTGGCCGACGCCGGGTTCGGCCAGGCCGTGCGCGCGTTGCCGGCCGCGATCGCCGTCGTGCTGCGGCTGGCCTGGCGGACGTCGCCGAGGCTGACGCTGCTGGCCGGCCTCGTGCACGTCGTCTCGGGCTGCGTCACGGCGTTCGGGCTGCTCGCCACCGCGAACGTCTTCACCGCGCTGCTCGAACAGGGCCCGACGCCGGAGCGCGTGCTGCAGTCGCTGCCGGCGATCGCGGTCGTCATGGGTTCGTACGCGGCGCGCGCGATGCTCGACGCCGCGGTCGCGGCCGTCGAGGGGGCGCTGCGGCCTCGCGTCACCGCGGCGGCGGACGACGCGGTGACGGCGGCGGTCGTGCGCGTCGGGCTGATCGCGTTCGAGGACGCGGACTTCCGGGAGCTGGCCAGGCAGGGCGCGCGGTTCGGCGTCCGGTCGATCGAGACGAGCCTGCGCCGGGTGGCCGACCTGACGTCGTCGGCGATCTCGCTCGCGGCGGCGATGCTCACCGCGGGCTTGCTCAACCCGTGGCTGGCGCCGGTGCTGCTGCTCGCCGCGGCGGCCGACGGCTTCGCCGCCGCG